>CAWGIW010000013.1:0-322608 GCA_963822825.1 uncultured Actinomycetes bacterium | reverse complement strand
CCGTCGAGAACACCGACGTGATCCAGCGCTCGCCGAACCACACCCGGGGCCGCACGCCCTGCTGCTTCAGCTCGTCTGGCCGGTGTCCGTGGCCTGCTCGAACAGGGTGATCCGGGTCTCGTGCCACAGCTCCCGGCCGAACAGAAACGGGGAGTTGGCGGCCAGCGCGACCTGAACGCCCGCGATCGCCTGGGCCGCGTTCCAGTAATTCGCGAAGGCATCCGGGCCGACCTGGACGTGAAGCTGCACGCTCGTGCAGGCGGCTTCGGGAGTGATGCTGTCCGCATAGGTGAGGATCTGCTCGGCGCCGTCGATCGCGATGCGCATATTTTCCCCCCGCGCCGCGAAGATTTGCTCGTTGAGCACCCGGTAGCGCGCGTTGGCCGACAAGGTCCCCTCGTGCATTTCGTCCTCTTGGAGCGTCGGCAGGATGCCGACCATGACCAGGCGGCTGCCGGTGGCGCGGGCCTTGGTGTCCGCGGCGTTGAGGCTGGCGCGGATCTCCTGCTCCAGGTCCGCCAGCGCGTTACCGGCCAGCCGCCGGGGCGGCACGTTGATCTCGAGATTGAACTGCCCAAGCTCGGTCGCCCAGGCCGGGTCGGCGATCGCGTCGAGCACGTCGGCGTTGTGCATGGACGGCGCCCCGCGCCCGTCGACCAGGTTCAGCTCGATCTCCACGCCCACCTGCGATGGATTGGCCTCGAACAGGCCCTCGCGCAGCATCCGGGCGAACACGTCCAGTGAGCGCCGCACCTTGTCCCGGTACTTGAGCCGGTCCTCGCCGCTGACCTTGATCGCCTGAATGTCACGACCCATAAGGCCTCCGCTCAACGGGATGGAGAGACCATGGACCCCCTTACGACCTTACAATCCGCACCCCAGCGGCCGGATAACCTGAACCGGCCGCGGGGCACCCAATGCAGGCATCGCCGGGGCAGGGCATCGCCGGGGGGAGCAATCGCATGGGGGAGCCCGACTACCGGGCCTGCGCGGCCGCCGGGATCAGCGCGCTGCAACGCTGGTATGTCCCGCGGACCGGCCGGTGGAGGACGGCTGGCTGGTGGAATGCGGCGAACGCCCTGACGGCGGTGATCGGGTACACGCGGCGGACCGGTGACCGTTCCCACGCGAGGGTCATCGAGACGACATTCAGAGCGGCCCGGCGGCGGCACGGCGATTTCATCAACGACTACTACGACGACAATGGGTGGTGGGCCCTGGCCTGGGTGGCGGCTTATGACCTGACCGGCGACCGCCGTTACCTCGACGCGGCCCGGATCATCTTTGCCCACAACGAGGCGGGCTGGGACGATACGTGCCGCGGCGGCCTGTGGTGGAGCCAGGCCAGGGACTACAAGAACGCGATCACCAACGAGCTGTTCCTCACGCTTGCGGCCCGCCTGCATCAGCGCACGCCGGGCGGCGACGGGAGCTACCTGGCGTGGGCGCTGCGGGAGTGGGAGTGGCTGCGCTCCAGTGGCCTCATCGGTGCCCGCGGCCTGGTCAACGATGGGCTGACGTCGGCCTGCGAGAACAACGGCGGCACCACATGGACCTACAACCAGGGCGTGATCCTCGGCGGCCTGGCCGCCCTGTATGAGATCACCGGTGATGCCGCCTACCTGGCGCCGGGGGAGTCCATCGCCGACGCCGCGCTGACCACGCTGACCAGCCCGCCGTCGGCGAGCCCGCCGGGCATCCTCACCGAGCCGCGCGAAGAGGCCACCGCACGCCGTGACGGGGACCGGCCGCAGTTCAAAGGGATCTTCGTGCGTAACCTTTACGACTTCTGCTTGCACAGCCCCCGCCCGGCTTACCGCGCGTTCATCCTCAGAAACGCCCGCTCCATCTGGGACAGCAACAGGAACGTTAACAACGAATTCGGCCTGCACTGGGCCGGGCCCTTCGACCGGGCCGATGCCAGTCGGCAAAGCTCGGCCCTCGACGCTCTCAACGCCGCGGTCGCCCTGACCGCGCCCTAGGACGCCAACGGCGGCGTCACCCGGCGGGGTGGATCACGGCCGCGGAGCCGCCGCCTCTGCGCACTGGTTCGGCAGCCGCCAGGACCTTTCCGTTGCCTAGGAATTCAAGACCACTGGCGGCCCCGATGTCAGGACTGATCGTGATGGCGGGGTCGAGCGGCGAGGTATCGGTGATCGCGAACGACTGCCCGAGCTTTTCCAGGCCGGGCGTGGTCGGTGCGGCGATGAACGCCGGTTCGGCCTGCGTTACCGCGCTATTGCGCTGGGACGCCCGCGGTGCCGCGATCGCCTGCGGCAGCGTCATGCCGAAGTCGATGCGGTTCAGCAGGATCTGCAGCACGGTCGTGATGATCGAGGCGCCGCCCGGCGAGCCGACGGCCAGCCACGGCCTGCCCGACTTGAGCACGATCGTCGGCGACATGCTCGACCTGGGCCGCTTGCCCGGGGCGGGCAGGTTCGGGTCCGGCACCCCCGGCTGCAGCGGCGCGAAGTCGAAGTCGGTCAGTTCGTTGTTCAGCAGGAAGCCGCGGCCCGGGACCACGATGCCGCTGCCGCCGAGTTCCTCAATCGTGTTGGTGTAGGACACGACGTCGCCGAACCGGTCGGCCACCACGAAATGGTTGGTGTTCGTGCCCTCATCGGGCTGGCGGGCGGTCGTCGGCGCCGCCGGGGTGCATCCGCCTGAGCCCGCGAACGGATCTCCTGGGGCGACGGGGCTCGTCAGCGCGTGGCCGGGGTTGATCAGGCAGGCGCGCTGGCGGCCGAAGCCCACCGACAGCAACTGCTCCAGCGGCACGTTCACGTAGGCGCGGTCGCCGATATAGCGGTTGCGGTCGGCGAAGGCGAGCCTGCTCGCCTCCAGATAGTGGTGCAGCGCCTGCACCCGGGTCATCGAGGCCAGGTCGAAGTTGGACAGGATGTTGAGCGCCTCGCCCGTGGTGGTCCCGCCGCTGGAGGAGGGCGCCATCCCGTAGACGTCATAGCCGCGGTAGTTCACGTGCGTCGGGGCCTGCTCCAGCGCCGCGTAGCCGCGCAGGTCGCCGATCCGCATCAGGCCCGCGCGCGGGGTGAGCGTGGCGCCTGGGGCCAGCGGCAGGTTCTCGACGGTGTTCACGATGTCACCACCGAGCGGGCCGCCGTAGAAGTCGGCGACACCCCGCTGCCCGATCTCGGCGTAGGTCCTCGCGAGTTGCGGGTTGCGGAAGATGGATCCGACCGCGGGAAGCTGGCCGCCGGGCAGGAACAACTGGCTGGTCGGGGAGAACTGGGCGAACCTCGCGGCGTTCTCCCTGACCTGCTCGCGGAAGGTCGCGTTGACACCGAATCCTTGGCGCGCGACGTTTTCCGCTGGGCGCAGGACCTGGGCCAGGCTCTCCGTGCCCCACTCGTCCAGCGCCTTCTGCCAGGTCATCAGCGTTCCTGGCACCCCAACGGACAGGCCGCTGGTGACCGCGACGGGGAAGGCGAGCGGCTTGCCCGTCGCCGGGTCGATGAACAGGTCAGAGGTGGCCAGCCGCGGCGCCGTCTCCCGGCCGTCGATGGTCGAGACGCGATGGGTGCGCGCGTCGTAGTAGACCAGATAGCCGCCACCACCGATCCCCGCGACGAACGGGTCGGCCACGCCGAGCGTCGCGGCCACCGCCACCGCGGCGTCGATCGCGTTGCCGCCGCTCCGCAGCACCTCCAGCCCGGCCGACGTGGCCTCAACATCGTCGGACGCCACCGCGCCTCCCGTCCCGACCGCGATCGCCTGCTTGGGCGGGTAGCCGACGGGTCGGGCGGCCGCTCCGGCCGGCCCCGGAAAACCTAAAGCAACCGCAGCAACGAAAAGGGCCACGGCCGCCGGTGCCGCGGCCTGCACCCTCGCACGTATCAGCATGCGCATTTCCTCCGGACGGGCAGACTCTCCCAGGGACACACTGCTCCAGGACACTGCTCCGCAGGCGACCCTAACCACCCAGGAACGGCTTAAACCACAGGACCCGGGCTCACCAAGCGACCTCTGGCGCTGGTGAGCCCGTCCCCGCGGTGTGTGTCAGCCTTTGGCGTAGTTGCTGGCTCCCCACCAGTCCACGACTGACGACCGGCTCGTCGCCGACCACCCAGGCGTCGTGGCCCGACGGCAGCGCCGTCACCTGGCCGGGAGCGGCGTCGAACTGGGTGCCGTCGGCCATCTCGATCCGCAGCGTCCCGGCGACGTGGTACTGGAAGTGCGGTGCCTCGCACAGGTCGGTGCCCGCGATCGGCTTGACGTGCTCGGACCACCGCCAGCCGGGCTGCAGGACCAGCCGTCCGATGTCGCTGCCGCCGATGTGCAGCAGTTCCACCTGGCCGTAGGTGAACGTGCGGACCTCGTCGGCCTTCGCGAAGTCCTTGTGCTCTGCGGGTGCCATGATCCTTCTCCTTAGCTTCTCGATGTCGGGGCTTCTCGGTGTCGGGTTGGTGGTGCTGGCCGCGGAAACCGTTACTCGTCCCAGGCCTGCACGCCGGACTGGCGGGTGATCAGGCCGTCCTTCAGGTCGAGCACGGCTATGCACAGCACCCGGGTGCCGCTCGGGTAACGGCAGGCCTGGACGAAGGCCGCGTTGCTCGTCGCTGACGACGAGCCGCTCGATCGTGTGCGTCATGTCCCGGCCGCACACGTCGGCGAAGTACTCGCCGATCGCCGCGCGGCCGCGGATGACCTTCGGGTGGCTGGGCTGGTCGTTTCGGTCCACAACGTGCAGCTCGGCGTCCTCGGCGTACAGGCCGAGCAGCGTCGCGGTGTCACGCTCCTCGATGCCGCGGCGCAGCGCCTCGGCGTCGAAGGACTGGCTGGTTCTGGTGATCTGGCTGGTGCTCATCTGGTGCCTCCCTGATCGGTGTGGGCTTCTAACTCCGGCCACGACGATTCCCGGCCACCGTCAACGGACCGTCAAAGCCCAGGCCGGAGCACATTCGGCGGCTCGGGAAGCGCCGCGACCAGGGCATTCCCCACTACAATGACGGCAGCCATGCTTGAGATCCGGGTGATCGGCGAGCTGGAGGTCCGGCTGGCCGGGACGAAGGCAGAGCTGCCGGCCAGCCGACGGGTCAGGGCGCTCCTGGGCTGGCTCGCGGTCCACCCCGGCCGCCATCCCCGTTCCCGGCTGGCCGGGCAGTTCTGGCCCGATGTGCTCGACGCCAGCGCGCGGGCCAGCCTGCGCAGCGCGATCTGGGCCCTTCGCTCCGCGCTCGGCCCGGACTTCGGCTGCTTACCTGGCCACCGACCGCGACACCGTCACGCTGGCCGGCGACGGTCTCTGCGGTGGACGTGCGGGAGGTCCGCCGGCTCATCGCGCAGGGTCAGCCCGCCGCCGCGCTCGGCCTGTGCCGTGGGGACCTGCTGCAGGAGCTCGACGACGACTGGGTCATCGCGGCTCGCGAGGACCTCGACCGCGATGTCGCCGCGGCGCTGCCGGCGACCCATGGACAGGCCCGGCGGCGGGCGACCCGGCGGCCGCCGCCGGCTGGGCCCGGCGCCGGGCGGCGCTCTGCCCGCTGGACGAGTCGGCCGGGGCTGACCTGATCCAGCGCCCTCGTCAGGCCGGGCGATGCGGCGGCCGCGCTGGAAGCGTTCGGCCAGCTGCGGGCAGCGGCTCGCCAGCGAACTGGGCATCGGGGTGTCCGCGCAGACGGCGGCGCTGGTCGGCCAGCTTCGCCGCCCGCCCGGCCGGCCGGGTGACGTCGGCCGGAACGTTCATCGCGGTTCAGCCGCGGCTCGAGCGCGCGGCCGAGCCAGCCGCCGGGCTCATCGGCCGGGATCCGGACTTCGCCGGGCTGATCCGGGCCTGGCAGGCCGCGCGGAGTGGCTCCGGCGGAGCCGTGCTGCTCGAAGGCGAGGGCGGCATCGGCAAGACCCGGCTCGTGGAGGAACTGCAGGCCATCGCGCGCGACGGACCACTCCGGACGCCACCGTGATCGCCAGGGCCACGGCCGCCGGGCCCGGCCGGGCGGCGCCGTTCGCCCTCTGGACCGACGCGCTCAGCGACCTCGTGAGCATGACCGGCACCCGTCCGCGGGACTGGCCTGGGCCGCCGACCTGGCCCGGATCGTCCCGGCGCTGGCTCACGGAAAAGCCGGCACCGGTCCGCCGACGCGACGAGCCCGATCCTCAGCTGGAGCGGGTCCAGCTCTGCGAGGCCGTCGTGCAGTTCCTGGCCTGGGTGTCCCGCCAGGCTCCCGTGCTGCTGGCCTTCGAGGACCTGCATCTGGCCGACCCGGCCAGCCTGGAGCTCATCGCCTACGCCGGCCGGCGGCTCAGCCGGCTGCCGGTGCTGCTCATCCTCACCCGCCGCAGGCTGCCAGCGCGCCAGGATCTCGACGCCGTGCTCGGCAGCTTGCGCTCCCGCGGCGCGCTCGTCGCCGAGGTCAGCGTGCGGCCGCTCGCCGACGACGCCATCCGGGCGGTCATCAAGGCCACAGCCGACCTGCCTGCCACCACCGTCGAGCAGATCGTGCACGCTGGCCGCCGGGCAGCCCGCTGCTCGCCGTCGAGACCGCCCGCGTCGGCCGCGCCGGGAGGGCGCGGACCTCACCGCTGGCCTCAGCGGCGCGGTCCGGCTGGCGACCAGCCGCCTGTCGGGCCAGGCCCGGGTGTTCGTGGAGTTCCTCGGCCGCCGCCGGCCGCGACCTGGACCGCCGCGAGGTCGCGGCGCTGCCGCTGCCGCAGCCCGCCCGCGCGGCCGCCGAGGCCCTCGGGTCAGGCCTGCTGAGAGCCGGCGGCGGCCGGATCGGGTTCCGGCACGCCCTGCTGCGCGACGCGGTTTACCAGGAGATCCCCGACCCGATCAGGACACGCCTGCACGGCGAGCTCGCCCAGCTGCTGCGCAAGCGAGGCCAGCCGCCAGATTCCCGTGCGCAGCACGCACGCGGCTCCCGCCGCGGTCCGCGCGCCGCCGAGATCGCCCGGCACCTCAGGCTGGCCGGCCAGGACGAGCAGGCCGTCAGCCACCTGGTCCTGGCCGCGCAAGACGCCCGCGCCGTCGCCGCGATGACCGAGGCGGCCAGCTTCCTGACCGAGGCCGCGCGCGATCGAGCCACGATGACCCCGAGCTGCTGGTCGAGCTGGCCGAGGTCGAGGCGTTCCGCGGCCTGCCTCGAGTCCTCCGACCGGGCTTTCGGCCGGGCGCTCGAGCAGATGGCGCCGCAGGACTCCGGCGCCCTGATCAGCGCGTGGCTCAGGCGCGGCCGGTGGCTGCGCGGCGGTATCTGCCACCCCCGCGAGTCACGCCGTTCCTATCAGAATGCACTGGATGTGCTGGATCGGGATCCTGCGTCCGACCTCCCCGCGCGGGCCGAGGCCCTGGCTGGCATGGCCTGGGCTGAGGCGGTCGCCGGCGATCCGGCTGAGGTCGATGAGCTGCTCGCCGAGGCCGACCGGATCCTCGGTGGAGACCGGCCGGGCGACCTGCTGACGCACGACATCGGGGTAGCGCGCGGGCACGCGCTGATCAGGGCGGGCCGGTTCACCGACAGCTTCGGCCCGCTGATCGCGGCGAGCGCCGCCGCGGGCCGCGCCGGGCGCCCCGACATGTCCTACAGCTGCCTCAGCAACGCGGCGAGCGCGGCGGCGTGCGCCGGTGAGTTCGGCCGGGCGCTGGACTTCGCCGACCGGTGCCTGCCTCTGGTCGTGCCGAACGGGCTGCTACGTCTTGGCGTCTACGCGCAGACGGCGCGGTCGGCCATCTTGCGCAGGCTGGTCCGGCTGCCGGAGGCACGCCAGGCGTGCGACGCGGCGGCCGGGTTTAGCCGACCGGGCCGGGCTGCCCGAGCTGGAAGGTCTGGTCGCCCAGGAACGCGGGCTGCTCGCCCTGGCCGCCGCGGATCCTGCTGCCGCGGCCGCGTCGCTCGCCCGCGCCCTGGATCTTCATGCGCCGGTGAGCAGAGCCGCGACCCGCCTGCGGCGGGCGGAAGCCCTCGCCCTCTCCGGCCAGGCGGACCAGGCGGAGGCGGAGCTGAGAAAGGTCACACTGGAGCCAGTGACCCCGAGCGACTTCCCCGCGGCCCTGGTCCCGCAGATGAGCCGGGTCCAGGCCCTCATCGCGTCCTCACGCGGGGATGCCGCGCCTGGCCGAGAGGCGGCTGACGGAGTCGGTGGCCGGATGGCAGCGGATCGCCGGGACGCTGGACAGCGCTCAGACCGGCGCCGGCTACGTGGCCACGCTCATCGACCTCGGCCGGCCGCCCGTAAGCTCGCTCGTGGAGCCCGCGCGAGAACTCGCCAACGTCAGCGCCGAGCTATCCGCGCTCCGCGACACGAGAAGCCAGGAGTAACTGATGCCGACCTTCGACCAGTCCGCGGTCGCCGCGGCGCCCCCGGAAGAGGTATGGAAACTGCTCTATGACCCGGCTCAGTTCCCGCTGTGGTGGGCGGGCACCGGGTCAGTGGAGACAGACAGCGACGTCGGCGACTACACCATGTACCCAGAGGGATATCCCGACTTCCCGATGCCGCAAGCCCTGGAGACCAGCCAGGAGAACGGCGCCGTGAAGATTTCATGCCTGGTCTCCGATCTCTGTTTTGACTGGCGGCTCCGGCCGTCCGGCCGGGGCACCGAGATCTCCGTGCACGTCGAGATCCCCGACCGCGAGGCCCACCGCCTCGATACCCAGCGCGACATCATCCGCCAGTCGGTGCGGCAACTCGCCGAACTCGCCGCCGCCCGGGCTTAGGCCAGGCTTCGGCTGTCACAGCGGGGGAAGCCATCTCGTCTCAGAGGGAAGGGCGGCACAACGAAGGAGACGCGGTGAGCAGCGACCTCAAGGCGGTCAGGGACGCCAAGACAATTCTCCTGACTACGTACAAACGTGATGGGACGCCGGTCGAGACGCCGGTGAGCATCGCCTTCGAGGGCGACCGGGCCTTCTTCCGCTCGTACGACAAGGCATGGAAGACTAAGCGCCTGCGTAACAACCCCTACGTCGAAGTCGCGGCCTCGACCCTGCGTGGCCAGCGCACGGGTCCGCTCATTCATGCCCGCGCGATACTGCTGGGGGACGAGCAGGCCCGCGTCGCCGCTCAGGCGCTGGCTCGACGCCATCGCCTGTTGCAGGCGATACTCGTCCCCTTGGCCCACCGCCTCATGCGCTACCAGACGATGCACTATGAGCTTCGGCCCGATCCCGAGTAGCCGGGCCGGGCACCCGGAAAATAGCAGGCGCTGCCCGGCGACCTCTGGCTCGACGCCTGCGGCGACGGCACAGACGGCGAATAACCGGCCGGCCAGCCTCCGGCCAAGCTGGCCCAGATCACGATCTACTGCGGGATTGCTAGATGGGCAAGACAACGGGGAATTCGGGGTGGCGTTGCCTGCGCGCAGGTGGACGGGGCCACGGCCCGGCTATTCGCCGGCGTGCTATCGTGTCCCCGGTCGTATCCATCGGCAGGAGGTGAGACCCATGAACGCAGTATCCGCAGTGGGTGCTCCCCTGCAATCCAGGATCGCGCGACTGAGGTAGTCGCCACCGGGAGCGCCCGACACGCAATTCGCGAAAGGCGACTCCCTTGAACACAACACCTTCTTCGACTCCGCACTTCACCTCGATGACGGCCTCCGGCCGGCCGAGGTCCGACCGGGATCAGCCGCAGGTAGACGCCACAAAACGGGGGCGCGCCGCGGGTGAGCGAGCGTTGGTCCTCGGCGGTGCCGGATCGGTAGGCAACGCGTGGGAGATCGGCGTCATCGCCGGCCTATTTGAGGCCGGGTTGGATGTGACCGAGGCCGACCTGACCATCGGGACGTCGGCCGGCTCGACCGCCGCGGCCCAGATAACCAGCGGGATCCAACCGACCGCACTGCTGGCCGACATCCTTGCCGCTGCGCCCCAGCCACCGACTGGTCCGGTCGGATCCGACCGTGGACGTGCTCCGATTGGGCCGGCGTCGGATCATATGGAGAGAACAAGCGCAGTCATCGGTGCTGGCCGCCGGATACGCACGGGTGCTGGTGCTGTCACCATTCGGCGGCAGATCGCGGCATCCGCTGGACTGGGGCATGCATCTCACAACACAGGTCGACGAACTACGCGCACGCGGCAGCAGAGTCGAAACGATCTTCCCGGACAGCAACTCCGAGCACATGTTCGGCGCCAATGCGATGGATCTGTCGCTGCGTCCGGCCGCTGCTCGAGCTGGTTACAACCAAGGCAGAGCCCTTGCCGAGCAGCTCACCGAATTCTGGCGCTGACGTCCACGGACCAGTTCAACTCGGCAGGCGTGACGACACCTGCTCAGCGGCCACGCGGCTGACACGATGGGTGGTGTTTCCCGTCCATGTGCGGCGACGGGTTCTGGGCATCCGGTTGCGCAATGGCCAGACCCGCTGGCTTACGGAGCTCAACGAGCTCCTAGCGGCACCGGGTCGGCGCGTCGGCTAGGGGCCGGGCGAAGCGGACGATTTCCGCCGCGGCATCGAGGTTCTGGGCTGTGGGGCCGATCGCGGCGGCGACCTGGGGGTCGGAGACGGGCGCGGATCCGGGCCAGGCATGGCCGCCACCGTGCACGGTCAGGGTGGCCACCTTGGTACCGCCGATGCCGCCGGTGATGGTGTGGCGGGTCAGGCCAAGCCAGGCGGGTTGATCAAGCGACGGCCGGGTCTCCTCGACCGTCTCGAAATCCGGCCCGCTTCCGCAGCGGTTCACGGCGCGCCAATGCTCAGTCGTGTCCTGCTGTGAGAGGATCCGCCCGCGGAGCTCGCCATTGGGCCCGCGGTGCCGCGAGTAGCCGCCGCCGAGCGGCACCAGCTGGTCGGCGGTGCCGTTGATCAGCAGCGCGGAGACGGCATGAGTGGGCTGCACCCCGCGCAGCGCATCGGGCAACGCGCCTGCCACCGCGCCGAATGCCGCAACCCGCTCGCTCGCCTGCAGCGCCAGCCGGTGTGCCATGATCGCGCCGTTCGAGATTCCGGCGGCAATCGTGTGATCGGCCCGGGTGCCGTGGCGCTCGGCCGACCAGTCGATCAGTGCGCACAGGAAGGCGACGTCGTTGACGCCATCGGCATCGGCTGCGGTGACGCCGCGGCCGTCGGCCCAGCCACCGCGGTAGCCGTCTGGGTAGGCGACCGCGATACCCCACTCGTCCGCATGCTCATCGAAGCTGGTCCAGGCCCGCATCATCGCTCCGGACGCGTCGGGACCGTGGCCGTGCAGGACGATCACCAACGGAAGCCCGCCGGCCCCGGTGCGTCGCGGCTTACGCAGCGTGAAGCTGCGCTCGTGATCGCCGATGCGCAGTCCGCCGGTCACCAGGTTGTCGCTCGTAGTCATCCGGCGCCCTTCGATAAGAGGAATAGTCAAGACCTGTGGATTGGCGTGTCACGATGAGTGGCAGGATCGGTTGCCGGAAGGGGGCGAAGTTGCCGGAGCGATCAGGAAACCTCGCTGACGATCCGTTCAGTGGCCGGCCGCCAACCAGTCACGAACGGCTGACGGGACTGCCCTGGGATGCGTCGTACCACGACGGCCCTGCGCCTTGGGATAGTGGCCAGCCGCAGCCGGCAATAGTGCGTTTGGCATCCGCAGGCGGATTCGCCGGAGCGGTGCTCGATGCGGGCTGCGGGACTGGCGAGAACGCTCTTCACATCGCCTCGCTGGGATTGTCGGTTCTGGGCGTTGACGTGGCTGAGACGGCACTGGCGATCGCCCGGGCGAAGGCCGGCGGCCGTGTAATCGAGGTTGAGTTCGCTGCGGCTGACGCGTTCCAGCTGGCGCGTTTGGGGCGCAGGTTTGAGACGGTGCTGGACTGCGGGCTGTTCCACACCTTCGACGACGGGGAGCGGCCAGGATATGTGGCGAGTCTAGCGTCGGTGACCCGCCGCGATGGAACGCTGTATGTGTTGTGCTTCAGTGACGATGGTCCCGGTACTGGCCCGCACCCCATCAGTGAGGAAGAGCTGAGAGCGGCGTTCAGCCCCAGCAATGGATGGAATGTCGCCGCCATCGAACCGGACCGGGTTCAGACGAGATATCACGACGACGGCGCACCGGCCTGGTTCGCGACAATCAAACGGATCTAGACCGATCGCGGATAGGAGATGACAGCCGGGCGGGTCCGCCCTTCCCGCCACATCACCCGCTGATCTGCCTGATCGCCTGAATCTGGGTCGTCTGAGTGACCAGGCGCCGCTCCGAGTCGTGCAAGCTGATCTGCACGGTGGCTGTCGTGCGGCCGCGATGCAGGGGCAGCGCCACGGCCCGCACGGTGCCGCCGCTGACGGGGCGGAACATCTGAGTGGTCGAGGTGATGGTCGCCGTGGTCAACCCCTCAGCCAGGCCCAGGAACGCGACTAGCGCGCCCGCGGTGTCGGCCAGCGACATCAGGACCCCGCCGTGCAGGATGCCGCCGGCCGTGCACAGGCCCGGCGCCCACGGCAGCCGCGCGATCACCCGATCGGGACTGGCCTCCTCCAAGGTCACGCCGAGCGTTGCGGCGAACGGCATGAGGGCGACCAGGGCGTCCAGCTCGGTGGCAGGCATGACGCCAGTCTGCCCGCCTTCGGGACCGGCATAAAGTTCCTGGGGGATGTCGAGACCGGTGCCGCAGCTCCGTCTTACTGCTGGGAGCGCCACCTGGGCGTCCGGCAGCGAGAGGATGAGCATCATGGACTGGAAGCTGGAAGTTGTGGTGGTCCCGGTCACCGACGTGGACCGGGCGAAGAGCTTCTACGTCGGCCAGCTGGGATTTCATCTGGACGCTGACACGCAGCCGACGGAGTCCCTGCGGGTGGTGCACATGACACCGCCCGGGTCGGCGTGCTCGGTGGTCATCGGGCCCGTTCTGGTGACCCCGGATGCCGGCCTGGCATCAACGGGGGCCAGCTTGCAGCTGGTCGTCGCGGATATCGAAGCGGCCCGCGCCCAGCTGGCCGAGCGGGGTATCGAGGTCTCGGAGATCCAGACGCTGGACCCCAGGGACGGCGGGAAGTTCGTCTTCTTCAGCGATCCCGACGGCAACAACTGGGCCGTGCAGGAGATCCGTGGCCACGTCGGGGCGCCACTGGACGAGCCACCCGGCGACTAATTCAGCCGCGGGATGGGCTGTTATGCGCTGTCACCCGGAGCTGGGGCTAGCACGCGGGCGATCCGGTCGGCCGCGGCGGCGGCATCGGTGAGCGGTGCTATCTGCTCGGCCCAGCTATACCAGTAGTGCTCCGCCCCGGCCATAACCGTCTCGGACAGCGCGGTCGCCGCCGGGTTGGTCACTAACAGGGCGGGCACCTTGCCGGGCGGGGTCTGTATGTGTGCCTCGTAGCCGCGCGTAGCGAGTTCCGCGGCCAGGCTTTCAAGGGCTGTGACTTCTGCTTCGCGTGCGTCGCTGTCGTACACCATGCCGACACCCTCTGCCCTGGACCGGCTACCGTGGGAGGTGTTGATGGACGCACGTCAACGCCGGTCAACAGCGCGAATGGTGTACGCGATGGATTTCGCCAGCCAGCTTGCCGCGCTCATGAACGAGCGGGGGCTGGGAGTGCGGGCACTGGCCCGCCGGGTGCCGTGTGATCCTGCCATGATCTCCCGGCTCGCCAGCGGCAAGCAGCAGCCTTCCGCCGGGATGGCCCGTCTCCTTGATGGCATCCTGAGCGCCGGGGGGAAGCTGGCCAGGGCCGAGCGCGGCGAGCCCGCCAGGCCGGTCGTCCTTGAGGAGGAGATCGCCGCCATCGAACTTGCCCGCCGGGCGGCCGTGAGCGACGTCGGCGAGAGCACCGTCGGGCAGCTAGAGCAGTCCGCGGACGGAATGGCGGTCGCCTACCCCAGCAGGCCGCCGGGCCAACTCCTGAGCAGGGTCCGGGCGCATCTCGGCTACATGGCCAGCCTGCTCGAAGGCCGTAAGACCCTTGCCGAGCACCGGCGTCTTCTCGTCACCGGAGGATGGCTATCGCTGCTCGCTGCAACGTGCCTGATCGACTTGCGGCGCTTCCCTGCGGCGTCCGCTCACCTGCGTACCGCCGCGCAGCTTGCCCGCGAGACCGGGCACGCGGAGATCGGCGCGTGGTGCCTCGAAACGGCGGCGTGGCAGGTGCTCACCGATGGGGACTACCGGCGGGCGGCTGCGCTCGCGCAAGCCGCGCAGCGTGCTGCTCCGCAGGGCAGCAGCGCGTTCATCCAGGCGACCGCGCAGGAAGGCCGCGCGTGGGCCAGGCTCGGCGCGGCCCCGGAGTCCCGCGAGGCGCTTGCCCGCACGGACGCGCTCGTGGCGCCGCTCCCGGCGCCTGATCATCCGGAGCATCACTACCAGTACGACCCGGCCAAGTCGGACGCGTACACGGCGACCACGCTGGCATGGCTCGGTGACCCGGCCGCCGGGAAGTACGCCCGGCAGGTACTCGCCCGGCTCGAATCCGGTGACGATGGGCCGCCGCGTCCGCGCCGTGCAGCGTCAGCGCGCCTGGATCTCGCCTTGGCGCTCACCACCGCAGCGCAGCTTGACGAAGCCGCAGCGACCACGCTCACCGCGGTTACGTCCGGGCTCCTGGTGCCGTCAAACTACTGGCGCGCCGAGGAGGTCATCTCGATCATCGACCGGCGCGGTCTGCCCGAAGCCAGAGACCTCCGGGAGGCGCACAGCGAATTCTGTCCCGCCGGGCCAGCCGCCGCGCAGACGCCCGGCCCGCCCTGATCGACAGCGGGCCGGGATCGCTGAACCCGGGCAGATGCGGCGATCGGGGAAGCACTGCTTGATACGCGACTGGGAGGTACTTCGCGTTACCCGCTGCGGCTGAATCGGAATCAAGGCAACGCAGGTTGAAGCCATGAACGTGTGGCCACGCGGCCCATATACATGGAGCGATGGCATATGTGCATACTGTAACCAGCACGCCAAAAAGCTGGTATGCGCGCTCCTGGGATCCCCGAGCGGCGCTGGCTTAAGGCGTTGGGGGTCGCAGTGAGTGACACAATTTCAACAGATCAGCCTCCGGTGTATCACGGTGGCCCTGAACCACCGCTCCCGCAGTTGCCATACTGGCGGCGGCAGTGGCCAAAGCGGGCCGGTATTGCGATCATCGCGGTAGTTGTCCTTCTGGCGGGTGTTGGCATCGGTGCCAGCGCAAACAGCCATGGAGGAGCATTGACATCGGCGAAGGCGGCGAATGTGTCGCTTCGCGATCAGACGCGGACGCTGCACAGCCAGGCGGGTACCCTGCGAAGCCAGCTGATCGCCGCACAAGCGAAGGCCACAAACGCCGTAGCAGCGGCGACTGCCGCAGCGAACGCAAAGGCGGCTGCGGCGTATGCAGCACGGAACGCGGCGGTCAGCCAGCAGGCGGCGACGCTGAAGCAGCAGCAGGCCACGCTGGCCCGGCAGCAGCAGGCGGTCAAGGCTCAGATGGGTGAGCTGCAGGCGTCCCAGATCAGCGGTGACGGCGTGTACGTCGTTGGCCAGGACATCAAGGCGGGCGTATACCACACCAATGGCAGTGGCAACACTGGTGCTAATGACTGCTACTTCGCAACGTTGAACAGCACCGACACCAGCAATATCGCCGACAACAACAACTTCGACGGGTCCGAGACCGTCAATGTCTCGTCCGCCTATGCCTTCGAGGTCAGTGGCCCGTGCACGTGGGTCAAGATCGGCTGAAGGACTCTAGGGCCGCTAGACCAAGACGGGACCGCTTGGCGGTGCCTGACCATCACGTATGCCCGGAGCCCGCTCCCCGGGCCAATGTCTTCAAGCCCCGGTGTCTGAGGCCGACCGGCATGATCCTTTGTTGCACCGGCCCCCCACACCAGCAAACTTCGCTGTAGCGCTTGGAAGTTTCGTGTTACCGGCGGGTAGGACTGGGCAATGTTTGTGGTGAGCACCCTACGAACAGGATGGCCATGAGTGCGCACCAGGCAGATCGTGTCCGGCATGTCGGCGAGCGCGAAGCACGTCAGGTGGCGGAGGGAGCCAGGGAGGCCGGGTGGCATCAGCCCAGCTTCGGCAAGCAGCTTTTCCTCGGTGACTTCCGGCTGGACCTGATCCATCCGCATCCACGCCCGAGTGAGGATTCCACAAGCCGAGGCGAGGAGTTCTGCGCCCGGCTGCGGGAGTTCTGCGAGGCCTCGGTGAGTGGCGCGCTCATCGAGCGCGACGCGCGGATACCGGATGAAGTGGTGAAGGGCCTGGCCGCCGCGGGAGCCTTCGGTATGAAAATCGCGCCGGAATACGGTGGGCTGGGGCTCAGCAACTTGTATTACAACCGGGCGCTGATGATCGCTGGATCTGCCTCGCCGGCGGTGGCTGCGCTGTTGTCCGCGCACCAGTCGATCGGCGTGCCGCAGCCGCTCGCGCTGTTCGGGACGGACGAGCAGAAGCAGCGTTACCTGCCACGGTGCGCGCGCGGCGAGATCAGCGCGTTCTTGCTGACCGAGCCCGACGTCGGCTCAGACCCGGCCCGGCTCGGCACGACCGCGACGCCGTCGGCCGACGGGTCTGAGTACGTGCTGGACGGGGTCAAGCTGTGGACGACCAACGGGGTGGTCGCTGACCTGCTCGTGGTGATGGCCCGGGTGCCGCAGGGCGACGGGCACCGCGGCGGGATCACCGCCTTCGTCGTGGAGGGGAGTGCGGCCGGGATCACCGTCGAGCGGCGGAACGCGTTCATGGGCCTGCGCGGCCTGGAAAACGGGGTGACCAGATTCCACGAGGTCCGGGTCCCGGCCGCGAACCGCATCGGCGGGGAGGGCCAGGGGCTGAAGATCGCCTTGACCACGCTGAACACGGGCAGGCTGTCGCTGCCTGCTAGCTGCGCCGCGACGGCGAAGCTGGCGTTGAAGATAGCCAGGGAGTGGTCGCGCGAACGTGTGCAGTGGGGACGGCCCGTCGGCGAGCACGAGGCGGTGGCCAAGAAGATCTCGTTCATCGCTGCGACCTGCTACGCGCTAGAGGCGGTGGTCGAGCTGTCCAGCCAGCTCGCCGACGACAAGCGGAATGACATCCGCATCGAGGCGGCGCTGGCCAAGCTGTACTGCTCGGAAATGGCCAGCAAGATCGCTGATGAGCTCGTGCAGATCCGCGGCGGCCGCGGCTATGAGACCGCTGCCTCCCTCGCCGCGCGCGGTGAGCGAGGCGTACCCGCTGAGCAGATGCTGCGGGACATGCGCATCAACCGGATCTTCGAGGGATCCTCGGAGATCATGCGGCTGTTCATCGCGCGCGAGGCGGTAGACGCCCATCTATCGGCCGCGGGCGACCTTATCGATCCCCAGCTCGCGCCAGCCCGCCGCGCCCGCGCGGCGGCCCGGGCGAGCGGGTTCTACGCCAGGTGGCTGCCCACGCTCGTGACCGGCGAGGGGCAGCGGCCAGGGGCCTACGGCGAGTTCGGCCCGCTAGCGGCGCACCTGCGCTACGTGGAACGGGCGAGCCGGAAGCTGGCCCGGGCCACCTTCTACGGAATGGCGCGGTGGCAGGGTCGGCTTGAACGCAAGCAGGGCTTCCTCGGCCGGATCGTGGACATCGGCGCGGAGCTCTTCGCGATGAGCGCCACCTGCGTCCGGGCGCAGATGGATACGACCCTCGCCGCCGGAGCAGGGCGAGGTGCGACGGCGGCTGAACTCGCCGACCTGTTCTGCACCCAGGCGCGGCTACGGGCCGAGGAGTTGTTCGGTCAGCTCTGGAGCAACACCGACGCCGCCGACTCGGCACTCGCCCGGCAAGTACTCGCAGCCCGCTACCTGTGGCTGGAAGATGGCATCATCGACCCGTCGATACCCGGGCCGTGGATCGCTGCCGCCGAGCCGGGGCCGTCCAAGGCGGAGGATGTGCACCGCCACATCGGCTGAAGCCCCGAACAGCTCGCCACCTAACGAGTGTCATGGCCGCACTCAGGCCGAAGATGCTCGACCTGGCCCGTGACCGAGCTGGCTCATCGATGACAACGGGAAGGGAGCCGGTCAGTGCGGGACAGGGTGTATCTCGCACGACCGTTGGAACGCTTTGCCCTTACTGTGCGGTCATGGCCGGGTTGAGCCGTACAAGCCGCACAGGGTTTGTCTCGTCGAGTTCGGCGACGGCTTCTCGTGACTTCACGAAATCTGAGAATGAACGATAGCCGAGTGCCCTCTCGCTGAACGACGGGTCCATGCGCCTCATCTGACTCTTCACCGCGGAGCTGTGCAGCCAGTCCGCGTCATCCTTTTCCTGGCCGAGTCGCAGCGCCCGTTCAAGGAGCCTGGTGGCCAGCTCTTGCGGGTCTTCGGAATCGAGATCAGTCTCGCCGGTCACCTCGGCCACTGGTCGCCTGGTACGTCGCGAGCCCCGCGCGGGCGACGCGCTGCCGGACTCCACAGGCTCCGCCTGTGCGCCGGTCGTCCGTTCGGCTGGC
This sequence comes from uncultured Actinomycetes bacterium, assembly GCA_963822825.1. GTDB lineage: Bacteria > Actinomycetota > Actinomycetes > Streptosporangiales > Streptosporangiaceae > JAWWPY01. The sequence continues at coordinate 304,301 of CAWGIW010000013.1, read as the reverse complement.
TGCTGGGAGGCGTCGATGGGTGCGATGCCTGGAAGTGCGTCATACGTCACGAGCTCGTCACACGCCGCGGCGAGCGCTCTGCTGGTCGATCCTGCGACCCCGACACCCACGACGTAACGCCCCAGACGCCTGCACCGCTGGGCGAGGGCGATGTAATCCGAGTCCCCGGCCACGATCACCACGTGGGTCAGGTCCGGAAGGCGGAACATGTCCTCCACCGCATCCACGGCCAGTCGGATGTCGGCACCATTCTTGGCGTAGGCGGCGGCGGGGAAGAGCTGCACCAGGTCCACTGCGCGACTGACGAGCTGCCCGCGGTAGTCGGCGTTCACTGGCGCTGACCAGTCCGCATAGGCGCGGGTGAGCACGAGAGTGCCGAACGACGAGGCGAAGTCGATCACTGCGCCGACGTCCACGATCGCGCGCCGGAGCTTCTCCGCGATGTCGGGATCGGCCGATCTGTCGGCCCTGTTGAACCCGCGTACCTTGTCCCGCTGGAACTGGCCTCGGCCATGAACCTGCTCGTAACGGGAGATCACGATGTTGTCGAAGTCGATGTAGACGGCGACACGGGTGACGCCAGGGTCGTTCATGGTTGCTCTTCTCGTCGGTACGCCCTCGTGAGCCCAGTCTGCCCGGAAACTCGAGGGTGACCGTCCATCGTCATCAAAGTAGCTACGAGGCAGTCGACCTCACTGCGTTGACGGACCGGCGGCCGGCCGGCAAACTCTGTCCGTGACCGAACGGATCTACTTCATACATCCGCCGCGGGAGAACTTCGCCGCGACGATGACCGCCGAAGAAAAGACAGTGTGGGCGCAGCACTTCGAGCGGCTTCGCGGTCTCCTGGCCGACGGCCACCTGATCCTGGCCGGTCCGACGCTCGGGGCGGCCAATACCGGCGTAGCCGTCTAAGAGGCACCTGACGAGGAGGGCGCACGCCAGATCATGGCGGAGGAGTAACCCGGGCGCGGCCCCACGCCCACACCGACCCTCCGCTGATAAGACTTGTTATCAGGCCCACCACGATGTTCAGGATGACGGCGGACAACAGGCCTCCAACAGCATGCCCGGCTGGTATCAAGGACAGCATGCCGGACGAGAGCCTCAGCCAGGTCGCGATCACCCGGCGGGGACCGGTGGGCGTCCCAGTCGGTCATCATGTGGCTATGACTCTGGTCAGTGTGCGCCGTCTGGCCGCGATCGACATGCACGGCGCCGCTGGAACGCGGCTGCGCCGTCGTATCATCCTCGCCGAGTTTGTCGTCGGTGCCGCAGGGCGGCCTCGCGTTGGGGCTGTGGCTGGCTACCGTAGCCAACAGCGGGGGAGAGCTGCTGTTCGGTGCGTGGATAGCAGGGGTGGGCGTCAACTACGTCGCGCTGGTGGCATACGCCGCGGTGCTGTCCCGGCCGGACGCCCTTGACGTTGAGCTCGCGGGGCTAGCACTTCAGCAAGGCGCCGTCCGGGCCTGAGGTGTTCTTCGGAGGCTGGTAAATCACTCGTCTCGCTGGATCACGGTGGCTACCGTGATCCGGTGATGACTGATACGGCAGATGGCTGCCGGAGGAAGCCAGCGCTTCGCCTCCGGCCGCTGCGGCCCGCTGATGAGACGGCGTTCCGGGCTGGCTGCCTGGTGATGGCAGAGGATGGGTTCACTTTCGGCCTGGGCCTTGAGCCCGGAATGCCGTGGAGCGCCTACCTCGAGACCCTGGATGGACAGCGGGCCGGCGTCAGCTTGCCGGCTGGCCAGGTGCCTGCGACGTTCCTGGTTGCCGATGTCGCGGGCGAGATTGTCGGCCGGTCGTCCATCCGCCACGCTCTCAACGACTTTCTCGAGCGAGAAGGCGGCCACATAGGCTATGGCGTGCTCCCGGGGCACCGGCGGCGTGGCTACGCGACTGAGATCTTGCGGCAGAGCCTTGTCATCGCCCGGGCGAACGGAGTTGACCGGGTCCTCATGATCTGCGACGAAGACAACGCCGGCTCGAGAGCGGTCATCGAGGCATGCGGTGGGCGGCTTGATTCCGTCACCCAGATCGCCTCACACGCATCCCGGATACGCCGGTACTGGATCGACTGACCGACCTCTCTCCCGGGGCCAGACGTGGCGGCGCGATCAAGAGCCTGTTTGGGAACTGAACCCGGCTGGTAGCGGGTTCGGGTGACTGTAGCTGCGGGCGGTGCGAGCGCGGGGACCGCACTCCGCGCTGTGACGGTCGGCACCGCCCCGGTCAGTGTCGCCGGGTGAGGTCCATGTACCAGTTGTCTATCCAGGTCTCGCCGCCGTCTGCGGAGAAGGCCTGCTCCCAGTGCGCCGAGTCTGCGGTAATGCCCGACCACCGGAACCGGGCCTGGATCGGCACATCGTTGTAACTATCCTCGCCGAAGAACTCCCCGGCACCGTCCTTGAACTGACCTGTCACCGGCGGGAACAAGACGCCGGTCCGCTTGCTGGCCCAGTACAGCGACCACTGTCCGGTGTCCGGGTTATACAGGCGCAGCGTCAGTCCGGAAAAGCCCTTGGTCGGGAACGTGATCTCGTCGAAGCTCGCACCGCCATCGAAGTGCCGGGATGCGTGGCTGATGGCGGGGAACTCCTCCCACTCGCTGCCCGGATCGAGAAAGTTGGTGCGCCAGCGGTTGGCCACGTCCCAGGTGCCGGTGAGAAAGTCGAAGTCGTTCATGCGATCCTTACCGCTCGGTGTTTGTTTCCCGCAGCGTAGGCCGGCTTCAGTGACATCTACTGTCAGTGGAGATCGCGATACTTGGGTCATGCGCGCGAGCCGGCTGGTGTCCCTGCTCCTGCTGCTGCAGAACCGCGGCCGGATGACCGCCCGGGAACTTGCCGGCGAGCTGGAGGTCTCAGTCCGCACGATCTACCGGGACGTGGGCGCCTTGACGGCGACCGGGGTTCCGCTCTACGGCGACGCCGGGCACGCGGGCGGCTATCAGCTGCTCGGCGGGTATAGCACCAGGCTGACCGGCCTCACCGCGGCTGAGGCGCAGACGTTGTTCCTGTCGGGGCTGCCAGGCCCGGCTGCCGAGCTCGGCCTGGGCACTGTGCTTGCTGCCGCGACGCTCAAGCTGCGGGCAGCGCTGCCTGCCTCGCTCCGCGAGAACGCCGACCGGCTGAGCGAGCGGTTCTACCTGGATGCGCCCGGCTGGTACCGGAAAGCCGGTGACGTGCCGCACTTGCCGCTCGTGGCGAGTGCGGTCTGGGACCGTCAGGTGATCCAGGTCCGGTACCGGCGCTGGAAGGAACCGACCGAGGTCAGCCGCCGGCTGGAGCCGCATGGCCTGGTACTCAAGGCTGGTGTCTGGTACGTCGTCGCCCGCTGCGAGGGAACCTTCCGCACCTATCGGGTTGACCAGATCGTAGACGCCTCATCCTGCCGCTGCGGCTTCGACCCCGAGCCCGGTTTCGGCCTTGAGGCCTACTGGCGGTCTTACCTCGCCGGCTTCCATCGGTACCTGCATACCGGGGACGCGGTGATCCGGCTGTCGCCGGGTGGCGCGCAGCGGATGCCCAGTCTGCTCACCACCGCAGTCACCACCGCCGTGCGGGCCGGCGGGATAACCGATCCGGATGGCTGGATCAGGGCGCGCGTGCCGATCGAGTCGGCTGGCCAGGCGCTCGCGGACTTTCTCCGGCTCGGCGCCGACCTGGAGATCGTCGAGCCCGCCGAGCTGCGCGAGCAGGCGATTCGCACGGCCCACGCCATGACAGCCCTCTATCGGGCCGGGGCTTAACAGCCTCTTCGGCAACCTCATTGCGGCTGGCAGCCGGGCGACCCGACCCAACAGGCTCTAAGAAATGCCGCGCACGGCTTCGGCGATCGGGCTGTCCCCGCCGACCAGTTCAAGCGTCTGGCGCCGGGTACGCGGGGCGTCGAGCAGGGCGGCGATAACCCCGGCGACGTCGGCGCGGGGGACCGTGCCCGCCGGGACCGGCGGTGGCGCGAGCCGGATCCTGCCGGTGGCAGGAGCGTCGGTCAGGCGGCCGGGGCGCAGGATTGTCCAGTCCAGGTCCCGGGAGCGCAGATCGGTCTCGGCGGCGGTCTTCGCCGTGATGTAGGCCGCCCAGACCTCATCGGTGCCGGGCTGCGGGGGGCGGCCGGCTCCCATCGAGGAGACCTGCACGAACCTGCGCACGCCGGCCTGCCCGGCGGCGCCGGCCATCAGCACCGAGGCAGCCCGGTTCGACAGAGTCCTTGCGCCGGGCGCCGCTGCCCGGACCCGCGCCGGCCGCAAATACCACCGCGTCCGCCCCGGACAGCGCCGTCGCGACGTCGCCGGCCGAGGCGGCCTCCAGATCGCAGACGACCGCTTCGGCGCCGGCCTTCTGCACATCGGCGATGTGGGCGGAGTTCCTGATCAGCCCCACGGCCTGGTCACCATCTTCGGCGAGGAGGCGCTCCAGGAGAAGCGCGATTTTCCCGTGCCCTCCCGCGATCACTACGCGCATGCCGCCAGCCTAGGTGAACTCGCGCAGTCGGCGAGCTACCTCGGGAGGCCCACATGCAGCGGCATGGCTCGAAGCACCCGCTCATTGACAAGCCGGTGCGTCACCGCCGGGGGTAAGGAAGGCATCAGCGGCCGTTCAGCGGGCATGCAGGTCAGCTTCCTACGTTGGGCCCGGATACGACGGGACCAGCGGAACAGGAAGGGCCGGAGCCGTGCCTGAGAACGAGACCATTTTGTACCGGGGAGCGAGCTTCGAGATCGGGCGAGGGCCGGGCTTCTATGGAATCTGGCCCGCGGGAGCGCCGCGGCCACCGTCAATCGAGTGGTGGCCCGAGACCCCCGAGGGCTGGAACGGCGCGTGGTTCCGGTTCACGGAGCTTGAGGCGCCGGGCGCGATCGTCCCGGTCGGCCGGGTCACAGGCCCAGTCGCCAACGCGAGTACTCGTGCCAAGATCGCGGCAGCGCTGCTCGCCTTCGGTGTCATCTGCGGGGTCGCGGGGCTCTTTCCCGGCTATCTCGCCGGACTGAGCCTCGCCCGGCAGCCGGCCCTGCTGGTGCCTCATGTGATCTACCTCGCCGCCTGGAGCGCGAGCGCCCTGCTCATCCTGCTCGGTGGGGCGCGCCTGGGGGCAGGAGCGCTGCTCGGGATGGGGACGAGCATCGTCACGTTCGGCTTCTTCTTCGCGGACGCCGGTGCGGCGACCGCCGGGAGTGTGCATCCCTGGGGCGCCGGCCTCGTGCTCGGGCTCGTCGGCTGGCTCGCGTGCGCGGCCGGCTCCACAACGGCTTTCCGGCTCTGGCCGGGCGGCTCGCTGGGCCGGCCGTACTGGCGGCTGGGCAGGCCACGCTGGTCCACGAGGGGTCCCGTCCTGACGTTGACGTTCGCCGTGCTCGCCGCGCTCGGCACGGCGGTCGCGTTCGCCCCATCGTGGGACAGCTACACCCTGCGGACGTCGGCCGGGGCGATGTCGTCCGTGACGGCCTGCAACGCCTTCGCGAACCCGGCCCTGGTGGCCGCCGGGGACGTCGCCGTGATGATAGCGCTCGTCGCGGTGGTTGCCGCCGCCGTCGCGTGGCGCCCGATCCGCTTGGGAGCGGTGCTGATGGCCGGCGCCATCATCCCGATGGCCGCCCAGGCGGTCTCGGCGCTTGTCCAGCTCGGGGAGACCACGTCACCGCTGCAGTTTGGGATCTCGCCGGCGCAGGCCGCGCAGGCTGGCCTGACGATCAGTTCCGGCGTCACACCGGTGTTCTGGGTCTATTGCGCCTTCGTTGTGGCACTGATCGTGGTGTGCGTGGGGAGGCTCATCCCGCCGCGCTCGCTCGCCCGAGGCGCCGCCCCGGCCGTCGAAAGCACAGTCAGGGCCGCCGCGAACACGCCGGGGCCCTGACCAGAATCATGGGGTGAAACTCGTACACAAGTTCGATATCATACACTTGATCAGGTTAGCTGAACTCTGGAACGGAGAAGCAGTTGATCAAGACAGCCAAGCCTGCGCATGACGGAACCGTCCGCATAACGTTCGCCCTGCCCGCCGGCATGTCGGGCGGAGCCGTATCGGTGGTGGGTGACTTCAACGACTGGGATCCCTTCGCCCATCCGCTGCGGCGGCGCGCGAACGGCACCCGCAGCGCCACGGTGACCGTCCGGGCCGGCAGCACGCTGCGTTTCCGCTATCTCGCCGAGGGCGGGATGTGGTTCGACGACGAGACCATCTCCGCACCCGACGGGCACGGTGCCGCGCTCACGGTCTGACTCACGGCCTGGCCCCGGGCGAGCCCGCGCGGATCGCGGTCATCATCGAGACCGCGGCGCCGGCCGAGGTCGCCGCGGTGATCATGCAGGCGTACGGTCTGACCGAGCGGGGGGCGAACCGTGACCGGCCTGGTGTGCCAGGGCCGCTCCACCGTACAGATCGCGGCCGAACTGTGGATCTCCGCGAACACCGTCCAGGACCACATGAAGTCCGTGTTCGACAAGACCGGTGTGCGCGGCCGCCGCGAGGTGATGGCGGTCATCCTGCGCGACCACTACCTGCCCGCCCTCAGGCAGTCCCGCCCAGTTGGCCCGACCGGCTTCTAGGAGGTGAAGACGGTCAGGCCCAGGCAAGCGAATGCCTCTCAGTGGCTGGGGGCGAGATAGGAACCGAGCTGGTCGAGCAGTCCCTGGAAGCCCTCTTCCCGGCCTTCGACGCTGTCCAGGCCGTCGAAGTGAACGGCCTGCTCGGTGTAGGTCAATCGTGTCTGGCCGCCGTCGTGCTCCAGCGCGATCGTGGTGAGGGACGTGGACAGGTGCTGCCCGTCGGTCCACATGTCGTAGGTGAACACGATCCGTTGCTGGTCGACGATGTCGGTGTAGGTGGACACGAATCTGGACCGAGGCCCGCCGTGCCACTGGCCGTCTTCCGTGCCGTGCCCGCCGACGCGGAACTCGTGCGACTTCTCGTGGGCGTCGAACGCCGAGCCCGCGCCGAACCACTGGTCACGTGCGTCGTTGTCCGACAGCGCGTGCCAGACCGCCTCGACGGGGGCCGGGTAGGTGCGCTCGATGACGAAGGTCGCGTGGGTCTGGCTGCGCTCGATGGTGTCGTTCATGTCGTTCACTCCGTAGTGGTGGTGGTGGGACGGTTGAGGAGAGTGCCGAGGCGGTCCAGGCGGCGTTCGGCGGGCAGCCGCTGGCGGCCGATCCATTCCGCGGCGGGGGTCAGTGCCCCGGGGACGAGCTGGTAGGTGCGGACCCGGCCGACCTTGGTCGAGGTGACGATCCCGGCTGCCTCCAGGACGCCCAGGTGCTGGACAACCGTCGGGAGGGCCATCTCGAACGGCCGGGCCAGCTCGCTGACTGACGCCGGACCGCGGGATAGCCGCTCGACCATGGCCCGCCGGCTGCTGTCGCCGAGCGCATGGAACATCCGGTCGAGCCCCAGATACTTAGGCACATACCTAAGTATGCGCCGTGCCAGTGGCGTTGTCAAGGCCGAGACCCTGCGGAACCATGGACCGCTCGGCCGCGTCGAAGCGTACGAACGTAGGCGCGGGAGGCGAGCAATGCTGTGTGGCGCGCGGAGATGGGCTGGCCGCTACTTCGAGGCCACCCGCCCGCTCAGCGACGGCCATGGCAACCCGCCGCCCGGCTGGGGGAACCCTTATCAGAAAGGCACGATGACACTTCTGGCGCCAGCCAGGGCGGTCTTCCGTGATGACGCCGGTCACTACGTGCGATTCCGGCTGCGTCCCGGGGCGACGGCGTTCCAGCACCTGTGCTCATGACCGCACCCGCCTGGGAAAGCGCCGCCTTGGCCTGAGTCAGGCCGGGTGAGCGGGTATACCCGTCCGGGAGGCTGAGCGATGGAGCTGGTCGTTGAAGATGCTTTCTTTGTCACCATGGCCGCTGGCGCCGGGCCGGCCGGATGCATGCTGGTCCGGGACGACCGGATCGCTGCCGTCGGCCCGGCCGAGGAGATCCGCGCGGTGGCCGCGCCGGGCGCGAGAGTTGCCCGGCTGGGCGGGGCGACCGTCATCCCGGGGCTGATCGACGCGCACTGCCATGTATCCGATGTGGGCTATCTCGCCGCGGGCGCCGATTGCAGCCAGCCGTCCGCACCCGACATCCCGGCGATCGCGGCGCGTCTGCGGGAGGCCGCCGGCCGGACGCCGGTGGGCTCCTGGGTGACCGGGAGCGGGTATGTGGAGTACAAGCTGCGCGAAGGCCGGCATCCCACGCGCGCAGATCTCGACGAGGCGGTGCCGGACCGCCCGGCGGTGCTGTACCACACGTCGCTGCACGCCTGCGTGCTGAACACGGCCGCGCTGCGGGAGGCCGGGTTCGGGGAGCGGCAGCCAGATCCCGCGGGCGGCGCATTCGGCCGTGACCGCCAGGGCCGGCTCGACGGCGTGGTGTACGAGGGCCCCATGTTCGCGCTGTTTGAGCGCAACCTCCGGCACGACATCACCCGCATGGACGCCGCCCAGCGCGCCCGGCTGGTCGAGATGGCGGGAGCGCGCTTCGCGGCGCTGGGCATCACCTCGGCCTGTGATGCGGATCTGCGCCGCGATACGTTCGCCGCCTTCGCCGAGGCCGACGACGGCGGCGTCCTGCGCCAGCGGATCTACGGGCTGGTGGTCCACGACGAGGTGGACTGGCTCCTCGCGTCCGGCCTGCGGGGCCGCCGCTCCGACCGGCTGGCCGCCGAGGCCGTGAAGATCTGGGCCGACGGCGGGATGAGCAGCCGGACCGCGGCCATCCACGGAACCTACCCGGTCCCGCCCTATGGCTCGGGGATCTTGTTCTTTGAACGTGATGAGCTGACCGAGATGGTCGCCGCCTTCGATGCCCGCGGGTTCCAGGTCGCCGTCCACGCCCAGGGGGACCGGGCGATCGAGACGGTCCTCGACGCCTACGCCGTGGTCCTGGCCGGCGCCCCGGGAAACCCGCGCCGGCACCGCATCGAGCACGGTGGCGCGATGTATCCGCCGCTGGCCGCCCGGGCCGCGGAACTCGGGATACTGGTCGTGAGCCAGCCCGGATTCCTCTCGGCCCTGGGCGACGGATTCGCCGCGGCGTTCCCAGATCACCGGGACCAGCTCTACTCCTTCGGGTCCTGGCGACGTGCGGGCCTCACCGTCGCCGGATCATCCGACGCACCGGTCATCACCGCCGACCCGCTCATAGGCATCCGGGACGCAGTCCTGCGCCGCACCGGCGACGGTCACGTGCTGGGCCCCGCCGAGCGGCTCACGGCCCGGGATGCACTCGCCCTCTACACCACACAGGCCGCCTTCGCCCTGCACCGCGAGGATGAAATCGGCACGCTCGAGCCGGGCAAGCTCGCCGATTTCGTTGTTCTGGATAAGAACCCGCTCGATGCCGGCCCTGAGCAGATCGCCGACATCCAGGTCCTGGCTACGGTTCTCGGCGGGACCCCCGTGTACCAATCCGGGAGCATCTTTCCCGGCGGCTGACCCCAGCTCGAAGCCCCGTACACGTCGCGGTGCTCGCGGTGCTGGTGTGAAGAATTGCAACGTATGGGAGGGGAGTGGTCCGAATCCGGGGTCCACGTCGCGACTCGCGCTATTTCCCCAACGAAATTCCGGTCCGGCTAATGAATGGGGCTAGCGCTCGCGGCCGTCGCTGTCCGACTATGGCCTGGGTGGGATTAGCCGGGCGCCGCGTCTACCGGCTGGCGGCCGGGCGACGGGGGGAGGGAAGCTCATGCTGGATGTCTTCTATGGTGCTTTCTCGCCGGCATGCTTGACCCTGCTGGGGTTGTGGCTTGTCGTCGTGCAGATACGGCTGCGTGAGTGGCAGGGAAGCGCGATCCACCGGAGGCGCGCCTACGGGGTCGCGCTGTACTTCGCCCTGCCTGGCATCATGAGCCTGCTCGCCCTGATCGCGCCCCAGGATGCCACCTATTGGCGCGTGTCTTTCGCTGTCATCGCGCTGGGCGGGGCTGTCGTCCTGGCCCTGGTACGGGGCCTCCCGGCCCGGAATGGGCCCGGCCCGGCCGCGGCCGGCACCGCCTCCCGGCTTGACCATCTGGGCCTGGCCGCCTACCTGGCCGCGATCGCCCTTTACATTCTCATCGGAGCGCTGGCCATTGTCGGAGGCCTGGCCGTGCTGCGCATCGAGGCCATACTGCTGACCGTCATGGTATTCCTGGGCTTCAACGTCGCATGGCTGCTGTTGTTCGACGACCGGCCCGCGGCCCATGCTGGCACTCCGGCCACCGCGCACTGATCGTGCCATAGCCCGGCTGGCTGTGGCACGCCCGTGGCTTCGCCGCCCGGTGGCGGAGGCCTCCGGGGAGACGTAGCGGCCGCCGCGCAGCAGCGACGCGAGAGCGGCCAGCACGGCCAGGGCCACCCACTTATAGCGGTCGTCCCTGGGGCGGTCACCGGTCCCCGCCGTGACCTCGCTGGCTATCTGGCCGCCCCTCTTGGTTAGGCCGCAGCCGTTACCGCGGCAGGCCGAGGCTCACATGAAGCGCCCCGGGACAGCACTGCAACCGGGACCGTGACTATCACCATCAATCCGTAGAGCCGGCGATGGCCGCGTCCCGGGAGCTATGTAAATGAGCGGGCTCTGGCCCACCGGGCGGTGATGGGTGGTCGCTCGCCAGTACAGCGGTAGCCACGCGGAACACCCGGCCGTGACCCAAGAGAGCGGGTCACGGCCGGGCCTGGCGTTCACCTGACTGGCGACGCGACCGCCTCGGCCGGGCATTGTGACTGTGGGCCGCAAGTCACTGATGGCGGGAGCAGCCGGGCTCCGGTGAACCAGATGGTGTACAGCGGATGACCGTTGTAGGTGGCCTGGGCCGCGCCGTCGGGCCGCTTGATCGTCCCGAGCCGCCGGTAACGCCCGGCCCGGCGGTCACCGGTCCGTCCGGCCCTGGCCTGCGGGTTCATTACTGGGGGTGTTCCCGCGGCCAAGGCCTTCGTGATCGGCGCCGTCACCTTAGCCGCCGGGCTGGCCGGTTCGGCCGTCGTGGCCGGCGGGACGCATGAGCCAGCCGGCGGGCGCAGGGTGAGATCAGCCCGCGAGCAGGCGGCCCGCCCGTGACAGAGTCTCGCGCAGGTTGGCTTCGGTGGTGGCTTCGTAGGCCTCAGCCAGGGTGAGCCAGCGCAGCGGCGCGTCAGGCTTCTCCGGGCGGGCCGCGCCGGGATCGGCCGTGGCCAGCACGAACCGCAGGTCAGCGTGCTCGTGCGCGGGTTCATCGCCCCGGGCCGGGACGGGGACGATCGCCACATGCACGAGCGCGGCGTCCGGCCACGGGACCAGGTCGGTCAGGCCGGTCTCCTCGTGGCCCTCGCGCAGCGCGATGTCGAGCGGATCACTCTCCCCGGGGTCTCCGTGCCCACCGACCTGCAACCACGCCTGCTGCCGCTGATGCCAGCGCAGCAGAACCTTTCCGCTGCCCGGGTGCACGATCAGAGCAGACGCCGTGACATGCAAGGGCAACGACCGCGGCCACGGATCTTCCACGGTCTCGGCCAGCCTCAGGATCCGGGCCACATCGGCCGCCTCGGCCGGGTTCTGCGCGAGGTGCCGGGACAGCAGGTCCATAACCGGTTAACGGGCAGCGGCCATACCGGCCAGCCTAGCCATGGCCGTCCCCGGCCCAGGATGATGGCAAGCTGGCCGCTGATCTGATCACGTTCTGCGTCGAAAGGAACCCCGGGATGAGCCGCGTCGTTGTCATCGGAGCTACCGGGCACATCGGCAGTTACCTGGTCCCGCGGCTGGTGCGCGGCGGCCACGAAGTGATCGCCGTGAGCCGTGGCACCCGCGACCCCTACCACGCGAGCCCCCAGTGGGACCCTGTCACCAGGGTCACGGTCGACCGCGAGGCGCAGGACGCCGAGGGGACCTTCGGCGCCCGGATCGCGGCGCTGCGCCCCGACGTGGTGATCGACCTGATCTGCTTCACCGCGGCCTCGGCCCAGCAGCTCGTCAACGCGCTGCGCCCGTCCCGTCCGCTGCTCGTGCACTGCGGGACGATCTGGGTGCATGGTCCCGCGCTGCGGGTGCCGGTCACCGAGGATGAGCCCCGGACCGCCTACGGCGAGTACGGCACCGGCAAGGCGGAGATCGAGGCCCTGCTGCACCGCGAGACGCTGGCCGGTGGCGTCCCCGCCGTGGTGCTGCACCCCGGTCACATCAGCGGGCCCGGCTGGCCGGTGATCACGCCGGCCGGCAATCTGGATCCCACCGTCTGGACGAGCCTGGCTACCGGCCAGCCGCTCGCGCTGCCGGATCACGGGCTGGGGGTCCTGCATCACGTCCACGCCGACGACGTGGCGCAGGCCTTCGAGCGCGCGCTGCGGCGCCCGGCGGCGATCGGAGCCAGCTTCCACGTCGTCGCCGAGCAGGCGATGACGCTGCGCGGCCTGGCCACCGGCGTGGCCCGGTGGTTCGGCCGCGAGCCGGAGCTGGACTTCGTGGACTGGGCGGAGTTCGACCGCCGCGTGGTCCCTGAGCACGCCGAGGCCACCCGCCAGCACACCTTCCGCAGCATCACCGCGAGCATGGCCCGGGCCAGGGAAGTGCTCGGCTACGCGCCGCGGTTCACTTCGCTCGACGCCCTGCACGAGGCACTGACCTGGCTTGTCGCCAATGGCCAGGCCGACATCGGCGGGCAGCCGTTCTGGCCGGGTCCTGAACAACGGTGACGGCTTCGGCGTTTGGCGGTTTTCGCTGAGGGGAGTAGCGGCGACTGGGTGGCAACAGCCCGGTTTGCTCCCGGCGGGGAGGAAACCCGAATGCGGAGGTGGACCGATGTCAACCGGCCTTGGCTTGCGTAGACGCGGGCGCGGATATGCGCGGAACCGGCAGGCAGACAGGCGGGGATATGGGTACTGGCGCCGCCGCCGAAGCGGCAACGGCTGGGGAGCCAGGAGAACGGCGGGATCCGGCGCCCTCAACACCTTCGCCCGCCTGGGCTTCGTCGCCCGCGGCATCGCCTACATCGTTATCGGGGTGATCGCCATTATGGTGGCCCTCGGCATCGCGCGGCATTCGCCGGACAGTGCGGGAGCGATCGAGGCGATCGCCACCAAACCCTTCGGATACCTGCTCTTGTGGATCCTCGTCATCGGGTTCCTGGCGCTGGCCGTGTGGAGGTTCGTCCAAGCCGCGGTGAAGCGGCTGAACCTGACCGAGGGACACCGGGTCAGGGCCTTCTTTTACGGCGTCGCCTACGCCATCTTGTTCTTCAGCACCCTGATGTTCGTCGTGCACGGCCGGGAACCGACGGGGAGTGACGCGGCCGCCCGCGATTACACCGCCCAGGTGCTGTCCCTCGACGGCGGCCAGGTCATCGTCGCGTTCGCGGGAATCGTGCTCGTCGTCATCGGCATCGTCATGGCGGTCCGGGGTTTCCGCGCCGAGTTCACCCGGCATCTGCGCATGGGATGGATGAGCGACTCCACGCAGGACGCGGTGGTCAGGCTGGGCCAAGCCGGTTACGTCGCGCGCGGCGTGGTCGTCGTCGGTATCGGGATCGCCGCTCTCGACGCAGCCATCACCTATAACGCGGCCAGAGCTGAAGGCATCGACGGAGTGCTCCGCTCGTTCGCCCAGACCGACTTCGGCCCCTGGCTGCTCATTCTCGTCGCACTCGGGCTGATTGCTTTCGGGATCCTGTCATTCTTCGAGGCGAAGTGGCGCCGTACCTTCGGCGGAGTTCCTGTCTGAGGGGCATCACCCGGCGGCCGCCGGGCCAGGCGCCTATGTGGCGGCGCCGATGGCCAGGCCGGCGATGGCGGTCGCCACGCCGATGGGATCCACGAGCATGTGCAGGTGCTCTCCGGGCAGTTCCCGGACCGGCCAGCCGCGGCGGCGGGCGTCACGGGCCTGGTCTTGGTAGCCGTCGGAGAATCTGAGGTAGCCGCGATGACATGACGGCCACGAACCCGGCGCAGGCGGCAGGTGCTCTTCGAAGAAGGCGAGCGGCAGCGGGCGTGCTTCGCCGGTCACCGACCGCCGGGTCACATCGTCTGGGAACAGCGGGGTCAGGACATCCTCTGGCCACCATTGCGGCCATGGCGGGACCATGCCGCCGGTGGCCAGGTCCCGCAGGAACGGCAGGAACGCACTGTCGATCACCCGGGCATCCCCGGACGTGGGCGGGAGAGAAGCATCGGCGAACACCACGGCCACGTCCCGGGCGGTGATCATGTCGGCCAGGTAGGGAGCAAGCTCACCGGCGCCCGAGTGGACGACGAGCACCACGCGGTCGCCCGCATCCGCTGGCAGCTGCGTGCGGGCGCGTTGCAGCAGCGCCAGCGCATACGGAGGCCCGTCGTCGGTGAACGCGGTCAGCGAGGGGACACTGACCCGGTGACCCAGGCGCGTTAGCTCATCCGCCACCAGCGCCCAGCTGCCCGGCCCCAAGACCGGCGCATGCACCAGGACGAACTCAGCCACACCCGCATGCTCTCAACCGCCGCCCGGCGAGTACAGCGCGATCCGCCATAAGCCGAATCCAGCCGCTGATCGAATGCGGCCGGCGGCCCGGCGGCGATGAGTCTGGCCCGGGCACCCGGTCTAATGGCGATTCGATCGATGACCCCCGGGCGAGGTCAGCGCACGGCTTAACTACTCCTGACCACGCACCGGCATGAGGGAGTCCCGATGAGCAGCCTGCGCGACGACATCACCGTCCCGGGGCGGCCGGAGGTACATCAGGTGTCCGCCGGGATCTACGCCTACGTCCAGCCCGACGGCACATGGTGGATCAACAACACCGGCTTCCTGGTCGGGCCGCAGGGGGTCATCAGCATCGACTCCTGCTCAACTCAGCGCCGCACGCGCGCCTACCAGGATGCCATCGCGGAGGTCACGCCCGCGCCGGTCCGCACGGTGGTCAACACGCACCACCATGGCGACCACACCTTCGGCAATTGCCTGTTCCCGGCCGCGGCTATCGTCGCTCATGAGCGCGCGCGGGCCGAGGCCATCGCCGCCGGCCCGCCACGAGACCTGCTGTTCTGGGATGGCCCCGACTGGGGTGACCTTACTCTCGACCCGCCGTTCGTCACCTTTACCGACGAGGTAGCCCTGCACGTCGGTGACCTGCGCGCGCAAGTCCGCCACGTCGGCACCGCCGCGCACACGACCAACGACTCGGTCATCTGGATCCCCGAGCGTTCCGTGCTGTTCTGCGGCGACCTCATCTTCAACGGCGGCACGCCGTTTCTGCTGATGGGCTCGGTGACCGGCGCCATCGAGGTCCTGGAGCATGTCGTGCGGCCCCTCGGTGCGAAGACCATCGTGCCCGGCCACGGCCCCGTTTTCCACGACCAGGAACCCCTCGACGCGACGCTGGATTACCTCAGGTTCGTGCTCGACGTGGCCGCCCGGTCCCGTGCGGCGGGACTGACCCCGCTGGAGGCCGCCCGGGCCACCGACCTGGGACGGTTCGCCGGCTGGCCCGACGCCGAGCGGATCGTCGGCA
This sequence comes from uncultured Actinomycetes bacterium, assembly GCA_963822825.1. Lineage (GTDB taxonomy): Bacteria > Actinomycetota > Actinomycetes > Streptosporangiales > Streptosporangiaceae > JAWWPY01. The sequence goes on along the minus strand of CAWGIW010000013.1, from coordinate 288,878 downwards.
ACCTGCACCGCGCGCGTGCCGAACTGGGCGGCCTCCCGCGGGGCGCCCCCATCGACGTCCCCGCCGCGCTGGCCGACATGGTCACCTATAACGGTGGGGCCCCGCTCACCTGCCGGGCCTGAACCGCGGACCCGGGTTGTTCGGCGCGGTCGAGCGCCGATCGCTGGGCAGGCCGTCCCGCGATCGTCGAGGCCATCGACGCCCAGTCGGCCTTCGGCCGCATTCGTGAGCCAACCGGGAACGAGGGTTGAACGTCCATAAGAGTGGTCAAGATCTCTTTTATGGGGACGTCCGGCCAGCGCGCCATGTCGTACTGCCCGGCCGGGCCCGCGGCCAGCATGGGGAGGAGCCGGGATGAGGCGAACGGTTCGGTGCTGGCTGGGCACCCTCGGGGCGGGGGCCGCGGCCGCGGCATGGGTGCTTGGCCAGGGCGGGGCCCCGGCCGCCGCCACGGCCGGGGGGAGTGCGGCGGCCGTTTCTGCCGTTTCTGCTGTTTCTGCTCGAGCGTATGTGCCGCCGCCCGGCGTCCTGTCTCCCGGCATGCACGGCACGGCGGTCAGGAACCTCCAGCGGCGGCTGGCTCAGCTGCACTACTACCCGGGCCCGGCGGACGGCCGTTTCGGCGCGGACACCCTGGAAGCCGTCTGGGCCTTCAAGGAGGTACAGGGCATTTCCACCGCCGTGAACCCCGATGACGTCGGCTCCGCCACGGAGCGGGCGCTGGTCCAGCCCCGGCTGCCCCAGGTACTGGTGCGCCGCGGCGGGAGCGAGCGCATCGAGGTCAACCTCAGCCGCGAATACCTGGTCCTGTACCGCGGCGGCCAGGTCGCGCTGATCAGCCATGTCTCGGCCGGTGGCGGCTACTACTACCCGTGCCCGGGGGGCGGGACCTGCGGTCCCGCGATCACGCCGGACGGGAACTACCGGGCGCGGTGGTTCGCCAGCGGGTGGCTGCAGGTCCCGCTCGGCTATATGTACAACCCCGTCTTCTTCATCGGCGGGTCGTACGCGATCCACGGCGATGTCCCCGTCCCGTTGCCGCCGGTCTCGCATGGCTGCGTGCGGATCCCCATGGACATCGCCGCCTTCTTCCACACGCTGGTCCACGTCAGCGAGTCCGGCGGCACCCCCGTCTACGTCCGGGGCCACGTGCCCGGGACGTGACCGGCTGGGTCGTCAGGCTGGCTGGGGCCGAGAATGTGGTCGGCGAACATGGTGACGGCGTCGTCGATGAGGCGGATGTAACGGTCGCCTCCGGGGTCGTTGGCCATCTGCTGGTTGGCCAGGCCGGCCACGATCGCGGTCCAGAGGTCAAAGTCGGCCTCGGTGCGAAGCCCGGCGCGGGTCAGGAGGGCCTGGGCGCTGGTGAAGACCTGCACCGCCGTCGCGTAGGACTCCGGTGATGGCTGGAACCCGGGCAGGGTGCGCAGGAACAGGAGCTGGTAGCGGGCCTGGTCCTCGGCGGCGAAGTCGACGAACAGGCGGGCGACCGCTCGCAGCGCGCCGCGAGGCTCGGCGGGGATCTCCGTGCGCGCGAACCGGTTGGCCAGCTCCTGGTTGCCATCGGCGAACATCCGGTCATAGAGGGCGTTCTTGGAGGCGAAGTAGGTATAGAGCGACTGGGGTTCCATGTCAACGGCGCGCGCGAGCGCCCGCAGGGACAGTGCGGCCAGCCCGTCAGCGCGCACCATGGACCAGGCCGTGGCGATGATCTCCCGCTTGGTCGCCTCGTGGCGGTCGCGGCGGCGGTCACGCCGGGGGGGCTGGGTGGGCGCCGTGGAGGTCATTCCTTGACTCTAGCCGATTGGCGTGCGAGTATCCTGACAGTATTCGGAATTCCGAATACAATTCCAGCGGGGGGATCCCATGGCCATCGGCGCTTACTTCCATCCCAAGAGCCTGAGCACGGGGCAGTACGACGACGCGATCAGGGAACTCGACGCCGCGGGCGCCGGGCGCCCGGCGGGGCGCCTTCACCACTCGTGTTTGGGCCCGACGGTGACCTCAGGGTGTACGAGGTGTGGGAGTCCCGGCAGGCCTTCGAGGACTACGGCCAGGTGCTGATGCCGATCCTGGGCAGATCGGGGATCGACCCGGGAACGCCCGATGTCATGCCCGTGCACAACATGGCCGTCTGAGCTCAGCATGGTCCCCGAGCTGGCGGTCCGTTCCACCCAACGACCTCGCGCACGCGCGCTTGACCGGGCCGCCGCCATGACGGCGGCGGCCACTGAGTACGCCCGCACCGAGGCGCTGTTCGACAGCATCACCGCCGACCAGTGGCGACTGCCTACCGACTGCCCGGGATGGGACGTGCGTGCGGTCGCCGGGCACGTCCTGGGCATGGCCCAGATGATCGCGACCATGCCCGAACTGGCCCGCCAGCAGATGGCCGCTCAGAAAGGCGCGAACAGGACCGGCACGGTCATGATCGACGTGCTCACTGCGCTGCAGGTGACCAAGAACGCCGACCTCAGCCCCGCTGGTGTTGTCGCGGCGATGCGTGCCGTCGGCCCGAAGGCCGCCCGCCGGCGTCGCCGGATGCCCGCGTTCGTCCGCCGCCGTACCATGCCCGGCACAATGACGGTAGGCCGCGTCGAGGAGCAATGGACGTTCGGATTCCTGTTCGACATCATCCTGACCCGCGATCCGTTCATGCACCGCATCGACATCAGCCGCGCCACCGGAATCCCGGTCCAGGCCACGGCCGCGCATGAAGGCGTGATCGTCAACGACATCGTCCGCGAGTGGGCCGGGCGCCACGGCCACCCGTACACGCTGAACCTGTCCGGGCCGGCCGGCGGCACCTGGGGCGGCGGCGGCGAACAGATCAGGATGGACGCCTTCGATTTCTGCCGGTCGCTGTCGGGCCGGGGACCGGCGACCGGACTGCTCTGCGAACAGGTCCCGTTCTGATCCATGATCGAGATAGATCAGCCCGCCGCCAGTATTGATCCATGCCTATATGGGAATGTATAATCTCTCCATGGCACGAGCAGCGACGACCACAGATGTCTTCAACGCGGTGGCCGAGCCGAGGCGGCGGCAGATCATCGATCTCCTCGCCGACGGAGAGCGCCCCGTCAACGATCTGGTGCGCCTGCTCGGGCTGGCGCAGCCACAGGTGTCCAAGCACCTGCGGGTGCTCCGGGAAGTTGGTGCTGTTGACGCGCGTGACGAGGGACGACTGCGGCTGTACCGGCTGAACGGGCACGCACTCAAGCCCATCCACGACTGGGTGAAGAACTACGAGCGCACGTGGTCGGAACGGTTCGAGGCGCTGGATGCCGTGCTGGAGGAACTCAAGCATGAGGAAGACGACAGCGGCGCCGCCGGGTAGCGCGGCACGCGTTCACCGGTCGCGCCTAGCGCGGGGCGGGCCGGTCGATGTACCAGTGCAGGCTCACCTGGCAGTACCAGCCTTCGTCGGCCGCCGGCAGGACCAGGAAGCGGCTGATCGTGCGCTGGCCGCCCGCCTGGTCGCCGTAGAGAAGCTCGGTCGTGAACGGCTGGCGCTCGGCCAGCGCCTTCAGGAACCCCGGCCGCAGCGGGTCGTCGAGGTCACGGATGGCAGCTTCCCAGTACCCGCTGTCGCCCGGTGCGATGTACAGATCCAGGGTCATGCGGCGGAAGTCCCCAGGATCGGCGTGCGGGTCCGCGGCGAACGCCTGCTCCGTCCGCGGGTGCCACCCATGCAGCACGGCCATCCCCGCGCCGGCGTTGCGCAGTCCCATGGCCAGGTAGATGACATCGCCGCGCTCCTCGAAGATGGCCCGCCCGCCGCTGAGCCGGACAGCATGGCGGTCCTGCCACAGGACCTTCTGCTCTACGTCGCTGGAGCGCGAGTGCAGGAGTAGCGGGCGCAGGCCGGTGAGCAGCGACTCCTCGGCGATGTGGGCCGAGCGGTTGGATGAGCGCACCGCCCAGAACGTGGCCACGGCGAGGACGAGAGTGCCACCCGCGGTGGCGAGAGACGAGATCGTCTGCCAGTTCGCCACCGCCACAAACGAGACCTTATAGCGTGAGGGCGCGGGCACCGGCCATGCGCGGGAGCACCTGAGTCGTCAATTCCGGTCCAGATGGCTGGAGCGGCGGATGGCGGCCTCCTGGAGCTTCTCCCAGGTGAGCGACTCTATGGCGCCGTTGAACCAGTGGCCCCGTGGGCAGCGGATTTTTGCGCATTCCAGCGGCCCGTCGGTTGACCGGAGCGTGTACCGGTACTCCACCGCGGCGGGAAGCCCGCACCTGGCCGCGCCATGATCTTCCAGGTACGCCGGGCAGTCCAGGAACATCACACCGGTTTCCATTGCGAGCCCCCGTTCATCGTGTCGCCCAGCCAGGCCGCAGCCGGCTGGCGCTGCCACCCGGCATCCCGCCGTAAGTGCCTTACCTGCCATGAGCGCCGAACGGCGCCGCTGATACGTCCCGGCCGCGTCCTCCGGCTGGATGATCAAAAGCTTTACAGAAACGGGGCGGCGCGGCCCAGGACGCGCGTCAGCGTCAGAGACTCTGGGCCAGCCGATCGATCAGCGGTGCGGCCGCCATCAGCTGCTTGAGTTCCGAGCGGGTGAACTCGGTCGCCAGGGCCTGCGCCAGCTGCTGGGTCCCCGCGTTGCGCCTGTCCCGCAAAGCCTGCAACCCGGCCTCGGTGACCGATATGACGACCAGCCTGCCGTCCTCCGGGTCGGAGCCTCGCTCGACGAGGCCACGCCCCTCGAGCCCGGCGAGCGTCGCTCCCATCGACTGCGGGCTGATCTGCTCGAGCTTGGCCAGCGCGGCCGACGTGGCCGGGCCGCCACGGTCCAGGCGCGCGAGGGCCGAGCTCTCGGGCAGGGTGAGCTCGCCTTCGGCCTTCACCTGGCGCAGCCGCCGGACGAGCAGGCCGATGCTCATCCGAAGTGCCCCGGCGACTTGGCCGATATCCGGATCCTGGTCCATGTTATAAGCCTAACCTGATAAGACTGACCTTGCCAGTTCGCCTCGGCTGGCCGACGATGCGATCTGCTAGCCTCGGGTCCGCGCGGAGGGCGGGTGCCGATGGTAACTGTGCACGAGGTACGGGCGCTGGCGCTGTCTTTGCCACGCACCGAAGAGCACCTGATACGCGATCACGTCAAGTTCCCGGGTCGGGAGGATCGTCTATGCCGCGATCTCGCCGGATGAGACGATCGTGGGCTTCGGCTTCCCCCGGGAAGAACGCTCCGCGCTGATCGCGGCCGAGCCGGCCAGGTTCTGCCTGACCCGCCCCAGCGACCAGCGCTTCAACTGGATAGACGCGCACATGGCTTCGCTCAGCGTGGCCGAGATGCGCGAGTTCGTCACCGATGCGTGGTGCATGGTCGTGCCGAAGCGCGTCGCCGCTGCTCACCTCGGTCACGCTCCAGCTTCCGGCGCCAGGAAGAACGAGATCCCGGGGCCCTTCCCGGGTGGGCGTTCACGGTAGCGCGACCTGGCTCGGCAGGGCGACGCTGGTGAGGCGCTCGGCTTCGGCCCAGAGCCGGGCGGCGGTGCTGGCGTCGCGCGCGCGGCGGGGTGGCCGGACGGTGGTGGTGGGACCGACTAGCCCGAAGCGCTCGCCTGGGCCGTAGTAGCCGCCGTTGACAGCGTCGGGGCTGGTCGCGGCGTACAGCAGCGGCTCGGTGCCCGGCCCGACGGCCTGGGAGGGCAGGCAACGGAGCGGACCGCGGCCAGCGTGCCAGCCAGCGCTGCCGCCGGGCGGCCCGCTGCCGCCCCAGCCCGGCGCGGAGAACCACGGCCGCGCAGAAGCACGGGCCGGTGAGAACCAGCCTCAGGCGTGCTCGCCGGTCTGGTCGTCTACCTCGGCGCTGGGCGCGTTGCTTTTCACCGAGTCGATCCCGTTCATCGCCGAACTCTTGCTCTCGTAGGCCTCGCTGGTCGCGATAACCTGCCCATTGCCAGCCACGAGGTTGAAGTGGTACTTGCCGCTCGAGCCCTTCTTGACCACGAACTTCCCAGCCATGTTGCCTCCCTTATCGGGCTGGCCGGCCAGAATGCCAGCCTGCCTTGTACCACTGGTGTGCGGCCGCGAGACGCGCCGGGCTCCTCACTGCCCCTAGCTCCAGACACCAAACCCCAACGGCGCCCGCGTCAGTGGGCGTTCGTCGGCGGCGCCGATCTGCAGTCCCGGTCGGCAGCTGGCATGAGTGCGCCAGGCGGTGGCGTGGCAGCGGCGGCGGCGCACATGGCACGTCAACGGGTTCACGTTCAGCGGCGGATAGACGGCTCCCGGGGATCGCCCCACCCGCCGCTCCCGTGTGCAGCACGCCCGGCCCGCCACGAAATCGCGGCGGGCCGGGTCGATGCCGTCTCCGGGGGCGGCCCGGTTACCGCAGGCCGGGCAGGACGGGAGTGTGCTCGATCTGCACCGCCTGCAGAGCGCGGGGGTTCAGGCCGAGCAGCGTCAGGATCGTCGGGGCAATCTCGGTTGTCTCGACCGGAGCGCCGAAGGCCCGGCCATGGGTCACATCGGGCGCCACCACCAGGATCGGCACATTGCGATCCTGCTGGTCGGCGCCACCGTGCTCGGCGATCTTCGCCTTGCCGCCGGTGTAGACGACACCATGCTGGGCGATGCCGAACACGTCGGGGTGCCGCGGATCACCGTTGGGGACGCCGAAGTAATCGGCGGACGCCTGGCCCGCGTAGACCTTGGTCAGCCCCGATGCCTGGACCGTGATGGCGCTGCCTTTGATGTTGTTGCCCGCCGCGCTGTGCGACAGAAGGTAGCTCTTCACGAAGTCGGCGGCGGCTTGTGATCGGTCGCTCAGCCACAGGAGCATGCCGTCGTCGTCCGTCGAGAAGATGACCAGATCGCTGGCGCCCGGGTGGGCCGCGGTCCAGGCCGCGTTGATGGCGGAGATGATCGGGCCGTCCGGGACCCGGGCCAGGTCGTTCGGGTCGGTGGGGGACTGCCCGTGCTTGGCGGAGATGATGATGGCCGTGCTGCCGGCCAGGCCCTGCGCCCGGATCTCGGCCACCATCTCACCCACGGTGGTGTTGATGTAGTTGAGCGCGCGCACGAGCAGCGGGCCTGGGACGGTGCCGCCCGGCAGGTAGCCGCCGGTGAGGCCGTCGGAGGTGGGCAGCTTCTGCGCGGTCGAGACCGTCTGGTAGTTCATGCCGAAAATGGCCGGGCACTCCGACGTGGCTGGTCCGGCTGTGGTTGTAGCCATCGATCTCGTTCAGGATGGCCTGCACCTTAAACGAGTCGTACTGCATCGTCGCGGCGTTGTCGCTGGTCCAGTCCTCGCCCGCGGGAAAGCCGAAGGCCTGGCTGTTGATCTCGGGAGTGAAGAAGTCCTGGACGCCGGTTCCCGACGGTCCATCGAACGTCTGATAGGCGGGGTGCTTGTCCGACCAGGCGGTGCGCAGGCCGTGCTGGCGGGCGACCTCGAAGATCGTGTTCACCTGGATGTACTGGTTTGGGTAGATGGGCTTGCAGGTCACCGGGTTGACGGGCAGGTTCGCGGGGTTGATCACGTCCAGCGGGTTGGCGGTCATCTGCAGGATGCTGCCGGGCAGCCCGGTCAGCCCCTGCCCGGCGTCGAGCGACAGCGAGTTCTTGTCGATGGCCTCTTCGTAGGCGGCCTCACCGCCCGGCACTGGTCCCGAGCAGTTCGTCGTCCCCGCCGGGAAGACATCATGGTTCCAGGTGTCGTCGTAATAGATGCCGGTCACTCCGGGGTCACCCCCGGTCACCTGGGCGACCATCCCGGGAGACGAGTCGGAGGGGATGGGCGTCCGGGCGTCGCTGTACTCCGAGCCCTGGCGGACCAGGCCAGCCAGTACCGACTGCGGGTAAGTCTTCACATACCAGGCGAGATCCTGCTGGTGGAGCCCGTCCACGGAGATGAGCAGCACGTGGCTGATATGGCCGCCGTGCCTTTCCTGGCCGGCTGGATGGCTGGTGGCGGCCAACGCCGGAACGAGTCCGGCACCGGCCGTTAAAGCCGCAACGCCGATCGCCGCCGCGGCGGACTGCCGGAAATATCTCGTTCGCATAGTCCCCTCCTGTGGAGCATGGGCCTGCCGTCAATGCCTGGCAGGTCATGGATATCGAGCCCAGACGCCGTACTGGTGACATCGGCCCAAAATCGCGATGAATGCGGACGTCCCAATCGAGGCGGATCACGACGCACGTCAGCCCGTGCCGATGACGGCAGCGGCCTGCGGCGGGCGCATCAGATGGGTAATGACACGATGATTCGCCCGGCTACCGCCTGCCCGGGTACCGCCTGCCCGGCTACCGCCTGCCCGGGTACCGCCCGGCGTGCCATATGCGGCGCATCAGACCGCGGGCGGCAGCGAAGATCACCAGGAAGATGGCCAGCTTGCCCGGCCACGGGAAGATCCCCAGGTGCAGGCCAAATATGAGCAGCCAGGCCATCAGCGCGGCGATGATCACAGGGATCATGCTCAGCCGGGATCGGGACCCCGGCCGGTGCTCCTGCCCCGCGTGCTCCCGGCCGGTACCGGTCGTGATGACCGGCAGCGGTGCCGGGGGCACGGCTATCCGCGGAAGATCGCGCGTGAGCGCGCCTAGCTCGGCGGCCGTGGTAGCGGCGAACGCGGCATCGAGGCGCTCATTGAACTCCTCCAGGGTCAGCCTGCCCTGGGCGTAATGCTCGCGCAGGCGGGCGGCCGCGGCCTCCCGGTCGGCGTCTCCAATACGCGGGTCAGGTCTGGTTGCCACGTGATCCTCCGCATCCCTGCTGAGCCTGCCGATGCCTAACGAAACGATATATCTCGATATGGCCGTCGGCAAGTTGCAATGTCGCCGGCTTCGGCGGCGGCTCAGCCGGGGACGTGGTCAGCACGAGGACCGGGGGGCGCAGGGCGCCTACGGGACTTTCATCTGACGGGCGGCGGTTTTCCGTCGGCGCTGGCGGCGAGTTCCGTGTCCCACGCGCAGACGGCGCAGGCATGGCGGAACGCGGAGCGGGCGAACTCCAAGGCGGCTGCGGGCGGGTCCGGGCTGGTTCGTACGTCGTCCCAGTCCAGGATGTACTCGCCCAGGTCGGCGTCCCAGTGCGCACCGGGCGGGGAAAGGGCGGCGCGGGCGAAGCCTTCCGGCGCTGGGTGCGCGTACGCGTAAAACGCCGCGTGGCCGTAGCGCGCGTCACCGGGCCACCATCCGACGGCGACGTCCTGCGCGTCCATCGCGTTGCGCATGATGAGGTCATTCGACGGGGGAGTGGCCGGCTGCCCGGAGAACAAGCTCACCGCGAGGTCGAACGAGCCCCACCACGCGTTGACGGGTGTCGAGCGCCCACGATAGGGCGCGCGGAACGCCGCCAGCACCAGCGCGGCCTGGGTGGCCGCGGCGAAATAACTCGCCACCTGGCCGGGGTCATAGTGCGCGTGCTCGTCGTCCTCGTCCAGCGGCAGGGTCCACGGAACCTCCTGCGGCGCCGGGTTGATCTCCACCGGGCCGGCCACGCTGCGCACCGCCGCCAGCACCTGCCGCGTCACCTCCCCGACCGCCCGATGAGGGGTCAGCGCGATACGTTCGGCCCGCCCGGCACTGTGCTCGACCACCGCCTCGTGGACCCGCAGATCGAGTACGACGACCAGCGCCCCCGATCCATCGGGGGCGGGCAGCGGTGCCGTCTCCCATCCTCGCGCCGTCAGGCGCAGCGCCGCGTGCTGCAACTGCGGCTCAGGCGGGGCGAGCTTCACCGCTAGCTTGCCCAGGACTTGGGTGTGCGCGTGCAGCGTGTCGCATGTCGCGCGCCACTGCTCATACGAGAGTGCGGGCCAGGCCGATGACATGAGCCGCAGGCTATTCGACTCGCCTGGCGAGCTCAAGGCCGCCGGCCTCGTAGCACGTGGCAGACTCCGATCGTGACCTCAGAGCCGATCACCGCGGCGGCCGCGGGTACCTGGAAGCTCGGCGACCTGACCGTGCACCGGCTCGGATTCGGCGCGATGCGCCTGACGGGCAGCGCCGCCTTCGCCCTCGGCACGCCGAGCGACCGCGAAGTGTCGATCAGCGTCCTGCGCCGCGCGGTCGAGCTCGGCGTCAACCACATCGACACCGCCGCGTTCTACTTCTCGCCGCTGCGCTCCGCCAACGAGCTGATCAACCGGGCACTGGCGCCCTACCCCGACGATCTCGTCATCGCCACCAAGGTCGGGCCGGGCCGGGATCCGTCGGGTAGGTGGCTGCCCTGGGCCGCGCCGGAGCAGCTACGCGGCCAGGTCGAGGAGAACCTGCGCCAGCTCGGCCGCGACCACCTCGACCTGGTGAACCTGCGCGCCTACCCCACCGATTCGATCGCCGAGCATTTCGGCGCTCTGGCCGACCTGCGCGGCGCCGGGCTGATCCGGCACCTGGGCATTTCCAGCGTCAAGCCCCATCACCTCGCCATCGTTCCACCAGGGCGGAGAGCAAGCCACGGAATGACGGGCCGCGCCGTCATGATCGCGATCAAGGCGCTGGAGTACTACCCCTTGGGATGCTCGCCGAAGAAGCGGATGAACTCGGCGCTGGCATCCGGTCCGTGGGGATCGGTGTAGGACCCGTGGCGGACACCACCGGACCACGCATGCCGGCTCTGGTGGATAGTCCAGCATTCGGCGAGGGTCGCTCCGCTGGGGTCCTGGTAGGAGGTGCGGGTGAAGGCATGTCCGCCGGGGACCTGCCCGCGGCTGGTCACCGCGGTCGGCAGGGTACCCGGCCGGGCGTCCGGGCCGGCCGCCGCCAGGACGTGATCGATGAGGGACACGGTGTTGGCGTGGGCCACGATCGTATCCCGGTCACCGTGGAAGACGATCAGCGGCAACGGGTTTGACGGGGGGCGGGCCGGGTGCGTTGGGCCCTGCTTCATCGCCGCGAAGGCGGAGTGCGCATCGCCGGCGGCGGCGTAGGCCAGCCCGGAGTGCACGCCGGCGGCGGCGTAGAGATCGGGGTAGACCTCCGCCATCACCGCAGCCATGGCGCCCCCGGCGGAAAAGCCAGCCACGTACACCCGGGTGGCATCTATCCCGTAGCGATCGATGATCTGGCGGGTGATCCCGGCGATCAGCGACGGCTCGCCGGCGTCGCGGCGCTGATGACCGGGGACAAACCAGTTCCAGTACTGGCCGGGGTTCGCCGAGTGGGCCTGCTGCGGGTAGGCCACGAGGAACGTCTCACGATCGGCGAGGTCGTTCATGCCGGTCGCGTCGGCGAAGGTGGTGGCGTCTTGAGTGCCGCCGTGCAACATCACGACCAAAGGCCGGGGCCCGTCCGTACGGCCCGTGGGGACATAGAGCCGGTAGGCGCGGGTGCCGGCGGCGTTGGTGTAGGAGAAGGTGTTGAACCGGCCCGGCGGCCGGTTCGCGGCCGGGGCCACGGTCCGGTGGGCGAGGCCGGGACCACGGGTCTCGCCCTCGGCGGATGGCACATCCGGCGCCCGCCATGTCGGGACGGCCAGGGTTTGCTGAATCAACGCGGTTGCCTCGGCGAGGCGCCCCTGCCGGGTCAGGCGGGTGGCCTCGGCCATCGCCGCCATCTGGCGTATATCCATGGCGATGTCCTTTCTCGTGGGTGTATTCGCTGGTCTTCCTGGCCGGGCGGCCGGTGCGACCCGGCGCCCGGGTGAACGCGGCGGCCTAGGCGATGCGCGCGGCCAGGGCGGCCTTCACCGCCGCGGGGGCCCGGAAGGCGCCGAGCACCTCCACCGAGGCGATCGTGGCCAGAGCCAGTTGAGGTGAGACATCGTCGGCGATGCTCGCCAATCCCAGTACCTGGATGTGGATCATCTGCCCGGCATCGCGGATCTCCTCAAGATCGCGACGGGTGTAGTGACAGCTGCCCAGGGTGAGGGTGCGTCGGGCCGCTGTCTGGTCGAGCACCTCGCCCCGGGCGGCGAGCTGGGTGCGAATGGCGGTCCGGATGAAATCGGTGCGGTTGGTGTAGAAGCCCTCCTGGACCAGCAGATCGATCTGCCCGAGGTCCACCAATCCCAGATTGATGGTGATCTTCTCGGTCTTCTCACCCTCAGCCGAGGCCATCCGGACCATCTCCTGACCATCTGTATGGATGGTAAGGGAGGGGATGCCAGGATACAACCATGTCGGCGGCAAAGGTCCGCCTATCGCTGTGACCCAGGCGAAAGGAGAGGAACGGCCGCGCCGGCGGGTGGCCCGGGCAGTAAAACCGCGGCGCACCGTGGCCCCCCCGCGACGGTCGCTGCTCCCTGCGTCCGGCCCTCCTCGTCAGATAGCGAGCCGTCCTTGACCGTGCCTCAGGCCCGGGACCGTATCTCGCCGCCAAGCCCCGAAGGGCTCGTTATTGGTCGCGGAATTCCTATCCAACGGAAACTTGGGAAGCGTACACTTTAAATAGCGCCCCGGACCCAGGCCGCTGCACCCGCAATATGCGCGGGCTGCACGCCAGGGCCGGGCTTTTTTTCGGGATACATGGACTGGTGCCGGCCAGACGCCGCCAACCAAAAGGACGGCGAGAATTATGGGAGAATTCTGCTCCTACCGCGATCTCTCCAGCATGACTGACTGCCGCGTACCTCATCTGGCCACTAGCTAAGGAATCGGTTATGGGTATCATCGCTTGGATCGTTCTCGGCCTGGGCGCGGGCTTGCTCGCCAACATGCTGATCCCCGGCAGGAGATCGCAGGGCCTCCTCCTCACCTGCGTGATCGGCATCGTAGGGGCGCTTCTCGGCGGCTGGCTCGCCACCAAGCTCTTCCACATCCACAGCTTGCAAGGGTTCTTCAACCTATCGACCTGGATCACCGCCATCGCCGGGGCCGCCGTTCTGCTGCTCGTCTACCACCTGGTTACCAACCAATCCGGGCGGTCCGGGCGATCCCGGCGGTCCGGCCGGTTCGCGCATCGCTGAGAAACGCCGGGGGCGCCTCGGGCTCGCGCGCCGATCGTCATCAAGTTCATTCACGTGACCGGCTCCACCGGCATGGCCCTCAATCACTGACCACCTCGCCCCGCCGAAATGGTCAGCAGGCTGGGCACCGACCCGGTCACGGCCTTGCGGATGACCGCGGTGAGCCAGATGGCCACCAGCCCCGCCACCAGTCCCGCGTCCCGGCCATCCAGCCAGGCGGCCACCACATGGGCCGCCACCGGCAATCCCACGGACTCGCTCACGTTCCAGCCCGCTGTCAGAAACAACCGCAGCGGCCTCGGGACTTCCACCGGTATGTCCAGAATTCCTGTCCGCCGGACGCCCCCACCGAACGCCGCCGGTCAAGGTGATCTATCGCTCGTTGCCTGGCGCGGTGCGGCGCGGCAAGCTGAACGCAGACCATTCCCAGGCCTGACGTCTGGGCGCCGACGTCACGCAAACCCCGATTGGTGGAGCGCCGTGACGGATGAAGTGGCCGTGGCCCGCCAGCCCATGTGCCACCAGTCTGTTCTGTGGCCTCGCACCCCGACAGGAGAGCGACGTTATGACCGATGCCAACGATGCACCGAAGATCCTTGACATTCCCATTGGGCTGGCTGCCACCGGAATGCGGCGGGAGTTCGACAGCCTGGGCGACGTTGAGGTGCCCGCGGACCGGTACTGGGGCGCGCAGACCCAGCGCAGCCTTGAGCATTTCAACATCGGCCACGACCGGATGCCGAAGGAGGTGTACCACGCCTACGGCTACGTGAAGAAAGCGGCGGCACTGGTGAATACCCGCGCGGGCCGGCTGCCACAGTGGAAGGGTCAGTTGATCCAGCGGGTGTGCGACGAGGTGATCAGCGGGGCGCTGGATAAGGAGTTCCCGCTGTACGTGTGGCAGACCGGCTCCGGGACCCAGTCCAACATGAACGTGAACGAGGTCATCTCCAACCGGTGCATCCAGCTAGCAGGGGGGACGCTCGGCTCGCAAGAGCCGGTCCACCCCAACGATCACGTGAACATGGCCCAGTCGAGCAACGACACGTTCCCCACGGCCATGCACATCGCCGCGTACACGATGGCCACGGACAAGACAATTCCGGCCCTCAAACGGCTCCGTGACACTTTCGCGCGCAATTCGGAGAAGTGGGCCGATGTCGTCAAGATCGGCCGCACCCACCTCGAAGACGCCACCCCGCTGACCGTCGGCCAGGAGTGGTCCGGCTACGCCGGCGCCCTCGATGACGCCATCGCCGAGGTCGAGCACGCGACCGATGGCTTGCTGACGCTGGCCATGGGCGGGACCGCCGTGGGCACCGGGCTGAACGCTCCACTGGGCTTCGGCGAGGAGGTGGGGGCCGAGATCGCCTCGATGACGGGCGCCGCGTATGAGACCGCGGCCAACAAGTTCACCGCGCAGGGCACCCTCGACCGCCTGATGCGCGCGCACGCCGGCCTCAAGGCCGCCGCCGTCACCCTGTTCAAGATCGCCAACGACCTGCGCTGGCTGGGCTCTGGCCCGCGCACCGGGATCCACGAGCTGATCTTCCCGGCCAACGAGCCGGGATCGTCGATCATGCCCGGCAAGATCAACCCGACCCAGGCCGAGGCCATGCTGATGGTCGCCATCCAGATCATCGCGTCCGACGTGGCCGTCACCATGGGCGGCGCCGAGGGCAACTTCGAGCTGAACGCCTTCCGCCCCATCCTGATCAGCAACTACCTGCACTCCGCGCTGATCATGGCCGACATGTGCGACCACTTCCGCGAGTTCATGGTCGAGGGCACCAAGCTCAACGAGCCCAAGCTGAAGGAGAACATCGAGCGATCGGTGATGATGGTGACGGCGCTGTCGCCCGTCATCGGCTATGACAAGGCCGCGGTCATCTCCTACTACGCCATCGACCACGACCTGACCCTCAAACAGGCGGCCCTGGCCAACGGCGTCAGTGAAGAGCTCTTCGACCGGGTGGTTGACCCGCTCGCGCTGACCCGCGGCGGCTCGGCCGATACCCCATCAGGCCCCAAGAAAGCCTGAGATGAAGTCCCCCGGGGAGAATCGGGCGACCGCCAGCTCGCCGCCGGTTGGCAAGGCCGCCCTGATCGCGTCCGTGGGTGGCCAGCGGGGCTACGCCGACTGGACCGACCCTGACCATCGGCTGCGCCGCCTGCTGGCCGAGTTCATCGGATGGACGGACTGACCTTCATTCTCTCCGGGGGCGCAGCCATCCTCGCCCGCTACGGGGGCCACCCGCTGCAGCCCTGGCAGACAGTACTGGTGCTCTCCGCCGTCACAACCGGGCTGGATTACACACCGAACTGGCTGGTCGGGTCCGCAGATGAGGCGGCCCGCGCGGTCCAGTCGGCCTGGCGGCCGGGTCCTCGCCGAGCCGTTCGATATTCCCGTCGGCCGTGTCACGATCGTTGCTGACCCGTTTGGCAATGCCCTTGTCCTGCTCGACCTGTCGAAGGGCCGGTACGTCACGGACGACACCGGCCAGGTGACCGGCCTGACCGGCGCGCCGCCTGCCGCCGACGGCAGCACCGCACCCACCCCCCGCCGGGCCGCCGGGCCTGACGCTGCTAGCCAAGCTGGGGAATGACCTCCGCGGCGAGACGCTCGGAGTGCTCGGCTTGGTCGAAGATCGGCGTGAACAGGATCAGTTCCGCGCCGGCGTCGGTGACCTCGCGCAGCTCGCGGACGCAGTCGGCCGGCGTGCCCGCGATCGCGGCGGCCTCGATGTCTTCTGACCGGCGACCGTAGAGCCGTTCCAGTGCCGTATTGATCCTCGTGCGGGCGCGGCCCGCGTCGTCGTTGACCGCGATGTACACGCGCTTCGCGATGGGGAAATCCTCCGCCGCCCGGCCTGATTCGGCGAGCGCCGCCCGCACGATCCGGACCTGGTCCGCGAACTTCGCGGTGGGGGAGGATCCCGCGCCGAAGAAGCCGTCGCCCAGCGTCGCGGCACGCCGCAGCGCGGTTGGCCCGGCCCCGCCGAACCAGACCGGCGGGAAGGGCTTCTGGAATGGCTTGGGTTCCATCGCCGCGTCTTTGAGCTGCCAGAATTCCCCGTCGAAGGTGATGCGGGACTCGGTCCACAGCATCTTCATCAGGGCCAGCCCCTCGGTGAACCGGGCGACGTATCGCTGCGGGTCCACGCCGAAGGCCGCGAACGGCCGCCCTTGGCCGCCGGTGCCGACACCGACCTCGATCCGGCCGCGGCTGAGCTGGTCCAGCGTGCTCAGACTCTTGGCCAGGTGCACCGGGCTGTGCAGCGTGGACACGAACACCACGCACCCAAGCCGCAGCCGCTGGGTGCACGCGGCGGCGTAGGTCATCGTCTCGACCGGCCCGAGCACGGGCGCCGCCCCGAGCACGTGTTCCTGCGTCCACGCGCTGTCGAAGCCAAGCTCCTCGGCACGCGCGAAATAGGCACGGAACGCCGCCGGGTCAAACTCACCGTCCGCATAAAACTGGGGGATCGAGATCGCGTATCGCATACGCCGCATCGTAACCGCCGTCCCGCGGCGCGAACCGGGTCCGGGTCACGTTCACCGGCGTCCCGCAGCGCGAACCGGGTCCGGCGGAGGGGGTCCGGGTCACGTTGACCGGCGTTTCGCCGCGCGAACCGGGTCCGGCGGCCGGGCAGCCCGGACCTTCCCCGCTGCCTGATCGGACAATTACTATCAAAAAGCTTTTTTTAGCACAGTTACGAAAATACCCCCCGCTCAATTGCCGCACGCCCGATCGTGTCCCTCTGGGGCAAGCAGAAGCAAATCCAAAAAGAAGCTGCGGAGATCTCAAGCGTGCTATAAATCATTGTTATTGCGGCGGGTTACGGGATCGCCGGAAGGAGGGGGCGTTATGGTGGTAAAGATTGCTCATGTGCGACTAAGTAAATTAGTATTATCGGAGACGGAGCCGATAATAGCCGCGCCACCCGAGGCGAAGGAAGCAGAACGCGGGGAACCGGTTCGTCCGCCGCACCCCGCTCGGCACGCCAGGGCGGCCGAAGGGAACCCGCGCCCCCCCACCCCTGTCTCGATCCGGTCCGCAGAGCGGCGGCGCTGGGCCGCCGACCTGGTCGGCTCGGCGACATGCCGGGCTGGTCCTGCACGGCGTCGGCGGAATCGGCAAGTCCGCGCTGGCCGCCGAGATCACGGCGCGGGTCGGCCGCCTCGAACCCCGGCGCGTGACCATCGACCCTCAGCGGCGAGGTCTCTGCCGACGGGTTCCTCGCCGGCCTCGCCGCCGCCCTGCGCCGCCACCCGGTGGCGCGCGGTCCGCGGCGGTGTCCGGCCGAGGCGGTGGAGGCGGCGGACCGGATCGACCTGCCGTGGGCCCACCGGCTGGCCCTGCTCCGCGAGCACGTCCTCGGCCAGGTGCCGGTCCTGGTCGTCCTGGACGACTTCGATGACAACCTGCGCCGCGGAATCCGGCCGGTGGACCGTTCGCGACCCGGCCCTGGCCGGCCTGCTGGCCAACTGGGCCGGCCAGCCCACCTGGGCCGGCTGCTGATTACCTGCCGCCCTCCGTTCACGCTGCCCGGGCCGCGCTGGACCGGTCCCTCGTGTTCCGCCACCTCGGCCCGCTGTCCCGCTCCGGCGCGGCCGCGCTGGCCCGTCGCTGCCCGCACTCGGCTGCTCGGCGAGCAGGAACTCGACCGGCCTGGCGGCTGCTCGGCGGCCATCCCCGCGCCATGGAGTACCTGGACGCGCTGCTTTCGGCCGGGCGATGCTCCGCTTCCCGACGTCGACCCGCCGGCTCACCGGCGCCGATCCGGGCCAGGACCGGCCAGCCAGCGCCGGCGCACCGGCCGGACGCGCCCACCGAGCCGTCCCCGGCCGCCGCCGAGACCGTCGCCGTGGCCGCGGGCGATCTGCTGCTCGGCGAGCTGTTCGGCCGCCTCAGCGCCGGAGCGCACAGGGCCTGCTCATCGGCGCGTCGGTCTACCGCGCGCCGGTCGGCCGCAACGTGCTGCTGCTCCCGGCGGCCAGTACAGCCAGGCCGGGCTGACCGGGCTGGTCGCCGACTGCGAGGCCACCGGCCTGCTGGCCGCCGACGCCAGCCGCGAGCCGCCCGTCGGTGTTCGTGCACCGGTGGACCGCCTGCGAACTGCACCGCCGGCTGGACGAGGCCGAGCGAGGCGACGAGGTCACCGACGCGCACCGCCGGGCCGCCGAATACTGGCGGCTGGCGCATCACGCGCCTGGCCGCAAGACCGGCACGCCGCGCTCGAGGCCAGCTACCACCTGCTTCAGGCCGGCGGCCGGCCCGGTCGCGGATCAGACCGGCGCCCCGGGCGCACGGTCGATGCGGTCGCGGCGGCGCCGCGCGCTGGCTCGGCCTGGTCGACCGCCGCGGTGGCCGTGACCGGCATTCCTGGCCGCCGGGGCGACCGGGGCTCTTCTCCGCGCGGCATCTTGTCCTCACTCGCGCGGGCGCACCGGCTCAGCCAGCGCGGCGGCGCGCGGCCAGGCGGCGGCGGTGCGCGACCAGGCGGCGGCCTGGGTGGCCCAGCAGGTCAGCGGCGGCGCGATCGTGGCCTGCGACCCGGCGATGTGCGCCGCGCTTGCAGGCGCACGGGATCGCGGCCGGGAACCTGCTGGTGCTGCGGCCGGCGACGCCCGACCCGCTCGGCTCCGACGTGGTGATGGCCACGGCCGCGGTGCGCAGCCAGTTCGGCGGCCGGCTGGCCAGCGTGTACGCGCCCGGTGGTCATGGCCAGCTTCGGCTCCGGCGCGCTGCGGATCGACGTGCGCGCCGTCGCGCCGGACGGGGCCGCCGCCTACCGGACCGCGCTGGCCTCGGACCTGGCCGCCCGCCGGGCCAGCCGGGAGCCAGTTGCTGCAGAACCCGCGGATCAGCGTCTCGGCGGCCGCCCGGCGCGAACTGGCCGCGCGGCCAGGTCGATCCTCGCCTGCTGATCACGCTGGCCGCACTGGCCGCGGCCGAGCCCGTGCGGGTCACGGCGTTCGAGGACGCCGGTCCCGGGGCCGGCGCGGGCATGCCGTCTGCGGGCCGCCGAAGTGCCGCCGGGTCAGCCGCCGCCGGCCGGCGCGGCCGGCCTGCGGAGCCATGCTCGCCTTTGTGCGCGCGCAGCGCCCGCCGTATCTGCCGGCCAGGCGGCCTCGTCCGGGGCGCCGGCGGCTCGCCCGTGCTGAGCATCGAGTTCGCCGCACCCAGCCCGGTCGGGCTGCTCCAGACGCCGTCGGCGCCCGGTACCGAATGACGCCTGATCAGCGACCTGATCAATGACAAGAACACAGTTCGTGACCGGCCGTCGAAGCCTGGCCACCTGGGGAGGGATGAGGACCATGAGATTGGCCAGAAGATGAGCTGGGCTTCGGCGCTCTGGCTCGTGGTGGCTGGCCGTGGCGATGTCGGCCGGGCTGCTCGGCGCGGTCCCGGCGTGGGCGTCGCCGGGGTCCGGGCTGGGTCCGGCTCGCGCACCTGTCGCCGAACACCCCGGCGGTGGACGTGTACCTCTACTCCTTCGGCGACCCCAGTGCCCGCCTGGTGCTGCGGCACGTGAGCTACGGCATGGTCTCGCCCTACGAGGAGGTCCCGGCGGGGGACTACACGGTGTCGATGCGGGCGGCGGGCGCTGCGCCGACGGCGCCGCCGGTGCTGTCGACCGGGTTCGCAGTCATCGCCGGGGATGCCTACACGGTGGCCGGGATGGGGCCCGCGTCCGGACTGCGGCTGCAGGTACTCAAGGACACGCTGGCCGTACCGCCCGGGCCGGGCCCTGGTCCGGGTGATCCAGGCATCGCTGCGCCAGCACGTGGTCAGCGTGACGCTCGGCGGGCTCGTCCTGGCG
Source organism: uncultured Actinomycetes bacterium (assembly GCA_963822825.1). GTDB lineage: Bacteria > Actinomycetota > Actinomycetes > Streptosporangiales > Streptosporangiaceae > JAWWPY01. The sequence goes on along the minus strand of CAWGIW010000013.1, from coordinate 269,185 downwards.
CGGAAGCTGGCGTTCGCCAGCGCGACGCCGTACCAAGCGGTCACCGCCGGGACCCGGACCGTGCGCGTCGCGGGCGGCAATGCCGAGGCGTCCTCTGGACCTCTCGCTGCCCCGACACGGTCCACACGCTGCTCGTGCTGGACGGCCCGGCCGCCTGCGCATCACCGACCTGGAGGATGCGGCCGGCAGCCAGGTCCTGCCCAGCGGCGGCGCCGGCGACCGGACTGGGCGGCACCGCGCCGCACCCGGCCCCCTCCCCGCTGCCCTGGCTGGCCGTGCTCGGCCGTCGGCACCTTGCTGGCCGGGGTCGGCGCCCGGCGGTACCGCCAGGTTCGGATGGCTGACCCGCCCGCGCGGTGACCCGTCACACAGCCGCGGGCGCGGGGCGAACGGGCGCGTGATCTGTCGGCGCACAGCCAGCGGCGCGGGCCCAGCGGCGTACAGCCGGTCGGCGCGGGGCGGTCATCGCGTTTGGCACGCTCGCTGGCCTGGCCTGACCGCCGCTGGTCGGCGGCCGGCGCGACGCCGGCCTGGCCCTGTCGCGCAGCGGCGGGACAGCGGCCAGGCCGGCAGCGGCCTCGATGCCCACCCCGGCGCCGGCGGCGGGGTTCCAGGGCCCGCGCCGGTCGGCCTGGCCGCCGGGGTCCCAGGGCCCACCCCGGTCGGTCAGGCCGCCGGGTCCCGTGGCCCGCCGGGGCCGGACCGGTCGCGGCGCCGGTCGAGCTGACCATCCCCGCGATCGGCGTCCGCACCGCGCTGATCCGCCTGGGCCTGACCCCGGCGGGCGCCTTGCAGGTCCCGGCCAGCTTCACCGTCGCTGGCTGGTATGACGGCAGTCCCCGGCCCGGCGCGACCGGCTCGGCGATCATCGCGGGCCATATCGACAGCCTGGCCGGCCCGGCCGTCTTCTACCGGTTGGCCCGCCTGCGCCCGGGCGACCGGGCCTATGTCCGCCGCACCGACGGCACCCTCGCGGTATTCCGCGTCACCGCCGTCCGCACCTATCTCAAGGACCGCTTTCCCACCGCCACCGTCTACGGCCCCGCCGCCGGTCCCCAGCTTCGCCTCATCACCTGCGGCGGCACCTTCGACCGCGCGCTCCGCTCCTATCTCAGCAACGTCGTCGTCTACGCCATCGCCGTCGGCTGAATAGCGGAACCGGGCCGTTGGCCCGCCGCCCAGGACGGCGCGCGCCCATGTCAGGCCGTACGGGCCAGGCCGTGCAGCCAGGCCGTGCACGCAGGCGTCAGCCGCCGTAGTGGGCCGAGTGCTGGTCCCGATGAGCTCCGCCTGGTCGATGGTCTCGCCCGGCCTGGGCACGACCACGGCGGTGATCGTCTCGCCCCACCGCTCGTACGGCAGCCCGACGATCACGACCTCGGCCACCCGGGAATCGGCGGCGTATACCGCCTTCTCCACCTCGATGGAGGCCACGTTTCCCCCGCCGGTCTTGATCACATCCTTGTACCGGTCAGCGAACCAGAGCACTCCGTCGTCGCCGAACCGGCCCACATCCCCGGAATGGAACCAGCCATGCTCGAAGGCAGTCTGGGTGGCGTTTTCGTTGTGCAAATATTCGCTCATGGTGCTGGGGCCGCGGTAGACGATCTCACCCTGCTCGCCGGGGGGAAGCAGTTCGCCATCCGGGCCCATGACCGCGACCTGCACGCCGGTGATGGGCGTGCCGACCGCGCCGATGTGCGATAGCTGGTGCTCGGGCCGGAACAAGGTGGTGACCGGGCTCATCTCGGTCTGCCCGAACAGCAGCGCGAAGTCGCAGCCGAAGCCGTCAAGGCAGCGCGGATCAGCTGGTCGGGCATCGGTGCCATCGCGTACACCGCGCGGCGCCAGGTCGCGGCGGGTGCTCAGCTTCCTCGGCGGTTGTCTGGGCTGGTGGTTGCCTCCTGGGCCACGCTGGCCTCGCCGCCGGGGTGGTGTTCGTGGTGTTCGTGTCCATCCGGGCTGCCGCCCATCGTCCTGAGCATGGCGGCCCCGCCTGAGCGGAAGAACCGCACCAGGAGCGCCGCGGCGACCAGCAGGAAGATGATGTTGAGGATGGTCGTGTAGTTCCACGTGACGGCCGTTTCGCCGACCTTGGCCGCCCGGTCCGTGGGGATGAGCCCGAGCCCGCCGAACAGGAATTCGATGATAAAGCCGGCGATGACCATGGTCGCGTAGAAGATCCCGAGCAGGGCCAGCATCATCCGGGTGCCGTAGTACTTCCGGTAGATGAACAGGATCGGGATGATGATCAGGTCGGCGAAGATGAACGCGACGACGCCGCCGAAGCTGATGCCCCCATTCCACAGCACCCCGGCCAGCGGGACGTTGCCGATCGAGCAGACGAAGCTGAGCATCGAGATGACCGGGCCGATGATTGGTCCCCACAGCCGGGCTGGCCAGCGGGTGCCCGGTGAGGAACAGGTGCTGCCAGAAAGTGTCGGGCACCCAGGCGCCGACCGCCCCGGCGATCAGCAGGCCCACGACGACGTCGCGGATGACGGCGGCCCACTCCATCACGAAGATGTGGCTGACCGCGGTATACCCGTCGCGGCGCAACAGCCGTTGCCGGAAGCTGCCGCTGGCCTGGATGCTCATATCCATGGCCGCGTGGCCTTCCATGGAGCCCGCCAGCCCTTTGTCGGCCTGCTCACGGGCCGCGTCGATCAGCCGCTGGCGGACGAAGAGCCGGAATGCGACCGCCACCAGCACGATCATGATCGGCCCGCCGATGAACTCGGCCAGGGTGAACTGCCAGGAGAGTAGCAGGGCCAGGATGATGCCCAGCTCGATTACCAGGTTGGTGCTGGCGATCTCGAATGCCATCGCGGCGGTGAAGCTGGCGCCCTTGCGGAACAGCGCGCGGGCCAGCGCCACCGCGGCGTAGGAGCACGAGGAGGAGGCCGCCCCCAGGCCGCTGGCCAGCGCCAGCGTCCTCGGCCGGTCGTCGCCCATCAGCCGGATGACCGTATCGCGGCGGACGAGAGCCTGGATCACCGATGACAGGGTGAAGCCGAGGATCAGCGACCAGGTGATCTGCCAGGTCATCGTGCCCGCGACGCCCAGGGCATGACCCAGCGCATCAAGTGCGCGCATCATTCATCTCCCTCACCCGCCGCGATGCTCAGCAGCTGGCGCAGGCAATGCTCCAGGAGCTGGTGCGGGAACCCGTCGCTGAGCCGGTAGAAGGCCATCCGGCCGTCCTTGCGGAAGCTGGCCAGCCCGGCCAGGCGGAGCATCTTCAGTGCGTAGGACACCTGGTCCTCGGTGACGTCCAGCGCCAGCGCCAGGTCACCGACGCACAGCTCCCCGGCCGTGCCCAGCGCGAACAGGATCCGGGAGCGGACCGGATCGGCCAGCATGCCCAGCAGTCCCGCCAGGCGCCCGGCGTCACCGACCGACAGCAGCCCCGCTCGCGCGGCGCTGACGCGCTCCGCGTTGACCGGGTGATCGTGATCGCGTGGTGGCATGAGTTCCTCCGTATATCCGTATGATCAAACGGATATACGGATCTGTCAAGCCGGCCGCGCGGGCAGCGCAGATCGTTGGGATCTCGCCATCGCGCACGAAAGGCACGTCCGACGAAGGAAGCGCACCGCATGCCTTGGTCAACTCACTTTGGTGCCCCGGCGACTTTCGTCGCCGGGACACCTGGCCCCGTGAGCTAGAAGGCGATCCGCCAGACCCCCCGACCGTGAGTCGCGGCGTAGATGTAACCGTCAGGACCGGCCGTAAGATCGTCCGCCGCCGCGTTGGGCAGCCCGCTGCCGAGGCGGGACCAAGTGGTGGAGCTGCCCCGTCCCTCGGCCGCGGCGAACACGCCCTGGTCGGTTCCGAGCGCTAGCCTGCTGTGGCTTAGCACCAGGGCGTCCGACGCGATGTCGGGAAGGTTCCCCGAGATGTCGGTCCACGACTGGCCGCCATTGGTGGTTTCGAACACGTGGCCGACGCCGCCTCCGGGTACGAACCGGCGGGAATAGCCATTGAATACGGCGTATGCGTGCGCCAGGTTGGCCGGGTCCACGGTGACGCCGGCGATGTAGCGGTCCGGCAGCCCGGTCATGTTCACCTCGTGCCAGGTACCGCCGTAGTTGGTTGCGATACCGGAGGCGAAGGAGGGCCCGGGGTTGCCACCGCCGGCCACCCACGCGGCGTAGATGACGCTGCCGCCCCGTGCCGACGACAGGGCGGTAACCGCGTGGCCGGCGCCGGTGTTGTAGACCGCCGTCCACGAGCACGCGCTGTCGGTGCAGCTCGTGTTCCAGCCGTCGCTGGTGACCCAGACGTCCTGCCCGCCGGTGACCCATACGTTCGTGTTCTGCTGGTCCGGCACTAGCGGCGTCACGAACCGGGCGGCCGGGTCGCAGTCCGGCCTCGGCGTCAGCCCGGTCGTGGCCTGCGCGGCGCAGGTTGGACTGACAAAGTCGGCGAACGTATGGCCGCCGTCGGTCGAGGAGTACATCGTGCCGTCGGTGTACTCGCCGACCATGTTGTTGGCGTTCCGCGGATCGACGACGACGTCGAAGCCGTCACCGCCGGCAGGCTCGGCCATCTGGCTGCTGCCAGTGCTGAGGACCGACGTTCCGTTGTCTTGCAGCCCGCCCCAGACGGTGGTCTGGCCGTGAAGCAGACCCGCCCGGGCGTCGTAGTACTGCCAGGACCGCAGGGTCGTGTTCAGGTCAGTCCAGTCGCCGTATTGCTGGGTGTCTGACAGCGGCCGGGTATAGACGCCTCCGTCGTTGCCGATGACGATCTTGCCGTTGGCGATCATCATGGCGTGCTGGTCCGGGTGCGTGGTGTTGGGGCATCCGGCCGTCGTGGTTCCGCAGGCGAGAGTGTAGTTCCAGTAGGGGCTGGCGGTCACCCAGGTGCGGCCGGCATCGGTGGACTCGAAGACCTCTTCCAGCCCGGCGTACACATGGCTCGGGTTACTGGGGTCAACCGCCAGGTCCTGGTTGTACCAGGCCTGCACCCCGACGCCATAGCCGGACCCCACCTTCAGTGCCGAGCCGGAGGCGGCGAGCGTAGCCTCATCACCGATCTTCGTCCATGGCCCGGTCAGGCTGGCCGGGCTTCCGGAGGACACGAAGATGCCTTGCAGCACTGACTCGTCACCCGCGGCCAGCATGGCCGGCGACTGGACGACCGCGTAGAGCTTGCTGCCATCGGCGGAGTACGCGAACGTGGTCCGGCCGATGTCGCTGGTGTTGATGTCGCCCGCCGGGGTGACCGGGCTGAAGGTGAGCCCGCCGTCGGTCGACTGGTAGAAGCCGTTGTTCTCGGTGTTGCCCGGCCCGTGCCATCCGATCGCGGCGATGACCACCTTCCCCGCCGAGCCCGGCTGGACGGCAACATCCGTCACCTGCTGGTCGTAGGGCGGGAAGTCCGTCGGGCCCGCCGGGTCCAGGACCTCGGCCCACTGGCCGGTGTGGGCCGCATACCGGAACAGCCCGTTGTCGGTGGCCGCGTAGGCGTTCCCGGCCTGGTCGAACGCGATCCGGAACACCGTGCGGGACACCAGCGGGTTGCTGCCCGACGAGTCGTCGCCCACCCGCCGGAAGCTGGCACCGTCGTTGGCCGAGCGGTACACGCCGGTACCCGCGTAGGAGTCTTGCGACAGGTTCGCCTCACCGGTACCCACCCACAGCGACCCGCCGACCGGGTCGACCGCCAGCGCCCCGATGGACAGGGTCGGCATCGAGTCGAACACCGGCGTCCAGCGCTGCCCCTGGTCCGTGGACCGCCACACTCCGCCATCGGCCGTCCCTGCGAACCAGGCGCCGTCAGGCGTGGCGGCCAGGGCCGTGGCCCGCCCGCCGACCAGGGAGAAGCCCGCGCCCACATTGGACCAGAATGGATCGGTGTAGCTGCTCGGCTGGGCGTTGTAGGGCTCGTTGGTGAACTCCTGCCACCTACCCCCCCTCACCGGGAGGGCCGCCGCCTGCTGCTGCGCGCTCACCAGAGCCTGGCCCGACACGCTCCCGGACGGCGCCGTGCGCTCGCTGTCGTACTGGGCCAGCTGATCCGCCAGGTCATTATCGTCGGGGGTGTGACTGGCCGTTGGCTGGCCGCCTTTGGCACTGGAATAGTTGATCTGGGCCTGCTGACGTGCGCCGGCGCCGTGCGGGCTCCCCGATCGGGCCAGCCCTGCTCCAGTAAGAGAAAACGCCATGCCCAGTGCGACCGGCCCGATCAGGGCTACTCGCCACAGGCGGATCGGATGCCGCATCCCGCCTCCCAGTCGATAGCTGTTACCCCCCGACAGACCTGGGCGCATGCAAGCTGCTGAAGGTCTCCCGCGCCGTCGCGGCAGGCCGGCATATCAATGGCAGGGGACCAGGTGTGTGGCTGATTGTGCCAGACTGACGGAGGCTTTACGCTCAATAACGGGATAGGATCTGACAAAGGGATCGCGGCCAATCGGTGCGCGGCCGAGTCAACCTTGTCGCTGCGGCGGTCAGACGCCAGATGCCAGGTAGCCAGATCATCGGCCTTGGCCTGGGCTCGCCACGTGCTTGCGGCCAGAGTCCAGAGGATGCAGGATCGGCCTGTGAACCAGACCCCTATGTACAACGGTGGTCCTGTCGATCTGGCCCAGCTGGAGCAGATGGCGCTGGCCGCCTCACCAGGCCCCTGGTTTTCCTGGATCGAAGGGCGTGACCACGTCGGCGGAGATGCGTTCATCGGAACCGGGGCTGAGGACCTTTATCCTCGCGTGGTTGTTGACGCTCAGGAGTGGAACCACAACTGGCAAGCAGACCAAGATTTCATCGCCGCTGCCAATCCAGCCACAATCTTGGAACTCATCCGGAGGCTCCGTGAGGTGCCGGCTGATTGATCAACGGCATGACATCTTGGCACCAACCCATGGAGGTAGGAGGACAGTACGCGCTCATGCCGCCTGGGGTGTGGTTACTCGTAGATTGCCGCCGCCCGCACGACCTGGCGCCATTGCTGAAAGTAATGCCCCGGCCGAGGGTGGCGAGAGATTGCGATGAACCTGAAAGCCCTGGTCGTCGCGCTGTTGCTTTCTGCTCTCGCCGTGTACAGCATCTTGGATGCTCGCGCAGCGTGGCGCGATCCACGATGGCGGCCTGTGGTGCTGTCTGGGCCCGGCGCGCAGCGTACCGTCGCGGCGCGGGCCGTCATCTTGACGGCGGCCGCGGCACTTACGGTCGCTTTAACCGTCGCGTCCGCCACGCAAGGACGGGCGGCAAAGACAATCATCATGGTCGGCGGTATCCCGGCCATCTTGGGGATCTTGGCTGGTGGCGTCTGGGCGGTGACGCTCGCATTCTGGCGGTGGCCGGGATTCCTCCTGCCTCCGCCGCAGAGAGCCGGGTCAGCCGGCCTGCCGGCAGACACCCTGAGCCTTCCGCCCGCTGGCCCGACCGCGCCGCATGCGGCATTGCCGGAGCCGACGGACGGCCACGCGGCGCGTGAAGCCGTGGCTCCGCGCGGCGAGGCGGCCTCGCCGAGGCGCTGCAGTCCGACGAGGCCGCCTTCGAGACCCTGCACGCCTATTTTCTCGACCGCCTCGTCCCCGTGTGCGCCCAGTTGCTCGACGCCGCCGCCACGGCGGGCGAGATTCGCCCTGACACGGATGCCTACGAACTGATGCGTGGCGTCGGCAATCTATGCATCGGCGCGGACAGCGACCCCCGCTACGACGCACGCCGCATGGTCGAACTCGTCATCGCGGGACTGCGCCTCCACCAGGGAGAGTCGGGCATCGCCTCCGCAGGAGAAGCGAACACCGCCTTGGCCCTCCCCCGGGGAGCTGGCGACGCTGAAGTAATCAGCGGACCATGAGTTCGGCTCATGAGTGATGGCGAGCGGGTGCGGCGGTTGCTGCGCGGCGAGGAACTCATTGCCGAACTCGTCGTTACGGGCGGGGACTTCCCTTGGCTGAATGCCCGCGTCCGGCCTGCGCATGGGTTTTGAGAAGGTCCGGCCGCTGTTCGAGAAGGAGTTCCGGTCGCTGGAGCACATCGACCACGACCTCGGCGCATGGGAAGCCGCATACGCGAGCATCCGTAGCACCGTTAACCTTCTCTATCCCGAAGGTCATCCAGTACCCGAGTTTCTGCTGCACATCCGTGGCGAGGACGCTTGGTGGCGCTGGAGTGATGAGCCATTCACGGAAACCGAGGCGGAATCCTGAGCATGTTCTGCCGCGAGTCGTGCGGTCGCCGTGTCAGTTATTGCCCGACTCCCGCGAGCTGCGCCCGGGATCCTGTGTCACGGGCGTGGTAGCGGTCTTGGCCGCGCGCCGGGAACCCACCATCGTGAATCGGGTCCGTAATAGATATGGTGTGCCCAGAATTCTACGGTCTCGTGGTACACCATGGTCTGGCCGACAATCCACACTCGTGGGACGCGGCCCCCATCGCCGGGCGCGGACCATTGCCGGTTGATGCGGGCCGTCGCCTCATCGGCCGTGATGGCGAATCTGCCCACCATCTCGCTGGCGATCCAACGGCAAAAGCTCAGTCCTTTAGCGTCCCCGGCACACGGAAACTCACCCTGAGACCGCAACAGCGACTCATGCACCAGGTAGTCCTGCTGCCCTCGCGCTGCGCCGGCATCCGGAGGCGTGTGCACGGAAACCTGGCCCTGGACATCGTGATTGGCTAATCCGTACTCGGCGAGCAGACGGGTCAGGTCGTCGCTGCCGCCCACACTCACAAACCCGGAAAATGCAGGATCAGGAACAAGTCTCACACCGGCCATTCTGCCCTGCCCACACTCAGGAGGCCAGCGCCGCCATCCGGATCTGCCGCGAGTGGAGCCGTCAGTCGGTGAGGCGCTTGCAGAAGAACACCCGCCGGAAGCCATCTTGCTCAGCGCGATGGGTCTCGAAGTACCCGTGCCGGGGTAGTAGGCGAGGTTCTCAGTCATGGCTTCGTTGGTGTAAAGCCGGAACTCGCTGAGATGACGATTGCGGCCCGGTCGGCCCCGGGCCCGGCAGCGACCGCCGAACCGGGCGTGACGGCCGAAGCGGATGCGACCGCCGGGTCGGATGGTGGACCTGCAGCCGGTTCGAAGACGACCCGTGACCGCAACTCGCCCCGGCCCCGAGCACTCCGCGCACGATCACCGAGCCGTCACCCGAGGTTGTCTGTTCCACTACCCGGCCGAGCGATCCGAGAATGCGGACGACCCGGGCAGCAGCCTCGGGACGTGCGGCCAGGGCAATATCCAGCTCGTGGACGTTCTTGGCCAGCCGCCGCGCGGTCCACGAGGCTCCCCGCGAACCGCCGCGCCACCGCCCGTCCCGCCAATGCGCCCGCCCGCAGCTCCGAGGCTGCCCAGGTCGGCGGCGAGGATCTCGTCTTCGTCATCCACCAGGGCACATCCTTCACCCAGTCCGCCGCTGAGGATGAGTCTGGCCTGCCGGGCCGGCGACGACAACGAGCGCTGTCGGCCCGGCCGCACGCGGCCAAAGCGATCAGCTTCACCGTGAAAGACGTCGGTGTACCCGGCCAGAATCAGCCCCATTCTTCCCGCCACGGGAGGTTTTGCGCCGTTCGGTACCCGTCACCGCGGGACGGCGAAATTCACTGGACGTGACGCGTCTGGCCGGCCATCCTGCCTGCGATGGGAGTCTTGGAAGCGGTGGCGAGCAGGGTCGCCGCGGGCGCGGTTGTGGAGTTCCGCCCGAAGGGGTCTTCGATGGTGCCGCTGATCCGCAGCCGGCAGCTGGTGACCGTGGCGCCCGTTGACGTCACCAGGATCGAGGTCGGTGACATTGTGCTCGCCAGGGTCGCGGGTGCTGTCTACCTGCACCTGGTCTCCGCCGTCGATCCCAGCGCCGGGCGCGTGCAGATCAGCAACAATCGCGGGCGGGTCAACGGGTGGACCAGCTACGCAAAGGTCTTCGGCATCTGCACCACCGTCGAGGGCGTCCGTGCGCGCGCATCGAGGGTAAGGCCCTGCTGCCGAGATGACACAGCCGAGTTTCGGCGTCCAGCTGCTCGTGGCCCCAGACGCTCGCCGCTGCCGCGCGGTGCAGGCCCGGGGCAATGCTGCGGCGGGCGCTGTCATGCTCCCTGGCCGGCACCGGCTTGCGCGCATACCCTGCCAGTAGTTGACGAACAACCGCGAGGGTACGCATGCTCGATGACCTCGCCGGGAAGCGGACCGGCGAGCGGATCCAGCCTTGCTGTCGCTCGATGACGTGGCCGGCGCGGGTGATCCCGGCGACTACGCGATCAGGCCACGTCGGCCCAGCCGAGAGTGCGGTCGACGGCCTTCTTCCAGCCGGCGTAGCCGTGGGCGCGCCGCCGGTCGTCCCACTGCGGCTGCCAGCGTTTGTCCTCCTGCCAGTTCTGCCGGAGTTCGTCCACCGATCCCCAGAACTCCATGGCCAGGCCAGCGGCGTACCCAGCGCCAAGCGCCGTGGTCTCGGTGACGAAGGGCCTGGACACTGGGACGCCGAGGATGTCGGCCTGGATCTGCATGCACAGCTCGTTGGCGGTGACTCCGCCGTCAACGCGGAGCGCGCCGAGGGCCACCCCGCAGTCGCGCCGCATCGCTTCGACCACATCCGCGTCTGGTAGCAGATCGCCTCCAGGGTGGCGCGGGCCAGGTGGGCGTTGGTGTGGAAGCGGGACAGCCCGACGATGGCGCCCCGGGCGTCCGGCCGCCAGTGCGGGGCGAGGAGGCCCGAGAAGGCCGGGACGAAGTAGACGCCGGCGGTATCGTCAACCTCGCGGGCCAGCCCCTCGCTCTGCGCCGCGCCTGAGATGACGCCCAGCTGGTCGCGCAGCCATTGGACGGCGGAGCCGGTGACGGCGATCGAGCCTTCCAGGGCGTACACCGGTGCCGCGTCGCCGAACTGGTAGCAGACCGTGCTGAGCAGTCCATGGTCCGACCTGACCGGCTCCCGGCCGACGTTGAGGAGCAGGAAGTTGCCGGTGCCGTAGGTGCTCTTGGCCTCGCCCACCCCAAAACATACTTGCCCAACGGTCGCCGCCTGCTGATCCCCAAGGTCGCCGGCCAGCGGGACCTCCCCGCCGAACGGGCCGAGCGGGCGGGTGACGCCGTAGCTGCGGGGGTCGGACGAGGGCTTGATCTCCGGCAGCATCGGCCGGGGGATGCCGAAGAACGACAGCAGTTCCTCGTCCCAGTCCAGCGTGGCCAGGTCCATCAGCATGGTGCGGCTGGCGTTGGTCGGATCGGTGATGTGCACACCGCCGTCCGGCCCGCCGGTCAGCTGCCAGAGCAGCCAGCTGTCGGTGGTGCCGAACAGCGCGTCGCCCGCTTCCGCGGCGCCGCGCACACCGTCGATGTTCTCGAGGATCCACTGAATCTTGCCGCCGGAGAAGCAGGCCGCCGGCGGCAGGCCGGTCATCTTCCGGATGATGTCGCCGCGGCCGTCCCGCTCCAGCCGGGCGGCGATCCCGTCCGTGCGGGTGTCCTGCCAGACGATCGCGTTGTAGTAGGGCTGGCCGGTCCTGCGGTTCCAGACGAGCGTCGTCTCGCGCTGATTGGCGATGCCGACGGCGGCCAGGTCGGTGGCCTGCAATCTGGCCCGGCGCAGGCCCGTCTCGATGACGGTGCGGGTGCGCTCCCAGAGCTCGGCCGGGTCGTGCTCCACCCATCCGGGCTGCGGCATGATCTGCTCGTGCTCAAGCTGGTGACCCGCCACCTCGTTGCCGCCGTGATCGAAGATCATGAAGCGGGTATTGGTCGTACCCTGGTCAACGGCGCCGACGAACTCGGCCATGTGGATCTCCTCTTCGGAGTTTGCGCGGGGCAGGCCGTCTCGGTTCGACCACAGGTGATCGGCCCTGGCACTTGCCGCGAACGATAAGCGGGCGGGAGCGCCCTGCCAACAGGCATGCGCCGACAATGCCGAACACTGGTCCGCTTTGCAGAACGGCACTACCCTCGGAGGCTGTGACCCGGATCTCATATCCGCCCATGGGTACCGCCAGCCGGGTCCGCGTCGTGGCCGTCCGCCGACAATGTCGAATACCTGTTGACGCTGATACGATTCTCTGCGTGCCGGGTTCCATTCAGTCGATCGAGCGCTCGGCGGCCATCCTCCGCCTCTTGGCCCGCGGTTCCGGTCGGCTGGGAGTGGGCGAGATCGCTCATTCGCTGGGGCTGGCCCGCGGCACCGCCCATGGGATCCTGCGGACCCTGCAGCGCGTCGGCTTCGTCGAGCAGGACGCGGCGAGCGGCAGTATCAGCTCGGTGCGGCCCTGCTCCACCTCGGCACTAGCTACCTCGACGTGAACGAACTGCGGTCCCGGGCCATCAACTGGGCGGACGCGCTCGCGGCGCGCAGCGGCGAGGCGGTACGCATCGCCACCGTCCTCGACGGGCGCGCTCTCGTGGTCCACCACGTGTTCCGCCCCGACGACACCCTCCAGACCCTCGATGTCGGGACCCTGCTTCCGCTGCACGCCACCGCGCTGGGCAAGATCCTGCTCGCCTTCGACGCGAACGCCGCCGCCATGCTGGCCGACGATGAGCTCGAGCCGTTCAGCAGGAAGACGATCACTTCCCGGCATGCCCTCACCCGCGCGCTCGCGCACATCCGCGACGCCGGCTGGGCCGACGAGGTCGAGGAACTGACGGTCGGGCGAGGCCGGCGTCGCGGCGCCGATCCGTGGCTACGGCGGTCTGCTGGTCGGCTCGATCGGGGTGTCCGGCGCGGTCGAGCGGGTCTGCGACACGAAGGGACGACCGAATCCGGCACTGGTCGCACACGTGCGCGACGCGGCGCGCGCGGTCTCCCGCGACCTCGGCGCCTCACGCTGGTGAGCGTCACGCACTGCTACCGCGCGAGGGGGGGGCATGACCGAGCGCTTCGTGCTGGCCGTTGACCAGGGCACGACCTCGACCCGCTGCATCCTGTTCGACCATGACGGCCGGATGGTCGTCGGTGCCCAGCGCGAGCACAAGCAGCATTTCCCCAAGCCGGGCTGGGTCGAACACGATGCCGTGGAGATCTGGCGCAACCTGGAACGGATCGCCCCCGAGGCGCTCGCCCAGGCCGGGATCACCGCTCGACCAGGTGGCGGCGCTGGGCATCGCCAACCAGCGGGAGACCACCGTCGTGTGGGACCGGCATACCGGGCGACCCGGTCGGCCGCGCCATCGTCTGGCAGGACACCCGCACCGACGCGCTGGTCGACGAGATGTCGCGCGCGGCCCGACGCGCGGACCGTGCACGAGCGCTGCGGCCTGCCGCTGGCGACCTACTTCTCCGCGCCCCGCATCCGCTGGCTGCTCGACCACGTCCCGGGGCTGCGCGAGCGCGCCGAGAGCGGCGACGTCCTGTTCGGGACGATGGAGAGCTGGCTGATCTGGAACCTCACCGGCGGCCCCGACGGCGGCGTGCACGTCACCGACGCCACCAACGCCAGCCGCACCCTGCTGATGAACCTCGCGACGCTGGATGGGACGAGGCGCTGCTCGCGTTCTTCGGCGTGCCGCGCCGGATGCTGCCGCGAGATCCGGCCGTCGATCGAGACCTACGGCACGGCGCCGGCGGCGTGCTGCCCGGCGTGCCGATCGCCGCCGCGCTCGGCGACCAGCAGGCCGCCCTGTTCGGCCAGACCTGCTTCGCCCCCGGCGAGGCCAAATGCACGTACGGAACCGGCAGCTTCCTGCTGCTGAATACCGGCAACGAGCTGGTCCGCTCGACCCACGGCCTGCTCTCTACCGTCGGCTACCAGATCGGCGGCGAGCCCGCCGTCTACGCGCTGGAGGGATCGATCGCGGTCACCGGGTCGCTCGTGCAGTGGTTGCGCGACCGGCTCGGCCTGATCAGCACCGCGCGCGGAGATCGAGACCCTGGCCCGCACGGTCGACGACAACGGCGGCTGTTACATCGTCCCGGCGTTCTCCGGCCTGTTCGCGCCCTACTGGCGCAGCGAGGCCCGCGGCATCATCGCCGGCCTCACCTCCTACATCACCAAGGGTCACCTGGCGCGCGCGGTGCTGGAGGCGACCGGCTGGCAGACCAGGGAGGTCGTCGACGCCATGAACGCCGACTCCGGCCTGGCGCTCAAGGCGCTGAAGGTCGACGGCGGGATGACCGCCAACAACCTGCTCATGCAGTTCATCGCCGACGTGCTGGATGTCCCGGTGGTGCGGCCGATGGTCGCCGAGACCGTCTCCCTGGGCGCCGCCTACGCCGCCGGGCTGGCGGTGGGCTACTGGCCCGACCTGGAAGTGCTGCGGAACAACTGGCATCGCGCGGCGCAGTGGCTCCCCAACATGGACCCACGCCATCGCGAGCGGGAGTACGGCAACTGGCGCCGTGCGGTCGAGCGCACGTTCGACTGGATCAGGTCCCCCGAGGACGAGTGAACCACGGCCCCGCTCGTGTCGCCGGCGGCCCTCCTGGGCTACTGGGCCGGGAGAGTGAACACGATGTGCCCTTCGGCGTGGGTTATCGCGGGGCCGATCGCGATGTATTTCACCGTGCAGGAACTGCCGCAGCGCACGACAATGGTCTGGGCGCTTCCCTCGGTCGCGACCAGCAGGTCACCGGGGCGGACGCCCGCCTTGATCAAGTCCGGGCCCGGCAGGCGCAGGATGCTGTCCGTGCCGGGGTGCTTGTTGCCCTTGGAGAACCGGTCGGCGAGATAGGCGGAGCCGCTGGCGCCGAATCCGGGCGGTACGAAGCCGGTGCTCTCGACACCAATGTCGCCCCCGTGCGGCCGACCCGATACCGCCAGCGTGACCACGGTGCCGTTGGGCGTGATGGCGTAGACCCGGCCGGAGGTCTCATCGGGGGCGACGAGGTCCCCGCCGTAGCGGCCGAACGATACGGGGGCCACCGTGATGCCCCCCTCTGCGGCCGGGGCATGCGTGGTGATCGCGCGGACTCCGCCCGCGCAGTCGATGGCCAGTACGGCCGGCCCGGCGTGGGTCCTGGCCGTGACGAGGAGCCTGTGCCCGAAACGCCCGGTGGAGTCGTACGTGATCCCGCTCAGGGCCAGCGCGGCCGGCAGGTTCACGAAGCGCCTGGCCCGGCCGTCCGCGCCGATCTGGATAATGCCCGGGTGGCTTCCCGGCTGCAGAGCGAAGATCATGCCGACGCGGAACGAGCACTGGGTCCCGGCCACGGGGTCATCACCGGCCGCCGTGATGTACGGCTCAGGCCCGATCGCGGTCGAGTAACCGCCCGGCCCCCGGGCGAACGGCCGCAGCCCGCCGCCCCGGCTCAGGCGCAGCAGGCGCCCGGCGGCGGCCACGGTGAACGAGCCATCGCCCTGCGGGCCCGCGAGATCCACCACTCCCGGCAGATGCCGGAACTGGACCCAGCGCGCCGCCGGCCCGGCCCGTAGGCGGCGCGGGTGCCGGAGCCACACGCGGCCAGCGCTAGGGCGAGGGCGGCGGCCAGCCGGCGATGGTGCTTCACAAGAGCCCAAATTAAACGAGAATCGTTCCAGCCGTCCGGGTATTGCCTGACGGCCTTTGCGCGGCCACGCCAGCCGTTCGCTGAGATAGGGCCGAAACGGCTGGCGCACCGCGATGTCTTTTTTTATGCCGGGCCTGGGCCCCGATCCCGGCCGGGGATATATCAGCGGCGGCCGGAGCGGGCCCGGAGAGCGGAACCGGCCCGGAGGGCGGAACCGGCCAGCGGCACGAACGCCACGATGGCGGCGACGAGCCCCACGAAAGCGCCGAAGCTCCAGCTCACCTTCACCAGCGACGAACCGCCGCCCGGCTTGAGGACGACGGCGATGAGAACCAGAAGGAGGTTGATGGCTGCTCCCGCCGCCAGCAGCTGATCATGGTTGACCGGCAGTTCCGGCATGTCCCTGAAGCCCGCGCGGGCCACCAGGTAACCGACCATCCCCAGGGCCAGGAGCAGCACGAGGTAGAGGTACCCGTGCGCGGTCAGCGCGTCCACCGACGCACTGGACGTGAAGTTGCCGAAGCCCGCGCTGACCGAGAACCACGGCAGGAACAGCGAGATGAGGAGCACGAGCGTGGCCGTACCGGCGATCCGGTCGGCCCGCGTCCACCTCCCGGCGTCAAAGCTGAATGCCTGCGCGGCCAGCGCTGGGTGCGGGGCCGCCGCCTCCGCCGCGGCGCCCGGCGCCGCCCCGCCTGGCGCCGCGGCGCCCCCGACCACGCCCGCCGGCATCCGCGCGCCGCACCGCGGGCACACGGCCACGCCCTCGACGACATCGGTACCGCACAGAGAACAGATCATCTGTCTCCCCTCCCCGTTTCACGCACATTGGCGGAAGATTTTCCGCCTCCTTCATTCACGTGCCTGGCCTCCGCCGTGAGTTCACGGTTTTTGGAATGAAGTGATAACGGCGGCCGTCCCCTCCGCCGGCTGCGGAAGGCTCAGGGCACCGTCGGCCACAGGTCCTCGGGCTCACGCCCTCGGGTCTCCGGCAGGACCAGAAAGAGCGCCAGGCCCAGCAGGGCTGGCAGGAACACGACCAGTGCGGCCACGCCGAAGCGGTTCCCGAGGTCGGCCACCGCGCCGAACGCCAGCAGCCCGCTGACCGCGCCGAGCACGCTCGCGGCTACGATCCAGCCGGCCACCGACGCGCGCACCGGGGTGGGAAACAACTCGTTGGCGAGTGCGCCGGCGGCGGGCGCGATGGCGGCGGCGGCGAGCAGTCCCAGGACGTAGCCGGTGAACAGCCCGGGCAGCGAGCCGCTGTAGGTGAGCACCCCGGTGACCGCGATGGCCGCCATGGCGCCGGCACACGCTGGCCGCCGGCCGACGTGATCGGCGAGCCAGCGCCCCAGCAGCAGGCCAGCCAGCCCGGCGCAGCCGCCCACCACCACCATGGCCACGGTGACGATGCCCGAGAGGTGGAGCACGTTCTGGGCGTAGATGAACACGAAGCTATTGGACGGCCCGGTGATCACCGCGATCGCGAAGGCCAGGCCTGAGACGGCGAGCAGGCGCGAACGGTAGGGGGCCGACATCGCACCGAGGACGGGAAGGGGGCGGTCGGCGGCCACCGCGGCGACGGCGAATCGGCCTGGCTCGCCCACCCACCGCCACGCCAGGGGCAGCAGCGCCATAGGCACCAGCGCCAGCAGGAACAGGCCGCGGAATCCGAGCGCACCGCCGGCCAGGCCGTGCAGGACCACGGTCGCGCCTGCGCCGGCCGAGTAACCGGCCGCCACCAGCGCGACCGCCTTCGCCCGGTCCTGCGCGCCTGTCTGCTCGGCGGCGTTCACCTGTGCGACCGCGTTCGTGGCACTGAGGAACGGCCGGCCGAGGGCGAAAATGACGACGAACCACCAGTAGCTGGGGCTGGCCGCCGAGGCCACGGTCGCCGCGAGACCGATCCCGCAGGTGAAGAGCAGCGTTTTGCGGCGGCCGAACCGGTCGGCCATCCCGGCCAGCGGGAGACCCCCCAGCGAGGCCAGGCGGATGATCGCCAGTCCGGCGCCGAGCCGGGTGCCCGACAATCCGGCCTGGTCGGCGACCGTGTTGCCGTGGACGACGTGACCGAACGACTTGGCCACGTCGCCCAGGGCGGCCACCACCCCGAACTGGCCGAATCCCGAGGCTAGCGCGGCCACCGCCACGCCGACGACGGCGAGGTCATTCCAGCGGTGCATGCGCAGGGCGCTCGCGCGGGCTGCCGGGCTGGTCACCAGACCTCCTCCGCCCAGGCCTTAGCCCGGGTCCCAGGCGCACCCCGCGGCGATACCTCGTGCTTGCTCATGTATGAGAGGACCAGGCCATCTTCGCCGGCGACGGGGCCGCGCCGCTGTCGCGCCCCCCGCCGCAGCGAAACACAGCTGGGCCGTCGCCGCGCGTCGCCGTCCCGGTCGGCCGGTCGGCCGGTCGAGCGGCCGGTCGGGCGGTCGGGCGCGCCGCCTTCGCCCGTGTTCTCAGCGGGGAGTGCCCGCGTGTGGTGATTGGTCGGCGGTGTCGGGGTGCTGTTCTTCTGGGGCGCTGAGTTCGGTTTTGCGGAGTTCGGTTTTGTGGAGGTCGGTTTTGCGCCGCCGGGCGTACCGCCACAGGGCGATGGCCAGGGCGGTCACGATGATGGCGGCGATGATGTAGGTGGGGGTGTGGAAGCCGTTGGCGACCGATTGCCAGTTGGCGCCGACGGCGTAGCCAGCGCAGGCCAGTGCGGCGGTCCAGGGGATGCAGCCGATGGTGGTGTAGATCCCGAACCGCAGGGGGGCCATGCCGGCGATCCCGGCGGGCAGTGAGATGAAGGTCCGCACGACCGGCAGGACCCGGCCGATCAGGACGGCCCGGGTGCCGTAGCGGGCGAACCAGGTGCTGGCGCGGTCGAGTTCGTGGTCGCTGAGCCAGATCCGGCGGCCCCAGCGGCGCAGCGCGGGCTGGCCGCCGTAGCGGCCCGGCCGCCCAGGCGATGTAGCTGCCGGCGACGTTGCCGGCCACCCCGGCGATGATGACGGCGATCAGGTTGAGCCGGGTCCCGGGGATGGCCCCGGCCGCGACCGCGCCGGCGAAGGTCATGATCAGTTCGGAGGGGACCGGGATACACGCTGATTCCGCCATCATCAGCAGGAACACAGCCAGGTACCCGTAGGTGGCGATCAGATGCTGCACGAGTTTCGCTCGCCTCCTGTTGCGGGACTCGTCGTTGTGGGACTTCTCGCGCCGAGGTCAGGACCACGGCGTTCCCCGCAGACTTCCCGCATATAACGTCTACATGCGTGTAGAAGTCCCCTTCCTCCGAAGCACTCCTGGCCCGGACACGGCCGGGCCCGCCGTGTGACTTGTGGGAAAGGCTCGCTGACGGCCGGCGGGTCCGGGGCGCAACCGCCGGGGCAGCGTCGGGCGCGGCGGGCATGACGTGCGGCAGGGCCCGGCCTGCGGGAAGTTCGCGGCTATCCGGCCGCAGGCCCGGCCGCAGACTACGCCGGGAGCCCGGCGGTGCCGCTGCTGTGGCCCTCACCAGCGCGGATCGCCCCGCCCGTGCGAGGTGTACCCGGACCGCCGGTCGCGGCGCATCCGCCGGTGGAACCGGCCGGCGAAGAGGATCCCAGCCAGGCAGGCCACCAGCCAGAACACCAGGATTACCTTGATGAACGCGAACAGCAGCCAGCCGCTGCCGGGTATCAGCAGCGCCGCAAGCAGCACGAACACCATCAGCGGCAGTATCCGGGGACCGCGGCGGCGGACGGCCCAGGGCGGCGCGGCCCGCCTGGGTGCTGATCCACTCCTGGCGCCACGGGGGCGGGCTCGGGAAGGTCGGTCATGACCCGGCGCAGATCACCGAAGGTTTTCGCGTTCAGTGTGGCCGAGACTCGCTCGTCCAGCTCGTCGTGCGTGAGCCGGCCCTCAGCGAAGTGCTCGCGCAGCCGGGCGGCGATACGCTCCCGGTCGGCGTCTGAAACGCGGATGCGATCGTCCATGTGCTTGTCCTCGCCTTCTGCTGTCAATCCTGCTCGCCGTCGGCGCCGTCGGCGCCGTCGGCCAGGATCTGATACATCCCGCGCCGGGTCTGTTCCAGTAGCTGTTCGGCGGCGTGGATCTGCTCGGGTGTCCCGGCGTGGGCCATCTGCACGATGCTGCCACCCAGCCGTGCGGCCTGGACGAACAGGCCGGGCACCTCCGTGGGCTCGCCGGCCATCGACTCCCACGCCGCGCGGGCCATCTCGGGGTTTTCCTCGACGTAACGGCGGCCGGCCTTGGTGAGGCTGAGCGTGCGCCGGCCGCCGGCCTCCTCACCTTCGATCAGGCCCTCGTCGGCGAGCTGCTGCAGCGCCGGGTAGACCGCGCCGGGGCTGGGCCGCCAGGCGCCGCCGCTGCGCTCTTCGATCTCGGACATGATCTGGTACCCATTGCGCGGGCCCTCCTGCAACAACGCCAGGATCGCGGCGCGCACATCGCCGCGACCGGCCTTCGGCCCGCGGGCGGGCCGGGTGGGCCGGGCCACCCACCGCCCCACTGACCGCCGAAGGCACCGGCCCACTCGCCCCGGCCTTTCGGCCGTCCGGAGCCTTTCTCCCACGGTCCGCCGCGCCAGCCCGGGCCACGCCCGCCGGACATTGTGCGGACCGCGACCCGGACCCGGCTGAACAGGTCGTTCATACAATTGAAGACATCGAAGAGGCCAGGATTGAAGTCCCCGGCCGCTGAACCTGCTGCTGGCATCCTGCGCTCCCCAGGCGGAATTACTCGCGATACGATCACGATATATCGTCATCTTAGAACGTCGGCCACGTACTGGCAAGACATGGACTGGGCGGGCCGCCCGCTGACCCGGCGCCGGGCAGCCTGACCGGGCGGCCCAGGAGGGCCCGCCGCCTCGGTGCTCACCCGGGTGCCCGGCGCCGTGGCGGCGGGCGGTGACGGTGACGCTGACCGCTTGAGCTGGGACGCGCCGGACGCCCTGGCCGCATAGGCTGGCGCCGGCCGCGCTGGAATCAGTACAATTTCGGCGTCGGAAGCTGGTGCCGGACCGCCGCCCTGGACGGGGGCGGCAGGCGGCGGCAGTGGGCCGGGTGAGCAGGCAGGGGGACGGATGACCGACCTCATCGTCGGCGCTCATGAATCCGACACCCATCAGAAAGCCCTGCGCATCAATCTCGATCCGCGCTGGTACGGCACGATCGCGGAGATCGGGGCGGGCCAGGAGGTCGTGCGCTGGTTCTTCCGGGTGGGCGGCGCCGCGGGCACCATCGCGAAATCAATCTCCGCCTACGACATGGCGGTCAGTGATGCCGTCTACGGCAAGGCGGACAGGTACGTGTCGGCCGGGCGGCTGCAAGGCATGCTCGACAAGGAATTCCAGCTCAACGTGGACCGGCTGGGCGATGAGCGCGGCGACGGCACCTCGTTCTTCGCGTTCGCCGACACGGTCGTGGCGCGCAGCTTCCGGGGCGGCAACGAGTGCCACGGCTGGATGGGCGTGAAGTTCCAGGCCCAGCCGCTCGACGAGCCGAGCCAGATCGTGATGCACGTCCGGATGCTCGACGTCGAGGCCTTTGCCCAGCAGGAGGCGCTCGGGATCGTCGGGGTGAACCTGCTGTACGGGGCGTTTTTCGAGCACCACGAGCCGGACCGGCTGATCGAGAGCCTGCTCGACCGGCTGACCACTGGCCGCATCGAGATCGACATGATCCAGTTCCGCGGCATCGAGTTCCGCGGCGTGGACAACCGGCTGATGGCGCTCAAGCTCGTCCAGCTCGGGCTGAGCGGCGTGGCGATGTTCGGCCCCGACCGTGAGGTCCTGCAGCCGAGCGAGGTGCTGCGCAAGAAGGCGATCCTGGTGGAGCGGGGCAGTTTCCGGCCGCCGACGCACGTGAACCTCGACATGCTCGAGACGGCCAGGGCCAAGTTCGCCGCCGACCCGGCGGTCGCGGGCAAGCCGGTACTGGCCCTCACCGAGATCACCATGCGCAACCTGCTCGCGGGCGGAGCGCCGACGTGGACCGGCGGGACTTCCTGGCCCGCGCGGAACTGCTCGCCGCCTGCGGCATGACGGTGCTGATCAGCGACTACTTCGACTACTACCGCCTGGCCGCCTACATCGCCGAGCGGACGAGCGAGCGGATCGGCATCGTGATGGGGGTGCCGAGCCTGATCGACCTGTTCGACGAGAAGAACCACGCGCAGCTGCCCGGCGGGATCCTGGAAAGCTTCGGGCGCCTGTTCAAGAACGAGCTGAAGCTGTACGTCTACCCGCTCCAGCCGTCGCCGGACGACGAGCTGAAGACCGTGGACGACATCAAGGTCCGGCCCGAGCTGCAGCCGCTGTACGACTACCTCGCCGGGCGGGGCAGTTTCGTCACCTCGACAACTACCGGCCTGAGTTTCTGCCGATCTTCAGCCGTGACGTGCTGCGGCGGATAGCCGCGGACGACGACTCCTGGGAGGACATGGTCCCCCCCGAAGTCGCCGCGCTCATCAAGCGCCGCGCGTTCTTCGGCTACGGCAGGCCGGGCCGGGACTGACCGCCGCCCCGGCACGCGTCGATGGCCGCGACCCCGACGATGGCCCAGTCGTTGGCCCGCCGGACGAACTTCTGGTAGCCCCAGCCGACGCCCGGCCTGCGCGGCACACGCACCTCGACTGAGCAGCTCGCCGGGCTCCAGGCTGGTCTCGAAGAATCCGGTGAAGAAGTCGTCGGCGGCGACCTCCTGCGTGCCCGCCGGGCCCGTGCAGCTCCACCGAGCCGCCCAGCGCGACCAGCGCCATCGGCAGGTCCGCGGCCGGGTCGGCGTGGACCAGCGAGCCGCCGATCGTGCCGCGGTGCCGGATCTGCGGATCGCCGACCTGCGCCGCGGCGTACGCCAGCAGCGGAGCCTCGGCTCGGACCAGCGTCGGAGCCCGCGATGTCGGCGTGCCAGGTGGTCGCGCCGATCACCAGCTCGTCGCCGTCGGCCCGGATGCAGGCCAGCTCGGGCAGCGTGGCCGATGTCGATCAGGACCGACGGGAGCGGCGAGCCGCAGCTTCATCATCGGCAGCAGCGAGTGACCGCCGGCCAGCAGCTTGGCGTCGTCTCCGTACTCGGCCAGCAGTTCCAGAGCGTGCCCGGGCGAGTCGGCCGCCGCGTACTCGAACGCGGTCGCGGGGATCACGCGGGGGCCGACCTCGCCGGCGGCCATCGCGTCGGCGGCGGCCAGCACCGCGCGGACGATGTTGTGGTAGCCGGTGCAGCGGCAGAAGTTGCCCTCCAGGCCCTCCCGCACCTCCGCCTCGGTCGGGATGCGGGTTCTCGGCCAGCAGGCCGACGGCCGCCATCACCATGCCCGGCGTGCAGAAGCCGCACTGCAGGCCGTGTTCCGGCCGGAACGCCGGCCTGCACCGGATGCAGCTCGCCGCGTCGGCCGAGGCCCTCAGCGGTCGTGACCTCCTGGCCCGCCGCCTGCACGGCCAGCACCGTGCACGACTTCACCGACTCGCCGTCCAGCAGCACGGTGCAGGCGCCGCAGGAGGTCGTGTCGCAGCCGACGTTGGCGGCCCGCAGCCCGCAGCGCTCCCGCAGGTAGTGCACGAGCAGCAGCCGCGGCTCCACCTCGTCGGTCCGGGCCTGCCGTTGACCGTGATCTGGACCTGCATCTACGCGCTCCCTCGGACGTCTCGAGCGGCCTCGCATCGCGCCTGCCAGACCCGCTGCGGGGAGGTGGGCATGTCGATGTGCCGGACGCCGAGGTGGGCGACCGCGTCGACGACCGCGTTCTGCACCGCCGGGGTCGCGCCGATCGTGCCGGCCTCGCCGATCCCCTTGGCCCCGAGCGGGTTGTAGGTGGTCGGGCGTCGCCATGTCGGCCAGCTCGAAGCTCGGGCACCTCGGTCGCCGACAGGAACGGGTAGTCGGCGAAGGTCGCGGTCAGCGGGTTGCCGTCGGCGTCGTAGACGACCTCCTCCAGGAGCGCCTGCGCCGCGCCCTGGGCGATGCCGCCGTGCCGCTGGCCCTCGGCCAGCAGCGGGTTGACCACGGTGCCGGCGTCGTCGACCGTCACCATCCGGCGCAGCACCACCTTGCCGGTCTCGGTGTCCACCTCGACGACGGCCACGTGCGCGCCGAACGGGAACGTCGGGCCGGGCGCGATGAACACGGTGCGCACGACGAGCCGCTCCTCCTGGGCCAGCTGGGCCAGCGGCACCGCCGCCTCCGGGTCACCGGCCACCGCGAACGCGCTGCGCCCAGCGTCGAAGACCAGGTCGGCCGGGCTGGCCTCCAGCTCGGCTCGGCCGCCCGCTGCCGGGCCACCTCGACCAGCTCCCGCGATGCCTGCCGCACGGCCGCGCCGCCCTGCTGCAGGCTGCGCGAGCCGCCGGTGCCGCCGCCCTCCGGGATCAGGTCGGTGTCGCCCCACTTCACGGTGATCTTGTCGACCGGGATGCCGAGCTCGTCGCTGGCCAGCATGGCCCACACGGTGGCGTGGCCCTGCCCGTGCGGGGAGGTGCCGGTCAGGATCGTGGCGCGTGCCGTCGGGGTGGACCTCGACCGTGGCGTTCTCGCGCGGCCCGCCCGCCTCCATCGCCCGCGCCGGTGATCTCCACGTAGCAGGCCAGGCCGATGCCGAGCTGGACCACGTCGCCGCGCCGCTCGACGTCTCGCCTGCTCGTCCGCGCAGGTCCTGGTAGCCGGCCGCGGCCAGCACCTTCTCCAGCGCCGCCACGTAATCGCCGGTGTCGTACACGCGCCCCGAACGCGGTCGTATGCGGCTCGGCGAACGTGGGCGAGCAGGTTCCTGCGGCGCACCTCGGCCGGGTCCATGCCGATCTCGGCGGCGAACAGGTCGATGGCCCGCTCCACTGCGGCCGTGGCCTCCGGGCGCCCCGCGCCGCGGTAGGCGCCGACCGGCGTGGTGTTGGTCACCACCGTCTTCGCCGACCGCCTCGGCCCGCGGCGATGGCGTACGGGCCGGGCGCCATCAGGATGGTCAGCGCCGGCAGGAACGCGCCGAACCTCGGGTAGGCCCCGGCGTCCTGCAGGATCTCCAGCCGGTAGGCCGCGCACGGTCCCGTCCCGGCCGCCGCCTATCGTGACCGTCTGGCGCTGCGCGCGGCCGTGCGTCATCGCGACCAGGTTCTCGTAGCGGGTCTCGGCCCAGCGCGCCGGGCGGCCCAGCCGCCGAGCCACCCAGCACACCACCGCGTGCTCCGGGTCAGCACCGAACTTCGCGCCGAACGCGCCGCCCACGTCCGGGGTGATGATCCGGATGCGCGGCCGGATCGATGCCCAGCAAGCCGCGCCAGGGCCCCGCGCGTCCCCTGCGCGCCCTGGTTCGGGATCCACGCCGTCAGCCGGCCGTCCTCGCCCCAGACCGCGGCCGCCGCGCGGGTCTCCATCGGCGCGGGCGCGACCCGCTGGTTGACGATGGTGCGGCTGACGACCACATCGCAGCCTTCGAACAGATCCGCCTTGAGCCCGGCCGCATCGCCGAAGGTGGCGGCGACGTTGGTGCCCGGCCTCGGGGAACAGCACGCCGGCTCGCCGTCGGCGGCGCCGGCCAGGTCCAGCACGGCGTGGCAGGGGTCGTAGTCGACGTCGACCAGCTCGGCAGCGTCCTCGCCCTGATACGGGTCCTCGGTGACGACCACGGCCACCGGCTCACCGACGAAGCGGACCACGTCGCGGGCCAGGGGCGGCTCGGCCATCCGCTCGTCGATCATGCCGGGCATCGGCGGGGCCAGCAGCGGGAGATCGGCCAGGTCGGCTCCGGTGAACGCGGCGACGACGCCGGGCGCCCGCAGCGCGGCGCTGACATCCACGGAGCGGATCCGCGCGTGCGCGATCGGGGACCGGACGAAGAACACATGACAGGCACCGGCCAGCCGCTCGTCCACGACGTCGTCGGTATAGACGCCGCCGGTCGTCAGGAAGCCCGGATCCTCCGTCCGCAGGACCCGGGTGCCCAGAATGCTCACGCCCGATCAGCTCCCTCCGGGCCGCCAGTTCCAGCCTGCGCGCCTGGTCAGCGCGCCGCGGATACGCGAATCGGCTTCGCGATGCCGCGGCGGGCCCTCAAGGGTGATCGTGCCGGGCCGGCTTCGGATGGTCAAACGGCTCGTCGTGCGGGCCGCCCGGCGAACTATGCCCCGTCCCGATGGCATCCCGGCGGCTGGTGCGTACACCGCCACGTTGACTTGTGTCGATCCATTTGCCTATCTTTGTTCATCTCGCGTCAACGATCAGCCGGGTTACCGGGGGAGCTGGCATGCACCGAACACCCGCTGTGTCACGTCCCGCCTGGATGCTGGCGCTATCGGGGGGCGGCGGCGCTGGGCGCCGATCGCCGGTCGAGATCCTCGCGAACGCGGCCTCGTACGTGACCCGCACCCAAGTCGCGGACCGGTCGGGACTGCGTGCCGGGCCGCTCGGGCGGTGGACCGATGGTGTCGCCGCCATGCGTGGGGACTGCGCCGCTTTCGCGAGTCACTGGCAGGTGCACAACTCCCGGATTCTCACCGAGACCGGGCCACTCTGGGTGGTGCTCGGCGACTCCACCGCCCAGGGGCTCGGTGCGTCCAGCCCGGACGGCGGGTACGTCGGCCAGGTCCTGGCCGAACTGCGGCGGCGGACCGGGCAGCGGTGGCGCGTGCTCAACCTGTCCACGTCCGGCGCGCTGATCCGTGACGTGCGGCTGGACCAGCTGCCCCGGCTGCCGACCGCGCCCGACCTCGTGACCTGCGGGATCGGTGTCAACGACATCCTGTACACCACGCCGTCGAGGCTGTTCGACGATCTGCGCGCCCTGGTCGGCGCCCTTCCCGAGGAGACGGTCATCCTCGACCTGCCGTTGCCGACCGGGCTCTGGGGGGTCATCAGCCGGGTCAGCGTGCCCTACGTCAGGCGGATCAACCGGACCTTGCACGAGGCGGCCCGGGCGCGCGGCCTGCCGGTCGCCGAGGTGTCCGCCCACTTCCTGCCGCCCTGGACCGGGAAGTTCGCGTCCGATTCTTTTCATCCCAGCCAGGCCGGTTACCGCGACTGGACCCGGGCGCTGCTGGCCGCCCTTCCGTCCCCGGCGGGCTGGGGGAACGTAGCACCCGCTCGGTAAAGGTCAAATTAACGATCATTCCAAAACGATCGCCAGCTTTTGCTCCCGCTCGGCCGCGTGGCGGTGCGTCCGCTGCTGACCTGGGGGGATTTAGCGGGCTTCGGTCCGGGTCGTGCCCCGGCTCCTCGACCCCCTCGCGATGACGGCCAGGCTCACGACGACGAGAATGACCCCGACGAGAAGCAGCGCATCGCCGACCTTGTGGACGTTGAATCCGGAACTGTGCACCTTGACGGCGAGCCTCAGGATGGCTCCAATGACCACCAGCACGATTCCGAATGACATAAGACCGATGCCTGAGTTTCTATTCATGGGCGACGAGTGTAGGACAACCCGGTCAAATGCTCCATGTGGCGCGCCGCGAAAATCCGCCCGCCCGCCAGGCGATCGCCCGGAGCTGGTGCGAGCCATGGACGGCCTCTGCCTGCGGACGCCTGCGCCGGAGGTTCCGGTACGCTCCCGGTGTGCCTGTGGATCAGCGGCGCATCGCGGACCTGCTCGTCCGTTGCCTGGAGCATGAGGGCGTCACGTGCGTGTTCGGCATCCCCGGCGAGGAGAACATTCACTTCACCGACGCCCTGGCCCGGTCGTCCATCCGGTACGTCCTGGTCCGCCACGAGCAGGCGGCGTCGTTCATGGCTGAAATCTTCGGCCGGCTGACCGGCCGGGCCGGCGTCTGCTCGGCGACCCTCGGCCCGGGTGCCATCAATCTCCTCCTCGGGACGGCCGACGCCACCACCAACAGCACGCCGGTGGTGGCCTTCTCGGCCCAGGTCGGGCTGAACCGGATCTACAAGGAGTCGCACCAGAGCATCGACCTGGTGTCGATGTTCTCCCCGGTGACCAAGTGGGCGGACCTGGTCCTTACCCCAGAGGCGGTCCCCGAGATGGTCCGCAAGGCGTTCAAGCTGGCGCAGACCGAACGCCCCGGCGCCGTGTACCTGGCCGTGCCCGAGGACATCGAGGCCATGCCCGCGCCGGACGGGCTGACCCCCCTCGACCTCAATGTCCCGCGGCCGGACGAGCCCTCGGCGTCGCAGATCGAGCGGGCCGCGGCGGTGCTCAATGGGGCCCGGCGGCCCATCGTCCTGGCCGGGCACGGAGCGGCGCGGGCGGGCGCGGGGGCTGCCCTGGGGCGCTTCTCCGAGCAGCTCAGCCTGCCGGTCGCCACCACCTTTCACGGCAAGGGCGTGTTCCCTGACGACCACCCGCACGCCCTCGGCGCGGTGGGGTTCATGCGCCATGACTACGTCAACTTTGGTTTCGACGAGGCGGACGTGATCGTCAGCGTGGGCTACGAGCTCCAGGAGTTCGATCCGGCGCGGATCAACCCGGACGGCGACAAGACGATCCTGCACCTCAGCCGCATCCCGGCCGAGGTGGACGCCCGGTACAACGTGGAAGTCGGCGTCCAGGCCGACATCAGCCGGACCCTGGACGCCCTGGCCGCCGCCACCAGCCGCCGGTTCGATCTGGGTACGAGCGGCCAGAAAATCCGCCAGCTGCTGGCCGGCGAGCTGGCGCGCGGCGGCACGGACGACAGCTTCCCGGTCCGGCCCCAGCGGATCGTCGCCGACATCAGGGCGGCGCTGGGGCGCCGCGACATCGTCCTGGCCGACACCGGCGCGGTGAAGATGTGGATGGCCCGGCTGTATCCCACCTACGAGCCCAACACCTGCCTGGTCTCGAACGGGCTGTCCACCATGGCCTTCGCCCTCCCCGGGGCCATCGGGGCCAAGCTCGCCGCGCCCGGCCGCCGGGTGCTGGCCGCGATGGGCGACGGGGCGTTTCTCATGAACTCACAGGAGATCGAGACAGCCGCGCGGGAGCGCGTCCCGCTGACCGTGCTGATCTGGCAGGACGACGCCTACGGACTGATCAAGTGGAAGATGGACCTGGAACTCGGCCACGACGTGGCCATCAGCTTCTCGAACCCCGACTTCGTGGCCTACGCCGAGAGCTTCGGGGCCCGGGGCTACCAGGTGCGGTCGGCTGGTGACCTGCTGCCCAGCCTCACCGAGGCCTTGGCCGCCGATACCGTGTCGGTCATCGCCTGCCCCGTGGACTACACGGAGAACCTGCGGCTCACCGACGCCCTCGGCGAACTGTCCGGACCGTTCTGACCGAGCTGGGACCTACGCGGTGCGCGCCCGTTTCTTCGGCTTGGGCGCTGAGCGCTCCTCGAGCTGAAGCTCGCGTTCGGCGCCGGGAGTTCCGTCCCTGAGTTCCCGGCTTCGCTCGCGCTCGGCGTTGACTTCGGCCCCGAGGAGGATCGCGACGTTGGTAATCCACAGCCAGACGAGCAGGACGATGACTGCGCCCAGGCTCCCGTAGGTCTTGTTGTAGGAGCCAAAGTTGGCGACGTAGAACGCGAACCCGGCCGAGGCCAGCAGCGACACGGCCACGGCGAGCAGGCTGCCGGGAATGATCGATTTGAATCCCCTGAGCCTGGCGTTCGGCGAGGTGTAATAGAGCACAGCGATCATGAAGGTGACGACGATGAGGAGGACTGGCCATTTGGCGAAGTCCCAGACGGTCACCGCCGCGCCGCCCAGGCCGACCGCCGATCCGACCGCCCGGGCGATCGGCCCGGTCAGGACGATAGCCACCAGAACGAGGGCGAGAAGCACCACGAGGACGAGGGTCACCAGCATCTGCAGAGGGCGCCGCTTGACCAACGAGCGGCCCTCTTCCACCTCGTAGATGGTGTTGGAAGCCCGCATGAACGCCCCGACGTAGCCCGAAGCCGTCCACAGCGCCGCGGCGACGCCGATGATCAGCAGGATGCCCGTGGCGCTGCTGCCCTTGGCCAGGCTCGCGATCGGCTCCCTGAACGTCTGGGCCGCTGAGGCCGGCCCGATAGAGCTGACGAGCTTGGTCAGTTCCCTGGTGATCGTGCGCGGGTTGGCGACCAACCCGACCAGGGCGATCATCGCCACCAGCGCGGGAAAGATCGAAAGCACCGCGTAGTAGGTCAGCGCGGCGGCGCGGTCGGTGAGGTTGTCTTCGGAAAACTCGGTCATCGTGCGCTTGACCGTCTGCCCCAGCGACCCCTTGCGGGGGTGCGGCGGCCCTTCGGGACGTCTCCCGCTGCGTTTCTGCCCGCTGGTGTTCTCGGCGGTGCTGGCCATCGTGACCCGTCCTTGTCTGGATGCGGCCTCCGTGGGGCGGCCAACGGTCCTTCCACGTGATCAGGGTTGACTGCTTTCCGTCAGCCGGGTGCCCAAACGTGCCCCGTGGTCTCGAAAGTGCCCCGTGGCCCCCCCTGCCGTCGTCCGCGTTGCCTACGGTTGCGGCGCGGCCCGCTCGGAGGGCGGATTGGGGCGTTCCTTGCTGCCGTGTCCTGGCGCGAGGTGGCCGGCGTGAGAGAGCCGAAGCGGCTCGAACGGCCCGCCGGTGTGCCCGGCGACAGGTTCAGTAACCACACACACATGGTCCCCGCCCTCATCGAGCAGGGTGGTCCGCCGGACGGCAAGCCAGTTGGGGCACTGCCGCAGTACCGGCGCGCCGCCGGGTCCCGGACTCACCGGCAGGCCGGCGAACTTGTCGGTGCGGTCGCCGGTCTGGGTCCCGAATAGTTCCGCCAGCGAGAGGTCGAGCGAGGTGAGAAAGTGGATGGCCAGGTGAGTGGATCGCAGCGCCACCCGGTAGGTGTAGTTCGCCTTGGACAGCCACACGCAGTACCGGGCAGGCTCGATGCTGGACTGGCTGTGGAACCCCACCAGGCAGCCCGCCTGTTCCTGGGCTTCGGCCGTGGTGACCACGATCAGTGGGGTATCCAGGGACGACATGATGGTGGCGAACGCGTTACCGGTCATCACGGCCTCGTTCATAGCGAAGGAACAGCGTGTCACCGTCGCGGATGACATGACGCAGGGCGAAGTGCCGCAACGGCGCGCCGGGCGGGGAGATCGAGACCGGCAGGGGATCTCCGCCCATCACCGGGGCGATGGTGAGGCATAGCTCGTCGAGACGGCCGGCCGAGACGAGCTCACCCAGCCAGGTGGGGCCGCCCTCGCACAGCACCACGTGGTGACCCAGCTCGGACAGCCGCGTCACGGCCTGTTCCGGATCCACCCGGTCCTGGCCGGCGATGACGACGTCGGCCACCCCCCGGGCGCGCTCGAGCCGCGTGGCGTCGGCGGCCTTACACGTGATCACCAGCGTCCGGCTCTCCGGCGGTGCGTCGGCGAAGGCCCTAGCGGACCAGTCGAGGTCCAGCGAGCGTGTCACCACGGCCAGCGGCGGCGTGCCCGGCCGGCCGGCCGCGCGCCGGGCGGCGATCTGCTCCTGGGGCAGGCGGACGATGCCGTATCTCTCCCGGCGTACCGTCTCGGCCCCGACCAGCACGACGTCGGCGAGCGCGCGCATCAGGATGAACAGTTCCGCGTCGGGCGCGGTCGACAGCTCGCCAACCCGGCCCCCGATGGCCGCGGAACCGTCCAGGCCACCGACCATGTGCGCCATCACCCAGGGCCCGCCCCCCGCTCGCGTCCGGTCAACCAGCGCATAAGGCGCGAGGGGTTCGGTGAGCAGGACGCCAGCTTCCAGGATATGCACGTGCCTCATTGTGGCCTACCAGCCCTGATGAGTCAGGCACACAAAGGCCCGGAATGGGTGCCGCCCGCCCGGTCCGGCGCGGATCTACTTCGTAACGGTGAACATTTGCGGCCCGATAACCCGGATAGCGCGGATAGCCGACACAGTGCGCCGTATCCGTCCATACTGCTGTGGGGCCACAGACCACGCCGGGGGCGCAGCCATGGATGATCTTCCTCCTCCCGACCTCGTCACGAGACGCCGGGCGCTGGTGGCGGTCGGCGGCATCGCGCTCATCGGCATGCCGTTGCCGCCCATCCCGCACCCCCCGCGGCCGCCCCAGGCCCTCCCTCCGGTTCCGCCCGGCCCGTCCTATCCGCTCAGCCGGCCGCTGTATTACGTCAACGACGTCGACAAGGCGATCGCGCTGACCATCGACGACGGCCCTGACCCCGTGTACACCCCGCAGATACTGCGCCTGCTGCGCATTTACCGGGTGCCCGCCACGTTCTCCATGATCGGCGTCAATGTAGCCCGCTACCCGCATTTGGCCCGTAAGGTCGCGGAGGCTGGTCACCGGATCGCCAATCACACATGGACGCACGCCGACCTCGCCCGCCTGTCGCCCCAGGGCGTGCACAGCGAACTCGGCCGCGGCTGCGAGGCGATTCACGCGGCGACCGGCGTGCAGCCGGCCCTGTTCCGTGCCCCCTACGGGGCCTGGTCGCCGGCCGTGATCACGCAATGTGAGCAGATGAGAATGCTCCCGCTGGACTGGTCGGTCGACCCCCGCGACTGGGCGCGGCCGGGTGTGACCAGCATCGTGGACAACATCCTGTATCACACCAGGCCGGGATCGATCATCCTGGAGCACGACGGCGGCGGCAACCGAGCCCAGACGGTGGCGGCGCTGCGCATCGTCCTGCCCCGGCTTCTGGACGAGGGCTACCACTTCCAGACCCCGTGAAAGCGCGGGCGACAGCCCCCGCCAGGGCATGTCCCTAGTCGGCGGGGACGCCGCTGGTCCGGAGCCCATGGAAGTGGCCGTTGAGCACCTGTCCGGCCATGGCCATCAGGTCAGCCTCGGAGAACGGCTTCTCGACGAGGGCCACGCTCGGATCCAGCCGGCCCTGGGCGGCCAGGACGGGCCGGGCGTAGCCGGACATAAAGAGCACCTCGATGCCAGGCTTGACGGCCCGCATTCTCTCCGCCACTTCCTTGCCGAGCATCTGCGGCATGACGACATCGGTCACGAGCAGATGGATCTCGCCCGTATGGTCGCGCGCTATGGCGAGAGCGTCAGGCCCGTTCGCGGCGGTGATCACCTGGTAGCCGTTGCGGGTCAAGATCCGCCTGGTTACCTCGCGCAAGGCTGGCTCGTCCTCGACCACGAGGACCGTCTCCCCGGTGGGCGTGTGCTGGTAGGGCTTGGCTTTCGCCACCGGAACGGCGGCCTCCGCGGTGACCGGCAGCATGATCGTGAAGGTCGTGCCGGTGCCGGGCTCTGAGTAGATCCGGATGTGGCCCTCGGCCTGGTAAAGGATCCCGTAGACGGTGGCCAGGCCCAGCCCAGTTCCAGCACCCTCCGCCTTGGTGGTGAAGAACGGCTCGAACACGTGCTCGATAACATCGGCGGTCATTCCCGTGCCGGTGTCGCTGACCCGCAGCCGCACGTTTCGCCCCTGCCGCGCCTTCGATCCTCCCGCGACGGTTTCGGCATCCACGATGATGTTGCTCGTATCGATGGTCAGCGTGCCGCCAGCGGGCATGGCATCGCGGGCATTGACCGCGAGGTTCACGAGCACCTGCTCCACCTGACCGGGATCGGCCAGGACCGGCCACAGGCCGCCGGCCAGCGACGTGACCAGCTCGACATGCTCACCTAGGGTCCGGCGCAGCATTTCCTCCACTGCGGTGATGACCTTGTCGAGGTCGAGGACCTGCGGCCGCACCACTTCCCGGCGGGCGAACGCGAGCAGCTGGCGGGTCAGCCGGGCCGCCCGTTCGGCGGCCAGCTTGACCTGCACGAGGTCGGCGCTGGCCGTTTCCAGGTGCTGGGCCGCGTCCGGGCCGGCCGCGGCCGCGAGTTCTTCGGAGACGAAGGACACGTAGTTGAGGATCACGGCCAGGAGATTGTTGAAGTCGTGCGCGACCCCGCCGGCCAGCTGGCCGAGGCTCTCCAGGCGCTGCGCCTGCTGCGCCTGCAATTGGTCCTTCCGCTCCCGGGCATCGCGGGCATCGCGCCGCTCGGTGTCGGCGGTGACCTCGTGCTGTTCCAGGACGTCGCGGGCGTCGCGCCGCTCGGTGTCGGCGGTGACCTCGTGCTGTTCCAGGACGTCGCGGGCGTCGCGCCGCTCGGTGTCGGCGGTGACCTCGTCTTGTTCCAGGACGTCGCGGGCGTCGCGCCGCTCGGTGTCGGCGGTGACCTCGTCTTGTTCCAGGACGTCGCGGGCGTCGCGCCGCTCGGTGTCGGCGGTGACCTCGTCTTGTTCCAGGACGTCGCGGGCGTCGCGCCGCTCGGTGTCGGCGGTGACCTCGTCTTGTTCCAGGACGTCGCGGGCGTCGCGCCGCTCG
Source organism: uncultured Actinomycetes bacterium (assembly GCA_963822825.1). Lineage (GTDB taxonomy): Bacteria > Actinomycetota > Actinomycetes > Streptosporangiales > Streptosporangiaceae > JAWWPY01. The sequence goes on along the minus strand of CAWGIW010000013.1, from coordinate 235,617 downwards.
GTGTCGGCGGTGACCTCGTCTTGTTCCAGGACGTCGCGGGCGTCGCGCCGCTCGGTGTCCGCCGTCACCTCGTGCTGTTCCAGAAGGTCCCGGGCGTCGCGCCGCTCGGTGTCCGCCGTCACCTCGCGGCGCTCCAGGACGTCGCGGGCGTCGCGCCAATCGGCGCCGTTGCCCGCCTCAGCCTGGCCCTCTGGGTCCCGCTCCCGGCTGACCTGCCACGACACCGTCGTTATGCCGACGAGGGCGCCCGCCGGGTCAACGATCGGTGCCGCGGTCAGCGAGACCGTGACCACCGTCCCGTCCTTGCGGACCCGGTCTGCCTCGTACCGCTCTGTCCGCGCTTCCGCGATGATCTGCCGCAGGATCTCTGCTTCCACCGCTCGCCGCTCGGGCGGGCAGAGCACGTCCACCCCGCGGCCGGCGAGTTCGACCGCCAGGTAACCGTAGAGGAGTTCCGCGGCCGGATTCAAGCTGCTCACGACGCCGGTCCGAGTCAGCTCGATGATGGCGTGCTCTGGCGGCCCGGTCGCCGAGGCCAGCCCGGCGCGCGTCGCGGAGACCCGCTTGCGCTCCATCGTCCCGGCCATATGAATCATCCCTCAATATTACTAGTTGTAGCATTTACCATACGCTGAGTAACTAGCCGCTGGCCAGCGCGGCCGGGAAGGCCGCACTGGGGGAGTACTGGCGCGAGGGTCTCCGGCGGATCCCCGATCTGCGTTTCGAGGTAGTGGGCGTGTACCTCGGGTCGCCACGCTCGTGATCAACTACCGCAATCAGGCGGGCGGCCTGGTCAACGAGGTGCTGACTTTCGAGGGGCCGTTGGTGAGCCAGGGCCACGGGACGTACCTGGCCGGTGAAGCCAATCCGGCCGGCGTGGGGTCTGGCTGAGGATGGCGTATTACCGCTGCTCAGCTCTCTGGCTTGGGGCTGAACAGGGCGAACATGCTGCCGTTGGGGTCGGTGAGGTAAGCGACGGTCATGCCGTCCTCCAGCGTTATCGGCGCGACAACGACCTGGCCGCCGAGCTTCTCGGTCTGGGCGGCGGTCGCGGCGACATCCGCCACCCTGACGACAAACACGGCGTACGGCGGGATGTTGCCGCCAGTGTCGAAGATGCCGCCGGAGAGGCCGGCCGCCCCGGGGGCGGTGATCATCGTGTACGCGCCGTCCGGGGCGAACGACCAGCCGAACAGCGGACCGTAAAAGGCCTTGGCCGCCTCGACGTCCGGGGCGCCGATCTCGAACCAGGCGACGGTGTTCTGGGCAGGAGCGGACATGGGTTCCTCGTCTCAGTGGGCAACGTGTCGTGACGGAACTCTGCCGGACCTTGGCGACAGCCCTCTGTCGGTGTTTCGGGCCAGCTTTCCCGCGTCACACCGCGAGATCGGGACGGCGCAGGAGAGCGCCGGGGATATCCACGTCGAGGTCTGAGTACGAGCGGTCCGGTGCCATCTCGCCGGTATCGGCCGCGGCCCGGATCCGGTCCACGCGAAAGGCTCGTGTCCCCTGCCGCAGGCGGCACCAGGCCATCAGGTACCACTGCGTGCGCGAGCCGACGAACGCCACCGGTTCAACGTCGCGGACGGTCACGAGGTCGTGCCGGTCGCGGTAGTCCAGGGTGAGGACATGGCGGGCGATGATCGCCTCCTGGATCGCCAGCGGGACCGATGCCCTGGCCGGGCCGATGCGAGGCGGTGCCGCCGCGGCCGCCCCCACCGCTGGCCCGGGACGGTCGGCGGTATGCCGTCGGGCAGCGCCGGGGCTTTCCGCCCCGCCGGCCGCGACCAGCCGGATCCGGTTCATGAGCTCCCCGGCCTCCGCCGCATGCGCGGCCGAGGAGGCAGCCAGCACCTTCCGCAGCGCACTGCGCGCCGCGGCCGCGAACGGCGTCACCTCATCCCGGGCCAGCGACACCGCTATCGCGACCATCTCGGCCGCCGTGAAGTTCAGCGGCGGGAGCGTCACCGTCTTGTCGATGACGTAGCCTCCGCGCCGCCCGGTCTCCGCGTATACCGGGACGCCGGATTCCTGCAGCGCCAGGATGTCCCGCTCGACCGTCCGCGTGCTGACCTCATAGCGCTCGGCCAGCTGCCGCGCCGAACGCGGACGCGGGGCGGCCGCCCGCAACTCCTCGACCAGGGCGTAGAGCCGATCGGTCCGGTTCATGCCACGGACGCTACCGCCCAGTGCCGACACTCGAGGGTCACGTGAGGGTCGCCCGGCACAATGAAGAGCATGGACCCATACGAGGACCTGGCTGACTCCGGGCCCGGGCCGGCGGCTGGGCCGCGGCTGCGGCGCGCGGGGCGGGTCATCGTGCTCGATCCCGGTGAGCGTGTCCTGCTGCTGCGATACGACAACGATTCCCCGGAGGGGCGGCACTGGGCCACTCCCGGCGGCGGGCTGAACCCGGGCGAGTCCTATACGGCAGCTGCGCGCCGTGAGCTGGCCGAGGAGACCGGCTGGGGGGATGTCACCGTGCTGGGTGAGGTTCACCGGCACGTGCGGACCATGGAGCACGGTGGCCGGGTCGTGCGCCAGTACGAACGTCTGTTCCTGGCGCGAACCGACCGGGCCCAGCGTGAGCTGGGAGACGTGGCCGCGATGCACGCTTCTGATGGCATAGCCGCATGGCGATGGTGGACGCTTTCAGAACTGGACACGACGGCGGAGGTTGTCTTTCCCGCCGGCCTCGCGGGAATGATCCGCGCCACACTCGGCCGCCGCTAGGTGAGCTGGGGCGGCGGAGCCGGCGAGATCGGGTCGAGTTTGCTGATCGTGCGGGGCTGCGGGCTGGGTGTGTTCCGGGTGGTCGGGCGGCTATGCCTGCGTGCTGGGCCGGTTCGCCGATCGCGGCCTGGTGGGGTGCGGGCGGCTGTGCGCGGTCGTGCTGGGTTCGGTCCGGTGAGTCCGGCCAGGCCTGTTGGCAGCATCCGGTCGTGGACGCTGATGTGTGGGCGGTGACGGCTGGCTGGGCAGCAGGTACAGCACCTGCAACGACACCAAAAGCGCTTTTGGTGTCGTGGGGACGACACCAATGGCGCACCGGTGCCGTTGGCGACGGGGCTTAGTGCCCGAGACTCGATGGATTCTGGGACCCCAGTGACTGCTGTGGTACGTGTTAGACGCTGCACGCCAACACCGGCAAGCACGGGGACCTCCCGGTCTTCGAGCTGGACAGCGCGCTGCGGTTTTTCACCCGGCACCTGGGCTGATACCGCTCCTGGAAACCCGCGCACTTCCACCGGGGGATGGCCGGAGGCGTCATAGTTTCTGGTGGACACGCACGGTGGTGCCCTCGGCCGTGGAGTAGATCTGAACCAGATCGCAGAACTGGTTGGCCACCCACAGGCCGGCCCCGGCATCGGGAGCCGGGGGCAGCCGCCCGACGAGCGGCGAGGTGAGGTGGCCGCGGTCAGACACCTCACAGACGAGCGAATGGCCGTCGGTCCAGACGCGGAGTTCGCCGTCCCCGCCGCCGTGCTTCAGGCTGTTGGTCGCGATCTCGTTGACCGCCGTCACCAGCGAGGCAGCTGACTGCTGGCCCAGTCCCGTGCGCCGGGTCTCCGCCGCCACGAAGGCCCGCACCCGGCGGAGCCCACCCGGCGCAAAGGACATGCAGGTCGCGTCGTCCGGCCGGGCCGGCAACGGCTGGGCGTACGGTTCGGTGAGGTCGATGGGCCGGAAGGTGGCGTTAGGCCGCCGTTCGCCGCCCTGGGCGAGGAACGGATGAGAGTGCTGGGCTTCTTCGATCACCTCAGGGGCCAGCGTGTCCAGATCGTAGGGACACAGCAGCCGCAGCGGCGTCGAAGCGTCGAAGGCGACGTTCAGGAGCGCCTCATAGAGCTGGCATTCGGCGATCTCCGCCGCGGAACGCCCGGGAAATAGCGGTTCGCCGATCCCGCATAGCCGGGCGGTCCCGCCATGGACATTGGCAAACCGCCACCATGCGGCGATGATTCGGGCCGGATTGGCGCCGATATCGGTCATGTCGGCGAAGCTCACGTTCCGGGCCGCCGCCCCTAGCTCGCGGCGCAGCAGGCCGATCTTCGGAGCGCTCAGCAGGATGAGTACCGGGTCATCGGCATCGATGGCCCGGCCTATGAACGACGTCGTCCCGGCCAGGAACTCGGCCGTGCCGGAGTACAGGAAAGCCTCGTGGCGGTACCCGCCGGTGTCGTGCGTTACCGGCTCCAGCAGCACGCTCATCCCGCATCCTTCAGCATCGTGGGTCCGGCCTGCCGAGGCTCGCGGGCATTCACATCGGCCGCGTCAGCTATCCGTCCGCAGCGAAATTGTACTCTGCCCGCGGTACTTGACCTGGATAAGATGCTCACCGGCGCCCATCGTTGCGGTAAAGTTCCTGGCTCACCGGCCCGGGCTGGCGCCGGCTTTTCCGGTCTCGCTCAGGCGGGTGATAGGTCGTGCAGTCAGAGCTTTTGCCCGTGCGGTGGCACGGGCGTCTGGCCGTCATCACGATGCCTGAGGAGATTGACATGTCCAACGGTGCCGCGGTGCAGGAGGGCCTGCTCGCGGCCCTCGGCCAGCGGCCCGCGGCCCTGGTCGTCAACATGACCTCGACCGCATTCTGCGACTCGGCCGGGGTGAGAGCCGTCATGCTCACGGGCCGGAAAGCCACCGCCGCCGGCTGCGAACTGCGGCTTGTCATCGGCTCGCCGGGGGTCATGAGAGTGTTCTCCGTCATCGGCGCGCAGCAGCTTATCGAGATACACGACAACCTGGCCAGCGCGCTTGGCCCGGCTCCGGAGGGGCAGCGCGATGGCGGCCAGCCGCCCGCCGAGGACGGTCGCTGACCGCCGCGTGCGCCCCTGGCTAATTGCTCTGACGCAGCCCGCTGATCGGCCGGGAGCGCTGGGAGAGCCGTTCGTGGTACTGGTCGCCGCCACCCTTCATCCCGGCCACCAGAGGTGAATGGGCGAGGGAGAACGCCCCGGCGAACATGGCCAGGAGCGACAGCGCCTCCAGGGGCCCCCAGGAGCCGCCGGTCCGCAGGTTGTCGCCAAAGAGCCCCACGCCGATCAGGATGCTGGCCAGGGGGTCGACCAGGACGAGGGTCGACTGGGAAGCGGCGATCGGCCCCGCGTGAAAGGCATTCTGAGCCAGGAAGACGGCGAGGACCCCGAAGAAGGCCAGGGCGTAGGTCTGCCAGTGGCGGTACAGCGAGATCCAGTCCGTGGCCGCGAAGTCCGAGACCGCCTTGGTGCAGGCCGAGGTGAAGGCGAAGCTGATGGCCGCTCCGGCTCCGAACAAAGCGGCCGACCACCAGCCGCGCGCGCGTCGTGCGAGCACGACGGCGACGGCGATGGCGACGCTGCATGCCCCGCCGGTGACCATCCACTCCCACAGCGGCGGGGACAGGTTGCCGTACTCGGGATGGGCGAAGTACAGGAATCCGGCCAGGCCACCGGTAACGGCCAGCGACCCGAGCCATTCGCGTGGCCCGATGGTAAATCCGAACCAGACCGCCAGGATCGCGACGAGGAAAACCAGTTCGGTGGTGAGGATCGGCTGGACCTGGGAGAGGCGGCCGGCGTGCAAGGCGGCGGCCTGGAGCACGAAGGAAAGGATCATGAGGGCGAACCCGAGGAGCCAGATCCGCCGGCGCAGCGCGTACATGAGGAGGCTGAGCTTCAGTGTGCTGGCCGCGGGCGCGTTCTCGACCCCCATCCGCTGGAACACGCTCGTCAGGGCGTTGGCCAGCGAAGCGGCCAGGGCCAGCACGAAAACCATCGAATCCCGCCCCCAGCCAAGATGCGTGTATCATACAGATGTTTGGCTAAATTGTACACGGATGGTAAGAGCGGGGGAATCGCTATAATTCCCAATGATTCGGGCGAAGTGGACGCGATCGGGATCATTGAGCTGGAGCTGATGAAGCTCGTCCGCCACCTCGAGACCTTCGCCCGGCGCAGTTCGCTCTACGTGCGCGTCGACCGGGCCGGCTACCTGGCCATGCGCATGCTCGAAGATCTAGGGCCGGTCAGCACGAACGCTCTGGCCTTGGCCTTGCGTCTCGATGCCTCGACGGTCACCCGCCAGATCACCGCCCTCGAACGCCATGGATTCGCCGAACGCTGCTCCAACCCCGCCGACGGACGCTCGTTGACCATCGTGCTGACTCCCGAGGGCCGTCAGTCGATGCGCGAAGTCGAGCGGGACCGGCGGCGCTGGATCGAAGCACTGGTCAGCAACTGGGACGGTGCCCAGCAGATCGGCCTCGGGTCCGCCCTGACCAGGCTCAACGCTTCCCTGGTGCAGAGTGTGGCGCAACTCGATGATCCTCGCCACCGTGAGACCACGTCCACCCTGGCGACCGGATAGCGACCCGCGTCAGGCGCCGAGGGCCACAAAGGAATGCGCGGTCGCTTCGGCCAGCGGGTTGCCGCTGGCCGCCTGGCGCGCGGTCAGCAGCGCCTCGGGCAATGCCGCGCCGCCTCGAAGGGCGTCGTGCAGGGCCAGCATGAGGGGCACCGCGGCCAGGTCGTTGACGGGCACGATGCTGGCCACGATTCCGGCCGCGCCGAGCGGCACCAGGCTGCTCACGAGGCCTAGCAGCTCGTCGGAACCCACTGCGGCCGCTACCGCCGAGTCGCAGCTGGACAGGACCAGACGGTGCGGTGCCCGGTCCAGGCGTTCGAAGTCGTGCACGGTGAGCGGTCCGTCGTCGAGCTGCAACGACGAGAACAGGGGATTGTCAGCCCGAAACGTGCCGTGGGCGGCGATGTGCGCGAGCCAGGCGCCGTCCAGTGCGCTCAGCACATGCTCGGCTGTCGCCCGGCCCTGACCGAGCAGCACGGCTTCGGGATAGCGAAGGTGCAGCGCCGCGACCTCCGCGCCGCCGGTCGCCAGCCCCGGCCCGACGACGAGGGCGACCCGCCGGTGGGCGGGAGGCTTTCCGCGGCGGGCCTGCAGCCAGGTTGACGCGGACGGCGCCACGCTCACGATACGGTCACGCAACGATGGCATCAGCGTCCACGGCACGGCCCGCAGCCGGCCGGGCGGAATGACCACGACTGGACCGTCTCCCAGCTCCGCTGCGGCGGGACCGAGCAGCGCGGCCTCCAGCCGGGCGCCCCCCTGGGCCAGCATCAGCTCGTCGGCTGGCTGCCGGGGGCGGTACGCCAGGCGGCGCAGCATGAAGCGATTCATCTCGACCTCGCGCTCGGGAATGCTGCCAGCCACATGCAGTCGCACCCGCCGGTCCGCGACAACGATCACATGAAGCACGCCGTCCACCTCGACGAGCTCGATCAGCCGGGCCGGGCCGAGCTCGTCGAAGAGCGCGCCGGGGTCGAACTCTCGTGTCTCCCGCGTGCGGCGGCCCAGTGACCGGCGCGTGCGGGCCTGTACCGCTGTCTCCAGTCGCCGCCGCTCACCTTCGAGAGCGTGCCGCCGGCGGCCGGCCAGCTCAATCGTTTCGAGGAGCCGGGTCACACCGCGCAGCGCTGACAGCTCGGCCACGAGCTCCGGGTCATCCCCGGATGGGGTACTCCGGGAAGCGAGAGTGGTCGCCCGCCATCGCTCGCTCCACAGCAACAGCCGGCGCGTCGCCGCGCCGGAGCGCATCGCGCTGGGCCAGCATGGCCAGCTCAGCGCCGTGCGCCGTGCCATACGCACGCAGTTCGGTGGCCCCGAGCCTGCTCTGGTGCTCGTCGAGGGCGTCGAGCCCGCGCCCGCAGGCGGCGAGGGTGGCTCGGGCGTCGCCGCGCGCGTCGGCCTGCAGCGCCCGGGCGAGCCAGGCCACGCTGCGGGTCAACGGCGGCTTGCGGCGGCGTGACCTCCCGGCGCGCTCGAGGTACCGGTCGGCTTTGGTGATGCATCCCAGGCTGAGCGCGACCCGGCCGGCCAGCAGCTGCGCCCGCGGCGCCTCGCCGGCCCGGGACGCCTCCAGGCGGGCGGCGACCCGCTCGGTGCAGCGAAGCAGATTCGTGGAACGGTCGCCTGCGGCATACCTGGCCTGAGCGAGGACGAGGTCAGCGCGCGCTGTCCAGACCGCCCGCCCCTGCGTCCGGAACAGCCGATGCGCATGGCGGGCCCGCTCTTCCGCGGCGGCCGTGTCGCCGGCGGCCAGCGCGGCGGTGGCCGCCGCGAAGAGCAGCTCCGCCCGCTTGAACGCGATCCCGCCGCCCGGAGCCATCCGGCTGAGCGCGGCGTCGGCCTCTCGGGCCGCTTCTCCGGCCAGCCCCGCGGCCAGCAGCGCCGAGCAGCGGTCGATGGCGAGATCTGGGTTGGTTTCGCCCAGCGCGTCGTAGCGGTGGCCTGCTTCGTCAAAATAGCCAAGCGCCTCAGGAAGGTCGCCGCGGATCAGCGCCGCCAGCCCCCGGTTATGCCGGGCCTTCGCGTACTCGAGTTCCTGCCCCGTGGCCGCGAACAGCTCCTCGGCCCGCGCGAAGTCCGCGCCCGCCCGCCCCGGAAGCCCGAGCCCGAGAAAGACCTCGGCTCGATGCATCAGTGAGCGTGCCTCCCACACCGTGTCGGCCGCCCGGCGGAGGTAGGGCAGAGCGCGGCACAGGTCGTCGTGTGCTTCCGGGTAGCGACCCAGATCCCTGAGCACGGAGGCCCGCCGCATGAGCACGCGGCCGGCGGGGCCGCCGCGCGACGCCCGCACCGCCTCGTCCAGCACCGCTAGCCCCTGCCGGGTGCGGCCGGTCCACGCCAGCGTGACGCCGAGGGTGGCCTGCACGTCAACCTCGCGCTCGGGGCGGCCTGACGCCTGGGCCAGCCTGACTCCCTTCCTCAGCTCGGCGATCGCTCCCGGGAGGTTCCCGTGGTCACGCAGCACGATCCCCAGCGCGTGGTGAGCCAGTGAGGCGTCGTACGCGCTGGGCCGCCCGGCCAGCACGGAACGCGCGGCGAGCAGAGCGTCCCGAGGCCTGGACAGAGCGAGCGGCAGGAGCTGGGCCGGCTCGAACGGAATATTTTCCGTCTCCGGCTCTCCCGAGGTCATGCAAATGATGCTAAACAGTTTTCCGAAACCAATCACGCATGAAATGGGGCCGGTCATGCCGATTAGTGACGAAGGGCGGGACAATCCGCGAAGCCGTCTCGACGCGCAAATTGATCTGATCTTGCATGGCATCCCCGGTGTCGTGGACGGTCTGGAAGGAGCGGCGGCGTACCCGCCCAATTGGGCAGATTTAGGTGAGGTGGACTACCTCTACCGTGACCACACCGTTCTTGTCCGTGACGCCGACGTCGAGCGCGTGAGGGGCACCCTGCCCACCGCGGGGGCGCCGGTTGAACACGACAACAACCTGAACGGGCTGACCCGTCTCCCGTTCCCCGCTGACGGGCCGAGCGTCGAGGAGCTATGCAGCACCGTTGACCGGACGCTCGGTGAGGGGGTGGCCACCCCCGACCACATCTTCTATATCTGCACCACCAGCACCTGTCCTGCCACGGAACCGGAGGAGGTCTCGTACGACTCGCCGCCCGACCCGGGTGTGTCCACCGAGCCGTGCCAGGGCGACGGTATTCTCGTGGCCGTTCTGGACAGCGGCTGGCTGCCGGGAGCAGCAGCGCAGCACTACTGGCTGGCCGGCGTCGATGGCGAGCCGGAGAACCCGATCGGCGGCCAGCCTCCCCGGATTCTTCCGTATGCGGGCCATGGGACCTTTGTGGCCGGCGTGGTCCGGACCATGGCGCCGAAAGCCGACGTGTGGGTGGCCAGAACATTCGAAAAAGTGGGCGCCGCCTATGAATCTGACCTGGTAAAGGACGCATCCGAGGCGCTTAAGATGGGCGCGTCGGTCCTCTCGCTCGACTTCGGCACCAACACCAGGAAACAAGTCGCTTCGCTGGGTTTCGAGGTTCTGGGTGAACTGATGCGCAGCTACTCCGGCGTGGTGCTGGTGGCCGCCGCAGGAAACGCTTCGTCAAAGCTCCCGTTCTGGCCGGCCTGCTTCCGCTGGGCGGTGTCCGTGGGTGCTCTCAGCGCCAACGGGCGTAGCCGGGCTTATTTCACCAACTACGGGGCCTGGGTTGACGTTTTCGCCCCGGGCGAGGGACTGGTCAACGCCTATGCCACCGGGAGGTACCTGTGCACCGAGCCACCGGAGGTGGGCACGTGGCGGGACTTCCGTGGCATGGCTCGGTGGAGCGGAACGTCCTTCTCGACGCCGCTCGTCGCGGGTCTTATCGCCGCACGCATGTCGGAGACCGGCGAGAATGGCCCTCAGGCCGCGGAGGCACTACTGGCCCGAGCCCGGGCCCAGGCCATACCGGCGGTGGGGCCGGTGATCTTCCCGGGACAGGCGTGCGGCGACCGGCATGACCGCGGCCCCCACGGCCACGAATGCTCATCCCACTGCCGCTGACGTCAGGCCGGCGCTGGGCGGCTCATCGCGTTGATGCGGGCGCTCACATCGTTATCCACTCGGTCACCACGCTGCGGCGATCCGGATCCGTGCCGACCGTGCACCGCAGGCTGAGCGGGCCGGGGCCAAGCGGGCCGGAGCTGAAGCGGCCCAGCTCGTCGGCCTCCAGCGAGGTCGCGTCGTCGCCGCGGCGCAGTTCCACGGACGCCCGCTGGGGCGGGACGATCTGGCCGATCAGTGTGCGCGCTGATCCGGTGCCGCTGATTTCGACATCGATGGTCAGGCCGCCTGCCTCGAAGGAGAGCAGCCGGGCCGGCTGCGGGCCGCGGACAGCAGCGTCGCGATCCTGGCTGACCAGCGAATCGAAGGCCAGCTCGGCGAGTTCGGCGTCGATCGCGCGCCAGCTGAAAGAGTCAACCGCGGCCTGAAGCAGCGGCGGGGGAACTCCGTCCAGGCGGCCGATGACGCGCCGGAGTTCGGATTCCAGGCCGGTGTCGTCAGGATCATCGGGCACGCGGGCTCCCGTCTGCTACTTCGGCCATATACCTGGCTCATCTTTAGGAGCGGGTATTTTGCTCCCAGATACCTGGTCCGCCAGCCGCTGCTTGAGTCGCTGCAGGCAGCGGCCCCTGGTGGGGCCGATACTGCCGACCGGCACGTCCAGCGCGGCGGCGACCTCAGCGTAGCTGGGCGGCGGCGTCGCGGTCAGCACGCGGAGCAGCCGCTGGCAGCGGACGGACAGCTCGCCAAACGCCCGCCAGAGCCGGGCTGCGCGATCGGCGTCCATCGCGGCCTGCTCGGAGTCCAGCAGGGCCTGCTCTGGTGACCGCTCATCGGCCTGCCCGGAGTCCAGCAGTTCCGGACTGTCCGTGAGGATGAGCCGGATACTGCCGCGGGCCACCCGCAGGGACTCGTTCCGGGCGGTGGTCGCCAGCCAGGCGCCCACATGGCTGGGGTTCCTGATCCGGTCGAGGTGCTCGGCGAGGCGGAGCCAGACGGTCTGGAAGACATCGGCCGCGTCGGCGGGGCTGAGGCGGTAGCCCCGGGTGACCGACCAGACGAGTCCGCTGAAGGACTCGACGAGTTCTTTCCACGCCGCCGCGTCACCGCCCGCCGCGGCCTCTAACAGGCGGCCTGCCTCTTCGTGGTGCACAGCTATATCTTCCTCCAGAAACATAGGAAACGGGCGCCGGGACCCGGCTGGCGCGGAGGGCCGCGCCGCGGCGACCATCGCCTGCCCGGCCCGCGGTGCGCCGACGCCGCCGGCGCGATCGCGCGGCGACCATCGCCCGCCAGGCGCGGTCGGCGTGAGTCGGCGAGCCATCACCGCGGCCTCGCTCCAAGCCGAGATATGTCCGTTACCTGCGACGTTAGAAATTGGTAAGAATTTACATCAACCCAGGTCAGCACAGACATGTGGTCTGATCATCTGTTTTCACTTCTTTCCGCATTGAAGAGGTCTACGGTGACCGATTGAGAAGCTTTACAGCAAATACGGAGGTGCTTGGAATGCGTAGAGCGCGCTGGTCCGCGCGGTCACACAACGCTCGTGTGGCCCGAATCGCGGTGCCCCTGGCCCTCGCGCTCGTGGTGGGTCTGGTTCTCGGCGTGAAGCTGCTCGGTGGTGGCCACAGCCTTAACCTCTCGGCGGCCGGCGCCTGCGCGACGCCTTCTACCGCCGCCCCCGCCACGACGGCGGCGGCTACGACGGCCCCGGCCACGACGGCGGCGGCTACGACGGCCCCGGCTACGACGGCCCCGGCCACGACGGCCCCGGCCACGCCGTCCCCGGGCGCGCCGTCCACGGCCGCTGCAGCCGGGACCACGTCGGTGGTATCCGCGAGCAGGCTGTCGTTGCGAGGACCTCGGCACAGTTGGCACTGGTGGCACATGAGGCACGTGAGACCCACTCCGACCGCGACCGCGACCGCGCCAGCCACGACGACGGCAAGCGCGGTGGCGACTACGGCTACGGCGTCCCCGAGTGTGTCGGCTACGTCCACGGTCTGCCCGACGGCTTCTGCGTCGGCGACGGCGACAACGCCGGTGGCGGTGGCGAATGTGAACTGCACGATTATTGTGCCGGCGGATCCGCTGAGTGCGGCGGGTCTGGCGACGCCGTGGCAGCTGGCTGGGCCGGCTGGGATGACGCCGGCGGCGTCGGGGTGCACGATGGCGAATGCGGCGAATCTGGGGGCGTTCGTGCAGGCGACGATCCTGGATCCGGCGACGGGTGCGTTGTCGGTGTATGAGCCTTTGGTGATCACGCAGGGCACGACGCCGTCGGTGGCGCCGGTGGTGCCGGTGCTGCCGGCTGGTGCGGTGGTCACGATCGATGTCGGGTTCAATGGCACGGATCTGACTCAGGTGGGTGCGACGCCGACGGCGCTGGCGCAGGGTAACTGTGTCAATGGGCTGGGTGCGGGGTCGGACTTCGGGCAGGTGTCGTTCTGTAATGGCCAGGCGTTCTTCGCGGCGGCGAACGCGGCGGAGGCGGCGGGGACGCTGGTGGTCCCGGCCACGGGGACGTCGGCGAAGACGGGGCAGGCGTGCCCGACGACGCGGAGTTTCACGATGATCGACCAGGATCAAAGTGACAACGTGACCTCGAAGTACCTGCTGAACGCGGCGGGGCAGACGGCGCAGTTCAACGCGGCGAATGTGGCCGCGCAGCCGGCCTCGACGACGCTGGTCAATGGCAGTGACAACGCGCTGATCAGTTTCTTCCTGGACCCGACGCTGGGCTGCACGCCGTTCACGGCGCCGGACCTGTCGCAGGCCGGGACGGCGAGCACGTCGCAGGCGCTTGATGAGCTGTCGGCGGCGAAGAACCAGGCGGCGCCGATCGCGCTGGTCCCGGAAAACGATGAGATGACGCTGGTCAACGGTGCGTTCAGCGCGGCCAAGACCAACCTGTACCGGGCGCAGCTGGGCCAGGACCCGATCTCGGCGGCGAACGACACGGCGGACAGCCCGATGAATTACTGCCAGAACATGGTCAACATCCAGACCCCGTTCCTGAACACCAACCAGGCGCTGCTGGCCACTGGCGGGACGCCGGTCGCGGCGGTGGGCACCAACCTGCTCACCTTCCTGGCCAACCGGCTGAACATGTCCTTCACCAACCTCAACTGCCAGAACTTCGGGCTGACCAACCCGGTGACGGTCACCCTCAACGGCGCTGGCGTGGCCACCGCGGCCACGTTCAACGTCACCCAGCAGACCGCCACCGCCACACCAGCCACACCGGCGCCCACCACAGCGCCCACCACCGCCGCGCCGACCACACCGGCCGCGACACCCACCCCAACCCCGACAACACCGGTCCAGCACCGGATCGGCCGCCATCATCACCTGCTGATGGACCCGTCAGGCGAGTAAGGAGACCCATCCCAGCTCAGTGAGCTCGAATCCCTAGTACGTGGGGCCCCGAGGATTTCCTGGGGCCCCACGCACATGTCCGGGGCTGACGCCACGCTCAGGGCATCAGGGCGTGTCCCGTGGGCACGCCCGCGGCCGGGCCCGCCTGCGAGCCGGACTGAGTTGCTGTGAATGGGGTGGCACAGGAGATATCAGATCCCATACTGGACGTATGAGTTCATTAGCCGTTGATGATGCAGTGCTGGCTGCAGCGAGCTGGCGCAGGGCGGGGCTGGCCGTCCCTGGCTTGGGCGGGGGGGTAGCGGCCTATTTCGATCCGGCGGCGGCCTTCGCGGGGATGACGTTCACCAGTCTGGGCCGCAACCTCCGCAACGAAGTGACCCCGGATGACCTGCTGGCCGTGGCCCTGCTGGACATTGCCTGGCGGCCGGACACGGTACGGGCTCTCCTCGGTACCTGGGCAGAAAAGGTCTCGGAGATGCTCACGGCGATTGGCAGCGACATCGATCTGTGGGACGCCTCCGACGCGGACCTCGCAGCGGTGGACCCGCTGTGGGACGCGTTACTGGAAATGCCGGGCGTCGGCACGGCCACCGCGGCCAAGCTGCTGGCCCGTAAGCGGCCCCGCCTGTGCCCGATCACCGACAAGGTGGTGATCGGGGCCGCGGGCGTGCCCGGACGGACCTGGGAAGCGCTGCGCTGCCTCCTGCGGGATCCGGATGCCCGCGGCGAGGTCGAGGCGCTGCGGCCGCCGTCGGCGCCCGCCGGCCTGCTGCTGATTCTCGACGTCGCCCTCTGGATAGGCCACAGCCACTCCCGTGCCGCCCAGCAACTGCGGCAGCAGGCCGGAATCCCCGGACCTGGTTAGGGTCAGCCGTAAGACCCTCAGGTGGTCCTGATCACTACCTTCATGACCTCGGCCGGATGGCTCATCGCGAAGCGGATCGCCTCGGGCGCCTCCTCCAGCCGGAACTCATGGCTGATGAACCGGGCCAGCAGTTCGCCGTTGCGCTCCACCACGGTCACCGCCTCGGCAAACTCCTTCGCGCCGCAGCAGCTGACCCCGAGCAGGTCGAGTTCCTTCTCGGTCAGGCTGCCCACTCTGATCGCCGCCTCCTCGTTCGACATCCCGACCTGCACCGCCCGCCCGGCCGAAGCGACGATGCTGACCATGGCCTGGACCGCCGCCGCGGCGCCGGTGGCGTCGAACACCACCGGCGGTCCCGCTGGGCCCGCCCACTGGCGCGCGAACGCGACCACCTCCTCCGCCCCACGCCACAGCAGCGTCTCGGCGCCCATCTCGTGGCTCGCCGCGAGGCGACTCGGCTGGAGGTCGATCACGAGCGCTTCGGCACCGCGTTCGCGGGCCACCAGGCAGATGCACTGCCCGATGGGCCCGGCGCCGAGCACCACCACCTGCTCGCCGGACCGGACCGCCGCGCGGTTCACCGCGCGGACGGCGATGGACACCGGCTCGGCCAGCGCCGCGATCGCGGGATCGCCGGCGTCGATCGGGAACGCCTGCTCCTGGCCGATCGCCAGGCGCTCCTGAAGGCCGCCGTCGAGGTGGATCCCGGTCAGCTTGAACTGGTCGCAGACGTTCGGCCGCCCGACGCGGCATGGATAGCACCGCCCGCACGCGTGCAGCGGCCACACCGCCACGCGCCGGCCGACCTCGAGTTCCGCTCGGCAGCCCGGGCCCAGCGCGGTGATCGTGCCCGCCAGCTCGTGGCCCTGGATCCGGGGGAACTGGGAGCCGCCGGCCGCGTCCGCCAGCTGCCCGGCGAAGAAGTGATAGTCGGAGCCGCAGAGCCCGACGGCCTCGGGCCGGATGACGACATGGCCATGACCGGGCGCAGGGGGCCCGGGGCGCTCGGCCACCATCATGGAGCCGGCGGCCTCGGTGATCGCAGCGCGCATCAGCCCGGGCCAGGGCCGGGCGGTGCGGCGGGCCCGCTCGGCGCGGCCGGAGCGCTGCCGCTGCCGCGCAGCAGGTACGCCGACCTGAGCAGCTCCGGTTCCTCGCGCAGCTCCCGGGCCAGCCCCGAGAACCGCAGCCGGCCGCCCTCCATCACGTGGGCGTGGTTGGCCAGCCCCAGCGCGACCGTCGCGAACTGCTCGATCAGCAGCACCCCGATACCGGATTCCGCGACCGCCCGGATGGTCGGGATCAGGCGGTTGACGACGACCGGCGCCAGCCCCAGCGAGAGTTCGTCGATCAGCATGTAGCGCGGCTGCGAGACGAGGGCCTGGGCCAGCACCACCATCTGCTGCTCGCCACCGGACAGTGCGCGGGCCGGGGCCGAAAGCCGCCGCTCGATCTCGGGGAACAGCTCCAGCGCCCGCTTGCGCCCGGTTCGGGCCTGCTCGCTGGACAAGGCGTACGTGGCGACGCGGATGTTGTCCTCGACAGTCAGGTCTGAGAGCAGCCTCCGGCCCTCAGGGACGATCGCGATCCCGGCCCGGCGTATCCGCTCCGGCCGGCGGCCGGCGAACTCATGCCCCTCCAGCAGCACGGATCCCACCTGGAGCCGGAGCACCCCGCCAACGGCCAGCACCAGGCTCGACTTCCCGGCCCCGTTCGGCCCGAGCAGGGCGGTCACCTCTCCGGCCGGTATCTCGATCGACACGTCGCGGACTACGGTGCGCCCGCCGCGCTCCACGGTCAGGCCGCGCAGGCCGAGCACACCGCTTCCCCGCTCCCGGTCGGTCGGGAGGGTCTCGCCCGGGGCTCGCGGCGCCTCGCTCACAACGACTCCGCGGTACCCAGGTAGGCGCGCATGACGCGCTCGTCCCGCAGCACCTCGGCGGTGGGACCAGAGGCGATCAGTTTGCCGAAGTCGAGCACGGCGGTCGTCTCGCAGCAGGCCGACACCAAGCTCATGTCGTGGTTGACGAGGATCGTCAGCGCTCCGGTGTGCTCAGGGATCCGGCGGATCACCTCGCCCAGGTGCTCGGTCTCCTCGTCGGGCAGCCCGGCGGCGGGCTCGTCGAGCAGCACCAGCTTCGGCCGTCCGACGACCGCGCGGGCGACCTCCACCAGGCGCCGCTGGCCGGCCCGAGCGTGTTCACCCTGGCGTGCGGATCGACGTCGAGCCCGGCGAAGGAGATGGCGCCGAGCACATCCTGGCGCCGGGAGGCGCCGCTCAGCTTGGCGTGCTCATAGACCAGCGCGACGTTGTCGAACACCGACAGCTCCTCGATGGCCTGCTCGGTCTGGAACGTCCGCCGCACCCCCCACCGTGCGCGGCGGAAGTGGACCATCGACAGCAAGTCTTCCCCAAACGCGAGCACCGTCCCGGCCGCCGGGCGGACGAACCCGCTCAGCACGTTGAAGAACGTGGTCTTCCCGGCGCCGTTGGGTCCGATCAGCCCGCAGGTACCCTGCTCGAAGGTCACGCTCATGCCATCGAGCGAGGTGACGCCGCCGAAGCGGGCGGTCAGGCCGGTAACTTCGATCAACTTGCGCCACCCCCGGACGGTGCGGGCCGGCGCGGGCGCCCGCGCCGCAGACGACGGCGCAGCAGGCGCCCGAGGCGGCCCAGATCCTTGGGCACCTGGTCGGCCAGCCCGGCCGGTGCGGTGGTCAGCACCTGCAGCACTCCGAGGCCGAACAGGATCGTCAGCCAGTCGGTGGACACACCCCAGTTGTTGAGCAAGGCCGGCAGCAGCTCATACAGCAGCGCGGCCACGATCGCGCCCCACAAGCTGTAGGCGCCGCCCATCAGCACCACGGCCAGCAGCGTGATCGAGTAGTAGGTCGGGAAGTCGATTGAGTACAGACGCTGGACGGCGCCCGCGAGCACGCCACCGGCGACGCCCGTGACGAACGACGCCAGCGCGAACGCCCACAGCTTGTAGAGCGTGGTGTTGATCCCCGCGGCCAGCGCGGTCGGCTCGCTCTGCCGGATCGCCGCCCACGCCCGGCCGGGTCGCGTCCGGATATGCGCGAGCACCAGCAGGAACATCAGCGCCGCGACCACCACCGAGTAGCGGAAGTAGGCGGGGTCGCTGGCCGCGATGCTGGGCCGGCGGATCGCCGGGATGTGCACCGAGCTGCTGTTGTAGCCGAGGAAACCGTGGCCCCCGTTGGGGAAGTTCGTCGTGGCCAGCGCGACCGTGATCGCGCCCGCCAGCATCAGCGTGATCAGCGCCAGGTACAGCCCCCGCAGCCGCAGGGCCGGCAGCCCGATCAGCGTCCCGAGCACCATCGTGATCACACCCGCCCCCAGCAGGACCACCGGGTATGGCAGCGATGTGGCGAACAGCAGCCGGGCGGCCACCCACGCGCCGATCGCGAGCACCGCCACCTGGCCGAGCGAGACCAGGCCGACCCGGCCGACCAGCACCCCAAGCCCGAGCGCGACGATGGCGTACACCGCCACCTGCGTCATCGCGTCGATGAAGTAGAGACTCAGCAGCTGCGGCAGCGCGAACAGCACAAACAGCAGCATGGCGGCGATCACGGCCGGCGCGCGTCAGCGCGCGGGCGCCCGGCCGCCGCAGCGGTGGCCGGGCGCCCGCGGTGGCGGTGCGGCCCGTGGTGTCCGTGTCCGGCCACTAGGCCTCCTCGCGAGACAGCGATATGACGCGGTGCCGCGAGAGCACCAGCAGCGCCACGGCGGCGAGCACGAACGGGGTCATGTCGCGGTAGTTGGTGAGCGCCTGGATCGGGGTCAGCAGGTCGTGGATGAGGCCGATCGCGATCGCGGCCACGAACGTGAGCGTGATCGAGCGCAGCCGGGCGATCAGCGCCGCGGCCAGCGACGAGATCACCAGGAAGGTGAGGGTCGTCGCATCGAGCGCGACCAGGTCGGCGAGCAGCAGCCCGGCCACCCCGCCGAGCAGGCCGCAGCCGAGCCAGGCCGCCGCCTCCACCCGCCGTACCGGCACCCCGAGCGTCGCGGTGATCTCGCGGTCGTTGGCCATCGCCCGCATCGCCGTCCCGAGCTTGGTAAAGCGCAGGAACGCCCCGGTCACGACCGTGATCGCGACGCCGGCCCCCAGCCCGATGACCTGCGTCCAGTTCACCTGGACCTGGCCGACCATGAACCCGCCGCCGTCGGTCGGCAACGTGATCGAGCGGGATTCCCCGCCGCTGCTGGTCCACAGCAGGTCCATCGCCCCGAACAGGACGAGCGTCAGCCCGAGGGTGGCCACGGCCTTGACCAGCGGGTCTCGCTTAGCCAGCGCCGGGCCGAACACGATCCCATAGCCGAGCGTCACGGCCCCGCCGAACGCCACGCACACCAGCCACGCGATCCAGTGGGGCACGTGCGCGTTGATCAGTGACCACGCGATCAGCGCGCCCATGGCCCCGACGGCGCCGAACGCCAGATACACGACGCCGGTGGCTCGGTAGAGCACGACCAGTCCCACCCCTGAGAGGGCGTACACCCCTCCCAGGGCCAGACCACTCACGATGAACGGCTCGAAATCCTGCCAGCTCGGCATCGGTCAGCCTATCGCGGACGCTCCGTCGCTTCCTGGCTCAGGTACCTCATGGCGCGGTCGGCGCTACGCCCGCGACCTGGCGGTATGCCGCGATCTGCGGATCGACCGATGAGATTTGCGTGCAGCCCTGGGCCGTCACCATCTTGCCGTTATTCGGCGTGACCGTGTAGTCCTCGTTGTTGGGGATGTGCAGCGGGTAGGTGCCGTATGTCCATAGCTGGCACAGCATCCCGGTGTTGTAGTTCTGCACCGCTTTGAACGCCGCGTTGACGCTCGCCATCGTGTACGGGCCGGTGATCGTCTCCAGCGCGTGCACGGCGACTTCCGCCTCAACGAACCCGAACTGGCTGAAGCTGCCGATGCCGCCGGAGACCGCCGAGCCGTACTGCTGGAACATCGCCCGGTAGAGGTTCATCGTCGCGGTGGCGGTCCCGTCGGCCGGGGTCAGTTCGGCGTTGACGAACAGCTTGTTGTTCCACTTCGGGCCCAGCGACGTGGCCAGGAAGTCGGTGTCACACGGCGTCGAGCACCCCCACAGCTTGACCCGGTCCTCCAGGCCCAGCTTCTGCGCGGCCTGCAGAATCACCAGCGCCTCGGGCGGGGTGAAGTTCAGGATCACGGCGCCGTTCGGCCCCGCGTCGTCCACTTCCTTGATCGCCACCGAGTTGGCGTCGGAGATCGGCACGTTCTCGGTCAGTTGCACGATGGGGACGTGCTTGGCTCCCGCGAGCGCGGCGGGACCGGCGGCGATGTACCCGGTGCCCGGTACGTTCGACTGGTCGAATACGATCTTGGAGGCGTGCTGCGCGAGCGCGTACTGCACCGCCCCGTCGGAGCTGTACCGCGGGCCCATGTTGACGGCCGCGCTATTCGGGGTCGACCAGCACTCGGGCGCGATCCCCGAGTCGATGATGTAGTAGCCGAGCTTCTGCCAGTAGCCAGAGTCGATCGAGCATTCGATGATGCTCGTGTTGCCGACGATCCCGACCACGTGATCTGTCTGGACGAGCTGCTTGGACTCGGCCGCGATCTGGGCGGGCTGGGTCTGCTCCTGCTCGATGTAGTACTTGATCGGGTGGCCGTTGATGCCGCCGTTGTCGTTCACGCAGGTGAAGTACGCGTTGGCCATGTTCGCGATATCGGTGAACGACGTTCCCGGCTGGTTGGTGACGATCCCGCCCAGCGCTATTGGCGTGCCGGTCGCCTTCACGCCCGGCTTGGTGCCGCACTGCGACGTGCTGACCGCCGCGGGGCTCGAGCTGGACGTGCTGCCTGACGAACTGGTCTTACTGGCGGCTGGCGTACTGCTGCTGCTGCATCCGGCCAGCGCCACCAGTCCTATTACCGCAACGAGTGCAACGGTTGCCCGCAAACCCGGCGTGCGCGCGCACATTCTCACCTGCCCCCACCTCCTTGTGGTGACGGCATAAACCCGCCGGTTTGGCGAGGTGAGCCGATATTAGAATTCAGCCACCACAGGCGCAAGCCCTCGTCACACGCTTCGAGCGGCCATCCACTTACGTTGTGGCAGGTGCCCAAAAGCACGGCGTTACGGCTTGTGCGGCCGCACAAAAAGAGCGAGTGGGTTCGGGCGCCATCTTGCGAAAATCGCGCGGGAGTTAAAATTGAAATCAACCGTCAAAATCCCCGTTCACGCTGAGCCCTGCGGATCCACGGCCGCTCTAGGACCGGCGAGCCCCACCGGCGATTTGCTGGCAGATGGCCAGCAGCTCGTCCACGCCCGCCACGCTGAGGTGTGGCGCGCGCGCGTCGGGCAGGTGGTCGAACGAGTCGGCAGCGCCGATCCCGGTGCCGACGGCGATGGCCAGGGCCCGGCCCCGGTGGGCCATGGGGACTTCGAGGTCCGGGTCATCACCCACCACGGCGACGTCGCGCACGGGCATCCCCAGACGGCTGGCCGCGCAGCGGAGCGCGTGCAGCGACGGCTTGCCGACCAGGTGAACGCGGCAGTCAGTAATGCTCTTGATCATCGCGGAGATGGCCAGGGATGTGCCCAGGGCGTTGCCGTCGGCCGTGGCGAAGAACATCGACTGGGAGCTGCTGTACAGGGCCGCTCCCGCCCAGACCGAATGGCAGGCCGCTTCCAGGGCGGGCATGGTGAAGTCCGGGTACCAGCCGACCAGGACCGCGTCGGCCGCCGCCGCGCCGCGCGCCGCCCCATCACCCGGGGCCACCACGTCCAGGCCTGCCTCCCGCAGCGGGACGGCCAGGCCGTCGTGGCCCAGCGCCATCACCCGGCGGTGCCCCTTGCGCCGCAGCAGGCGGGCGCCGCTACTGGCCGGCGTCACCACCGCGTCGTCGGCGACGCCGAATCCCAGCTCTCGCAGCGTCTGGGCGTAGTCCTGCGGCGTCCGCGTGGTGCCGTTGGTCAGGACGACGAACGGCACGCGGTGCTGAGTGAGCCAGCGGGTGAGGCCGAGCGCTCCGGGCAGGGGGGCGAGCTGGTGGTTGCTCCGGTCGCCGAGCACCAGCGTGCCATCCAGGTCGAGCACGAAACCGCGTACCGCGCGCAACCGCTCGGTGACGTCCCGGGGTAGCTGGGCCCCGGCCGTTCGCCGCGCGTCACCCGGCATGTGCGTTCCCCGGGCGCCCGCCATCACGAAGCTCGAGCTGGAAGCCGGGCTTGTCGATAACGAGGCGTGACACCGGGCCCGGGCCACGCAGTCCGGCGTCCCGCAGCCCCCGGAGCAGGTCGAGGACACCCTTGAGGTCGGGGTGGTGATGCCGCGGCGGCGGCCCGGCGGCGAGCATCGCGTCCACCTGGTCGGCGGGCATCGTCGCGCGGAGCAAGAGTTCCTCGCCCGAGATGCCCGCCGGGAACCGCTTGCGCAGCTCGGCGGGCGACGCGGGCGGAGGTTCGGTGCGCAGTTCCGCGGCGCGCGGGCGCGACAGGATACGGTCGGCGACATCTGGGTCCACCGGCACCGCGGGCCGCCCCGAACTTGCCGAGCACATATCTGATCAACTGGTCGGAGACGTTCGCGTACCGCTCGTCGCCGATGATGTTGTACAGCGCCTGGGAGCAGACGATCTGCGGGAACGGCGTGACCATAATCGGGTACCCGAGCTCGGCCCTGACCCGGCTCACCTCCTCCATGACCTCGCCAAAATGTCCTCCAGCCCGAGCTCGGCGAGCTGGCGCTTCAAGGTCGTCATCACGCCGCCCGCCACCTGATGGCGCAGGAACGACGCGTCGTACTCCTGCGGTGCGCCGGGGGGCAGGCCCTCGGCGCGCGCGAGGGCGGTGAAGTAGCCGGACACCGCCGCGAGCAGCCGGTCGTCAACGTCGGCCGTGTGCCCTAGCTCTCGCAGGTTCGCGACCAGGCGCTGCGCGTCCGGCAGCGAGGTCCCGTTGGCCAGCGCGCCGCACGCCACCTGCAGAACCTCCACGCCGAGGTCGGCGGCGGCGAGGTAGGTCAGCGGCGACAGGCCGATCGTGCAGTGCGAGTGAAGCTCCAGCGGCTTGCCCCCGAGCTGGGCCCGCACCGCCGGAATCAGCGTGCGGGCGCGCTCGGGAGCGAAGCAGCCCGGCCGGATCCTTGATGTAGACGCGGTCGATGTCCGGCGCCGCTGCCAGCTCGGCCGGCGAGACCTGCGTAGTAGCTGTCATGGTGCGCGTCGCTGATGGTGAAGGTGAGCGCGGCGATGATCTCACTGCCCCCGGCCAGGCGGATCATGCTTGCCGAGCGGAGCAGCGCAGCCATGTCATGCATGGGATCGAGCACGACGAAACGGGACATGCCCGCCGCCACCAGCCGGTCGTAGGCGAGCTGCATCATGTCCGGATGCAGGGGCTCCCACGAGATGAACCGCAGTCCCGAGCCGATGAACTGCAGGGGTGTGTTCGGCATCTCGGCGTGGGTGAGCCGGATGCGTTTCCCATGGGTCCTCGCGGTGCGTGCGCACGGCCACCGCCCTGTGCGTGCTGGAGGTAAAGTCCAGCGCGCGGAAGCCGACCCGGTCCATCACCGGGGCTATCTGCAAGATCTGCGCGGTGGTCAGCCCGGTCGCCCCCACAGGCTCTGATTGCCATCACGGATCGAGACGTCGAGGATCTGGATGTCAGCCATCGGTTCCTCCGGCGGGCCGCCTGCCCGCGCCGCCGTCACGCTGCGCACCTGGCGATCGGCGAACCGGGCCAGCCAGCCGGTGTCAACACCGCCGCGGGAGAACTCGGCGTCCGCGGCCAGCGCGGCGTGCATCGGCAGGTTCGTCGCGACCCCGGTGATCTGGCAGTGGGTGAGCGCCCGGCGCAGCCGGGTCAGCGCGTCAGCGCGATCAGATCCGTGCGCGATCAGCTTGGCCAGCAGGGAGTCATAGAACGGTGGTACCGCGCGTTCCGGCCTGCAGGTGGGTATCGACGCGGATGCCGTCGCCCGCTGGGAACACCGCTTCGGTCACCATGCCCGGATCGGGGCGGAAGCCCGCGCGTCCAGTCCTCCGCGTTGACGCGGCACTCGATCGCGTGCCCGGCCACGGTCACGTCAGCCTGGGTCAGGGACACGGGATGTCCTTCGGCGATGGCGATCTGCTCGGCGACCAGGTCGATGCCGCAGACCGCCTCGGTGACCGGATGCTCGACCTGGATGCGGGCATTTATCTCCAGGAAGTAGAAGGCATCACGCTCGGGGTAAACAAGGAACTCCACGGTGCCGGCCCCGCGGTAGCGCAGGTGCTTGCCGAAGGCGGTCGCGGCCTGCTGGATGCCGGTGCGCAGCGTGCCGCTCAGCGCCGGCGCCGGCGCCTCCTCGACGAGCTTCTGATAGCGCCGCTGCACCGAGCAGTCACGATCGCCGAGATGGATAACGGTGTCGCCGTCGCCGAGAAGCTGCACCTCGACGTGACGGCCGGGCGCGACGAAGCGCTCCAGGTACACCCGGGAGTCGCCGAACGCCGCGGCGGCCTCGGCCGTCGCTCGGTCGATCGCCTCGCCGAGGTCACCGGGCTGGCGGACCTGCGTGATGCCCCGGCCGCCGCCGCCGCCCACCGCCTTGACCAGCACGGGCCAGCCGATTTCCCGCGCCAGCCGCAGTGCCTCGGTGATGTCGCGGACCTCACCGCCCGGCGTCACCGGCAGTCCCGCGGCGAGCGCGTTGTCGCGCGCCCTGAGCTTGTCGCCGGTCGCGTCGAGCTGCTTCTCGCCCGGCCCGATGAGGACAACACCGGCGGCGGCGCAGGCCCGCGCGAGGCGTGGGTTCTCCGACAGGAAGCCGTAGCCGGGATGGATCGCGTCGGCCGCCACGGCCAGCGCCGCGTCCACCACCGCCCGGATGTTGAGGTAGCTCGCGGCCGGCTGGGCGGGACCGATGCAGATCGTGGCGTCCGCGAGCCGGGCCGGGAGGGAGTCCAGATCTTCCTCGGAGGCCGCGAGCACCGCTTCGATGCCAAGCCGGTGGCAGGTGCGCAGGATGCGCACGGCGATTTCGCCCCGGTTCGCGATGAGAATCCGCCGGAAACTCATGGCGGCCCGGGATCGATCCGCATGAGCACCGCGCCCTGCCGGACGAATTCGGCGTCGGCCACGCATAGCATCGCGATCGTGCCGCGGCGGCAGGCGTAGACCGAATTCATCAGTTTCATCGTCTCGATGATCCCGACCACGGTGTCCGCGTCGACTTCGCTGCCGACCTCTACGAAGGGCGGCGATCCCGGCCGGGGGGCCCGGTAGAACGTGCCGGGCAGCGGCGCGGGCACCTCGGTCAGCCGGCCGCCATGCCCGGCCGGGGCGGCGGGGGAGGGCGGGCTCTCGCCCGTGGTGGTCTCGCCCGTGGTGGTCTCAGCCGTAGCGGGCACCGCGGGTGGCGCGATCCTCGGCGGGGCGAGCACCTGGGTGGTCTGCGTCCATTCACCGTCGGCGGCGCGCCGCAGTGAGAGGTGGAAGCTCTCCGTCCGCAAGTGCAGTTCGCCGAACGGCAGCGTATCGAGCAGGTGCAGGATGTCTTGCACGTCGTCGCTGGTCAGATACACAGGCCGGGGCTCCCAGGGCGGATCAGGATGGAAGGTTCTTGCCGAGCAACTCGACGACATGGCTGAACGGTTTGGGCTTCGGCGCGGCGAGAGGTGCCGGTTTGCGGTGGGCCCACACGGTCTCCGGGCGGCTCTGCAGCAGGAAGACACCCTCGCCCGCCGGCCAGTCACGCGCGATGGCCCATTCGATGTCCTGCGGCGCGCCATAGTGATCTTCGACACGGCGCCCAAGCCGGGCCAGCGCGTGGATCTCCTCGTCGCTGAGGCACGCCGTGCCTCGCAGCTTCGCGGGCACGTCGTCCTCGACGATGCCTTGTCCATCCGGGACCATCCGGTGCAGCCGGGCCTTGACCGCGACCTGGCGCCGGCAGATCTCGCCAGTCACCTTGCTGACCCGGTAGGTGTCCGGGGTGACGGCGCCGCCGACGATGGCGGAGCCGAGACCCCAGCTTGCCTCCAGCGCGATCACCGACCGGTCGCCCGTGGTCGGGCTCCGGGTGAACATGACGCCGGAACAGCGTGGATCGATCATGTGCTGGACCACCACGGCCATCGCCAGCCCGGCCTCCGGCAGGCCCATGCGCCGCCGGTAGCTCACCGATTCGATACTGAACAGGCTGGCCCAGCACTTGCGTACGTACTCGGCCACCGCCTCGGGCCCGTGCACCGACAGGTAGGTGTCCTGCAGCCCCGCGAAGCTGGCATCTCTGCCGTCCTCGGCGGTCGCACTGGACCGGACGGCAACCGGTGCGCCGCCCAGGTTCCAGTAGTGGTCAGCGATGGCGGCCCGCAGGCCGGGCGGCAGCGGGGCGTTCTCGATGCGGCGGCGGATGCTCGCGGCGGCCCGGTCGATTGCCGCGTGGTCGCCCGGGGACAACCGCTCGATCTCACCGCTGGCCTGCTGGCCGAGCGCCGCCAGCACCTGCTCGAAGGCAGATGCCGTCACGACATACCCGTCAGGGACGGGGAACCCGGCTCGGGTCAGCTCACCCAGGCTGCTTCCTTTGCCCCCCGCCAGCCGCCGGTCACCGAGGCCAATATCGGGGAGGCGCCGAACGAAATCTGACCCAGCCATGAGCGCGCCGCTCCGTCAGTCGAGAATGCGCACGACGCCACGGTCCCCGTCGACGCGCACCCGCTGGCCGGTCTTGATCCGCTTGGTTCCCTGCCCGGTGCCGACGACCGCGGGCATGCCGTACTCACGGGCGATGATCGCGGCGTGCGACATGGTCCCGCCGATGTCGGAAACGGTGGCGGCGATCTTCCCGAAGATCGGCCCCCAGCTTGGCGCGGTCACCGGGCAGACCAGAATTTCGCCCGCCTGGATCTGGCCGATCTCGTTCACGTCCCGCAGCACGCGCGCGACCCCCTCGGCAATGCCTGATGACGCCGCATAGCCGTGGATTTCGCGGGAGTCGGCCGCGTCCGATGCTTGCGACCAGGCCTCCAGCGTCTGCGCGGTGACGCCCCACAGCATCCTGACCGCGGGATCGTTCAAGGCTTCGGGCATTGGCCCGAGGGCCGGTGGCGGTGACCAGTCCCGCAGCACGCCGAGCAGTCGCTTGCGCTCGGCGACGATCGGCTGGAAGTGGCGGCCGCCCAGCGCCTGGCCGCCGGCCGCCCACGCGAGCATCACGTCGGACAGCGCCTGATCGATCTCGGTGTGGTGCAGGTGGAAGACGTCTTCGTCGTCGGCCAGCACGCCCGTCCGGTGCAGCAGCCCACCGAACTCGCGGATCCGCTGGAAAAACAGCGTGGTGAACCAGTGCTCGCAGTAGAACTTGTGGTCCTCCACATAGGGGAACACGAGCCGGCAGATCCCGAGCATCTGATCGAACGCCGCGCGCTCGTCCTCGCTGGCCAGCAGGTCGCGGTACTCGCCCGCGATGCGGTCCCGCTCCCGTCTGAGGGCCTCGGTCGGCCGGGTCGCCTCCTTACCCGCCCGGACTCAGCGCGACGTAGCGCGGCAGTGCGGCGAAGGGCACGGTCAGGTCGTCGTTCCAGCTCCGGTGATGGTGGTAGAAGCCGTCGCCGGTGGAGACGTTGAACCAGGGCTCACGCGCCTCCTCGAAACCGGCGAGCCACCGGCGGCCCGCCTCGCCGCGGTCACCGAGCGCGGCGAAGACTTTGGCGGGGTCGCAGTCCTCGGTGAAGAGGTCGTCTACGCCGCACTCGACGGCCAGCTTGGCCAGCCGCCGGAGTTCATCGTCGGGCCGGTACATCATCACATCGATGCCGGCCACCATCCGGGCGACCATTTGGTCGCCGATCTCGGGGAAGGCCTTCTTACAGAACTCGAAGAAGACCACGTAGGCCCCGTAGCCGAGCATCAGGAACTCGGTGTGATGGTGCCACATCATGGAGAACAGGTCGATGCAGCGGTGGAAATTCTCCCGCACGTAGTGGTTCTGGGCGACGCCGGTAGCGTCCGTGACGACCCGGGGGTCATCGAATTCCGGCAGTTGCGGCACCTCGATCGCCCCGATCTCGCGGATCAGGCCTTCCATGCGTGCCTTCCAGCCGCTCTGCAGGCGGTCCCAGTTCTCGTAGTAGTAGCCCGCCCGCCCTTCGAAGATCGCGGCCCGCCGCGCGATCTCGGCCGGGTCGGTGACCGGGTTAGCGGTGATATAGACGCGCCCGTTCACGATCCGGTGCTCGATGCCGAGCGTGGTCGGGAACACGAAAATCCGGGCCGTGTTCGCGCCAATGGCGCTGTAAGGGATCTCGGCCGTGATGGTGTCGAAGGCCGGCATCACTTCGGGGAAGTGCATCGAGTTGTAGAACCAGAAGCGCTGGTCGTCTTCGGGCTGGAAGCGGGTGAAGTACGGGTACATCGACCGCCATCCCTCGGCGCCGGGGACGTCGGCGATCTGGGACGGGAGCGGGAAGCCGTGGGTAACCCCGTTTCCCTCCATGCGTGGCCTCCTTGCCAGGGTCGGAGTGGGCCAGGGTCGGAGTGGGCCAGGGTCCGATGGGCCAGGTCCTGTGGCGCGGGGTCGGGTCAGCCAGGCTCCGGTGCCCAGGGTCGCACCGCTGACGTTCGCACGGCGGTCAGGGCAAGACAAGGGCAGATTGGTAAGTTTTCACCTGGTGAAATATCGCCATGAAGGACTTGCCATGGCTCCGGCCCGCTGGATGGGGTGAGGCTTGATGCGGAACTACAAGGTCAAGCCCATTGAGGCGCTGGCCCGCGGGCTGGAGGTGCTGGGCGCCCTCCAGGACATGCGCGCGGCCAGCTTGAATGACCTGCACAAGGTGACCGGGATCCCGAAGAGTACGCTGACCCGCATTCTGGTCACCCTGCATGGGCAGCAGCTGGTCTGGCAGCGCCTGGCCGACGGCGCCTTCCTGCCCAGCCACACGCTGCAGGAGCGCACCCGGCTGGATGACGCGGACTGGCTGGTCGAGATCGCCTCGCCGGTGCTGGCCCGGCTCTGCGAGAAGGTGCAGTGGCCCTCCATCCTGTCGGTGCCGCGGCTGGACTACATGGAGGTGCTCGAGACCAACAGCCGCCGCGCCTACTTCGACGAGGTGCCGGCCCGGCCCATCAAGTTCCGCGCCAACATGCTGCGCTCCGCGTCCGGCCGGGCCTACCTCGCGTTCTGTCCCGACCAGGAACGCAACGCGGTACTGGCCCGGCTGCGGGAACGCGACGTGCCCGGCCATGAACTCGCCCATGACGAGGCGGCCATGCGGAGGATCGTCGAGGCCACGCGGCAGCGGGGCTTCAGCGTCCGGGCGCCGGACTTCGGCGGTGACTACGCCAGGGCGCGCGACGAGGCCGATGACGGGCGTAACTCGATCGCCATCCCGATTCGCGTGCATGGCCAGGTGCTTGGCTGCGTGAACCTGACCTGGCGGATGAACGTACTGACCCTGCAGCAGGTTACCGAGCGTCATCTGGCGGAGCTTCGCGCCGCCGTCCACACGATTGAGAAACGGGCGGCCGCGGCCGGTGTCGGAGTGTCCGCTCGGTGGGACTACGGGCCGGACGGAAAGGACGTGACGCGCGCGTGAGAGCCATCGTGCACACCGTCACTGGCGGCAGTGAGGTGCTGAGCCTGGTCAGCCGGCCGCCCGGCGAGCCCGGTGCGGGCGAGGTCCGCGTCAAGATCGTGGTCTCCGGGGTGAACCCGACGGACTGGAAGTCGCGCCGCGGGGCGGCACCGGGGCAGCCGCTGGCGTTTCCCGAGGCCGTACCGGACCAGGATGGCAGCGGGGTGATCGACGCGGTCGGCCTGGGTGTGGACCCGGCACGGGCGGGCCAGCGGGTGTGGCTGTGGGAGGCGGCCTGGCAGCGGGCGGGCGGCACCGCTCAGGATTATGTCGTGCTGCCGGCCCGGCAGGCGGTGTCGCTGCCGCCCGAGGTGTCCTTCGACGTGGGGGCCAGCCTCGGCATCCCGGCGCTGACCGCGCATCGCTGCCTGACCGTGAGCGACGCTGGGCCAGGCCGGATCGGGCCGGGCGCGCTCGCCGGGCGGACGGTTCTGGTCGCCGGGGGAGCGGGGGCGGTGGGGCACGCGGCCATCCAGCTCGCCCGCTGGTCCGGGGCGACGGTGCTGACCACGGTGAGCAGCCCCAGGAAGGCGGAGCTGGCCCGCGCCGCGGGTGCCCACCAGGTGATCAACTACCAGGAGCAGGACGCGGCGGCGCAGATCCACCGGGCCGCACCGGACGGCGCCGACATCATCGTCGAGGTGGCGCCGGCCGCGAACGCGGCCCTCGATCTCGGCGTCATCGGGCGGGACGGGACCGTGGCCGTGTACGCGAACGACGGTGGCGGCCGGGAGCTCACCGTGCAGCCGTGGGCCCTCATGCGGACCAACGTCCGCTATCAGTTCGTGCTGGTCTACACGGTCCCTGAGCGGGCCAAGGATCAGGCGGTCGGTGACGTGACGGCCGCGGTCGCCGCCGGGGCCCTGCCGGTCGGGGAGGCGGCCGGCCTGCCGCTGACCCGCTTCCCCCTCGAACGCACGGCCGATGCCCACGACGCGGTCGAACACGCCGCCGTGGGAAAGGTCCTCATCGACGTTGCCTGAGCTCCCCGGATCCGCCCGCTGGATCAGCGGGGGCGTGGGTGGATGAGTCTTCGCCGCGCGCGAAATCAGCAGCCATGGGGCCATCCGGAGGCGATCGTTGTTACATGCCAGCGCCGCCGGAAGGCCAACGAGAACGAGCTATATCAACGAACGAGCCGCATCAGCACCGGCAGGTAGCGGAGTCATTCGGCTCAGACGCCGAACGCTACGACCGGGCGCGCCTAGCTATCCCGGCGTCCTGGTGGAGCGTATCGTCGCCGCCAGTCCCGGCCTCGACGTCCTCGATGTCGGCTGCGGTACCGGCATCGCCGCTCGGCAGTTCCAGGCGGCCGGGTGCCGGGTGCTCGGGGTCGATCCCGACGGGCGCATGGCTGACCTGGCCCGGCCGAGCGGGATCGAGGTCGAGGTGGCAAAGTTCGAGCCCTGGGACCCCGCCGGCCGCGGATTCGCCGCGGTCTACCGCCAGGTCATGCCAGACTCGCCGGGCAATTTCTGGGCGAGTCGCATCCTCGACGTGTACTCGGTGATGTTCAGCCAGGCGGCCGACGGGATACGAGAGGCGGCTGCGTTCAGCGGTCCGGAGCAGTGGCAATTCGGCTGGGCCCGCCCCTACACCCGCGACCAGTGGCTGGAACAGGTGCCGCTGTCATCCGGGCCACCGTCACCTCGGCCGGCCTCGGTGAGCACGGCCCCTTCGGGGAGCGGCCCGACCAGGCGCTGGTAGATGGAAAGCCAGCCCCGTTCGGCAGACTTCGGCGGCCCGGCGAGCCGGGCTCGGCGGCGCTCGAGTTCCCCGGCGGGCACGTCGAGATCCACCACCCGGCCGGCCACGTCGATACGGACCGGGTCGCCGTCTTCCACCAGCGCCAGCGGACCGCCCGCGGCCGCCTCCGGGGACACCTCCCCGACCACGATGCCATTGTTGACCAGGCCGGACAGCTGGCCGTCGGTTACCACCGCGACGTGCCCTGTGAGGCCCGCCCCGTCCCAGGCGAAGACCAGCTGGGAGGCCATGCCCATGCCCGGGCTCCCGATCGGCCCCTGCCCGCGCAGCACGACGACCTCGCCGCGGCTGATCTGGCCGCCGCCGCGCACCGCGTCGAGGGCCACCGCGGGCGAGCTGAACACGACGGCGGGGCCGGCGAACTCCAGCGTCCGGTCGTCGGCGACGGCCAGCTTGACGATTCCCCCGCCGGGCGCCAGGCTGCCGCGGATCAGCCCGATCGTCGGCCGGCGCCCGAGCGCGCGCGGCCGGGCGGCTCCGGGAGGCTGAGCCGCCCATTCGCCAGGTGCCCGGCGGCCAGGAAGACATCCTCGATGTCGCAGTGACGGCCCCGGTGCGACCCGCTCGGCTGGTATCCGCACGCCGCGATGATCGTGGGGATGTTCAGCCGCCACCCCGCCGGCCCGCTCGATGGCCCGCTTGGCCCGCTTGGCGATCTGGTCCAGGTGGCTGAAGCAGATGGCCAGGCCGGAGGATGAATTCACGATCGCGATCTTCGGCTTCTCCATGTCCTCGTCGGTGAGGCCGAGCGCACGCCACTGCGCGCGCCGGGTGGCCCACCGCGAGGTGCCCGGCTCGAAATTGCTGCGTAGCTGCCGCGTGGCGGCCATCGGGCGAGCTCCCTTCGTGCCGGGCGTCCTTCGTATCGGGCGGCGGATCGGGGTCAAGTAGCGTGAGGCAGGTCAGTGCGTCACGGCGGGGGTCACCTCCACCACCCCCCGGTCGGCGTCGATGCGCACCCAGTCGCCGGTGCTGATCACCTGGCAGGGGTCGGCGTCCAGGTCGGGGACCGCGCGCGGCGCGGTGGATGAGCTGGGACAGCGCTTCACCCATGACCCCGATCGTGTAGTCGGCCATGACCAGGGTGAACTCCCGCTCGGAGGTGGTCGGGTCGAAGTGCGTACTCGCGGCGAACAGCCGCTCGGCCGCCGCGCATACCCCCTCCAACTGCTCGGCCAGCTGGATCCCGAGCGCGGTCAGCTCGTAGGAGCCCTTGTCCCGGACGAGGAGTTCGTCCCCGAAGTGCCGGCGCAGCCGGGACAGGGCTGCGCTCGCCGCGGGCTGGGAGACGCCGAGGCGCTCAGCCGCCCGGGCTTCGCCCACAACGACACCAATGGCGCACCGGTGCCGTCCCAGCGACACCAATGGCGCACCGGTGCCGTTGATGGATGTGCACGGGAGGGCTCCGGGGGGGCTCCGGGGGGGCTAGGGGGGAGGGGGTTAGGGGGGTGGGGGGTAGTCTTGCTGGGTTCGGGCGTAGGTGACGAAGTCGTCCAGTGAGTCTGGGTTGGCCATGGCGTTCACGTTGGCCGCGTCCTCCGAGGACATCCCGAGCAGGATCCGGCGCACCGGGACCTCCATCTTCTTGCCGGTGAGCGTGGCCGGGATCGCGCGCACCTGGATAATCCGGTCTGGCACGTGGCGCGGCGTGTACTCCCGGCGCAGCCGGTCACAGATCGCCTCGCGGAGCGTGTCGTCGAGCGCGCGGCCGCCGGACAGGGTGACGAACAACGGCATGAAGAACCCGCCCCCGGGCAGGTCGAGGTTGACGATCAGGGCATCGTCCACCCCGTCCACGGACGCGAGCACCGCATAGATCTCCGCCGTCCCGATCCGCACGCCGTGCCGGTTGAGGGTGGCGTCCGAACGCCCGAGCACGAAACAGCCGCCGCGGGAGTTGATGCGGAAGAAGTCACCCTGGCGCCAGATCCCCGGGAACTCCGCGAAATACGCTTCGCGGTACCGCTGGCCGCCGGGATCACCCCAGAACCCGACCGGCATCGATGGCATCGGCTCGGTGATGACCAGCTCGCCCACCTCGCCCACGAGCTTCTCGCCGCGCTCGTTGAACGCGTGCGCGGCCACGCCGAGGTGCCGGGCCTGGATCTCGCCGGCGTAGACAGGAAGCGTGGGCACGCCGCCGACGAACCCGGTGCACACGTCCGTCCCGCCGCTGCCGCTGCACAGCCACAGGTCCGTGGAGACGTTGCGGTAGAACCAGGCGCCGCAGGCCGCCGACACGGGCGAGCCGGCCAGCATCACCGCCCGCAGCCGGGAGAGATCAAAACGTTCCCCCGGCACGATGCCGGTCCTGGACATGAGGTCAACGTAGGCCGGGCTGGCGCCGAAGAAGCTCACTCCGGCGTCCTGGGCCACCTGCCACAGCACGTCGGGCTCGGGATGCCCGGGACTGCCGTCGAAGAGCACTGGGCACACCCCCAGCAGCAGCGAGCTGACCAGGAAGTTCCACATCATCCAGCCGGTGGTGGTGAAGAAGAACATCCGGTCCCCGGCCCGCAGGTTCATGTGCAGGTGCTGCAGTTTCAGCTGCTCGAGCAAGATCCCGCCGTGCCCGTGCATGATCGGCTTGGGCAGTCCGGTGGTACCGGATGAGAACAAGATCCACAACGGATGACCGAACGGCACCTGCTCGAAACGGAACTCCGCGGCCGGGACAGGCGGATGGTCGAGAGCGGCCGCCCAGCTCAGCGCGCCGGGGCCGGGGGGCTGCGCCCGGTCAGGGTCCAGGTACGGCAGGTAGATGACGTGCTCGAGGCTGTCGAGCGCATCGATGATCTCGCCCATCTCGGCCGTGCGGTGGAATTCCTTGCCGCCGTAGCGGTAACCGTCCACGCAGAACAGCACCTTGGGGGTGAGCTGGGTGAACCGGTCGATCACCCCGCGCCACCCGAAGTCCGGGGAGCAACTGGCCCAGATCGCGCCGATGCTGGTCGTGGCCAGCATCGCGATGACCGCGTGCGGGATGTTCGGCAGGCAGGAGACGACCCGGTCCCCGGGCCGCACACCGATTTCCCGCAGGTGGGTGCCGAGCACCCGGACCTGGGCGGCCAGCGTCTCCCAGGGCACGGCGGCCAGCGAGGTGGTTTCGTTGCGGTAAAGCAAGGCCGGCTGGCCCGGCCGCTCGCTGCGCAGCACATGCTCCGCGTAGTTGAGGCGGGCGCCGGGGAACCACTGCGCGCCCGGCATCGCGCGGCTGGCCAGCACGGCGGTGGGCGGGGCCGACGACATGACGCCGAACGTGTCCCACACGGCCTGCCAGAAGCCGTCCAGATCCCCGACCGACCAGCGCCACAGCGCGTCGTAGTCGTCGAAACGCAGGCCGCGCTCGCGGGCCAGCCAGTCAGTGAACGCCGTCAGGTTCGCCCGGGCCACGTCGCCGGGGCCGGGCGCCCACAGCAGATCGCCCTCGCGAACGTTGACGGCGCCGGTGCGGTCGAGCAAGCGGCGGCGGTCAGACGAAGAGGGCATCGTTGATCGGCAGCCCGTGTTCCTTGCAGTAGCTCAGGTAGTGATCGATGTACCAGAAGACATCGAACGTCTCGGTGAGATTGTCGTCGTCGTCGTAGAACTCCAGCGAGCCGTTCAGCCAGAAGACGGTCTTCATCCCGTTGGGGTCGTCGCTGACCAGCGTGTGGATGACGCCGGGACTTTCATGCACGTAGCCGCCCGGCCTGGCCACCCAGTCGTATTCCAGGTATCGCCAGCTGCCTTCGAGCACGAACCCCGAGACCGGGCCACGGTGCTTGTGCCGCCCGAGCTTCCCGCCGCCCTCAACCCGAAGGACGTTGGTGAACGAGTTGTTGCGGACGTCGAAGGACAGATGGCGGATATAGGCCTTGTCCCCGAACGGCACCCAAGGGGATGCCTCTTCTGTGCCCGCGACGAACAGGTCGGGGCGCTGGTATTCCAGCACAACACGGTCGAGACTGCTCGGGTCGCTCATGGCGCTACCTCCAACGGCTTATCCGCAGACTCGCACCGGCTGACCGGCCTGGCAATGACCGTTCACCCCAAACCCATCCGGCGCCTTCCTGGGGCCGGCCACAAAACCGGCCGCCGGGCACCTTTACTGGGGGCCGGCCGGTCCCTGGGGTGCCCTCATCGCGGCCCTGGCCCGCATCCTGGCGTAGAACTTGCGCTGGGCAGGCCAGCAGGCGGCGGTCACGATCACGCCCACCACGATAGGACCCGCTACCCGGATCCACGGCGAGCCGGGGCCCCAGAAGAGTGCGAGCCCTCCGAAGGCGATTGTCGCCAGCAGATAGGCGACGAAGGCGAAGGCCCGGGCCGGATGGGCCAGTTGCGCGGCCAGGAGGTCTGTCTTGTTGAGGGCCAGGGGGAGCATCCAGGCCAGTATGGCCGCCACGCCCGCCACGCCCCAGACGATGCCATACCGGGTCCCCAGAGCGCCGAACAGCGGGAGGACGCACCAGGCGAGCACCCGGTCACGCCTCCGGTTTCGCACCGGCGGGCACAGTTCCCGGAAGACCCGCCAACGCTTGTCCTCACGAACACCCATACCGGCCTGATGGTCACTGGCCGCGGCCCGGAACTGAGCCTCGAACGCCGGCAGCCAGCTGGTCTCGCCCGTGTACAGAATGAACTGCCACGCTCGGGAGTCCGCGACCGTGCCCGCCAGAACGCCCCGGTCACCCATTGACCCCGCCAGGGCGGCCTGGAGTTCAGCGAGCCGGCCAGATTCGCCGGAGACCGGGGAGAGAGCACGGTCGCTCTCGGTCAGCGGAACGACCACCTGGACCAGGATCGGGTAGGCCGCCCGGTCACTGGCGTGCCGCAACGCGGCGTTGAAGCGCCGTTGCGTAACATCGCCGCTCACCAGGGCATCGGACCTGGCGATCCATTCCGGGCTGGCCGCGGCGGAAAGCACGCTGGGGTTCCTGGCGCGTCGTGGCAACAGGCGGCCCCCCTCAGTGGAGACATGTCACCTGCCGGTCTGATAACCCAATGGTGACATAGTGGCCGGCGGGCTGTAGGCCGCGGCGAAGCCCTGGCGCCAGCTTGGATAGCGCAGCGTCCAGCCGAGTTCCCGCTTGGCCTTTGCGTTCGAGGCGCCGCGGGACCCGTCCGCCATCATCACCGCGCCCTTGCCCGCGACCAGCCCGGCGAGCCACAGGGGGACATGGCGGGGCGGTTTGGCGCCGAGCGCGCTGGCGAGCGCTGGGAGCCACTCGCGCATGGGAGCAGGCTCGTCGTCGACGATGTTGTAGATGCCGGCCGGGCCGTGTTCGAGCGCGAGGACGGTCGCGGTGGCGGCGTCGTCGAGGTGGATGAATGAGGAGACGCCGGCGCCATCGCCGATGATCGGGAACTGCCGCTTGCGCACGGGCTTGACCAGCCCGTCGTTGGCGCCGCCGTAGAAGCCGCCGTAGCGCAGTGCGATCCCGCCGGCGTCGGTGACCGCCTGGTCGAGATGGCGCATCGCGGCGTTGGTCTCGCGCGCCATGGCCGGCGGGCTGGGGTCGAGCGGATCGTCCTCGGTCTTGACCAGCCCGCCCTCGCGCGCGTACCGGTAGCTGGCGAAGCTCTGGGCGACGATCCGGCGCACGCCTGCCTCGCGCGCGGCGGCCAGCAGCGCGTCGGTGCCCTCGGTCCGAAGCCGGTTGGTCGGCGCGAAGCTGCGGTCGAGGCTTCGGCCGAAACGCACATCCGCCAGGGCGGTCGCCTGGTGGATGATCGCCTCGGGCCTGGTTTCGAGGATGGCCTGGCGGACGGCGCGCGCGTCGAGCAGATCGAGTGCGATCGGCTCCGCCCGAGCGCCCGGACCCGCTCAGCGTTTCGAGGTGACCTGAAGGTTCCAATCACCTCGTGACCTTGATCGATGAGCTGAGGGACGAGCCGGGTGCCGATCGCACCGCTCGCCCCCGCGACGAAGACTCGCATCGTGTTCTCCTGTTCGGCCGTGTGTGGGGGGTCACTTCTGTTGACACCTGGCGGCGGGAGGATGTGACGGATGGATGAAAAGGGCGCGGAACTAATCGGCTCGGCGCGGGGTGGACCGCTGGTCGGGCCGGGCGCCGATGTCGTCAGTTCACCTCGGGCAGCACACTGCTGCCGAGGAGGCGGATGTGATCTGTGTCCGCGGCGTCGTAGATGTGGAAATAGAGCGTGTCCACGCCGGCCGCCGCCAGTTCCTCGATGTGCCGGATCACGTCGGAAGGCTCGCCGACCACCCCTTGGCGCAGCAGGCGCGCCCCGGCCTCACCGAGGGCCCCGGCGCGCTGCGCGGCCGCACCGGCCGTCGTCCCGCAGCACACCGGGAGCGTGGTGGACAGCCGCACGGTGGCCGGGTCGCGGCCGATCCCCGCGCAGATGCGCCGGAAGTTCGCGAACCGCTCGGCGATGCCGTCGCGGAACCCGCTGTTGAACTCGTCGGCGAACCGGGCGGCGAGGGCCGGGGTCCGCTTCGGCCCCGCCCCGCCGATGATGAGAGGTGGCCTCGGCGTTTGCGCCAGGACCGGGAAGTTCGCGCACTCGGTGAGCTGGTAATGCTTTCCGCGGTGGCTGAAGTGCCCGCCGGGGGGCGTTGACCACAGGCCGGCCAGGATGGCCAGTTGTTCCTCCAGGCGGTCGAAGCGCTCGCCGGGGGGCGGGAACGGGATGCCGAAGGCCTGGTGCTCGCGTTCGTACCAGGCCGCCCCGATCCCGAGCTCGACCCGCCCGCC
The DNA here is from genome assembly GCA_963822825.1 of uncultured Actinomycetes bacterium. Lineage (GTDB taxonomy): Bacteria > Actinomycetota > Actinomycetes > Streptosporangiales > Streptosporangiaceae > JAWWPY01. The sequence goes on along the minus strand of CAWGIW010000013.1, from coordinate 197,927 downwards.
GCTCATCGTGTCCACCGTGGCGACCGTCACGGCGAGCGGGCCGGGCCGGCGGAAGGTGGACGCGGTCATCAGCGTGCCCAGCCGGATGCGCTCGGTCTGCACCGCGAGCCCGGCCAGCGTGGCCCAGGAGTCGGTCGGGGCGTAGGAGGCATCCGCGGGGTCGATGCCCAGGTAATGATCGGAGCGGAAGAAGGCGTCGAATCCCGCTTCCTCCGCGGCCTGCGCCATGGCCAGGATCTGCTCGTAACTCGCGCCGTAGCGCGGTTCCAGGAGCACCCGCAGCCGCACCCGTCATCTCCTTTCGGTTCGGGCCGAGGCCGGCTGAGTGCGACCCGCGGCTTGCTCCGCCTCATTGCCGCCCGCGGTACCGAGCGGGAAGTGGCAGGCCACGGAATGCCCCTCGTGCAGTGGCCGCATCGGCGGCTCCTCCAGCGCGCACCGTTCCTGCGCGCGCGGGCACCTGGTGCGGAACCGGCATCCGCTCGGCGGGTGGATCGGTGACGGCGGCTCCCCGCTGATCGCGGCGGACGTGGCGGTCCTCGGCGCCGTGGGGTCCGGGCTCGGGATGGACTGGAGCAGCGCCCAGGTGTACGGGTGCAGCGGCTCGCGGTAGATCGACTCCGCGGGCCCCACCTCGCACAGCTTCCCGAGGTACATCACCGCCACCCGGTCGCTCACCTGCTTGACGAGAGCGAGGTCGTGGGCGATGAACAGGTACGACAGGCCGAGATCGGCGCGTAGCCGCTCGAACAGATTGAGCACCTGGGCCTGGATGAGCACGTCGAGGGACGATACGGCCTCATCGCAGATGATGAGCGCCGGTGATAGGGCCACCGCGCGGGCGATGGCGACGCGCTGGCACTGGCCGCCGGAGAGTTCCCGGGGCCTGCGGGTGCCGTAGCTGACCGGGTCGAGGCCGACGAGCTCGAGCACCTCGCTCACCCGGCGCCGGCGCGCGGCGCTGTCTCCCACCGCGTAGGCGATGAGCGGCTCCTCGACGATCTGGGTGACCCGCCACTTGGGGTCGAGTGATCCGAACGGGTCCTGGAACACCATCTGAAGCTGCCGCCGCGCCTTCAGAAGCGGGCGGCCCCGCAGCTTGACCAGGTCGGCTCCCTGGAAGAGGACCTCGCCGGAGACCGGCCGGGGCGCCTGCAGCAGGGATCTCGCCAGCGTCGACTTGCCGGAGCCAGTCTCACCGACGACGCTGAGGGTCTCACCCGGCCATACGGCGAGGCTGACCCCGGACACCGCGTGCACCACGCCGCCGCCCCGTCCCCCGCGGTCACGGACCACGAACTGCTGCACGACGTCGCGCGCCTCCAGCAGTGGGCTCACGGTGTTCACTGTTCGCACCTGCTCACGGGGTTCACTGTCCGCACCGTGCTCACGGGGCGCTCCCGTCCGCGCACGGGAACCAGCACGCCCACGAGTGACTGAGCTCTCCCTCGCGCAGCCGCGGGGACTCCTCCCGGCAGCGGTCCCGCGCGCCGGGGCAGCGGGGCTCGAAGGAGCACCCGGCGGGGAGTGCGAACAGGTCAGGCGGGCGGCCCGGCACGACCGGGAGCAGGGAGTGGGCGGGCCGTTCCAGCCGCGGGATCGCGTCCAGCAACGCTTTGGTGTAGGGCATCCGCACGTGGGCGAACAGCGTGGCGGTCGGCGCCTGCTCGACGATGCGGCCCGCGTACATGACGATGACCTCGTCCGTGTACGACGCGGCGAGCCCCAGGTCGTGACTGATCAGCAGCAAGGCCATGCCGAGCTGCGCTTGCAGGTCCAGGAGCAGTTCCATGATCTGCGCCTGCGTGGTGACATCGAGCGAGGTCGTGGCCTCGTCGGCGATCAGCAGCTTGGGGTGGCAGGCGAGGGCGATCGCGATCATCAGGCGCTGCCGCATCCCGCCGGAGAGCTGGTGCGGGTATTCGGCCAAGCGGCGGCGCGGCAGCGGGATGCGGACCAGCGCCAGCAGTTCCAGGGCCCGCTGCCGGGCCTGGGCCCGGCTGACCGGCAGATGTGACCGGATCGCCTCGGTCAGCTGGGCACCGACCCGCATCGTCGGGTTGAGCGACCTGGCCGGGTCCTGGAACACCATGGCCACGTCCTTGCCCCGGTGCCTGCGCAGCTCCTTGTCGGTGAGCCCGAGCAGCTCCGTGCCCTCGAAGCGGGCCGAGCCGGCCACGCTCGCCGCTGGCGGCAGCAGCCCCATGACCGCGCGGCAGCTGACCGTCTTTCCTGAACCCGATTCACCGACGATGGCGAGCGTCTGCCCGGGCGAGATGGCATAGCTCACCCCGTTCACCGCGAGCACGTCACGGTGCCGCTGGTGAAAGCGGACCGTCAGGTCCCGGACCTCGAGCAGGGCGCCGCTCAACGGATCCCCCAGCGGGCTCGCAGGGCGTCGCCGAGCAGGTTCAGCGACAGGACCGTGGCGAACAGGAACGCGCTCGGGATCAGGACCAGGCCAGGGGTGGCGGACAAGGTCCCCTGGCCGAGGGCGATCATGTTGCCCCAGCTCGGCCCGGGCGCCGGTATGCCGAGCCCGAGGAAGCTGAGCGCTCCTTCGAGGATGATGGCCACGCCGATGCCGAGCAGGCCGAACGTGACGAGCTGGGGCGCGATGTTGGGCACGATATGGCGGGCCACCATGCGCCGGGCCCGCGTCCCGGAGAGCTGCGCCGCGAGCATGAACGTCTGGCCGCGCAGCCGCAGCGTGCCGGCCCGGGCGATCCGGCCGAAGGCGGGCACGGTGAAAAAGGACAGAGCCCAGATGACGTGCAGCTCGCTCGGCCCGAGGCCCTCGGCGATGGCCAACGCGAGCACCAGCGACGGGAAGGCGATCAGCATATCCAGGACCCGCATCACGACGGTGTCGATCGCCCCGCCCCGGTAACCGGCGACCGTTCCCAGCAGGCCCCCGGCCAGCAGCCCGATCAGGTTGGCGGCCACGCCCACCTCGATGGAGACCCGGCCCCCGTACAGGATGCGGGACAGGATGTCGTTGCCGACCGGGTCGGTGCCGAGGAGGTGCCCGGGCGAGAACGCCGGAAGGCTGGCGTTCAGCACGCTCCCGCCCACCGGCGGCGGAACCGGGAACAGCAGCGGTCCGAGGAAGCACCCGCCGACGATCAGGATGAGGATGGCGCCGGGGATCGCGATCTCCAGCGTCACGGCCCAGCCCCGGCTGCGCCGGGCCGGTGCGGCCAGCCCGGCCCCGGCGTGGCCCCGGGTGGCGGGAAGGGCCTCAGGAATTGGCGCGGCCATACCTGATCCTTGGGTCCAGGACCGCGTAGAGCAGGTCGATGAGCAGGTTCGCGAGCACCACGATGAGCGCGAAGACGAGGACGATCGCCTCCACGATCACGACGTCGCGGTCGTCGATGGACTGCAGGAGTTCCTGGCCGACCCCCGGCAGGGAGAAGATCTGCTCCACGATCACCGTCGCCCCGATGAGCGTGCCCAGGTTGAGGCCGATGACCGTGAGCAGGCCGAAGAGCGAGTTGCGCAGCGCGTGGCGGACCAGGATCCGCCACGGCCCCACGCCCTTCGCCTGGGCCGTGACGACGTAGTCCTCACCCTGCATCTGCTCGATGATGTCCGCCCGCAGCAGGCGGGTGTAGAAGCAGAACAGCGGGAACCCGATGGAGATGGCCGGCAGGGTGAGTGACCTGATGTTCCCGCTTACGCTCTGACTCAGCGGCACGAAGCCGATGGCGGGCAGCACGCCCAGCCGGACCGCGAACACGAAGATCAGGACCAGGGCGAGGACATACGGGGCGGTGGACAGCCCGGCCATGCTGATCACCATGGTCAGCCGGTCGGCCGGGCCGTTCGGGTGCCGCGCGGCCAGCAGGGCCAGCGGGACGGCGAGCACGACCGAGACCAGGAATCCGTAGACGATCAGCTCGAAGGTGACCGGCAGGCGCTGGCCGAGGACCGTGGTGACCGGCTCCTGGCTTACTAGCGACGTGCCGAAATGGCCCTGGAGCGCCCCCCCGAGCCATGTCCCGTAGCGCACCCAGAACGGTTCGCTGAGATGGTTCTGGATGTCGAACGCGCGGATCTCGGCCGGGGTCGCGTTCGCGCCGAGCACCAGCCGGGCGGCGTCCCCCGGCAGCAGGTTCATGACCGTGAACGTCAGGAAGGTGACTCCCCACAGCACCGGGATGGCGGCCAGTAGCCGCCTGCCCACCAGCCGCAGGCTCGGCGAGGCGGGCGCGGCGGCGGCCACCAGGTCCCGGAGCCGGGACCAGCCCGGCACCGCGCCCGCCCGCGCCGTCGTCATCGAGCATGCTCTCCCTGCTTATGGATCACGGGGCTTATGGATCACGGGGCCCGCGATCACTGGCTGGCCGAGACGTTCTCCCACAAGATCATGGGCGTCACCACCACGCTCGGCAGCGCCGTGGTCAGCCCGGGACCGGTCACGCCCTTGGCCGCGATGTTGGCCGGGGCGAAGGAGAAGTAGAACGGCCCGTAGGCCTGCTGGTTGATGTACGAGGCGGCTTGGGCGTAGAGGCTGCACCGGGCGGACTGGTTGAGCGTGCCGGCCGCGGCGTTGAGCAGTCCGTCGAGATGGGTGTCGTGCACGCCGCTGAACGGGGACTGCGAGGAGAACCGGAAGGCGACGCCGACGCCGGCCGCGGGGTCGTAAGAGCCGGCGGTCTGCACCATGGCCTGCCACTTCCTGGAGGTGAACTGCTGGATGAGCGAGGCCAGGTCGTACGAGCTGATCGTGGTCTTGATCCCGGCACTGGCCCATTCGGTCTGCAGCGCCTCGGTGGTCTCCTTGGCCACCAGGACGTTGATGGTGCCCAGGTTGACGGTGAGCCCGCCGATGTGCTTCACCAGCGCTTTCGCCTTGGCCAGGTCGTAGGCCCGGTAACCGGGAACCGTGGGCTCGTAGCAGATGCCGCCCGGGCCAGTGAAGGACTGGGTCTGCGGATAGAGATTGTTGAAGATGTGCTGGCTGATCGGGGAGAAGTCGGTCGCGTAGTAGAGGGCCTCCCGGGCGAGGATGTTGTTGAACGGCGGGCTGGCCGTGTTGAGCTGGAGGTCGTATGGGGAGGTCGATAGCTGGTTGGTGACCGTGAAATGCTGCCCGGCCTGCTTCAGCAGAGCGGGCGTGGACATGTCCTCGTAGACCTGGCCTTCGCCGGCCAGCATCGCCTCGTAGGCGGCCTCGTCGCCGCCGACCGTCTTGAAGGTGAGCTGGTTCAGGTAGGGACGGCCCGGCTCCCAGTACCCGGGGTAGCGCTTGAGCACGAGCACTGAGCTCAGGGTGTCGCTCACGACCTCGAACGGGCCGGCGCTGACCGGCTTGAGCGCGAACTGCTTCTCGCCCAGCTTCGTCAGGGCGGTCGGTGATGCGATCCAGTTCGGTGTCGAGTCGAAGAACGAATCGATGATCGCCGCATATACCGTGCTCAGGTGGATCTGGACGGCGTAATCACCCTGGGTCGTCACGGACGTGACGGGCCAGGTGGGCTTGCAGGTGCATGTGGACTTGAAATCGCGCTGGATGTTGAACGCGACCGCTTGGGCGTTGAACGGCGTGCCGTCCTGGAACTTCACCCCGTGGCGGAGGTTGATGGTGACGGTTTTGCCGCCGTCGGAGAAGCTGTACCCGGTGGCCAGGTCGTCAATGATCTGGCCATGCGGCCCGAGCTCGAAGAGCTGCCCGTAGATCGAGTCCATGAAGCTCTGGTTGGCCGCGCCGTTGGTGTTGGTCGCCGGGTCCAGTCCGGCGGGCCAGGCACCCTCGTACCCGGAGTCCTCCAGGACGGTCAGCGAGCCGCCCGCGTGCGGGGTCCCGCTGGGGTTTGGGCTAGCGGACGAGCCGCTGGCGCTGCCTGAACTGCCTCCGCAGGCGGCCGCGGCGACCGCGGCAGCCAGCAGCATCGCCGATACGCCGAGCCGGCCCGACTTCGTTGTCTTGGTCCACAATCTCACGGCGTCCACCTATCCGGAATTCAGCCAGTCCACGGAAAGCAGGGGCGGGTGCTCCTGGCCGGTCCTCAGCACCGAGGAGCGAAGGTGAGTACGTGACAATATTCGGTCGAGCGTGCCTTGTTTTGTCCTGAATCTAGATGTGGGCCGATGCGGGCGCAAGGCTTGATTAAATGAGTCCGGGCGTCAGCGGATGATCTTGTATTTGGGCTTCAACGGCTGCCGCCCCGGCTTGTGCGCAGCCAACAACTGGATGACCTGCGGGCCGGTCTTCCAGCGTCAAGGCCGCCGACCGCCCGGCTTGGACCGCGGCCGTCGCCGGGCCAGGCCGCCGAGCACGCCGACCGGAGCCACGGCGAGAGCGGCGAGGTCAGCCCGGCCAGAACCGCGAGCTTGGGTCCCAGCCCCGGCACGAGCAGGAAGGCCGGGTCCAGCACCGCCGTGACGGCCTGGCCTCGGTCGATGAGCGGGACACGACCTGCTGTTACGCCAGGCAGGACAAGTTCTGGGTCGAAGGGGTGCCGGACGGGGCGTCCTGGGAGGTCTATACGGTCCTGGGCGACAGCCAGACGTTTTACAGCGAGGACGAGGCCGGCTGAGGCAGGCGCGTCCGCGGCGAGGTGCTGCTAGCCGCCCGGCGGCTTTCCTCGGCCAGGTCAAGTCACCGCTGGGCGCGGTGGATCATCCACGGTGCCCGGGCAGTTACCCTGCAGCGTCCGCCGATGACTGGCGGGATCTCAGCCCGTCAGGACTGCGCGCAGGGCCCCGGCGGTGAAGGTGAGGCGGGCGGCGCTGGCCGCGGCGGCCAGGATCACTGGCCAGATCAGAACCGGAATGGCGAGCATCACGGTGATGAGCATGACGCTGTCGAGTGCGGTGATGCCTACGCATGCTGCGGCTCCTGCGCGGCGGGCCGACAGGTATCGCAGTCCGAACGCTGCGGCGGCGAGCAAGCCAATCACGGTGATCAGCGCTACACCGAAAAGTATGCGCACGGTGGCCGGGACTGGCCAGGTCCAGGCCCGGCCGGTGATCAGAGCTGCCGCCCAGCATCCGCCGGCCACCGGTCCGGCGGCCAGCAGCCTGCGGGCCGCGTGCCGGGCCGGGCTCAGGCGGGTGAAGGCGGCCACGATTACCTGCGGCTCACCGAACTCGGCCACCGCAGCACCGGCAGCGGCATCCGGGGTCAATCCCTGGCTCAGGTAGTGCTGACGCGTCTGGTCGAGCCCATCGGCCAACTCCTCGACCATCGGCGCGGGTAGCTGCGCGGACAGGATGGAAAGGTAGTCCGTGATCAGGCTGGTCTCGGGCATGGCCTGCCCTCCAGAGCGGCGCTGATCATGGCGGCGAAGTCCTGCCAGTCGGCTCGCTTACCCGATAGCGCCCGTGACCCGGCGGACGTCAGCTGGTATTCACGTCTCTGGCGCCCGGCCACGACCGACCAGGACCCTCTGGTCAGCCCGGCCTGTTCCAGGCGTCGCAGCGCCGGGTAGATCGTTCCGGTCGGCAGGTCCAGCCGCCCGCCGGTGGTCTCGCGCAGTGCCTCGATCACCGCGTAACCGTGACGCGGGCCGTCTTCCAGGGCGGCGAGCAGCAGCGCGTCCAGGTGGCCCTTCAGCTCCTCGCCCCGCATAGGTAGGAACACTACGCTACCCCTTCCCGGCAGGCAATCTTCGGCGTAGCGTGGCCTCTATAGGTAGCGTCACTACCTATAGAGAAGAGCTGCCGCCTGGGCGGCGGGAAGAGGCAGGTGGGCATGCTGACGGCCAGCCGTATCCTGGGCGATCAGGTGGGCTCCACCGCGCCAGTCTTCCTGGCGTTCCTCGGCGTCCACGTGATCGCCGGGCTCACGGCCGTCATTACCGGGGCAGTCGCGGCGCTATCGCGCAAGGGCGCCCCGCGTCACATCCGGGCGGGCCGCTGGTACTACCGGGCCATCACCGTGGTCTTCGCCACCGCGACGATCCTGGCCGCGATGCGCTGGCGGCAGGATTACTACTTGTTCATCATCGGCGCCGTGGCGTTCACCGCCGCGACCGTCGGCTACCAGCACCGCCGTCGCCACCGGCCCGGGGACACCGGCCACATCGCTGGGATGGGCTTCGCCTACGTCGCCATGCTCACCGCGTTCTATGTTCACAACGGCCCCCACCTGCCGCTGTGGGACCACCTGCCGACGCTCGCATTCTGGCTCCTGCCCTCGGTCATCGGAGCGCCGATCATCATCCGTGCCGTCCTGCGCGCCAGGCGCCCTCCCGGCCCGCCCCGGACCCGTCAGAACGCGACATACACCCAGCCGTGACACTGACGGGGTGCCCGACTCCTGCGGCCTCCGGAGCAGGTGTTCAGGGGAGAGGCCGGCCTGCCGGCAGGGATAGCAGGGCGGACATGCGCTCCAGCGCGGCGGCCACGAGCCAGTAGTAGACCCAGGTGCCGCGCCGCTCGGAGTCGATGATCCCGGCCTCGCGCAGCACCTTCAGGTGGTGGCTGATGGTGGGCTGGGTGAGGTCGAACGCACTGGTCAGGTCGCAGACGCAGACCTCGCCGCCCTGGTGCGCGCCGATCAGCGACACCAGTCGCAGCCGCACCGGGTCACCCAGGGCCTTGAACACCTGCGCCAGCCCGGCCGCCGCGCTCTCGCTGACCGGCTCACCGACCAGCGGCGTGGAGCACGCCTCAACCACGACCTGCAACTCGGCCGCGGGGATGAATTCCACGCCAGACCGCTCCGCCTGCATCGGCATTCCTCTATCTTGACGGTTATCTATCCAGGCTGGCAAGCTGGGCCCATCTGCATAGACGTTTGTCAATAAGGTAACCGGGGAGGGGCGGGCGGGGTGAACGAGGTGGCGGTGTGGCGGCGGCTGCTGGCTGAGCTGCTGGGCAGCGCCTTCCTGGCCGCGGTGGTGATCGGGTCAGGCATCGCCGCGCAGCATCTCTCGCCCGGCGCCACTGGGCTGGAACTGCTGGAGAACGCAGCCGCGACCGCGGCCGGGCTGTTCGCCATCATCGTGATGTTCGGCCCGGTGTCCGGCGCTCATTTTAACCCGGTCGTGTCCTTCGTGGACGCGGCGTTCGGCGGCCTGCGCTGGCGCGACGCGGCCGCCTACCTGCCCGCTCAGGTGGCAGGCTGCGCCATCGGCGCGATCCTGGCGAACCTGATGTTCGCCCAGGCCGCGGTCAGCATCTCCGCGAAGCACCGGGCGACACCCGCCCATTTCCTGTCCGAGGTGATCGCCACCCTCGGGCTGATCCTGGTGATCTTCGCGCTGGCCCGTTCCGGCCGCAGCCGGTCCGCCCCCGCAGCCGTCGGCGCGTATATCGGCGCGGCGTACTTCTTCACCTCCTCGACCAGCTTCGCCAACCCGGCCATCACGGTCGGCCGGATGTTCTCGGCCACCTTCGCCGGCATCGCCCCGTCCTCCGTGCCGGCATTCATCGTCGCCCAGATCATCGGCGGTGCCCTGGCCGTGGTGGTGATCCGGGTGCTGTATCCACGCCTCACCCCGGCGCAGGCCTCCGACATCATCTTTCCCCATCACGCCAGCCAGGCCGGTGCGGCACAGGCCCGCGACGGCGCCACGGCGTCCGCCGGGCCGCTGCCCGACCAAGGCCCGTCTCACTGAGAACCCGACCTGGAGGGGATCCAGCCATGCACCTGGTCATGATCGGCGGCAGCGACGCCGGGATCAGCGCCGCGCTGCGAGCCCGCGAGCTCGACCCCGGTGCCGAGGTCAGCGTGGTCGTCGCGGACGCCTACCCGAACTTCTCGATCTGCGGCATCCCCTACTACGTCTCCGGGGAGGTCTCCCATTGGCGCAACCTGGCCCACCGCACCACCGCGGACCTGGAAGCGACCGGGATGAGGCTGCGGCTGGACACCAGCGCACGCCGCATCGATGTTCCCGGCCGCAAGCTCCTCGTCACCAGCCCCGGGGGGCATGAGGAACTGCTCGCCTACGACAAGCTGGTCGTCGGCACCGGCGCGGTGCCGGTCCGCCCCCCGATCGGCGGCCTGGACGCGCTAGGCCCGGATGACGGCGTGCACTTGCTGCATTCGATGGGCGACACCTTCGCCGTCATGCGCACCCTCGAAGGGAAGACACCGGCCACCGCGGTGATCGTCGGCGCCGGGTACATCGGCCTGGAGATGGCCGACGCCCTCACCACCCGCGGCCTGCACGTCATCCAGATGGAACAGCTGCCCGAGGTGCTGTCCACCGTCGATCCCGCGCTCGGCCACCTCGTCCACGCCCAGCTTGCCGGCCATGGCGCCGAGGTCCTGACCGGCACCACCGTCCGCCAGATCACCCGTTCCGGCGACAAGGCGAGAGGACTCCAGGTGGAGGCCACCGCAGCCGATGGCACAGCGGTGACCCGGCAGGCTGACATGGTCCTGGTTGTCGTGGGTGTCCGCCCTGACACCACCCTCGCCGCCAGCGCCGGGGCCAGCCTGGGAGCCAAAGGCGCGATCGCCGTGGACCGCGGCATGCGGACCAGCCTGCCTGACGTGTTCGCCGCCGGGGATTGCGTGGTCACTCACCACCGGCTGCTCGGCGAGAACTACCTGCCCCTCGGCACCACCGCCCACAAGCAGGGCCGCGTCGCAGGCGAGAACGCCCTCGGCGGGAACCGCGAATTCGCCGGGAGCTTGGGCACCCAGGTCGTGAAGATCTTCGACCAGGCCGCCGCCCGCACCGGGCTGCGCGACCACGAGGCCGCCGCTGCCGGTTACGACCCGGTCACTGTCCAGTCCGAAGCCGACGACCACAAGGCCTATTACCCGGGCAGCCACCGCATCACGATGCGGTTTACCGGCGACCGCGCTACCGGGCGGCTGCTCGGCGTGCAGCTGTTCGGGCACCGGCACGCCGAGATCGCCAAGCGCGTCGACATCGCCGCCACCGCCATCTTCCACTCCATGACCGTGGACGGGCTGAGTGACCTCGACCTGTCCTACACCCCACCCCTCGGCAGCCCCTGGGACGCCATCCAGATGGGCGCCCACGCCTGGCTCCGCGAAGCCAGCCACCCCTAACCGCTCTCACTTTCAGCAGGGAAACCATGCCAGCCAACGACGGACGGCCTTGGCCTCCCTCGGGTCCGGCGGGGGGCGGTCCGGGCGATGGCCGGCGCCGGCTGGCATCTTCGTCGTGATCGGTGGACCATGGGCGCAGGTGGATGTGTGCTCGAGCGGGAGGCTGAATGAATCCGATTGAGCGTCGTATACGCGCCGCTGTCAATCCGGTGTCGAGCGCGGTGACCAGGTGGTGGTGCCTTTCGGCCATGCGTCACCTGCTGGCCGGGCACGGGCCGACGGCCAGGCAGCGGCGGCTCATCCGCCGCGGGACGCGAGGCGCCGGATTCACGCCTTCCGCCGAGGAGATGACGGCGCGCAGGGCAGCGGTCGACGGGTTGATGGCCTCGGGCCCGCCCGGCGATTGACGCGGTCAGCGGCCCCCCCGTGAGCCGGGGTTAGCCCCAGACGTCCTGGGCGACACTGACGATGAAGTCGAGCTTGGCGACTTGCTCGTCGTGGCTGAGGGCGTTGCCTTCCACGGTGGACGAGAACCCGCACTGGGGGGACAGGCACAGCTGGTCAAGCGGGACGAACTTGGCCGCTTCGTCGATCCGCCGCTTCAGGTCGCCCGGATCTTCCAGGTCACCGCGCTTGGTGGTGACGAGGCCCAGCACGACCATCTTGCCGGGCGGCACGAACCGCAGCGGCTCGAACCCGCCGGACCGCTCGTCGTCATACTCCAGGAAGAACCCATCCACGTTCAGCTCGCTGAACAGTGCCTCGGCCACGTAGTCGTAGCCGCCGGCCGCGGCCCAGGAGGACCGGAAATTCCCCCGGCACAGGTGGGTGGTCACCGTCATCCCGGCCGGCTTGGCCGCGAGAGCGTCGTTGACCTGGCGGATGTAGCGCAAGTGCAGATGCTCGGCGTCCTCGCCGCGCTCGGCGATCTCGGCCCGCTGTACCGGGTCGTTGAGGTAGGCCAGGCTGGTGTCGTCGAACTGCAGGTACGTGCAGCCCAGGCCGGCCAGCCGCGCGACCTCGTCGGCGTAGGCGGTGGACAGATCGCTCCAGAACTCCTCGGTGTCGGGGTACACCGCCGGATCGATCGCGGCCGGGCCGCCCCGGTAGTGCACCATGTTCGGCGACGGGATGGTGAGTTTGGGGACGGCCGGGCCGGCCACCGACTGCAGGTACAGGAAGTCCTCCGCGAAGATCGTCTTCTCCAGCCGGATCTTGCTGCCCACATGCAGCGCCGCCGGAGTGAACTCGATGTTCCCGGCCGGGTTGTGGAACTTCACCGCCAGGTGGCCCGGAGCTTTGCTGATCCCGCCGATCTGGTAAATGAAATCCATGTGCCAGGACGCGCGGCGGAACTCCCCGTCGGTGGCGGATTGCAGGCCCGCCTGCTGCTGCATGGCCACGACGCCGGTGATGGCCGCGTCCTCAGCGTCCCGCAGTGGCCCGGCGGTGATCCGGCCGGCCGCGAAATCGGCCCGCGCGGCCAGCAGCTCGGGCGGGCGCAGCAAGCTGCCCACATGATCGGCCCGGAACGGGGGAGTGGTCCTGGCGCTCATCACTGCCTCCTGTGGCTGGCTGGCGTGTCCGGCCTGGCGACCGGGAACGGCGAAAGGCCGCCGCCGTCAAGGACCAGCAGCTGGCCGGTCATGTAAGAGCTGGCGTCCGAGGCCAGGTAGGCGACGGCCGCGGCGATGTCTTCCGGCTGTCCCACCCGCCCGACCGGGATCGCCTGGGCGCGGCGCGCCAGTTCTGTGGCCACGTCAAGCGACGGGTCCTCACTGAGCACGGCCCGGCTGGTCCCGACCAGGCCGGGGCAGATGGCGTTGACCGTGATGCCCCAGGCCGCCACGTCCGCGGCCAGGGACCGGGTCAGCCCGATGACGGCGGCCTTCGACGCCGAGTACGCGGTGGCGCGCGGAGCCGCGGTGAGGCCAGCCATCGAGGAGATGTTGATGATGCGGCCGTGCCGCTGGCCACGCATCACCGGCACCGCGAACCGCGACATCAGGTAGGTCCCGCGCACGTTGACCCGGATCACCTGGTCCCAGACGCTGATGGGGATCTCCTCGATGTCGCGGCGGTCCAGCCCCTGCGGTGCTGCCGCGTTGTTCACCAGGATGTCCAGCCGGCCGTGCCGCTCGACCGTCTCGCTGACCATCCGCTGGGCGTCGGCCTCGTCGCTGATGTCGCCGAGCAGATCGGACGCGGCGCCACCGGCGGCCGTGATCTCCTCCGCCAGGCCGGCGATGCCCCGCCACCCGTCGCGGCCGCCGGTGCCCGTCAACTCCTGCCGCCGGTTGAGGACCCCGGTGGGCTCGGTGTCGGCGACCACGACCGCCGTCCCGGCGACGGCCAGGGTGCGCGCGATCGCCTGCCCCATGCCGTCCGGCTTGCCGCAGCCCGTGACCAGGGCGACGCGGGTCGTCACCGGGCAACCCCCGTCGCGACCTCTCCGGCCACGCGGGCCGCGGCCGGCCCGCCGGCCGGGGATTCCCGGTACGGGCCGCCGCCATCCACGGTGAGGATGTGCCCGGAGATCCACCGGGCCCGGTCGCTGGCCAGGAAGAGCGCCGCGTAGGCGGCGTCCCAGCAGGTGCCCTCGGTCTGCAGGGCCACGCCCTGCCGCCGCCGGGCGCGTGCCTCGGCGGGCAGGTGGCGGGCGGCCATGGCGGTCCACAGCTCGCCGAGCTGAAGGCAGTTGACCCGGATGCCGCGCGGGCCGAGCAGCGACGCGGCGCCTCTGGTCAGGTTCTCGATCCCGGCCTTGGCGATGCCGTACACCGTGCCCGGCCCTGGGCGTGCGACCGCTACCGACGAGACGTTCAGCACGGCGCCACCGCTGGCCATGGCCGGCGTCACGCTCCGGGTCATCAGCCAGGCCGAGGTCAGGCTGGCCGCGATGAGCTCATCCCAGAGCTGCGGGGTCGCGTCGAACAGCAGCGCCCGGTCCCCGCTGGCCGCGTTGTTGACCAGGGTGTCCACGCGGCCGAGCCGCTGGGCCGCCTCGGTGGCGGCCCGCTGGCCGTCCTCGGCCCGGCTGACGTCGGCGATGACCGCGAGCGCGGTGCCGCCGGACTGGCGGATCTGGCTGACGGTGATCTCCGCGGCGGCGGGATCCCGGTCGACCACGGCGACGCGCGCGCCGTGCTGGGCGAAGAGCCGGCTGATCGCGTACCCGACGCCGCCTTCCGGGCCGCTGAGCCCGCCCCCGGTCACCAGTGCGGTCCGGCCCATCATCCAGGAGGCACCCGCGGCCGCGTGCGGGTCGGCGGGCGCGCTGTCGATCACGACGGCTCTCCGGGTCCGCCCAAATCCCCGGGGTAGCTGACATCGATGATGTCCGCGGCGACCTTCAGCACCTGCCCGAGGATGCCGCGCATCACGTCCTTCGGGACCAGGCAGTCCGCGCACGCGTCGGGGGAGGCTGAGATCCGGACGCCGATCCGGTCCCCTTCTTCCCTGGCCTCCAGCCGGTAGCCGTCCACCTCCAGTGACGACTGCAACGGCCGCAACCGGGTCTCGTCGATCATCGCCCGGCCGTCCCCGCGCCGGTCCCGGCGGTGGCGCTGGCCGGTTCTTCGACCAGGCTGGCGGTTCCCGACCACACGCCGAAGACGCGCAGCACCATCGAGATCGCCGCGTTCCGCGCGCCGGCCACGATCACCGGCACGTGCTGCGGCGAGGGGAGGATCCGGGAGAACTCTTCGCCTGCCGCCGCTGATGCGCCGCTCCCCGTCGCGGCAAACCGCACGTTGTTCTCGCTCACTCCGTCCTTGCCGGCCCGCCGCAGGTCGGCTGAGGTCCGGCCGCAGTGCTCAACCAGCCATTCCCTGACCGCCGCCTTGGAGTACCCGGCGGCCGCCAGCAACTGAGCGTGCTCGGGGCAGAAGGCCACGCCGCACGAGGTGTCGCGGAAGATGAGCGCCCCGGTGCGCGAGATCGTGTCCGCGAAGTCCCACAGCAACTGCTCCGGGTCCTGGGTATGGCGGTTGTCGACGAACTCGGACGTGCGGATCAGCGTCGCCGACACCGTGCTGGTCCCGGCGGGCTGGCCCGCGTCCACCGAGAGTGGTTCCCAGGGGCTTTCTTCCTCGTTCTCGGCCAGGCAGATCGACCACCGGCCGGGGATTCCCTGCGTCGCCTGCTCGAGGACGTGCGGCCGGACACCAAAGGCGTTGCGCACGATGAGGCCGATCGCGCGGGCCACGGTGGCGTTCGCCCGGAAGCCCGGCCCGAACGCCCCGCCGCTGGCATTGAAGCCGAGCTCAGCGCGGGCCGGGCCGTTCACCACGATCAGCGGGGCGGGGCCGCTGGTGCTCTGCCACCCGCCGCCACGCGCGGCGCGTTCCCGCATGAGCGCGTCGAAGGCGGCCAGGACCACCGGGAAATACTCGGGCCGGCAGCCCGCCATCGCCGCGTTGACGGCCGCCAGGTACACCGTGCACTCCCGGCCCAGCTGCTCCAGTGACCCGATGACTTCCTCAGGGTCACGGCCAGTCCGCGCCAGGAACTCGTCGACCAGCGGCTGCGTGGCCGGCACCAGCGGCAGCCCATCCGACCAGCCTTGCTCATAGCAATACTCGATGGCCTGCTGGGCGGCATCAGGGTCCAGGGCGCCAGGCTCAGCCATCAGGCCCGGCCCTCCTCGCCGCCCGCTACGAGGAGCGCGGCCACCTGCGGGAGTGCCTGCCGGGCGCGCTCCCGTACCTGGCCCGGCGTGAGCACGGCCACCGGGTGCCTGGTGGTTACGTAGCGGTAGCCGGGTGCGCCGTGCAGGCTGGCGATCGCGTCGGCGCTGGTCTGGAACGCATCGCTGCAGATGGCGGCGGTTGGGACGCCGCGGATCTCCAGCACCACGCCGTCCGTGACCGCGGAGGCGCTGCACGATCCGCAGTCACCGATCCCGGTGACCACCACATCACACTCGCTGATCAGCTCCTTGAGCAGGCTCTCCGGGGCCGGCAGGGCGAAGGCCGCCTTCGTGCGGGCCAGGACGCTCGCCGCGCCATGCTCCTCGATCAGGAGCCTGCCCACTTCCTCCAGGAAGGGCGCCGCGTTCTGCTTCGTGTTGATCAGCAGCCCGACCCGGGCCCCCCGCAGGCCGTCCCGCCGCCGGGCGGGCACCCAGGGCGTGGCCGCAGCGGCGCCGCGGTGGCCGTCCTGCCCGGTCGGATCCAGAATCGCGTTCGGCATCTCAGTGCTCGTGGTTGATGACGCCGCGGATGTTCTTGCCATCCAGCATGTCGCGGTAGCCCTCGTTCACCTGGTCCAGCCGGTAGCGCTGGGTGACCAGCTCGTCGAGCTTGATGTCTCCGGACCGGTACAGGCTCAGGACCTTCGGGATGTCATAGAGCGGGTTCGCCGCCCCGAAGAGCGCGCCCTGGATCCGCCGCTGGTAGCCGATGAGCACATTGCCGGGCAGCGTCATGTCGTAGTAGCCAACCCCGGTCATGGTGACCTGGCCCGCCTTCCCGGTCATGTCCACCGCCTGGCGGACCACCTCCGCGTTCATCTCACCCACGGTGAGGATCACGTGATCGGCGAGCTGCCCCCGGGTGAGCTCGACCACGAGCTCCCGCGCCTGCGCCGGGTCGGACATGACGTGCGTGGCACCGAACGACTTCGCCGTCTCCAGCTTGAACGCGAGCGGGTCGATCGCGATGACGTTCTGCGCCCCCGCGTACCGCGCTCCCTGCACCGCGTTGATCCCCACCCCGCCGATGCCGAAGATCACCACGGTGTCGCCCGGCCGGACGCCCGCCGCGTAGACGGCCGAGCCCCAGCCGGTGACCACCCCGCAGCTCACCAGGGCCGCGAGCTCGAACGGGACGTCGGGCTCGATCCGCACGCAGGACCATTCGGAGAGCACCGCGTACTGCGAGAACGTGCCGAGAACGCACATTCCCCCGAGGTCCTCGCCGCCGGAGTGGAAGCGGAAGGTGCCATCGGGCAGGCAGCCGACCGCCGCGTTCAGCCCCGCGTCGCAGAGGTTCTGGTGGCCAGTAGAGCAGTAGCGGCAGGTTCCGCAGACGGGGATGTACGAGCAGGCCACGTGGTCACCCTCGGCCACCCGGGTGACACCGGAGCCGGTCCCCTCGACCACGCCCGCGCCCTCGTGCCCGCCGACCAGCGGCAGCCGGGCCTGGCCGGTGGCCCGGATGTGCTCGTCGGAATGGCACAGGCCGGCCGCCTCGAACCGGACCAGTACCTCGCCTGCCTGGGGGGGATCGAGGTCAAGCTCGGTCAGTTCCCAGGGCTCGCCGCCCTTGCGGAGGACCGCCGCCTGAGTCTTCAGCGTGCTCATCGAGACCTTCCGCAGATCTATGACATATTGCGACGCGACAGTAGCCGCATATGTATCTCTATCACCTGCTTCTGGCAGTGCCAAGGGTCCGCATCACCGATCATCGGAAGCACCATCCGCGGCCGTATCGTTTTGTGACTACGCACAGAATGAGCGTCCGCGCGCGATTTCCCGGAGCCGTGGCCTTGACAGCG
This sequence comes from uncultured Actinomycetes bacterium, assembly GCA_963822825.1. Lineage (GTDB taxonomy): Bacteria > Actinomycetota > Actinomycetes > Streptosporangiales > Streptosporangiaceae > JAWWPY01. Next base: position 180,445 of record CAWGIW010000013.1, on the reverse strand, counting down.
ATCGGGCTCCGGATTGTCATTTGGGACTACGAGCGTGACTCGATTCGTCACTTTTGACGGCCACGCTGATCGTCAGGGTGCCGGTCGTCACGCCCGGACCAGCGGGCCCGGACCGGCGCGCGCCGGAGCGTCACGCCCGGACCAGCGCACCCGGACCACGGAAAGGGACAGCGATGACAGCGACCGCGCCAGCCAACCTCGACGTCGGAGCGCTGCTGGCCGACGGCGTCCATCTCGTCGGCCCGGACTGGATGCCGGCCAGCGGCGGCGAGACCATCGACGTCATCAACCCGGCGACCCAGGACGTGCTGCTGCGCGTGCCCCGGGGCGGCGCGGCGGACATCGACGTGGCCGCGGCGGCCGCCGCTGACGCGTTCCCCGCCTGGCGGGACACCAGCCCGGCTATCCGGGCTGACCTCCTGCTGGCCTGGGCGCGGCTGTGCCGCGAGCACGAGACGGAGATCAGCACGCTCGAATCGCTGGAAGTCGGCCACCCGTTCTGGGGGCCCTCCCCGGTGGCCCGCACGCTGTCCTTCGTGGCCGGGATGGCTGACAAGGTCACCGGCCAGACGCTGCCGTCGGCCCAGCCCGACGTGCTCGGCATGACCATCCGGGAACCGTTCGGCGTGTGCGGGAGCATCATCCCCTGGAACGTCCCCGGGCCGATCATGGTAACCGACGTGGCACCGGCCATCGCCGCGGGCAACACGATCGTGCTCAAGCCGGCCGAGGACGCCCCGCTGACCTGCCTGCTCCTCGCGAAGCTGGCGCGGGCGGCGGGGATACCGCCGGGCGTGATCAACGTGGTGACCGGTTACGGGACGGAGGCCGGCGCCGCGCTGCCCGCGCATCCGCTGATCCGCCGGATGAGCTTCACCGGTTCCCCGGAGACCGGCACGAAGATCATGGAGGCGTGCGCCAGGAACCTGGTGCCACTCCATATGGAACTGGGCGGCAAGGCCCCGCAGATCGTGCTCGGCGATGCCGACCTCGACCAGGCCGTCCCGGCCATCGTGGGCAGCATCATCCTGAACACCGGCCAGGTCTGCGCGGCCGGCTCGCGGCTGCTCGTCGGGGCCGCCCTGCGGCCGGAACTCGTCGGCCGCATCACCGAGGCGTTCGGGCAGGTCCGTGTGGGCCGGTGGGACCAGGACGTCCAGATGGGCCCGCTCATCAGCGCCAAGCAGGAAACCCGGGTGCTCGGCTACCTCGACGCGGGCCGCGAGGAGGGCGCCCGGCTCGTGACCGGCGGGCACAAGCTCACCGGCGGCGCGTACGACCAAGGCTTCTTCGTCGAGCCGACGATCTTCGATGAGGTCCGCCCCGGCATGCGCATCGCCCAGGAGGAGATCTTCGGGCCGGTCCTGTCGGTACTCAGCTTCACCGACGAGGCCGACGCGCTCGCTATCGCCAACGGCACGAGGTACGGCCTCAACGCCTGCGTCTGGACCAGGGATATCGGCCGGGCGATCCGGCTGGCCCGGGGCGTGCAAGCGGGCCAGGTCACCATCAACGGGTTCGGCTCCCGCGGGGTCATCGGCGCGCCCTGGGGCGGGTATAAGCAGAGCGGGTTCGGGCGGACCATGAGCGCCGAATCGATCCTGGACTATACCCAGGTCAAGACCATCGTCATCAACGGCGCTGGTTAGCGGGCCATGGAGATCTCACTGGCGGGGAAGGTCGCACTGGTGACCGGGGCCGGCCCGAACATAGGCAGCGGCATTGCCCTGGCCCTGTCCAGGTACGGGGCGAGGGTGGCCTGCAACGACATCTCCCTCGATGCCGCGCGGGCCTGCGTGCGGCGGATCGAGCGCAACGGCGGCACCGGGCTCGCGCTGTCCGGCGACGTCAGCGACGAGGATGACGTCAAGGCCTACCTCGCCGCGGTGCTCGGCCGCTGGGGCCGGATCGACATCCTGATCAACAACGCCGCCCTGCTGGGCGGGCGCGGCCTGCTTGAGGAGGACCTCAGCTCGTTCAACCGGGCCGTGACGGTCGCCGCCGCCGGGAACTTCCTGAACTCCAAGCATGCCGCCATCGCCATGATCGAGCGCGGCATCAAGGGGAGCATCGTCAGCATCCTGTCCTCGAACGCCTGGCAGGGCGCGCCGGGCGTGATCGCCTACGCGTTCCACAAGGGGGGGCTGGCCAACTTCGTCCGGGCCGCCGCCATGGACCTGGCGCCGTACGGCATCCGGGTCAACAGCTTTTCCCCGACGGCCCCGGAGCCGGACAACCCCGACCTGATCGCGGAGCGCCAGGCCCGGGGCGTCGGTAACCTCCGTCCCCCCACGCCGCCGCCGGCCGACCGGCCGGCCTGGTGGCGGCGGCCGGCACCTTCGACGTCCGCGGCAGCATCCCCATGGGGCAGCCGTCCACGCCGACCGACATCGGTCACTGCGTCGCGTGGATGTGCTCGGACTATGCACGCCTGATCACCGGGTGCGACTTCGTGGTCGACGGCGGCGCCCGCGCCAAGTACTGGGGGTATACCCCGCCAGCCGGCCACGCCGGGCCGGCCGCGCTGGTGCCGCTGGATGTCACCGCGATGGACGAGGTCGGGGGCGGGAATGGCTGACCTGGTCCGGGCGGCCGTGCAGACCGGGGCGGCCGCCATCGAGATCCGGGAGTTCCCGCGGCCGGCCTGCGGCCCGGACGATGGGCTGCTCCGCATCGAGGCGTGCGGGGTCTGTGGCAGCGATGTCGAGCAGTTCAAGGGCAACCTCGGCCGCGCCACCTTCCCCCTGGTTCCCGGGCACGAGCCGCTCGGGATCATCGAGGAGGTGGGCGAGCGGGCGGCCGCGCGGTGGGGCGTCAGCCCGGGCGACCGGGTGGCGCTGGAGATCCTGATTCCCTGCCGCGCCTGCGAACTGTGCCTGACCGGGCGGTACATGTCCTGCCGGAACCGGCACGGCAGCTACGGGTACACGCCGTCCACGCGCCTACCCGGCCTTTGGGGCGGCTTCGCCGAGTACGTCTACCTGCACCCCAATGCGATCCTGCACAAGATCAGCAACGAAATTCCGGCCGAGGTGGCCGTCATGTTCAACCCCCTCGGGGCCGGCGTCCGGTGGGCCTGCCACCTCGGCGGCACGCAACTGGGCGACACCGTCCTCATCCTCGGCGCCGGGCAGCGCGGGCTGGCCTCGGTGATCGCGGCCAGGGCCGCGGGTGCCGCCACGGTCATCGTGACCGGCCTGGCCCGGGACCGCGGCAAGCTCGAGCTGGCCCGCGAGTTCGGCGCCGACGTCACGATCGACGTGGAGGCGGAGGACACGGTCGAACGGGTCCTGGCCATTACCGGTGGGGTGGGCGCCGACGTGGTGCTCGAGCTCACGCCGATGGCCGCCGGCCCGGTCACCGACGCGCTGCGGGCGGTGCGGCACGGCGGCCGGGTCGTGCTGGCCGGGCTGAAGGGCGGCCGCCCGGTCAGCCTGAACACAGACCTGATCATCAACCAGGCGATCACCGTGGTGGGGGCCTACGGCGTGGACGCCCGCGCCTACGGCGAGGCGATCCGGATCATCGAATCCGGCCGCTTCCCGCTGGAGCGGATGCATACCCACACGTTCGAACTGGCCGAGACGGCCCGAGCCATCGAGACGCTGGCGGGCGCGGGCGGCGGCGAGCCCGCGGTGCACGTCGCGGTCCGGCCGGGACATCCATGCTGATCGACATGCACGCGCACGTCATCCCGGGGGAGTTCCCGGGCCGGGGCTGCGCGCCCGCCACCGACGGCTGGCCCACCATGACACCGGCCGGCCCGGATGGCGCCCGCCTGCTGGAGGCGGGCGATCTGCGTTTCACGGCGCGGGCCGCCTTCTTCGACGCCGCGCACCGCCTGGCCGCGATGGACGCGAGCGGCACGGACGCCGAGGTCGTCTCGCCCATGCCGCCGCTGCTGAACTACCGGCTGCCGGCCGGCAGCGGCCGTGACCTGGCGCGCTGGATCAACGAGTTCGTCGCGCGCCTCTGCGGCGCCGAGCCGGCGCGGTTGTTCGGCCTCGGCGCCGTACCGCTCCAGGATCCCGATCTCGCCGCGGCCGAACTCTCCGGGCTGGCCGGCAGCGGCCTGTCCGGCGTAGAGATCGGCTCCCACGTTGACGGCGTATCCCTGGGTGACGAGCGCTTCGCGGGATTCTTCGCCGAGGCCGCCCGGCTGCGCGTGCCTATCTTCGTGCACGCGCTCAGCCCGGCGCTGGGGGGTCGGCTCAGCGGCTCCGCGATCGGCACGTTCGGCTTCGCCACGGAGATCGCCCTGGCGGCGGCCTCGATCATCACCAGCCCGGTCCCGGACGAGTGCCCGGCCCTGCGGCTGGCCTTCAGCCATGGGGCGGGCGGATTCCCGCTGATGCTGACCCGGGCGCAGTATTTCTGGAGCGGTACCTGGAACGAGGAGCCGCCTGCCCCCGCGGGGGCAGGCTCTGGCCCGCGGGCCGGCCCCGCCGCCCGGCCGCTGTGCTCCCCGGCCGAGTACGCACGCCGCTTCTACTATGACTCTCTGGTGTTCGACCGTCGCGCGATCCGCTACCTTATCGACATGATCGGCTCGGACCGGCTCCTGGTCGGCAGTGACTTCCCCGCGATGCCGCGGGAGGAGCCAGCCGGGAAGACGATGCGGTCCCTCGGGCTGGCCGACGCCGTGCTCGACGACATCACCTGGAACAACTGCTTCCGGTTCCTCGGGATCGAGCCGCCCGCCTGACCCAGCATGCATGACCCAGCACGCATTACCCAGCACGCATTACCCAGCACGCATGACAATGGCTTGCCCGGCGCGCGTTCCAATCATGCGACGAGTGCTCGGTCTGAGGTGTGTCGGAAAGAGGCCTGTCATCCCTGGATGAGGCGTTCGCTACCCTGGGATCATGCCCGGAACCACGCGGTCCCTCGCCAGCCTGCCGCAGCCTGCCGCGGCGGACTTCACCAGCGACGAGGTGCCAGCGGTGTGGCCCGGGGGCGTGGTGCAGAGGCCGCCGCGGCTGCTCCTCACCCTGCTGGGGGACTACTGGTGGCGCCGGGCGGAGCCGTTGCCCTCGGCCGCCCTGGTGGCGCTGCTGGCCGAGTTCGGGGTCAGCGACTCAGCGGCGCGCGCCGCCCTCAGCCGGCTGACCCGTAACCAGCTGCTGGTCACCTCCAAGAGCGGGCGGCGTACCGTGGTCCGGCTGAGCGAGCGTGCCGCGCGGATACTCGACGACGGGGCCAGCCAGATCTTCTCGTTCGGCCGGACCTCGCAGCCGTGGGATGGCATGTGGAGCCTGGTGGCCTTTTCCGTGCCCGAGCAGAACCGGGCGGCCCGCGACTCCCTGCGCAAGCAGCTGCGGTGGCTGGGGTTCGCCCCGCTCTACGATGGGCTCTGGGTCGCCCCCCGGGACCGCGCGACTGAGGTGCTGGGCCAGCTGGCCGAGCTGGGCATCACCACCGCGACGGCGTTCCGGGCCAGGACCGTCTCCGGCGTCAGCCCGGACGGGCGGCCGCAGCGCGCCTGGGACCTGGACAACCTCCGGATCAGGTACGACCGTTTCATCACCCACGCGGGCGCCTTGCGGGAACGCACGGTCGCGGGACGGGTGTCGCCCGTGGCGGCCCTCGTCACCCGGACCCGCATCATGGACGAGTGGCGGGCGTTCCCTGAGCTGGATCCCGATCTTCCTGACGAGCTGCTGCCCGATGCCTGGCCCCGGGCCACCGCCCGCGAGGTCTTCACCACCACCTACGACCTGCTCGGCCCGGTCGCCTCGCACCGGGTCCGGCAGATCATCGCCCGGTACAGCCCGGAGCTGGCCGTGCACGCGACCCACCACGGCTCGGAGCCGCAGACCGCCCCCGCCAGCGCCCAGCCGGCCAGGCGCGGTCCCGCTGGCGTAGCAGCGGCGGAGTTGCGCGGGGCGGCACAATCGGGGACCGCATTCTTGGGTGATCAGACAATTGACCCCCGGGCCATTGCCGCGCAGGATGACAAGGCAGCGACCAGTGAGGAGAGTCAATGAAGACCAAGGCGGCCGTCCTCCGGGACGTGGGCCAGGACTGGGAGATCACTGAGCTGGACCTGGACGGGCCGAAGGCGGGCGAGGTCCTCGTCCGCTGGGTGGCGGCCGGCCTGTGCCACTCCGACGAGCACCTGCGGACCGGGGACCTTCCCGTCCGTTACCCGATCGTCGGCGGGCATGAAGGAGCCGGCATCATCGAGGAAGTGGGCCCGGGGGTGACCCGGCTGAAGCCAGGCGACCACATCGTCTGCTCGTTCCTGCCGGTCTGCGGCCACTGCCGGTTCTGTGCCCGCGGCCTGACCAACCTGTGCGACCTCGGCGCGCTGCTCGTCGAGAACAGCCTGCCCGACGGCACGTTCCGGCTGCACGCCGAGGGCCTCGATTTTGGCCAGATGTGCCTGCTCGGAACGTTTTCCCAGTGGGGGACGGTCTCCGAGCATTCCTGCGTCAAGGTCGATGACGACCTGCCGCTGGAGACCATAGTGCTGATCGGCTGCGGCGTGCCGACCGGCTGGGGCACCGCGGTCAACGCGGGCGGCGTCCGGCCGGGTGACACCGTGGTGGTCTACGGCATCGGCGGTGTCGGCATCAACGCCGTGCAGGGCGCGGCGTTCGCCGGTGCGCAGCACGTCGTCGTGGTGGATCCGCTGCCGAACAAGCGGGAACTGGCCGAGCGGCTGGGCGCCACGCACAGCGCGGCGGAGGCGGCCCAGGCGCAGGAGATCATCACCGACGTCACCCGGGGCGTCGGCGCCGACCAGGCCCTCATTACGGTGGGCCAGGTGACCGAGGCCGTCGTGTCGGCCGCCTTCGCGGCCATCCGCAAGCACGGCACCGTGACCATCACCGGGCTGGCCGGGCCCGGGGAGAAGAACATCCAGCTCACCAGCTTCGAGCTGACCCTGTTCGAGAAGCGCATCCAGGGCGCCCTGTTCGGCGGCGGCAATCCGTTCGATGACATCCCGTTGCTTATCGATCTGTACCGGTCCGGCCGGCTCAAGCTGGACGAGCTGATCACCAGCACGTACCGGCTCGAGGACGTCAACCAGGGCTATCAGGACCTGCTTGACGGCAAGAACGTCCGCGGTGTCATGATCCTGGAGCACTGAAAACTGGGGCCGGGCACCGGGAGCGGCGGCCCGATGGTCTTTGACGCCAGCCAGGCCTACGAAAAGCATCCCCAGGTGGCGATCAGGCTGGAGGAGTTCGGCGGCCTGGCTTACCACTACGGCAACCGCCGTCTCGTGTTCCTCAAGGCACCGGAACTGGTCACGCTCGTCGAGTCGCTGGTGGATTTCCCCAGCGCCCGGGAAGCGCTGGCCGCCTGCGTGCCGACGCCGCGCCGGAAATCCTGCGAGCAGGCCCTGTCCAGCCTGCTGGTCTCCGGCGTGATCCGGGCCCGCTAAACAGCCGGCCCGGTCTGGCCGGGTCAGCCGGGTCAGCCCCGCGAACGTGACTCTTCGACGCCGCGGGCGACGAGAACCCGGGCCAGGTGCTCGCGGTAACCGCGGTCCGCGTTGATGTCCTCCGGCGGGCTGGTGCCCTCGGCGGCATGCTCAGCCGCGTCACGCGGTCCGGCCCCGTCGGCCAGCGCCTGCTCCACGGCGCTGGCCCGCAGCGGCAGCTGTCCCATGTTCACCAGCGCCACGCGGTCGCCCTGGACCGCGACGCCGACGATCGCCCAGTCGATGGCGCGTTTGGTGAATTTCTGGAAGGACCAGCCCGCCCCTGGTTGCTTGGCGAAGCGGATCTCGGTCAGCAGTTCACCCGGCTCCAGGGCGGTCTCGAACAGGCCGCGGAAGAACTCACCGGCCCCGATGTCGCGGTGGCCGGATGGGCCGCGGGCGACCAGCGTCGCGTCCAGAGCCAGGATCACGGCGGGCAGGTCGGCGGCGGGGTCGGCGTGGGCCAGCGAACCTCCGATCGTCCCGCGGTGGCGGACCTGTGGGTCGCCGACCTGGCCGGCGGCGTGGGCGAGGAGCGGCAGTTCGCTGGCCAGCAGGCCCGACCGGGCCAGGTCGTGATGGCTGGTGAGCGCCCCCACCGCGATATGGCTGCCCCCGTCGCGGATAAAGGACAGCTCCTGGAGCCGGCCGATGTCCACCAGGATCTCGGGCACCGCCAGCCGCAGCTTCATCAGCGGAAGCAGTGAATGCCCCCCCGCCAGGAACTTCGCGTCGTCGCCGTGCTCGGCGGCCAGGTCCAGGGCCTCGCCGGTCGACCAGGCCCGCTTGTAGGTGAAGGGCGCGGGGATCAACTGGCTCCTCCCTCGCTCGCGGCCAGGACGGCCCGGACGATGTTGTGATAGCCGGTGCACCGGCACAGGTTGCCCTCCAGGCCGGATCTGACCTCGTCCTCCGTGGGCGAGGGGTTCTCGGCCAGCAGTGAGACGACCGCCATGACCATGCCCGGGGTACAGAACCCGCACTGGAGCGCGTGCTCGGCGCGGAAGGCACTCTGCACGGGGTGCATGCCGCCGTCGGCCCCGGCCAGTCCCTCGACGGTCACCACGTCGCCGCCGTCGGCCTGGGCCGCGAGCAGCGTGCAGGACTTCACGGACTGCCCATCGAGCAGAACGGTGCACGCCCCGCACGATGTCGTGTCACAGCCAACGTTGGTCGCGGTCAGCCCGGCCACCTCACGCAGGAAGTGCACCAGCAGCAGGCGGTCTTCCACCTCCGCCGCGACCTGGCTGCCGTTGACAGTTATGGTCACCTTCACGAGCGCGCCCTCGCTTCGCTGATAGCCGCCCAGACCCGCCGCGGCGTGGCTGGCATGTCGATGTGGCGGACCCCGAGGTGGCTGAGCGCGTCCACGACAGCATTCTGCACGGCGGGAACCGAGCCGATGGTCCCGGCCTCGCCGATCCCCTTGGCCCCGAGCGGGTTGACGTCCGTCGGCGTCTCGCTCACGACCAGCTCGAAGCTCGGCAGCTCGGCCGCCGTGATGGTGGCGTAGTCCGCCAGCGTGCTGGTCAGCGGGTTGCCATCGGCGTCGTACACCATCTCCTCGAGCAGTGCCTGCGCCACTCCCTGGGCGATGCCGCCGTGCCGCTGCCCTTCGGTCAGTACCGGGTTGACCACGGTTCCGGCGTCGTCCGCGGTCACATGCCGGACCAGCCGCACCTTGCCCGTCTCGGTGTCCACCTCGACCAGGGCGAGATGAGTGCCGAACGGGAACGTCGGCCGTCCCTCCTTATACTCGACGGCCGCCACCAGGCCGGTGTCCCCGGCGTGGCCTGCCACGTCAGCCCAGGTCCGGGCCGTGGCCGGATCCCCGCGGACCTGCCAGACGCCGCGTTCGGCGTCGAGCTCCAGGTCGGCTTCGCTGGCCTCGATCATGTCCGCGGCCACCCGGCGCCCCTGGTCCTTGACGTCAAGCGCGGCCTTGTGCACGGCCACCCCGCCGAGTTGCAGCGACCGCGAGGCATAGGTGCCGACGCCCAGCGGGATCAGGTCGGTGTCGCCGTGGATCACGGTGACCTCCGCCATCGGGATGCCCAGCTCGGCCTGGACGAGCATGGCCCAGGCCGTGTGGTGGCCCTGACCGTGCGCGGAACTGCCGGTGTAGACGGTGGCCGTGCCGTCACCGTGCACCACGAGCCGGGCGGTTTCCCCGTTCGCCGCGTCCGCGGCCGTGATCTCGACATAACTAGCCAGCCCGATTCCCAGCTGCACGACATCGTTCCGCTCCCGCCGGCGGGCCTGCTCGGCCCGCAGCTCCTGGTAGCCGGCCGCGGTCAGCACCTTCTCGAGGGCCCCGACATAGTCTCCGCTGTCATATACGGCCCCGCTGGCCGTGGTGTGCGGGAACCTGTCCGCCGCGATCAGGTTCCGCCGGCGCACCTCGCCCGGATCCATCCCGATTCCGGCGGCGAACAGGTCGATGGCCCGCTCGACCGCGGCCGTCGCCTCCGGCCGCCCGGCGCCCCGGTACGCGGAGATAGGCGTCGTGTTCGTCACCACCACCCGGAACGCGGTTTCCACGTGCGGGATGTCGTACGGGCCCACCGCCATGAGGCTGGTCAGGCCCGGGAGGAAGCCGCTCATCCGCGGGTAGGCCCCGGTGTCCGCCGTGACATCGAGCCGGTAGGCGAGGATGCGGCCGTCCCGGCCGCCGCCGATCGTGATGGCCTGCCGCTGCGCCCGCCCGTGCGTCATCCCGACGAGGTTCTCGCTGCGGGTCTCGGCCCAGAGGACCGGCCGCCCGGTGCGCTTGGCCGCCCACGCGACCGCGAGCGCGTCCCGGTCAATGCCGACCTTCGCGCCGAACCCGCCGCCCACGTCAGGGGCGATCACCCGGATGGCATCGGGATCGAGCCCGAGCTGCCCAGCCAGGACAAACCGGGAGATCTGCGCGTTCTGCGTGCTCAGCCACACGGTCAGCTTGCCGTCCGCCCATCGGGCCGCGGCGGCCCGCCCTTCCATGGGCACCGGCGCCAGCCGCTGGTTGACGATCGCCTGCTCGATCACGACGTCACACGCGTCGAACGCGGACCGGTCGGGCGGCGCGCCGATGGTCACCGCGACGTTCGACCCGGCCGCGGGAAAGAGCAGCGTCCCGCTCTCCAGCACGCCGTCGAGGACCACCGCGGGCAACGGCTCATAATCCACGCTGACCAACTCGGCCGCGTCCTCGCCCTGGTAGCTGTTATCCGTGAGGACGATCGCCACCGGCTCGCCGACGTACCGCACCCGCTCACCGGCCAGCAGCGGCTCCGCCCACAGGCCGCCGAGCGGCACGGGCGCGAACACATCGCCCGGTCCACCGCCGTCATCGGGCGGGGGCGGCGGCAGGTCGTCCATATCCCGCGCGGTCAGCACGGCGGCCACGCCGGGCGAGCCGCGGGCCGCGGTCACATCGATGCCGGTGATGAGGGCATGGGCGATCGGGCTGCGCACGAACGTGACCCGCGCCGCCCCGGTCAGTTCCGGCACCCGCAGGTCATCGACATAGGTGCCACCGGCGGTCAGCAGCCGCGGATCCTCGGTACGTACCACCCGGGTGCCCAGGATGCTCACATTGCCTCCCTCGTTTCCGCTGCTCGGACGCCATTAGATCGCACCAGGCCGCATTGGGCCAGCAGCGGGCCGAGCGCGGCCGCATTATCCTGCGGCGCGGTCAGCACGACGCCATTGACCAGCGGGCGGCCCTCCCGCAGCAGGCCGGCGGCGAGACGGAGGCCCGTCTCCCGGGCCGCGCCCCGGCCAGCGCACTCCATCGCCTGGAGCGTTCCCGCCGGTATCGTCACATCCGGCACTTCATGCGCCAGGTAGTCGGCTTCCTCGAAACTGCGCAGCGGCGCGACCGAGAGCAGGACCGGAGCCCCGGTGTCCGCGAGCGCCTCGGTCATGGTGCGCAGCGTATCCAGCTCATAGACGGGCCGGGTGACGAGGAACTGCGCCCCCGCCCGGACCTCGGCCCGGGCCCGGGCGATCTCCGCCGCGGCGTCCTGCGCACCCGGGTTGATGCGGGTCCCGATGCAGAACGAGGTCTTCGTGGTCAGCCGCAGGCCGTCAAAGTCGCGGCCGGCGTTCAGGCCCGCGAGCAGGGCGACGAGGGCGAGCGAGTCGACTTCCCAGATCCCGTCCACGGCCGGGTAGTCACCCAGCACCGGCGGGTTCCCGGCCTCGCAGATGACGCCGCGGATGCCGAGGGCGTGCGCGCCGAGCAGGTCAGCCTGGAGGGTCATGATGGTCTTGTCCCAGGTCGTCATCGTGACGATGGCTTCGACGCCGGCCCGCTGCTGCAGGTGCAGCGCTATGCCGAGGGAGTCCCGGTGGGCCCGCGGGTCCTCCGGCGCGGTGACCGCGAACAGCCCCACGCCCTGATCGCGCAGGCCGATCACGGTATCCGTGGTCTGCCTGACGGCGCCATCGTCCGGGGCCGGTATCTCGGCGGCAACGACGAAACTGCGGCTGGCCAGCCGGGCGGCCAGGACGCCCGTGGCCGCGCTCGCCTGGTCGCCCGCGGGCCGGCCCGGCCGCCGCCGCACCATCCGGCGGGTTCCCGTCGCGGGCGGGCCAGCCAGGCTCGTCACCGCCGCCTCGATGTGGGTGGGGGTCGTGCCGCAGCAGCCGCCGACCAGGGCGGCTCCGGCATCCGCGAAACGGCGCAGGTAACGGGCGAAGTATGTGCCGTCAATGCTGAACTCGAACTGACGGTGGCCGACCCGGCGCGGCTGGCCGGCGTTCGGCTGGGCGCTCACCGGCAGCGAGCTGCAGCGGACCAGGTTCTCCACCACGGCGAGCATACGCTGCGGGCCGGTGGTGCAGTTGCTCCCGAGCATGGCGATCGGCAGGTCGCCGAGGACTGAGGCCACCTCATGCGGTGTCTCCCCGCCCAGGGTGCGGCCGTCGTCCGCGAACGTGGCCTGCGCGACGATGGGTACGTCACAGACATCGCTGGCCACGACTACGGCCTCGGCGAGTTCGTCGAGATATCCGAACGTCTCCAGGATGAGCACGTCGATACCCTCGGCGGCCAGGGACTGCACCTGCTCACTGATCACTTCAATCCGCTCGGCCGCCCCGACCTGGCGCCGCTGCCGCGCGGTCACCGCGGGGGAGACCGCTCCCGCAACGAAAATCCGGCGGCCGCCGCGCTCGCCTACTTCGCGGGCGATCCGCACGGCGGCCCGGTTGATCTCCTCCACCTTGTCCGGGTAGCCGTGGCCGGCCAGCCACAGCCGGTTAGCCCCAAAGGTGTTGGTCTGGATGATGTCGGCGCCCGCGGACACATAGCTCTCGTGGATCGTGCCGACCAGAGTGGGGTCGGAGAGGTTGACCTCGGGCAGCGCGCGGTCCAGCGCGCAGCCCGAGGCGTGCAGCATCGTGCCCATCGCACCGTCGCAGATGAGCAGCCGTTCTCCGAGTACTTCGGTGAATCCGGTCACGGCGCGTCTCCCAGTGCGTCCAGGATCTCCAGTGCCACCTGCGTCGTGAGCCTGTCCCGGTACGTGTCCAGGGACAGCCCGGTGATCTCCTCGATCCGCTTGACCCGGTAGGCGACGGTGTTGGGGTGGACGTGCAGGAAGCGCGCGGCTCGTTGCGGGCTGCTGTTCTCGCGGAGGTAGCAGGCGAGCGTGGTCAGGTACTCGCAGCGCCGGTCGCGCTCAGTGCGGGAGAGTTTGCCGAGCACGTCGTCCGCGAAGGACCTCAGCTCAGACAGGTCAGGCACCTGCAACAGCAGCCGGTGGATGCCAAGGTCCTCGAAGGCGGTGACGGTGGCGGTCCGGCCCAGGCGGCGCAGCGTCTCCAGCGTCCGGTGCGCCTCTTCGTACGACCGGGTGATCTCCCGTGGGTTCCGGCATGGCCCGCCGATCCCGATGACCGCCTTGGTGTCCGGGAAAAGCTCGGTCAGGCGGGCGATGCAGGTGGCCCCCAGCGGCGGGGGTCCGTGCCCCCGGAGTGCGGCCCGCCCGCGGACGCCGCCACGAGCACCACCTCCGATTCCCGCGCCGAGATGATCACGTCGGGAGCCCGGGTGGCGAAGAAATGCTCGATGACGTCCCGGACCCGCTGCCGCAGGGCCTCCGCGTCCTGGGCCCCGCGTGGCGAAGGGACATCGAAGGCGATGGCCAGGACGTTGTGCTCGCGCGTGGGGTCGTATCCGAGGTGCGCGGCCCAGCGCGCCGTCTCGCTGTCATCGCGGCCGCGGCCCAGCAGCAAACCTTCGACCAGGTCGTCGCGCACGCGCCGGGCGGCCGCGGTGGCCACGTGCTCCCGGCCGAGGATCATCCCGCAGATCGTGGCCGCATGCTCGGTGACCAGGAGGCGCATGTCCTCCTCCGCGTCCTTCTCAGCCGGGTCCATCGTGATCAGGTGGGCCGGCACCTCGTCGCCGACGAGGATGGGCGCGACGATGATGGCGGGCATCCCGCCGACGCTCGGCAGCCAGAGCGGCCGGTGACCTTGCCGCGATGCCCGCAGCACCTGGCCGAGGCGCGGGTGGACCACGGCCTCGCGGACCATGTCCGCCGCTTTCTCCGGCGGGGTGCCCGGGGACGCGGCGGCGATGACGTCCATGACGGGGCTCACCACCGCCACCGTGGCCGCGGTACGGTCGGCGATCAGCTGCGTGACGCTGGCCAGGTCCGCGTCTTGCAGGGCCAGGCCCGACAACTGGCGGTACACCGTCACCAGTTCCCTGAGGACCACGTTCTCACGGCCGAGATCGCGCTGGCGGCCAGAATTGGTGGCGCGCCCCGCGGCAGCCGAGAGCTGGTCTGTCATGATTCCTGAGCATATGACCGGAGCGCCAATCTGACCTTGTGCCGGGACGACAAACTCCGCACGGATCGTTAAGTGTCCTGCGCGTCCGCCGGCTAACGCCTTGACAACCACGACGCATGCCGCGCACATTTCAGGAGTTAACGAACCCTGGCCACCAGTTGGGCGCCCAGCCCGTGGGCCGCCTCCGCTGGCGGTTAGCGCCGGGAAGGCGGCCTGGATGCTCGAATACCGGGATATCTACGCGGGTGGCCGTCTGCTGCCCTCCGCATCGCTCGACGCGATCGCGGTGGCCAATCCCGCTACCGAAGAAATCGTGGGCGCGGCGCCCGCCGCGGTCCCGGAAGACGTTGACATCGCCGTCCGCGCGGCGCGCCAGGCGTTCGATACCGGCCCCTGGCCGCGCGTTGACCAGGCCGAGCGGGCCGCGGCCATGGACCGCCTGGCCATGGCCCTGGAAGCCCGGGCGGAAGACACCGCCCGGCTGGTGACCGCCGAGATGGGCATGCCGATCGCCATTTCCCGCGTGCACAACGCGGAGGTGCCTGTCACCATCCTCCGGTACTACGCCGCACTGGCCCGTGCGCTCGAGCCCGAGGAGGTCCGGGTGGCGGTCAACTTCCGCGGCCACACCATGATCCGGCGGGAGCCCGTGGGCGTGTCCGCGATAGTGGCGCCGTGGAACTACCCGTTGACGATTGCCTTTTCCCAGCTGGCGCCCGCGCTGGCGGCGGGCTGCACCGTGGTGCTCAAACCGGCTCTGCAGACTTCTTTGAGCGCGTACATCCTGGCCGAGGCGTTCGAGGCGGCCGACTTCCCGCCGGGCGTCTTCAACCTGGTAACCGGCCAGCACGAGGTGGCCGAGATGCTCGCCCGGCACCCGGGTGTGGACAAGGTATCCTTTGCGGGATCGGCGTCCGTCGGCCGCCGGATCGCCGTGGCCTGTGGCGAGACGCTGAAGTCGGTCAACCTGGAGCTCGGCGGGAAATCCGCGGCGATCGTGCTGGAGGACGCGGATCTCGCCGCGACATCGGCCGCGCTGGCCCAGCTGGCCTTCGCCAATGCCGGGCAGACATGTTTCGCCGCCTCCCGGGTGCTCGCCCCCCAGTCCCGGTATGAGGAGGCGCTGGCCGCCCTGACGGGCGAGGCCGCGGACAGTATCATCGGCGATCCGATGGCCGTGGAGACAACCATGGGACCGCTGGTCAGCCCCGGGCACCGGGCCGGGGTCGAGTCGTACGTGGCGGCCAGCACCGCCGAAGGCGCGCTGGTCACCGCCGGCGGGCGGCGGCCCGCCGCGCCCGTCCGCGGCTACTACTACGAGCCCACCGTTCTGGCCGGCTCCGCGGCCCCGGTGAGCATGACCCGCGAGGTCTTCGGCCCGGTGGTCATGGTGATCCCGTACGCCCGCGAGTCGGAGGCGGTGGCGATGGCCAAGGACTGCGGCTGCGGCCTGGCTGGGAGCGTGTGGACCTCGGACCGGGACCACGGGCTGGACATCGCGCGGCGCATCCATGCCGGGACCTTCGGCGTGAACTTGTACGTCCCGGACCTGGGCTCCCCCTGGGGCGACGGGGCCAGCGGCCAGGGGAGCACCTACGGCCCCGAATGCCTCGACGCCTACCTGAAACCCAGGTCCGTGTTTCTTCCTGAGGTCGTTCCCGAGCCGGCCGGCCGGTGCGGCGCCATGTCCGCGGCCGCGGGCTCGCCGTAAGCCGCTACCCGATTCCGGCCTGGCGGCGCAGCGCCTCGGCCCGGTCCGTGCGCTCCCAGGTGAACTCGGGCTCGGCCCGCCCGAAGTGACCGTAGGCCGCGGTCTTGCGGTACCGCGGCCGGCGCAGGTCCAGGTGCTCCTGGATCGCGGCGGGGCGCAGATCGAAGTTCTCCCGCACCAGTTCGAGGATCGCCGGCAGGCTGATCTTTTCCGTGCCGAACGTCTCGACCAGCAAAGAGAACGGCCGCGCCACGCCGATCGCGTAGGAGACCTGGACCTCCGCGCGGTCGGCGAGCCCCGCGGCGACGACGTTCTTGGCCACGTAGCGCGCCCCGTACGCGGCGCTGCGGTTGACCTTCGAGGGATCTTTGCCGGAGAACGCGCCGCCGCCGTGCCGGGCGAAGCCGCCGTAGGTGTTGACGATGATCTTCCGGCCGGTCAGGCCCGCGTCTCCGACGGGCCCGCCGATGACGAACCGTCCCGTCGGGTTGACGTAGAACTGCTCGCGCAGTTCCGCCGGGTGATACAGATCCCTGGGCAGTACCCGGGTGACCACCTGGTCCCACAGCGCGTCAGGAAGCTTGTCCTCCATGCCCTCGGCGTGCTGGGACGAGATGAGGACCTTCTCGACCCGGACCGGCCGGCCGCCGTCGTCGTAGCGCACGGTCACCTGCGTCTTCCCGTCGGGGCGCAGGAAGGGCACCAAGCCCGTGCTGCGAACTTCCGCGAGCCGTTCCGCGAGCCGGTTGGCCAGCGTGATCGGCATGGGCATGAATTCTGGCGTCTCGTTGGTCGCGTAGCCGAACATCATTCCCTGGTCGCCGGCCCCCGCCTGGTCGTATGGGTGATGGACGGCTGGGTGGTCGCCGGTGCGGCTCCGCGTCTCCCGCGAGGCGTCAACGCCCTGGGCGATGTCGGGTGACTGCTTGTCCAGGGCGATAAGCACGCCGACCGCACCGGCGTCGAAGCCGAAGTCACCACTGGTATAGCCGATGTCGCGCACGGTGCTGCGCGCGATGGCGGCGCAGTCGAGGACCGCCGTGGTGGTGAGTTCACCGGCGATCACGATGAGCCCCGTGGTCAGCAGCGTCTCGACCGCCACCCGCGAGTGGGGATCTTGGGCCAGCGCCGCGTCGAGGATGGCGTCGGATATCTGGTCGGCCATCTTGTCCGGATGCCCCTCGGTCACCGATTCTGAGGTGAAAACGAATCCGTTGTTGTCCCACGTGCTCATCAGTCCGGCCCTGCTTTCGTCAGTTCCTCTCGTACCTGCGCGGCCCCGGCCACCATGGCGCGCAGCTTGGCCCGGGCCACGCCGGCGGGCAGGTGGCGCAATCCGCAGTCGGGGTTGATGACCAGGCGGCAGGCCGGCACGATCTCGAGTGCACCGCGGATTCGTGACGCGATCAGATCCGGGGTCTCCACCTCGGCGGTCTTCACGTCGATCACGCCGAGCCCGACCGAGCGATCCCAGCCGTACTCTTTGAACAGCCCCAGGTCGCCCTGGCCCTTGCGGGCGAACTCCAGCACGAGGGCATCCACGCGAGCGGACAGGACCGCGGGAAAGAGAAAGTCATAGTGGCCTTCCCACAATGGCCTGGCGTAGCGGTTGCCGTAGCACACGTGCAGCCCCCAGGTCGCGGCGACACCCTCGGTGACGATGTTGACGGCCTCGATCGCCAGGTCCACCGCCTCCGGGTAACCGGCCAGAAAGGGCTCGTCTATCTGGAGGAGCTGCGCGCCGGTATCCGCCAGTTCACGCGCGGCCGCGTTGAGCCACCGGGCCAGGGCCCGCACCAGGTCGTCGGGATCGGCGTACGCCGTGTTGCGGATCCGGCGTGACAGCGAGAACGGGCCGGTGAAGGAAAACTTGACCGGCCGGTCCGTCTGCTCACGGGTGAACGCGAAGTCCGCGGCCAGACCCAGGCCCGTGCTTTCCGGCCCGGGCAGCGGCCGGGTCACCGCCGCGTCGTAGTAGTCGTAATAGTCGGTCTTGGCCTGGTGCGGGATGTCCACGCCGGGAATACGGATCAGCAGGTAGTCGATGTCGTTGTCGCGGCGCAACTCTCCGTCGGAGACGATGTCGATGCCCGCGAGCTCCTGGTCCTTGAGCGCCGCTTTGATGGCGACGTTGTGGATCTCGTCGAGATGCTGGCCGCTGATTCGGCGCTGGTAGTAGTCGGTTTTCAGCCGTTCGAGCCATTCCGGGACCGAGTACGAGCCGACGACCGTGGTGGGCAGCATGGGATCAGTCCCGGACCTGTGCGGTGAGCGTCTTGACGTTGGCGGCCGGGCGGGCGCTGAACGGCGCGATCTGGACGTCGAAGCCGCGCCGGTTGCCGATCAGCTGGAGCAGCGGGCCGTTGACCCAGTTCACGACCGAGCCGTCGTACTTGCCGGGGCCGTAGAACCCGGCCTGGTACTGGCCCGGTTCGGTGAGGAAGAGGTCATGGCAGAGAAGCCAGGCCGAACGGGTGGAGCAGGGGCAAGGTGTCGGCGAAGCTGGCGATGGCGCCGTTGCTGACGTGCATCCGGATGTCGCCGCTCCCCAGGAGCGGGCGCAGGATCTCCCCCGTCAGCGACGGTGACACATGGTAGACGTCGAGCCCCTCGAGCGGCACGTACCGCTCTTGCAGGCGCAATGCTGTCCAGACCTCCCGCCAGAGCGAGACCGCGCGGTCAGCGTCGGGGAAATGCTCCGGCGCGGCCTCGGCCAGCAGGTCCGGCCCGAGCCGGAGCAGCCGCTCGATGAGCGTGCCCAGCGTGCCGGGCGGGATGGCGTGCCGGCTCGCGATCGCCGCCGCATCCTCGTCGCGGACATGGGCCCGCACCTCGACCAGGTAAGGACGCCCCTGGATGCTTGCGACCTCATCAGTGGGGAGGTTGTCGTAAACGTTGGAGATATAGACGAGGAACGCCTTGTCCCGCAGGAATCCCAGCGTGACCTGGGGGCGGGTGGCGTCGAGCACGAGCGCGTTCACCCGGTCGCTGTGCTGGCCCACGGTCTGGCGGGCCCGCTCCAGCACATGCGCTGAGTAGTCACCCATCAGGTAGTGCAGCCGCCGGTAATAGCCGCGCCCGTGGGCGCGATCGACGGCGGCGAACACGTCCAGCCAGGTCCGGGCCTGGTTGCCGTTGCCGACGCCGAGTTCGACCACGTACAGCTCCTCGGGCAGGGCACGGCGTGCGTCCAGTTCGTCCCACATCCGGAACAGCTCGAGAATCAGCTCCCGCACCGCCTCAGTGTTCCGGGCATCGCTTTGACCGCCGGGCAGCGCCTGCTCGTATTCCTGCCCGGTGGCCTGCTCCCACCGCTTCAGCGCCTGCCAGTAGAGCGTGTTGAACCGCCAGATGCAGCTTTTACTGGTGGGCACCCACGGCTCCAGGACGGTCCGCGCCTGGCTCGCCGGGTCAGCGTGCTCGGCGAGGGCCGTCTTGACGGCCGCCGCCATGTCGGCGCCGTCGCAGCGGCGCAGGTCGACAGCTATTTCCATGGCGATCTCCGCCGCCACACCGCCCGGCGCGTGCGGGCGTTCCGCCAGTACCGGCCGGCAGTGGACCGGTTCGGAGAAGTTGTTGCGGTACTGGATCCAGTCGCAGACCACCCGGAGCCGGTCCAGGTCAACCGGGCTGGCATCCGGTCCGGCCGAGATCAGGGCGTCGAAGATCGGCCCGAGCGCGGCCGGAACGTTCACCGGGGCCGGACCGCGCAGCTTCGCGATGGGGCGGATGTCAATGTGCATGGCCGCCCCCGTGACCGGGTGCGGCGGCGGCGCGGCCGCTCCCGTCCGGCCCGGCCATTCCCGCATGGCCGAGGATCTCGGGGATTCCCTGCTCGAAGCCCGGCGCCATCACGTGGACGCCGCTCACTCCCGGGATCCGGAGAACCTGCTGGATGGTCTCCGCGCACATCCGCAGCCCCTCGTCGGCGACCCGGTCAGCCGGTACGCCGCGCAGCCGCCGGGCGACCTCATCGGGGACGTGTACGCCGGGCACGCTGCCGTTCATGTGCTCCAGGGCGCGCAGCGAGCGGATCGGCCCGACGCCGGCCAGGATCGCGCAGCGCTGGTCCAGACCGAGGTCGCGGACCTCGGCCATCCACCGCGAGAACGCGGCGACGTCGAAGACGAACTGTGTCTGCACGAAGTCGGCGCCCGCGGCGACCTTCTTGCCGAGCCGGGCCGCGCGGAAGCGGGCCGGCGGGGCGGATGGATTCTCCACCGCACCGATGAGCCAGCCCGGCGGAGGATCGAGCGTCCGGCCGGACAGCAGGCGGCCTTCGTCCCGCATGGTACGGGCGGTCCACAGGAGCTGAACGCTATCGATGTCGAATACGGGCTTGGCTTCGGGGTGATCGCCGAACCGCGGGTGGTCGCCGGTCATCAGCAGCACGTTGGGGATGCCGAGGGCGGCGGCCGACAGCAAGTCGGACTGGAGCGCGATGCGGTTGCGGTCCCGGCAGGTCAGCTGCATGACCGGCTCGAGCCCGGCGGCCAGCGCCATCAGGCTGCCCGCCCAGCTGGACAAGCGCACGAACCCGCTCTGGTTGTCGGTGATGTTGACCGCGTCTACCCAGCCGCGCAATGGCTCTACCTTGCGGCGGATCGAGTCCGGGTCGGCTCCCCGGGGCGGCCCGATCTCGGCGGTCACCGTGACCTCGCCCGACTTCAGCCGGGCGCGTAGCACCGAGCCGCCAGCAGGCGTGGCCTCGCCGCCCACGGGCCGGGCCGGCACGCGTATCACGGCCCGGCCGCGGGCGGCGGCACCGGGGACGGTGAGATGGCCGGCGCATCGCCGCGGCCATCGCTTTCGGCCCACAGCTCGCGGTCACGGCCCTGCCAGTAGTTGACCCATGAGCTTTGCCCCCACCGCCGGTGGTCGACCGGGCGCTGCAGCAAGCTCAGGTCAGCGGCGTGGCCCTGGCGCTCAGCCCGTTCGTAGGCCATCAGCCACACGCACTGCACGCCGGGGTACACCTCGCAGGAGCCATCGATCCCGACGCCGCCGCAGGGGCCGTTACGCAACTGCTTAGGGCAGGTCACCGGGCAGGCGTACCCGGTGACCGGCAGGGCGCACTGTCCGCACATCTGGCAGCCGAAGATCACGCCTTTGGCCGCCTTTTCGGTAGCGGCGAAGACGCGGTAGCCCGCCGCGGACGCCTCGATTCTCCCGGCCAGCCGGCGGTAGAACGGGTTGGGCGCCAGCAGGCGCTGGGCCTGGTACAGCCAGCGCGCGGCCAGCCTGGGCCGGGCTGGCCGTGGCCAGGTGGCCGTGGGTGCCGTGGGTGCCGTGGGTGCCGTGGGGCCAGCCCGGCGGGGCGCCGCCCAGGCGGGGCCGCTGCGCGCGTCCGGCACCGTCAGCTCTCTCCGTGAATGCATGGCGTCAGGCGAAGACGATCGTCTTGTTCTGGTGGACAATCACCCGGTCTTCCAGATGCCAGCCGACCGCCCGGGCCAGTACCGCCCGCTCGACGTGGCGCCCGAGCCGGCGCAGGTCAGCCGAGGAGCACCGGTGGTCGACCCGGACGATGTCCTGCTCGATGATCGGCCCGGCGTCCAGTTCCGCGGTGACGTAATGGGCGGTCGCACCGACCAGCTTGACGCCATGGTCGGCGGCTTGCTGGTACGGGTTGGCGCCGACAAAGGCTGGGAGGAAGCTGTGATGAATGTTGATAATTGGCCCGGCGAATTCGGACAGGAAGCGGGGCGAAAGGATCCGCATGTAGCGGGCCAGGATGACCAGGTCGATCCCGCCGGCGAGCAGCTCGAGCTGCTCGTCCTCCGCGGCCGCGTTCTCCCGTGTTACCGGCACGTGATGGAACGGTATTCCCCACCACGCGGCCACCTCTTCGGCGTCAGGATGGTTCGATATGACCATCCTGATGTCAGCCTTCAGTTCACCCCAGTGGGTTCGTGACAGGATTTCCTGGAGCGCGTGGTCGGCCTTCGACACCATGATGGCCACCCGCTTCAGGTCGCTGGCCTTGGTCATGGTCCAGCGCATGGACGTCCCGGCGGCCAGCTCGGCGAACCGCGCTGCCAGGTCACCGGAACGGTCGGTGCGCTCCCCGGTGTGAAATTCAAGCCGGAGAAAGAAAGTCCCGCCGAACGGGTCGGTGGAGTACTGCTGCGACTCCGTGATATTCGCTCCGCGCGCGGCGAGGAAGTTCGACACGGCGGCTACGATGCCCGGCCGGTCAGGGCAGGTGATCAGCAGGCGCCTGATCCCGGTGTCCTTATCCCCGGTGTGGCGCTTAGCACGCGGCGTGCCGGGCCTGCGCGAAAGCCTGACGTTGGTTTCCACGCTGCCTCCGGGCATTTCCGCCACCGGCACTCATCCGCCGATGAGACCGGCCATCTCCACCGAGTGTGCGATGCGGTGCGGCCTAAAGCACCAGGTACAGGCACAATCTTGTTCGTCGGCGCTTTGTGACCAGTCACAAACCGCGGCTTGCGCACTGCGCCGCGATGTGAGCGTGATCACGAAGACCTGAGATGTTGATGTCGATCAACGAGGGTTACACGGCGAGTTCGGGTGACGATCTGGTCCGCCCGGATCTGTGCGTCGAGGCCGTCTGTCTCGGGCGGCTGCTCGCCGAGCTCATGCCCGACGAGCCGGAGGCCATGGGGCTGCTCGCGCTGATGCTGCTGATCGAGTCGCGCCGGGCCGCTCGCACCACCCCCGGCGGCGATCTCGTGCGGCTGGCCGATCAGGACCGCGGCCGCTGGGATCGCGGCCTCATCTCCGAGGCGCAGGCGATCGTGCGGCGATGCCTGCTGCGCGGCCAGCCTGGCCCGTACCAGATCCAAGCGGCGATCAACGCCGTGCACAGCGATGCCGCGACCGCGGAGGCCACGGACTGGCCTCAGATCGTCCAGCTCTATGACCAGCTCCAGGCCTACGATCCGGGCCCGGTCGTCGCCCTGCACCGCGCGGTGGCCGCGGCCGAGGTCGTGGGCCCCGGGCCCGCGCTCGCCCTGGTCGAGCCGCTGGACCTCGACGGCTACCACCTTTTCCACGCCGTCCGCGCCGAATTGCTGCGCCGCCTGGGCCGCGACGCGGAAGCCCTCGGGGCCTATGACGCCGCCATCGAGCGGGCGGACAACGCGGCCGAACGCCGTCACCTGCAACGCACTCGTCAGACCCTCATCGACCAGCGATAACCGCCCGCTGCCGGTGGCGGGTACCGGCCGCGCATTCCGGCCGCGCGGGCGGGGCACGATGGCGCATCACCAGGTGCGCGTGGCGTAGCTTGGCTCGATCGACTGCCGGTAGCCGGTGTCGTCGCGGTTGCGCAGGCCGCACGACAGGTAGAGCTCGTGCAGGGTGCCCAGCGCATCCTCGTCCAGTTCGATGCCGAGGCCGGGGCCGGCCGGCACCGTCGCCGAGCCCCCGCGGAAGGTGAACGTGCCGGGGGCGATGACGTCCTGGGTCTTCCATGGCCAGTGGGTGTCGCAGGCGTACGTCAGGTTCGGCGTCGCGGCGGCCAGGTGCACCATCGCCGCCAGGCTGATGCCCAGGTGGGAGTTCGAGTGCATCGACAGGCCCAGGCCGAACGTCTCGCAGATTCCCGAGAGCAGCTTCGACCGGGCCAGGCCGCCCCAGTAGTGGTGGTCGGAGAGCACGACCGAGACCGAGCCGCGGGCCACCGCCGGTGCGATCTCATCGAAGGCCACCACGCACATGTTGGTGGCCAGCGGCATCGGCGCCTGCCGGGCGACCTCGGCCATCCCGTCCAGGCCGCGCGTCGGGTCTTCGAGGTATTCGATGATGCCGTCGAGCTCGCGGGCCACCCGCAGCGAGGTCGGCACCGTCCAGGCCGCGTTCGGGTCGATGCGCAGCGGATGGCCGGGGAACTCGGCCCGCAGCGCCTTGACCGCCTCGATCTCCTGCTCGGGGGCGAACACGCCGCCCTTGAGCTTGATCGCGGTGAACCCGTAGTCGCCGACCATGCGCCGGGCCTGCCGGACGATTCCGTCGGGGTCGACAGCCTCGCCCCACGAGTCGGCGGGACGGCCCGGATGCGCCGCCCACTTGTAGAACAGGTAGGCGCTGAACGGCACGCGGTCGCGGACCGCGCCGCCGAGCAGGTCGCTGACCGGCCGGCCGAGGATCTTGCCCTGGACGTCCAGGCAGGCCACCTCGAACGGCGAGAACACGCGGTCGACCGTGCTCGACGTCGTGATCGTCCCGGTGAGCCCGTGCCCGTCCGAGCCGGTGTCGCCGCCGAGGGCCTCGGCGACCGCGCGGTACATCTCATTGCGGGCGAAGACGTCCTGGCCGGCCAGGGCGCCTGCCGCGGCGTTCAGCCGGCGCAGGTGCCCCTCGTCGGCGTAGGTTTCGCCGAGGCCGACCAGTCCCGCGTCGGTGCCGAGCTGGATCACCGCCCGCAGCGCGTACGGCTCGTGCACGCCGACGGCGTTCAGCAGCGGCGGGTCGTCGAACGCGACCGGGGTGATCCGTGCGCCGGTGATCCGTACCCGCCCGGCCATCATCGGTGCGCCTGCTGCGCCAGGGTCCTGGCCGCCGCCGCGCGCCCGGCGGCGATGATGCGCGCCAGCTCGTCAACGTGCTCGGGGGCGGCTCGATCAGCGGGGGGCGGACCGCACCCACGGCCAGGCCCTCGATGACGACGCCGGCCTTGACCAGTGACACCGCGTATCCGGGCACTTTGTCGCGCAGCCGCACCAGCGGGTAGAAGAACTCGCGCAGCAGCGCCTCGACGACGTCGTCGGCCCCGCGTTCCAGAGCCTCGTAGTAGGCGAGGGCGAGATCGGGGACGAAGGCAAAGGCGGCCGACGAATAGAGGGTGACGCCGATGGCGCGGTAGGCCCGCTGGGATGCCTCCGCGGTGGGCAGGCCGTTGAAGAACAGGAAGGGCTGGCCCGACGCCGTGACGGTCTCGCGGACCGCCGCCACGATCCGCGACATCAGGCCGATGTCACCGACGCCCTCCTTGAGCCCCATCACGGTCGGCAGCTGGGCGACGGCCGCGGCGCTCTCCTCGGTGAACCGGGCGCTGCCACGGTGGTAGACGATCACCTGCAGGTCGGTCTCGCCGGCGACCGCGGTCATGTAGTCGATCAGCCCCTGCTGCGGCATCTGCACCAGGTACGGGGGCAGCACCAGCAGCCCGTCGGCGCCGTTGCGGGCGGCCTCCCGCGCGAAACCGCGGGCCTGGGCGACGGCGCCGCCAGCCCCGGCGAACACCGGCACCCGGCCGCCGACGACGTCCGTCGCCGTCTTGAGCGACGCGCGCGTACTCGCTCACGTCGAGAGCGTGGAACTCCCCGGTGCCGCAGGCGGCGAACACCGCGCCGGGCCGGCGGCGAGGCCGCGGCGGATGTGCTCGGCGAGCGCGTCATGGTCTACCTCGCCGGCGGGCGTGAACGGCGTGACCGGGAAGAACAGGACACCGTCACCCAGCATGGCTTCTCCTTGCTCGACAGCCGAATTCGCGATCCCGTGACCGGTTCAGCCCCGGTCTACCATGCCGTTGTGGTCAGCGGGACGGGCGCACGGTTCGCCGCCGTCACCCTCAACGTCAGCAGCTGAGGGCGACGAGCGCCGAGCCGAGGACCTAGCGTGTCTGCCTAGTCCGGGATCATGTCGAACTTGTCCGGATCGGGTCCAGTGCGCTCGTTCTTGTTCAGCGCGCTGATCGCCTCGATGTCCTCGCCGGACAGTTCGAAGTCGAAGATGTCGATGTTCTCCTTGATCCGGGCGGGAGTGACCGACTTCGGGAAGACGATGTCGCCGCGCTGGATGTGCCAGCGCAGGACGACCTGGGCCGGGCGTCTTGCCGACCCGGCTGGCGATCGAGACGATCGTCGGGTCGTCGAGCACCCCGCCCTGCGCGATCGGTGACCATGCCTCGATGGCGATCTGGTGCTCGGCGCAGAACGCGCGCACGTCGTCCTGGGTCAGGTACGGGTGGACCTCGATCTGGTTGACCGCCGGGCGGATCTCGCACTCCTCGTGCAGCCGGCGCAGGTGGTGCGGCTGGAAGTTCGAGACGCCGATCGAGCGGGCCCGGCCGTCGCGGTAGATCTCCTCCAGCGCCTTCCAGGTCGACACGAAGTCGCCGTCGTACCGGGTGGGCAGCGGCCAGTGGATCAGGAACAGGTCGACGTAGTCGAAGCCGAGCGCGTCCAGCGAGCCGTCGAAGGCCGGCGGGCGTCGTCGGGGCGGTGGGCAGCCGTTGTTCAGCTTGCTGGTGACGAACACCTCGGAGCGGTCGAGGCCGGACTTGCGCGATGGCCTCGCCGACCTCCTTCTCGTTGCCGTACATCTCGGCGGTGTCGATGTGCCGGTAGCCGACCTCGCAGGGCCGTGGCGACGGCCTCGGCGGTGTCCGCCGGGCTCGATCTGGAAGACGCCGAAGCCGAGCTGGGGGATCGTCCTGCCGTTGTTCAGCATGATGTCAGGCACTGCACTCACGACGAATTCTCTCCTTCGGCGATGGGTGACGTCGTTGGTCAACTGCTCCGCCAGCCGTCCCTACCCCCGGTTCCGGGCTTCACCCATGCGGTGTAACATGAACCGATCTTCATGAACATATATTCATGAAGGTCTGTTCACGGAGGAGAGAGGCGATGACGGAGATCGAGGTTCAGGATCTGACCAAGACGTTCGGCCGGGTGACCGCCGTGCGGGGGGTCTCGTTTACCGTCCCGGCCGGGACGGTAACCGGCTTCCTCGGGCCCAACGGGTCGGGAAAGACGACCACGCTGCGCATGCTGCTCGGCCTGGTCCAGCCCAGCCGCGGGCACGGCGCTGATCGGCGGCGTGCCCTACCAGCGCCTCGCCCGGCCGCGCCGCTCGGTCGGCGCGCTGCTGGAGGCGGCCGGCTTCCACCCGGGCCGCCGTGCCCGCGACCACCTGCGCGTCCTGGCCGCCGCCGGCGGCCTGCCCGGCCGCCGGGTGGACGAGGTTCTGGACCAGGTTGACCTGGCCGCGTCCGCCGGCCGGCGGGTCCGCGAGTTCTCCCTCGGCATGCGGCAGCGCCTCGGCCTGGCCGCGGCCCTGCTGGGTGACCCGCAGGTGCTGCTGCTCGACGAGCCGGCCAACGGCCTCGACCCGGCCGGCATCGCCTGGCTCCGCGAGTTTGCTGCGCGGCCTCGCCGGCCGAGGGCCGGACCATCGTGGTCGCCAGCCATGTGCTCGGCGAGGTCGCCCAGACCGCCGACCATGTGGTGATCGTCAGCGCCGGGCAGCTCCGCTTCGCGGGGCCGTTGCGCGAGATCGGCCCGACGAACAGCGCGCTGGAGTCGGCGTTCCTGAGACTGACCGCGGCATCCGGCTGAATGGACGACGCGTCACGCCGTGCGGAGCCCTGGCATGATCCGCAGCGAATTCCGCAAGCTCACCACCGTCCGCGCCCCGTGGCTGCTGCTGGCCGCGGGCCCGCTGATCGTCGTGGCCGGCGATCACCGGCCTGGTCGTGTCCGGCGGCAACGTGCACGATCCCGGCGGTCCAATCCACGCGCTCGCGCACGTGGGGCTGGCCGCGATCTTCACGCTCATCCTCGGCATCCTCGCCGTGGCCGGCGAGTACCGGCATGGCACGGTCACCGACACCTACCTCAGCTTCCCCGCCCGCGGCCGGGTCGTCGCCGCCAAGCTGGCCGTCTACGCGCTGCTCGGCGCGGCCGCCGGCGTTGTCTCCGCGCTCACCGCCCTCGCGGCCACGGCCGCCTGGTGGGCCGCCAAGGGCGGCACGCTCCACCTGTCGGCGGCAGGCCCGTGGCGCACTCTGGCCGGCGGCGTGGCCGCCAGCATCGCACTTGCCGCGATCGGGGTCGGCCTCGGCGCGCTCATCCGCAACCTGGCCGCCGCGATCGCCGTCGCGCTGGCCTGGATCGCCCTGATCGAAGGCATTGCCGGCCAGCTTCTCGGGTCCGGGCTCGCGCGCTGGCTGCCGTTTGCCGCCAGCGAGGCCCTCGACCGGGCCGGACCTGTTCGCGGCGCGCCCGGCTTCTCCCGCAGTGGGGCGGCGGGCTCGTGCTGCTCGGGTACGCCGCCTTCTTCGCCGGCGCCGCCGTCATCACTACACTCAACCGCGATGTCACCTAGGAAACCCGCCGTCCTGCGCGACGCCGACGGCCAGAACCTGCGCGAGTACCTGATCGCGACCGCTGCCCGGCTGATCGGCCAGCGGGGCACCGCCGGGCTGTCCGTCCGCGACATTGCCCGCGAAGCCCAGGTGGCCGACGGCGTGCTCTACAACTATTTCGAGGACAAAGAGGATCTGCTCGCGCACGCCCTGCTCGCGCACGTCGGCACCGTTATGAGCAGCACGTTGGCGATGCCGTCGGCCGGGACCGGTACCGTACTGGAGAACCTGCGGTTGTTCATCGACCTGGGCCTGGAGGTACTCGGTCAGGTTGCGCCGGCCTTCGCCGGGCTGCTGTCACAGCCGAAGGTGCTCACCCGCTTCCGCGCGATGATCGGCGGCGACGCAGCCCTCGGCGTGGCGGTGCCCGGCGGCCGCGAGGAGGCGCCCCGGCAGGCGGACCGCGCCACTCCAGGCGAGGCGGGCCCCCGCGGGCTCCCTGATCTCCTCACCGCCTACCTGCGCGCCGAGCAGCAACTCGGCCGCATCGACGCGGGCGCCGACATCGGCGCGGCGTCAACGCTGATCATTGGCGCCATCCACGGCCAGGTCCTGCCGCGGCTCATGTTCGGCCCGCCGGCCCCCGGGCGGCCTGGCGGGCGGCCTGGCGGCCACCCCGCGCGGACTGGCCAGGCGCCTCGCGGAGACGGTCCTGCGTGGCATCGCCCCGGGATCCCCGCCTCCGCGATCGCCCAGGCACCGGGATCGTGGCCGCGCTCCGGGGGAGCGCAGCCGCGACCGCCGGGGATCCGGCTAACGCGGGAACCGGCTCACCCCGCGGCAACGGCCTTGGGATCCGGGCCGAAGTTATTCTGGCCCGGGTTGCCGTCGGTGGCGGCGACGACGATGAGCACGATCGAGCCGATGAACGGGAGCAGATACCAGAGCAGCCACCAGGCGGTCCGGCCGGTGTCGTGCAGCCTGCGGACGGTCACCGCCAGGCTTGGGAGCAACACGGCGAGAAGGTAGATATACGGGAGCGGCCTGAGTATCGCCATCAGGACGACGGTGATAATAAAGCTGATGAGCGAGAACCACCAGAATTCCTTGCGCCGGGCGCGCCCAGTGAAGCCGGTGTAATTCTTCAGGCAGTTGACGTACCAGTGAAGGTCAGTGCCCGCGTACCAGCTCTTGGGCGTGCCCTCGTTCCCAGCTGCCGCTGCGTCAACATTGTGAATGCTCATTCTGTCGTGCCCCCGTCAGATGTTGCAGTACGTGATAGCGCCTCTGGTGCTGTGCGACCTACTTCCACATGTGCAAGGAGTAATCAACATATTACTCTCTGATGAGGCGAATGCCTAGGTTGAGCCCCCAGCGTCAGGGAATGGCCAGCGGGAGCAGGTGCCGACCAGGCCGCGCCGCCGTATCGTCGTCCATGTCGGCCTGCGCGGGAAGGCGGCTGGTGATGGGCCCAGAGATCAACCTGGTCGACCCGGACATCTATGAGCGGGGCGGCGTTCCGCACGAGGCGCTGCGCTGGCTTCGGGCGCACGCCCCGGTCTTCTGGCATGCCGATGGCGGTGCTCCCGGATGGCCTGGCTTCTGGGCGGTGACCCGCCTGGCGGACGTCGAGCAGGTGTCAAGGAACCCGGAGGTCTTCTCCTCGAGCCGCCGCCTCGCGACGTTCGGGGAGAGCTCGGAGGCGGCCATCGACTTCCAGCGCCTGGCGATGATCAACATGGACCCGCCGCGGCATACCCGGCAGCGCGGTTTCGTGAACCGGGGGTTCACCCGGCGCATGATCGGGCGGCTGGAGAAGCACATCACGGAGATCTGTGACGGCCTGATCGACGAGGTCGCCGCGCGCGGCTCGGCCGAGTTCGTCCGCGATATCGCCGCACCGCTGCCGTTGTACGTGATCTGTGAGCTGATGGGCGCGCCGGTGGCGGACCGGATGAGACTCTTTGCCCTGTCGAACCGGCTGGTCGGTTTCGACGACCCCGATTTCCGGGCCGGGACTGACGAGAAGGCCAGGACCGCGGGCATGGAGATGAGCGCCTACGCCCATGACCTCGCCGCCCAGCGGCGCGAGCGCCCCGCCGGCGACATCGTCACCCAGCTGCTCCAGCCGGACGACGCGGGCCAGGCGCTTTCTGCGGCCGAGTTCGCCCTGTTCTTCATGCTGCTGGTGGTAGCGGGGAACGAGACCACCCGCAATGCCGCGGCCGGCGGCATGCTCGCCTTCTTCGAGCATCCTGAGCAATGGCAGCGCCTGCTGGCCAATCCCGGCCTCGTTCCCACCGCGGCGGAGGAGATTGTCCGGTGGGTCAGCCCGGCGAACATGCTCCGCCGGACGGCGACGCGTGACACCGTGGTCGGCGGTCAGCGGATCGCCGAGGGCGACAAGGTGGTGCTCTTTTACAGTTCGGCCAACCGGGACTCCGGCGTGTTCGAGGATCCCTTCGTCTTCGACATCGGCCGGGATCCGAACCCTCATGTCGGCTTCGGCGGGGGAGGGCCGCATTTCTGCCTGGGCCGGCATCTGGCGGCTCTCGAACTGCGCGTGCTTTTCACGACCCTTGCCCAACGGATGCCTGGTATCAGTCTGGACGGCGAGGTCCGGAGGCTCCGCTCCAATCTCATCAACGGCATCAAGGAGATGCGCGTACGTTTCGGCCCGGGGCCGGGGCCGCTCCGGCCAGGAACGAGGTGACCGCGCCGGTGAAACCGTCCGGGTCCTGCCAGAAGAGCAGATGACCCAGTTCGGGGAAGACAACGAGCTGGGCGCCGGGGATGCGCTCCGCGAGCAGCCTGCCGTTGCCCGGGTCGACCACGGTGTCCGCGGCCCCGTGCAGGACCAGCGTGCGGGCACGGATGCGCCGTTGCCGCAGCCGGCCGGTGTAACGAGCACCGGCGGCCGCCTGGGCCGGCCCCGCCCGTGGATCCCCGGGCCGGTCCCGCTGGAGGTCGACGAGGCGGTCGACGACCTCGGGATGATGCTGGACCGTGCGCACCGACAGGGCGTTCTCCGTGTAGCGGCGCAGCGCGACCTCGCGGCTCACGCCGTGCGACGCCACGATCAGCGCCGCGGTCGGCGCTGGCATGGGGTAAGCCAGGGGCCAGCCCGGCGTGGTGGAGACGAGGACGAGGCCGTCCACCCGTTCCGGGTGGTTGACCGCCAGCTCCTGGGCCACCATGCCGCCCAGGCTGACCCCCATCACGTGGGCCCGGCGGACACCCGCGGCATCGAGGACGGCGAGGACGTCGGCGGCCATATCGTTGATGCTCAACGAGCCGGCCGGCAGGTCGCTGTCTCCGCTTCCCCGGTTGTCCACGAGGACGAGCCGGAAGCGCCGCCGCAGTTTCCGCAGCACCGGTCCCCATCCGGAGCGGTCGAAGCCCATGCCCTGGATCAGGGCCAGCCAGGGGCGCCGCCGGTGCAGCCGTCCGCGCAGCTCGTAGGCGATCCGCGCGTCGCCACTGCGGGCGTACCGGGTCCTGCTCACATCGCCTCCTGTCGTCGCTGGGCCACACCTATTGTCGCCGGTGATGCGGATCTCATCCCCGTCCCCGGTCGCCGTCGCGCAGCCCGCGGCGCCGAGGATAGGCCCGGGATGTTTGAGCTGTCTCCGGCGCGGAAGAGGCCGCCATCAGGTCGCCGCGTCTCGGGACGCTCGTCTGGGACGCGGTCCGTCTGTGGTGGCGCCGGCAGGTGCCCTGAACAAAGAGGAGCCGGTCATGGGTGCGGTCAAGAAGGCTAAGCACGACGCCAAGGCAGTCAAGGGCAAGACCAAGAAAGATGCCGGCAAGGTCAAGCACAAGGGCAAGAAAGTCAAGAACGCCGCTAAGCACTGACCAGGCTCTGCGGGCCGGTATTGACGAACACACCGGCCTCTTCCCCGAGCCTTAGCTCGCCTTCCGGCGGCGCCTCAGCTTCCTGATGAACTTCGTGATCAGGTAGATCATCGTGTCACCTCCGAGGGCCGACCTTACCGCAGTCCCGTCACGTACCTGGGTGCCGCTCACACCGGATGACCAGCTTCACCCGTTGTGCGGGGGGATAGCCGGATCAGTCGGGCGTTTCGTGGTTCGCCGCGACGGCCAAGGGCCGGTAGGTTCGGGTGGGCGGACAGTGATGGGTCGCGGCCTGATGGGGAGGATACGGTGGCACAGATCGGCTCGGGGCCGGCGATTCTGGTGGAGGGCCTGACCAAGTCGTTCGGGGAGGTACGCGCCCTGCGCGGCATCGACCTGTCGGTACCGCGGGGGACGGTGCTTGGTGTCCTCGGCCCGAACGGTGCGGGCAAGACGACCGCCGTGCGCATCCTGACCACTCTGCTGCGCCCGGACGAGGGCCGGGCCCTGGTGGAGGGCCATGACGTGGTGCGGGAGGCGGCCGCCGTCCGCCGGTCGATCGGGCTGTCCGGGCAGTCGGCGGCGATTCAGCTGGAGCTCACCGGCCGGGAGAACCTCGAGATCATCGGGCGGCTCTATCACCTGAGCTGGCCGCGGGCCCGCAGTCGCGCCGTCGAGCTGCTGGAACAGTTTGACCTGGTCGATGCGGCCGACCGGGCCGCCAAGAACTTCTCCGGCGGCATGCAGCGCCGCCTGGACCTGGCCGCGAGCCTGGTCGGCCAGCCTCAGGTCCTCTTCCTCGACGAGCCGACCACGGGCCTGGACCCGCGGTCGCGGCTGGGGATGTGGGACATCATCCGGTCGCTGGTCGCGGGCGGGACGACGACTCTGCTCACCACCCAGTACCTCGACGAGGCCGACGAACTGGCCGACGAGATCGTGGTCATCGATCACGGCCTGGTCATCGCGGCCGGCACGTCCGAGGAGCTCAAGGGCCGGGTCGGCGGTGATGTGCTCGAGTTCACGGTCCCCGACCGGTCCAGGGTCGCCGACGCCCTCACGGCCATCGCGAAGGTCGGCGAAGGTGAGCCGCATGTCGACAAGGAGACTGGCGTGATCAGCGTGGGTGTCGGGGGCCGCGGTTCCGAGGCCCTCATCGAGGCGGTCCGCGGCCTGGATGCCGCGGGCATCGAGACCCGTGGCCTGGCGCTGCGCAGGCCCTCTCTCGACGACGTGTTTCTCGCCCTGACCGGGCACGCCGCCGAGGAGGACGACCAGCCAGCCGGGCGCGGCCGAGGCCGCAGGAAAGCTGGCACCAAGGACACCGCGAAGGCGGCGTCATGACCGCCGTCGCCGCGCCGGTGGGAGCACCGAGCGCGCCGGAGGAGCCGAGCCTGATCACGCAGGCCCGCTGGGCGGTGAGCGACACGCTCACCATTACCCGGCGCAACCTGCTGGTCTGGCTGCGGGTACCGGCCTACCTCGTGTTCACCGTGATCCAGCCGGTGATCTTCGTGCTGATGTTCCGCTACGTGTTCGGCGGCGCGATCCGCGTGGGGGTCAAGGGCGGCTACGTCAACTTCCTGATGCCGGGCATCATCGCGCAGACCGCGGCGTTCGCGACGTTCGGCACGGCCATCGCGCTGGCGCAGGAACTGAAGAAGGGCGTGATCGACCGGCTGAAGTCAATGCCGATGGCCCGCTCGGCGGTGCTCACGGGCCGCCTGCTCGCCGACACCCTGCGGATGTCCGTGACGATCCTGATCGTCATCGGGGTCGGATACGCGGTCGGTTTCCGGTTCGAGAACGGCTTCGTCCCCGCCGTCGCCATGGTCGTACTCTCCATCGTGTTCGGGCTGGCGATCTGCTGTATCGCCGCGTTCACCGGGCTGGCCATCGGGGACGAGGAGTCGGTGCAGGCGTTCGGGCTGATCTGGCTTTTCCCGATCACCTTCCTCAGCTCGGCGTTCGTGCCGATCTATACCATGCCCGGCTGGCTCCAGGCGTTCGCCAACAACCAGCCGGTCACCTACGTCATCGACACGATGCGCGCGCTGGCCCTCGGCTTCCCCATCCAGGCGAACCTGCTGAAGAGCGCCGCCTGGCTGGCCGGGATCTTCATCGTGTTCGTGCCGCTCGCTGTCCGCGCCTACAAGCGGGCCGGCTGACGTACTCAGCGCGTTCCCGGGCCGGCGCAGCACCCGGTGACCACCGCCGACACCGGCGTGTTCGACACCAGCCAGGGCACCGTGCACCTCGTTCTCGGCTGCGGTGGGCCCAGCGCCAACCTCGATAACTATGGCGTCGACGCGGCGGACGGGCTGCGTCAGGCCAAGGTCTTCACCAAGCCGAACCGGCCCGCCCCGACGTTCGACGCCCTACGTCTACGCCCGGGCGGCCGCGGACGCCGTGGAGGACGCCACCTGGTCGGCCAAGCGTGACACGTCCACCGGCTACGGGGTCGCCGTGTTCGACGTGGATCCTGGTGCGCCAGGCGGCCAGACCAGCGTCACGGTCACCCAGTACCACGCGGTGGGCGCGGACCCCCATCAACCCGGCGACCGGCGCTCATGGCGCCCCCACGCCCGATTACACCGAATTCGAGACGTTCACCCTGGTGCGGCCCCGCTCGGACGCCCGCCGTGGCCGCCCGGCACCGCAGAGTTCTTCGGTGGGCGCCTGAGGCCACCGGAACCGCTTTATTTCTCAACGGCTCCGCGCCGCTGGTGCCGGCGCACGCGCCGGCTGGGCCGGCTGGGCCGTTGCCCGGGCCAGCTGGGCCGTGGCCCGGCGGCGCTGGCGGGGTGGGCGGCCACCGGCCGGGGTGGTTTCCGGGAGCGGCAGCCGGGAAGGGGGCTTGACCTCCGCCAGCCTCAGGTAGGTCACCAGCCGCTGGCCGCCCCGGGTGGCCAGGCTGGCCAGTACCGCCTGCAACTCGGCGACGTCCCGGGCCACGACACTGAGCAGGTAGTCCGTCTCGCCGGCCACATTGTCCGCCGCGATGATCTGCGGCTGCGCCCGGACCTGGTCCTCGAAGACGCGGGTCGAGCGCGGGTCGTGACGCGCCAGGGTGGCCGTCACGTACATCTGCAGCGGAAACCCGGCGGCGGCCGGGTCGAGCTGGGCGCTGATGACGCGGATGACACCCGACTCCTTCAGCCAGCGGACCCGGTGCAATGTCGCCGCGGGGGACAATCCGACGAGCCGGGCGAGCTCGACGTTCGTGCGATCCGCGTCGGCCTGCAGCGCGGTCAGCAGCTGAATGTCAATTTCATCAAGTTCTACAGCCATATTGCAGAACTTTATCTTGTGCTAGCACCTCAGCGTCAAATTCTTGCCAGCTTGCCGGAGGCTGACGATATGAACTCATACCGTCGTCCCGCCGTCGCCGCGCTTGCGGCCGCTGGGCTGCTGTGGGGCACTACCGTGCCGCTGTCCAAGCTGGCTCTGGTGTGGCTGCCGCCCGGCTGGCTCGCCTTCGCGCGGTTCGGCGTGGCTGCTGCGGTCCTTCTGATCGCGGCCCGCTCCCGGGTACGCGCCGCATGCCGGCCGGCGGTGCTGGCCTCAGGTGCGATCGGGTACGGCGGGTCAGTCGTCGTGCAGAACGTCGGCATCGGCCGGACCAGCGTCAGTCATGCCGCGCTGCTGATTGGCGCCGTGCCGGTGCTCGTTGCCATCATCGCGGCGCTCTGGGAGCACACCGTGGCGCGCCCGGTGGCCTGGGCCGGGTTCGCGCTGTCGCTCGCTGGTGTCGGCCTGGTCGCAGGCGGCGGGGGAGGGGGCGCGACGCTCACCGGCGACGGCCTGGTGCTGACGTCGCTGCTGCTGTCCGCCGGCTTTACCGTGGCGCAGGGCCGCCTGCTGCTCGGGCGTGACCCGATCGCGGTCACCGCCGTGCAGTTCCTGGGGGCCGCTCTCGCCGCGGCGCCGTTCGCCGTGGTCACGGAGGGCCTGCCTGCCGCGCCCAGTGGCCCGGGTGCACTGCTCGCGACCGTGGGACTGGCCGTCGGCGGTACGTTGCTGCCCTTCACGCTCTTCGCCTTTGGGCAGAGCCGCGTATCCGCCGAGGTCGCCGGCGCCTTCATCAACCTTGAGCCGCTGGTCGGCGCCGTGGCCGGCGTCGTCGTCTTCGGCGACCCAGCGGGCCCCCGGCAGGTCCTCGGAGGCGCGGCCGTGCTGGCCGGTATCGCGCTGAGCAGCGTTCCGCTGCTCACCACTCGTCGCCATGGGCCTCAGCCTGCTCCCGGTTCCGTGCCCACGACCGGCGCCGGGCCGGCGCGCCGCCATTCGGCCTGCAAGCGCTTGATGTCGGCCTCGGCTTCGGCCGCCCTGGCGCCGTCGAGTCAGCGTCCTGGCCGACCGATGGAAGCCCTCGAGGATTGGACGGTCGTCGCCGGCGAGCGGCCCATCGACCGGGTCTGGGGTCGGTGCGGTCCATGTCATCCGCCCAGACTGGCAGCGGCGGCGGCCTAGTGGGCCCGGTCCTGGCTGGCGGCGATGAAGGCGGTGGCGCTGGCGGCGCGGGCATCAAACCCCGAATCCAGCCGAACGAGCCTCCGCCGGCCGGGCCGCGGAGCGGCGCCATGAGACTTCGAAGAGCGCCCCACCCAGCTGGGACTCGCCGATCCGCCAGTGGCCGCCGGTTGAGCGGACGATGGAGTCGGCGATCGCCAGCCCCAGCCCCGCCCCACTGCCCGGCTCCGCCGCCCGGTGGAAGCGGTCGAACAGTCGCGGCCGGTCCTCGGCCGGGATTCCTGGGCCGCTGTCTTCCACCGTCACGCTGACCCGGTTGCCGCGCGCCGCCACGCTGATCCGCACGGTCCCGTCGGGCCCGGCGTGCCGGCAGGCGTTGTCCACGAGGACCCCGGCCAGCCGGTCGATCCATTCCGGCGGCGCGCTGATCCACGCGGGCTCCGATCCGGCTGCCGTGACCGATCTCCCGAGCGACCCGGAGCGCGCGACGGCTTGGAAGCGCTGGGCGCACTCCTCGGCGATAGTCGTCAGGTCGAGCGGCTCGGCACCTGGCCGAGGTGGCTCCGAGTCGAAGCGGGCCAGCCAGAGCAGGTCCTCGACTATCCGGCGCAGCCGCTGGCTCTCACCCTGGATGCGGGTCAGCGCCGCCCGGTACTCGGCCGCCTTCCTTGGAGCGCTCAGCGCGATGCCGGTCTCCGCGCTGATGACGCTGAGCGGGGTCCGGAGCTCGTGCGACGCGTCCGCGGTGAACTCGAGCTGGCGGCGCCGGGACTGCTCCACCGGGGACAGAGCCTTCAGCCCGACGGCGAGCGATCCGGCGAACATGGCCAGCAGCAGCACCGGCGCCGCCACCGCCTCCCCGTCGCGGAGTACATCCTCGATGTGGTGCTGCTCGCCGAGGTTCTGCCCGGCGACCAGCTCGCCGCGGCCCCAGCGGATCTCGTCCAGCCGGAACGTGCTCGATCCCAGGTGGACGGTGACCGGGCGGCCGCCCACCGGGGCCTCGCCGCCCGGCAGCGAGGGAGCGCCCGCCGTCCGTACCCGGCCGCGGCCAGCGACAACACGCCAGAGGTAGACCGGAGCCTCGTCGGCATCGTTGTCGGCGCCGGTGGTCCGCTCCTGGCCGCCGTGGCTGAGGTCGGACAGGCGTTCTTGCAGGCGGGCATCGACCGCGGCCACGAGCCTGCCCGTCACGACCTGGTCCAGCACGCTCACGCAGCCCACGTACACGATGCCGACGAGCAGGGTCGCGGCCAGGGCGACCCTGCTCGCGTGGGCGATCTGCGGCGGCAGCGAGAGGCGCCGCCCCGCCCCGCGCCGCACGCTCACCGGCCCACGATCCGGTATCCGACGGCCCGCACGGACTCGATGCGCACCTGGGCGCCCGCCAGCTTGGAGCGCAGCCTCGCCATGTGGACGTCGATGGTGTTGGATCCCAGAGCGTCGGCCTCGTTGTCCCAGACGTGCCGGGCGATCGAGCGCCGCTCCACCACCGCGGGCGACCGGCGCAGCAGCATCTCCAGGATGCCGCGCTCAGTTCCGGTGAGGGAGGGCCGTTGTGCTCCTATCCGCACTTCCTGTGTCGCCGGGTCAAAGACCAGGTCCCCGACCACCAGCTGAGGTGGTTGCGACGTCCGCGGCCTGCGCTGCAGCGCCCGGATCCGGGCCAGCAGTTCGGCGAAGTCGAACGGCTTGACGAGGTAGTCGTCGGCGCCCTGGTCCAGGCCGGTGACCCGGTCCGCGGGCGCGTCGCGAGCGGTCAGCATCAGCACCGCCGTCGGCAACGTGGCCCGGCGCATCCACTGCAGAACCTCGAGGCCGGACACGCCAGGCATGCGCCAGTCGAGCACTACCACCTCGTAGTCGTAACTGCGCAGGTAGTCGATGGCCGCCTGACCGTCCGCCACGGCATCCACCGGATAGCCGTTCTCGCGCAGCCCCCTGGTGAGTACCTCGCGCAGGCCCCGGTCGTCCTCTGCCACCAGCAGCCGCATGGTCGTCCCAGGCTCAGCGGGGCAGCCGGCGCCAGATCGGACGCGGCAGCAGCCGGAGGACGCCCGCCATCCAGGCCAGGGTCGATGGTATCCAGACCGTGGTCGCGTTCCCGGCGAGCGCGGCCGCGACGGCGGCACCCACCGCGGAAGGCGTCGTGGCCAGCGGGGCCGGGCTCATCCCCTCGGTCATCCGGCCGATGACGAAGCCGGGCCTGACCAGGAGCACCCGGACGCCGCTGCCGTGCAGCGAATCGGCCAGCCCGCGGGCGAAGGCATCCAGCCCGGCCTTGGCCGCGCCGTACACGAAGTTGGCCTTGCGCGGCCGGATCGCGGCGATGG
This sequence comes from uncultured Actinomycetes bacterium, assembly GCA_963822825.1. Classification (GTDB taxonomy): domain Bacteria; phylum Actinomycetota; class Actinomycetes; order Streptosporangiales; family Streptosporangiaceae; genus JAWWPY01. The sequence continues at coordinate 141,794 of CAWGIW010000013.1, read as the reverse complement.
AGGACAGCACGACGATGGTGCCATGGCCCTGAGCCCGCATCCGCGTCGCGGCGGCCAGCAGCGTGGTGACGTGCCCGGTGAAGTTGGTCTCGACGAGGCGTCCCGCCCGGAGCGGGTCACGGTCCAGCAGCTCCTGCCCGACCAGGATGCCCGCTGCGGAGATGACCAGGTCCAGGTCACCGCCGGCGAATGCGTCGTCGATGAGCGCCTCGTGGGTGTCCAGCGCGGTGGCGTCGTAGTGCAGGGTCCGTACCTGGCCGCGCAGCCTCTTCCCGGCCGCCGCCATCCGCTGCTCGTCCCGGCCGGCCAGCAGCACGTCGCTTTGTTCCCGCAGGTCGAGCGCGGCCAGGATCTCCAGGCCGATCTCGCTCGTCCCGCCGAGCAGCAGCACCCGCGTGATACTCATCGCTACAGTCCCACGGCGAACATCACTAGCCACGTCAGCTCGAAGCAGACCATGGGCCCATCCCTCGTGATCAGGTCCTCGACCGGTTTGCCGGACTCGTGTCCGGTGAGCCAGTCGAATCGCACCAGCGCCGCCGCCAGCGGCATTGCACTGGCCAGATGCCAGCCACCCGTCCAGCCGCCGTGTTGCCCGGAGGCCCACAGCAGGTAGGCAATGATCATGGCGACGGTCACGGCGCGCTGGCCCAGCCGCAGCCAAGCGGGACGATACCAGCGCATGACGGGGCGGTGGGTGGCCGCGTCCTCGCCGAGCACGGCGAGTTCGGTGAAGCGCTTGGAGATCGCGACCATGAGCGCGCCCAGGCTGCAGACGGCCAGGAACCACCCGGACGGGGGCACGTGGGTCGCGGCGGCGCCGCCGAGCGCGCGCAGCACGAAGCCCCCGGCGACAAATATCAGCTCGACGACGGGGATGTGCTTGAGCACGAGCGTGTAGAGGACCGAGAGGGCGACGTAGCCGCCGATCAGCGCGGCCAGCGTGGGCTCGCCGATCCAGAGGCTCACCGCCTCAGCGGCGGCGACGCCGACGGCGGCCAGCACCAGCGCCTGGGCCCGGGGCAGCCGGCCCGATGCCACGGGGCGCAGCCGCTTGGACGGGTGGCGCCGGTCGCGGTCGGCGTCGGCGACGTCGTTGATGAAGTAGACGGCGGCCGATGCGGCGGTGAAGGCGGCGGCGGCGGCCAGCGCATAGGCGAGGCCGTCGTCTCGCCCCAGCGTCGCGCCCGCCAGCGGCGCCGCGAAGACCAGCAGGTTCTTCGGCCATTGGCGGGGCCGGGCGGCCTCCACGACCACGGCCAGCCAGCGCACCAGCGCCGGAGAGCGAGCCAGCGTGGGCGGCCGCTCGGCGGTTCCCAGGCGGGCCGTCACCGCGCGAACGCGGCGGTGAAGTCGCGGCCGGTCGCTGAGTAGTAGCGGTCGGCCGGCTGCTGCTGATCCGGGAGCAGGTTGACCGGAGTCGGGTCGGCCGGGTCGTGCCCTGGCAGGTAGTACATGAACGCCGTCCACTCCGGGTTGATGTCCAGCTCCATGGCCGTCACGGCGCCGGCCTGCTTGAGCAGGTCCGCGAGTTCCCGCACGTCCAGCGACGGGCCGTAGACGAAGATGACCCGCCCGTCAGCGGTGATTCCCATCCCGGACCGCCAGACGTAGTAGCCGCCGCCGAGGGTGGCGCCCCAGCTGCTCACGACGTTGGTGTCGACCGACGCGGGGACCTCGCCGTTCTGAACGACGAGGCGCAGGTTCTGCCGCACGCCCACCACGTCAGGGGTCATCTTCACGGTGCTTCCCCATACCCCGATCGCGATGTGCCCGTTGCGGTAGTAGACGGCCGATGCGGCGCCGTTGGTCAGTGTTCCCCTGGTCGCGCCGTTCAGGTAGAAGCCGCCGCCGGACGAGGCAATCTTGAAGCCGCTGTTGAACGTGGCCAGCAACCCGAGGCGGGTGCCTGGCGCGATCTCCGGTGCGGCGTGCCAGCCTCCCCCTCCGGGATCCTCGGTGCCCGGGCGCAGCTGGAAGCTCACCAGGTTCTGGTTCAGGGACACGATGCCCGCGACGTAGGAGGTGTAAACGCTGCTCGCGCGCAGGTAGGTGCCGAAGACGGCGGGCTGGCCGCCGGCCGTGCCCAGCACCCGCCAGGTGCCCTCCCCGGCCACCGGGTGCGCCACCAGCGGCTTCAGCGCCGCGGGCGGCGGGTACGTCTTCTGTGTGGGCTGCTTCCCGGCCCTGACCGGGCCCGCGCTCGGGCCGGTGAGCGCGAACGACGGCTTGCCTCCCTTTTTCGGCGCCTTATAGGTGAGGTACTCCCCGAACGTCACCACGGGCCCGAGGTAGTGGTCGCGCGCCCATTCCGCGAGCCGGTCCGAGACCGTGCCGCCGCCCGGCACGGTGAGCGCGTGGCCCACCGACCAGGAGGTCCACAAGACGAACGCGACCAGCAGGGTCAGCGTTATCCGCACCCACGGCCGGTCACGCAGCTGGCGGCGCCTGCGGCGACGAGCGGGCAGGGGGCCAGCGGCGCCGGCCGGGTCCGGGCCGGGGCGGCCTGGGTCACCGTCAGTACCAGACCCGCCAGGCCAGCCAGGCCCGCCGGGCGGGTCGGGCAGGCCGAGGTTCGGGTAACGCCGGGACGTCGCCGGTCTGGGCACCCACGTACTCCTTCCAACCACACGTCAGCCGAGCGATGCCGCAGCCAGGAGGCAGTTGTCCGGGCACCATACGGGACAGGTCTACCCGGGAATCATGAAGACTTCGTTACGCCGATGGTAATGCTGACTGCGTCCTGCCCGTGGCCCGGGCCGTAATCCGTAATGTGGCAGCGGATCGCCATAGAGTCAGAATCGTGACGGCCTGGCGGGTGCGCGCGGTCCGGCTCCCGGACGGGGCCGCGCTGGATGCGGGGATCACGAGCGGGGGCCGCTGGGCAGGTCACCCGGCGGCCAGGGCGGAGATGCTGCCGGGGCGGTTCATCCTGCCGGGCCTCGTTGACGCCCACTGCCACCTCAGTGTGGCCCACGGAGATGACGGCCAGCCGGTCGCGGTGGGTCTGGAGGCGGCGCGCGCCAACGCCGCGCAGGCTCGCTCCGCCGGAGTGACGACGATCCGGGACACCGGAAGTCCGGGCCGCGTCACGCTGCGGCTGCTTGAGACCGCCGATGGTGCTGGATTGGTGGCGTGCGGCCGGTTCCTCGCCCCCCAAGGCCAGTATTTCCCCGGCTTGCACACCCCGGTGGAGCCCGAGGATCTCGTGGACGCGGCTCTGGCCGAGGTGGCGGCGGGGGCGCGCTGGGTCAAAGTGATCGCGGATTTCCCGGTGCTGCGGCCCGGCGAGCCGCCGCTGGCCCCTACGCCGACCTATCCGCCGGCCACCATCAAGCAGGTCGTGCAAGCGGTCCACGCGGCCGGCGCCCGCGTCGCCGCCCATTCCACCACGCGGAATGTGACCGAGCTGATCGCCGCGGGGATCGACTCGGTCGAGCACGGCACCGCGCTGAATGAGGCGGACGTGGCCGCCCTGGCGGCGCGGGCTGGCGCCTGGACACCCACCCTGTGCGCGACGGTAGGTGTCGGCCCCGGCGATGACGCTGAGCGGCGGAAGCGGCTGCGTGAGCGGAGAGAACGGCTGAGTTTCCTGCTACCGATGGCGGCCGCCCGCGGTGTGACGATCATGACTGGAACCGACATCGTCGGAAGCATCCCGCGGGAGGTCGCCCTGCTGACCGAGCTCGGGCTGCCGCCGCAGATGGCGCTCGCGGCCGCCAGCACGGCCGCACGCCGGTTCCTCGGGTTCGCCAGCCTGCACGAGGGTGAACCCGCCGACCTGGTCAGCTACGACGATGACCCCCGCGACGATCCCGCTGTGCTTGGCCACCCGGTGGCCGTCTTCGCGGGCGGCCGGCGCATCGTATGAGCATCACGGCCTCGTGTTCAGGGGCTGGCCGGGGTCCTGGGCCCGATGATGCCGCCCAGGGCAGTGTCGATGACGTCGCGGGCGAAGCGTTCGTTGAGGGGGGCGTGGCCGTGCAGCAGTCGGTGGTACAGCGCGCCGTAGAGGAGATCGAGGGCGACCTCGACCTTGGTGTCGGCTGGGATCTCGCCGCGCTCAATCGCGCGGCCGAAGATCGCTCGTGCCTGGTCACGGCGGGGCTCAACGAAGCGTTCGCGGTATTCGGCGGCGAAGACGGGGTCCATCTGCGCCTCGGTGATGAGTGCGGCGATCACCCGTCCGTACGGGCGGCTGCCGGCCAGCCGGACCCAGGGGCGCAGGAGCGAGAGCAGGTCGCCGCGTAGTGTGCCGGTGTCCCGTGGGGAGGCGGCCGCCCACTCGTGGTAGAGCGCGTCCAGGGCCAGAGTTTCCTTGGTCGGCCACCAGCGGTAGATCGTGGCCTTACTGACCCCAGCCCGGTCAGCGACCGCGTCCATACTGACCGCGGACAGGCCACGAGCCGCAGGAGGTCCGCGGCCGCCTCCAGGATCGCCTGGCGCGCCTTCTCGCTGCGTGGCCGGCCGCGCCGCGGGGCATCGATGGTCACTTCGCCGCTTCGATCTCGGTCATGTCCTCGTCGGTGAGCTCGAGGCCCGCCGCGGCCAGGATCGGATCGACCTGGTCCGGGCCGCCGGAAGCCGGCGATCGCGCCGTCCACGGCCGGGTTCCGCAGCGTCCACGCGACCGCGACCGCCCCGGCGGTGGTGCCGTGGCGATCAGCGACCGCGCGCAGCCGCCCGCGAGCGCGAGGTCGCCGTGAGAGCTGCGGCTCCGTGAAGCGCGGGTCGTGCTTGCGCCAGTCGTCGTCGGGCATGCGCCGCGATCCGCTCGCGGGTGATGGCGCCGGTCAGCAGGCCGGAGCCCATCGGCGAGTAGACGATCACGCCGATCCCCTCGCGCTCGGCGAGCGGCAGGATCTCGCCTCGACCGCCGCGGTCGATCAGCGAGTACGGCGGCTGGAGCGTCTCGACCGGCGCGATCTGCTGGATGCGGCGCAGCTGCCCGGCGTCGAAGTTGGAGACGCCGATGTGACGGACGAGGCCCTCGCTCCTTCAGCTCGGCCATGGCCGCCCAGCCCTCCTCGATGTCCTCCTCGGGGATCGGCCAGTGGATCTGGTAGAGGTCGATCGCGTCGACGCCGAGCCGCTCCAGGCTGGCCTCGGCCTCGCGCAGGATCGAGTCGCGCTTGAGGCTGTGCCGGACGTGGCCGGTGCCGTCGTCGAGCAGCGAGCTCTTGGTGAAAACGTAGGGCCGCTCGCTGCAGGCCTTCGAGTGCGCGGCCGACGACCCGCTCCGAGCGGCCGAAGCCGTAGGCGGCGGCCGTGTCGATCCAGTTGACCCCCAGTTCAAGCGCCCGGTGGATCGCGGCGATCGACTCGTCGTCCTGCTGGGGCCCCCAGCCGAACTCCCAGCCACCGCCACCGATCGCCCAGGCGCCGAACCCGACGCGGGTGATCTCCAGGCCAGTTGTGCCGAGCTCGCTGGTTGTGAGCTGTGTCTTGAGCATGGCTCCTCCGTTGATCCGGCGCCCGATCCCGGCGACCGCCGGGCGCGCTCATAACAGAAACTATACTAATAGTTTCGGTAACATTGACAGGGCCTCGTTATTCCTGTGCCTCGCCGACGGGGTTGTAGCTCGGCTAATGACACGCGCGAGGTCAGGACATCGGTAGACGAGGCATCACCGGGGCCGAAACCGACACCAGCCAACGGCGTCGGATACGGAGCTGGCCGTCGTGAGCGAGCCGGGTACCCGGGCGATGGCCCTCGCTCCAGTCAGTCGGGGGTAGCTGGTGGGTTCGGTGGTGTAGCTGCGGTGGCCGGGGGTGGTCCAGGTCATATGGCCGGGCTGGGTTTGGGTGAGTGTCCAGCCGGGGGTTTGCTTGGCGTCGTGGCGGCAGGCGGGGCCGTGTCCGCATTCTTAGCAGGCACTTGCGGCCAGCTCCGGTAACTGAGCTTTCCGACGCGCGATCGGGTAATCGAGCCTCATAACCATTGACCCGCGCCCCGGCTTATACGCGGGTCCTCGATGAGCCGGCGGTGACGGCTAGATCGGTGATGCCGGGCCATAGCGGTCGTTGATCTGGGTGCGCAGGCGCTCCAGGCGTGCGGGCTGCCGAGCGAGGGAGCGGAACATCCCGGGCCACCACAGGACTGCGAAGGCGGCCCAGCCGGCCGCGAGAGCGAAGTGGAAGATCCTCGCCTGGCTGTCCAGGATTCCCTCGATGGCGGTGCCAACGGCGAGCAGACCATACAGAATCGGGAACGCGGCCCGCAACCATCGGCTGGTCGTCAACGGGGAGCGCTCGGCTGTGTCCCGGGCGTAGCAGACGTACGCCAGCTGTGCTGGAGCCAGCCCTGCGGCGGAGACCGGGCGGCGGCGCATGGTGGCCCACTGCACGTGGCGCTGCTCCCGGCTGCTGAGTCCCCGCCGGGCTTCATCCCACTGGTCACGCGCGGCGCCGGCGAATAACCGCCGCCGTATGCGCAGCGCGATGAGCATGGCGGCGATAACGAATGCGGCTGTCCCGCCGAAAACCAGGACCAGAATCACCGCATCGGCGTGCTGGTGATGCATCGCACTGCTCCTTCACGGGCGCCTTGCCCGGTATGCCGCGCCAGTTACCCGGCAGCCGACGGCCCATGCACGCGAACCAGTGAGCACCGATGATGCCGTAGCGTGGCGGGGAGGAACACCGCATGGTGGCCAGCGTGTGAGTCCGCCTGGCCGGCCAAGCAACAGCAGAGCTGGGCCGCCTTGTCGTCGCGCCCGACTGCCGTGTTCACTCACGGCGTCCTGGGTCAGCGGCCCGCAGGTACTGCCCGGCGTAGGCGCGCCATGGCCGCCAGGCGGCCGCGCGCCCGGCCAGCGCCCTGGGCTCGCTGGGCAGGCCCAGGGTGCGCGCCGAGCGCCGGAGGCCCCGGTCGGCCGGGCTGAACGCGTCAGGATCGCCGAGTGCGTGTCTGGCGATCGTCTCTACCGTCTCTGGGCCGATCCCGGGGATCTGGGCAAGCCGGGTCCGGGCCCGGCCCCAGTCGCTGCCGGCGCCTAGGTGGATCTGGCCGCTGGCCATGGCGCCGATCAAGGTGGTCAGGGTGGCCCGGCGGGCCCGAGGGAGGGAGAGCGCGGCGAGCGGGGCCACTGCCAGGCTGGCCGCGTCGGGGAACACGTGGGTCAGGCGGGCGGCGGGATCGCAGACCGGGCTGCCGTAGGCGGCGGCCAGCCGCGCGGCCTGGGCTCGCGCCGTGGCACTGGACATCCGCGGCCCGAGCACCGCGCGCACCGCGAACTCGTCCGCGGCCACGGTGCGCGGCACCCGGCGCCCGGGGTCCTTCTCCACCATGGGTGCGAGCACCGGGTCACTGCGGAGCAGGTCGTCCACGGCGAGCGGGTCGGCGTCCAGGTCGAGCAGCCACCGGCACCGGGTGATGGCCACGGACAGGTCCCGCAGGTCGGTCAGGGCCAGCCGGCAGCCGATATGCCCGGGCTGCGGCCGCAGCGCGGCGATGCCGTACCCGTGGGGCAGGCGCAGTGTGCGCCGGTACTCGCCGTCACACCATTCCTCTACCCCGGGCACCGCACCCGCCGCGAGCGGCCCGAACAGGCTGTCCGGGCACAATGGCCAGCGGAACGGCAGCCGCAGCGTCAGCGAGCCGGGAGCGGTACTGGGCAGGGGCCACCGGTGAGCGCGGGCACGCAGTTCGCTCGGGGTCAGCGCGAAGATCTCGCGCACGGTGTCGTTGAACGTCCGCACGCTGGAGAAACCCGCCGCGAATGCGACATCACCCATGGGCACGCTCGTGGTCTCGATCAGTAGCCGCGCGGTCTGGGCCCGCTGGGCCCGGGCCAGGGCCAGCGGGCCCGCTCCCAGCTCGGCCAGCAGTTGCCGCTGAACCTGCCGGACGCTGTAGCCCAGCCGCGCGGCCAGGCCGGAGACGCCCGCACGGTTGACCACCCCGTCGGCGATCAGACGCATCGCCCGGGCCACCAGGTCAGCGCGCTGGTTCCACTGCGGAGAGCCCGGGCTCGCATCGGGGCGGCATCGTTTGCAGGCTCGGAAGCCGGCCTGCTGGGCTGCGGCCGCACTGGGATAGAACCGCATGTTGGCCACTTTCGGCGGCACCACCGGGCAGCTGGGCCGGCAGTAGACACCGGTGGTGATCACGGCGGTGACGAACCAGCCATCGAACCGTGCATCCCTGGACCGGATAGCCCGCACGCAGCGTTCCACGTCCTCATGCACGCCCCCAGCATCGCCGGTTCCGCCCCCAGGAAGCTAGCGGGAACGCGACGCCATGTCCGGCCCTCGCGGTGGTGCCGCGAACCCGCCAGACAACACCTGCCGGTCCTGCTGGACTTCTCGTCATGACGGCCAGGCCACTCGACAAAGCCGGGTTCAGCCATGCCGACGCCGATGTCAACGGCGTCCGGCTGCACTACGTGAGCGCGGGAACCGGCCCGCTCATCGTGTTCCTGCACGGTTTCCCGCAGTGCTGGCACCAGTACCGTCACCAGCTCGCCGAATTCTCCCGCGATCACCACGCGGTCGCACCGGACCTGCGGGGCTACAACACCTCCGCCAAGCCCGAAGACGTACACGCCTACACCACCTGCGCGATGGTCGAGGACATCCGCCAGCTCGCCCGGCACCTGGGGCATGAGCGGCTCGTCCTCGTCGGCCACGACGTCGGTGGCGCCGTGGCCTGGTCATTCGCCCTGCATCACCCCACCATGCTGCGGGCGCTGGTCATCCTGGACGCGCCGCACCCGGCGCTGTTCGATCACGCTCTGCACCATGACCCTGACCAGCAGCAGGCAAGCCGGTACATGCTGACCGCGCGCCGCCCCGATGCCGCCGGGATCTTCTCAGCCAACGACTTCGCCGTGCTGCGCGCCGCGCTGGACGAATCGTTCATCTCCCCTGACCTGCTGGCCCACTACGCCAGGAGCTGGCAGCAGCCCGGAGCGCTCGCGGCCGCACTGCGCTGGTTCCACGCCGAGGGCCAGGGACCCGAGTCACCAGACGGGACACCCGCCAACGGCAACGTGGTCCGGCACATCTCCCCGCTCACCGTCACCGTGCCCACGCTGGTGATGTACGCCAGCGGCGACAAGTGGATCCGCCCCGCAGCCCACCAGGGACTCGACCGCTACGTGGCCGACCTGACCTTCGTTGATGTACCCGGGGCCACCCACTGGATCACCGACGAGCACCCCGGCCTGGTCAACCGGACCATCCGTGACTACCTCAGCCTGGCTGGCCTACCCTGAAGTCCGCGCCGCCCTGGCCGCTGTGGCGCGCAACCATGGCCAGGACGCTTACGGCTTGACGGCCACCGAGCGGCCGCTAGGCGGCCCTTGGACGGCCCTGGACGGAGTACTGCCCCAGCCAGACTCGGCGCGTGACCAGCAGAGCACGGCGGGACCACCCCACAACCTGTGCAGTTATCGCATCCTTGCGGGAGCGTGGCTGCACTGGCAGATATCGCGCTGAGCCGGGGAAACGTCCTGGACATCGATTTGCTGGTATTCCGGTCATCGTGGGCAGTGGGACGAGTCGATCAGCCGGTGCAGCCCGTGACCGAGCCCCCGGCGCGGCGATGGAAGGCAGGCAATCCGCCGTGAGGCCTGGCCAGCTCAGGGTTCCGGCTGTCTGGGCGTATCTTGCTAGCGATACGCTGACCACCCGCTGGTCACCGGGCCGGGCCCCGGCGCAGGTGCAGCAGGGAGCGGTGAGCGCGTCGTGATCTGGCCGGTGCAAGGGATGGGCGGCTGGCCGTGATCGGGACAATCTGGGAATGCGTGGTGCTGGTGGCCGTGCTCGCCGTTGCGGCGTGCCGGGTGCTGGCGGCGGCGCGTCCGGTCCCGGCCGCGACCGGGGATCCTGGGCTTACGCCCCATCTGGCCCGGCTGGCGGGCCGCCGCTCCCGGCGGGTAGCGGCAGTGACCGTTGACCTGGGGGCTCCGGCGCCGGTTCGCTCGGCATTCATCAGGGCGGACGCCGGAACGCTGTTCGAGACAGGATCGGTGACTAAGGCGCTGACCGGGATGATGCTGGCCGACGCCATCGAGCGCGGCGAGTTGTCGATGGACAGCACCGCCGCGGAGCTCCTGCCGGCCCTTGACTGTACGAGGGCAGCCACGGTGACCGTGCGGGAACTGTGCACCCACACGTCGGGGCTGCCCCGGCTGCCTGTGGACCCGCGCACGGCGGCCCGCGGCGCCATGTTCGCTTTTGTCGGTCTTGATCCCTACCGGGGCACCACGCCGTCCCGGGTGATAGCCCTGGCGGGCCGGCAGCGCCTGCGCCGCCGCGGGCAAGCCGCGTACTCCAACCTCGGTGCGGCACTGCTGGGCCAGATTCTGGCCGGACGGGCAGGCTGCAGTTTCCCGGACCTGCTCCGGGCGCGGGTCTTCACCCCGCTTGGCATGTCCTCAGCCGCGGTGGCCACGAGGCAACAGAAGGCAGCGCCTGGCTGGTCAGCGACGGGTCTGCCCCGTGCCCCGTGGGTCCTGGACGGGTATGCCCCGGCCGGCGGAGTCATCGCCACGATCGGGGACATGGCCCGGCTCCTGACCGCCATCCTGGATCGGACCGCGCCAGGATACGGCTCCTTGACGCCGGTCCCGGACGTCGAGACCACGCGACCGAACCGGCGCAGCGGCATGTTCTGGATGATTGATTCCCTCCCGTCCGGGAACACCATGATCTGGCACAACGGCGCCACCGGCGGATACTCCGCCTTCCTGGCGATCTTCCCGGAGACCCGGCAGGCGGTCGCCGTCCTGGCCAGCGTCTCGCGACCTGGCGATCAGCAACGCATCGCACTGGGGCTAGCGCGGTCGCTGGTCAAGCACCCGCCCGGTGACCAGCCTGGGTAAGCCGCTCTAAGTGTGTCGTTATGACTTGCTGGCGGGAGCATGCCATCGCACAGACAGGCACATTTGTCTGTGGCAGAACAGCCGGGTACGGCGAGACTGTTCGGCGCAGATCGATTTAGTAGCGGATCGCACCGGGGTGCCGCGTACCCGGGGGGGCCGGATTCGGAATGCGCGATGGGTAGTCATCTGGCGCTCGGGAGGGCCGGGCGTGGCTCGGCGTGGGCGGCTGGCTAGCATGCCAGTGTGCGGGTGTTCGTGACTGGCGGCACAGGGGCGATCGGCCGTCACGCTGTGCCTGCCCTAGTGTCCGCAGGTCATCAGGTGTCGGCGCTGGCCCGCAGCCAGGTTAGGGCCGCCTGGCTGTGTGAGCAGGGCGCCGCGCCGGTCCAGGTCTCGTTGTTCGATGCGCAGGGCTTGGCTGAGGTGGTCGCTGGATGCGACGCTGTTGTCAGCCTCGCTACGGCGATCCCGTCGATGCGGCAGTTCATGAGTGCGCGGGCGTGGGCGGCGAACCAACGGGTCCGCACCGAAGGATCGGCGGCCCTGGTGGACGCGGCGCTCGTCGCGGGGGTAGGCCGCGTTGTGCAGGAGTCGGTGGTCATGCTGTACGCCGATGGCGGGGACAAGTGGCTGGATGAGACCGCGCTGGTGGAGCGGTACCCGATGGCGGAGGGCAACCATGCCGCCGAGGCCAGCATCCGCCGGTTCTCCGGCCACGGGGGAACCGGTGTGGTCTTGCGGTTCGGATGGTTCTACGGCCCGGGGGCCGCCCACAGCGAGCAGATGCTCAGCCAGGCCCGCCATCACATCGTCATGATCCTCGGGCACCCCGGCAGCTACCAGTCCTCCATCTACATGACGGATGCCGGTGCCGCCGTCACGGCGGCGCTCAGGGTGCCTGCAGGCGTCTACAACGTCGTTGACGACCAGCCGCTCACCAAACGCGAGTTCGCCGGCGCGCTCGCGTCCGCAGCCGGGGCGGCCCCGTGGATACGCGGCCCCGGCCGCCTGGCCACCCTAGCCGGGAGCCGGCTGACATCCTTGACCCGATCCGTGCGCGCCACCAACGGCCGGTTTAAGGAAGCTGCTGGATGGTCACCCCGCTATCCCAACGCCCGGGCCGGGTGGACAGCCGCCGCCGCTGCGATCCCGCTAGCACAGAAGCTCCCGGGTCAACGTGTGTAGTTATGACTTGCACGTTGGATTCTGGATGCAGTAGCACTTTGACGACCTGTGCCGTTGATCAGCACGGACACGATGGGTGACTGCACGGCGTCCTCAACCAGCCCCGCCTACCTGAACAAGCCGCCCGCCTACCTGAAGAAGCCGCCGCATCCTGGTCGCCCGTGGCCAATGCCCGAGCTGGGATACAGGTCCGAGCGGCGGAAGCTGAAGGGCGTCCGGGCGGCCGAGACTAGTACCGCCCGTCATCGTGCGTGTCCAGGTATGGGAGCACCCGGTCGGCAGGTCGAGTTGGTCTGGGTCAGCACGCCGATCCGCCAGGGCAACAGGTTGTAGGCAACGGTCGAGCTGGGATCCACGCCCTGGTAGAGGTACCGCATGTGGCAGGGGCTGATTGCCATGGTCTGGTCGTACCCGGCCCGGATCATCTCCCCGCTGCTGATGTCCTTGGTCCACGGCGTCCCGCTGAACGTCACGTTGCTGGCCCCGGCGAACGGGTTACTCTCAGTCGCGGCGAGCGGGGTCCAGGTCCCGGCGATGCTGTTCGACGTAAAGGACCGGAAGTAGCGGAGCCCATCCGACCCGATACTTTCCACGATCAGCAGGTAGGTGCTGGTGCCCTGGACCTTGTAGACGTTGTCGGCCTCGAAAAAGTTAAAGTGGGCGGGATCCTGCGCGGCTATGACCGTATCCGTGAAGCCGTTGGGGAAGTCTGCCCGGGTGGTCTGTGACCGGTACAGGTGGCCGTTGTCGTCCATGGAGAACAGGTAGCAATTCGCCCTGTCGCAGATCACCCACATGTTGACCCAGTACCCGGAGCCGATGTTCTGGGAGATGATGGCCGGCATTGAGGGGTAAAAGTTCTTCGACGCGGTCCAGCCGTCCGGGTTGGTGATGTTGGTGTTGGTGGAGTACGACGCGTTGTTGCCAGTCTGGTAGACCAGGTACCACAACTTCTGCGGGGCGAAGTAGAACACCTGCGGTGCAGTCTTGTACCCGGTGCCGATCGCGCTCTGATCGAGGTAGTACTGGCGCGCGGAGCCGGCGGGACCAGTCGGTGAAGTTCGTGTACATCATGCTGTAGTTGCCTGAGGAGTTCGTGGTGCTGGTGAACACGTTCCATTTCCCGGCGTAGTACACCACCGAAGGATCCTTGACCGCCACGATCGAGTGGCTCGCATCGGACTTGGGGATGATCAGCGGCCCGCTGGAGTGCCATTGGAAGCTGGAGGGCAGCCCAGAGGGCGGGCGTGGGCCCCCTTCCCCGGTGCAGGTGCCGCCCGCCGTGTAGCTGGCCGGGCATCCGGTGGCGGCTTGCGCCGTGGTAGCGCTGATGAGGCCGGTGGCGGCGAGCCCGGCAGCTGCCGCACTGACGAGCCAGAGCCGAAGTTTCACGGGGACTCCCGGGATATGAGCGCTCACAATGTATCGATGGGCGAGGGTGGCACAGGCCTTTCGCCGTTATCAAGAGAATGTTTCGGCAACTTTTCGGAGCCCAAGGCCCGGAAGGTGGGCTCCGTGAAATTTTCACGTCGGCGCGCCTTGCGTCGCGGGAGCTGAGGGCACGCGAAGCCCCGGGATTGGCCCCGGCGTGCCTCAGTCTGGTGTCGGCGAGGCGTGCGGCAGTGCGGCGGGGAGGCGTGCGGCAGTGCGGCGCGGGAGGCGTGCGGCAGTGCGGCGCGGGCGGGGACGGAGGTGTGCGGCAGTGCGGCGGGGGCGGGGACGAACAGTACGGGGCCTGCCCGCACCGGGACGGGCATTCCACCAGGCATGTCCATACTGCTCATCAGGGGGGGCCGGACAACTAGTCTTGCTGGCTGTCCCGGTCGGCCAGCAGACCGCGGGCGCGCCGGATGCGCGCGTCGAGGTCGGCCAGAAAGTTCCCGAGGGCGGCCCGCTTGGCTTCGACGGTGTCGCGCAGGCTCTCCTGCAAGGCGAGGCACTCGCGGGTCAGCCGCTGGCGCTCGTCGTCGCTGGTCCGCTCATCGTGATATGTGCGGCGAATCTCCGCCATGCGGTCCTCATTGCGCAGCACCAGCGCTATCTCGTCGAGGTTGAAGCCAAGCAGGGTCTGCAGCTCACGGATGCGTGCCACCCGGTCCAGGTCTTCCTCTGAATAACGGCGCAGCCCACCGGGCGTGGTGCAGGCGGGGACGAGCAAGCCCAGCTCTTGGTAATAGCGGAGAGCCCGTTCGGACACCCCGGCCTGGGTCGCCGCGGCACCGATGCCGAGCAGCTGGCCGCCGGCGCCCGGCACCTGTTTGCTGGCGGCTGACGCTGTGCCCGTGGCGGACGGCGGGTTCACGGGCTCAGCCACTTCCATACGGCGTGCCGAGCCGGCCGGTGTCCGCGCGGCCGGTGTCCGCGCGGCCGGTGTCCGTGCGGCCGGTGTCCGCGCCGCCCGAGGCCGCGCGGCCCGAGGGAGCAACCCGGCCGTTGCCGGTGAGCTCAGCCGAGCCGACTGCGTCCAGGCCGGCCAGGCCGCCTTCCTCGGCCGCGCCTTCGGCCAGCTCGTCGAGGAGTGGCTCGGTCACGTGCATGTAGCGCTTGCCCCGGAAGGCGGAGGCCACGATCGCGATGGCCGTCGCGCCGGCGGCGAAGCTGAACGCCAGGTGCAGTCCGCTGGCGAACGGCTGCTCGATCAGCTTCGGGAAGAACGACCGGCCGGTGATGTACGCGGCCTGGTGGGGCGACAGGTGCTGGAGCGCTCCCGTGGGGCCGAGTAGTTCCTTGATGGGGTTGTAGCCGAGGAACGCCGAGAACAGGCTGCCGATCGGCGGCTCGTTGGCGACCAGCCGGGCGGCGCCGGGAGCAACGCCGGCGGCGACCAGCCCGCGATACAGGTGGCTGGGCAGGCGCGCGGCCAGCCCCAGGGTGACGATGGTGAAGAACAGGCCCATGGACAGGACGGTGGCCGAGTTCTGGAAGGTGTTGAGCATCCCGGCGCCCGCGCCGCGCTGCTCGGGAGGAAGGCTGTTCATGACCGAGGCCTGGTTGGGCGAGAAGAACAAGCCCATGCCGATCGCGAACAGGAAGATAAGCGCGGCGAACCAGACATAGTTGAAGTTGATCGGCAGCAGTTCCAGCAGCAGGAAGCTGGCCCCGGAGATCAGCAGGCCACCAGTGGCGAACGCCCTCGCCCCGTAGCGGTCAGACAGAATGCCGGCCAGCGGTGCGGTGAGCAGGAACCCGATGGTGAGCGGGATCATCGCGATGCCTGCCCACAGCGGGGTCTGGCTGAAACTGCGGCCATGCTGGGGCAGCCAGATTCCTTGCAGCCAGATGATCAGCATGAACTGCAGGCCGCCACGGCCGAGGGCGCCCAGCAGGCCGGCGATGTTGCCGGCGGTGAACGCCCGGATCTTGAACAGGCCGAGCCGGAACATCGGCTGCGCCACCTTGGTCTCCACCCAGGCGAATAGGACGAGGACCACGATCCCGCCGAAAATAGCGCCCAGCACCTTGGGATTGGTCCACCCGGTGGGGTGGCCGCCGTAGGGGAGCAGGGAGTACACGATCCCGGTCAGCAGCGAGATCAGCCCGATCGCGAACAGGGCATTGCCCAGCCAGTCGATCTTGGCCGGGATGCGGATCCCATTGTCGCGGAGCTTGAGGTACGCCCAGATGGTGCCGAACAACCCGAACGGGACCGACACCAGGAAGACCAGCCGCCACTCGATGGGGGCGAGCACGCCGCCCAGCAGCAGCCCGAGGAATGAGCCTGCCACCGCGGCGACGCCGTTGATCCCCATCGCCTTCCCCCGCTCGTCCTGGGGGAAAGCGTCGGTCAGGATGGCCGTTGAGTTGGCGAATAGGAACGCGCCGCCGACCCCCTGCAGGATACGCATGATGATGATCCACAGGGCTCCGGCCGGCCCGGTGAGCCAGGTCACCGACAGCAGGATGGAGAAAAACGTGAAGACGGCGAAGCCCAGGTTGTACATCTTCACCCGGCCGTAAATATCGCCCACCCGGCCCAGGCTGACCACCAGCACTGCGGTGACCAGCAGGAATCCCAGGAATACCCACAGGAAATAGGACGTATTGGATGGAACGAGCGGGTTGAGCTTGATACCGCGGAACAGCGCCGGAAGCGAGATCAGCAAGATCGACTGGTTGATCGTGACCATCAAGATCCCGAGCGTGGTGTTGGACAGCGCGATCCACTTGTAATGGACGCCTCTGCCGTCCCCGGCCGAGCGCTCCGCCTGCCCCTGTTCCACCACCGGCATGAACCTTCCCCCAATGTCGTCGATGGTCTGCCTGTTCGCTCAGACCGAGCTTACCGACCTTAACGTCAACGTTAGATACGGCCCTACCGCAGGATGCACGTGCTTAGCTGGGTCCGCCGGTGGAGCGGGACGGCGGGTGGGCGGACAGATTCGGAGCGTGCGCAGCGGATGGATGGGACTGTCCGCCGGTGGAGCGGGACGGCAGTTAGACAACAGCTAACCGGTGGAGCAGGACGACAAGTAAGGAGGCGCGCAGCGGGATGGACGTGACTGTGCTGTTGCGCCAAGCCGCCGACCTGGACTACCGGCTGGTTGTGCTGGCCGACGCCTGCCTCAATGGCGACCCCGAGGTCCACCGGGTACTGACCGAGAAGGTGTTCTCGAGGCAGGCCACCGTGTGCACCGTGACCGAGTGGGCGGCGCAGCGAGCCGGCCTGGACCAGTCCGGCTGAGGCTGGGTCAGGAGACAGGCTTACGGACCGGGAGGTGCCGGCGGAGGAACTCCTCGGTGCGCCGCCAGGCCCGGCGGGCCGGCTCCGGCTGGTGGAACATGTCCGCCATCCGGTTGTGGAAGGCGTGGCCGGCCTCTTCTTCGACGTTGATCTCCACGTTCGGGCGCGCGGCCACCGCCTCTTCGACCCGTCTGACCTGATCACGCGGAATGTAGGCGTCGCTTCCGCCGAACTGGAACTGCAGCGGGCCGCTGATATCGTCCAGCAGATCGAGGTGGTCGGGAACCGCCGAGCCGTAATACGAGACCACCACCATCGGCTCGGTCCGCGCGGCGGCCAGGTAGGCGACGGTGCCGCCGAAACAGAACCCGATGATGCCGGTGCCGCCGTCCACCTCGCGCATCGCGGCCAGGTGGCCGAGCGCAGCGACCGCGTCAGCCACCCCCGTTTCCATGTCGAAACGGGACGCCAGGGCCAGCGACTCGGTCAGGCCCTCCTGATCATGGGCCGCCTGGTGCCCCGGCTTGAGCCGCCAGAACAAATCCGGTGCCGCGACAACGTAGCCGAGGCCGGCCAGGTCTTCGGCGACCGCCCGGATGTAGCTGCTCACCCCGTAGATTTCCTGGATCAGCAGGAGGCCGGGCCCGCTGCGGCTGTCCGGGATCCACACGGTCAGATCGAAGGACCCGTCCGGAGTCCGTACCGACTCAACGCGCTCGTGCATGGCAACCGCTCCTCGTGGCAGGCCTGACATGTGACCAGGCCGGTTTCTCCCTGGCCGCCCCTGATCCTAGGGAGATCCTATGGAGCCGGGCGGGGCCCCGGCACTTCGATCACCCGCACCCATCACGCCGGCCTCGGGTAGCGGTGGCCGGCGCAAGGCCACGAACGTGAACAGGCCCGCGCCGAGCACGAGGAACGCGGAGAGGTAGAGCGCGGCGTGCAGCCCGCTGTAGAAGGCGCCGTACGCGGCGTGGATGACTTCCTGCACGAGGGCGCCCTGGCCGGCTCCGGCTGCCCCGCCCGCACCCGCGGTGTTGCCGTTGGAGGGGACGCCGCCGGTCTCGATCGCATGGATCACGATCGACTGGAAGTTGACCGGGATGCCCAGGTGCTTGAGCTTGCTGGTGAGACTGGACTGTAGCTGCGAGTTGACCAGCGCACCGAGGACCGCCACGCCGGTCACGGCGCCGATCTCGCGGCTGGTGTTCGCCGCCGAGGCGGCCATGCCCGACCGCTCGGCGGGGACCGCCGAGAGGGCTGAGGAGGTGATGGGGACCACGGTGGTGCCGATGCCGACGCCCGTCAGGGCCAGCGCCCCGGCCAGCGGCAGATAGGCGGGGCTGGGGCCGAGCGTCAAGTCCGTCAGCAGCAGCCCCGCGCCGAACAGCAGGCAGCCGATGAAGATCGACCATCGCGGCCCGGCGGACGCGGTCCAGCGGCCGGCCAGCAGGGAGGCCAGGATCATCAGCGTGGTCATCGGCAAGAAGACCAGCGCGAGCTGGTAGCCGTTGTCACCCACCACTTCCTGGAGGTACAGAGCGGTAAAGAAGAAGACGGCGAACGTCGCGAAGTACGTGCTGTAGGCGACCACGTTGGCGGTGAGGAAACGCGGGACGCGCAGGTATTTAAGGTCGAGCAGCGGATGGGTGGCGCGGCTTTCCCACCAGAAGAACGCCGCCGTCGCGGCCGCGCTCAGGCACAGCAGTGCGAGCACGCTGGGGGAGGAGAAGCCGGAGCCTTCGCCGATGATTACTGCGAAGGCCAGCGCGGTCAGGGCGGCCACGCCGAGAACCGTCCCGGTGATGTCCACGCGGTGCGCGTCCGGATCGGAACTCTCGGGCAGCACGATCAGGCCGGCCACCAGGGCCGCCAGGCCAAAGGCGAGGTTGAACCAGAAGATCGCGCGCCAGTTCCACAGGCCGACCAGGGCGCCCCCGATGACGGGGCCGAGGGCGAGAGCGAGGCCGGACACCGCCGCCCAGACACCCAGAGCCCGGGTGCGGCTGCGCTCGTCGGTGTACAGGTGCCGCAGCATCGACAGCGTTCCCGGCTCGCTGGCGGCCGCGCCGAGCCCCATCACCGCCCGCCCGGCGATCAGCAGCCCGACGTTCGGGGCCAAGGCCGACAGGACCGATCCGGCACAGAAGACGCCGACCCCGGCCAGCATGACCTTCTTGCGGCCGAACTCGTCGCTGACCATGCCGAAGGCGAGCATGGCGCCGGCGAAGGTCAGCGCGTACGCGCTGACCACCCACTGCAGGGCGGTCACCCCGGCGTGCAGGTCGATCTGCACGCTGCCGAGCGCGACGCTCACGACCGTGTTGTCCAGGAACGTCAGGAACAGCACCGTGCACAGCACGGCCAGGGCGACCCCGAGGCCGCCACGGCGCCCGGCGGGCGCCTGCCCGGCGGGCACGCCGACCGAACGGACCACCTGGCTAGCCCGCGGTCTTGCAGGCCGCTGGCAGCCCGGACGTCTTCCCGGCGTTCTCGGCGATCAGCAGGCCGCAGAAGCTGGCGACGCCCACCTTCCAGGTGCCGTCCTGGTCGACAGCGACGCCGGACTGGTTCGACAGCACGGGCTGGCCGCCCACCAGGATCGTGTAAGTGACCTTGGCTTCGGTGGGCGAGGTCAGCGTCACCTTGTTGACCCTCGCCGACGCTGACGACGCCAGGCTCGAGCCGGCCTGGGCCTGGATGACCGAGGCGAAAGTCGACCCGTCCTGCAGCAGGCTGACCCGCTTGGCGACGGGAGTCTTCGCGCTGAAGAACGCGGTCCAGTTGGCCGCGATTAGCGCGGCCGCGGAGCCGCCGGCCGAGGACGACGCCGAGGACGAGGCCGAGGACGAGGACGAGGCCGGGGCGGACGTGCTCGGGGCCGCACTGGTGGATGACGTGCCGGTGCCGGTGCCGCTGCTGCTGCAGGCGGCGAGCCCAGCGCCGAGCGCGCAGGCTAGAGCTATCTGGGAGAGCAGCGTTTGAGCCTTCATTCAGACCCTCCTCGGTCACGGTGACGAGCGTTTCCCAGGTGCAGCATCGCAAACACCTCTCCCTGAGTCTGGCCTCGGCGCCGTGGCTCGGCTGTTGGCATGGGTTACAACTTGGCGGCATTGCGGGAAGTTCAGGTACCTTTCAGGCTCGGGGCTGGTCGGGCGGCCCGGGAACGATCTGGGTGACGAACCGGCTGAGGGAGGCCGGGGTGGGCAGCACGTGGACGTCCGCTCGGCCAGCCTGCGTGGCGAGCGCCTGCCGGATCATCCGTCGGCTCCGGAGCCGATAGAGCAGCAGCCACCACCAGAAGTCGGTGCGTTCCCGCGACCGCCGGATGGCCCGCCAGGCACAGCGGACTGGCGAAAAGTCCAGGAACACGATGGTGTCCGCCGCTTCCAGCCGGATGTTGATCACGTCGTAGGTTCCAAGATCCCCATCCATGATCCACGACTCGTGTGAGACGAGCTCGCGCTGGATGGCGGCCCACTGGTCAGGAGGCGTGGCCACGAGGCCTGGCCGCCAGAAGAGCGTGTCCAGCTCGATCACCGGGAGGCCGGTGATGTCGCCCAGCCGGGCGGCGAGAGTCGACTTGCCCGCCGCGCCAGGACCGAGGATGACTACCCGCTTCACGGCCGTCCCAGGCGGTCCAGTGCGGCCAGGATCCTCTTCTCGGATATGGGCGCGGGAGTGCCCAGCGTCTGAGCGAAGAGGCTGACTCGCAGTTCCTCGATCATCCAGCGCACCTCCCTGGCCTCCTCGCTGCGGCGCCCGGATGCCGCGAGCTCGCCCATGGCTTGCTGGTAGGCGTCCGCGGCGCGGTGCACGGCCGCCATCCGCTCGGCGTCACGCCCGGGACCTTCGGGCAGTTTCTCCAGCCGCCGGATGATGGCCCGCAGATAACGGACCAGGTCGGGCAAGCGCCGCGAACCGGTCTCAGAAACAAACCCCGGATAGATCAGGGCGGAGAGCTGGGAGCGCATGTCGGCGACCGCTGGTGCCAGCGCCGGGCTGGTGGCTCGCCCGAGCGCGGCCTCAGCCTGCTGCGCCTCGCCGAGAACCCGCGCGACGGCCGCCACCACGTCGGCCGCGGCGGCCGGCAGCGCTGACCGGGCCGCTTCCAGGAGGTGCGCGAAACCCGCAGCATCCCAGGCCGGTCCCCCTGCGTCCGCGATCACCTGGTCGGCCGCGCAGGCCGCGCAGTCCTCGAGCAGTGCGCCGGCGTTCGGGTACGGATGGCGGCTCATCGCCAGCTTCGCGGTGACCGGCAGCCGGCTGGCCACGGAGCGCGCACCGGAAGGAACCTGCATCAGGAGCAGGCGGCGGGTGCCCCGCGCCATGGCCTGGCTGGCCTCGGCCTCGGTGCCGAACAGCCGGACGTCAACCGCGTCGCCCGCGTCCACCAGCGCCGGGTAGGCGCGGACCCGCCCCTCGGTGAATACCCGGGGCAGCGAGCCGAGATCCCAGGTTCGCAGACCGGTGCGGGTGATCCCGCCGGCTGCCTCCGTGAGCGCTTCCTCCAGGCGGGGCCGCAATTGCTGGCGTAGCGCGTCCAGGTCCTTGCCCGCCGCGAGCACGCGGCCGGAGTTGACCACCCGGAACGTGATCCTCAGGTGGGCCGGCAGCCGGGACAGATCCCACGCCTCACGCGGGATCGTCACTCCGCCGAGCCGGCCGAGTTCCGCGGCCAGGGCACCCAGCAGGTCGCCGTGCGCCGGGTCCAGCCGGGCCGCCGCGGCCCGGGCCGTGTCCGGGGCGGGCACGAAGAGCGTCCGCAGATGCTTGGGCAGCGACCGGATCAGCTCCGTGATCAGTTCCTCGCGGAGGCCGGGCACCTGCCAGCCGAGTTCCCTGCCGTTCACCTGATTGAGCGTGGCCAGGGGAATGTCCACGGTCACCCCATCATCCGGCTCGCCGGGAGCGAATTCATACGACAACGGAAGCTCGCCCCACGTGCTGGGGTAGTCATCCGGCTGGACGAGATCGGCGGCGGGGCCGACGAGGTCGGCCGGAGTGAAGGTCAGCAGGTCCGGGTGGGCGGCCCGGGCCTTCTTCCACCAGGTGTCGAAGTGCCGGGCGGAGGTCACGGTGGCGGGTATCCGGCGGTCATAGAAGTCGAACACGGCGGTGTCGTCGGCCACGATGCCGCGCCGCCGGGCCTTGCGCTCCAGCTCCTCGGCTTCCTCGAGCAGCCGTTGGTTGCGGTGGAAGAACTGGTGGTGGGTCCGCCAGTCGCCTTCCACCAGGGCGCCGCGGATGAACAGCGCGCGGGCCGCCGCCGGGTCGATGCGCGCGTAGTTGACCGGCCGCGCCGCCACGACCGGCAGCCCGTACAGAGTCACCTTCTCAGCGGCCATCACCGCACCGCGCCTGCTGTCCCAGTGCGGGTCACTGTAGGTGCGCGTGACCAGGTGCGCGGCCAGCGGCTCTGCCCATTCGGGCTCGATGCGCGCGGCGATCCTGGCCCACAGCCGGGATGTCTCGACCAGCTCGGCCGCCACTACCCACGGCGGCGGCTTCCGGGCCAGCGCGGAGTCGGGAAAGATGGCGAAGCGGGCGCCCCGCGCCCCGGCGAACTCGGCCGGGGCGCGCCTCTTCCCTCGTGTCTTCTGGTCACCATCCTTGTCAACCGCCTTCATCCCGATGTGCGAGAGCAGGCCGGCCAGCAACGACATGTGCACCCGGTCCGCGACATCGGCCGGGAACCGGGCCGCCGCCCCCTCGGGTGCGGCCTCGGTGCCCGTCCCGGCCTGGCCGGTGGGGTCCGCGCCGACCACGATGCCCAGGTCCCTGGCCGCCTGCCGGAGCTGACCATAGACGTCCTGCCATTCCCGCACCCGCAGGTAATGCAGGTACTCCCGGCGGCACATGCGGCGGAACGCGGATGACGACAGCTCACGCTGGCGGTCGCGCAGGTAATCCCAGAGGTTGAGGAAGGTGAGGAAGTCTGATCCCGGCTCGGCGAAGCGTGCGTGCA
The DNA here is from genome assembly GCA_963822825.1 of uncultured Actinomycetes bacterium. Classification (GTDB taxonomy): domain Bacteria; phylum Actinomycetota; class Actinomycetes; order Streptosporangiales; family Streptosporangiaceae; genus JAWWPY01. The sequence continues at coordinate 119,131 of CAWGIW010000013.1, read as the reverse complement.
TGGCGTCCGCCGCCTCGCGGCCTGAACCGGGCAAGCTCGGCGCGGGCCGCTCCCGGGGATCCTGGATGGACAGCGCCGCCGTGATGATCAGTACCTCGCGGGCACATCCGTCGCGGCCGGCCTCCAGGATCATCCGGCCCAGGCGCGGGTCCACCGGGAGCTGGGCCAGTTTCCGCCCCACGTCGGTCAGCCGGGACCGGCCGTGGGCGGGGGTGAAGGCGCCAAGCTCCTCGAGCAGGCGGACGCCGTCCGCGACATTCCGGGACTCCGGCGGGTCGACGAAGGGGAAGTCCGCCACCTCGCCGAGGTCGAGCGCGGCCATCTGCAAGATGACCGACGCGAGGTTGGTGCGCAGGATCTCCGGGTCGGTGAATTCCGGGCGCGAGGCGAAATCCTCCTCGCTGTACAGCCGGACGCAGATGCCGTCGGACGTGCGCCCGCAGCGGCCCTTGCGCTGGTTCGCCGATGCCTGCGAGATGGGCTCGATCGGCAGCCGCTGAACCTTGGTCCGGTTGCTGTACCGGGAGATCCGCGCGGTGCCCGGGTCGATCACGAACTTGATGCCCGGGACGGTCAGCGAGGTCTCCGCCACGTTAGTGGCCAAGACCACGCGCCGGCCGCGGTGCGGCTGGCCCTGTTTGCTTGTCTCGCCTCCGGCCAGCACCCGGTGCTGTTCCGCCGTGGTCAGCCGGGCATAGAGCGGCAGCACCTCCAGGTCGTCCCGGTCGGCCAGGGCGTCGGCCGTGTCCCTGATCTCCCGCTCGCCGCTGAGGAAGACGAGGATGTCGCCGGGCCCTTCCGCGGATAGCTCATCCACGGCGTCCCCGATGGCCTGCACCTGGTCCCGTGGCTCGCCGCCGGGATGGTCGGCGTCGGTGAGAGGCCGGTAGCGCACCTCGACCGGGTACGTGCGCCCCGACACCTCGATTACCGGTGAATAGCCTCTCTGTTCCTTTAGAAAAATGAGCGCTGAAGCGTTCCATGTCGATGGTGGCCGAGGTGATGATGACCTTGAGGTCCGGCCGGCTGGGCAGCAACTGCTTCAGGTAGCCGAGGATGAAGTCGATGTTCAGGCTGCGCTCGTGCGCCTCGTCGATGATGAGGGTGTCGTAGCGAAGCAGCCGCCGGTCGCGCCGCATCTCGGTCAGCAGGATGCCATCGGTCATCACCTTGACCAGCGTGCCATCGCTGGAGGTGTCGGCGAAGCGCACTTTGTAGCCGACCACGGTGCCGGGTTCGGTCCGGAGCTCATGAGCGATCCGCTCGGCCACGGTGCGGGCGGCGATCCGCCGGGGCTGCGTGTGTCCGATCTGGCCGGTCACGCCGCGGCCGAGTTCCAGGCAGATCTTCGGCAGCTGCGTGGTCTTGCCCGAACCCGTCTCACCGGCGATGATCACCACCTGGTGGTCCCGGATGACCTCGGCGATCTTGTCCTTCAGCTGGCTGACCGGAAGCTCGGGCGGGTAGGAGATGACGGGCACCGCGCGCCTGCGCTCCGCCACGCGGGCCGATGCCGTGTCCAGCTCCGCGAGGACCTGGCCGAGCGCCAGGTCACGCGCCCCGGCGTCACGCAGGGCGGCGGCTTTCTCGACGCCCCGGCCCAGCCGGCGTTGATCACGCAGCATCAGCTCAGGCAGGCGAGCTCGCAGCGCGGCGGGCGAGGGTGTCAACGCGGCAGTCTCCATGGCAGGCGCAGGGGTACACAACAAGGATGGTTAGGAAAGGCCCCGGCGACCTAACGCTTTTGCGGCGCGCTTGCTTCCACGGCGTGAGTCTGGCCGCACGATGCCCGGATCCCCCTCCCGTAGGAGCAGATCTTCGTCCACCGGGCCGGCTGGCACCGTGAGACGCTCTCGGTCCTGACGCTGTCCGACTCGGTGGACGACACGGCGTGGCCCTCGGGCCGCTGGGGAGCGATCTACGCCACCGACAGCGGCACCGAGACGGTCTACACGGTCACTGGCCCGTTCCGCACGGGGTCGGTCTACGTGGTTGACACTCCCTGTGGCGCCAACAACGCGCCGGGCACCTGTCCCGCGCCCGGATTCCCGCCAACTACCTCGACCAGCTGAAGTCCGCAACGGCACCGGTGCGCCATAGGTGTCGTTGGGACGGCACCGGTGCGCCATTGGTGTCGTTGTACCACCGGCGGCGGGATTACAGCTTGCGGAGGAAGGCGTTGGCGATGGGGCCCGCGCTGTCGGCTCCGGTGCCTCCACCCTCGACGAGGACGGCGAAGGCGAGGTCTCCCTGGTACCCGATGAACCATCCATGGGATGGCGGGTTGGCGCCCGTTCCGTACTCGGCGGTCCCGGTTTTCCCGTAGACGCCGGGCGGGAAGCCAACCCCGGCCGCAGTGCCGCTGGTCACCACCGCCCGCATCATCGGGCGGAGCGTGTCCAGGATCGCGGGATCGATCGCGTGCGGCTGAGCCATCTGCTTCGGCGCGGGGCTGATCACTAGCTGTGGTGGCCGCCAGGTGCCGTCTTCGATGGCCGCCGCCTCGGTCGCCTGGCTGAGCGGATTGACCAGGTCGGTTCCCTGGCCGAACGCATCAGCGGCCAGGTTGACCGGTGCGCGAGGCGAGGTGAACTGCCCGAGCGTGGCCGGGATGCCCAGGGCGGGCTGGGTGTTGAAGCCGAACGTGGCGGCCATCGACGCGAGTGAAGGGCCGCCCAGCTGCTGCGAGGCGAGCATGGCGAACGTGGAGTTGCACGACACCGCGAAGGCGGTCTGCAGGCTGGTGGTGCCGAGCTGTTCGTTGTTGCTGTTGTGGAAGGTCCGGCCCCCGATGGTTACCTGGCTGGGGCACTGGACCGTGCTGGACGGGTGCAGCCCGGTCTTCGCGAGGGCAGACGCGGTCACGACCTTGAAGGTTGAGCCAGGGGGGAATTCTCCCTGCAGGGCGCGGTCGAAGCCGCCCGGACGTTCGACCACGGCCAGCACCCGGCCGGTGGACGGCTGGATCACCACCATGTCAACCGGTTTGGCCGTCGCCGCGGAGGTCACGGCCTGCCCAGCGGCCAGCTGGTCGTGCAGGTCGAGGCTGGTCTGGACGGCCGTGCCGGCCGAGGTGGCGAAGCGGGTGGCCGTCGCGTCGAGGTGATTGCCTGGGCCCTCGATCCGGATGGTCAGGGACGGGCGGCCCGCCAGCTGGGCCTGGTCGGCCTGCTCGATGCCGCCCTGGCCGATCGGGTCGCCGGCCTGGTACGGGGCACCGAGCGCCTTGGCCTGGGCCGCGGTGGCCGCCACCACATTTCCGGTCAGCAGCGAGATGGAGCCGGACTCCGCGATCACCTGGGGGGAGCTCAGCGCGGTGCCGTCGGCCGCGAGCACTGGCGCCCGGGCCGGCCAGACAGCGCTCAGCACGAACCGCTCACCCGCCCGCAGCCGAGGGTAGATGGCGGCCGGGCTCCAGTCCACCCACCAGGCCTGGTTCCGCCGGACCAGCCGCAGCTGCCCCTGATAGGTCCAGGCGTGGCCGCTGGCCAGGTCGGCGGTGGCCGTGAACCGCGCCCGCGCCGATCCGCCACCCGCGGTCACCTGGCCGAGCACCAGGTGGAGGTGGCGCAGGCCCAGTTCCGCGGCCACCCGGCGCAGCGGGCGGGCCAGGCCGGAGCCTGGCACATCCACGCTGACCTTGTCCATGGCGGAGTAATTGCCCTGCTGCCAGCCGAGCACGTAGCTGGCCGCGGTCTGCTGCGGGCTGCCCTTGGTGTGCAGCAGCAGGTAGCCGCCCGCGGCACCGGCCAGCACCACCACCAGTGCGGCCACGGCCACCACGGCCGTGACGGACCGGCGCCGCGGTGGGTGCGTGCCACTGTGGCTCATCGACCAGCCTTTCCCGTTCAGCCCACTCCCGGCCCAACAGGAGCAACCGTAGTGTCAGAGAGCCAGTGCCCGCGCTAGTTGCCGGTAGCCGTCCAGCAGGTCGGTTCCCGGTTCGGTGAGCAGCTGGATGGACACGTGGTCAGCGCCGGCGCTGAGATGCTCGGTGAGGCGCGCGGCGACCTCGCCGGCGCTGCCGTGGGCGACGAGCGCGTTGACCAGCGCGTCGCTGCCGCCTCCGCTCAGGTCTTCCTCACTCCAGCCCAGACGGCGCAGGTTGTTGGTGTAGTTGGCCAATCCGAGGTAGGGATTTTGCACCCGCGCGCGGCCGGTGGCCCGCGCCCGGTCCGGGTCGGTGTCCAGCACGACCTTCTGCTCGGGGGCCAGCAGCGGCGCCACTCCGAGGACCGTGCGCGCCCAGCGGGTGTACTCCGGCGTGACGAGGTAGGGGTGGGCACCGGCCGTGCGCTCCGCGGCGAGCCGCAGCACTTTGGGTCCCAGCGCGGCGAGGACCAGGCCCCCAGCCGGGACGCCCTCATCGAGCAGCACGTCAACGTAGTCGGCGAGGGTCTCGTAGGGCTTCGCGTACCGCTGGGTCGCCTCGCGGTGGCCCGCGCCGACGCCGAGCAGGAACCGGCCGGGATGGCGGGTCTCGATCCGCCGGAACGACGCGGCGACCTCGTAGGCGTCGTCCTGCCAGATGTTCACGATGCCGGTCGCCAGGGTCAGCGTGGTCGTCGCGTCGAGCAACTGCTCGATCTGGGCGAGATCCCCGCTGGGCGAGCCGCCTATCCACAGCGCGCCGAAGCCGAGCTTCTCGAGGCCCGCTGCGAGTTCCGCCGTCACCTGGCTGCCGCCTCGCCAAACACCAAATTGTCCCAGGTGATCACGCACACGTTCAGTCATCCGGTCCGCTCCCGTCGTCAGGGGTCGCCGCTCACCGGGCCAAACAGTTCGCCGGGAGCCGCTGTTCCCCGGGCTAGTCCGCGGCCGGCCTGGGCTCCGACTGCAGGCTGTAGCCCACACCGCGCTGGGTATGGATCAGCGGCGGGCCGAGCGAGTCGAGTTTGCGGCGCAGATAGCTGACGTACGTGTCAACGATCTGGGTCCGCCGGGAGTGGCCCCAGACGTTCTTGAGTATCTGCTCCCGGGTGAGCATCCGCCCCTGGTTGCTCATCAGGTAGATAAGCAGCCGGAACTCGGTGGGACTGAGTTCCACTGGCGTGCCGGCCCGGTGCACGGTCCAGCGTGACTCGTCGAGTTCCAGGTCCCCGGCATGCAACCGGGCGTTCGTGCCCAGGTCGCTGCCGCCCGCCCGGTCCGCCTGACCGAGGACCGCGAGGACGCGGGCGGCCAGAGCCTCACCGGAGAACGGCTTCGTCACGTAGTCATCGACGCCCACGGTGCCCCCCGTCGCCGTGCCCGCGGCGGTCAGCAGGACGACAGGAGTGCTGTCGCCGCTGGCCCGGAGCCTGCGGTACACCTCGAAGCCGTCCAGGTCGGGCAGCGCCGCGTCGAGCACGACAAGGTCGTGGTCCGCGGATCCAGCGCGGCGCAGCGCGTCTTTGCCCGTGGCCGCTGTGCTCACCGCGCAGCCATGCAGCGTCAGTGCGGCCTGAGCGTGCTCGCGGACGGTCAGCTCGTCGGTCACCACGAGAACCCGCGGGAAGTGGTCGCATCGTGTCATGCCATGTCACGCATCGTCGTCGTGGTGTCGGCCTGGGTTGGTCCCGCTGCATCCGAGAGATACAGAACGGGGCGTCCCCGCGGGCTGCCGTCAGTACGCGACAACGCCGATGCGCCCGCACCGCACGGGTTCACGGTGCGGTCGGGCGCATCGGCGTTATCCGCCAAGGGAAACGAGTTCCTTACCTCGAAAGCTTCAGGTCGTAGGCGCGGTGGTCGTAGGCGCGGTGGTTGACGGAGTTGTCGCGGGTGCGACGGGGGCCGTGGTGGTCGGGGTGACCGTCGGCTTGACCGTGGTGGTCGGGGTCACCGTGGTGGTCGGGGTGACCGTCGGCTTGACCGTGGTGGTGGTGGGTGTCGCGGTCGGGGTGACGGTGGTGGTGCCGAGCGCCTCGATGAGGACCAGCTGAGCGCTCCGGATGCGGTCGCGCTCCGTCCCCGCGACGAACACGAGGTCGCCGGCGGCCAGCCCACGCCACGTCAGCGCCGCGGTGGGCACGGTCGTGGTGGTGACCGGGGCGGTCACCGTCGCGGGGGTGGTCACCGTGGCGGTCTTGGCGACGGTCGCCGCGGCTGGGGTGTTGGTGATCGTCACCGTGACCGTGACGCCGGCGGTGACCACCGAAACCGTGGTGGTCGTCGCCGCCGCGGGCGTGGTGGCGTTCATCACGGCCGTCACCGGGACGGCACCGGTCACCGCCGTGGCCGCGGTGCCGGTGGTCAGCACCGGTACCGCCGCGGTGGACGCGGTCACGCTAGGCGTGGGCGTCGCCACGGTGGCGGTGGGCGTCATCGTCGGTGTGGCCGTGGGTACCACCGTGGTGGGGGTGGTCACGACGCTCTTGACCACGGTGTTGCCCGTCAGCTTCCAGACGGTGAGCCTGCCGTTGAGGCCACGCACGATCAGGAAGTTGTGGGTGAGAAGCACGATCCGGCCACGCTGGAACTCCATCGTGCGGCGCTGGTGATGCGACCAGAAGTTCCACGAGCTGCCGAAGCCATGAATGGCGCCCAGTTCCTGGAGGGACCGCATGCTCGTGTAGGACATGTTGCGCGACTGAAGGCCGGCGATGGCCGAGCTCAGCATCGGGCCGTACCCACCCTGACCGAAGCCGTACTGGTAAGCGCTGTCGTGAGCAGCGACGGTGGGGTGGCTGGTCAGCGCCAGTCCACCGCCGACACCGGCGGCCACCGCCACGGCACCCGCCGTGGCCTTGAGCTTCCAGTTCGACGAGCCTCGTGAGTTGTACCGTGTCACAGCTTCCTCCCATTAGAGGCGCCGCGCCCGCTACGCGCGCCCAGGATCGAATGCAGGGGCTTTTTGTGCACTTGGCAGCCGCTGGGCGGCTTGTACACGTCCATGGGGAAGACCGTGCCAGCGTGACTTCGAGTCGGCCGTGACATTGCGGCTCACGTAAGCAATACGTTTGTTCTTTCACATCAAGCCAGCAGCGTGGATGCGACCACCTGCACTGGCTGTGACCTGGGATCTCTTCATGCGAATCCGGTAAGAATGGTCCGGCTGAGGCAACTGGTGGCGGCCGTGCCTTCCCCTGGTGCGGTCAGAGCGCGCTCCGCAGCGGCCCGGGCGCCCGGGCGGTGATCGCCGCCTGGGGAGCAGCCGGCCCAAGATCACGGGAACGGCCGAATGGCGGCCGCACCCTAGTCGCCTGGTCAGCGCGCTGCGATCGGCACTCAGGACGCCCCCGGAGGAACGCGACCGGCCCGGGAAGGCGCAGGCAGGACCCGGTGTCCGGCGCCGAAGCCATTTCTATTGCCGGACGTGTTAATGAAGTTTTCATGAGAAAGGCGCGGCACCCTATTGGCATGCAGGCCGGGCACGAGTTCACTGTGCAGTGCGATACGAGCAGGGCGCTCCCCGTTGAGAGGCGACGCGCTCGGCAAGTCCTTGGACGTCGGTGCTGGTGAGAGAGGGCTTTGTCAGGGCTCTCACGGCACCGGGGGAGTTGACCGCTGTAGGTCGTCCTGCTCGGCCGTAACCTGCCGCGGGCATCGGAGGCCGTAGATGAAGCTGATCTCAGGTACTAGCAGTCGGCGTAGAAGGCGCATCCCGGGAGCGGCGGCGGTAGCCGGGTTCCTGGCCCTTGTGATGCCTCTCGCCCTGGCCGTGCCGGGTAGCCCGGCTTCGGCCGCCGGGGTGGCTCGGTCAGCCTCCAACTCCTCGTGCCCCTGGCTCAACCAGTCGCTGTCGGTGAGTCAGCGGGTCAAGCTGCTGCTCGCTCACATGACCCTCGCCAACAAGATCAACATGGTGACCGGGGCGGGGACCAGCTCGCCGTACGTCTTCTACATCTCGGCGATCCCCAACCTGTGCGTCCCCGCCATGGGGCAGGAGGACGGCCCCAACGGCGTGGGTGACGGCCTGACCGGGGTCACTCAGCTTCCCGCCGGGGTGTCCCTGGCCGCTACCTGGGACACGTCGTTGGCCAGCCAGTACGGGAAGGTCATCGGATCCGAGGAGCGGGGCAAGGGGGCCATGGTGAACCTGGGCCCGACCGTGAACATCGACCGGGACCCGCGCTGGGGGCGGTCGTTCGAGGCTTACACCGAGGACCCCTTCCTGAACTCGTCGCTGGCCGTGTCGGAGATCGACGGGGTGCAGGGCACGGGCGAGATGTCCCAGGTCAAGCACTTCGCCGTGTACAACCAGGAGACCAACCGCAACACGGCCGCCGATAACGCGATCGTGAGCGACCGGGCCATGCACGAGATCTACTTCCCCGCCTTCTGGGCCTCCACCGTCCAGGCCAAGGCGAGCTCGGTGATGTGCTCCTACTCCACGATCAACGGCGAGTACGCCTGCCAGAACACGTACCTGTTCAACACCCTCGATCAGCGATGGGGTTTCCCGGGGTTCGTGGAATCGGACTACGGCGCGACCCACTCCACCGTGGCCTCGGCGGACGCCGGACTGGACCAGGAGCAGCCCAGCGCCGTCTACTACGGCCCGGCGCTCGAGGCGGCCGTGCAGTCGGGCCAGGTCGCCCTGGCCACCGTCAACGAGATGGTGACCCGGATCCTGACCGAACTGTTCCGCTTCAACGAGTTCAACAACCCGCCGGCGGCTCTCTCACCGCCACCGTCACCACCCCCGCTCACCAGGCGGTCTCCGCCGCCGTGGCGGAGGCCGGCACGGTACTGCTGAAGAACCGCGGCGGGACCCTGCCCCTCAAGTCGCCCAGCGGCGGCTCGGTGGCGGTGATCGGCCCGGCGGCGTCGGCCTCCCCGATCTACACCGGCGGCGGCAGCGCCCGTGTCACCTCGACCTTCAACGTCACCCCGCTGCAAGGCATCCAGGCCGCGGCCGGGACGGGCACGTCGGTCAGTTACACCCAGGGGCTGCCCACCGACACGTCCCTGTCGCCGATACCGAGTTCCGCGCTGACCCCGGCCTACGCTCCCACCGGCTTCGGCGGGACCTACACCGGCACCCTGACCGCCCCCGAGACCGGCACCTACGTGCTGGCCTTCGAAAACCCGTGCGGCTGTTACTCCTCGGTCGACCTGTCCCTGGACGGCACGGAAGTCCTGGCCAACCCGGGCACCCCGCCGGTGTCAACGTACTCGGTGGGCGTGAACCTGGTGGCCGGCCAGACCTACACGCTGCGACTGTCGGGCGGCGGCGAGTCGGCCAACCTGAGCTGGGCCACGCCATCGGACCTGGCGCCCGGCATCACGCAGGCGGTGACGGCAGCCAAGGCGGCGAAGACCGCGGTGGTCGTGGTGTCCGATGACACCGAGACCGAGGCCGCGGACCGGCCCAGCCTGAACCTGCCCTCGGCGCAGAACGAGCTGATCTCGGCGGTGGCCGCGGCCAACCCGCACACCGTGGTGGTCATCGACGCGGGCGCCCCCGTGGTCATGCCCTGGGTGAACCAGGTGGCCTCGGTGGTGGACGCCTGGTATCCCGGTGAGAGCAACGGGACCGTGCTGGCGGCGGTGCTGTTCGGCAAAGTGAACCCGAGCGGTCACCTGCCCGTGACCTTCCCCACCGGCCTGTCGCAGGTGCCTGCCTCAACCCCGGCTCAGTTCCCAGGGGTCAACGGCCAGGTCCAGTACTCGGAGGGGATCGATGTCGGCTACCGCTATTACGACGCCAACAACGAGACACCGCTCTTCCCGTTCGGCTACGGGCTGTCCTACACCAGGTTCGCCTTCAGCCACCTGGTGGTCCCCCAGGACGTCCGGAGCGGCCAGGTAACGGTGTCGGCCACGGTCACCAACAACGGAAAGGCGGCGGGCTCGGAAGTGGCCCAGCTGTACCTGGGCGACCCGGCCGTGGCCGGTGAGCCGCCGCGCCAGCTGAAAGGGTTCCAGAAGGTCACCCTGCGGCCGGGGCAGTCCACCACCGTCCGGTTCCGCCTCAGCGCCCACGACCTGTCGTACTGGAATGACACGGCCAACGGCTGGGTGGTCCCGCAGGGCCGGTTCAGCGTCTACGTGGGCGACTCGTCAGCCCTGGCCAACCTGCCGCTGAAAGGCACCTTCACCGTCACCCACTAGGCAGTAAGCATGGTGCGGGCCGGGGCTCAATGCCCCGGCCCGCACCATGCCATGGCCGGTCTTCCGTTCAGGCGCCGGGCGCCGCATCCGGTGCCGGCTCGTCGTCTTGGGCCCGGTGTCGTGCTTCGCCGCCGTCGTAGTCGGTGTAGGTGTAGGGGTTCGGAATCCGCTCGCGTGGGCGGCAGTTCGGGGGTGAGGCTTTCCTGCCAGGCCTCCTCGCCCATCGTCGACCGGGCGTAGTCGACCGTCCGGCCGACCGCGTCCTTGGCGGCCTTCAGGTCGACGCCGACCAGCCGGTGCTCGTGCTTGACGACCCGGCCGTTGACCAGACGGTGTGCACGTCGCCGCGTCCGGCCTGGAACACCAGGCTGCCGTAGGGGTGCAGCAGCGGGTACATGCGCGGGCGAGTCGTCGTTCTTGATCAGCACGAGGTCCGCCTTCTTGCCCGGCGGTGAGGCTGCCGATCAGGGTCGTCGAGGCCCAGCGCGCGCGCGCCGCCGATGGTGGCCCAGTGCGCCACCTCCTCGGCGCGCAGGCGATTGTGCACGACGGTCTCGCCGCGTGCGTGCGCCTCGAGGTGCTCGCGCGACCGGTCGGCCGACAGCGTGGCGCGCATGGCGGAGAACAGGTCGGCGCTCCACCACACGCTGGTGTCCATCGACAGCGACACCGGGATTCCGTGCTTGCGCAGCTGCCAGGTGGGCGGGTAGCCCTGGCCGGCGCTCTGCTCGCTCTCGGTCGACACCGAGGCGGTGCCGCCGGTCGCGGCGATGCGCTGGTACGAGTCCTCGCTCAGCGTCGCGGCGTGGACGTAGGTGACGTCGCGGCGTCATGAATCCGTGTTCCCACATCAGCCGGATGCTGTCGTCGTTGGTCGCACCCCAGACCCCGGCGTGCGTCGTCACGGCGCAGGCCGAGTTCGCGGGCGGCCTCGAACGCGCCGCTTCTCGGGGAACTCCGGGTCGCCGGTGACGTCGAAGGCCAGCTGCAGGCCCAGCATGTCGTCGCGGGATCCGAACCGGCGCTCGACGAAGTCCCGGAATTCGGGGCTGTTCGTCCACTCCCACGGCGCGCCGAGCAGGTTGCCGTAGGCCAGGACGAACCGGCCCGGCGCGGACTGCGGAGCGCATCGGCGGCCGCCTCGCCGTGATCGACGGTCTGCAGGCCGTGCGACCAGTCGACGGTCGTGGTGACGCCCGCGTCGACGGCCTCGATCGCCGAGAGCCGGTTGCCGGCCGTGGATGTCCTCGGGCCGGAAGATCTTGCCCCAGGTCAGGTAGTAGAAGACGAAGTACTGGGTCAGCGTCCAGTCGGCGCCGAGGCCGCGCAGCGCGGTCTGCCACATGTGCCGGTGCGTGTCGACCATGCCCGGCATCAGGATCCCGCCGGTGCGCGTCGATCTCGACCGCGTCGTCGGGCGCGGCGACCAGCGCGGCCGACCGCGGCGATGCGTGTCGCCGGTGACCAGCACGTCACCGTCCTCGATGACGCCGGCCGCGTCCATCGTCAGCACGGTGGCGTTGCGGAACACGAGCGGCCGGCCGGCCGTGAACGCCGGGGTACGATGCACCTGAGCTCAAAGGATTCACCTGCATCGTGAAGGCGGCTGGCTCTCGCCGCGAATGTACTCAGCTGAGTGGTTCCGGGTGGTCGAGGTCCCGCTCATGTACTGATATCGGGGTACGGCAGCGTCATGTGGGCGAGCTTCGCCGCGTAGTCGAGTTGCATGGCCAGCGGCTCGGTGTGGTCGCGCTCGAACATCGCGATCCACAGCGTGAGGGTCAGGAACGGGTGCGCGCCCATCTCGAACAGCGCGACGTGGTCGTGGGTGGCCAGAGCGCCGGCGCTCGTGCGTCGGTGAACGACGAGCCAGGTGGTCGCCTCGCCGTCGGCGCAGTTGAGGATCCGGTTGGCCTGCTCGGCCTCCCACCAGGCGACCGTGCCGGCCGGGTCGGCGCGGTAGCGCTCGACGAGTTCGGGGTCGCGGTCGACGGTGAAGAGGAACTTGTTCGACCAGGTACTTGCTCACGTGTCCACTCCGTTCGGGTACCAGGTGAAGTAGGCCTCCATCGTGTGGAACAGGTCGAGGTTGTCGGCATAGTCGGCCTTGGCGTACCCGGCGACGCCCATCATCAGCATGAAGTCCATGAATCCGTGGGTGGCGTTGCCCGGCGCGTGCAGGCTGTCGAGCGTGACGTTGGCCAGGCAGCCGTCGATGTCGCCGTTCGCGATCCACTCGCACGGCCTTCGCGTCGAACTCCGGGTCGGGTCCGTGCGGGCCGAACTGCCGGGGGCCGCCGAGCTCGAGCGAGAGATGGCCGGTGCCGATGACAGCCACGCGCAGGTCGGCTCGGCCACGCGTCGATCAGTTCCCGGATGGTGCTGGCCGAGCTCGACGAAGCGCTCCGGACGCGGCAGGGGCGGCGCGAAGATGTTGGTGTAGATCGGCACGATCGGCAGGTCGTTCTCCGGACGCACGGTGAAGATCGGGCAGGTGATCGAGTGGTCGACCCGCAGCTCGTTGGAGAAGGCCAGGTCGAAGCCGCTGTCGATGCCCTCGCGCAGGATGTAAGCCGGACAGCTCCTCGTGACCCTTGAGCAGCAGCCTGGGCAGCCCGAATTCGCGTTCCTCGTTGTAGTAGTTGGCGTCGTAGAACGGCGCCTTGCCGACGAGGAACTGCGGCATGTTGTCCAGCCACAGCTGGTGGAAGTGGTCGGAGCCGACCATCACCAGCACGTCGGGCCGCGCCCGGGTGAGCGTCTCGCGGTACGCCGCGACCTTGCTGACCCACGCCGCGGCGAACGGCGGCGCCTCGCTCGGGGCAGCCGGCTGGTGCGGTAGTAGAACGGATGGTGCGTGGTGGCCAGGATCGCGACGAGCTTCGCCATCGCGCGGACTCCTTGCCTCGATCTTGCGCCGCCGAAAGCCCGGCGTACAGTTGTCCGCTAGACGGCGTTTACGGGAATGATGCGTCTGGCCAGCGCGACCAGTGTCAAGGCTCACGAGCAGGCCGGGAGGCATGATGGCGGACGCGGCAGCGGCCGCGACTTCGTCGAGGCGCTCGCCCGCGGCCTCGACGTGCTGGCCTGCTTCGACGAGCGCCACCCCCGGATGACCCTGACCGAGATCGCCGCGGCCGCGGACCTGGCCCGCCCGACCGCCCGCCGGCTGCTGCTCACCCTCGAGGAGCTCGGCCTTGTGCGGTCCGATGGCGGTCGTTCGCGCTGACCCCGCGAGTGCTGCGGCTGGGCACCGCCTACGTCGAGCTCGCTCGGGCTGTGGGACATCGCCCGCCCGCACTTGGAGGACCTGGTCAGCCAGACCCATGAGTCGTCGTCGATGGCCCAGCTCGATGGCTCGGACATCGTGTACGTCGCCCGGGTCTCCGTCCCGAAGATCATCACGCTGCGGGTGGAGATCGGCACCAGGTTCCCGGCGCTGCGCACCTCACAGGGAAAGGTCCTGCTCGCCGCCCTGGACCGCGACGCGCTCGCGGCCGCGCTGGCCCAGCCCAGCCGTTCCGGGCTGCCGATCTTCCTGCCCCGGGACGGGGGGCTGGTCGAGGACGAGTTGCGCGCCGTCCGCGCCCGTGGCTGGGCGCTGGCCGACGAGGAACTCGCCCCGGGCATCCGCTCGGTCGCCACGGGCGTCCGTGACGGCGAAGGGATCGTCCGGGCGGCGATGAACGTGACCGTGCATGCCGCCGAGACCAGCGTCGATGTTCTCGTCGGCGAGCACCTGCCGCGGTTGCTGCGCGCCGCGGGCGAGATCTCGGCGGAGTGGGCCCTGTGGCAGTCCAGGCCGCATGTGGAGGTTACGGTGGACCCAACCGCCGTCAATCCCGCCGCCGGGTAGCCCGCCTCGACCCGCACGGCCCGGCGTGGGACGGCAGCGGACATCTGTCCGTCTAGTGGCGTGGAGTGCGCGTGGCGGCTCACAGGCCTCGGCCAGTCCCTCGGAGCCCGGACGGCCACCGCGAGCACCTGCGGCCCCTGTGGCTCAGCCGGCTCACGTCACAGCTGGGCGCTGACGCGATGCCGTGCGGGGCTGGCTCGGCCATCGCGGCCGACCGCCGCGGCGTGGCGCATCGGGCCATCGCCTACGGACGGCTCCCGTTGCAGGTGCCGCTGGTCTGGTGGGCGCTCAAGGTAGCCGCGGCCGCGGGCCGGTCGGCCGCCTGAACCAGGAACCCGGCCAGCCCCCCGCCGAGCGGGGTCCCGCCGCGCCGGGAACATCGGGCGGCGCATGTTAGTTTGTATCAAGCAACTAGTTCTGTGACCGCAAAGCCGTCCAGCCGCGCCGGGGGATCCTCCGCGGCGTGGGGCAGGCTTCCGTTCCGGAGGGATTGCATATGCCGTCCGCCCCACCTCGCCGCGACGCCGGCCGCCGCGGACCGCAGGATGCGGGATCCCACTACAAGTGGGTTGCGCTGTCCAACACCACGCTCGGCGTCCTGATGGCGACCGTCAACGCCTCGATCATGCTGATCGCGCTGCCGGACATCTTCCGCGGAATCGGGGTCAATCCGCTGCAGCCGGGCAACACCAGCCTGCTGCTCTGGCTGATCATGGGGTACCTGGTCGTCACGGCGGTGCTGGTGGTGAGCTTCGGGCGCCTGGGCGACATGTTCGGCCGGGTCCGGATGTTCAACCTGGGCTTCGCGATATTCGCCGCGTTCTCGGTCGTGCTGTCGCTGACCTGGCTGCACGGCACGGCCGCCGCCTGGTTCCTGATCGTCATGCGGATCCTGCAAGGGGTCGGCGGGGCCATGCTGATGGCCAACTCCAGTGCCATCCTCACCGACGCGTTTCCCACCGACGAGCGCGGCCTCGCGCTGGGGCTGAACCAGGTGGCCGGGATCGCAGGCTCGTTCATCGGCCTGGTGCTGGGCGGCGTGCTCGGGCCGATCAACTGGCGTTACGTATTCCTCGTCTCGGTCCCGTTCGGCGTGGCCGGGACGAACTGGTCCTACCTGAAGCTGCGCGAGCTTGGCGTCCGCCACCCGGCCCGGCTGGACGGCTGGGGCAACGTGACGTTCGGCGCCGGACTGATCGCGGTCCTGGTCGGGATCACCTATGGCATCCAGCCCTATGGAGGGCACACGATGGGCTGGACCAGCCCGCTCGTGATCAGCCTGATCGCCGGGGGCCTCGCCCTGCTCGCGATCTTCTGCGTGATCGAGACCAGAGTCGCCGAGCCCATGTTCCAGCTCGCGCTGTTCAAGATCCGCCCCTTCACGGCCGGGAACGTGGCCAGCCTGCTGTCAGGGCTGGGCCGCGGTGGCCTGATGTTCATCCTGATCATCTGGCTGCAGGGCATCTACCTGCCCATCCACGGCTACAGCTTCAGCCGGACGCCGCTATGGGCCGGTATCGCCATGCTCCCGCTGACGGTCGGCTTCCTCATCGCCGGCCCGATCTCCGGTTGGCTGTCCGACCGCTTCGGTGCCCGCTCGTTCGCGACCGGCGGCATGCTGGTGGCCGCCGCTTCGTTCCTGCTGCTCCAGCGCCTGCCCATTGACTTCACGTACTGGCAGTTTGCGGGCATTATTTTGCTCAACGGAATCGGCATGGGACTGTTCGCTTCGCCCAACCGGGCCGGCATCATGAACAGCCTGCCGCCGGAGCGGCGGGGTGTCGGGGCAGGCATGAGCGCGACGTTCCAGAACTCGGCCATGGTCCTGTCCATCGGCATCTTCTTCACGCTGATCATCCTCGGCCTGGCCTCGTCGCTGTCGGGAACGCTCAGCCACGGCCTGATCGCCCAGGGCGTGCCGCGAGCCGACGCGGCCCGGGTGGCCGCGCTGCCGCCGGTCTCGATCATGTTCGCCGCCCTGCTCGGCTACAACCCAGTGCAGACGCTGCTCGGGAACGTCGTGAGCAAGCTGCCGGCCAAGAATGCCGCTTACCTCACGGGTCACACGTTCTTCCCGTCGCTGATCTCCGCGCCGTTCGCTCATGGGCTGAGCCTCGCGTTCTACTTCGCGATCGCGGCCTGCCTGATCGCGGCGGTGGCCTCCCTGCTGCGGGGCGGCAAGTATGTCCACGGCATCGACCCGGTCCCGGTCGGCCGCCGGACCGCCGCCCTGGGTGTCACCGCACCCACCCCAGTGACCATCCGCGCCGCGAGCGGTGAATCCAGCCAGCGCATCCCGGCTGCGGACGGTGAGCCCAGCCAGCGTGCCGTCGTCGAGCAGGCCGCCCGGGGGAGTGGCGCTTCAGCGTCGCCCGCAGCCAACGGTCAGTGACGCAGCCAGCGGTCAACGGTGACCGCTGGGTATGTGATCGGGGGCCAGGTGGCCGCGGGCGAGGCCAGAGCACGGCCCAAGCCAACCTTGGTGCCCGTCTGGAAGCCTCCGAACAGCAGCGACAGGATGAGCAGCAGGATGACCAGCCCTAGGAGCCACAGCAGGCACCCGAGGGGGCGGAGCCTGCGCCGTCCTGGCCGCGGCCTCCGGGCGCGTCGCCTTACCATCTGCGCAAGCCTCCTTCTGCCCGGCGGGCCAGCACCCGGCCTGGGCGCGGGCCCACGCCGCTACCGGCGCTGCCATCCTCGCGGGTACCCGGCTAAGGGTGAATGAATCATTTGAGGCCTCGCGGGTAGCGGCGCCGCCGCACGGGTAGCAGCACTACCGCAGTGGCATGTTGCCACGCTGGAAGGGGGTGCCGCATGCAGGAACGCACGCAGCCAGTGACGGAGGCACCGATGGCGCCCAGGCCGCGTGGCCGCGGCTTAATCGGCAGACTGCCGGGCCTGGTCGCCGCGATCGCCGCCATCGCGGTGCTCGCTCTCGTGCTGTCCGCAGTGCACCTACTGCCTCAGCTGCGCAATCCGTTCGGGGAAACCACCACGGTCAGCAGCCAGCCGGTGCTGCTCAAGTCGATCACGGCACTGAGCCGGTACGAAGCGGCCAGCGGCACATTCCAGGTCGTGGTGGACCTGAACCAGAAGGCAAACCTGCTGCCATCGTTCCTGGAGGGCTCGCAGACGCTGTTCATCGGGCAGGGCAGCGAGATCGCGTTCGTCAACTTCTCTCAGCTGAAGGGCAAGTCGATCCAGGTGTCGGCGGACCGCAAAGCGGTGACGATCACCCTCCCGCACGCCCAGCTCGAGCCGGCCGTGCTGAACGTCAGGCAGTCGTACGTCTTCGCGCAGCAGCAGGGGCTGCTGAACCGGATCGGGAACTTCTTCTCCGGCAACCCCAACAGCCAGCAGGAGGTCTACATCCTGGCGCAGCAGAAGATCGAGACGGCCGCCCGGCAGAGCCCGCTGCTGGCCGAGGCTCAGAAGAACACCATCAGCATGCTCACCGGCATGCTGCGGTCGCTGGGATTCCAGCAAGTCAGCGTCGCGTTCACCACCGCCTGACCAAGCCATCCCGCCGGCGCCGTGCTCACGCCGCCGGCGCGGGCAACCTTCGTTGACATCATCGGCCGCTACGGCGAGCTAAGCTGCTGGCTGAGCCTAGAATCGGCGCATGCGGATGGGGTGACCGCAGGGCGGAGGACGCAGGTGACCGATCGTCCCACGCTGCTCGGCGGGCTGGCCCAAGCGATCGCCCGGAAACCGGCGGAGCATCCTTTGACCTGGCGGGTCTGCCACGCGGCCCGCGAGGTTGCTGACGTGGATGGCGCGTCCATCACGATGGACAACTCGGCCCCGAACCGGGTGACGTTGTGCGCCACCGACAGGCGCTCCGACATGCTCGAGAACCTGCAGGATGTGCTCGGGGAAGGGCCGTGCCGGGACGCGTTCGACTTCGGCCAGCCCGTGCAGACGGGACTTGACCGCTTCGCGGCGTCGCGCTGGCCCCAGTTCATCCCGGCCGCGGAGAAAATTGTCGGTGCGGACGGCTTCCTGTGGGCATTCCCGATGCACTCGGCCGGAGACGTGATCGGGACGATGAACCTCTACCGGATGTCCCGGGACCCTCTGGCCGAGTCCATCGATGCCGTGCAATTCCTGGCCGACGCGCTGGCCGCCAACTTGCTCCGCGATCCGGCCGCGCTCGTGGAAATGGCCGATGCCAGCGCCTGGTCCTCCCGCGCGGTGGTACACCAGGCGACCGGGATGCTCGTCGCTCAGCTCGGTGTGAACGTCGATGACGCGCTGGCCGTACTGCGATCCCACGCCTTCGCCACCAGCGCTCATCTCGCGGACGTCGCGCGGGCTGTAGTTGAGCGTAAGCTGAACCTCGCGGGGCGATAGCCCGTCATCCAGCGAAGTACCAGCGAGGGAGCCGTCATGGACACCTGCTACGCGCGTGCCGTGCAGGTGGACGTGGACAGCCGGCCCGGAACACACCGTGATCGCCCCGGCGGTCGCGCTGGCGGCCGCGGCGGCGGCGCTGGTTATCGACCATGACACGGTCGGGACTCTCACCCGGTTGTGCGTCGACTGCGGCGAAGTGGCCGGGGCGTCGGCGGTCGCGATCATGCTGGCCGAGGCGTCTGGCCCGCTCGAGATGATGGCGGCCTCCAGCCACCGGGCCGAGGAACTCGACCTGTACGAACTCCAGGCCGGACAAGGACCGTGCATCGACGCCTTCCGCACCGGGACCAGCGTCTCCTGCTCCTCGGCACAGCAGATGATCACCCGCTGGCCGGTCTTCGGCGTGCAGGCGGCGGCCGCCGGTTTCCAGGCCGTTCAGGCGTGCCCCCTGCAGTGGCGCGGGCTCGCCATGGGGGCGATCAACGTCTTCTTCTCCTCGCCCGGAAGCCTCGTGGACGAGGAGCGCCAGATCGTGCAAGCGTTCGCCGACATCGCGACGGTCGCCGTCATCCAGATGAGCCAGCCGGGGGAGCCCAACCTGGCTGCCATTACCCGGAACGCCATGGTCACGCGCGCCGTCATAGAGCAGGCCAAGGGCGTGGTCGCCGCGCAGACCGGGCTGAGCATGGCCGCGGCGTTCGACCGCCTGCTCGCGATGTCAGATGACAGCGGCGCGCCGCTCGAAACCGTCGCCCGGGAGATCATCGATGCCGCCATCCGCCACCGGTGAGCGGAGCCCATCGCCGCACACGTTCTTCCCGTTGCCGGGATGGAACGGCGCGGGCTGGGTAGTGGGATCAGCCCGACGATGATTTCGCGCAGAAAGGGCAGAACGTGGCGGTCACAGCATTCCAGGACCTTCCCCTCGCAGACCGGGACCGTGAGTGGGACGGTGCAGCAGCCGAGAAGCGCATCCGGCAGTGGGCGGACGCCGAGGATGGGCCTAACGAGAAGTATCGCGACGCCCACGTCTGGTACGACAGCGACAACAAGGACAATTTCACGGCCTACAAGTTGCTGATCGCCGACGTCGTGAACGGCCGCGAGGTCGCTGTCCCACGAGGCATCATGGCGGCCGGCAATGTCATGCAAGGGTCACGCGGGGGAGTGGATCTCCCGAAATCCGACATCGACCGGGTCAAGAGCCATCTCGCCAAGTACTACAAGAAGATGGGCGAGGCCGCCCCTGGGACCGGGATTAGGCGAGGCCGCCGCCGGGGACGGGGATTAGGCGAGGCCGCCGCCGGGGACGGGGATTAGGCGAGGCCGCCGCCGGGGACGGGGATTAGGCGAGGCCGCCGCCGGGGACCGGGATTAGGCGAGGCCGCCGCCGGGGACCGGGATTAGGCGAGGGCGCCCCCGGATCGGGATTAGCCGTGCACTGGGCTCACGGCTGGGTTTCGCCTGCCGGCCGGAGCAGCAGCGCGACGACGATAGCCGCCAGCAGGGCGGCGCCGGCGCCAACCAGCAGGGCCAGATCCGCAGACCCTCCGGTGAACGCGATGTATCGCAGCATGGGTGGCGAGCGGTCCCCCGAGGTGGTACGGCGACCGCGAAGGAATCACCGGGCCTGGCCGACCATCGCGGCGGGTGGCCCGGCACGCTCGAGGTGGCTGCGGTAGGCCGCCGGTCAGCGCGCTGCCGATCACCGCGATGCCGACGGCGCCGCCGAGCTCGCGGGACAGGTCATTGACGGCCGAGCCGACGCCTTGCTGGGCGGCGGGCAGCCCTCGGTGATCGCCGCTGGTGGCTGGGTCATCGCCGCACCCATACCGACACCGAGCGGGACAAGCCCGGCCAGACAGCCAGTACGCGCTGCTCGCACGAGCTGGGCCAGTATGACGAGCCCGGCGCATCAGGAACGAGGCCGGTGGCGCATACCGTCGCGCACCGAGCCGGGCGACCAGCAGCGGCGCGAGACGAGCGGTCGGCATCATCGCCGCCGCCATGGGCAGCATCGACACGGCGGAGACAATCGCCGTGTCGCCGCGGACCAGCTGCAGGTACTGCAGGACGACGAAGATGAACCCGAAGAACGCGAAGAACTGCACGAAGATCGAGGAGCTTCCGGCGGCAGCGGCGGTGCCCGAAGATCCTCGGATCGAGCAACGGTGCGCTGCGGGTCAGCTCCCACAGCACGAACCCGGCCAGGACGAGGAGCCCGGCGGCGATGCCGATGAGCGTGCGGGCGCTGGCCCAGCCGTAGGTCGGGCGCCTCCACGATCGAGAAGACCAGCGCCACCATCCCGACGACGGCGATGATCGCGCCGACCAGGTCGAGGCGTGGCGCGTCGTCGTCAGCGGATTCTGGAACGGCCCGGACCGTGCCGGTCAGAGCGCGGCCACCGCCAGCACCACGTTCAGCGCGAACACCGATCGCCACGACCAGAACTCCAGCAGAATCCCGGAGCACAGCAATCCGAGCACGGCGCTGCCACCGGCGACTGCCGCCCAGACGCTGACGGCCCGGGTGCGCTGCGCGGGTGGGAAGGTTCCGGTGATCGTCGACAGAGTGGCCGGCATGACGAGTGCCGCGCCGAGGCCGAGCACCGCCCGCAGCGCGATCAGTTCCGTCGCCGAGTGCGCCGTCATCGCGAGCGCCGAGCCGGCGCCGAACACGGCGAGACCGATGATCAGCGCCCGCCGGCGACCGTAACCGGTCACCGATGGCTCCGCCGGCAGCAGCAACGAGGCGAAAACCAGCGAGTACGCGTCGATCACCCATTCGAGCTGGGTCTGAGTGGCGTGGGTGCTGCGGGCGATGTCCGGCAGGGCCACGTTGAGAGAGGACATCGCGGCGACGACCGTGGCCAGCGCGACGCACACCACCACGGTGATGGCTCGCTGTGAGATACGCGGCAGGGCCGGGGCGGTGGGTGGGGCCTCGCTGGTCGCCATCTCAGGCTCCTTCGTATGGTCTAGAGCGATGCTCAATAGCATTTGACCGCTACTCTAAACCATGACATGCTCGGTTGTCATGCGGAGCGGGCAGAAATCTTCCAGCGAATCCGGCCGCCGGGTCAGCCGGCAGCGCGAGGCGGGCGAGGTCACACGGCGGGAGACCCGGCGGCGGCTGCTGGCCGCGGCCCGGGCCGAGTTCGCCGAGCGTGGATACGTCGCGGCTACCGTCGCCCGCATCGCCGAGCGGGCCGGTGTGTCCTTGCAGACGCTGTACTCGGCCTGGGGCAGCAAGCGGGCCCTGCTGCGCGCGATGATGGAGACGGCGGTTACCGGCCGGGATGAACCGGACAGCCATGTCGAGGCCGGGCGGGTGCCTCCGCCGTTCGCCATGGACGCGACGGCCGTGGCGGTCGATGACCCACGTGCCGTCATTGGTCATCTGGCGCGTCAGTTCCGGCTGCTGGCCGAGCGAGCCGCCGTCGGCTGGCAGAACTACCGCGACG
This sequence comes from uncultured Actinomycetes bacterium, assembly GCA_963822825.1. GTDB lineage: Bacteria > Actinomycetota > Actinomycetes > Streptosporangiales > Streptosporangiaceae > JAWWPY01. The sequence goes on along the minus strand of CAWGIW010000013.1, from coordinate 97,417 downwards.
CCTCGGCGGTCGACCCGGACGTCGCGTCGGACTGGCAGCAGCTCATGGACATCCGGCGAGCCAACATCGCGTTGATGGTCGCGAGGCTGCGGCCGGCCTCCCTCCGCGACGGGCTCACCCCGTCGGCGGCCGCCGACACCATCTGGGTCATCGCCAGCCCCGAATCCCATGACATGCTGGTACGCCGTGTCGGCTACAGCTACGACGAGTACGAACGCTGGGTCCGGACCACGGTCGAGGCCGCCCTTCTGGCGCCCCGGCCGGCCGGGACGTGAAGGGACGGTGGGAACCTGCCCGCTCAGCGCTTCCGCGCTGGCTTGAGCACGTCGGCGTCGAAGCCGGCCGAGAGCGCGGCCAGGGCCGCGTCGAGGTAAACGGTGAGATCCGCGTCGGCGCGCGCGGACCAGCGGTCGTAGGCGGCGCGGCAGGCGGCCAGGGTCGCGCGGCCGATGGCGAGGGGGTACAGCGAGTCGGCGGGCTGACCGATGCGGGTCGCGGCGAACTCGCTGATGGCCCGCTCCCACGCGTCGTAATGCAGGGCGGCGCTGGACTGGAGGGCGGGGACGGAACCGATGAGGTTCATCCGCATGCGCAACTCGGGCACGTCCTCGGCCCGGTAGTGGTTGGCCGCGACCACGGCCCGGCGGATGGCGTCCATCATCGGCACCTCAGCGGGCACGCGCGCGAGCGCGCCGCGGATGGTGTCCACCTCGGTGTCGAACTCGCTCCACAGGACGCTGGTCTTGGAGCTGAAGTAGCGGAAGAACGTCCGCTTGCTCACCCCGGCTTCGGCGGAAATCTGGTCGATCGTTGTGTCGTCAAAGCCCTGATGGGTGAAGAGCCGCAGCGCGATCAGCTCCAGCTCGCGGCGGCTGGTTCCGGGTGGTCGGCCCCGCCGGGCTCTCGCCGGGGCAGTTACCTGGCCTGACAGGACCACGCCCGGTCCTCCTGGATGAAGAGAGTCTGAAAAGCTTCCCTCAGTCTTGCTTATGGCACTAGGTGACGTTAACATCCTGGGATATTCGTCACGCAGTGACGGAATGTTATCCGGTCTTGCCTGGCTGCGGCGGAGGGAGCGACATGAGCGAGCACATCGTGGTGGCTGAGCACGTAGACGAGGGTGCTGCCGACCAGCCGCCCGACCCCCCGGTCAGCGCCGAGGACGTGTTGGTCGAGGAGATCTCGATCGACGGTATGTGCGGTGTCTACTGACGCCGGCGTCATGGGCCGGGCGGCCGCGGCGCCGCTGCCTCTCGTCGAGCAGTTCCAGTACGGGCTGGCCGCCCCGATTTGCCTGACCTGGGAACTCACCTACGCCTGCAACCTCGCGTGCGTCCACTGCCTGTCGAGTTCTGGTCGGCGTGATCCGCGGGAGCTGTCGACCGCCGAGTGCCAGGCAGTGATCGACGAGCTGGAACGGATGCAGGTCTTCTACGTGAACATCGGCGGGGGAGAGCCAACCGTACGGCCCGACTTCTGGAGCCTGGTCAACTATGCGACCGAGCACCACGTCGGGGTGAAGTTCTCCACCAACGGAGTGAAGATCACCCCCGCCAGCGCACGGCGGCTCGCCGCCAGCGGCTACGTCAACGTGCAGATTTCCCTCGACGGCGCGACCGCTGAGGTCAACGACGCGGTCCGCGGCCCAGGCTCCTACGCCACCGCCCTGCGCGCGATGCGCAACCTCGCCGAGGCCTCCTTCCGCGGCTTCAAGATCTCGGTCGTGGTCACCAGGCACAACGCTGGCCAGCTCGATGAATTCAAGGCGATCGCCGACCGTTACGGCGCCCAGCTGCGGCTGACCCGGCTGCGCCCCTCCGGCCGCGGAGCGGACGTGTGGCCGGAACTGCATCCGACGGCAGATCAGCAGCGGCAGCTTTATGAGTGGCTGGTGGCCCACGGCGAGCGGGTGCTCACCGGCGACTCATTTTTCCACCTCGCGGGGTACGGCGAAGCTCTGCCCGGCCTCAACCTGTGCGGCGCGGGCCGGGTCGTGTGCCTGATCGACCCGGTCGGCGACGTGTACGCCTGCCCCTTCGCGATCCACGAGAACTTCCTGGCCGGCAACGTCCGTGCGGCAGGCGGATTCACTGGCGTGTGGCGGGAGTCGGCGCTCTTCGGAAGCCTGCGCCACCCGCAAACGGGTGGCGCGTGCCAGTCCTGCTCGGCCTTTGACTCCTGCCGCGGAGGCTGCATGGCGGCGAAGTTCTTCACCGGTCTGCCGCTCGACGGCCCGGACCCCGAGTGCGTGAAGGGGCACGGCGCGACCGCGCTGGAGGCGGTGGACGCCGTGACCGCGCCGCGCCCGTCGGGTGATCACTCGCACCGGTCCCGCCCGGTACCGGTGACGATCGGTTCTCGCCCGCCCGCCGATGGCGGGCGCGCGCCCGCTGGCCGCCCGCCGGACCACGCCTGCGATGAGAATCCGCTCGCCGGATTTGTGCCTGGTGGTCACTGAAGTGCGGCTGGCCGACCGTGTGACGCTGGCCGACCAGGTGACGCTGGCCGGCCGGACCGCGCCGTCCCGTGTGGTCGTTCGGCCCGCACGAGACCAACCTCGGCCGCAGGCGCGGGCTGTCCGCCCGGCACGTCGCCTACTACGAGCGGCGGGCCGCGGGCGGGGCGGGCGTGATCGTCACCGAGACCGCGTCGGTGCACGACTCGGACTGGCCATACGAGCGCGCGCCGCTGGCCGCGGACTGCCGGGGCGGATGGCGGCAGGTCGCCGGCGCCTGCCAGCCGTATGGCGCGCTGGTGCTCGCCGGGCTCGGCCACACCGGGCTGCAGGGATCCTCGGCGTACTCCCAGGCGGTGCTGTGGGGGCCGTCCGGGTTCACCGACGCGATCAGCCGCGAGACCCCGATGGTCATGGAGCAGCCGCAGATCGACGCGGTCGTCGCGGGCTTTGCCGCCGCCGCGGGCGCTGGCCGCCGAATCGGGCCTGGACGGTGTGGAAGTCAACGCGGGCCCGGGTGCGCTCCTGCGGCAGTTCCACTCCGGGCTGACCAACCAGCGGGCCGACGGGTACGGCGGCGACCGGCTCGCGCTGACCCGCGCCGTGCTGTCCGCGGTGCGGGCCGCGATCGGCGGCGGCCGCGTGCTCGCGCTGCGGCTGTCCTGCGACGAGCTCGCGCCCTGGGCCGGCGTTACGCCGGAGATCGCAGCCGGGCAGGCCACCGAGCTGGCGGCCCAGTGTGACCTGCTCACCGTGGTCCGCGGGGGGCCTTACTCCGGCGGCGCCTACCGGCCGGACGCGCACACCCCGCCGATGTTCAACCTCGAGCTGGCCATGTCGATCCGTTCCTCGGTCGGCGGAGCGGTGCCCGTGGTGCTGCAGGGCAGCGTGGTGGACGTGGCTGGCGCGCAGGCCGCGCTGGACGGTGGCGCCGCCGACCTGGTCGAGATGACCAGGGCCCAGATCGCCGACGCCGATCTGGTGGCCAAGCTGCGTGCGGGTCACGCCGAGCAGATCCGGCCCTGCATCCTGTGCAACCAGAGGTGCCGGGTCCGTGACAACCGCAACCCCATCGTCAGCTGCATCGGCGATCCACGCAGCGGCCACGAGACGGAGGATCCGCGCGTCGAGGCAGGCCAGCCGGTACCCGGCCCCGGGGGACGTGCTCGTCGTCGGCGGTGGCCCGGCCGGCCTGGAGGCGGCGAGGATAGCGGCGCTGCGCGGGTACCGGGTCCGGCTGGCCGAACGGGGCGGCCAGGCCGGCGGCACGCTGCGCGCCGCCGCCGTAGGACCGGGCCGGGAGCGGATGGCGTTGCTGGCCGATTGGCTCGACGCCGAGTGCCGGCGCCTCGGCGTCCGGCTCGATACCGGCACCGAGATCACCGCGGCGGATCTCGACGCCGCCCGGGCGAGCGGCGCGGAAATCATCCTGGCCACCGGCTCGCGCCCGGCGGCCCGGTTCGACCCCACGGTGACCGTGGACGCGCTCTCGGTTCTGTCCGCCGCCCGGCTCCCGGACGGCCAGGTGGTCGTGCACGACCCGGTCGGTGGCCCGGTCGGCGTCGCCGTCGCCGAGTGGCTGGCGGCCCGCGGATGCCGGGTCGCGATGGTCACGCCCGATCAGGTGGTGGGCACCCAGCTGTCGCTCACCGGGGATCTCGCCGACGCCAACGCGCGCCTCCAGCGCGCAGGGGTCGTGCGCGAACTGCGCTCGCTGCTGCGGGAAGTCTCGGGCGGCACCGCCTTGCTGGAGGACGTCTGGACCGGCGAGCAGCACCGCATCGAGTGCGCGGTCCTGGTCGACTGCGGGCACCGGCTGCCCGCCGAGGAGCTGTACCAGCAGCGGCCGGGCACGCCGCGGGCCGGTGACTGCGTAGCCCCCCGCACCGTGGCCGAAGCGGTGCTGGAGGGAAGGCGAGCGGGCCAGCTCGTGGGCGGGAGAGAACTCACCGGTGCGGTGGCACCGGCGCGGGCGTCCTGATCGTGCGCCGATCGCAGCAGAAGGGAACCAGGGCCATGGGGAAGCTGGAAGGCAAGGTCGCCTTCATCACCGGGGCGGCCCGCGGCCAGGGCCGCAGCCACGCGATACGGCTGGCCGAGGAGGGCGCCGACATCATCGCGGTGGACATCTGCGCGCAGGTCGAGCTCGGTGCCTACCCGATGGCGACGCCGGAGGACCTGGCCGAGACGGCCAAGGAGGTCGAGGCGCGAGGCCGGCGGATCGTCGCCGCCGAGGCGGACGTGCGGGACTTCGGCGCGCTCAAGGCCGCGCTTGACGACGGGGTGGCCCGAGCTTGGCGGGCTGGACATCGTGTCGGCCAACGCCGGGATCGCCTCCTACGGCCCCGCCGCCGAGCTGGACGAGACCACCTGGCGGGACATGATCGACACCAACCTGACCGGCGTCTGGCACACCGCCAAGGCGGCGATCCCGCACCTGATCGCCCGCGGCACCGGCGGGTCGATCGTGCTGACCAGCTCCACCGCGGGGCTGAAGGCCATTCCCAACCTGGCTCACTACGTGTCGGCCAAGCATGGCGTGGTCGGGCCTGATGCGGACGCTGGCCGTGGAGCTGGCCCCGCACCGCATCCGGGTCAACTCGGTGCATCCCGACCGGCGTCAACACCCCGATGGTGCAGAACGAGCCGAGCATGCGGCTCTTCCTGCCCGATGTCGAGCATCCCACGGCGGAGCAGTACGCCGACGTGATGGGATCGCTCAACGCGCTGCCGGTCCCCTGGGTGGAAGCCAGAGACGTCTCCAACGCGGTGCTGTTCCTGGCCTCGGATGAAGCCCGCTTCATCACCGGCGTGACCCTGCCGGTCGACGCCGGCTCGACCGTCAAGTAGCCGGTCAGCGAGCAGGCCAGGAGTGAGCAGGTGACGGCAGCGGTGGGAACCGGCCGTATCGCGCTGAATGCGTCCGGGCGGTACCGGTACCTGTTCACGCCGTTGCGGATCGGGCCGCTGACGGTGCGCAACCGGGTCGTGTTCTCGGCCCACCTGACGAACTACGCCGAGGACGGGCGGCCGTCCGATCAGCACGCCGCCTACTACGCGCGGCGGGCGGCGGGCGGCGCGGGCCTGATCATCACCGAGGAGCATTCGACCCATCCGACGGACTGGCCGTATGAGAAGCTGATCCACGGTTTCCACCCCGAGGTGATCCCCGGATACCGGCGTCTCACCGACGCCGTGCACGCCTATGACGTGCCGATACTGGCCCAGATCAACCACAACGGCGGACAGTCGTCAGGCATGTACTCGAGGCTTCCGGTGTGGGCGCCCAGCCCGGTGCCCGACCCGCTGTTCCGTGAGGTGCCCAAGGCGGTCGAGCGGTCCGAGATCCGTGAGATCGTGGCCGGGTACGGGCTGGTCGCGGGGCACTGCGCGGTCGGCGGGTTCGACGGTGTGGAGCTCCAGTGCTCGCACTCCTCGATTGTCCGCGGCTTCCTGTCCCCGGCGACGAACATCCGCACCGACTCCTACGGCGGGTCGCTGGAGAACCGGGCCCGGCTGCTGCTGGAGATCATCGACGTGGTCCGCGACGCGATCGGCCCGCAGCGCGCGCTCGGCGTGCGGATCTGCGGCGACGAGCTGATCGAGGGCGGCATCACGATCGACGAGGCGGTGGCCGTCGCCCGGATGGCCGACGCGACGGGGCAGGTCGACTACATCAACACCTCGATCGGCGTGGCCACCGCGACGCTGTACATGATCGAGGCGAGCATGCAGGTGCCGCCCGGGTATGCGATGTTCATCCCGGCCGCGATCCGCCGCGCGGTGTCGGTGCCGGTCGTCGGGGTGGGGCGATTCAAAGACCCGCTGCAGGCCGACCGGGCGCTCGCCGAAGGGCAGTGCGACCTGGTAGGCGTGGTCCGCGGGCAGATCGCGGACGCCGACTTCACCGCGAAAGCCCGCGCCGGGGAGCCCACCCGGATCCGCACCTGCCTCTCGTGCAACCAGGAGTGCGTCGGCCGGATGGGGCTGAACCGCTGGCTCGGCTGCATCGAGAACCCGCGTACCGGAAAGGAATCCGTCCCGCTGCCCGCGCCGCGCCGGGCCGGCGGCGGGTGTATGTCGTCGGGGGCGGCCCCGGCGGGCTCCAGGCCGCGGTCACCGCGGCCAGCCGGGGCCACCACGTGACCCTGTTCGAACGGTCCGGCCGCACGGGCGGCCTGGTCAATGTCGCCGCCAGCGTGCCGAGCCGCGCCGAGTTCCTCGACATCGTGCGTAACCTCGCGGCCGAAGCGGCGCGGCTGGGGGTCAACGTGAAGACCGGCCACGAGGTCACCGCCCGCTTCCTGCTGGACGAGGCGCCCGACGCCGTGGTGCTGGCCACCGGGGCCCGCCCGGCCCGTCCCTGGTGGAGCCACGATCACCCGCGGGTCGCCGACGTCCGTGAGGTCATCGACGGTACGGTGACACCGTCCGGCACGGTGGTGGTCGTTGATGAGCTCGGGTTCCACCAGGCCACATCCACCGCCGAACTGCTCGCTGACCGGGGCTGCGACGTCGAGGTGATCACCAGCGGCATGGTCGTCGGGCAGGACCTCGGCATCACCCTCGACATCGAGACATGGAACGTCAAGGCGCATGCGAAGGGCATCAGGCAGCGGACCGACGTTGTCGTCCTCAATGCCCGCGGCCCGGCCGCCCACGACCCGGCCGCCCACGACCAGGCCGCCCACGGCCAGGCCGCCCACGACCCGGCTGGCGGCCGTCTCGTGCTGGACCTGCAGCACCATCCGACCGGCACGGATCAGCAGCTGGAGTGCGACTGGGCCGCGTGCGCGATCCCGGCCGAGCCCGAGGACTCGCTGTGGCGGGCGCTGGCCGCCGCGCCGTTCGAGGTGCACCGGGTCGGCGACTGCCTCGCCCCGCGGCGAGCGCACGCCGCGGTGATCGAGGGCGAGCGGGTGGGGACGGCGCTGTGACCGCGTTCACCGGGCCGGTGCCGGATGCCGCGGCGCAGGGCGCGGAGGCGGCCCGGCCCGGCCTGGACGCCCTCGCGGTGATCCTGGCCCGGGCGGGCGAGCTGCCGCCCGACGCGGGTGAGGTTGTCACCGAGGCCGGCGGCCACGTGCTGGTCCTCGGGGACGGTGCGGCCACGGCCGCCGCGGCGGCCGTGGCCACGCGGGTGTGGTGGTGCGACACCGGGCTGGGCTTGCGGCCCGGGCAACTCGCCAGCCGGCTCGGCCCGCTCGTCGCGCCCATCCCGTTGCTCGTGCTGCCCGGCACGGCGGACGGACGCGACCTCGCGCCGCGGCTGGCGGCCGTGCTCGGCCGGCCGCTACTGGCCCACGCCTGCCGGGCCGCGGCGACGGCCACCGGCGTCCGCGCCGAGCTGTGCCGGCTCGACGGCCGGATCGCCGTCCCGGTCGAGGTGGAGGGACCCGCCGTGGTCACCCTGGCGCCAGGAACAGGGACGATCGCCGCGCTCGGCGGCCCGGCGGCGGTCGCCCCCGTAGCCCTGCCCGGGCCGGCCGATGATGTCACGGACGTGACCGTCCTGGAGGTGATCGAGCCGGACCCGTCCACCATGGACCTCGCCGAGGCGCCGCTCGTCTTCAGTGGCGGCGCGGGGCTGGCCGCCGGCCTGGACGTCCCGGCCGCCCGGGCCACCTTCGGGGTCCTGGCCGCCGTCGCGGCGGCCCTCGGCGCGTCGGCCGGCGCGACCCGGGTGGCGACGGACGCCGGCTGGATCGGCCCCGACCGCCAGATCGGCACCACCGGCGTCATGATCCGCCCGCACCTGTACGTCGCCTTCGGGGTCTCCGGCGCCACGCAGCACACCGGAGGCCTGGGCACGCCTGAGCACATCGTCAGCGTCAACCTGGACGCGCACGGCCCGATGACGGCGATGAGCAGCCTCGGCATCGTCGCCGACGCGCGCGGGACACTGACCGAGCTTGCGGATCTTCTCGGAGTCGATGTGCCCGCGGAGGTGCGCGATGCCCGCTGAGCCGCTGGACGCGATCGTGGTCGGCGCGGGCCCCGCTGGCTCAGCGGCCGCGCTCGAACTGGCCCGGGCCGGCCGGTCGGTGGTCCTGCTCGAACGGGGCCCGTTCCCGGGCGCCAAGAACGTCTACGGCGGGGTTGTGTACGGCCGTGTGCTGGACGAGGTGATCCCGCGGTGGTGGGAGCAGGCGCCGGTGCAGCGCTGGGTGGTGCGCAGGTTGACCATGGTGCTGACGGCGTCCCAGGCGCTCGCGGTGGATTTCCGCACCGAGGCGTGGGGAGCGGCGCCCTTCAACGGCATGACGGTCTACCGGCCGGACTTCGACAGCTGGCTGGCCGGGCACGCCGTCGCGGCCGGGGCCGAGCTGGTCACCTCGACCGTGGCCACCGGCCTGCTGCGCGATGAGCGTGGCGCGGTGGTGGGCGTGCGCACCGACCGGCCGGACGGCGAGCTGCGGGCCCGCGTGGTGGTCGCCTGCGACGGGGTGAACTCGTTCCTGGCCAAGGAGGCCGGGCTGCTGCCCCGGGTGGCGGCCGCGCACCACACGCTGGGTGTGAAGGAGGTGCTGGGGATGGCGCCCGGGGTGATCGAAGAGCGCTTCGGGCTCGGCGCCCGGCAGGGCATCGACATTGAGATGCTGGGCGCGACCGGCGGCATCCCCGGCGGCGGCTTCCTCTACACCAACGCCGACACGGTGAGCGTCGGTGTGGTGGTCGCACTGCCCGGCCTCGCCGCCTCGAAGGTGCGTCCCGAGCAGCTCGTCGCCGGCCTGAAGGCCCATCCGGCGATCGCGCCCTACCTGCGCGGCAGCACCGTCAAGGAGTACTCGGCCCACCTCATCCCCGAGGGCGGCTTCGACGCGATGCCGCAACTCGCGATCGACGGAATGGTCATCGCCGGGGACGCGGCCGGCCTGTGCCTGGCCGCCGGCCTGTGGCTGGAGGGCGTCAACTTCGCCATCGGCTCGGGCCTGGCGGCGGGCCGGGCGGTGGCCCGCGCGGTGGCGGCCGGTGACACGTCCACACGCGGCCTGGCCGGTTACCGTCGCGACCTGGAATCAGGGTTCGTGCTCACCGACCACAAGCGGCTGCGCGGAGCGCCGCGGCTGGTCCTGAGTGAGCGGATTCAGCAGCGCTATCCGGGCCTGATCTGTGACATCGCGGAGGGTGTGTTCACCGTCACCAACCCGCAGCCCAAACCCGGCCTGGTGCGGCTGACTCGGCGCGCCGCGAGCCGTCACCGGGTCAAGCTCGGCGAGCTGCTCCGGGACGGCCTGGCCGCCGCGCGGGTGTTCCGGTGAGAGGCTGGCCGGAGGTGGCTTTCGAGGACCTGATGGCCACCGTGGAATTCCGGGTCGGGCCGCGCGCGCACATCGTCGTGGACTCCGGCGTCTGCCGTTCGTGCACCACCAAGGACTGCGTCACCGCCTGCCCGGCCGACTTGTTCGCCCCGACTTCCGACGGCGGGATCCTGTTCAGCTACGAGCAGTGCTTCGAGTGCGGCACCTGCTACCAGGTTTGCAACGCCGAAGGCGCCATCACCTGGAGCTACCCCGACGGCGGCGACGGTGTCGTGTTCCGGCATGGATGAGCCGCTGATCGTCGCGTGCCTGCGGCACGGCGATCCGCGGCCCGACGTTGACCCGCTCACCGGCGTGGTGCGGCGGCAGGAGCACGGGGCGGGCGCGTCCCGGGCTGACTGGGCCGCCCTCGAGCTCGCGCTGCGCATCGCCGGGACATGGCGAGGGCGGGTGCTGGCGGTCGTGGCTGGGCCGCCGGGCGCCGACGCCACGCTGCGGGAGGCCCACGCGGCGGGCGCGCGGCCGCTGCGGGTGGACTGGCCGGATGCGGGGTACCTCGCCGATCTGGCCGCCGGCGAGCACACCGTGGCCAAGGCCGTGGCCGCGGCCGTGCGCCCCGAGCGTCCCGCGCTGGTGGTGTGCGGTGACCGCTCGGCCGACCGGGGAACCGGTGCCTTCCCGGCCTTCCTGGCCCACGAGCTCGGCGCCGCGCAGGCGCTCGGGCTGGTCTCCCTGGAGGCGGACGGCGATCTGCTGCTCGGTGAGCGGCGGCTGCCCGCGGGACGCCGTGAGCGGCTGCGCATCCCGCGGCCGGCCGTGTGCTCGGTGGAGGCGGCCGGCATCAGGCTGCGCCGCGCTCCGCTCGCGGCGGCGCTCGCGGCCAGCCGGGCGGTGGTTCCCGCGCTGACCCCCGCCGTGGCGCCGTCGCGGGTACAGATCGGAGCGCCGCGGCCCTACTCGCCGCGCCTCCATGAGGTGCCGCCCGCGCCGGTGGGCTCGCCGCGGGAACGGCTGGCCGCCCTCAGCGGCGTGCTCACCCACCGCGAGCCGCCCGCGGTGATCGGCCCGGTCGATGCTGGCCGCGCGGCCCGCGAGCTGATGGACTATCTCCGCCGGTCCGGCTGCGTCCCGCAGGCCGGTTCGCTCCCGCAGGAAGGGCTACCGTGACGGAACTGGCCGGGCTGACCTCACGGCAGGCAGCCGAGTTCGCCGCCGCGGGCGGGATGCTGGCCGTCCCGGTCGCGGCCACCGAGCAGCACGGGCCGCATCTGCCGCTGTCCACCGACACCGACCTCGCTGTTGCGCTCTGTGCGCGGCTGGCCCAGGTTCGACCTGACGTCGCCGTCGCTCCGGCCGTGGCCTACGGTTCCAGCGGCGAGCACCAGGACTTCGCCGGGACGCTGTCCATCGGCCAGCAGGCGCTGGAACTGCTGCTCGTCGAGCTGTGCCGCTCGGCATCCTGGACGTTCTCCCGGATCCTGCTTGTGTCCACGCACGGCGGCAACGCCGAGGTGGTGCGGCGGGCCGAGCGGCGGCTGCGGAGCGAGTCCCGCGAGGTGCTCGCGTGGCTGGCGAACTGGCCGGGTGACGCGCACGCGGGGCGCACCGAGACGTCGCTGCAGTTGGCGCTCGCGCCTGGCCGGGTGCGCATGGAGGACGCGGAACCCGGCGACCGGCGGCCGATCGCCGAGCTCATGCCGGTGCTCCGCGCGTCGTCGGTCAGCGCGGTGAGTGCCAACGGCGTGCTCGGCGACCCCACCGGGGCCTCCGCCGCCGAGGGCGTGTCCCTGCTGCACGGATTGCTCCAGGACCTGCTGCGCGCCGTCGAGACATGGCGCGCGGAGCCGTCCCCATGAGTACCCCAACTTCCGGGACGACAGGGACCTCTGGGACGACAGGGACTTCCGGGACAACGGGGACGTCCGGGACCACGGGGACGTCCGGGACCACGGGGCACCGAGTCGCCCTGGTCACGGGAGCGGCCCGGGGCATCGGCGCGGCCACGGTCGCCGCCCTGGCCGCGCGCGGCTGGCGGGTCGTCGCCGTCGACCGCTGCGCCGATGACCCAGCCTTGCCGTACGGTCTGGGCACCCGCGCCGAACTGGACCAGGTGGTCGCGGCGGCGGGTGATGGTGCGGTGGCGGCCGAGGCCGACACGCGGGACGCGGACGCGCTCACCGAGGTCGTGGCGCTGGCCGAGCAGCGGTGGGGAGGCCTCGACGCGGCGATCGCCGTCGCCGGCGTCATCGCCGGGGGCGTCCCGGCCTGGCAGGTTCCGGCCGAGCAGGAACGGGCCGTGCTTGACGTGGACCTCGGCGGGGTGCTCACCCTGGCCCGGGTGGCGCTGCCAGCGCTGCTGCGCCGCCCGGAACCACGCTGCGGCCGGTTCCTCGCCGTCGCCTCGGCGGCCGCCACCCGAGGGCTGCCGATGCTCGCCGCGTACTGCGCGGCGAAGGCGGGGGTGGCCGGCTTCGTCCGCGCCCTGGCCGCCGAACTGGGCGGGACCGGCGTGACCGCGAACGCGGTCAGCCCCGGCTCGACCGCGACGCCCATCCTGGACGAGAGCGCCCGGCTCTACCATCTGCCCGACGCCGGGTCGTTCGCGGGCCAGCAGCCGCTCGGGCGGTTGCTGCGACCGGACGAGGTAGCCGCGGTCCTGGCCTTCCTGGCCGGGGAAGGTAGCAGCGGGATGACCGGGGCCGTGATTCCCGTTGACGGTGGGCTCGCGCTATGAGCGTCGTCGGGCCGGGCGAACTCGGCCTCCGGGCCGACGCAGGCCTGCCGCTCGGCACCGCGATCTGCCTCGACCCGGACACCAGGCAGCTCACCCCCAGCGTGCTGTTCGGGGATCCCCGGCCCGGGTGCTCCGGCTGAACGCCGCCGGCGTGCGCGCGCTGGCCGAACTTCATGCGGGCGGTGTCGCGTCCGCCGCCGGGGCCACGCTGGGCCGCCGTCTCACCGACACCGGCCTGGCCCACCCCCATCCCGGGCCGGCCCCAGGCCCGCTGGACGTCGACCGTGGTGATCCCGGTCCGCGATCGCGCCGCCGAACTGGACCGGTGCCTCGCCGCGGCCGGTACCGGCCATCCCGTGCTGGTCGTGGACGATGCCTCGGCCGATCCGTCCGCGGTGGCCGCGGTCGCCGCGGCGCGGGGGCCCGGCTGGTGCGCCGCGGCGTCAACGGCGGGCCGGGCCCAGCGCGGAACACCGCGCTGGGCATGGTCGGCACCGAATTCGTCGCGTTCCTGGACAGCGACTGCGTCCCGCCGCCGGATTGGATCACCGCGCTGGCCGGTCATTTCGCTGACCCGCTGGTCGCCGCGGTGGCCCCGGCGGGTCGTCGACGCCGGGCCCGGGCCGGGCGGGTCACCGCTCGACCTGGGACCGCGCCCGGCCCGGGTCGCGCCGCTGACCCGGGTGGCGTACGTGCCCACCGCCGCGCTCGTGGCGCGGCGGGCCGCCATCGGCGACGGCTTCGATGAGGCGCTGCGCTATGGCGAGGACGTTGACCTGGTGTGGCGGCTGATCGAGGCGGGATGGCGGGTGCGCTTCGAGCCAGCGGTGCGGGTCGCCCACACCGAGCCCGGGTCCCTGCCGGCCCTGCTGCGCCGCCGCTTTCTCTACGGCACGTCGGCCGCGCCACTGACCCGGCGGCATCCAGGCCGCGTCGCCCCGCTGATACTGCAGCCATGGCCCTCGATCACCGTGGCCGCGTTGCTGGCCCGGCGACCGCTGGCCGCGGGCGCCGCGTTCGGCATCGGCACCGCCCTCCTGGCGCGCCGGGCTGCGGGCGAACAACCTGCCCTCGCAGGGGATCATCCGGCCCATGGCGGGAGGGGTATGGCACACCTGGCTCGGCACCGGGCGCTGGTCCGGGCAGTTCGCCTGCCCGGCGCTCGCGGCGGTGATACTCCGCCCCGGCGGGCGGACGCCATCCACGCGATGGGGGCGCCGGCTGGCGGCCGCCTCGCTGCTCGCCGGGCCGCCGCTGGCCGAGTGGGCCCGCCACCGCGACCGCGGCCTGCTCCGTTTCACCGCCGTCACCCTCGCCGATCAGGCCGCCTACGGGGCTGGCGTCTACGCCTGCTGTCTCCGGGAACGGCTCATCTCACCGGTGCTGCCGTCCATCGCGTGGAAGCCGTTCGAGGGACTGAGGAAACGTCATGGTAAGAGGTAGGTTCCGGCCGCACGGCAGCGGCCCGCCTCTCACTGCTGGTAACCGATAACGACCAGTGGTATCTCACGGCCGGCGCTGTCCTGGTGCGCGGCGATCTCCGGCCGGGTGCTGCTGAGGATGCCGAAGAGCCGGTCCCGCTCGGCGCCCGTTGCCGTGCTGGCCGTGCCGCTGACGCACTCCACCACGTGGGGGCGAGGGCTGAGTTCGATGGTTACCTGCGGGTTGGCGACCAGGTTGTGGTACCAGGCCGGATGCGCGGGCGCGGCCAGGGCCGACGCCCACAAGACAATGCGGCCGGGACCGTCGGCGAAGTACGCCAGCGGCACCGTGTGAGGCCGCCCGGTCCTGGCCCCGATGGTGGTCAGCAGGACGAGGGGCACGTCCTTGAGCCTCTCGCTCGTGACCTGGCCGTTGTTCGCGCGGAATTCCTCGATGACCGCGTGGTTGATGGCCCGCAGTTCGCTGGGGGTAGGCATCGGCTGCTCCAGAACGCGTCGCGTGCACACAGACACACTGCGGTCACTGACCCTATCCGGGCCGTCCAGCCCAGAGCCCATTGATCTGTCAGCGGGTGGCGACGGCGCACCGGCTGAGCGGGCTGGCGGCCAGATCGCTGAGCAGTGCCGCCGGGTCGGCGTAAATGGCGGCGGCCCCGGCGTCGCGCAGTTCCTGCTCGCTGATGCCGCCAGTGAGCAGGCCGACGCATGGGACTCCCGCGCGGCTGGCGGCGAGGACGTCCCAGACGGCGTCGCCGACCATGACGCAGCGCGCCGGGTCAGCGCCCACCGCATCGAGAGCGGCCTGGATCATGTCCGGCTCCGGCTTGGCCTTGTCCACGTCAGCCGAGCTGAGAACCTCGCTGATCGCGTCGCCGGCGTTCAAGGCGGCGAGCATCAGGTCCAGTTCGTCCGGCTTCGCGCTGGTGGCCAGGACCACCTGGGCGCCCCACCCGGCGATGGCCCTGAGCAGGTCGGCGGCCTGGGGCAGCGGCCGCAGCCGACCGAGGTAGGGGGCAAAGTGCCGGCTGTGGGCTTCGATGACGGCGTCGTCGCCGCGGCCGATGACCGCCTCGACCAAAGCGGTCGAATCCTGGCCCAGCGCCCGGTGGACGTCGGCCGAGCGGATGTCGAGCCCTCTTTCCCTGAACGCCTCCCACCAGGCCGCTATGTGCAGGTAGTTGGTGTCGAGCAGCGTTCCGTCCACGTCGAAAATCGCGCAGCCACCCTCAGGTGCCCCAGTTGGCATGCCCTTCCCTCTCCGGCCGGCTCCGTCGTCTACCGTTGACCATCTGCCCGGGCCGCGGCGGCTTATCCGGATTGTCGGCATCGATCGTGGCCAGGGGAGGGCCGCGCCCGTTTGGCCAGCCAGAAGCGGGGCATTCGTGGGGGGCTGGCGGCAGCGAAGGAGGCGCCGAATGGAGCTGTCAGGTGTCGTCCGCCATGGCTGAGGAAAGCCCGCTCGGTGCCTACCGAGCCAAGCGCGATCCGGCCAGGACCCCGGAGCCGATGGAGACGGCGCGCTCCCGCCCACGCGGAGACGGCCGGCCGGTGTTTGTCATCCAGGAGCACCATGCGCGGGCGCTGCACTGGGACTTCCGCCTCGAGCACGACGGGGTCCTCGTGTCGTGGGCGCTGCCGAAGGGGATCCCGGAAGACCCGGCCACGAATCATCTCGCCGTCCACACCGAAGACCATCCGCTTGAGTACGGAGGCTTCCAAGGTGACATCCCGAAGGGCGAGTACGGCGGCGGCCACGTGAGCATCTGGGATCACGGTGAGTACGAACTCGAGAAGTGGACCGACACGGAGGTCAAGGTCGTACTGCACGGCTCGAAAGCCCGTGGCCGTTACGTCCTGTTCGCGACCCGGGGGAAGAACTGGATGATCCACCGGATGGATCCCGCCCCGGAGGGCTTCGCGCCGCCTCCCGACCGGCTCGCGCCCATGCTCGCGGTGGCCGGATCGCTGCCATCCGGCGACGCGGGGTGGGCTTACGAGGTCAAGTGGGATGGCATACGGGCCGTCGTCTATGTCGAGGGGGGCCGGGTCCGGGCTCTCGGCCGGAGCGGCACGGACATCACGGCCAGATATCCTGAGCTGCGCGAGGCCGGGGAGCAGCTTGGGGCGCGTCCCGCGGTCCTCGACGGGGAAGTCATCGCGCTCGGCCCCGACGGGCGGCCTAGCTTCGGCCAGTTGCAGCAGCGCATGCATCTGTCGGGCAGTGCCGAGATCACCAGGAAGGCACGCCAGGTCCCCGTCAGCTATGTCGTCTTCGACGTGCTGCATCTCGACGGCCAGTCGCTGCTCGAGCTGTCCTACGACGAGCGCCGCCAGCGCCTGGAGTCTCTCGGCCTGGCCCGCGGGTCGCTCGCGACCGGCGACTCGTTCCGTGACGTGCCCGGCGCTGACGTGCTCGCCGCCGCCGAGCAGCGTGGCCTCGAAGGCATCGTCGCCAAGCGCCGGGATTCGCCGTATCGTCCTGGACGGCGCAGCGGCGAGTGGGTCAAGGTGAAGGTTGACCGGACCCAGGAGGTGGTCATCGGCGGGTGGACAGCCGGCAACGGACAGCGATCAGGTGAACTCGGCGCGCTGCTGCTGGGGATACCGGGAGGGGATGGCTTGCGTTACGTAGGCAAGGTAGGTACTGGCTTCGGTGAGCAGGAACGCCGGGCAATCCTGCGCCGCCTCGAGCCCCTGGCCAGGAAGACCAGCCCGTTCTCCACCCCAGTCGACCCGGCCGTGGCGGCGCTGGCGCATTTCGTCCGGCCCGCGGTCGTGGGCGAGGTCCGGTACGGCGACCGGACTGAGGACGGCCACCTTCGCCACGCCTCCTGGCGCGGCCTCCGGCCCGACAAGGATCCCAGGGAGGTCACGGATGAGCCCTGAGCGCGTCGAGACCGAGGTGGACGGCCGGCGCCTGTCGCTGTCGAACCTCGACAAGGTGCTCTATCCGGCCAGCGGCTTCACCAAGGCAGCGGTTCTCGACTACTACGCCAGGGTCGCCGCGGTGATGCTGCCTCACCTGAAGGACCGGCCGGTCACGTTCCGCCGGTTTCCTGACGGCGTCAGCAGCAAGTCTTTCGTTGAGAAGCATGTGCCCTCACATGCGCCGGAATGGGTCCGGACCATCACGGTCCCCACGTCCGGCAACGGCCGCGGCCGCGGTTCCCCAGGCGAAGACGTCGAATATGCGGTCGTGGCAGACATGCCGACCCTGATCTGGGCGGCGAACCTGGCGGCCATCGAATTCCATGTGCCGCTCTGGCACGCCGGGCGGCGGGGTCCGGTTCCCGGCCGGCCCGATCATCTCGTCTTCGACCTCGACCCGGGGCCGGGAACGTCGATCGTGGAGTGCTGCCGCGTCGCGATGTGGATCTCCGGCCATCTGGCCGGCCGGGGCCGCGAGCCGGTGGCCAAGACCAGCGGCTCCAAGGGCCTTCAGGTTTACGCCAAGCTGCCGGCGCGGACCGAATCGGACGCGGCCCGGGACCGCGCTTTCGGCGTTGCCCAGGCGATCGAGGAAGAGCACCCCGAACTGGTCGTGACGAACATGACAAAATCGCTGCGCCGGGGCCGGGTGCTGATCGACTGGAGCCAGAACCATCCGGCCAAGACGACGGTCGCCGTCTACTCGCTGCGCGGCGTCGCCGAGCCGTCCGTCTCGACGCCGGTCACCTGGGATGAGGTGCGGGACTGCGAGCGCAGCGGCGATCCCGGTCGGCTGCGCTTCGCGCCGGCCGAGGTTCTCAGCCGCGTGGAGCGCCGCGGGGATCTCTTCGCGCCGCTGGCCTAGGCGCCCGCCGCCCGCTCAGGACGCCGCGGCCTGCTCCCGGGGCCAGCCCGTCCCGGGCAGGACCCCACCGCAGTCGCAGTCCACCTCGGCGCACGAGATCACGAAGAGATGAAGCTCCGCGGCCAGGCGGCAGTCTGCGTCCTCGGCGCAATCGCCCGAGCCGTCGAAGTGCACGATCGCCGTCCCGTGGCAGTGCTCAAGGTCCTGGTCGCATTCGGCGCACGCCTTGATGATCAGGACTGGCTTGGGCATGAGGGCTCCTTTCACCCTTCTGATGTATCACCAGGGGGCGACAGTCTGCCGCTGGCCGGGCCGGCGGCCGGGCCGATACCTAAGAAATCTTCCGGCCCGGCCGCTTCGGCGTCTCCGCGTCGGCGATCGCCTGGATGAGCTCAGGCTTGGTCATCTTCGAGCGTCCCTGGACGTCCAGGTCGGCGGCGCGCGCCAGCAGTTCCGCCTTCGTCATCCCGGCCAGGTTCTGCCGCGGCGCCGATCTGGCGGGCGTGTCCGGCTCATCATTCGGCGGTTCGGTGGTCTCCGCCGAGCCAGCGGTTTCCGCCGCCGCCCGCGCCTGGCCGCTCTTGGCGACGGATGCCTCAAGGGCCGCCATGAGGTCAATGACGTTGGACTTCGGGCGCGGCTCGGCCTCGAAGACGACCGCATGCCCTTCGCGCTTGCGATCGATCAGTTCCTGGACCCGCGCGCGGTAGGTGTTGTGATAATCCTCCGGGGACCACTCCACCGAGAGCGACTCGACGAGCTTCTTCGCCACCTCGAGCTCCCGTCCCGCGAAGGTGACGTCCTGCGGCAGGGATTCGAGTTCCTCGCTCGGTGTGCGGATCTCGTCGGCGAAATACATCGTCTCCAGGATCAAGACATCCTCACCGGGCCGCACGGCCACAAGGTGCTCCTTGTCCCGGAGCACGAGGGTGGCGATGCCGACCTTGCCCGTCTCGCGCATGGCCTGCCGGAGCAGCGCGTAGGCGCGGTCCGCGCCCTTTCCCCGTGGCGCGAGGTAGTAGGTCGCCCGGAAATGCACCGGGTCGATGCGGTCAAGGTTGACGAAGTCGCTGATCTCGATGGTCTCCGACTTGCCCGGGGCGACCTCTTTCAGTTCCTCCCGCGTGACGACGACGTACTCCCCGCCGCCGAGGTCGAACCCGTTCACGATGTCGGCGTTCGACACCTCGTCGCCGGTGACCTCATCGACCTTCTTGTAGCGGATCCGATTCGACGTGCCCTTGTGCAGCTGGTTGAAATGAACCGTCTGGTCAGCCGTGGCTGTGTACAGGCCTACGGGGACACTGACCAGCCCGAAGCTCAGAAATCCCGACCACATGGAACGCGCCATGTCCGTATTGTAGATCTTGACTCTCCGAAGCTGTGTGATCGCGCGCCGTCGCGGTCTGTCGGGGATGCCCTGCTCACCGCCCGGCCGGGCCGACGTCTAACGCCATCGATGTGACATCGATTGCGCTCATGCCTATCGATGTCACATCGATGGCGGCGTTAGCGAGCGGTCAGCGCCGTCAGTGTGGCGGTGCGGGGAGGAGCACGATGAGGAGCAGGGCGCACAGCAGCGCCGCGGGCAGGCCCCACCGAATAGCGGCGAAGAGCGGGCGCGGCGGGCTGAAGGGTTCCCGGCCGCTCCGGGGGTCGATTATCCGGTCCGCCCCGAGCCGAGCCGGGACCCCTGGCCACCAGGCTCGTGACAGCAACAGAACGCCAGCGGTGAGAAGACCCCAGCCGGAGGCGTGGATCATGACGTGCTGCCAGATGAGCTGGGGACACATGATCAGGACAAGCCCCGCGGCCACCGCGGGGCCAAGCCGCCGGGCGAGGTCACGCTGGCCTGGGCGCAGGACCACAGCGGCGATGAACGCTACCGCGGCCGCGCCTGCCGCAGCGCTGGCGAGCTGGCCTGCGGTAATGACTCCGGGGCTGTTGCGCACGACCGCATCGGCACCAGGTAGCAAGCACATGATGCCGACCAGGGTCGCTGCCGCCCTCAGCCCGCCCATCCATGCGCGGCCCGGCCTGGAAATGGCTGGCCGCAGGTCGCGGGCCAGCGTGGCGGCGTAGTCCACTGGATCCCCGAACGCTTCCGCTGGGGTTTGCCCAGCGTCGGCGCAGTGCGCGTCGATCTCGGCCAGAGCTTCGCCGATGACGGGGCCGGGTAACCCGTGCAGCCGCGTCTGGGTGGCGAAGGTGTCGCGCCATTCGTCCATCAGCCACCGGCGGGTGATCATCGAACCTCCTGGGGACAGGGCAGCAGTTGCCGCGTCGCCTCGACGAAGTGGCCCCATTGCGTGGCACGGCTGGCCAGCTCCTGCCTGCCGTCCGCGGTCAGCCTGAAGTACTTGCGACCCGGTCCACCCTCGCCCGCATGCCACGAGGACTCCAGGAGCCCATCGGCCTGCAACCTCGTCAGCAGCGGATACAAGGTGCCGCCCCGCACGGAGCCCAGGCCGGCTTCGGCCAGGCGCTGGGCGATGGCGTAGCCGTAGGTCGGCCCGTCAGCCAGTGCGCCAAGGACGCACAGTTCAAGGACGCCGCGAAGCCAGTCACCCGGCCACCGGATCTCGGTCACGACTAGATACTACGCCTTACTAGTTAGGCTAGCAATCTAGTCGGGTCCAGGCTCCCGACGTCCGGTGACCTCCATGCCCCCCGCCCAATTCCATGATCGCTTCGACTCTTCGCTTTAGGTGCGGACAAACCGTAACGAAAGGGACGAGATGATGGTCATAAGTCGTGGTAAGCCGAACTCCCGATTAGGTGGTGTCACGCGGGTAGGGCATCTGCATGGCCACGACCGTTGATGAGATCGAGTTCAAGTACGAGGCACCGGCCGGCACGGTGCTGCCGCCGCTGGAGGATCTGCCGCGGGTTGCCGCTGAGTCTGATCCAGAGGAGCAGACCCTGGAAGCCGACTACTACGACACGGCTGATCTGCGCCTGATCCGCGCGGGAATCACGCTGCGGCGGCGCCGCGGGGGAAGCGATCCCGGGTGGCATCTGAAGCTGCCGGCCGGCGGTCAGTCCCGCCGGGAGATCCAGGTCCCGCTGTCCCATGGCGGCAGCGCCGGATCTGCTGTGCCCGACGAGCTGGCCGCGCTGGTGCGGGTGCATACCCGCGGTGAGCCGCTCATGCCGGTGGCGATCATCAGGACCAGACGGCGCCGGCGGCTCTTGCTGGACCGCGGCGGGGTCTCCCTGGCCGAACTGGTCGCCGACGAGGTGTCCGCTGAGACGCTGGGCGATTCCACCACGATCTCCAGCTGGGGGGAGGTCGAAGTAGAGCTGACCGGTGGCGGCCAGAAGCTGCTCGACGCGGCCGACGAGCGGCTGCGCCGCAGCGGGCTCCGCCGCGCCCGCCGCAGCGCCAAGCTCGAGCGCGCCCTGGCCGGCTGATCCGGACCCGGGCCCGCCCCAGGCTGACCAGGCACTCACCCGCCGGCGACGTCGTGCTGGGCTACCTGCGCACGCAGGTGGACGCGGTGAAATCGATGGACCCGATGGTGCGCAGGAACGAGCCAGACGCGGTGCACCAGATGCGGGTCGCCAGCCGTAGGCTGCGCAGCACGCTCCAGGCGTTCGGGCAAGTCCTGCGCCGGCCGGACACCCGGTGGCTCAGCGCGGAGCTGAAGTGGCTCGGCGGTGTGCTCGGTGAGGCCCGGGATGCCGAGGTGCTGGATGCCCGCATGGAGCGCCGGGCGCGGGAGATCCCCGCCGAACTCCTGCTGGGCCCGGTCCAGGCGCGGATTCGGGGCCACTTCGCCGCGCTCGAGGCAGCGGCCCGGACGAACCTGCTGGACACCCTGGACTCGCGGCGCTACTTCGCCATGCTGGACGCCCTGGATCAGCTGCTCGCCGACCCGCCGCTGACCGCCCAGGCCACCAGGCCGGCCGGGAAGGTCCTGCCCGCCATGAACGCCCGCAGCTACCGGCGGGTGGCGCGGCGGATGGGTCATGTCTGGTCGGCGCCGTCCGGCCCCGCCCGGGACATCGCCCTGCATGAGGCGCGCAAGGCCGCCAAGCGGGCCCGGTACGCGGGGGAGGCCGTCACCCCGGCACTCGGCCGCGACGCCGGCCGGTACACCAAGCGGATGAAGGCGCTTCAGTCGGTGCTCGGCGATCATCAGGACACGGTCGTCGCCCGCGCGGTGGACCGGGAACTGGGCGTGAGTGCCCACCTCGCGGGCGAGAACGCGTTTAGCTACGGCCTGCTGTATGAACGCGACGCCCACGACGCGCTGCACCTCCAGGACGAGGCGCGGCCGGTATGGAAGCGCTCCTCGCGCCCCAAGTACCGCCGGTGGATGTAGCACCCGTTTGCGGGCGGCATGCCGGGGAAGCGGCAGGCGGGCGACCACGCAAAGCTCCCTGGCCTGGGCATCCCATGGCGCAGGTACCCGTGGATGACCGGCCCGGATGACCGGCCCAGACGACCGGAAGGACACAGGACATGTCTCAGCGCAGCGTGCCGGAGGCGGCGCACGGCATCGACCGGATGATCCGCAACGTAGAAACGGGCCGCTTCGAGCGCAGTCTGTCGGCGCTGACGGCGGCGGGGGCGCTGGTCACGGCCGCGGAGATCTATTTCGAGCACGACAGCGCCAGCTTCGGCAACAAGATGATGTGGCTGCCCGTGACCCTCGGCCCGATCGGCGCGGCGGCGGGCATCGCCGGCTTCTTCAGCCGCCGGATGGCCAAGACCGCGCTCCCGATCGCCTCGGCGGCCATCGTCGCCAACGGCCTGCAGGGTACTTATCTGCACGCCCGGGGCATCGCGCAGAAGCCAGGCGGCTGGTCCAACGCCCGCTACAACATGGAGATGGGACCACCGCTGCTGGCCCCGTTGCTGGTCACCATGGTGGGCGGCATGGGCTTGCTGGCCGCGATCCTGCGGCGCGAAAAGTGAGCGGCACGGCCAGCGAGCCAGCCGGCGGCGGCGGAAGGTTCCCGGGGTTCGACGCGGCGGCCCAGGCCGGGCACTGGGACCAGGCCACGGCGGGGGTCGTTTTGTCGCGCCTCAGCCTGCCCTCTGACATGCGGTTTTTCACCCCGGATGAAGAGGCCATCGCGATCGCGCTCTGCGATCGTCTCCTGGGCCAGGACCCAGATCCGCTGGTGCCGGTGGCCTCGTTCGTTAACGCACGGCTGGCTGAAGCCGAGACTGACGGCTGGCGGTACGCCGACATGCCGGAAGACGGGCAGGCGTGGCGGGATTCCCTGCACCACCTGGACGCCGACGCCCACGCCAAGTTCTCCTGGGGCTTCGCGAAATGCGACGCCGCCGATCAGGACACCCTCATCCAGGCGGTCCAGGATCTTGGCTCCGGGGACTGGCACGGCCGCAGCGCTGGGCACGTGTGGAGCCTGTGGACCCGTTATGCCTGCACCGCGTTCTATGCCCACCCCTCGGCCTGGACCGAGATCGGCTTTCCCGGCCCGGCTTACCCCCGTGGGTACAAGCACCGCGGCGTCGACGCGCGTGAGCCGTTCGAGGTCCGTGACGTCAGCCCGGCGGACGACCCGGTGCGGGAGGGAGCCTGATGGCCAGCGTCCGCGAGCGCAACGAGTCCGCGTGGCTGCTGCCGAACGACGGTACCCGCACCAACCACCGGCTGCGCCGCGACATGCGCCGGTTCGCCGACACCGACGAGGTTGACCTGGTCGTGGTGGGCTGCGGCGCGGGGGGATCCACCCTGCTGCAGCGGATGGCCCGCCGCGGCTGGAGGGTGGTCGGCCTGGACGCCGGGCCGTTCTGGGATCCCGATGCGGACTGGGTCAGCGACGAGGCCGGCTCGCACCACTTGTACTGGACCGAGCCGCGGGTGATCGACGGCACTGATCCGGTGCCGCTCGGCTCGAACAACTCGGGCCGGGGCGTCGGCGGGTCCATGGTGCACTACGCCGGCTACACGCCCCGCTTCCACCCGAGCGACTTCGAGACGCATCGCCGGGACGGAGTCGGCGCGGACTGGCCGATCAGCTACCCGGACCTCCAGCCCTACTACGCCGACATCGAGGAGGAACTGCCGGTCGCCGGCGAGCGGTGGCCGTGGGGGGACCCGCATGGATACCCGCACCGCCCGCACCCGGTCGGCGGCAACGGTGAGGTGTTCCTGCGCGGGGCGGCGGCGGTGGGCATCACCGCGAAAGTCGGCCCGGTCGCGATCACCAACGGCCGCTTCGGCAACCGCCCGCACTGCATCTACCGCGGGTTCTGCCTGCAGGGCTGCAAGGTCAACGCGAAGGCGTCCCCGCTGATCACGCACATCCCCGACGCCCTCGCGCACGGCGGCGAGGTCCGGGCGGACTCCATGGTCACCAGCATCGAGGTCGATGAGCGCACCGGCCGGGCCGCGGGCGTGCACTACGTCCGCGGCGGAGTGCCGCATTTCCAGCGGGCGGCGGCCGTCGCGGTGGCCGGTTACTCGATCGAGACGCCGAGGCTGCTGCTGAACTCCGCGTCGCCGAGGTTTCCCGACGGTCTCTGCAACGACTTCGATCAGGTCGGCCGCTACCTGATGGTCCAGGGCGCGCCGCAGACGGCCGGCC
The DNA here is from genome assembly GCA_963822825.1 of uncultured Actinomycetes bacterium. GTDB lineage: Bacteria > Actinomycetota > Actinomycetes > Streptosporangiales > Streptosporangiaceae > JAWWPY01. Next base: position 73,164 of record CAWGIW010000013.1, on the reverse strand, counting down.
GCTTCGACGCCGAGGTCCGGATGTACAAGGCGCCGCCGCCGGAGGTCAGCAGCGAAGAGTTCTACGAGACCGACCCGGCGAAGCCCTACAAGCGCGGGTTCTCCATCCAGACCATCTCGCCGCTGCCCATCACCTGGGCCGAGCACGTTGCCGCGCAGGGGCACTGGGGCCAGGCGCTGCGCGAGTACATGAGCGACTATGTGCACTGGTCGTGCCTGGGCGCGCTGTGTGAGTTCCTGCCGCTGCCGGGCAACCGGGTCATCCTCGCCGACGAAAAAGACCGGCACGGCCTGCCCGTTGCTCACTTCTCCTACTCCCAGTGCGACAACGACAGTCAGCTGATGAGCGCCGCGCAAGGGGTCATGGAAGACATTCTGCACGGGGCCGGGGCCGATGAGGTGATCACCATCAAGCGCTACGCCCACCTCGTCGGGGGCGCCCGGATGGCCGCCGACGAGCACAGCGGCGTCGTGGACGGCGACTGCCGCACCTTCGCGGTGCCCAACCTCTTTATCGCCGACGGCAGCGTGCTGCCGACCCAGGGCAGCGCCAACCCGGCGCTGACCATCATGGCCGTCGCCGCCCGCGCCGCCGACCGCATGGCCGCCGGCGTCAGTTGACGCCGGGCCCGGCCAGACCACTACCCGAGGAGGAAATAGACAATGGCCGCACCAACTGTTGGCGACTACCTGCTGGAACGCCTGCGCGCCTGGAACGTGGATAAGGTCTTCGCCTACCCGGGGGACGGGATCAACGGCATCCTGGCCGCCTGGGGCCGGGCCGGCAACCAGCCGAAGTTCGTCCAGGCCCGGCACGAGGAAATGAGCGCCTTCGAGGCGGTCGGCTACTCGAAGTTCACCGGTCGCGTCGGCGTCTGCATGGCCACCTCGGGCCCAGGCGCCATCCATCTGCTCAACGGGCTCTATGACGCGAAACTCGATCACGTCCCGGTGGTGGCGATCGTCGGGCAGACCAACCGGTCCGCGATGGGCGGCTCCTACCAGCAGGAGGCCGACCTCCTCAGCCTGTACAAGGACGTGGCCAGCGAGTACGTGCAGATGGTCACCGTCCCCGAGCAGCTGCCCAACGTGCTCGACCGGGCCATCCGGGTGGCGCTCACCGAGCGGGCCCCGACGGCCATCATCATCCCCGCGGATGTCCAGGAACTTCCGTACTCAGCGCCGACGCACGCGTTCAAGATGGTTCCCTCCAGCATCGGCGTGGACTGGCCGACCACGGTTCCGGATGACGCGGCCATCCGCCGGGCGGCCGAGGTCCTCAACGCGGGCAGCAAGGTCGCGATCCTGGCCGGCTCGGGGGCCCGCGGCGCCCGGGCCGAGCTGGAGCAGGTGGCCGAACTGCTGGGGGCGGGCGTGGCCAAGCCGCTGCTGGGCAAGGACGTGCTGTCCGACGAGCTGCCCTACGTCACCGGCTCCATCGGCCTGCTCGGTACCCGGCCCAGCTACGAGCTGATGAAGGACTGCGACACGCTGCTCACCGTCGGGTCCAGTTTCCCCTACACCCAGTTCCTGCCCGCGTTCGACCAGGCCCGCGGGGTCCAGATCGAGATCGACGGCAAGATGATCGGGCTGCGCTACCCGTACGAGGTCAACCTGGTCGGCGACGCGGCGGCCACGCTCCGGGCGCTGATCCCGCTGCTGAAGCGCCAGGAGGACCGGTCCTGGCGCGAGGGCATCGAGTCCAAGGTCGCGCGCTGGTGGGAGGTCATGGAGGCCGAGGCCATGGTGGAGGCCGACCCGATCAACCCGATGCGGCTGTTCCACGAGCTGTCGGCCCGGCTGCCCAGCAACGCGATCGTCGCCGCGGACTCGGGATCATCGGCGAACTGGTACGCGCGGCAGCTGAAGTTCCACGGCGACATCCGCGGCTCCCTGTCCGGCAACCTCGCCACCATGGGCCCCGGCGTGCCCTACGGGATCGGGGCGAAGTTCGGCCACCCGGACCGCCCGGTGATCGTCTTCGAGGGCGACGGGGCGATGCAGATGAACGGCCTCGCTGAGCTGATCACCGTCAAGCACTACTGGGAGGAATGGGCTGATCCGCGTTTGATCATCGCGATCCTCCACAACGACGACCTCAACCAGGTCACGTGGGAAATGCGGGCGATGGAAGGCGCACCGAAGTTCACCGAGTCCCAGATTCTGCCCGACGTTGACTACGCGGCCTTCGCCGCCAGCCTCGGCTTGCAGGCCATCTACGTCAACAAGCCCGACCAGGTGGGGCCCGCCTGGGACATGGCGCTGGCCGCGGACCGGCCCACCGTGCTCGACGTCAGGTGCGACCCCAACATCCCGCCGATCCCGCCGCACGCCACCTTCGAGCAGGCCAAGGACGCCGCGAAGGCCATGCTGCACGGCGACGAAGACCGCTGGGGCGTCATCAAGGAGGGCGTGAAGACCAAGGTCCAGGAGTTCCTGCCGCACTCGTCGGAGTGATCAGGGCGGATTGCGGCTGCCTCACCGGGGGCTCGCGGCCAGGAAGGCTCACCGGGGCTCGCGCCCCAGGAAGGCGATGAGCCGGTCGCCGGGGCTGGCATCGGCCGGCACGGCGACCGGCGCCGCGAACCGGGCCGGCCGGTCGGCGTCCGTGACGAGCAGCGGTGCGAGCCCCAGCAGTTCTTCCGCGAGCTGCGGCGGGATCGGCCGGGGGCGCCCGCAGGCCTGGGCCACGTCCCAGCCGTGCACGGCGATCTCCACCGCCCCGACGCTCGTGACGATGCTCGTGGACACCGGGCAGCCGCCCACCGAGACCCGGTCGGCATCCGTGTCCGCCCACATGCCGAGGACCTGGCCAGCCTGGGCCCGCAGCGCCGAGACGGGGTCGGTCCCCGGGTGGCCGTGCTCGCCAATACCGTGCTCGATGGCCGGGCTGAGCGCGACCCGGCCCGCGTCGCCGGCCTCCCGGAGGGCGACGAGGGAGTCGCTCATGTGGGCCAGCAGGGCAGCCAGATCCCATTCCCGGCAGGGCGTCGGCTGGGACCAGGCGGCCGAAGTTCCGTTGGGTAGGTTGCCGAGGGTGTAACTGATCGCCCGTTCGAGCAGTCCTACCGCGCCGAACAGCACCGCCGCCCGGCGCGTGGTCATGACCGCGCCGGGAGGACGGCCGGGAGGCCGAACGTGGCGAACAGCGAGACGTCGAAGAACGCCGCCACGTGGTCGATGCGAGCCGCGGTGATGTGCACGACTTGCAGCTGGAAGGCCTGGTACTGGCCGGACTCGTCCCGCAGGTACATGCCGAAGGCGGGCTGCCCATTGGCCTCGGTCGGGAGCAGCCGCAGGTCACCCCGGGTCTTGGCGGGACACTGGGTCGCGACGAGACGGCCGATGTCCGCGGGCGTCTGGTACCAGCCGGTAAACGGCGGCATCTCCCAGACCGCGTCCGCGCTGAACAGTTCCACGAGCGCGGCCACGTCATAATCCTCGAAGGCCGCGACGTACCGCTGGAGCAGTTCCCGCTGCTCGGCGGTGCTGGGTTCAGCCACCTCATCCTGGGTCGGAGCGACCTGGCTGATCTGCGCGCGGGCGCGCTGGAGCGAGCTGTTCACGGCGGCGGTCGTGGTGCCGAGCAGTTCAGCGACTTGCGCCGCCGGCCAGTTCAGGACCTCCTTGAGGATCAGCACGGTGCGCTGCTGCGGTGGCAGGTGCTGCAGCGCGGCGATGAGGGCGAGCCGGATGCTGTCCCGCGAGACGACGATCGCGGCGGGATCCGCCGCTTCGCCCGCCACCATGGCGTCAGGGATCGGCTCCAGCCACGGCACCTCCGGCTGCTGGGCCAGTTCTCCCTCAGGGTCGGAACTTGGGGCGCCGAGCCCGGTGGGCAGCGGCCGGCGGCTGCGGCTCTCCAGCGCGGTCAGGCAGGCACTCGTGGCGATCCGGTAGAGCCACGTACGCAGCGACGACCGCTCCTCGAACCGCTCGTAGGCTCGCCAGGCGCGCAGGTAGGTCTCCTGCACGAGATCCTCGGCGTCGTGCACCGAGCCGAGCATCCGGTAACAGTGCGCGAGCAGCTCGCGCCGGTACGGCTCGGCCCGGGGCAGGAACTCTTGCTTGACCGCGCTGTCGGGCATCGTCACAACCTTTCACAGGCTCTCTGTCTGAATAGACCAGGCCTACGGCCAGTATTCATCGGTATCGGGCCATGAATCCGCCAGCGTCCTTCCTTCCCCTCCTGGAAGATGGCCTCCGGTCAGCCGTGGCTGGCGTCCGGGTCGATCAGCCCTCGCTATGGATCTTGAGGATGGCGGCGGTTGTGGCCCTGACGATCACGTGGATTCCCGCGCGCGGGTCGGCGGGCAGGGTGCACCATGTCCCGTCCCAGGGGGTGTCGCCGGTGATCGCTGCGCCGCCGAGCGTGGCACTGGCACCCGTGGCGTCCCCCGGCTGGCCGCCGGCGAGAATCATGATCTCCGCGCCCTGCGGTCCCGGGCCGGAGGGGACGATCGTTACAGCCGCATCCGCGGCCTCCGCCCCCTGTGTCTTGTTGATGATCGTGACGTAATGCACGCCAGCGCTGCCGATGCAATAGGCGGTCAGGTTGATGCCGTCCGCATTCCCGATCGCAACGGGCTTGACCTGGCCCGCCGAGCCCAGGGTGAACGCTGCTATGCCGTATCCCTTCGGGGTGATCGCATAGCCGCCGGCGGTCGTGGCAGGATCGGGCACGATCGTGTCGGTGCAGAGCCACTGCTTGTTGTGGAAATTCACGCCCGCGGCCGCGTGTGCTGCCCACCAGTGGAGGTAGTCCAGCGCCCACAGCGCCGAGGCAAACGCATTGCTCGCTCCCGGGACGCCGGTGAGGTAATCATTCGATTCGGTGAGCCGGTAGCGCAGGCCAGCCGCGACCACCCGAGCGAGATTGCTGGCGTAAAACCATGGATAGGGGCTGTACGTGGTGCCCGTGGGCTGGCTCCCGATCGCGGTACCGGTCACCCATTCGGGGGATAGCATATTGCCGATCGCCTGCTGAGCGCTTGTGTCCCCCGGGTCTCCGCCCACGTAGTAATGCTGAGTGATGTCCGCTATGCGGCCAGCATGCCTTTCATCGCGGGCGAACCGCTGCGTCCACGACACGCCGTTTTCAGCGTCGGGGGTGAAGGTCAGCGTACTGTAGGCCCCGGTGTCTGGCCCCGACAACGGCGCCCGGGGCGCTGCATCTCCGACAGCGTGGGCGAAGCTCCGCCAGTTGGCCAGGTAGGACGGGAACGCACTGCCCGGTACCCCCGGGGTCTCCTCATAGATCGCCGGGTCAAACGGATGGCCCGGATAGGTATGGTATGCGTGCCAGTCCGGCTCGTTCCCAATGGCGAAGCTGGCCACATTCTCCCGGTAGTGATGCCAGATATACCGGGCGGCCTGGGCATTGACCGCTTTCAGCTCACTGATTGGCTTTGAGCTGGGGTTAAGCAGGCGGAGTGTGTAGATGACCTTTACCCCGGCCACGGCGGCAAAGCCAAACAAATTGTCGATTCCGGTGAAGCCGTCACTGCCGGTGCCCGCCGGGACAAAATCATCCACCGACCCCCCGCCGATCCGCAGGTTGCGCAAGCCCACATTGCGGAAGAGGGTGACAAGCGAGCTGTTGGCCGGGCTGAACAGGTAGCCTGCCACTCCGGCGTTGCCGGGATTGAGCGGCCCCCGTTCGAAACTCAGCCCCGCGAAATCGTCCGGGACCACCGGCCCCGGATGCTCGACGTCGATGGTGATCGTTACTGGATGGGAGCCCGGCCGGGCGGACCGCGACTCGGCGCTACGGTAAGGCCGGCTGGCCGGTATCCGCCGGTCGGCCCCATGCAGGCGGGAGGGCAGCGGCACCCTCACCGCGCCGATGGCGGGCGAGAAGGTGCGCGAGAGCACGCCGCAAACAGCATGACCAGGTCGTTCCCAGTAGCGGCGACGGCCTAACCGCTCATCGCGAGCATCGTTCCTGGCGCCGAACCTCTCGCCCCGCATACCGGCGAGGGCGCCCAGGGTGGTCGATCGTGGCCAGGTGGGCGCGGCACAATGCTCTGGTGAGCCTCAGCGGCGCGGTGGCCGGCGTGCCGCCGCGCGCCCGGCTGACGATCGGCCAGCACAGTCAACCGGAAGGCGGACCAGCATCGTGACTACGCCCATCCAGGCTCCCGGTCTGCCGCCGGTTCACCGCAGGATCGCCAAGGAACTTGGCGTCCGCGAAGGCCAGGTGGCGGCGGCCGTCGAACTCCTCGACGGCGGGGCGACCGTCCCCTTCATCGCCCGGTACCGCAAGGAGGCCACTGGCACCCTTGACGACGCGCAGCTCCGCACCCTGGAGGAGCGGCTGAGATACCTGCGAGAGCTTGACGAACGGCGCGGCGCGATCCTGGAGTCGATCCGCTCCCAGGGCAAGCTGGACGAGGCGCTCGAAGCGCTGATCCTCGCGGCGGATTCCAAGGCGCGCCTGGAGGACATCTACCTGCCCTTTAAGCCGAAGCGCCGGACGAAGGCGCAGATCGCCCGCGAGGCGGGGCTTGAGCCGCTGGCCGACCAGCTCCTCGGCGACCCCACGGCTGATCCGCACGCAGCCGCGGGGGCTTACCTGAACGCGGAGAATGGAGTGCCCGACGAGGCGGCCGCTCTCGAAGGAGCGCGCGCGATCCTCACCGAGCGCTTCGCGGAACACGCCGACCTGATCGGCGCGCTGCGGGAGCGGATGTGGTCGCGGGGCCGGCTTGTCTCCCGGGTGCGCGATGGCCAGCAGGACTCCGGCGCCAACTTCGCGGACTACTTCGAGTTCGCGCAGCCGTTCACCCGGCTGCCGTCGCACCGCATCCTGGCGATGTTCCGCGGCGAAAAGGAGGAGATCCTCGATCTCGACCTGGATCCGCAGGAAGCGCCGGCGGACGGCGCGTCCCGAGGCGAGGGCGACCGCAGCGACTACGAAGCGATCATCGCGCGGCATTTCGGTGTCGCTGACCAGGGCCGCCCGGCCGACCGCTGGCTGGCCGAGACGGTCCGCCGGGCCTGGCGGGCCCGCATCCTGGTCCATCTCGGCGCCGATCTGCGGATGCGGCTGTGGCAGCGGGCGGAGGACGAGGCGGTCGCCGTGTTCGCTGGCAACGTGCGTGACCTGCTGCTCGCCGCGCCCGCGGGGGCCAGGCCGACGATGGGCCTTGACCCCGGTTTCCGCACCGGCGTCAAGGTGGCCGTGGTGGACGCGACCGGCAAGCCGGTCGTGACGGAGACGATCCACCCGCACGATCTGAAACGGCGAACGGCCGGAGGGCCGCTGCCGTTGGGAACAGGGCCGTCAGGGACGGCCCCCTCGGGGACCGGGGGCAGCCGGTGGGAGGAGTCGATCGCGGCCCTCGCCCGGCTGGCGGCGGCGCACCGGGTCGAGCTGATCGCCATCGGCAATGGCACCGCCTCGCGGGAGACCGACCGGCTGGCCGCGGACCTGATGAAGGCGCACCCGGAGCTGAAGCTCACCAAGGTCGTGGTCTCGGAGGCGGGCGCCTCCGTGTACTCGGCGTCCGCGTACGCCTCGCGCGAGCTGCCGGACATGGACGTGTCGCTGCGCGGCGCGGTGTCGATCGCGCGCCGCCTCCAGGATCCGCTGGCCGAGCTGGTCAAGATCGAGCCCAAGTCCATCGGCGTCGGCCAGTACCAGCATGATCTTTCCGAGGGCAAGCTGCCGCGCTCGCTGAACGCTGTGGTCGAGGACTGCGTGAATGCCGTTGGCGTGGACGTCAACACGGCCTCCGTGCCGCTGCTCGCGCGGGTGTCCGGGATCAGCGAGGGGCTGGCCGGGACCATCGTGGCCCACCGGGACGCAGCCGGGCCTTTTCGCAGCCGGAAGTCTCTCAAAGACGTGCCCCGGCTGGGCGCCAAGGCGTTCGAGCAGTGCGCGGGTTTCCTGCGGATCGCGGGCGGTGACAACCCGCTCGATGCCTCGAGCGTGCATCCGGAGGCGTACCCGGTGGTGCTACGGATCCTGAAGGAGACGGGATTCGGCGTGCCCGAGCTGATCGGCAATACGGCGGTGCTGCGCTCACTCCGGCCGCGGGACCTCACGGACGAGCGTTTCGGCCTGCCTACCGTCACCGACATTCTCCGGGAACTCGAGAAGCCGGGCCGTGACCCGCGCCCGGCCTTCGCCACCGCGGCATTCGCCGAGGGCGTGGAGACGCTGGCCGACCTCGCGCCCGGCATGGTGCTCGAAGGTGTGGTCAGCAACGTCGCGGCGTTCGGCGCCTTCGTTGACGTCGGTGTGCACCAGGACGGCCTCGTGCATGTATCCGCGATGTCGCGGGAGTTCGTCGCTGACCCGCACACGGTCGTGAAGACGGGCGACGTCGTGCGCGTCAAAGTGCTCGGGGTGGACATCCCGCGTAAGCGCGTCTCACTCACCATGCGGCTGGACGATGAGCCCGGCGGCCCGCCAGGAGGACCGGGCGCCGCGCGGCCGGACCGCGCCGCACGCCCGGACCGCCCGGCACGGCCGGACCGCCCCGCAGCGGCCGGACCGCCCCGCGCGGGCGGGCCGCCCCGCACGGGCGGACCCCCCAGCACGGCCTGGCCCCCGCTCCGACCGGGACTCGGCCAACCCCGGCGCGATGGCCGACGCGCTGCGCCGGGCCGGCCTGACCGGCAGTCCCGGCGACGCCCCGGCCAGACGCGGCGAGGGCCGTCAGGGCCGCGAGGGCCGTTAGGGGCTCTCGCGGCCGTCAGGGGCTCTCGCGGGCCGCCGATCCGGCACGCGTCCTGGGGGGTACCCCCCAGCCGGAGATGGGTGTCAGCCGGCTGCCGCTGGCTGGTCCGCGTCCGTAGCGTGACTGTGAAAGCAACCACGCTACCTGGGAGAATGCCCAATGATCGAGGCACTCGGCCTGACCAAACGATATGGCGGCAAGACCGCGGTCGATGACCTGTCGTTCACCATCCGCTCCGGGAAAGTCACCGGATTCCTCGGCCCAAACGGCGCGGGCAAGGCGAACCTCGGAAATTGACATAACTTCAGTGCTGAGACTGCTCCGGACAGCGTTTCGCCCGCCCTGCCTGGCGGGTCGATGGCCAGCCGCCGTTCCGCCATCTCTTCCCGGAACGCGGTCAGGTCGGCGGCGCTGTGCTTCTCCGCTAGCGCCACGGTTTCAGTCAGCAGTTCTTCGGCAGCCCTCAGCGCTCCGCCAGGCTGCCCCGCCGTAAGCTCCCTGATCCGTTCGCCGACCCGTTCCGGCGCGATGGCCAGGCCGTCCAGGAGGTGCCGTTGCCACTTGAGCATGCGATGCGGCTGGTAGACCCGATTCAGAGCCAGCATCGTACCCGCGACCGCGTGCCCGATCCGGTTGAGCAGGCCTGCCAGGGCGAGATCATCACCCCGGCTGGCAAGGGCATCCCGCGCCGCCCAGCCGCGGAGGACTCCCGGGCCTAGCGCCCGCTCGACCATCGCAGCGACCAGGCGATCGGGGTAGGCGGCCAGTTCTCGCCAGGTGCCGATCAGCTCCGCGCCGTGCAACGGCACCGACCGCTGGATCGCGGCGAGACGCATGTGCTTGACGGGGGCGGCGTCCGCGCGGCCGGTCACGTCGTCAAGCATCTGCCCGACTGTGACGGTCAGGAAGTTGCTTACGGTCACGTCCAGCCCGCCGAGCCGCCAGTCCTCGCTCCACTCCTGGTCATCGTCGTCGAACTCCCACAGCGCGGTTAGCGTCCCGTTGACCGCCGCTATCGGGCGGGTGCGGTCGTCATCTGACGGCGTGGTAGCCCAGTAACAATCGAGTTCCAGGTCTGAGAACCGGTCAGCGAGACCAGCTCCTACTGAGCCTGCCACGGCCAGCGCAGCTACCTTCGGGTTCTTGGCGTACTCCTGCGCGGCACGCCTGGCGATTCCCATCCGCCAGGATGCGTGCACATTTTCCGTGCCACTCACCTTCTCCCGGTTGTAGTTGATGCTTCATGCTGGACCGGCTGGCACTGCTCCGCAACCCGATTTGCACGGCGGACCAGCCGATCATGGCGACCCGGGCAATCACCCGGCGCTGCCGCCTGGCAGATGCCTACGGCGCAGGTAAGTCGAAGATCGGAAATTGACACTTCTTGCGCAGGTGCTCCATCACCTCCGCCACCTCCGCGCCAGCGGCCGTCCCTGCGGTCACTCGGACGGCTACCGTGCTGTCGTGATCAGGTCATCCGGCCTCGAGCACGAGCCCGAAGGTCTCCTGGATCCCGGCCGCGCCGTCGGGCGTGATCCGCAGCGCCCGGTTCCCGGGCCGCTGCTCGACCCAGCCCGCCGCCAGGACGCGGTCGCGCAGCGCGCGGCCGACCTGCCCGGCCAGGTGGTGGCGGGTCTCGGTCCAGTCGACGCAGTAGCGGACCAGCGGACGGCGGCCCCCCGGCAGGCGCGCGCCCAGGTCGTCGAGGAAGTCTCGCCCGCTGCTGGTGAGCTGGTAGTCCACGTCGCGGCCGTACTCCGACGGCCGGTCGGCACCAGCGCGGCCGGGGTCGTGGCGGCCATCCCCGCCACGCAGGAAGCCGCGGTCGAGCATGCTGCGCATGAGCCCGACGCCGAGCTGCCCGGCCAGGTGGTCGTAGCAGGAGCGCGCCCGGCGGAGCTGGGCGGCGCGGGTGCTGGCCCGCAGCGAGGTGATGGGCTCGGGCGGGGCGAGTTCCATCAGCCGCTCCAGCACGTCGAAGACGGCCGATCCGGCGAGCCGGTAGTGCCGGCTCTTGCCCTCGGCGCGGACCGCGATCAGCCCGCCCTCGGTGAGCTTTTTCAGGTGGGCGCTGGCGGTCGGGCGGCTCACGCCGGCTTCCTGCGACAGGAGGCTGGCCGACAGCTCGCGTCCCGAGGACAGTGCGATCAGGATCCGGCTCCGGGCCCGGTCGGCGAGCAGCCCGCCGACCCGCGACAGGTCGGCGTCCCCGCTCATGATTGACCCCCTCCAGGTCCGGCCCGGCGGTTCCGCGCCGTTGCCTCGACGGTACTCAGGAGCGCGACCGCACTGGCCGCTGCGGCGATGCCAAGGGCGACGGCGAAGCCGGTGCGCACGCCGCCGGCGTTGAGCACCGCCCCGAGCAGCGCCACGCCGATGGCCCCGCCCATCTGGCGCGCGGTGTTGAACGAGCCGCCGGCCAGCCCCGCATGGCGAGCAGGCGAGGCGTTGAGCGCGACCGACGTCATGGCGGGCATCGCGAGGCAGCACAGGCCGATCACCGCGAGGCCGGTAACGATGAGGGCCAGCGAGCCGGCCAGCCCGCCCGCCGCGGTGACGATCGCTCCGGCGCCAGCGCACGTGAAGCCGAGCAGCATCGGGCGGCGGGGCCCGGCCGCGGCCGCGATGAACCCGCCGCTGATCGCTGCGACGCCGACCACCACGGCCATCGGCAGCACGGCGAGCCCTCCTGCCAGCGCCGAGAGGCCGTAGGCCGACTGCAACGTCAGCGAGACGCACAGCAAGGCGCCGTACATCGCGAAGTTGAAGCAGAACCCGGTCAGCAGCGACCAGCGGAACGGGACCGAGCCGGTGAGGCCGGCCGGCACGAGCGGGCTGGCGCCGCGCCGTTCGAGGCGCGTGAACAGCCAGCCGCCGACGACCCCGAGCGCCAGCGCGCCGACCGCTATTGCCATCCGACGCTCGCCGGCCTCGATGATGCCGGCGGTGAGCGAGGCGAGGGCGAGCGTGCCGAGCACGGTCCCGGCCGGGTGGATCTGGCGGGCCTGCGGTCGGTCGCGGGGGCCGAGCACAGCGATGGTGCCACCGACCACGGCGGCCGCGGGAAGGTTGATCCAGAAGATCGCCGGCCAGCTCGCGATGGTGATGAGCACCCCGCCGAGCAGCGGCCCGGAGGCGAAGCCCAGCGTGGCGATCCCGCCCCAGATCCCGAGCGCGCGGGACCGCTCGCGGGGCTCAGGGTAGAGCTCTGTGATCATCGCCAGCGACGCCGGGAACATGAGCGCCGCCCCGGCGCCCTGGGCAACGCGGGCGCCGATCAGCACCGGCCAGCCGCCGGCCAGCGCGGCCGCGGCCGAGGCGAGCCCGAAGAGCCCGAAACCCAGCAGACATGTGCGGCGGTGCCCATGCCGGTCGCCGAGGGCGCCCGCGGTCAGCATGCAGGCGGCGAACGGGACGGCGTACCCGTCCACGGCCCACTGAGCCGCGCTCACCCCGCCGCCGAGGTCGGTTCGCAGCGTCTGCAGGGCGACGTTGACGATGGTCGCGTCGAGCTGCACCAGCGCGAACGTCAGCGACAGGGCGACCAGCGTGACCGCCCGCCGCCGCCCGGCCCGGGAGATCTCCGGAGTCCGCTCAGCAAGATCGTAGGACGTCATGCCCCCATAGTGGCCCGGCAATAGTTCGACGCCGGACGAATCGACCGAGGGCTGCGCGAGTACGGCTCAGGCGTCTCATGCGGGTTGGGTTCCCGTCCATGATCACCGCCGAGGCGGCCGCCCGCGGCCGGCGCCAGCTAGCATGCGGGCTGAGAAGTGCAATGCAAGTTCAACCGGTCCGGCCGGACAAGGTCGTCGGGCCGACCAGACCCCATTTCCTGCACGACCAGTAGCGGAACAAAGTCACCACGGCGATGACAGCGCCGCCAAGAGCCGGATTCAGGGTAGGTCATCTTCTATGACCTGTTCGCTGACACGGTCGGCGATGTCGTCAGACCACTCGCGCGCCCAGGTCCGCAGATCAGACACGTCATCCTAGGTCAGGCCATAGGCCGTGAATGCTTTGTCGTCGAACCACTCGGCACCGTTCGTACGTCGATGAGGTCGCGGGCAGCGCCTCGGTCCGCGAGAGCGCGGACCTTCGGGCCGATGACATCCTCCAGAGCTAGCACCGGACCGTACTCTGTGACCTCCGGCGGGTGATAAAGGCCTCCTTCAGCACGTCGCCTTCGCAGGACTCCTCGGTGACTGGATCAATGACCATCATCTGCGCCGACAATGGATCCGCCTCGATCTTCCTGACCTGCCAGCCGCGAGCACCGAGCTCGTCGGCGAGAGCGGCGGCGATCGCTTCCATCTGAGCAGGCCTCTGCGTGGCGACATCCAGGTCACGGCTGAGCCGGTTCACAAGTCCGTGCGCTTGGACCGCGTAGCCCCCGGTAATGACGAAGCCTGCGCGACCCCCAAGTCCAGGACATCGCGCAAGAGCCGACGGTGCAGGTCCGTAAGGTTCATGCACCGGTCTTGCAGGTATCACGAAGTTCCGGGAACGCGGACTCCCAGACTTCCCGGATGTTCCTGCTGAGGTGGTCAAGCCGGACCAGGCGACGTGCGCCGGAAGCTGCACGACGTCGTGCGCTGGGCCCGTGAGCTCATCCAGGGAGCTCGGCAGGCGACCCTGGTACCGGGTCCGGAGCACCTGGGCAGCTGCTGCCGGGGCGAACATGGCCTCACTATCACGCATGAGAACCCGGAGTATCGCTAGACGAGGACTTCGTTACGAGCACGACGGCGGATGCAGCGCATGGAGCGCCCGTTGATCTTGCTGGCGCAGACGGTGAAGCTGGAGCGGACGCTGATAGGCGGCGGCGAGTGCGGCGAGTTAGGGTCTGACACCACGGGCAGGGCACACCGGACCTTAGATCATCAGCTCTGAGTAGCCTCTGCGTAAGCTGACCGAGTTGACCGAACTGCGCCGGGAAGACCACGACGATGCGGCTCATCCTCGGCCTGGACTACGCGACCGCGGGGACCGTCACCGTCAACGGCCACGCTACCCGCGGATGCCAGGGCCGATGCACGAGATCGGCGCGCTGCTGGACGCCAGGGCCGTGCACGGTGGCCGCAGCGCCCGTAACCACCTGCTCAGCCTGGCCCAGACCAACGGCATCCCTCGGCGCCGGGTGGGGGAGGTGCTCGGCATCGTCGGGCTGTCCGACGTTGCGGGAAAGCGGTCCAAGGGGTTCTCGCTGGGTATGAGCCAGCGGCCCGGCATCGCCGCGGCACTGCTGGGCGATCCGGGGATCCTGATGTTCGACGAGCCGGTGAACGGGCTTGACGCCGAGGGCATCCTGTGGATCCGCAACCTGATGAGGTCGCTGGCCGCCGAGGGCCGCACGGTGCTCCTCTCCAGCCACCTGATGTCGGAGATGGAGAACACCGCGGCGCCACGGTCGTTTTCCGCGGCGAGCTCCGCACCGAGGACATCGCGGACCAGGCCGGGCTGCGTCTGGCCGTCGGCCCGCCGCTTGGACCGCAGGAGCATCCCCCCTCCCCGCCGAGACGCGCGACCTTCACCGTCGCGGGCAGCCACGACTGGGCCAGGCATGAGGTGACGGCGGAGGTCCCCGACGACGCTGGCATCGTCCGGTTCGGCATCTTCCTCACCGGCCGCGGCCGGATCGAGCTGCGCAACGCGGAACTGACCCGCGGTGCCTGACCCACAGCCCGTGCGCGCCGCGGCCGGGACCGGGCAACCCAGCAGCGGTTGCCGGACACTAACGAGTGTGGACATCCCCGATGGCGACCTGGTCCGGCTGGCCCGCGCCGGTGACCCGGTGGCGTTCCGGCTGCTCGTCGAGCGGCACGGGCCGATGGCGCGCGCCCGTGCGTCGCGACTGTGCTCCGATCCGGACACGGTGGATGACATCGTGCAGGAGTCGTTCCTGCGGGCGTTCGTGGCGCTGGACCGGCTGCGGGACCCCGGCCGGTTCGCAGGCTGGCTGGGCGGCATCGTGCTCAACGTCTGCCGCGGTCTGCGGCGCCGGGCCGCGCTGACGCTGGTGGCCGAGTGGCCCGAGCGGCTGCATCCGGTGTCGGCGGAGGGCCTGCCCTCGGCTGACGATCTCGATCGCGCTGACGTGTTGCGCGCGGCGGTCGCGGACCTGCCCGCCGGGCAGCGGCAGGCCATCGCTCTGTACTACTACGCCGACCTGCCGACCGGCCAGGTCGCCGATTCGCCGGGCGCGGCCAAAGCCAGTCTGCACAAGGCGCGCCGTCGGCTGCGCGAGTACATCACCGCCCACCGCCCCGATCTCGTTCCCGCTATCTCACGGAGGACGCTCATGACTCCCGTTCGTATCGCGCACGCTCAGCCGCTGCCTGGCAAACAGCCGAACGGTACCTTTGAGGTCGAGCAGCTCGTTGTCGTGCTCGCCGACGACGCGGGGCACCGGGCCCTGCCGATCTGGCTGCCGGGCAGCGACGGCGAACCGCTCTGGCGGCTCCTCGACCCGCCAGCCGGAGGCGCCGGGACGGCTGACGCCCCCAAAGAACTCACGTCAGAGGCACTCACCGCACGGCTGCTGCGCGCGGTCGGCGTCACCGTGACCAGAGTGGACATCGACGAACTGGGCCCCGAGGTCACCGCAGCGCGGATCGAGTTCGGCAGCCCCAGCGGAACACAGCACGTCACGGGGCGCCTCGGATGCGGCCTGGCCCTCGCGGCCGCGGCCGGCGCCCCGGTCCGGGTCGCCGGCGCGGTCATGGACCGGCTGGCCGTACCGGTACCCGGGGATGACCTGCTCGGGCCGTTCCTCACCCGCGAGCCGTCGGCCCACCGTCCTGGCAGGCAGCTGCGCTTTGAGCCACTCAACCTGGCATTCGCCGATGGCCTGGACAGATGGGAGTTGGGCGGCAGTTTCCGGCGTGCCGCGCAAGGGGGCGGTCGCGGGCACCCCGGCGCCAGGGGGTCGCACTGGCAGGACTATTCCGCCGCCGCCGAGGACGGGTCCGCGATCCTCGCCTCCGCCGTGCCCGAACCCTACGGCTTCGCTTTCCTCGTCCAGGTGATCTTCGCTGACGACTACCGCGGCGCCACGGTCGTTTTCCGCGGCGAACTCCGCACCGAGGATGTCGCGGATCACGCTGACCTTCATCTGCGGGTCGTCACCGAGGGGCTTCTTCGGCCCTCCCGTGACGGCCATGACGACCATGACGACCACGTTGTCACCATCGCGGGCGACCACGACTGGGCCAGGCATGAGGTTAGGGCGGAAATCCCCGACGACGCTATCTTCATCCAGCTCGGCGTCACCCTCACCGGCCGGGGGCGGGTCGAGCTGCGCAACCCAGAACTGGCCCGCGGCGCCTGACGGCGGCCTGAGCCGTCCCCGTCTTATCCAGCACGCTGCGTCAGTGCGGGTGCGTGAAACAGGGCGGCTCTCGTCGCGCCCGAGCTGGCGGGCAGCAGCGGCAGGCGCACAGCAGGGCTGGGGATCCGGCCCTGCGCGTGCAGCACGGCCTTGATGACCGTCGGGTTGGGCTCGGCGAACAGCGCCGCGGACAGCCCGGCCAGCCCGTGCCCGAGCTCGCGGGCGCGGCCGGCTTCCCCGGCCCGCCAGCTGCCGACCAATTCGACCCAACGATCCGTTGACAGATGAGCCGAGGCCGTGATCGCGCCGGCCGCGCCGAGGGCCAGAAGGGACGAAGCGAACAGGTCGTCGCCGGCCAGTACCGCGAACCCGTCGGGCAGGTCGGCCATGAGCCGGACGGTGTCCTCGTCGATGCCGCCGACGGCATGCTTGATTCCGGCGATCCCATCCAGGTCGGCCAGTCTCCGCAGTGCGGGCCACCTCATAGCCTGACCGGTTCGTTGCGGAATGTTGTAAATGATCAGCGGTACCGGGCTGCCGGCGGCGAGCCGGGTGAAGTGGGCGATCACCCCCTCTTCGGAAGGGCGGGTGAAGTACGGCACCACGACGAGGGCGGCCGATACCTCAGGCCAGGCGGCCAGTTCCCGCAGGGCCTGGAGCGAGGCGTGGGTGTCGTTGGAGCCCGCGCCGGCGATCAGCGTGACGGAGCGCTCCCGGCACACTCGCGCGCAGATATCCAGGACGGTGCGCCGCTCGCCGGCGGTGAGCGTGGCGGGCTCGGCGGTGGTCCCCAGAGCCACCAGCCCGGCCGCGCCGGCATCGATGATGCCGTGGGCCAGGGCTTCCAAGGCGTCAGCGGCCAGTTCGCCGCCGGTGCGCAGCGGGGTCACGAGCGGGACAAAGAGACCTGAGAGCGACTGATCCATGAAACAAGACTGCGGTCAGCCGGTTATGCAGGTCCAGTTCATGATTCTGTACTAAATAATAAGCTGAACTTATGCTCGATGTTCGCAGGCTCCGCCTGCTCCGCGAACTGGCGCACCGCGGAACGATCGCCGCGGTCGCCGACGCGCTGAACTACACCCCGTCCGCGGTCTCCCAGCAACTGGCCACGCTGGAGCGCGAGGCCGGGGTGCCGTTGCTGCGGCGGACCGGCCGCCGGGTCGCCCTCACCGCGGCGGGCGCCGCCCTGGCCGAACGCACCGAGACCGTGATTGCCCTCCTGGAACAGGCCTCCGCGGAACTCGCGATCACCCGGGGTGGCCTGACCGGGCCGTTGCGGATTGGCGCGTTCCCCACCGCGGTGCGCACCATCCTCCCGGCCGCGCTGGTCGCACTCGGCCGCGACCATCCCGGCCTCGAGCTGATGGTCACCGAACTCGATCCGGCCGGGGTCCCCGACGCCCTGCGTAGCGGCTCGCTCGACGTCGCGCTCGTCCACGACTACGACTACGTCCCCATCGAGCCCGATCCTGCCCTCGACACGGAACCGCTGATCGAGGAGACCATCTACCTCGCTTCGACCGGAGCGCTGCCTTCGACCGGGGCGCTGCCCCGGACTGGGGCGCTGCCCTCGACCGGGGCGCGGGCGCAGCCCGGCGAGGACCTGGTCAGCCGGCACCGCGAAGCTCCATGGATCATGGCCAGTCCCGGCACGCTGTGCCACACGATGGCGGTACGCGCCTGTCAGATCGCCGGCTTCACGCCCCGTATCCGGCACCACGCCGACGACTTCGCCACCGTGCTGGCCCTGGTCGCCGCGGGCCAGGGCGTCGCCCTGGTCCCGCAGCTGGCCCTGATCGACCGGCCCGCGGATGTCGTCCTCACCCCGCTGCCGGCGCGCCGCCGGACCCGGATCGCCTACCGGAAAGGGACCCGCCATCATCCTGCCGTGTCCGCCTGCATCGCGGCCATCCGCGCCGGCGGCCGGGGTCCAGGTGTTACCACCGAGCATGGGCGGGTTGCTGGCGGTCTCGACGCTCTTGGTGACCAGGCCGCAGGCGACCGAGGACCCGATGCCCGGCTTTCCTGGGCGCTGGCTCAGCCGCCGCCCGCGCCCTGATCCGCGCCGAGCAACTGGCGTGTCTCGCGGGCGATCTGCAGGTCTTCCCGGGCGGTGATCACCAGGGTCCGCACGGCCGCCCCGGCCGCGGTGATGTCGCGGTCCGCGTGGTCGCGCTGCGCGACGGCGTCGAGGTCGATGGCGACGCCGAGGAAGGCAAGCCGCTCGGCGGCCCGCCTCCGGACCACGGCTGAGTTCTCGCCGACGCCGCCGGTGAACGCGAGCACGTCGATGCCTCCGGTCGCGGCGCACATCGCGGCGGCGGCGCCGGCCAGCCGATGGGTATAGACATCGATGGCCAGCCGCGCGTCCGGGTCGCCGCGATCGGCTGCGGCCTGGACCTCACGCATGTCGCCGGTTCCGGCCAGGGCGGTGAGCCCGGACCGCGTCTCCAGAGCGGTGGCGACCTCGTGGGGCGAGAGATGCTCGTGCTCTTCGAGCCAGAGCACCAGACCGGGATCGACGGTGCCGGAGCGGGTCGCCATGACCAGCCCCTCCAGCGGGGTGAAGCCCATGGTGGTGTCCACGCTGCGGCCGTCGAGCACCGCGGCGAGTGAGGCCCCCGCGCCGAGGTGGCAGGTGACGACCCGCAGCCCGGCCTGCGGCCGGCCGAGCATCTGGGCGGCGCGCTGCGAGCAGTAGGCGTGCGACAGCCCGTGGAATCCGTAGCGGCGGATGGCATAGCGGCGCCGCCACTCCCTGGGCACCGCGTACGTCGCGGCGGCGGGCGGGATGGACGTGTGGAAAGCGGTGTCGAAGCTGGCGACGGCCGGTATGCCGGGCAGGTGCGCGCTGACCGCGTCGAGCGCGGCCAGCGATTTGGGCTGATGCAGCGGGGCGAGGTCGGTCAGGTCCCGCAACTGCTCCCGTACGTGATCGTCGATCAGCGTCGGGCCGGTGAAGACCGTCCCGCCGTGCACGATGCGGTGACCCACCCCATCGGGCTTGTCCCAGCCGTCCAGCAGGTCGGCCAGGCGCGACGTATCGAATCCGTCCGGCCCAGCGGGCAGGTCGGCGCGGTGCTCGATGGCGTCGGCGGCGTCGAGCAGGCGCAGCTTGAGGCTGGAGGACCCGGCGTTGACGACCAGTACCCGCACCGGTCAGCGCCGTTCCGGCCAGGTCCAGCCGGAGATCGCCGGGTCGTCCTCGCCGTGCTCGCGGGTGTAGGCGCGGGCGGCGAGGCGGGCGTCGGACATCTCCTGGCGCAGTGTCGCCGCGCGGGTGCCGATGGATGGGACACGGTCGATGACGTCCATCACCAGGTGGAACCGGTCGAGGTCGTTCAGCATGACCATGTCGAACGGGGTGGTCGTGGTGCCTTCTTCCTTGTAGCCGCGCACGTGCAGGTTCTGGTGGTTGGCGCGCCGGTAGGTGAGCCGGTGGATCAGCCACGGATAACCGTGATAGGCGAAGATCACCGGCTTGTCGCAGGTGAACAGCGCGTCGAAGTCGAAGTCGGGCAGGCCGTGCGGGTGCTCGGTATCCGGTTCAAGCCGCATGATGTCCACCACGTTGATGACCCGGACCTTCAGTTCGGGCAAGTGTGTGCGCAGCAGGTCCGCGGCGGCCAGCGTCTCCAGGGTGGGGATGTCGCCCGCGCAGGCCAGCACCACGTCGGGCTCGCCGTCGGTGGAACTGGCCCAGGGCCAGATGCCCAGGCCGCGGGTGCAGTGCGCGATCGCCTGTTCCATGCTCAGGTACGTCAGCGCCGGCTGCTTGCCGGCCACGATGACGTTGACGTAGTTCCGGCTGCGCAGGCAGTGATCGGCCACCGACAGCAGGGTGTTCGTATCGGGCGGCAGGTACACCCGGACGATCTCGGCCTTCTTGTTGACCACGTGATCAATGAACCCCGGGTCCTGATGGGAGAAGCCGTTGTTGTCCTGGCGCCAGACGTGCGAGGACAGCAGGTAGTTGAGGGACGCGATCGGCGCCCGCCAGGGTATGCCCCGCGTTACCTTGAGCCACTTGGCGTGCTGGTTGAACATGGAGTTGACGATGTGGATGAACGCCTCATAGCAGTTGAACAGGCCGTGCCGCCCGGTGAGCAGGTAGCCCTCCAGCCACCCCTGGCACAGGTGCTCGGACAGCACCTCCATTACCCGGCCGTCCGGCGCCAGATGATCGTCGCCAGGCAGCGTGATGGCGTCCCAGGCCCGGTTGGTCCCCTCGAACACCGCCGTGAGCCGGTTGGACGCCGTCTCGTCCGGGCCCATCAGGCGGAACCGGTCGGGGTTGCGGGCGATGATGTCGCGCAGGAACGTGCCCAGCACCCGGGTAGCCTCGCTGAACTCGGCCGCGGGACGCTCGACCGGAACGGCGTAGCTGCGGAAGTCGGGCATGACCAGGTCACGCAGCAGCAGCCCGCCGTTGGCGTGCGGGTTGGCGCTCATCCGCCGTTGCCCTTCCGGCGCGAGCGCCCGCAGGTCCGGGATCAGCCGGCCGGCCTTGTCGAACAGTTCCCCCGGCCGGTAGCTGCGCATCCACTGCTCGAGCTGCTCACGGTGCTTGGCGTTGTTGCGGGTATCGGCGAGCGGGACCTGGTGGGCGCGCCAGGTGCCCTCGACTGGGAAGCCGTTAACCATTTTCGGCCCGGTCCATCCCTTGGGGGTGCGCAACACGATCATCGGCCACAACGGGCGGCCGGCCCGGTCGTCGGCGTCCCGGCGCCGCCGGCTCGTGGCGCTGCGCGCGTCGTGCTGGATGGCGGCGATGGTGTCCAGCACCTCGTCGAGCGTGGCCGCGAGTTCCTGATGGACGGCCGCGGGCTCGTCGCCGACGACGAAGTGCGGCTCGTAGCCGTAGCCGCGCATCAGCCCGGCCAGCTCGTCGTCGGGGATGCGGGCCAGCACGGCCGGATTGGCGATCTTGTAACCGTTGAGGTGCAGGACCGGCAGCACCGCGCCATCGCTCACCGGGTTGAGGAACTTGTTCGAGTGCCAGCTGGCCGCCAGCGGGCCGGTCTCCGCTTCCCCGTCGCCCACCACGCACAGCACCAGCAGATCCGGGTTGTCAAAGGCGGCGCCGTACGCGTGCACCAGCGCGTAGCCGAGTTCGCCGCCCTCGTGGATGGATCCGGGTGTCTCCGGCGCGACGTGGCTGGGGATGCCGCCCGGGAAGGAAAACTGCCGGAACAGGGCCCGCAGCCCGTCCTCGTCCTGCCCTATCGAGGAGTAGACCTCGCTGTAGGTGCCTTCCAGGTACGCGTTGGCGACCAGCCCCGGACCCCCGTGGCCCGGGCCGGTCACGTACAGGGCGCTGAGGTCACGCTCCTTGATGACCCGGTTCATGTGCGCGTAGAGCAGGTTCAGCCCGGGCGTCGTCCCCCAGTGCCCGAGCAGCCGTGGCTTCACATGCTCGGCGCGCAGCCGTTCTCGCAGCAAGGGATTGTCCAGCAGGTAGATCTGGCCGACTGACACGTAGTTCGCCGCGCGCCAGTAGGCATCGATCAGTTCCATGTCTGCGCGGCTATAGGTCCGGGCTGGCGCTGGATCGGTGCGTGTCACATCAGCATCCTCCCGTTCGTAACCGAACCTGGTACATCGGCGACCGCGACGCAACCACCGGGAAGTGAACGGCGCGTTATCACTCCCCCGGGGGGACACGCGAACCGATGACACGACCATGATCATCATGACTGATGCTGGGAATCGGCTGGCCGATACCCATCCATCGGGGGCGCCGTATCAAGCCATGGAGCACCTATCACGCGCGTTACGACCAAAACGGGGGGTAATTTGTCCGGTTTGCCGGTCCTAACACGTGATCAGGGAAACGATCATGGAAATCGGCGGCGGACGGGCTCACGTTTAGGCGGGGGTCCGTCGTCTACCAGGCGACGCACTCTGGAGGACTGCGATGACCGCCACCAACGGCACCACCAGCACCGCCAAAAGCACCACCGCCACCAACGGTACCGTGAGCAGCGCTGCCCCCGGCAGCACTACGACCACGATCGAGTCGCCTATCGGGGAGCTCACTCTCGTCGCCGAGGACGGCGTGCTGACCGGTTTGTACTTCCCGCACCATTGGTACCGGCCAGATCCCGCCAGCTTCGGCCGCCGCAGCGAGACGGGATTCGGTGAGACCAAACGCCAGCTCGCGGGGTACTTCGCGGGCCGCAGGGAACACTTCGATCTGCCGGTTGACGCCCACGGTGACGAATTCCAGCGCCGCGTGTGGGACCTGATCTGTCATATCCCGTACGGGCAGACTGTTTCCTATGGCGACCTGGCCCGCGAGCTGGGTAGTCAGGTACTGGCCAAGGACGTGGGCGCGGCCGTGGGGCGCAACCCGCTGAGCGTGATCGTGCCCTGCCACCGCGTCATCGGCCAGGATGGCCGGCGCACTGGCTACGCCGGCGGCCTGGCCCGCAAGAGGTTCCTGCTCGACCTGGAGAAGCAGGCCACGGGGCGGCCCGCGACATTGTTCTGAAACCAGTACCTCACGTTCGACCGACCCGGAGCGTCTACATCACGTGACAGGGAAACAGCCTTTCGAGGCCGTCGTGACCCGGCATGGCGTGACCGTCCTGCGGGTGTGCCGGGCCGTGCTCGGCCCTGGCGCCGACGCGGACGACGCGTGGTCTGAGACATTCCTGGCCGCCATCAAGGCGTACCCGGGGCTGCCCGATGACGCGAACGTCGAGGCCTGGCTGGTGACGATCGCGCACCGCAAGGCGATCGACGTCACCCGCGCGGCCGCGCGCCACGCGGTACCGGTGGCTGACGTTCCCGAGAGCCCCGCCGCGCAGCGCGCGGACGGCCGGGACCTCGATCTGAGCGCCGCCGTGGCCGCCCTCCCGCGCAAGCAGCGGGAGGCGGTCGCCTACCACTACCTGGCCGGGCTGCCCTACCAGGCCGTCGCCGCCGTGATCGGCGGCAGCACGGACGCGGCCCGCAGGTCGGCCGCCGACGGCATCGCCACCCTGCGGAAAACCTATCCGCGCGCCGCAGCCGCAGAAGCCGGAGAAAGAGAAGCCGGAGAAAGAGAAGCCGGAGAAAGAGAAGACCGATGAGCACGAAACACGAGCCGGAAGCGGCCGACATACTCGATGCCCTGCCCGCCGTCACCGAGGTACAGCTGCGCGCGCTGCACGACCGCCTGGCCGACCGCGCGGACTCCGGCGGAGTGCTTGACGTGGCTTACCGCACGCTCGATACGCCGGTCGGCCCACTGCTGCTCGCCGCGACCGCGGTCGGCCTGGTCCGGGTGGCCTACAACGTCGAAAACCACGACCACGTCCTCACGATTCTCGCCGCTGAGCTCAGCCCACGGATCCTGCGTGCCCCCAAGCGGCTCGACACCGCCGCGCGGGAGATCGACGAATACTTCGCCGGGCGGCGCCACGAGTTCGGCCTTCCGCTCGACTTCAGCCTGTCCAAGGGTTTCCGGCGGATGGTGCTCAGCCACCTATCCGACATCGCGTACGGCCACACCGCCAGCTACGCGGCGGTCGCGGCCGCCGCGGGCAACCCCAAGGCGGTCCGTGCGGTCGGCACGGCCTGTGCCACCAACCCGCTGCCCGTGGTGGTGCCATGCCATCGCGTCATCCGCTCCGACGGCTCGTTCGGTGGGTACGTCGGCGGCCCCGAAGCCAAGCGGGCCCTGCTAGCCCTGGAGGCAGCGTGAACACGTGGAAGGAGCGGGTCGACGGCGCCGGCTGGGAGCACATCACCGAGGACGTCAACGAACTCGGGTGCGCGCTGACCCCGGAGCTGCTGACCCCGGCGGAGTGCGGACAGATCGCCGGGCTCTACGACCACGACGAACACTTCCGCTCGACGGTCATCATGGGCAGGCACCGATACGGCGAGGGCGAGTACCGCTATTTCGGGCGTCCTTTTCCTGAGCCCATCGAGCAGCTGAAGCAGGCGCTCTACCCGCACCTGCTGCCCATCGCCCGCGACTGGCACGGCAAGCTCGGCCGCCCGGCCCCGTGGCCGGACACGCTCGATGAGTGGCTGGAGATGTGCCACGCCGCCGGGCAGACCAAGTCGACGCCGATCCTGCTGAAGTACCGGGAGAACGACTGGAATGCGCTCCACCGCGACCTGTACGGCGATCTCGTGTTCCCGCTTCAGGTGGTCATCAACCTGACCAACCCGGGTGCCGACCACACGGGGGGCGAGTTCCTGCTGCTGGAGCAGCGGCCGAGAGCCCAGTCCCGCGGGACCTCGACCCTCATCCCGCACGGGCACGGCCTGGTGTTCACCACGCGTGACCGGCCGGTGCAGTCCAAGCGCCGCTGGTCGGCCGCGCCGGTGCGGCACGGGGTGTCGGTGGTTCGCTCGGGCCAGCGGCTCACCCTGGCGCTGGTGTTTCACGACGCGGCCTGAACTGAACCGGTCTGCGCCGCGGCCCGTGGCGGATCCACTGGGAGTTGGCCACGGGGGGAGGTGCGAGCACCGTGACGCGGGTGACCCGCACTTCGCCGCCACCTCATGGTGCCTTAGGCCAGCGGTCTCGGGCTGGCTGGCTCCGCAGACGGCGGCCGGTGCGAGGGCGGCTGGGCGCGGGCGGGCGAGGACGGGCGGGGCGCCTGCGTCGGATCGATGAACACGTGCGGGACCTGCGGAAGCCGCTCAGCGAGCCGGCGGTCGATGTCGTCAGCCAGGTCCTCCGCCTGGTCGGCGCTGACCTCGTCGTCCAGTGTCACCCGGGCCGCGACGATGAGATGATCGGGCCCCAGGTACATGGTGAGCAGTTCGAGAAGCTGACCCACGCCGGGCGTCCGCTCCATCTCCTCCTGGATCAGGCGCAGTTCCTTCGGGCTCGGCGGCCTTGCCGATGAGCAGGTCCCGGCTGTCGAGACCGAGCCTGACCGCCACCACGATCAGCAGCGTGCCGATGGCGATGGACGACGCGCCGTCCCAGACCGGGGATCCGGTCAACTGGCTGAGCGACAGTCCGGCGGCGGCGAGCACCAGGCCGGCCAGGGCGGCGGTGTCCTCGAAGAGCGCCGCCTTGACCGTGGTGTCCGGGCTGGTCCGGACGTGCTCCAGGACGTGGGCGCCGCTGCTGCGGGCCTCGGCGCGCATCTGGGCGCTGGCCCGGAGCAGCGAGATGCCTTCCGCGACGAATGAGACGGCCAGCACGACATAGGCGATCAGCGGATCGTGCTCCCTGCGGTGCAGGGTGAGCAGGCCCTCGAACACGGAGAACCCGGCGCCGGCCACGAAGATGCCGAACGCGGCGAGCAGCGACCAGAAGTAGCGTTCCTGGCCGTACCCGAACGGGTGGCCGGAGTCGGCGGGGCGGTCGGCCTGGTGCACGGAGGTCAGCAGGAAGGCCTGGTTGAGGGTGTCGGCGGTGGAGTGGGCGGCTTCGGCCAGCATGGCGCTGGACCCGGTCATCAGGCCGGCCGACGAGTTTGGCCAGCGCGACGACGATGTTCGCCGCGCCCGCGATGAGCACGGTGCGGCGAGTGGACTGGCGGGCAGAGCGGGGCGACACCCGCTACGGTTTCCCGCTGGCCGGTTAAGTAAACGCCACCCTCGCCGCCGTGTAACCGGGCGGGCGGCGGGTAGACCAGGCCAGCCTGACCAAGCTGCCCACGCGGAAAGGGCGACGGACCATGACCCGCTGCGGGTACTTTCTTTCCTCGAGGACAGCGCGCCATGCGGGCCCGATCCGGCCGTGCACATCGGCGGGATCCGTGCCTACACCCGGGCCGGCTTCGATGAGGTATACGTGGGCCAGGTCGGCGCCGACCACGACGGCTTCTTCGACTTCTACGCCGGGCAGGTGCTGCCGCGGCTCCGGAAGGAATGAACACCATGGGCATAGGCCTGGAGCACCGGGATCCTTCGCTGGCGCGGCCGCTGGCCGAGCGGGCGGGCTGGCAGGACGTCGATGTCCGCGCCGTCGACACGGTGCGGGTGCTGGCCGCGGACGCGGTGCAGAAGGCAGGCAGCGGCCATCCGGGGACGGCGATGAGCCTGGCCCCCCTCGCCTACCTTCTCTTCCAGAACGTGATGGTCCATGACCCGGCCGATGACCAGTGGCTGGGCCGGGACCGGTTTGTGCTGTCGGCCGGGCACAGCAGCCTGACCCTCTACATTCAGCTGTACCTGGCCGGGTACGGCCTGGAAATCGAGGACCTGGAGGCGCTGCGCACCTGGGGGTCCAAGACCCCCGGGCACCCGGAGTTCCGGCACACCCGGGGCGTGGAGATCACCACCGGCCCGCTCGGCCAGGGGCTGGCCGCGGCCGTCGGCATGGCAATGGCCGCCCGCCGCGAACGCGGGCTGCTTGATCCAGACGCCCCGGACGGCGCGAGCCCGTTCGACCATCACGTCTACGTCATCGCCTCGGACGGCGACATGATGGAAGGCGTCACCAGCGAAGCCAGTTCCCTGGCCGGCCACCAGGAGCTGGACAAGCTGATCGTCTTCTACGACCAGAATCACATCTCCATCGAAGACGACACCGAGATTTCCTTCAGCGAGGACGTCGGCGCCCGGTACGCGGCCTACGGATGGCACGTCCAGAAGATCGACTGGCGGACTCCCGGCGGTTATGTCGAGGACGTCGATCGCCTCCTCGACGCGATCCGCGCCGCGAAGCAGGAGACGGCCCGCCCGTCGCTGATCGTGCTCAACACCATCATCGGCTGGCCGGCGCCCACTAAGCAGAACACTGGCCAGGCGCACGGCTCGGCCCTCGGCGACCGCGAGGTCGCGGCGACGAAGTCGCTGCTCGGCTTCGACCCCGGCCAGTCCTTCGCCGTGGAGGACGAGGTGCTGCGGCACACGCGCGAGGTGGCCGCCCGGGGTAAGGCGGCGCACGCCGACTGGCAGCCGCGCTACGAGGCGTGGCGGGCGGCGAACCCGGAGCGGGCCGCGCTGCTCGACCGGCTGCTGGCCCAGCGGCTGCCCGATGGGTGGGCCGACGTCCTGCCCGGCTTCGAGCCCGACCAGAAGGGGATGGCGACCAGGAAGGCCAGCGGTGCGGTGCTGTCGGCGCTGGGCCCGGTGCTGCCCGAGCTGTGGGGCGGATCGGCCGACCTGGCCGAAAGCAACAACACGACGATGGACGGCGCGGACTCCTTCATCCCGCCCGGCAAGCAGACCAAGGAGTGGCACGGCGGCCCGTACGGCCGGACCCTGCATTTCGGCATCCGCGAGCACGCCATGGCCGCTGCGCTGAACGGGATCGCGCTCCAGTCACTGACCCGTGCCTACGGCGCGACGTTCCTGACGTTCAGCGACTACATGCGCCCGGCGGTGCGGCTGGCCGCGCTGATGGGGCTTCCCGCGATCTACGTCTGGACGCACGACTCGATCGGCCTGGGCGAAGACGGGCCGACGCACCAGCCGGTCGAGCACCTGGCCGCGCTGCGCACCATCCCGGGCCTGGACGTGGTCCGCCCCGGCGACGCGAACGAGACCAGTATCTGCTGGCGGACCATCATCGAGCACCATGACAGGCCCGCCGGAATCGTTCTCACCCGGCAGAACATCCCGGTCTTCGACCGCGGGCCCGGCACCGGCCTGGCGCCCGCGGAAGGCGCCGCCCGCGGCGGCTATATCCTCGCCGAGGCCGACCGTGGCGCTCCCCGCGTGCTGCTGGTCGGTACCGGCTCCGAGGTCCAGATCGCCCTGGCCGCCCGCGACCAGCTGCAGGCCGCCGGCATCCCGGCCCGGGTGGTCTCCATGCCGTGCGTGGAATGGTTCGCCGCGCAAGACCCGGCCTACCGGGACGAGGTCCTGCCGCCCGATGTCCGGGCCAGGGTCAGCGTCGAGGCCGCGGTCGCGAGCGGATGGGAGAAGATCGTGGGTGACGCCGGGCGCAGCGTCAGCGTCGAGCATTACGGCGCGTCCGCCGACTACCAGACCCTGTACCGGGAGTTCGGCATCACCGCGGAGGCGGTCGCCGCCGCGGCCCACAGCAGCCTGCACGACGCCGAGCACGGCGCGCGGCCGGGCGGGCACCCGGCTATCTTCGCGGTGGCCGGCGGCACCGCCGACCGTCCCGGCTGAGCCTCACCGCCGACCGTCCCGGCTGAGCCTCACCGCCGACCGTCCCGGCTGAGCCTCACCGCCGACCGCCCCGGCTGGGCGGCGTACCTCGCCGGCACAGGCGCCGCCCGACCCGACCGCTACCGCCCGGCCACACGCTACTAACCCCGGAGGCAGCCCGGTATCCCCGGCCAACCTGGGCCAGAACGTGTGACCTGACGCGCTGCGGGTAGCGGTGCCGTCTGTTCAGGTCACCGTCTACGGCTCAGGAGCCATCTATGGCCAAGCACGATGTCAACCCGGTTCTCCAGGAGCTGGTCAAGTCCATCAACGAGTCCGGGCAGGCCGCGGTGCCGGTCACCGTTTCCGCTCACGGCGCGGTCCTGACTGGCACCCTGATCGCCCAGGACAGGTACTTCGCCGAACTGGTCGAAGGAAACCCGCTGATGAGCGCCCTGGAGCCGACGTCAGGCCTGCTGGGTAAGGAGTACCTCAAGGACGTGCAGGATGAGTCCAACCATCACCTGCACGTGCGGGCCGCCCGGCTGGCCAGCGACGGTTCCGGCACCGAAGGCCTCTGGCGCATCAGCATGCACGCCGTTGACGCATGGGCGCTCCGCGCCACCGCCGACCCGGCGGGCCAGGACGACAGGGGACCGTTCGCCCGCCTGCTCGGCACCCCTTGATCCTGGGACCCACGGGCTGATCCTGGGGCCGAGGGCTGATCCTGGGCCGAAGGCTCAGATCGGGTACCTGATGCCGGGCTGAGCCATCTCCTCGTTGTGGCGGCTGGCGACGTGCAGGCGGATGGTGCTGCTGTCATCACCGGAACGGATCTCTATCCAGTCGCAGACCTGGCCCGCCAGCCATAGCCCATCGCCGGGTTCGGGTTCGAGGTCGGCGGGGCGCAGGCCGAGGAACGGATCACTGTCGGCGGTGGCGCGGGGCAGCCGGAAATCACACACGACCGCGCCGGGCTGTTCCCAGGCCCGGAGGGTGGCGCGGCCCCGGGCCTGATTCTTGGCGTAGGTCGCGACCTCGGCCGTGGCCAGCACGAGCATCCCGGCCCGGTCCCGGGTCAGGCCGTGCGCGGCGGCGCGGTCGGCGACAAACTGGCGTAGTTCGCGCAGGTTCCCGGTGAACGGGAACTCCACTGCGCGCGCGGGCGGGTCCGGCAGCGGGCTGGCGTCACAGCGGCGGGCGAAGTCCGCTGGGTCGCCGTATTCGGGGCAGCGGGTGGCATCCCGCCCGTCAACCCGCTCCGGATGGGTGCTGCGAGCGCTGGCCACAATGGCGGGGAGCAGGATCCGCGTGTCGTAGGGACAGATCATGGAGATAGTGGTGGGAGCCAGCGCCACGTTGAGGGCCGCTTCCATCCGTGTCCACGCCGCGATCTCCCGCGACGAGCGCCCGGCCCAGACCGGCTCGGCGAGGATGCGAACCCGCGCGCCCGCGCCGCTGGTGGCATGCCTTTTCCAGTACCGGTGGAACGCGGCCACCCGCTGGGTCGGCCGACGGCCGAAGAACGCGGATTCGGCGTAGTCAACGTCGGCGCCGCGGGCGCCCAGGGCGGTATTGAGCAGCTCGAGGTTGGCCGGGGTGGTGACGGCGAGCACCGCGTCACCGTGGTCGAGGCTCTCCTCGAGGAGCGGCCTGGCCATGGCCAGGAATTGCTCGTCAGAGCCGTAGATACAGGCCTGGTGCGTGAAGGCCGGCCCAGCGCCACTCACCGGAACCTGTCCGCCTGGGCACCCGCGCCGATCACCGGATCCGGGGCCAGCAGGCGGCTGCCGCCCGCGGGTTCATCCAGGGTCAGGCCAGCTGTGGAATCCCAGCCCACGATGCGCAGGACGGTCATCAGTTCGGGCCGGAGCTGGTGCAGCACGACGCGCCGCCACCCGCCCTGGCCATCGCGGTCAGCTCCGGTCACGCAGACGATGGCCCGCAGCCCGGCGAGATCACAGTATTCGACCCTGGCCAGGTCGAAGTGAATCTCGCGCTCTCCGTCCGCTGCCTCATCCAGCGCGCGCACCAAGCCGGGATAGGTGGCCTCATCGATCTCGCCGGCCAGAGCTATGACAGGCGGACTCCCCGAGCAGGTGATCCGCAGCACGCCGTCGTCGAACATAATGCACCCGCTCGCCGTCACGGTGATTCACCCCCTCGGCACGTCTTAGCGCCTTGCTGCCCACTTCCGGCCGAGGCGTGAGAACTGAGTGTGCAGGGCCCGTCGGGAGCACGGGCCTGCGGCGCGGTAAGAATACCCGGAATACCCTGATAAATGAATCCGGCGCGGTGGCATCCTGCTCCCATACCGGGACAGTTAGGGCGCTGCCTGTCCGTATCCCACCACATACACATGAAGTAACTCACCTTCACGCGACGATGTGCTGCCATTTTATCGCCTGGCCGGCGCCGTCGGTCAACGTGCTGCTGTGCTGAGCAGGCCTGCCGTGACTGGGGTGGCGAGATGCCGGTGCAGCGGGAGCGGCGGCGGGTTCTTGTTTGAGGGAGTAACCAAGGGGGAGTGTCGGACGGAAACAGCCACTCAGTCGGAGGTCATCGTGTCAGCCGGGACTGTCGCAGCCACTTGGATGGCCCCCTGTGCCTGGCAGGGGCACGTTACCGGGTAAGCCACTGGAACCAATGACGTTCTCCACAGGAGCAGGTCAGCGCCCTCGGCGCGCGAGGCGCGACGAGGTAGAACCCGGCCCGCGGGAAATGTTCGGTCATGAGGTGAGTTCGGTGGAAGGTGGCCTCAGCGTATTGCTGGAGGCGTGTGAGCGCGCGGTGGAAGGGATCGGGTCGTCGGTCCCCTCGGTGCAGTTGCGCGCGTTGCTGGTGATCGACCGGGCGGGAAGCCTGAACCTGAATCAGCTGGCGATAGGGCTGGGCGCGTCGGCGTCGGCGTCGAGCAAGCTGTGTGACCGGATGGCGGCGGCGGGATTGCTGACCCGTGAGCGGGCGGCGGGGAGCCGCCGGGAGATTGTGCTCGTGCTGACCGAGTCGGGGCGGCGGCTCGCGGGGTGGGTGCGCGGGCAGCGCCGGGCGGCGCTCGATGACCTGATGGGGGCGATGGGGGCGGAGGGCCGGGAGGCGCTGGTGCGCGGGCTGCGGGAACTCGCCGCCGGAGCCACCTGACCAGCCTGCCAGCCACCCCGGCGGGAGGGGGGTTGCGCTACGGTTGCCATCGTGCGAGTATTTCCCTATGGAAACACTTTCTGCGAGGAAAGTTGGCCTCCGGGACGCCGACCGGATTCCGCTCGAACTGGTGGGCCCGGCCAACCGTGACCTGGAGAGCCATGAAGACGGTGAGCTGCTGAGCATCGTCCGGTCCCAGCCGCGTGGCAGCGACCGCCGCGAGGCCGCCTGCGAGCTGCTGGTGAGCCGTCACCGCGGCCTGGTGCGTTCCTGCGTGAACCGTTACCGGCGCAGCCCGGAACCCACCGAGGACCTCATGCAGGTCGGGTACGTCGGCCTGCTGAAAGCCATCAACAACTTCGACCCTGCCATGGGGCCCAGCCTCGCCGCGTACGCGCAGCCGTGTATCAGCGGCGAGATCAAGCGGT
This sequence comes from uncultured Actinomycetes bacterium, assembly GCA_963822825.1. Lineage (GTDB taxonomy): Bacteria > Actinomycetota > Actinomycetes > Streptosporangiales > Streptosporangiaceae > JAWWPY01. The sequence goes on along the minus strand of CAWGIW010000013.1, from coordinate 41,555 downwards.
ATTTCCGTGACAAGCGCTGGCACGTGCATGTCGAGCGGCCGGTGCAAGAACTGCTCCTTGAAGTGCGAGAGGCGAAGAACGAGCTGATACAGCGGCTTGGTCACGCGCCGTCCGAGGCCGAACTGGCCCGTCATGTGGGCGCCAGCGAAGCCGCCGTCCGGGAGGCCCTGCGGGCTGACATGCTCATGCAGCCGTCCTCGTTGGACGCGCCGCTGGCCGGCCAGCCCGACGCTGCGACCCTCGCCGACCTGCTTGGCGACGACGACCCGCGGATGGAGCACACGCTGTCCATGGAGGCCCTCGGTTCGCACTGGCGTGAACTGCCTCCCCGGGAGCAGACGATCCTGCTCATGCGCTTCTACGGCGACATGACCCAGGCCGAGATCGGCAGCAAGCTCGGCATCTCCCAGATGCACGTCTCCCGCCTTCTCGCGCACGCTCTCACCTTCCTTCGCCAGCGCATCCTCGCCCCGTCCGATCTGGGCGAGCTCGCGGCCAGCGCCTGACCGGGCCGCCGGGGCGGGCCGGGGGCGGGTGGCCCTGCTCAGCCCGCCCCTGGCGCCGCACCTGGACCACGCGCGGCCACCCGGTCCAATGCCTCGGCTTGCCCCAAATTAGGGATGAAGCGCATGCATGAACCGCGGCACGGACCGGGTGTGAAGGCGCTATGGACGGGTAGCTGCCCTGGCCTCAGCAGCCTGAAGGGGGCCGCATCTCATGGCAGGTAGCAGCTTTAGTACCGACGTCTCCGCGATCCAGGAGCGGGCGCGGCGGAAAATGAGTCAGGGGCCGGTAACCGAGGCTTACGGCAAGGACACCAAAGAAGTCGTCGCCGCCCTCAATGAGGTTCTGGCCACTGAAATTGTGTGCTGGATGCGTTATAGCCGTCACGCTATATCCGCGCCCGGCATTACATGACCCGCTGGGAGGCGGACCAACCCACCGGGGACCCGGCCGGCCAGCCGGCCTGGCAGCGTGCCGCGGAGGCGTTCGCCGCCGCCGTTGTGGCTGGACGCCTCGACCTGCCGGCCCCCGGCGCCGGGAAGACCCGGGAGCGCTGGGCGGCGTTCGCCAACCTGGCCGAGGAGGATCTCTCGCTGGCCAGGCTCGGCGAAGGGCACGCCGATGCGGTGGCCATCGTGGCTGAGCTGGGCGGTCCCCGGCCGCGGGCGGGCAGCAGGTGGGCCGTGTGGGCCGCTAACCCCCCCGGGCCGCGCCTGGAGGCCACCCGAGGCGAGGCCGGCTGGCGTCTGCGGGGGACCAAGCAGTACTGCTCCGGAGCGCGAACATGTACGCATGCCCTCGTCACGGCCGCAGCCGAGGACGGCATGCGGTTGTTCGCCGTCACGACCGATGCCCTGACGCCTCACCTGGGTACCTGGCCCGCGACCGGCATGGCGGGGAGCGACACCCTGGATGTTGGCTTCGCTGACATCCTCGCGGAGCCGGTGGGCCGCCCCGGCGGCTACGTTGACCGGCCTGGCTTCGCCCACGGCGGCGTCGGCGTCGCGGCCTGCTGGTATGGCGGGGCTCGGGCGGTGGGCCGGACCCTGCTGAGCGCCGCGGTGAAACGGGACGTCGGGCCGCACGCCTTGGCCCATCTTGGTGCCGTGGACATCACGCTGGGCGCCGCACGGACCGCTCTTGACCGGGCCGCGGACGAGATCGACGCCGACCCGGAGGACCTCAGGAACACCGGCCATGGCCGCGCGTTGCGGGTCCGGGCACTGGTCGAGTCGGCCGCCACCGAGGTCCTCGGCCGGGTCGGCCGGGCCCTGGGGGCCGGCCCGCTGTGCCACGACGAGGCGCATGCCCGCACGGTCGCCGACCTGACCGTCTACCTGCGCCAGCATCAGGCCGAACGCAACCTGGCCGAGCTGGGCGCGCTCGTGGCCGAGCGGGGACCATCGTGGTGAAGCCGGCCGCGCCGAATCCGATCGACGCGGCCGGCACTGACGAGGCGGCCTGGGCCAGCTGGCCCAGGCTGGCTCGGCTCCCGGCCGCCGACATCACCGGCTGGGCGAGCGCGGTCGTGGTGGCCGCTCATCCCGACGATGAGGTGCTCGGAGCGGGCGGGATCATGTCCGTTCTGGCGTCCGCGGGGGCCAGGCTGCGGCTGGTCGCCGTCACCGACGGGGAGGCATCTCACCCGGGCCACACCGATCCAGGTGCGCTGGCTCAGCGCCGGGTGACCGAGACGGCTGAGGCGCTGCGCGCCCTGGGCGCGCAGGCGGCCGAGGTGGTCCGGCTGCGACTGCCGGACACCGGTCTGGCCGGTCGGGAGGACGAGATAACGGCCCGGCTGCGGGACCAGTTCCGCGGGTTCGACGTCTGCCTCGCCCCCTGGGAGAAGGACGTGCATGCCGACCATGAGGCAGTGGGCCGGTCGGCCCGCCGCTCCCGCCCGGAGACGATGTTCTATCCAGTCTGGATGTGGCATTGGGCGTTTCCCGGCGACCCCCGGGTGCCCTGGGATCGCGCCGTGCGCGTCCCGCTCCCGGCCGAGGCCGCGACCCGAAAGCGAGCCGCGATCGGCTGTTTCGCCAGCCAGCTGGAGCGGCGGCGGCCGGGCCTGGACCCAGTGCTGCCGGCGGCCACGGTCGCGCACTTCACCCGGGGCCAAGAGGTGCTTTTCCGGTGACATGCCGATGACACTCGGCCCTGGGTACTTCGACAGGATTTACGCCGCCTCACCCGATCCGTGGGGATTCACGACCCGCTGGTATGAGGCCCGCAAATACGCCATCAGCCTGGCCCTGCTGCCCGTCGAGCATTACGGCGATGCGTTCGAGCCCGGCTGCTCGGTGGGGGTGCTGACCGAGCTGCTCGCCCCGCGCTGCGACCGGCTGCTGTCCTGCGACGTGGCCGGCGCCGCCGTGCGCGCGGCCGCCCGGCGGACCGCGTCCTGGCCGAATGTCCGGATTCAGCGCCGGGTCATCCCGCGTGAGTGGCCGCCTGGCCGATTCGACCTGATCGTCTTCTCCGAGGTCCTGTATTACTTTGCCGGAGATGACCTGAGCCGGGTGCTCGACCTGGGCGTGGCGGCCCTGCGTCCGGGCGGCAGCCTGCTCGCGGTGCACTGGCGGCATCCGGTCGCCGACTACCCCCGCAGCGGCGACGAGGTGCACGACGTCCTGGGCCGCCATCCTGGCGTGTCCCGGCTCGTCGATCACCGGGAGCCGGACTTCCTCGCCGAGGTGTTCGTCCGCGCCGATGGCGAGGCCGTGTCCGTGGCCCAGGCCGGGGGACTGGTGTGATCGAGGCCGTCGGTGTGGTGATACCGGCGCACAACGAAGAAGACCTGCTGCCGTCCTGCCTGGTGGCCGTCCACCAGGCGGCCCGGGCCCTCACCGAGACGCCCGTCCACCTGATCGTGGTGGCTGACACGTGCCACGACCGGACCGCGGACCTGGCCCGCAGCGGAGGGGCGGCCGTGGTGGAGATCCGTGCCCGCAGCGTGGGTGCGGCGCGGGAAGCGGGTATGCGGGAAGTGCTCAGCCGGACGCGGCACATCGATCCTGCGGCCGTATGGCTGGCGACAACCGACGCCGACACGGTCGTCCCGCCGAAGTGGCTCAGCCAGCATGTGCACTACGCGGACGCGGGCTGGGACGCGGTCGTCGGTACGGTGACGGTCAGCGACTGGACGGAACACCCGCCTGAGGTGCCACCGCTCTTCCAGAAGCACTACGGGAACGGTGAGGGGACCCACTGGCACGTGCACGGGGCCAACCTGGGCTTCAGCGCCCAGGCCTACCTGGCCGCCGGTGGCTTCAGCCCAAGCCCGACCGCCGAGGACCATGCGCTCGTCGAATCGCTCAGCGCTGCGGGCCGGCGGATCCTGCGCACTACGAAGGTCAACGTGGTGACCTCAGCGCGCCGCCATTCGCGGGCTCCGCGCGGCTTTGGCCACCTGCTTTCCACGCTGGCCGCCACCCAGCCGGGCATTACCTGAGAGCGCGCGGATGGCCTCATGTTCGTTTAATCCCGGCCCGGCGGGAAGATGCAACAACGTCACATTCCCGCGAGAGCCTCCAATGGTTTTGGTCGCTGCGATCTTGCTGCTCGTGTAGGTCACGTTTGGCGGCCCCTTACCGGTCAGTGTTCCGTCAAGCGGTACAACTGCCACCTGCGCGATCTGATCATCGCTGGGCGGGCTGCGCCATCCATGATCGTCTCGCAGGTCACGCTGGACGAGGCCCCAGATGCCTACGCGAAACTCGACCAGCGCGTCAACGGCTACACCAAGGTTCTGCTGCACCCAGAGGTACGGCTAACGGCCGCGCCGCGGCGCGGCACATGGCCACGGCGCCTCGAACGGCCGTGGCCCGGCGCACTGACCGCAGGCCGCCGGGCCAGCGCTCGTCCGGTTGCTGGCATTATGGCGGCCTGATGCCACGACGAAAAAAAGGATGCCCGCGTGACCGTTCCTCTCCAGCCCATCGAGGTCCTGCTCGTGGAGGACGACCCCGGCGACGAGCTGATGACCCGCGAGGCCTTCGAGGACAACAAGATCAGCAACCGGCTGCACGTCGCCCGGGACGGGGAGGAGGCACTGGACTTCCTCTACCGGCGGGGCGCGTACGCCGACGCGCCCAGCGTGGACCTCATCCTGCTCGACCTCAACCTGCCGAAGTACGACGGCCGGCAGGTCCTGGAACAGATCAAATCCGACCCCGACCTCACCCACGTGCCCGTGGTGGTCTTGACTACGTCCTCGTCCGAGGAGGACATTCTCCGCAGCTACAAGCTGCACGCCAACGCCTACGTGACCAAACCGGTGGATGTCTATCAGTTCATCGCCGCCGTCCGGCAGATCGGCGACTTCTTCCTGTCCGTGGTGCGGCTTCCCAGCAAATGATCTGGTGACTCAATCCTGCCGAAGTCGTTCGCCGGGGCCGCCGCCGGGCGCGCTGAGGCCCAGCCCCCGCCAAGGTCATCTGCCTGACCCCGGTGGATCGAGGCTAGTATCGACGGTAACCGCCTTCCCTCTCGGCCGATTTGCGGGAGCTGCCGCTTGGACGGATTCCGGCTCTCGTCCGAGTGCCGCGGCGACGTTGCGATCGTGACGATTCATGGCGATCTGGACATTGACACAAGCCGCCAGCTCGACGAGCACATGACGCGGGCCCGCCGGGAGGGCAGCCGGATCATCCTGGATCTGGCCGGCGTTGACTTCATGGACACCAGTGCGCTCGCGGTGATCGTCGGCCACTGGAAGAAGATCGAAGCAGACGGTGGGATGCTGGCGCTGGCCGGCGCCCGGTATCGGTACACCAAGACACTGTGGGTGACCGGGCTGGCCAGCCGGATTCCGCTCTATGAGAGCCTCGAGCAGGCCATGGCCGCGAGCGAGGCGGCCGAGGCGGGTGGGCTGGCCGGTTAAGCACATGCAGCACGTCCCTGACCACCGCGGGCCAGACGGCGAATCGGCCGGCCTGAGGTCCCGCAGCGATGCCCTCCAGCAGGCGGCGGCATTGCCCGGAGCGCAGGTGCGGCCCCTACTCGAAGCCGCGCTGGCCGAGCTGGACGGGGCCGTGAGCGCGCTGGCGGCGGCCGAGGCTGGTGCGGGCGGCCGGAGGAGCGAGCCGGGACCAGACGCGGTTCACTCGGAGCGGCATCTGCTGCACGGAGTCTTCCAGCAGGCGCCGCTTCCGTTGTTCGTGCTCGGCCGGGACGGCGTCATCCGTCGGGCCAACGCCGCGGCCGACGCCCTGCTCGGCGCCGGCCCGGGCTACGCGACCGGGAAGATGTTCACGGCTCTGATTGACCCGCACGCCCGTGCGGCCGTCCATTCTCAGCTCGCCGCGGCGGCGCGGACTGAGCAGGAACTCCAGCTTGGGTGCGGCGTCCTCGGCCGCGGGGGAGCCGTGCCCGCCGAGCTCACCGTGCGCCTGGTGCGCGTCCGGGGAGACGACGACCGCCTGCTCGTCGCCGTGACCTCCCGTGCGGACGGCCGCGCCGCCCCGTCCGCGGGCAGCGGGCGGAATGGCACGGCCGCCGGAGCGGGGCCAGTTTCCCGGGGCCGGGTCACGGCCGTGGAGCAGCGGGCCGCCTCCGTGCGGGCGGTCACGGCCACGATGACCCGGCGACTCGATACGGTGAATGCCGTTAACAGGCTCCTGCTCGAGAACGTCACCGCGAGCGAGGCGGTGACCCTGCAGCGATGCGCCCGGCTGCTGGCGGGGGACCTGGCCGCCTGGGTCATCGTCAACCTGGAGCGTGACGGGCGACTGCGGCGGCACTTCATCACCGGGCCCGGTGACCGGGACGTGGTGATCCAGGTCGCGGCGGCCGCGGCCGTTGACCCGCCGCCGGAGGCGGCGCCGAGCCAGGTCTTCGCCTCGGGTAGCTCGCTGCTCCTGGCCCACGCCGAGGATGCTGGCGTTCTCGGCGCCGGCCCCGATGGGGTGCCGCTGCTCATGCTGATGCGCGGAGGGTCGGTGCTCTGCGTGCGGCTCACCGACGGCCGCCGGGCGCACGGTGTCATGACGCTCGTGCGAGATATGCAGGAGGGACACTTCGGGCTGGCCGACCTCGGGCTGGCCGAGGAGATTGCTGGCCAGCTGGCCCGGGCCGTGACGGTGCACAGATTGATCCAGGGCCGCTCCGAGGCCGCGGAGGCGCTGCAGGGCAGCCTGCTTCCACGGGAGCTCAGGGAGGTTCCCGGTGTCCAGATGGCCGCCTCGCATCTTCCCCCGACCAGCGGCCGGGAGGTCGGCGGCGACTTCTACGACGTCTATCCGACCCCGGCGGGCTGGGGGCTCGCCATCGGAGATGTATGCGGCAAGGGACAGGACGCCGCCGCGGTAACGGCGGCCGCGCGGCACGCGATCCGCGTGCTCGCGCACTGGAACGCCGACCCAGCTGAAGTACTGCGTGGTGCCAACGACATCATGCTGGCCGAGGAGTTCGGCGGCCGGTTCGTCACCGCGGACGCCGCTCATCTCCAGTGGCAGGACGGCCGCCTGCACGTCGTGCTGGCCAGCGCCGGCCACCCTGGGCCGGTACTGGTGACCCCGGACGGCCGGGCCCAGCAGGTCCCCGGGGGCGGCGTGCCCTTGGGGATCTTTCCTGACGCGCAGCCCGCGACGCGGGAACTCACCCTGGCCCCCGGCGACGTCCTCTTCTTCTGCACCGACGGCCTCACCGGGGCACGCAACGCGGATCTCGGGTACTTCGAGGAGCACATCACCGACGGGCTGGCGTCGCTGGCCGGAAGGTCACCCGCGGACGTCATATCCGGCATGCGGGAGCTTCTGCTGGAGTTCTGCGACGGTGTGCTCCTGGACGACATGACAATGCTGGCGCTGCAGCCCGGCGAACCGCCGGACGCCTGAGCCGCCCGCAACCACAGCCCTGGTCAACGTCCTTTGAGACTGCCGATGCCGAGGGTTCCGTCTGGCCCGGGCCGACGGTCCGGCGGCTGAATGTCCCGCTCCGCCTCGCGCACGTAGCTGACCGGGTCCTTGTCCACCGGGGGGATGCCCTCGAAGTGGGCGGCCTCGAAGCCGACGAAGGCCACGGCCAGATCGTGGCGCAGCTGGAGCGCGCCGAAACGGCGGAAATCGGTGAGGCCCTCGCGTTCTTCCTCAGCCATGTGATCGCCATTCGCCACATTCACCGCGGCAATCGCGGCGTACCATCCGTCGCTGCCGACTTCGTGGCCCGCGACGGCGACGATCGCATCCCGGATGTCATTGTGGTCGTGGATGGCGTCGAGCGTCTCCTCCTCCGCCCGGCTCAGGGTGCCGGCGGTCGTGCCCACCCGGAGCAGCTCGGGATAGAAGATCTCCTCCTCCGCCGCCGCGTGCACTTCAAGGAAGGCCGATAGCCGCGCCCACGCGGAGCGCAGAGTTCCGGTGTCGCCGCGGTCGATCTCCTCAAGGATCGCGAAGAGCCGGCGCTGCTCGTGATGGTCGTCGAGGATGAGCTGGGTGATGTCCACGGTGCCTCACGGGGTCTTGGCGCGCATTTCAACGGTCGTGCCGGTGTCGCCGGCGGTGATGGTGACGTCTTGCATCGTCGCACGCATCATGTTCAGGCCATTACCGCGGTAGGGAACTTGACGGGGCGACCGCCAGCTTCCACCGTCGGCGACCGTGATGCGGACAGTGGTGCCGCTGGCCTGGACCGTGAGCCAGGCCCCGGGAACACCGACTCCAGATTCCCGGCACCCCCCATCGGCTCGACCGCCCTCCCGACGACAACCCTGCCCAAGTCCCCGCTGACCCGGCCCGCAAACAGAACCAGGCAGATCGTCCGGAGTTTGCGCCGCGCCCGGCCCGGTCAGGATAATGTCCGGAGTCTCTCTTTGCTCCGTGAGTACCGGCTGGCCGCCCCCGGTCAAGCCGGCGTCTTCTCGCCCGGGCGGGTGATAACTGTGCCGTCAGAGCGCCTTCCGGTGCAGTGGCGTGGGCAGCTGGCCGTTGTCACGCTGCCCGATGAGATCGACATGTCCAACGCGTCGGTGGTCCAGGAGGGGTTGCTCTCGACGCTCAGCCAGCGGCCCGCCGCGCTGATCGCGGACATGACCCCGACGGCCTTCTGCGACTCGGCTGGCGTCAGGGCCGTGATGATGGCCTATAAGCAAGCCGTCGCCACCGGGTGCGAACTGCGGCTGGTCCTCGGCTCAGCCGGGGTTATGCGGGTATTCACCCTCATCGGCGCGGATCAGCTCGTTGAAGTGCACCAGAGTCTGGACAGCGCGCTCGGCCCAGTCGTTGAACGCCAGCACAATGGCGTCAGGCCCCGGCCCTGAGCTAGACCCGGGCGGTGAGGGACAGAGAGAAAAAATATCGCCGCTGGTAAACTCGTTCACCGTTACCTCGCGATGAGGGCCGGGCGCCGCGGGCGTAGCTGACTAAGCAGAGTTCGCCGGCCCGGGCGGCTGGTGGCGTCACCGGTATTGCCGGGAGGCTCGCGTTGCAGTGGCTATGGCCGGGCATTGCCGCGGTGCAGGCCAGCCACCAGGCGGGTTGGATGTGGCCGGTGGTGATGTCTGGTGGGGCTTGAGCGGGCATTGGGTGCCGGGGATCGTCAGCTTGGGCTGGACTCGGTGGAGCGGGGACTCACCGCGCTGCTGGAAGCGTGCGAGCGGGCGGTGGAAGGGATCGGCTCCTCGGTCCCGTCTGTTCAGCTGCGCGCCCTGCTGATCATTGACCGGGCCGGGGGCTTGAACCTGAATCAGCTGGCGCTGGGGCTGGGTGCGTCGGCGTCGGCGTCGAGCAGGCTGTGTGACCGCATGGCGGCGGCGGGGTTGCTGACCCGTGAGCGGGCTGCGGGAAGCCGCCGGGAGATCGTGCTAGTGCTGACGGAGTCGGGGCGGCGGCTTGCGTCGTGGGTCCGGGAGCAGCGGCGGGGGGCGCTGGACGACCTGCTGGGGGCGATGGGAGCGGAGGGCCGAGAGGCCCTGCTGCGCGGGCTCGGGGAGCTTGCCGCGCCCGAGGGATAACACCGAGAAATGACTGGGCGCTCGATGGGCAGTGGGTCGGCTGCCAGCGACCGTGATCGTCCGTGTGAGGTGATATTCATGGTATTCGAGCTGGGCGGATGTTGATTTTCGGGGTATTTCTGCCAGTATTCTCGGGCGCGGAAAGATCCGCGCCGCACGGCCTGAAGGCGAGGCGCACAGGAGGGTGACCGTGGCGACTCCGACCGGCGTTTCGCCGCTGCCCCCACACGACGAGCCGGCTGCCGGGCTTGCTCCGGACGACGAGCCCGCGGGCTGGCTCGGAGATCCCGAGACATTGCTGCTCGTTGAGGACGACGCCGGGGACATGGTCCTGGTCGAGGAACTGCTCGTCGAAAGCGGTCTGGCCGCGACGATGTCCTGGGCCCGCTCGCTGGCCGAGGCCAAGGAGCTGCTGAAGCGCGACAGTGCTCCCGGCTGCATCCTGCTGGACCTGCACCTTCCCGACGCTCACGGGCTGGAGGCGGTCACCCAGGTCCTCGACGCGGCGCCACGGGCCCCGGTCGTGGTGCTGACCGGGCTGGCCGAGGAGAGCGCCGGGCTCGCGGCGGTGGCGGCGGGCGCGCAGGACTACCTGATCAAGGGGCAGGCGGTACCGAACGTCTTCGGCCGGGCCATCCGCTACGCCGCCCAGCGCAAGCACGTCGAACGGGCGTCGGTCGCGTTGCAGCTCAGCGCGCTGCAGGCCGATGAGAACGCGCGCCTGGAGCGCGGGCTGCTGCCCATCCCGCTGGTCCGCACCGAGGAGTTCGAGATCGTGGCCCGCTACCGGCCCGGCCGGGCGCAGGCGCTGCTCGGCGGCGACTTCTACGATGTCGTCGAGACGTCCGACGGCACGGTGCACGCGATGATCGGCGACGTCGCCGGCCATGGCGCGGCCGAGGCCGCGGTCGGCGTCTGCCTGCGGGTCGCGTGGCGGTCCCTGGTCCTGGCCGGGACCCGCGTGCCGTCTCTGATCGGACTGCTGGAGCAGATGCTGGTCGCGGAGCGGGAGGACGAGAATGTGTTCGTCACCCTCACCCACCTGGCTTTCCTGCCGGACCGCCGCCGGGTGCGGATCCTGCGGGCCGGTCACCCCGGGTTGCTGCTGCGGACGGTCGGCGGCGTCGAGCTGATCGAGGAACCGGCCGGGCCGGCGCTGGGCTTGGCCCCGGGGCTCAGCTGGCAGGAGCAAGAGATGTCCCTGCCTTCCGGGGCCAGCCTGGTGCTGTTCACCGACGGGCTGTTTGAGGGGCGGGTCGGCCCGGGAAGCGAGCGGCTGGGCGAGGCGGGTCTGGTGGCCATGGCCCGGAGCCTGGCCGCGCTGCCGGCCGCGGATTTCGTCGACGCCCTGATCGACGGGACCGAGGCCGCGGCCAGCCAGTACGGGGGCCTCGCCGACGATGTCGCCGTCGTCCATCTCAGATGGACGGCAGCCCCGTGACCGCGGCCAGGCCGCCGCAGCGCCGATCCCGCTTCCTGGCCCTGACCGTCCAGGGCTGGTTCGCGCTGGCGTCCGCGGTGATCGCGCTCCTGGTCGTGGTCGGCGCCGTGATCATCACCGTGCTGCTGGGGCAGGGCCGTGCGGTATCCCGTCGGCTGGACGACCGCATCTTGCCGGCCCAGGCCCAGGCGTACCGGCTGCAGGGGGCGCTGGTCAACGAAGAGACCGGGATCCGCGGATACGGCATCACCAGCCAGACGAGCTTTCTCCAGCCATACAACGGCGGACGCGCGGTCGAGGCCGCCGCCGCTGACCAGCTGCGCACGCTGGTCGGCAGCGAGCCGGTGCTAGCGGCCGACCTGGCTGCCGTACAACGGGCGGCCAGCAGGTGGCGCACCTCCTACGCGATCCCTTTGATCAACGATGCCAGGAAGGGGCCCCTGGGCCCCAAGGACACCCGGCTGCTGGATCAGAGCAAGGCCTCGTTTGACCACTTGCGGGCGTTGTCCGCCGCGCAGAACGCCCATCTGGCCGCCGCCGCGGCGCGCGACAGCGCCCGCCTCAATGGCGTCCGTACCGCCCAGGACTGGGTCTTCGTGGCCATCCTCGTGGTCTTCCTGCTCGTGGCGGCCGGTCTGTCGTTCGTGTTGCGCAACGCGGTCGTCCGGCCGCTGAGCCACCTGGGCGCGCGCGCGCGTCTGGTGGCGGGCGGTGACTTCGGCCAGACCATCGAGCCGTCCGGGCCCGCTGACCTGCGGGCCGTCGCCGCCGACGTCGAGGCGATGCGCAGCGAGCTCGTCGCGGCCCTGGCGGACGCGCGCACCGCCCGGGAGACGGCGCTGAGCCAGGCCGCGGACCTTGACGCCTATGCCGCCGAACTGGGCCGTTCCAACGCCGAGCTGGAGCAGTTCGCCTACGTCGCCTCGCACGACCTGCAAGAACCGCTGCGCAAGGTGGCTTCGTTCTGCCAGCTTCTGGAGAAGCGCTACAGCGACAAGCTCGACGACCGCGGCCGCCAGTACATCAACTTTGCCGTCGATGGCGCGAAGCGGCTGCAGGTCCTGATCAACGACCTGCTGACCTTCTCGCGCGTCGGCCGGGCCACCGACATGCGCGTCGGGGTGCCGCTCCGCCAGCCACTGGACACCGCGATCGCCGCGGTCGGGACCGCGATCGAGGAGTCGGGGGCCGTCATCGAGCTCCCCGAGCAACTGCCCGACGTGATGGGCGACCCGACTCTGCTCACGATGCTGTGGCAGAACCTTATCGGCAACGCCATCAAGTTCCGGGCGCCCGATCGGCCCCCCGTCGTCCGGATCACCGCGGCGGAAGAGCCGGACGGGAAATGGCAATTCTGCGTCGTCAACAACGGCATCGGCATCGCGCCGGAGTTCGCTGAGAAGGTGTTCATCATCTTCCAGCGCCTGCACGGGCGCGAGGCGTATCCCGGAACCGGCATCGGCCTCGCGCTGTGCAAGCGGATCGTCGAGCACCACGGCGGCGACATCAGCCTTGACACCGACTACACCGGCGGAACCCGCATCTGCTTCACCCTGCCCCGCATCGATCCGGCCGAGCCCGGTCAGGCCGGCGACGTCGGCCAGAAGCCCATTCTCAACGCCGAAGGGATACCCGCGTGACCGTTCCTCTCCAGCCCATCGAGGTCCTGCTCGTGGAGGACGACCCCGGCGACGAGCTGATGACCCGCGAGGCCTTCGAGGACAACAAGATCAGCAACCGGCTGCACGTCGCCCGGGACGGGGAGGAGGCACTGGACTTCCTCTACCGGCGGGGCGCGTACGCCGACGCGCCCAGCGTGGACCTCATCCTGCTCGACCTCAACCTGCCGAAGTACGACGGCCGGCAGGTCCTGGAACAGATCAAATCCGACCCCGACCTCACCCACGTGCCCGTGGTGGTCTTGACTACGTCCTCGTCCGAGGAGGACATTCTCCGCAGCTACAAGCTGCACGCCAACGCCTACGTGACCAAACCGGTGGATGTCTATCAGTTCATCGCCGCCGTCCGGCAGATCGACGACTTCTTCGTGTCGGTGGTGCGCTTGCCCCGTTCGTTACCCAACGAACAAATGCCGTAACTGCCGCGGTAGGAGGCCAGGAGTACGGTTCGGGCTGGAGGTGCTGTGTTGGCGAGCAGATGGCCACGAAGGTGGCGGGGTCGGCCGCAGGCGGGCCGCGACGCACCGCGGGTGGTAGTCGTCGGCCTCGGCTTCGCCGGGCTGGCCACCGTCAGCCGGCTGGCGCGCGGCGGGCTGTCGGTGACGCTGGTCAACCGCAACGTCTACAGCACCTTCCAGCCGTTGCTCTACCAGGTCGCGACGGCCGGGCTGAATCCGAGCGACGTCGCGTACCCGCTGCGCAGTTTCGCCCACAAGTACGGTGCCCGGTTCCGGCACGGCGACGTCTGCGGCATCGATCCCGCCGCCCGGCGGATCACCCTGGCCGACGGCACTCAGCTCCCCTACGACTATCTGGTCCTCGCGACCGGGGTGTCCGCCGCGTATTACGGCGTGACCGGGGCGGCCGAGCACAGCTTCGGTCTCTACACCCGCCGCGACGCCGTCATCCTCTGCGACCAGCTCATGGCCGGTCTGGAGCGGCTCACCGCCACGGGGGAGACCCCGGACGTGGGTATCACCGTGGTGGGCGGCGGTGCCACCGGCGTGGAGCTGGCCGGAACGCTCGCCGAGCTGCGCAGCATCGCGCTGCCGAGCTCATTTCCCGACATCGACGCGGACCGGGTCCATATCAGCCTGGTCGAGCAGGCTCCCGAGCTGCTCGGGCCGTATCATCCGTCGCTGCGCGAGTACGCGCACCAGCAGCTCCGCGCCCGCGGCGTCAACGTGCGGCTGGACACCAAGATCAGCGAGATCACCGAAGACCGGGTGCTGCTCGCTGACGGCGATCATCTGCTCAGCAACCTCACCGTGTGGGCCGCGGGCGTCAGCGCACCGGAATCGGCGGGGAGCTGGAATCTTCCCCAGGGCCGGGGAGGCCGCATCGTGACCGGCCCGGATCTGCGGGTCGCCGGGCACGACCGCATCTTCGCGGTGGGGGACATCGCGGCGATCGAAGGCCGGCCGCTGGCGCAGCTGGCCCAGCCGGCGCTGCAGACGGGGCGGCACGCCGCCGCCCAGATCCGCAGGCTGATAGCTGGGCAGCCGACCGTCCCGTTCAGTTACCACGACAAGGGAACCATGGCCACGATTGGCCGCCGGTCCGCCGTCGTCCAGCTGCCGCACCATATCCGCGTCCGGGGCACGCTGGCCTGGCTGGCGTGGCTCGCCTTGCATCTGGTGACCCTGCTTGGCGGCCGCAACCGGATCTCCGCGCTGATCAATCTGTCCTACCGCTACCTGACCTGGAGTCACGGCGGAGGTGTCATCATCGGCGACGACCCGCCGATGCCCACGAGCCGCTGATTTCAGCTCGGCCCGTGAGCGGAGTGAACTCAGCCGGCCCCGTGAGCGGAGTGAACTCAGCCGGCCCCGTGAGCGGAGTGAACTCAGCCAACAGAGTCGGGGGATGGCCGTCCGCCGACCCGGGTGACGATTTCGGTGGCAAGATCGCGGAGTTTCATGTTGCGGTTGTTGGAGGCGCGGCTCAGCGCGGCGAACGCGTGGTTGGCGTCGCAGTGTGACTCGGCCATGATGATGCCGATCGCGTGGTCGATGACCGCCCGCGATCGCAAGGCCTGTTCGAGCTGAGCGGCCAGGTCGCGGGCTTCTGCGTAGCGTCCGACGACCACGATGGCGGCCGCCGCCGGCGTGGTGAACAGGGAGACGAGTTCTTCGTCCAACTGATCGAACCCGTCGTCGGCGTGGCTGGATAGATTCAGCGCTCCCAGCGGCCGCCCGGCGATCCCGAGGCCGGCGGCGAGGTAGCTGCACAGGCCCATTTCCTCGGCCAGGCTGGTGAACTCCGGCCACCGTTGCTCTGCCTCACGGCGGCTCCACCGGTTGACCTCCTGGCGCCGGGCCGCGTCCAGGCACGGGCCGTCCTGCAAGAGGTACTGACGGCGGTCCAGCTCGTATGTATTCTCGTCGGTGGCCGCGAAGGTGCTCGGCTGGCCCTTGTCGTCGAGCACCGTGACACTGGCGGCGTGACACCCCGGGACCGAGCGGAGCGCGAGCGCGAGGATGCTCTGCAGGGTGTCGCGGACCGACCCGTCCTCAGTCAGTGTCAGGGCCAGCGCGGTGAGCGATTCGACGAGATCCTCGTACCGTTCGCTGGGCAACGTCGGCGGCTTGTCCAATGACACTGCTGCCACCCCCTGTCGGGCTCGGGCTGCCGGGCCGGTCACCCGGATCAGGATTGACTGAGGGATTGACCGGACGGGCGTTCTGGGGGACGAGGGCGTTCCTCATCACCTGGCCTCCTCCAAGGTTCCGCGGCGGTGTCGTCGCCGCGGAGGAGGCAGGACAGCAGGCTTGCGCGACGTTCCCATATCAGCGGAGCGCAAGCAGGCACACCTCGCCCACGACGCCATGACAGCGCGAGGGTGTGCCTGCTTCTAGACACTAGGCGCTCATCCTGCCACAGATGGCATCGCTCAAGCAGAACCTCTTGCTCGCCGGTGACGCGTGCGCAGAGCGAGTTACGGCGGGCTACCGAGGATCGGGCCGCGCGCGCAGGGCGCCGTGCCGATTCTGCGCCGCCTCGGCGGGAATGCCGATGATCGCGGCGATGGCATCCCAGCCCAGATCCACCTGCTGGGCCGCATCAAGCAGGTCTGCTTCGAGCCGGTCGAGATAGAGCCGCAGATTGCCGAGCATGACCAGGCCGGCTCCAACATCGATGGCGTCGGCTGGGCGATCCTCCGCACCGTGGGCGGCGCTGATCACCGCGTTGATGGCCCGGACATCATCCAACGGACGAGCAGGTATCTGCCGGAGGTCTCCAGGCCTGTTCGGTGGGTCGCTCGCTGGATAGTGCGAGGCCAGCCGGAAGCGCGCGTTGTCCACGACGTCAGGATCCGGGGCGGCTGTGCCGTCGAGGGAGGAGGGACGGGCCCCGGGGTCCAGGATGGAGACGCGGTCCGGCTTGCTTCTGCGCATGGCTAACTCCTGCTGTCACGAGTGACAGAGGTAGCCGCGCTGCTGGGCTACGTCCTGGGGGCGCATGCTGCGCCCGGAAAGTATCGTCCGGGGCGCTGGCCCAGTCAAGACGGCACAGTCAAGACGGGCCACGGCGGTGCCAGGCTCATGGCCCCGGATCTGGCCTGGGACGCCGTCAGAGGTCTTGGTAAACGCGAATCGCGGTGCCGTCAGGCGACGAGCAGATCTGGACGAGATCGCAGATTTGGTTGGCCAGCCAGAGACCGGCACCACCCTCGGCGGAAAGGACGGGTGGCAGCCGCGGCCAGCGGTGACGTGATGTGGCCCTGGTCGGACACCTCGCAGACCAGCGAGTGCCCGTCCCGCCACGCGCGAAGCTCGCCGTGTCCGCCGCCGTGCCGGAGACTGTTGGTGGCGATCTCATTGACCGCCAGCACCATCGCGGTGGCTGACTCGTGCCCCAGTCCGGCCCGCTCGGCCTGCTCAGCCACGAACGCGCGGATGCGGCGTAGGCCCCCAGGCTCGAAGGCCATGAAGGCCACATCGGGCGGCCGCGGGAGAAGCGGCCGGGCAAACGGGCCGGCGAGATCAACGGGCCGGAACGTGCGGCACGCCTGCCGGTCCTCACCGCGGGCGATGAACGGGTGAGTGCGCTGTGCTTCATCGATGACGTCGGCGGTCAGCGCTTCCAGGTCGTAGGGGCAGAGCAGCCAGAACGGAGTGGAAGCGTCGAAGGCGACGTTCAGCAGGGCCTCGTGAAGGTGGCATTCCGCCAGTTCGGTGGGGGAGCGCTCGGGGTATATGGGCTCCCCGATCCCCCAGAGCTGCGACGCTCCGTCATGGGCCTGGACGAACGCTCGCCAGGCCGCGATGATCCGCGCGGGGTTGTCGCCCACGTCGGCCATGTCGGCGAAGCTCACGCGCTCGGCGTCGGCCTGCAATTCCCGGCGGAGGACGTCGATCTTCGCTTGGCTCACGACGACGAGAACCGGATCGCCGGCCCCGACCGCCCGGCGGATGAACGACACCGTCCCGGTGACAAACTCGGCCATGCCGGAGTACAGGAACGCCTCGTGGCGGTACCCGCTGTCCGTTTCGGCCAGGGACGCCCGCGCCGCGCTCATCCTTGCCTCATCGGTATGTCAGCATCCAGTCCAAGATCGCCTGTTACTCCCCAGGTCATCATAGTTGCTCATTTGATGGCCAGGCCAGGTGTGGCGTCCCAGCCGATGATCTGAAGGGTGGTCATCAGGTGCTGCGGGACTTCGTGCAGGACCAGAAGCCGGCCTGCGTGATCGCTTCCGTCCCCTCGGGCCAGGCTGAGTATGGCCCGCAGTCCCGCGAGATCGCAGTACGTCACGTCGGCCAGGTTGATGTGGGTTTCGCCGTGCCCATTCACCTGTCCTTGCAGCGTTCCCACCAGGCCGGAGTAGGTGGACTCGTCGACCTCACCGGCTATCGCCAGTGCAGGTGGAATGCCGGTGCTGCTGATCCGCAGCACTCCGTCGTCATAAACAGCTGTTGCCACGATTCATCCGCGTACCGCAGGGAGGTAGCGAGCCGCGTCTCAGGACTCAACCGCCGAGGGAGAAAGACCGCCAGCCGGGGCAAGCGGTCGCTCCGATTATCACCGTGGGCCTGGCCCGGCGCAAACTGGCGCAAGCTGGCTGCCCCAGAGTGGCGCGGAACCGGCTCAGGTGCCCGCCGCCACCTCTCGCAGCCCGCGGGCCAGCGCCTCGCGGCCATCCGGGCTCATGGACCAGAGCACCTGGCCGACGACGGCGCGGCGGCGCCCACGGACCCAGCCCGCTAGCCGCCGGCCGGACCCGGTCACCAGCAGCATGACCTCGCGGCGGCTCGCGGCGGCCCGTTCGCGGGTCAGCAGCCCGGCCGCCTCCATCCGGTCGCAGAGCCTGTTTGTCGCCGACACCGAGGCGCCCATGGCCCGGGCCAGCCGGTCGAGGTTCAGGCGGCCGGCCCGGTCAATGATGAGCAGCGCCCGCACCTGGGCCGCTGGGACCGCCCAGCTGAGTTCCTCGATGGCGGTCTCCCATATCTCCAGCAGGGCGGTGACCCCGGCTTCCGCGGACGCCACATCCACGTGGCTGTCCCCGGAGCCCTGCACAGCATCGCGTTCCATCAGGGCCTCCTCACGGTCTGGTCACACCTCGCGTTCCGATAGCACTGTCCGCGAGGCGGCACTTCATGCACACCGAGCTCGCATTCGCTGGGCATCGCGCGGGGGGCGTGCATCATCTGGGCTCAGCCGGGCAGTCAGTGCTCTTGGCATCCTCCCCGTCGTGGATGGCGGCGATTCCAGCCCGACACGGAAAGGAGCAGAGGTTGAGGTTCGCGGTGGCGGTGCAGCAGTTCCCCGGTGGACAGGGCCACGGTTTCCTGTGCTGGTGCCGGTATCAGCCGGTAACGGGACACGAACCGAATCTACGAGCGGCCACCGGCATTCCGGAGGAGGTGAAGCGGCGTTTCCTCCCCGGCCCGGACGCCGGGGGCTCCACGCCGCAGATCCGATGACCGAATCCGCTCCCGGCGGGAATTTGGCGCCAGCGTCCCGGTGGCCTGCTGTCCGCCCCGCCGCGCCGCTGGTGGCTGCGGTGGCCGTGGTCGTGATCGCGGCGGCGCTGGTGGTGGTGGCCTTGGTGGAAACGGCCCGTGGCGGTCCCGGCCCGGGCGGCACGACCCAAGAGGTGTCCGTCACGGCCGGGCCCGTCGGGACCGTTGACCTGCAGGGAGTTCCCGGGCAGGTGAGAATCATCGGCGCGGCCACCAGCCAGGTGACGTTGACCGGGCAGCTGCGCTGGGCCGGGCGCTCCGCGGTCGTCGCGACCCGGGTTGACCGCGGCCACGTGCTGCGGCTGTCGTACCGGTGCGCGGTGGCCAGCCCGTGCACCGGGAATTACCGGCTGGTGGTGCCCAGGCGCACGGCGATCGTGCTGCGCCAGCCGTCGGGCCGCGTCATCATCTCCGGGCTGGTCGGCTCGTTGCGGATCACGGCTGGAAGTGTCGATATCAGGGCGGCCGGGCTCCGCTGCCCGTCGCTGGCCGCGGTGATCAGGTCGGGGCATCTGAATGCCGCGTTTGATGCGGCGCCCCGGCATGTGAGCGTCATGCTGACGTCCGCGCAGGCCACGCTCCGGCTGCCGGCCGGCGTCCGCTACGCCGTCAGCAGCCAGGTCACCTCCGGTTATGTCCATGTCGGGATCCCGCAGGCCAGCCGCGCGGCCCGCACCGTGACCGTCCGCATCGACTCCGGGGAACTGGAACTGCTGCCCCGCTGAGCCCGGCCCCAGGCGACCCCCGCGGACGAACCGCCGATGTTAGAGGCGCATATTGCCGGGTAGACGAGGCCGCGTCATGGATGGCGATTCTGCATGGCGTCAGCACTCGTGACCGAACGGAGGAAGACGATGGGGACCGCGCTGAAGTCCGCGCCGGTGGCGTTTCTCGCCGCTGCCGAGGGGACCGAGCAGTCAGAGTTGCAGCATCCCTGGGATGCGGTGATCGCGCAGGGTGGCCGGCCGGTCCTGGTGTCGCCCTCACCCGACAAGATCCAGATGTTCGAGCATCTGGACCGCGGTGACACCATGCCCGTGGACTCCGCGGTGGGCTCCGCCCTGGTGGCCGACTTTGCCGGGCTGGTGCTGCCCGGCGGCGTGGCCAACCCCGACCAACTGCGCACCGAGCCGGACGCCGTCGCCTTCGTCCGGGGCTTCTTCGACGCGGGCAAGCCGGTCGCCGCGATCTGCCACGCACCGTGGACCCTGATCGAGGCCGATGTGGTCAGCGGCCGCACCCTCACCTCGTGGCCCAGCCTCCAGACGGATATCAGGAACGCGGGCGGGACGTGGGTGGACGAGCAGGTGGTGGTGTGCTCTTCCGGCCCGAACATCCTGGTGACCAGCCGGCGCCCGCAGGACCTGCCCGCGTTCTGCGAAACCCTCATCCGCGTCTTCGGGGAAGCGATCGGCTGAGGGCACGCGATGGCCGTTCGGGTGGTCGCGCTTTTCTGCTGGGCGTTCCTGGTCTGGGTGCTGCTGACCTGGACGCTGACACTGGAGCAGATGCTGTTCGGCGCGGGGATTTCTCTGGCCGTGGCCGTGGCGCTGGCCCCGCTCGGCGAGGTGGCCGCCCCGTGGGAGCTGATGACTCCGCGGCGGCTGGCCGCGGCGGCGGCCCTTCTCGTGCTGGCCGTGAGGCGGATTGTGCAGGCCAACCTGCGGCTTTCGTGGTTGATCTGGAATCCGCGGCGGCCGCTGCGCTGCGGCATGGTGATCGTGCCCACGTCCCAGCGGTCGGCGGGCGGCCTCACCGCCGTCGGGCTGATCACCTCGCTCATCGTCGACAACCAACTCGTTGATCTCGATCGCAGCCGGGCCGAGCTGCAGTATCACGCGGTCGAGGTCCCGAAGGGCGGCCCTGAGCGGAGGCGGGAAGCCATCAACGGGCCGGTGGAGGACCTGCTGTCGGCGTTCTCCGGCGGCCATTCCGATGCCTAGCGTCTGCCTGGCGATCGCGATCGCCGAGGTGGCGATCACCGCGCTGCTGATGGCCCGGCTGGCCGCCGGGCCGACCGTGTCGGACCGGATCGTGGCGCTGAACACCATGTCGACCCAGGCGACGCTGGCCGTCTTGTTCTTTTCCGCGTTCGCCGGCCGGACCATCTACCTGGATGTCGCGCTGTGGCTGGCGTCGTTCAGCTACCTGGGTGCCATCGTCTGGTCGCGCTACCTGGAACGGGGGCTGCTGTGAGGGAAGGCATCGTCATCGCGCTGGCCGCTATCGGGCTGGCGTTCTCCCTGTCGGGCGTGATCGGGATCCTGCGGATGCCCGATGTGTACAGCCGGATCCAGTGCTCCAGCAAGACGATCACCATGGGCGCGCTGCCGGTGCTCATCGCCTTGGTCGTGGCCGAGGGGCCGGTGAGCCCGTACGGCAGCCGGGCCCTGCTCGTCGCCGCGCTCCTGCTCGTGCTGAATCCGGTCGCGTCGCACGCCATCGCCCGCGCCGCGTACAAGGTCGGCGTGCCAATGTGGCCCGGTGCGGTCACTGACCAGGTCCGCGAGCGGGTAGCGAGGAACCGGGCGGCTGGGCCAGAGGCGGGAACCACCGGTACCGGTGAGGCCCGGCCGTGACCGCGTTCTGGGTGCTCGACTACCTCCTTCTCGCCGTGATCCTGGCCAGCGCGGTTCTGGTCGTCAGGCTGCGCAACCTGAGCGGCGCGGTGATGGCCCTGTCCGCTGCGGGCACCATGCTGTCGGTGCTGTTCATCGTGCTTGGAGCACCCGACGTCGCGCACTCCGAGGTGGTGGTCGGCGCGATCGCGCTGCCGGTCCTCTACCTGGTCGCCATCGGCAAGGTCCGGACCGACATCTCGGACCAGCCCGAGCTGAACGAAACCGGAGAGCGGGACCGTGAGCCAGGCTGACTCCGCGGGCGGCCCCGCCGAGGCGGCCGAGGACGAGCCCGGACACCGCCGGTGGCCGGGCGCGCTACTGGCGGCCGGGATGGCGGCGGCCCTGGCCGCCGCCATGATCCGTATTCCGCGGGAACATGCGGCGCTGCCTGCGGTGGCCCATTACGCGATGGAGGTCGCCCTCCCGCGCTGGGGCCTGACCGAGCCGGTCAACGAGGTCGTCTACGGCACCCGCGGGTTTGATACCTTCGGTGAGACATTCCTGCTGCTCGCCGCGGTGATCAGCGTCGTGGTTATCACCCGGTCCCGCGAGGCGCGCCGTGGCTACTTCGGCGAGTCCCTGGCCGGGGAGCGTGAGCAGGCGCAGTCCGACCCGGCGGAGCAGGCCGATGCCAGCGAGCGTGAAGCCCGGACCGCGGAACGCCGGGAACAAGATGAGCAGGACTCAGGCGACCCGGCCGCGCCGGACACCCCCGACGCCGTGCCCCTGGGCACCCCGGCGCCAGAGACCGCCGAAGCGATGACCGTGGTTACCCGCACCGCCGTCCGGATCGCGCTGCCGGTGCTGGCCGTAGCCGGCTTTTACCTCGTCGCCTGGGGCTACTCGCCGGGCGGCGGCTTTCCGGGCGGCGCCGTGCTCCTCGGGGTGCTGCTGCTCGCTTACGCGGGCTTCGGCCACCGGCGGATCAGCGCGGTCGTACGGCCCGGCCTGCTGGAGGGCATCGAAATGGCCGGCGCGGCCGCGATCATCCTGACCGAACTGCTCGGCCTGGCGCTGCGCGGGTCGTTCAGCGCGAACTGGCTACCGCTGGCCGCGCCGCAGACCATCCTGTCCGGCGGGGTCGCGCAGCTGTTCTCGGCCAGCGAACTGATCGAGGTCGGCACTGGGCTAGCCATCGCGGTTTTCGCGCTCATCGGCATGGGACATGACTGGTCTCCCGACGAGCGCTCCGCCGACGATGACAAAGGAGCCGGGCCGTGATCGTCGTCAACTACCTGGCCGCCGTGGCGCTGCTGTGCATCGGCCTGTACGCGGTGCTGACCAAGCGCAACATGATCAAGATGGTGATGGGGCTGTCCCTGATGGAAGCCTCCACCTACCTGTTCATGCTCTCGCTCGCCTACCGGGCCGGGTCGACCGCGCCGGTCCTGCTCAGCCCGCCACCCGGCAAGACCATGCAAGACCTGGTGCGCGGTAACGTCGCCGACCCGGTGCTGCAGAACTTCTGCCTGACCGCCGTAGTCATCGGCGTCGCCGTTACCGCCGTGTTCCTCAGCGTGGTGGTCCGCATCGCGCAGCATTACCGCACGCTGGACGCCGACAAGGTGCGGGAGATGCGCGGGTGACCGGGCCGGCCGCTGGCGTCGCTGCTGCCGCTGCCGGTCGCCATCCCGCTCGCCGGCGGCGGTCACCGCGCCGTTGCTGGCCCGGGTCTCCCGCACCCTGCCGGTCATCATCTCCCTCGCCGCCCTGGCCGGGTCCGCCGCGATCCTGCTGGCCGAGGCGCCGACGGTGTTCGGCGGCCACGTAATCGCGCACTACATGGGCCACTGGACTCCGGTGCACGGGCAGGTGCTCGGCATAGCGTTCGCCGCCGATCCGTTCGGCCTGCTGTTCGCCCTGACCGTGGCGGTCATCGGCGCGATCCTGCTGCTCTATACCCTGTCGGAGCTGGGCGGCCTCGGCCGCCGCGAACTCGGCGGCTACGCCTGCCTGTTCCAGTTGCTGCTCGCCGCGCTGATCGGGGGCGCGCTGACCGCGGACATCATCGACCTGTTCGTCTGGTTCGAGGTTGCCGCGCTGGCCAGCTACGGCCTGACCGGGTTCTTCCTGGAGCGGCCGATCGCCCTCGAAGCCGCGTTCAAGATCCTCGTCCTGACCACCCTGGCCAGCTTCGCCATCTTCATCGGCGCCGGGCTGCTGTACGCCGAGACTGGGGCGCTGAACTACGCCCAGCTGCATGACGCCCTTGGCGCGGCACCTGAGCACCCCGGACACGGTCGCGCTCGGGCTGCTCGTCGCCGGTTTCGCCACCAAGGCCGGGCTGGTCCCGTTCCACGGCTGGCTCGCCGACGCGCACACCGCCGCACCGGGCCCGGTGTCCGCGCTGTTCTCCGGTCTCATGGTCAACTTCGGCGTCGTCGCGATCGGCCGCGTGGCATTCCAGGTCTATCGGGCCGGGCGCCGCGCCGATCCTCGGCCTGCTCATGGTCCTCGGCCTCGTCTCCGCCCTGCTTGGCGCGCTGATGGCGCTGGCCCAGGACGACCTCAAGCGGCTGCTGGCCTACGACACCGTCTCCCAGGTCGGCATCATGGCCATCGGCCTGGCCGTCGGCAACGCCGCCGGGGTCGCGGGCGCGGCGTATCACCTGGTCAACCACGCGCTGTTCAAGTCGCTGCTGTTCCTGTGCGCGGGGGCCATCGTGCACCGCACGGGCAGCACCAAGCTGTCCGAGATGGGCGGACTGGCCCGGCATATGCCGGTCGTGGCGGCCGCCTTCGTGCTCGGCGCGGTGTCCATCGCTGGCCTCCCGCCGTTCAACGGCTACGTGTCGCTCAGCCTGATCCACCAGGGCCTGCAGGATGACCGCGAGGTGATTCCCTACGCGCTCACGCTGGCCGCCCAGGTGATCACGATCGCCGCACTGGGCCGGGCGGCGTGGCTGGCTTTCTTCCGGCGCCGCGCGGAGGACTACGAGTGGCGGGAGCACGTTGCGGCCCGGGATGGTCACCGGGTTCGCCAGCCTGGGCGCGTGCTGCGTGGCGTTCGGGGTGGCTGGGTCGCTCGTGCTCCGCACACTAATGGCGCCAGCCGCCTCCAGCCTGCTGCATCCTGACCGGTACGCAGCCGCGGTCCTGGCCGGGTCGGGGCAGCTGCCGGTCCTGCGCATTCCCTTTGACTACTTCTCGCCAGCGGAGCTTCTCTCGGTCGCGGCCAGCGTGGCGGTGGCAGCCGTCCTGGCCTGGAGTTACCTGCGGGCCAAGGAACCTCGCGTGATCCGCGGGCTGAGGGCGGTCCACACCGGCTCGGCGAACGACTATGCCGCGTATGCGGTAGCTGGGACGCTGGCCGCGATAGCCGTCCTCAGCCTCGGCTGAGGTCAATGGAGGCTCGGCTGAGGTCAATGGCCGGGTGAGGACCGGCTTCCCGTCGGGTCTTCCTCCGCAGGCTCGGCAGCCTCCGCAGGTCGCGGGGGCTCGGCAGGTCGCGGGGGCTCGGCAGGTCGCGGGGGCTCGGCAGATCGCGGGGGCTCGGCACGCGCCGCGGAATCCACGGGTTCCGCCGAATCGGCAGGCTCAGCGGCGGGCTCGTTGCTGGGCGGGCTGATGGGAATGTATGCCCGTCATCTCGGTCAGCGCCCGGCGCATGGCCCAGATGCCGGACCCTCGTGGCACCTTGAGCGAGATATACGCGGCCGCGCCGGACGGGATGGGCAGCCAGAAGTTCACCAGCCGCCAGCTGAGCACGCCGAGCGTGGCCACGCTCCTGGTCAGGCCGAAGCTCACCAGCAGTACCGGGGTAACCGAGTCGATCACGCCGAGCCCGGCCGGGGTCACCGGAATGGCGCCGAGCACGTTCGCGATCCCATACGCGGCAAAAAGCCCGACCGGGTTGGTAAAACGGCCGAAGGCGGCGATGAAGCACCACAGCGACGCCGCATCGAGCAGCCAGTTCAGCGCGGCCCAGGTCAGTGAGCCGACAAGCACCCTGCGGTCGCGGCCCAGCCTGCGCAACGACTCGTCGGCTTGCAGCACGATGTTCTCGAGGCGCTCGCCGCCCACGCCGGGGATCTTGTTCCCGACGGCCCGGAGGATGCGCCCGGCCCGCTTTCCGCCGCGGGTGAGGCCGACGACCAGAGCCGCCATCGCGGCGAGGAGCACCGCACCGACGATGGCCACCGTTACGTAGATCGGGCGGAAGCCGGACAGCGGGATGGAAATCACCAGCGCCAGCCAGAGCAGGACGTTCAGCATGACCGTCGAGCCCATGCCCTTGGTTGCCATCATCACGCCGACGTCGGTGCCGTTCAGCCCCTCGGAGGTGAACAGCTGGTAGCCGACCCCGGCGCTGCCGATCGTCCCCGCCGGGATGACATGCGCGACCGCGGCGGCGGCCAGGTCGATGCGGAACAGCCTGGAGAGGTTCGGTCGCCCCTCGGGGGGCAGCAGGGCGCGGGTCAGCAGCGCGTAGCAGAAAAGGGATACCGCCTCCAGGACGAGCCCGGCGATCAGCCAGCCCACGCTGAGCCGGGCCAGCAGGTTGAGGTCCTTGCTCGCCCCGACGAGCTCGGGGATGACCAGGTACTCGATGATCAGCACCAGGAGGAACAGGAGCACCACTCGGCGCAGCGGTCGCCTGGCTGCCCGCCACCAGCCCCGCCGTGCCGCCCGGCCTTTGCCTTCGTCAGCCACGGCTCGTCGGCTCAGCTGGAGTCAAGGCGGTGGAAGGCCACCTCGTGCAGCAGGAGGCGCAGGGCGGCGGCGACCGGGATGGCGACGAGGGCCCCGATGATTCCCATCAGCGCGCCACCGAGAAGGACCGCGACCAGTGTGACCACGGCGGGCACTTGCACGGTCCGGCCCAGCACCCTCGGCACGATCAGGTAGTCCTCCGCTAGCCGGTAGGCGACGTAAAAGCCCAGGGTGGCGATAGCGACCGGGAGAGATACGGTGAGCGCCACAAGAGAAACGATAGCCCCGCCAATGGTTAACCCGATGACCGGCACCAAGTCCAGCAGTGCGACCAGCAGCGCCAGCAGGACCGGATAGGGGACACCGAAGATAAGCAGCCAGACGTACGTGCCGATCCCGGCGATCGCGGACGTGAGGAAGTTCCCCAGCACATAGCCACCTACCTTGGTGAAGATCTCGTCGCCGATCAGGATGACCCGCGGCCGGCGGGAAGCGGGCGCGAGCCGGTACGCGAACAGCCTGATCTTGGGCATGGCGGTCAGGAAGTAGACCACCAGCACCGCCACGACCAGTACTGAGCTGGCCGCGCTGAGCACGAGCACCCCAGCGCCCAGCACCCCACCCACCAGCGCGGTGCCCTTGCTGGACAGCAGGCTGGCGAGCCTGTGCTCGATGTGGTACTTCGTGTTCAGTCGGCCCAGCTCAGAATTGTGATCCTGCAAGGTGTGCACATAATGCGGTAGCTGGTTCGCCAGCGCGGTCGCCTGGTTGGTCAGCGGCGGGATCGCCGCGGCCAGGAAGGCGCCGAGCACCCCGGCCACCACCAGCAGAATCGCGGTTACGGCCGCCCACCGCGGCATGCGATGGCGGGTCAGCCAGGTCACCGCGGGATCGAGGCCCGCCGCGATGAACAAGGCCAGGCCGATCAGGATCAGCACCGACCGCGCCCGGATCAGCAGCTCGGCGAGCCCGTAGGTGACCGCGACCCCGGCCGCGCCGGCCAGCCCCACGAAGAATGGCGAGCGCTTGTTCATTGGCTCGCCCGGGTGGCCCAGGCCGCCGGTCTCCTCGGCCTGCGCGGCCGCCTCGTCGACCGCCTCCTGCATCCGGTCCACGGCCTGCTGCTGCCCGGCTCCCTCCGTGCTGGCGCCCGGCGTGGCGTTGCCGCGATCGCTGGCCGCCTGGTCGACCGCCTCCTGCATCCGGTCCACGACCTGCTGCTGCCGGGCACCGTCCTTAGTGGAAGCGGGCGCGGTATCGCCGCGATCAGTGGCGGGCACGGGCTGCTCCTGGTGGCGCCGCTCGCGGGGGGCGCTGGCTCGGCGGAAGGACGTGTCGGTGGACCTAAGCTGCCCAGATCCAGGCTGCTCACACATGGCGGGCGGTGCCGCGGGTAATGACGCCGCCATCATGATCACTACGACTTTCCACGCGCTGCGATCAAAATCGCGCCCGGTTCGTCCGGGTTCACGTCACCGAACACGTGCCAAGTCGGTCGGGTGATCAGGCGGCGAAGGTCCGGAAGCCGCTGGTCTGCCAGGCGTCGCCGTTGGCGGTGACGGCGAAGGCCTCGCAGAAGGGCAGGCTCTCCGTCCAGTCGCGGGCGTCCTCGCCCATGGCGAATGCGGCCGTGGCATAGGCGTCGGTGATGGTCAGATGCTCGCCGACGAGCGTAATGCTGGCCAGTGAACTAGCGGGCCGGCCGGTGTGCGGATTGATGATGTGGTACCCGCGCTCGCCCGTGCCGGACGTGGCGATTGCGATGTCGCGCCCCGTAACCACGGTGGCCAGGGCACCGGGACGGAGTGGGTGCGCGATGCCGACCCGCCAGGCGCGGCCGGGGGCCGCCTCACCCGCGCATTGCACGTCGCCGCCGCCATTGACGCTATGATCCCGCGAGCCTGCATCGCGCAGCATGGCCGCCGCGTGCTCGATCGCCCAGCCCTTGACCAGTCCGGAAGGGTCGAAGCGGCCGCCCGGCCTGATGGTGAAGTATCCGCCGCTCACCGAGCTCACCTCGGCGCACAGGGCGAGCACCTGGCCGAACTCGGGTGCGCAGCCAGCCAGCGCGACCTCAGCGCGGCCGTACCGGCTGACGTCGCTGTCCTCCCGGTACGTCGAGAACGTGGCATCCACCCAGTGCAGCCAGCGCAGTACGCCAGGCAGCGCGGCGGCGGCCGGACCGGGCACGTCGAAGGAGAAGACGGTGCCCATCACGTGCTCGGCATGCCGCAGCCGGTCGCGGCCCAGATCCCGGCGCCCCAGGGCCTGGCCGACACTGCGCCTCAGGTCCGCGTCAGGCACCATTGTCCAGGACGCTTTGCAGGGACTTGATGTATCCGCCGCTGGTATAGGTGGCGCCGGAGACCATATCGATCTTCGCGTTCTGCGCCGCCAGGGTCTCCTGGATCAGCTTCGGGAACGCGAAGTTGCCTATCCTTATGTCGTTTGAAGTGCCCTGCGGCTGCTGAAGCACCGTTACCTTTGTGATCTTGTTCTGCTTCAGCAGCACCTGGATCTGCACGGGACCGTAGGCGGTGTTGGCCACATTGCCGGTGATGAGACGGCCGCCCCCCGCGCTGGAAACGGTACCCGCCGCGGACCCGCCGCCAGCGGTGCCCGAGGCGCCTCCTGAAGCGGCGGCGCTGGCCTGGCCGTACGGCTGCGAATTCGACGTGCCAGCCGCGATGCCCGCCAGGCCGGCCCCGCTGTGGGACTTGAAGGACAGCAGCATGGCCAGGCCGGCCAGGGTGCCGCCGATCGCGAGCAGGACACGTCGCATCAAGGCCCTCCGTTCAGAATTCGAAGGATTCGTGGTGGATCCGGCCACGGGGAACGCCCGCCTTCCGGAGCGCGGCCACAGCGGTTTCCATCATGCCGCCGGCGCACAGGTAGACCTCGCATCGATGCAATCCGGGGACGAGATCCTGTAGTTGCCGGGCGGACAGCGGGTCACCGCCAAGCTGGGCGCGAGAACCGATCAGGTAATGCACGCGGGCGCCGCGGGCCCTGGCTATGGTGTCGAGTTCTCGCCGGAACACGACGTCACGGGGTTCGCTGGCCCGGTAAATGAGGGTGACATCGCCAGGAAGCGCCGCGAACATGGCCCGCAGCGGCGTGATGCCGACCCCGCCGGCCAGCAGCAGGACCGGACGCCGGGTCCGGATCGCGGTCAGCGAGCCGTACGGGCCTTCGGCGATGACACGGGTGCCGGGGTGCAGGCGGCTCAGGGCACCGCTGTGGTCACCGTGATCCTTGACTGTTATCCGCAGCACGTCAGGGTGCGGCATGGCGGACAGGGAGTACGGGTGGGAAGACCACCACAGGTCACGGGTGAGGAACCGCCAGCGGAAGAACTGGCCAGGCTCGGCTCGAAGCTCATCCAGGCGACGGCCGCCGATGTGCACGGACACCACTCCCGGCGCTTCGCGGCTCAGGCCCAGCACATGGAACTGGTGCCGGGCCGTGCCGCGCAGCGGGCAGATGACGCGATACCACAGCACGGCGGCGGCGACCGACAGGTACAGCGCCGACCAGCCGATCCGGGCCGACGGGCTGGCCACGAAATCCGCACCGACCGCGAATTGATGGCTGAACGCCAGGGCGATCGCCACGTAGGTGTAAAAGTGCAGGTAATACCAGGTCTCGTAGCGCAGCCGCCGACGGGCCGCGCGGGCCGACGCGACGCCGACGCCGAGCAACAGGAAGGCGGCCACCGTCGCCATCAGGACGTCCGGGTAGCTGAGGACCAGCGTGCCCGTCTCCCGCACCACGGACGTGTGCGCGGTAAGGGCGTATCCCCAGATGATCAGGAGCGCGTGCGCCGTGATGAGGCTGATGATGTACCGGCCGCCCATCGCATGCCAGCGCGCCAGGCGGTCCGTGCCGACGCCGCGCTCCACCGGCGGAAGGCGCGCCATCAGCGCGACGAGGACGACGACCCCGTATCCGGCGAGCAGTCCGAGTATGCGGCCGGCGTTCGTAACCCAGTCGGCGAAAGTGCTGACGGCGAGGGTGTTCGACCACCAGAGGACGAGGACGCCGAGCCCGCCGAGGCCGATGCCCACCAGGACTGGCACCGGGCCGACCCGCAGCGGGATGGGTGCCGGGCGGCGCGGTGCCGGGTTGCGCGGGGGTGCCGGGTTGCGCGGGGATGCCGGGCTGCGCGGGGATGCCGGGCTGCGCGGGGGTGCGCCGTTGCGCGAGGCTGGGTTGCGCGCGGGTGCTGGGCTGCGCGGGGGTGCTGGGTTGCGCGGGGGTGCCCCGTTGCGCGGTGCTGGGTTGCGCGGGGGTGCCCCGTTGCGCGGTGCTGGGTTGTACGGGGGTGCTGGGCTGTACGGGGGTGCCCCGTTGCGCGGTGCTGGGTTGTACGGGGGTGCTGGGCTGTACGGGGGGGCCTGGCTGCGCGGGGTGCCCCGTTGCGCGGTGCTGGGTTGTACGGGGGTGCTGGGTTGTACGGGGGGGCTGGGCTGCGCTGTGCCGGGCTGCGGGGGGGCGGCGGGTTGCGCGGGGGTGCCGGGCCTCGGGGCGGCAGTCTCGGCGGCACCGGGCCTGGTGCGGCCTGGCTAACCGGCATCCCGTCCGGTGGCGTGGGCCGGTACGGGCGTGACCGTTCGGCCACGGGCTCGCCGCGGCTCGCCGGCCAGTCAGCGTTGAACTCCAGATCTGCTCCAAGGTCAGGCCAGGCTTTCGGATCGCGGGCCGCCCGGGCTCGGGGCCCACCGGGCTGAGCCGCTCTGTCCGCTACCACCCATCATCAAGCACGCGTGGGGCCTTATCCACCCGGGCAGCGGCGGACGCAAGCGGCCTGTAATGTCTGGCGCCCGCGGCCTGGGTCCTCAGGGCGCTGGGTCGTCAGAGCGCTGGGTCCTCAGCTAGCGTGCCCTGGCCGACGCGCGGCGCGCCGCGGCGCAGCCGGACGCTGCGAACGTGGTCTCGATCAGCGCATCGGCCAGGGTGGCGCGCCGCAGGCTCCGGTCGGCGGCCGCGAGTCCGGCCATCGACGCGGCGTGGGTGAGGTCGACCGCTGCGCCAAGGGCGAGCCGGGCCGCGCCCGGAGCGGGTCCAGACGTCAGCGCGGCCTGCAGGAGGTGGCGGACACCGAGCAGCCTGGCCACGCTCCGGACCCGGGCGCCCACCGGGTGACCTCCGGCGATGCGGATCATGAGGCCCGGTACGCACAGCAAGGCACCCCCGTACCACGCGCGTGCCGCGGGGAGCAGATCCGGCGAGCCAGCACCTCCGGCTGTCACCGCGGCCTGGCCTGCCTGCCCACCAGGACGCCGGCGGCGATCGCCGTGCCGGCGGCCAGGCCGGAGACGAGCCACGGGTGGTGCGACATCCACAGTTGCTCGCTGCGGGCATGGGACCGGTCATCGAAAATGCCGTGCGCGCCATGATCGCGCTCGTCGGTCCCGTCGAGGGGCTCCCACAGGTTGTCAGGCCTGCCGGGCTCGACTGCCTGGTCCGTCTGCTGGGAGTCATAGCCGGTGCGCGCCAGGTAGCGGTCGAGCAGCGCGGGGACCACCCGGTTGGCCAGGATCGTCGCGGCCGTGCTGGCCCCGACCCAGTACTGCTTCCTGCGAGGGTGATCAGCGGCGAACAGGACTGCACGCGCGGCCACTTCCGGCTGGTAAATCGGCGGTACCGGCTGCGGGTGGCGGGGCAGCCGAGAGCGGACCCAGGAGAATTGCGGGGTGTTGACGGCCGGCATCTGCACCACCGTGACGTGCACACGGGACTTCTCGTGCAGCAACTCGCACCGCAGCGCGGACGTGAACCCGTTGATGGCGTGCTTGGCGCCGCAGTACGCCGACTGCAGCGGAATGCTCCGCGACCCCAGGGCGGATCCCACCTGCACGATCGTGCCATGGCCGCGGGGCCTCATCCGGGCCAATGCCGCCATGGTGCCGTGCACGAAACCGAGGTAACTGACCTGCGTAACGCGCTGGAACTCGTCCGCCGAGATGTCCGCGAACGGGGAAAATACCGAGGTGAACGCGACGTTGATCCAGACATCGATCGGGCCGAAGAATTTCTCGGCCTCGGTGGCGGCGTCTTCGACCTGCCGGTGATCGGCCACGTCGGCGCTGATCGGCAACGCCTTCCCGCCCGCCTCCTCGACGTCGCGGGCGGCGCCGTCCAGGCCGGCCTTGCCGCGTGCGATCAGCACGACGTTGGCGCCCCGCTCGCCATACAGGCGGGCCGTCGCGCGCCCGATGCCGGCGCTGGCTCCGGTGATCACCACTGTCTCGGCCATGAATCCTGTCTCCTCGGGGTGAGTTGTCTGTGCGGGGGTCAGCGCGCATCCCAGGGCGCGCCCAGCCGGGCCGCGGACTCGAGCAGCAGCGCGTGCACGAACGCCTGCGGGAGATTCCCTCTCAGCTGGCGTTCCGCCACGTCGTACTCCTCGG
Organism: uncultured Actinomycetes bacterium; assembly: GCA_963822825.1. Taxonomy (GTDB): domain Bacteria; phylum Actinomycetota; class Actinomycetes; order Streptosporangiales; family Streptosporangiaceae; genus JAWWPY01. Next base: position 9,325 of record CAWGIW010000013.1, on the reverse strand, counting down.
AATACAGGCCGGGTGACCCACACGCGGCCCGGTTCCGCTCGAACCAGCGGGTGGCCTCGACCTCGCGGCCCTGCTGGTACAGGGCGAGGGCGACCACGAAACCGCACAGCAGGAACGCGCCTTCGGCGTCCCCCAGCGGCCGCTCGTCGTGCCGGAAGCGGTAACCGTAACCGTCCTGCGTCAGCTCAGCCAGGTAGCAATCCAGGGTCTGGAGCGCGCGGGGATCATCGGCGGGCACGGCGCCGCGGATCGTCGGCAGCAGCAGCGCGGCATCCATTCCCCGGTCATCTGGAGAGCGTTGCCAGCGGCCGGAAGGATGCAGCGCGTGCCTGGCGGTGTCCGCGAGTATCGCGTCGGCCAGCCCCGACCAGTCCGAGGCCTGAGCCTGGGAGCTTCCGCTGCGGGCCACGGCCCGCAGCCCGGCCACGCAGGTCAGCCGGCTGTGCGTCCACGGCCGGTTACCGATCTCCCATATTCCGGCGTCGTCTTCCGGCCAGCGCCGCGCGATCGCCTCGGCGGCGATCTCCGCTGCCTGCCAGCTGGCCGAGTCCAGCCGGTCGCGGCGTGCGGCGGCGGCGAGCAGAAGCAGCGACTCGCCGAACGCGTCGAGCTGAAACTGCCGGGTGACCCAGTTGCCGACGAGGTCGAAGCCGCCCGGATACCCGGGCAGATCGAGCCGGCGCTGGTCGGGCACGGGGCCGCCGTTGACGGTGTAGGCCGGGGCCAGCTTGGGGCCGTCAGCGTGCAGCCGCTCGGAGACGAAGCGCACCGCGTCATCGAGCAGTGAGTCAATTCCGGCGGCGGCGGCCGCCTGGCCGGCATAGCACTGGTCACGGATCCAGGCGTACCGGTAGTCGTAGTTGCGGCCCGCTTCCGCCCGCTCGGGCAGGCTGGTGGTAGCCGCGGCGACCATGCCGCCGCTGGAACTGGTCAGGCCGCGCAGAATCACATAAGCCTGCCTGCTGTCCCGGGTGGCGATGCTCTCTTCGAGCGCGGGCACGTGGCCGGCCCACTGGGCCTGCGTGGCCGTCCATAGCCTCGCGGCGTCGGGCAATTCCGCGGGTAGCGGCTGGCCGGCCAGCTCGAGCACGAGGTCGAGGGACTGCCCGGCCGGCACGGTCAGGCTCATCTCCAGCCGCGAACCCCGCCCCGCCTGATGGACCTTCGCGCCGGCCACCCCGCCGGACCAGCGCAGGTGCAGCCCACCGGTCCGGCCGGTCCAGGCGCCGTGATCGTCACGGTGCAGGGAACGCAGCCCATGCTGGCCGAACCCGGCCCGCGGATCCAGAACAACGTCAACGTGGGCGGGATGTTCGCGGGCGATTATCTGGCGGAGCACGACAACGCGGTCGCGTTCGCCGGGGAAGGCCAGCGCGTCTCGGCACTCAATGATGCCGTGCTCGGTGATCCAGCGGTTACGCCAGATCAGCGTGCCCTCCTCGTAGTAGCCGCCCCAGACGAACCGGCCGGCCGGGGTAACCGCGTACAGGCCCTGGCCGCCGACGAGGCTGGTGAAAACCGCGTCAGAGTCCCACCGCGGGGCGCACATCCACACCATGCCGCCGCGCGGGCCGACCAGGGCACCCCGCTCGCCGTCAGCGATCAGCGCGTAATCCCGCAGCACGTGCGGCGGATACCAGTCCAGCATCAGGCCCTGGCCTTCATCAGGCACTGGCCAGCGCGGTGTCCTGGAGCAGTTCCCGCAGCCGGTTCCGGCCGCGGTGCAGCCGGGACATCACGGTGCCGACCGGGCAGCGCATGATGTCGGCGATCTCCCGGTAAGCGAAGCCCTCGATGTCGGCGAGGTAGACGGCGAGCTGGAAGTCATGGGGGAGTTGCTGGAAGGCCTCGGTCACGCGCGCATCCGGGAGGTGCTCGAGCGCGATCTCCTCGGCCGAGCGGGCTTCGTCCGCCGCGGCCGGCCGAACACGGGCCAGTTCCCAGTCCTCGACCCCGGCGCCGGCCAGCACCGGCTCGCGCTGCTTCTTGCGGTATCCGTTTATGAAGGTGTTCTTCAGGATGCGGTTCAGCCACGCCCTGATGTTGGTCCCGTCCCTGAACTGGTGAAACGACGCGTAGGCCTTGGCGTATGTCTCCTGGACCAGGTCCTCAGCGTCGGCCGGGTTACGGGTCATCCGTGAGGCGGCCGAATACAGCTGCTGCCGGTGGGCGAGCGCCTCCGCGAAACGCGGATCAGCGCGTTCGTCGGGGTGCAAATGAGTTTCTCCTGTCCGGTTCCGCGTCATTCTTCGAAGTATTCGTCCACGACCTCCGCGCCCCGGGGCGGGGCGCCATCAGCATGGCTTTTCTGCTCCGCCGCCACGGCATCTGCGGCCGGGTCCACGCTGGTCGGTATGATCACCGTCCGCTCCACGGGAATTCCCGGCTGCTCGTGACCGTCGGCCGAGGCTCCCGGGTTGATCGCGATGTAGGGCGGAAGGGTCTCGTTCACCTCGCTGACCACCGGCCCGCGCGGGCCTCGCCGCACGACAATCCGGCGACGCAGCCACCCTTGCGCCCGGCCGGGCAGCAAGAGCGCGGCCACGCCGGTCCCTATCAGGATCACCCCGACAACCTGCAGGTTCAGCCAGCTAGGGCTGGTCGTGATGGCGAAAGTGAAGATTGCTCCGACAGCAATTAAGGTCAGGCCAGGGGCGATTTTCATCTGTCATCCCTCCGGTGGAGTTCCGGGTTGACAGGCCGGCACCCGGCCTGTATGCATGTGCTCTGCGTTCATCATGACCGATTCATCATGAGCGCCGGTACTGCGCGGCATCGGCGGCCCGCAGCTGGACGCCGAGACCCGGCCGACCAGGATCTGGTGTGAGCACCCCGCCGTGGGCATCGAGGGCTCCGTCGAACAGCAGCCGCTCGATGCGCTGGTGGTCATGAAAATACTCAACGTGGCGCAGGTTCGCCGTCGCGGTGCCGACGTGCGCGTGCAAGGTGGGCGCGCAATGCGCGGAGATCTGCATGCTGTGCGCCGCGGCGAGTGCGGCGCCCCGCGCGAACTCGGTGATCCCGCCGCACCGGGTCAGGTCGAGCTGCAGGCAGTCCACCGCGCCCGCGTCGATCAGCCGGGCCGAGTCAGCCAGCGACCAGCTGTACTCCCCGGCCGCGACATCGGGCAGCACCTGGCTCCGGACGGAGGCCAGCCCGGTCAGGTCCTGAGACGACACCGGCTCCTCGAACCAGGTAACGCCGTAGTCGGCCATCTGGTGCGCGACTCGGACCGCCTGACCCGTGGTGTAGCCGCCGTTGGCGTCGACATAGAGCTCGGTGTCCGGTCCGATGACGTCGCGGGCCAATGCCACCCGCGCGAGATCCCGGTCCTCCCGGCTGCCCCAGGACTCCCCGATCTTGATCTTCACCCGCGGGATGTGGTCCCGGTCCACCCAGGCGGATAGCTGCTCGCGGGTCTGGCGCTCGTCGTAGCTGGTGAAACCGCCGCTTCCATAGGCCGGCACGTGCTCGCGGACCCGCCCGAGCAGGTCCGCGACCGGAACGCCGAGCAGGCGCGCCTTGAGATCCCACAGCGCGACGTCCACCGCGGAGATGGCGGTGGCCGCGACGCCGCCGCGGCCAATGTTGCGCACCGCGCGGGTCATGGCCTCGCTCGCGCCCGCCACGTCGAACGCGCTGCGTCCCAGCACCGCCTGGGCCAGGACGTCGGCCACCACGGACTTTGCCGCAGCCGCCGCATAGGTCCAGCCGATACCCGGCACGCCTCCCGCGGTCGCCGTCACCAGGACCACGGTCGTCTCGCTCCACGCGAGTGTCCCGTCGGCCTCGGGCGCGTCCGTGGGGATGACATAGACCGCTGCCTCGATGTCCTCCAGCGCTGGGGCGTCAGCGATCACGTCGCTCGGCCTGGCGGCTGATGCGGTCGGCATGATCCTTCCTCACTCTGGATCCAGGCACACCGGGGTCCTCAGCCACGCGCCCCGGCGACGCCCGGGGGGGTGTTGCGCCGCCGGGACGAGCGGTCGGCCCTTCTTCTACCTGCGACAGCGGCTCTCAAACACGCTGCTGGCGGGCTACCGCTGAGCCGGGGATGGCCGCGCCCGGGTCGGCCCGGGTTCGCTTCGCGCGGTCGCGCCCGGGTAGTGTGCATGATCCGACCGGGCGGCGCGGAGGTGGCGACCATGGGGTCCATATCGTCCCGGGATCCGCGGGACGAGTCCCCCGAGCAGCGCGACGACCGCAACCTGGCCGAACTGCTCCAGGAACTGCGGGTGGCCAGCCTGGGAGTGCAGGTCCTGTTCGGTTTCCTGCTCTCCCTCCCGTTTACCCAGAGGTTCAGCCGGCTCAGCCAGGCCCAGCGCGACCTCTATGTAGCCAGCATCGTGCTTGCCGCCGTGGCCACCGCGCTGCTGGTGGGCCCGGTGGCCTACCACCGGCTGGTGTTCCGCCGCCATGAGAAGGAACGCCTGGTGCGGGCGGCCAACGTGATGGCGCTCATCGGCCTGGCCGCCGTTGCTCTGGCCGTCTCGGCCGTGGTGCTGCTGGTGACCAGCTACGTCGCCCAGGGGCTGCCGGCCATCCTGATCAGCGCCTTCGTTGTATGCCTGTTCGGTAGCCTGTGGTTCGTCTTCCCGCTGGCGAGACGCGGGAAAGAGCCGGAATAGCTGGACCTGGCGTTTTCCCAAGCGGCCGGGGCGGCCGGTTCAGGGGTGCATCATGACACCCGCGGCGCTGGCCTCAGGCCAGGGCAGCCATGGGGCCGGGGCTTCGGACATCGGCTGAAGCGGCGTGACGGACGCGTAGCCCGCGGCCAGCAGCGCCGAATCGCTCCCCGGCGCGAGCTCGGCGTCCAGTTCGGACATCGTGACCTGCAGGTGGCCCTCGGCCGCTTCGATGATGTCGATCTGGACGGCTCCGAACGGCGCCAGCGCTCCCCGGCGGATACCGCGCAGCAGGTGCTGTGGCACGTTCGGGACGTTAACGTTCAGGATCTGTCCGCGCGGCAGGTCGGGCAGGGCCAGGATGACCTGCGCGGCCACGGCCGCCGCCGTCTCCCAGTGCACCGGCCCGGCGTCCCCGCGAACATCGAGCGAGAAGGCGGCCGCCCGGACACCGTGGCTGGCCGCGGTCATCGCGGCGCCGACCGTGCCGGAGTGCAGGATGGCGGGCCCGGTGCTAGGGCCGGGATTGATGCCGGCCAGCAGGAAGTCCGGCTGGCGGCCGAATGCCTCACGGACGGCGGAGAACGCGATGAAGGCCGGGGCCGCCCGGACCGCATAGGCCGGAACCGCGTCCAGGCCGGCCAGCCTCCTGCGCTCCATCACGATGCGCCCATCGCCGCGGATGGCCCTCATCGCCGCGCTGGATCCGGCGGCCTCATGGTCAGACGCGGCCACCAGGACTTTGCAGCCGGTCCGCAGCGCGGCCGCCGCGAGCAGCCGCAGTCCCTCACTGTCGATCCCGCCGTCGTTCGTGACGACGACGCGAAGTGGCTCAGCCCGGCGCATCGTCCTGTGCTACCCGCAGGTAGCACCTTAAACGTCCGGGCTCCGGGGAGCCGCAGGTGTGGACCGCGTGCCGCCCGGACCCGGGCCTCCAGCGAGGTTTGGGTTTCGCGGCTCGCGGATAGCTCAAACTAATGGGGCCCTGAAGTCCCGAGCAGCGAGGGTAAAGAATGACCTCATCCAGCCCAACGGATGCCACTGGCCGGTCACCATCGCGCCGCGCGGACCAGCCTGCGTGGCTGGATCCCGAGCTCGCCACGCTGACCCAGGACAGGTTCTCCGACCCAGCGTGGATCTTCGAACGCAAGCTTGATGGTGAGCGCTGCCTGGCCTTCCGGGACGGGCCCCGGCTGCGGCTCATGACCCGTAATCAGAAGCTGGTGACCAGCACTTATCCCGAACTGGCCAGCGCACTCGAAACCCAGCAGGCGGATGACTTCATCCTCGACGGGGAGGTCGTCGCCTTCGATGGGAACCAGACCAGGTTCGCCCGGCTGCAGCAGCGGCTCGGGGTTCACGATCCCGACCCGGCGCTGCTCGCCGAGGTGCCGGTCTTTTTCTACATCTTTGACGTGCTGTGGGCCGCCGGGCAGGACATCCGCCCCCTGCCGTCGCGGGAGCGCAAGCGGCTGCTGCGCGGCCTGCTGTCGTTCCACGACCCGCTGCGTTTCACCGAGGCCCGCGACGCCGACGGCGAAGCGTACTATCGCGAGGCCTGCGTGCTGGGCTGGGAGGGCGTCATCGCCAAGCGGGCGGACGCGCCGTACCGGCCCGGGCGCAGCCGGGACTGGCTCAAGTTCAAGTGCGAGAACGCGCAGGAGTTCGTGATCGGGGGCTTTACCGACCCGCAGGGCTCACGGACCGGGTTCGGCGCCCTGCTGCTCGGCTACTACGACCGCAACGGCAAGCTTGCCTACGCCGGCAAGGTTGGCACCGGATTCGACCAGCGCACTCTGGCCAGCCTGCACTCGGCGCTGGCCGACCTGGAGCGGGACCGGCCCCCATTCGAGCGCGGCGCGCTGCCGCGATCCCGGGTGCACTGGGTGGAGCCACGCCTCGTCGCCCAGGTCGGCTTCACCGAATGGACAACTGACGGGCAGCTGCGCCATCCCCGGTTCCAGGGCCTGCGGCTGGACAAGGACCCTGCCGAGGTGGTACGGGAGATGCTGTGAACGCCGGCCGGCCCGAGCCGCTGCGGCCAGAGCCGCCCGGTTCAGCCTGACCGGCGGGCGCGGCGGCGCTGACCGCCGGTCAGCCAGCCGGGCCAGGGATCAGCGCCGGCCCCCGCCGGCCCCAGCTCGGCCGAGAACGTGGCCCAGACGACCTTGCCCATCTCGCTGGGGGTGGTGTAGCCCCATGTGTCACTGAGAGCCCCGATGACCCCCAGCCCGCGGCCAGTCTCGGCGAGTTCGCCGGGCTCGGCCGACACCGGAGCCCGTTCGCTTGGGTCGGCCACCGCGCAGAGCACGCACGGGCCGCACTGCAGCAGGCCGAGCCGGATCGGCCAGCCGGGCCGGATGTCGCCGGAACCAGGCCGCGCGTGCCGCAACGCGTTGGTCAACAGTTCGGACACGACCACCGCGATATCCTCGCCGCGCTGAGCCGCGTCCCAGTGCCGCAGGGTGGCCACCGCGAACCGCCGCGCCGCGCAGACCGCCGCGCCGTCGGCGCCCAGTGTGCGGGTGGCGATCCGTGAGGTGCACGTCCAGCCCATCGGGCCGGCCTTCTCCGGCGCCAGCGGCCAGTTCCCGCTCGCCAGGGCGGCCATTTCCACGGCCGACGTCAGCCACTGCCAGCCCACACCGCTAGCAGCACTGCTCACCAAGCGTAATGGGTTCGCTGTCATCGCCTTCCGAACAGTCTGGTCCCGGCAGCGGGAAAATGGCGCCTACAGGGCTATCGTGCCGTACGCACATCCCTCCTGCAAGAGACTCATGCACGTTCCTTCGCACGTGCACCGGTCTGTTAAGCTGCCCAGCGCAAACGGTTGCGACCGCAGCGCTGCGCCTCCGCCTGCACGTTTGCTCTGGTGCCCCCTGCGGAGGAAAAAACCATCATGCCGGTCAAAAACGGCGTTCCGGCTGATCAGCTGGATGCGTACTGGCGCAAGAGCCAGGTCAGCAACCCCAGCGGAAGCTGCGTCGAGTTCGCCGAGCTTCCGGGCGACGAGATCGCTGTCCGTAACTCTCGCGAACCGTCCGGGCCGGCGTTGATCTATCCTCGCGTCGAGATCTCCGCGTTCCTGCGGGCGGCGAAGGACGGCGAGTTCGATGACCTTTACCAGAAAGCCGCCCCCTGTTAACCCACGCCGCGGAAGAAAATGGCGTCACGACAGTTCGGACACGCGGTGATATCGTGCTGTCGGTGCCCCCCCGGTGCACATTGTTGTGCGGCGCCTGTCGGCCTCCAGCGCACGCGAAGGCTGCGGTGATCATCGTTGGGGCCGCAGGTCGGGAGCGGGCGCAGAGCGCTGATCCAACGGTCTGGGAGCCAGGATGAGCACGGTTCAGCCGGGCGGCGAGTTGCCTGACCGCATCGTTGGTGGAGCGCGAGTCGGCGCGACCGTCTTGCGCATGGTGCTCGGCGCACAGTTGCGCCGCTTCCGCGAGGCCGCGGACATAACCCCCGACCGGGCCGGGTACGCCATCCGGGCGTCCCGTTCCAAGATCAGCCGCATGGAGCACGGGCGGGTGAGCTTCAAGGAGCGGGATGTCGCCGACCTGCTCACGGTCTACGGCGTCACCGACGAGGACGTGCGGGCCGGATTGCTGTCGCTGGCCCGGCAGGCCAATGGCCAGGGCTGGTGGGCTCAGTACGGCGATATCCTCCCTGACTGGTTCGAGGCGTACCTGGGTCTGGAGGAGGCCGCCTCGCTCATCCGCACCTACGACCTTCAGTTCGTGCACGGCCTGTTGCAGACCGAGCACTACGCCCGCGCGGTCACCGAGCTTGGGCATAGCGCGGCCCCCACCGACGAGATCGAACGCCGGGTGAGCCTCCGGATGAAACGCCAGGACCTGCTCACCAGCGCGGATCCGCCGCGTCTGTGGTCCGTCACGGACGAGGCGGCGCTGCGCCGGCCGCTGGGCGGCCGGAAGGTGATGCGCGCTCAACTGAGTCACCTGCTGGACGTGGCGGGGCTGACGACCGTCACCCTGCAGGTCCTGCCGTTCCGCCACGGCGGCCACGCGGGAGCGGGGGGGTCGTTCACGGTGCTGCGCTTCGGCGAGCGGGACCTGCCGGATGTCATCTACCTTGAGCAGCTGACCAGCGCTCTGTACCTGGACCGGCGCGCGCACGTGGACCACTACATGGAGGTCATGAATCACCTCAGCGCCGATGCTCTGACCCCCGCCGATACCGCGCGCTTCATCAGGGAGATCATCCGGGAGACCTAGCGCGGGTCCCGGTCCAGTCCGCCAGCGCCGCAGACCGAGGTGCCGACAACACTCCCGAAAGGCGCACCACACCAGTGACGAGCGAAGACGTATCAGCACCAGGCGAAGGACGCGGCGGCGTGCCCGTCAGCGGCGAGCAGGCGCCGACCTTTGACACCAGCGTCGCGCACGTCGCCCGGGTCTATGACTACTGGCTGGGCGGCAAGGACAACTACGCCGTGGACCGGGCGGCGGGCGAGCAGGCCATCGCGGCCTATCCCGATATCGTCTTCTCGGTCCGCGCCAACCGGGCGTTCCTGGCCCGCACGGTGCGCTACCTGGCCGGCGGCGCCGGGATACGGCAGTTCCTGGACATCGGCACCGGCATCCCAGCCGCGAACAACACCCACGAGGTCGCCCAGTCCGTGGCGCCAGAGGCCCGGGTCGTGTACGTGGACAACGACCCGATCGTGCTCGCCC
>CAWGIW010000012.1:0-552619 GCA_963822825.1 uncultured Actinomycetes bacterium | reverse complement strand
TAAGGGATCGCGCCATGCCGTCAGCCGGGGGCCTCCAGCGTTCCTCCGTTCTCATTTATCACCGTGGCTAGGCAGTTGTCGGCGGTGCCGAGTCCTGTTGTTCTATTCTGCTCGCAAATTCTGGCGTCTCTCTGGCGTCGCGCTGGCGCCTCGCTTGCGCCGGGCCCGACCAATCGCGTTATACCCGCCGACTTCCGATATCGTCAGCAATATGGATCAGCTGGCGGGCGGCGGTGCGCTGGCCTTTGATCCTGGTACGCTGCGACGTTGGCCTGTCGGCGACGGGCCAGGCCCAGCGCGTCCAGAAATGGCGGGGAGTTAAGCGTTCCGGTGTGGCCTAGTGTGCCGCGTCTTAAGTCCCAATGTTTAATGTTGCTCGTTTAGTGTAGGGCTTGGCCCTGAGCTTGGCGAGGTAGTCGGCGAGAGAGTTCAAGATCTCGTCGGCGGTCTTAGTCCAGGTGAACGGCCGGGGATGGTCGTTCCAGCTGGCGATCCAGTCCCTGATGTCTTTCTCCAGGGCCTGCACAGAGGTGTGGACGCCGCGGCGGATCAGCTTGTCGGTCAGCAGGCCGAACCAGCGCTCGACCTGGTTCATCCACGACGAGCCCGTCGGGGTGAAGTGGACGTGGAAGCGCGGGCGGCGGGCGAGCCAGGTCCTGATCTCGGGCGGTGTTGTGGGTGGCGTAGTTGTCACAGACCAGGTGCACGTCCAGGTCAGCGGGCACGGCCTTGTCGATGGCGGCCAGGAATTTCCTGAACTCGACCGCCCGGTGGCGGCGGTGCAGTTCGCTGATGACGGTGCCGTCGGCGATGTTGAACGCGGCGAACAAGCTGGTGATGCCGTGCCGCAGGTAGTCGTGGGTGCGCCGCTCGGGCATGCCCGGCATCATCGGCAGCACCGGCTGGGACCGGTCCAGCGCCTGGATCTGGCTCTTCTCATCCACACACAGCACCACCGCCCGCTCGGGCGGGTTGTGATACAGGCCCACGACGTTGACGACCTTCTCCACAAACAACGGGTCGGCGGACAGCTTGAAGGAGTCCTGCAGGTGCGGCTTCAGATCGAATTTCTTCCAGATCCGCCCGATGGTCGACTTCGACAGTCCCGTACGCCTGGCCATCGAGGCCCGCGACCAGTGCGTGTCCTTACCCGGGACCGACTCCAAGGTCGCCACGACGACGTCCTCGACCTGATCGAGGAGGATCGATGGTGGACGGCCGGGCCGCGGCTCATCCTGCAAGCCCTCCAGCCGTTTAGCGATGAACCGGGCCCGCCACCGGTCCACGGTCGACTCATCCACGCCCAGATCCGCGGCGACCTGCTTGTTCGTTCCACCCTCCGCGCAGGCCAGCACGATCTTCGCCCGCATCGCCAGGTACTGGGCGGTCTTCGCACGCCGGGCCCACCGGATCAGCTGCGCCCGCTCTGCCTCCCCCAGGACCAGTTCGGCCTTGGGCCTGCCGATCGGCGCCGCATCCTCCAGCCCAGCCAGCCGCTGGTCCGCGAACTGACGCCGCCACTTCGACACCGACTTGACCGCCACCCCCAGTACCTGCGCGGCACCGGCATTCGACATCCCTTCGGCACACGCCAAGACGATCCGGGCGCGGTCAGCCCGCCGCCGCCCCCGCAGCCCCGCCCGGCGCACCAACTCGGCCCGCTCATCATCAGACAGCACGATCTCGGCAGCAGAAGGGCCCGGATACGGCATAGCCGAAGACTAGCAAAAATAAACCCCAAGTTTCAGGCGCGACACACTAGCGGTTCGGCGGGATTGCCGGTTCGGCTGACATGGCAGCGGAAGGTCCCGGTGGGCAACGAGTTCAGCCGGACGGCGTGACCGGGGACCACATGCCGTACCACTGCTCGGCGCCGTAGGCATCGAACCGCTCTACCTCGATGAACCCCAGCTTCGCCGCGAGGCGCATCGAGCGGGCGTTGGCGGTCTGGGTAAAGAGCACCACCCTCTCGCCGGGAAGCGCGCCCACGAACCAGCCGAGTGCCGCTGCGCACGCCTCGGCGGCGTACCCGAATCCCCACGCCTCCGGCAGGAACAGGTAGCCGAGCTCGGCCTCCCCAGCAGCAGCCGGAGGACCGTGCCCCGTTGCTCTCCTGAGAATGATCTGGCCGATCATGGCTCCATCGAGATCGACTATGAAAAGGCCAGGGTGCCGCTTGGGCGCCTCAGGCACCGCGCGCTCAAGGTCGTCACGCGTCCGGGGGTCACCGAGGTAGGTGCCTACCTCTGGCGAGGCGAGCAGTTCGATGAACGCCGCACGGTCCCGGGCCTCGGGCTCACGGAGCACGAGCCTCTCGGTCATGATCGGCTCGGGCGGCCAAGCGACGGGCCCCAGGTCTGCCATTGGTAGTCAGGGGCGCCGGTGCCGCTGTGCGGTCCGGTTTCCCCATCCCCCTTTCAATCCGTACGTGCGGTTTTCCCGCATACGGCTTACCGATGATCTTCTTGGCATGGTTACGCTGCCTTCGGATAGCGGATGGTGCCACGCAGGCGGTAAAGGCCGTGCCCGTTGCAACCACTCCTCGGTCCACTGTCCGGGCCTGCCCGGCGCGCAGGTTCCGCCCACGTTTCTTGATCATCAGACGTTTCAGCCGCCAGCGACGTATTGTCAGCCTGGCGGAACTTGGCGGCGGCGTTCCCGGTGCGGAAGTAGTTGCCCCAGCCGCGCAGCAGCGGGTTGAGGTCAGCGATCACGTCGCGGATGTCTTTCACGCCTGTGCGGTTGCGGCCGGTGCGGTCCCGGACCTTGGCCCGGAGCCGGTTCATCGCCTGCTGCGAGGGCCAGCGGTGCAGGTAGTAGCGGATGATCCGCTTCTGTTCCCACAGCCGCCCCGACATGCGGGCATGGAAGTGGCAGCCGAGGAAATCCAGGCCTTCCCGGCCTTCCCTGAGGTCAACTACCTTCGTCTTCCCCGGGTGCAGTTCCAGCCCCAGCGACGCGAGGATGTCCCGCACCGCGTCCAGGGCCGCCTGGGCCTGCGCCGGTGACCGGCACAGCGCCACGCCGTCGTCGGCGTAGCGCACCAGCTCACCCAGGTCGCGCCTGGTGAACTCGGTGTCCAGGACGTGCAGGTAGATGTTGGCCAGCAGCGGGGAAATGACCCCGCCCTGGGGTGTCCCAGCGACCGTCCGCTGAAACTCCCCGTCCGTCATCACGCCTGCCTGCAGCCACATGCGGACCAGCTTGAGCACCCGCCGGTCTGACACCCGCCGCCCGGCCTCAGCGAGCAGCCGGTCATGGCTGATCTCGCCGAAGAAATTGCGGATATCAAACTCCGCGACGAACTGGCAGCCCTCGATGAAGCCGGTGCGCAGCCGTTCCATCGCCTGCGTGGCCGACCGGCTCGGCCGGAACCCATACGAGCACGGCGAAAATCCGCCTCGAAAATGGGTTCCAGCACGAGCTTGGCCGCCTGCTGGGCCACCCTGTCACGCACCGACGGTATGCCCAGCGGCCGCTTCCCGCCTTGCGGTTTCGGGATCTCCACGCGCCTGGCGGGCGCGGGACGGTAACAGCCTTCGCGGAGATCGCGCTGAAGCTCAGCGAGCAGCCGCTCAACCCCGTACTCGTCCTCCACATACGCCAGGGTGATCCGATCCACCCCGGCGGCCCCGCGATTGGCCCGGACCCGTTTCCACGCCTCCCGCAGGACGTCACCCCTGCAGATACGGTCATACAGGGCGTGGAAACGCCGCTCCGGAGACTGCTTGGCCGCAGCCCATAGCCTGCGCTGAAGTCGTCGCACGTTCCCGAAGACGCCCGCCCATCGAAAGCCGGCTGCGAACCTCTCCCGGTACGGCAGGCGAAGGCCCGCCGGGGTGGTTGGGCCGGGCGGTCCCGGCCATGCCCTGACGCTTACCCTCATCCCAGGCGTGATCAAAGCGAGGGCCCTTCCCTCCCGGCGCGTTATGCTGCACGCCGATCACCGGTACTACGGCCCCCTCGGACTCCCGCTGCCCTCCAGGCGACTTCACCATCGGCTTATACGCCTGGTCTTTGCCCGACGCAGGCCAGGCAGACGGGTCTCTCCTGTTCCGGCCCAGACCATGCACACGTGCCGCCCTCCATACCCCGGGAGAACCCACCAGGCCATAACCGGAACGAGGCCTGCCGGACGTGGCCTTCGCCGTGACATGAGCGGCTCGGCTCCTCCGTTGTGATTGTGACGAGGCTGCAAGGTTCGCTTTACGCTACGGCCCGCGTGCTTGCTCCCTCCAAAGAGGCTTTTGACACCCCGCTTAGCCCGCCGCCTCTCAGCGGCGAACCGGGGCCTGCTACCGGGCACTCCGGTGTCTACCCGGACGGGACTTCCACCCGCAGGCCTGGACCAGCTTCCAGGACGCAACATGCGCGCAAGCTAGCAGATGGTCAAACCACCGAGCGGGAAACGCTTAACTTCCCGGGACTGATCGCGTCAGCGACTCCGAAGGCGCCCTCGACGGTGAGGGAGGTGCTCGCCGTGATGAATGGGCGGGCGGGCGATTTTAATACGTCCAGGTGAGCCCCCCGTAACCCGCCAGCAGATTAAGCCGGGCACGGTCCGGCGGATAAATGCCCTATACCTGGCTATGCCCCTGGCGGATGAAGCGAATCGACCGAGATCCGCATCCGCCACCGTTGGCTTTCTGCTCCGGCTAGTTCGGCAGGCTGTCCGCCGTTTGTCCCCTAGGAGGCCGCTGAAGTAAGGGCTGTTTCAGCGGCGCGGGTAACAGGGCCTGGGTCTGTGTGCCTGGCTGGCATGGCAGCAGGCGCGGGCTGGCGGCGTGGCCGTGTGACGGGGGCTGGGGATGGTGGTCCTGGGGTTCTGCGGCGTGTGGGCACAGGGCGGCGGCGGTGCTGTCAGGGCTCAGGTTGCCGCCAGTACCCAGCCTGTCTCGTCGTGGCCGAGCCCGAGGACGGCCAGGCGGGCCCAGTTGATGGCCCCGGCGCGGGCGCACAGATCGGTGGTGATGCGGGCCAGCCCGCGGGTGCGGGCTTTGCGGCCGCCCCAGGCCCGGCGGGTGAAGTGGGAGATCTTGCGTTCGACCAGGGGCCGGTCTGCCCGGTAGCGCTGCTGCCAGGCGGGGTCACGCTGGATAGCGCGGGCTTTTTGCAGGACGTCCTCGTGCGGGTGGATGGCGATCGTGCGGCCCCGGCGGGCGCTGGTGCACGCCGATCGCAGCGGGCAGGCGCCGCACCAGGGCCGGAACGATGCCCTGCCGCCGCCCTGGCCAGCCGGGACGATGCTGGTGACCTGCCCGGCCGGGCAGGTCACGGTGCCGCGCTCCAGATCGACGGCGAAGCGGTCCTTGGGGAACCGGCCGCCGGCATTGCGGGCCGGCGGGCACTTCGCGGTGACCGTGAACCCCTGAGCCTCCAGGCCCGCGCGGGTGGCCGCGTCCCCGTAAGCGGAGTCGCCGACGACCTCCGGCTTATCCCCGGCACTGGCCAGCTCATCAAGCAGCTCCCCGGCAGCGTCCCGGTCCGGGGTGTTCGCCGCAGTGGCGGCCACCTCGTCGATCAGCTCGGAATCGGGGTCCACGGACAGGTGAGCCTTGTACCCGTCGAAGTGGCGGTTGCGGGACTTGTGCCCGTGCCGGGCCTGAGTGTCCACGGTGGAGATCACCCGGTCCCGGGCGGTTTTGCGGGCGATCCGGAACACCCCGTCCCCGCCCTCCTCCACGTCCTGCCCGGCGACCAGGGCCAGCAGGTCAGCGGCCTCGGCCGCGGGAAGCGGCAGCTGCTGCCCATCGAGTTCGCCCAGCGCCGACAGCGCGTCTTTGACCAGCTCGTCCACCAGCGCTTCCCGGGCGGCCGGGTCGTCCCAGTCACACGGCGGCTTCCCCGGGCCGGAGTCATCATCATCACGGCGCAGCACCCGCCGGACCGCAGCGGCCACCGGGCTGCCAGCCTTGTCCAGCGCGGACAGCACCTTGCGGATCGCCGACCGCAACTGGGTAACAGTGTCCTGGGTAGCCACCGCGTCATACACCGCCGTCGAGTCCAGCACCCGGCCCCGGTGCTTCATCGCACCCGTGGCCCGGGCCGTCGCCCTGGTGTCCTCGAACAACCGCCTCGGCCGGCCCGAGGCGCGCAGCTTGTTACGCATCCCCACCAGCACCGTCGGGTGAAACCCCCGGTACCCGGCATCAACCCCAGCGGCGGCCTGCCAGCGCAGATCTACTTCCAGCCGGTCGGCAGCCTCCCGGTCCGACAAGCCCTCGAACGCCTGCAGCAACATCACCGTGGCCACTACCCGGGCCGCCACCGTCGGCCAGCCCTCGCCGAATCGGCATACAGGTCGGCGAAGTAACCGTCAGGGAAGATCAGGTGCCCGTGGTCAGCCAGCAGCCGGTCGAGGGAACCCACCCGCAGCCGGTCTCCCAGCAGATCCCGGGGATTATCAAAGCCCAGCCCAGCCTGTGCCCTGCCCAGTGCCATAGACCAATTCTCCCAGGCCAGCCCATACTCCGCAGGCCATGACACGCACCTGCGCCCAGGCCCGGCGCCAAAATCCAGACACCCAGGACGCCAAAGACGAAACCGACTACTTCAGCAGCGTCCTAGGCGCGGTCGGCGATCCGGCTTTACACGCCGCGCTGGCGAGCCTTACCTTCGACCGATCCCCTACCTCGCTGAGCTACGCAAGCTGATCGGGGTGATCCACGGCCCGGTCGTTCCCCGAATTCTGCAGCCGGGCACTGATCCGCCCGGCATCGGGGCAACGTAGCTCATCCAGTATGTCGGCTGCTTGCTGCCAGGCGTAACGGGCGCTCACAGCGTCGCCAGTGTCACGCTGGATGTCACCAAGGTGGGTAAAGGCTTCAGCCCGCTGATAACGCGCTCCCAGTTGACCTGCCAAGTCAATCGCCCGCTGGTAACACGCGATGGCTTTCGCGTGCTCGCCAAGCTGACGGTGGGCATAGGCGAGGCTGTCCCAGGCCGTGGCCTCGCCGAGCCGGTCATGCGCCTCGCGGCAGCGGGCCACGGCTTGCGCCCAGTCGGCCAGCGCCTGCTTGTGATTACCTAGCCGGGCCCGGCACCAGCCGATGGCGCTGCGGGCTCGTCCCTGTCCGGCCAGGTGACCGGCGGTCTGATGGAGGACGAGCGCCTGCTCAGCGTAACGAAGTGCCCGGCGGTTCTGGCCCTGCCGCCTGGTTACCTGGCTCAAACCAAGGCTGGCCTGGGCTTGCCCGAATTTGTCACCGAGCTCGGTACACAGCCGGAGCGCATGCTGCAAGTGGACGTCGGCGTCGCCCAGCGCGCCCAGCTGAATGAGGCTGGCACTGAGCCCGGCGTGCGCACGGGCCAGCCCGACCTTGTCGCCGACTCGCTCAGCGGACGTGAGTGCCGTGCGCTGGACTGCTGCCCCATCCTGCCAGCGCCCTTCCAGGTCGAATATGCTGGTTAGACACCACGCGATCTGCCAGGCGTAGGCGTCGAATCCTGTCTTGGCAGCAAACTCAACGGCCACCAGCAGCACCTGGTACTCGTCCTGGAACCAGGCTAGCGCCTGCCTATAATCGGCTATTCCTTCCGGTGCGACGCCGATCTGGGGCCTGGCCAAGATGAGCGGTTCTTTCGCTGCAGACAGAAGGCGGTCTGCGGCATACGCAGTGTGAGCATAGTGCTGAAGTACCCGGCCGATAGCTGCGCCCCGGCTCGTTTTATCTTCTTCCATTTCAGCGCGCTCGGCAGCGTATACACGAAGCAGGTTGTGGAATGTGAATCGCCCCGGAGAGTGACTGCTCACCAAATTGGCGTGGGCCAGTTCAGCTAGCAGCTGATGCGTCTCCGTCAATGACAGACCGCCTAGGCTGGCGGCGGCGGCAGCGGCGATGTCCGGGCCGCCATGCAAGCCGAGCAGCCGGAACATCCGCGACGCCCGGGGGCTGAGGATCTCGTAGGACCGTGACAACGCGGTCCGGATGCTGCTCTCTTCATCTCCGGTGTTCAGTGCATGGAGCAGGCCGCCGGTGTCTCGCAATTCTGCGGCCAGACTCGCTATGGACAGGCCGGGGTAAAGAGCAATGCGGGCGGCAGCGGCGGCGAGGGCGAGCGGCAACTGGGCGCATTGTTCGATCACTTCGGTGATTACTCCGGGCTCGGCTGCGGCTCGGTCTGCGGTGAGGCGGCGGATCAACAGCTCGCGGGCCTGTGCCTTGCTGAGAACGTCAAGGGAGAGCGGCAGCGCCCCCTCGACCACGACCAGGCCTGCGAGCTGGCTGCGGCTGGTGACGATCACCATGCAGTGCCGACCGCCTGGCAGCAATGGGCGCACCTGGGTAACGTCACGGGCGTTGTCCAGCACGACCAGCATCCGTCTGTCTGCCGACAGGCTACGGTAGAGATCCTCACAGCCTTCCAGGGTCAAAGGCATCCGGTCGGCCGGAACTCCCAGGGCGCCCAGGAATCTGCCAATCGCATGCCGAGGTGTAACTGCCACCCTGGTTGGGCCGAAACCGCGCAGGTTCACGTACAGCTGCCCATCCGGGAACCGGTCGGCAACCTCATGCGCCCAGTGCATTGCCAGCGCGGTTTTGCCCACTCCCGCCGCGCCGGTCACCAAGATCAACCCCGTCCCAGTGCCATCGGCGGTACGGTCGGCCAGCTTGGTAAGGGCGGTCAGCTCAGCGACCCGGCCCACGAAGGATTGCGTGGCGGTTGGAAGCTGCCGTGGCTCAGCCTCTGGCCTGATCAGCTCCGGACATTGACCGTCAAGCGCGGCGGCATAAGCAGCCGGGACAGTGGTGGGCATGCTGGCTGCGCCGACCGCGGGCAGGTCCGCTGCGGCAGGACAATTCCTCAGCTCCGAGTCGGCGGTCAGGATGCGCTTATGCAGCTCTTGTAGCCCGGAGTTGGGCTCAATGCCGAGCTCTTCGACAAGAAGCCGACGTGCGCGTTGATAGACGGCCAGCGCGTCCGCTTGACGGTCGCACCGGTACAGCGCGAGCATGAGCTGAGCGTAAAGCCGCTCCAGTAGCGGGTGCTGCTCGATCAAGGCGTAGAGTTCAGGCACAAGGGCGGTGTGTTTGCCCAGATGCAGTTCGGCATCGTTTCTCAACTCGATCGCTTTCAACCGCATCTGCTGCCAATTCGGCCGCACACTGCGGACCAGTTCCTCGGACGGCACGTCTGCTAGTGGAGTACTCCGCCACAAGTGCAGCGCCTCGGTAAGTGCAGCGGCCGCTTGATCCCAAGATCTGAGCCGCATCGCCTCCTCCCCTGCCCTGACCAACGTATTGAACCGGGCGGTGTCCAGTTCTTCGGTCTCGACCCGGATCAGGTAACCGGGCTGGCAGGTCTCGATCCGGGCGCCAACTATCGGCCCCAGCCGCTGCCGCAGCCGCTTTATATAGCTGTGTAACGTGAAGCGGCCACCTGCCGGAGGAGCACCGTCCCACAGGTACTCGACCAGCTCATCCGCGGAGATCACCAGCCCGGGGCGGCATAGCAAGGATGCGAGCAGCACCCGCTGCTTGGCTGCTGTCAGACGCAATTCTATGTTTCCGGACCGCACCAGCAACGGGCCCAGCAGCCCGAACCACACTCCATTGGCCGGCGACACGACGCACGTATTCCCCTGCTCACCCTCCGCGACCACGTCATCGCCCCATCCTGGCCGGCCTCCACAGCCCCCGCATGGGCCGCAAGCCCCAGATCTGGACCCGTCGACCGCGACTACGAGACCCTCCGCATCGACATGCAGGCCTTGTTCCGGCACGTCGGCATGGAGACACGGCCCGCAGCCGCATCAACAACATTTTGCCGATCGGAGAAGTGCAAGAATCTAGTGCGCACCTTTCACGGGCTCGGACCCTCCGAACCACATTGCGCTGGCCTGCCCGAACCCAGTGGCGACCTACGGCTGCTATGGGCACTTATCGTTGCCGTGCCATGAAAAAAGACCAATCTCACTCACATAAAACCACCTGACGCTCCTCGGGAAGTGCCAGAAATAGGTTCCACTGTGGAAATTTTGGTATACCGTGTAGCTATGCAAATTGTCGTTGCCCCAGAAAATACCAGAATTATTCCCTCCGCAGAAGGCTGCGCAGGTTGGGGTAGGGCGACATGCCCAGCAGTCCTTTGAAACCAATACAGCCCACGCTGCCCTGGGGTCCACCCATGTGCATCCAATGCGAATGGCTTGCGCAATTAGCCTCGCGGATACTGCCGCTGACGCGCCTATTTTCGGCGAGGGCGATGCGGTGCAGTTGCTGCTGGCCGGCCTGTGCTGCTGGCCGGGCGGTGCCTGCCATCGCCGCCGGGTTGTTGAAGCCGACCGCGCAGGCGGCGGCGCCGGTGAAGGTGGTCGCGACGCGCATTGTCTTCTTGATGCCTGACTTCATCACGCTGTCCTTTCTGACCTGCGATCGATTGGAACTAGGACTGTCGGCTAGTACAGCAGCGCGCACATCGTCTTCGGCCGGCCCTGCTCGCCCGCCCGCGGCCACTGTGGAGGGTCGAGCATGGGATCGGCGGTCACGATGTGCTGGTGCAGCTGGCGCAGCTCGGGTCCGGGATCGACGCCGAGGCTGCCGGCCAGGCACCTGCGTACCTGCTGGTATGTGCCCAGGGCGTCGGCCTGCCGTCCGCACCGGTAATAGGCCAGCATGAGCTGGGCCTGGATGTGCTCATGCAGCGGATGCCCGGCCGCCAGCTGGCGGAGCTCGGCGAGCACGTAGTGGTCCCGGCCGAGGTGCAGCTCGGCGTCCATCCGGGCCGTCGCCAGCTGCAGGCGCGATTCCTCCAGCCGCTCGGCAACAGACCGGTGCAGTACATCGGATGGGATGTCTTCCAGCGCGGTGCCGCGCCATAGGCGCAGCGCCTTGCCCGATGCCCGGGCTGCCCGTTCCCACTGTTGCGCCTCGGCGGCCAGCCGCGACTCGGCATGCAGGCGGTCAAGCTCGTCCAGGTCGAATTCTCCTGGTGGGTGAACCTCGACCGCGTAACCGGTGGGCCGGCTGACCAGCCGGGCACCCACCTGACCCAGGGTCCGGCGCAACCGGGCCACGTAGGTGCGGATCGCCGCCAGCGCATTGGGCGGCGGCGCGTCCTGCCACAATGCACTCGCGAGCTGGTCACCGGTAACGGTCGTGTTGGCCCGCAGCAGCAGCGCGGCCATAATGACCCGCTGTTTGGGTTGAGGGATAGCGATGGCCGTGCCACCGGTATCGGCAACCAGGAGCGGACCGAGCAGGCCGAAGCCAACCGGCAGGTCTGGCGTTTTCATTCCCTCTCCAGGCGTCATGCAAATCAGATTTTCCACGGCCGCAAGGCGCTTAACGAGAGTTACGCTTACCGCGTCCCCTGATGTTATTTTCGGCCCGGACCTAAAGCAAGGTAGTGTCACCGGAAGAATTGGTAGAAGTTTCGGGGAAGTATTGCCGGGCCTCGGCCGCATCGACGGGATCGACGCCGACATCGCTGGACTTGATGCCAGGATCGAGGCGATGATCGCCCCTTTCGCAACGGCGGCACCGCGGCTGGATGAAGTCCCCGGCATCGGCGCTGTCGCCGCCGCGATCATCATCGCCGAGATCGGAACCGATATGAGCCGGGTTCCCCACCGCGGGTCACCTGGTCTCCTGGGCGAAAGTTCGCACCCGGGGTGAAGGAGCCCGCCGGGAAAGAAAGGCAGGGGCTCCACCGGTCACGGCAACTCCTACCTGGCCCGCGTCCTGGGTGAAGCCGCGGTGGGAGCAGCGAGGCCGAGCGCTACCGGCGGATCGCCCGCCGCCGCGGCGCCTAGAAAGCGGTCGTCGCCGTCGGCCGGTCCATCCTGATCATCTTCTGGCACCTGCTCTCGGACCCCGACGCGCGCCACACCGACCTCGGCCCCGGCTCTTCGACCAGCGCTTCAACCCCGAACGCCGCAAGCGCGCACACGTCCACCAGTTCGAAGCCCTCGGTTACAAGGTCACCCTCGAACCAACGGCATGACCCACGGCAACATCAGACCCGGCTCCGCTGACGCTCCGCCAGGTGCTGCCGCCCGTCCAGCGGGGGACCGGCTCAGGGCCGTACTCGCCGTCGCCGCCGTGCTCGGCGCCTCACTCCGGCTTGCGTAGCGCGGTGAGCTGGCTGAGCACCGGGTAGCTCCAGCCGAAATCGAATTCGTCGATCCGTGCCACGATGCGCTCCGGGTCGAACTCGCCGTAACCGTTCAGCTCCTTGGGATCGCCCTGAACCATGGTCAGCCCGGTACCCTGGATCAGGTCGTGTACGTTGAGATTGCGGCCGTAGTAGTTCTGCTTCAACATCCCGAACGGCTCCAGGTCGAAGAAGAGGTCGATGCTCAGCACGATAAGACCGCCGGGGGCGATCAGCCGCTGCATGGTATTCACCATATGCTGAGCCTCGTCCTGGTCGACGTGCTCGAGCACTGATATAGCGAATATACGGTCGAACGAGTTTGCTTCGAAATTAGTGTCTTGCACCCGCTGGGTGACCAGCGTGACGTCGACGCCGAAAATGGACGTGAAGGTGCGGTGGATCTCGGCGTGGCCGCCCACGGGATTCCGGCCGTGGACCGTCCAACGTAGATCGGTCGGTGACGATGGGTCTACGTTGATTACCTCGCAACCCTGCTTGGCCAGCACGACCTGGAACCCGCTGAGCCACCCACCCACGTCCATTACCCGCATCCCCGGCTCGGGTGCGGCGGTGAAGAATGCCCACGGATATTCGATGACCCTCGTATGGCTAGCCCGCTGGAAGCCGAACGGGCCATAGCGTCCGGGATTGTCCTCGTCGAAACGATCTCGGATTATCAGTGGCTTGTCGACGGCAAAACCGTACGGCGCGCCCCATTTCTTGTTCCACTCCCCGTACTCGGGAGGAATGACTTTTCTCGCGAGCATGACAGATTTCTCTCTGGCGATCCTATCCAGGATCGCCGACATGCCTCGGAAACCGGTAGGACGTTGGCAGCCGCAGGTGCCGACGTTTGTCCAGCGGTCTAAGCAAAGGGGTAACCGCAGAGGTACCAGGGGATTCGGATGATTCCGCTGCGTTCGCGCGTCCTGGCCTAGCTCTGGTAGCCGGGCGGCCTACCCGAACCTAGTGGCGACCTACGGCTGCTATGGGCACTTGTCGTTGCCGACCCATCTAGTAATAAAAACTCTACTGACATAGAACCACCGGACATTCCCCGGGAGGTGCCAGAAATAGGTTCCAGGGCCGAAATGGTAGGTTGCGAACCCAAGAGTGCCGTTGCCCGAGATAAAACCGGAATTATTCCCTCCGCAGAAGCTGCGCATGTTGGGGTAGGGCGACACATCCAGTCCGCCTTTGAAACCAAAACAGGCCACGCTGCCCTGGGGTCCACCCATGTGCATCCAATGCGAATGGCTTGCGCAATTAGCCTCGCGGATACTGCCGCTGATGGGCCTATTGTCGGCGAGGGCGACGCGGTGCAGTTGCTGCTGGCCGGCCTGTGCTGCTGGCCTGGCGGTGCCTGCCATCGCCGCCGGGTTGTTGAAGCCGACCGCGCAGGCGGCGGCGCCGGTGAAGGTGGTCGCGACGCGCATTGTCTTCTTGATGCCTGACTTCATCACGCTGTCCTTTCTGACCTGCGATCGATTGAAACTGAGACTGTCGACTAGTACAACGAGAGTTACGCCTACCGCGTCCTTGATGTTATTTTCGGCCCCGGACCTAAAGCAAGGTAGTGTCACCGGAAGAATTGGTGGCAGTTTCGGGGAAGTATTGCCGGGCCCGGGATATACCCATTGCCTGGCGGCCAGGACGTGCTGGCAGCTGTATCATCCAGCCGGGTAAGGCCTGATTGCGAAGCCTGGGCGACGCACAGGCGAGCGCGGTTCCGGCTTTATGGTGACGTCAACCACGGCATCTTGGGCGCTGGCGAGGATCTTCTGCAGGCCTTCGCGGCCGACGGGCGGCCGGCCTTCTGCCGCGCGGAGCACAACAGGGTGAAGGGTGACTGGCTGTGCGCGAGACGGACATGAACGAAACCGGCCCCGACAGGCGCGGCACCTTCCCGGCCGGGCCTGGTGACATGCCACCGGGAACCGGCGTGCCGCATGTCGTGCGGGACCGGGGCGCAGCGGCGAGGCAGCGTCACTGGCGCGCTGCTCGTGGCGGCAGGTGCGGCCGCGGCCGCGGCGGGGGTGACAGCCGCGCTGCTGGCGGCATCGGCCGGCCACGCGCCGTCGCCGCTGGCCGCGGTGGCCGGCGCGCTGGCGAAGACCTCGGCGGGCAGTTACAGTTTCAGCCTGGACTCGGTAGTGCGGTTCAGGGGGCGCGAAATACACTCGGATGTGGTGTCCGGCGCGTTCGACCCACGGCACGGGCTGGGCACCGAACTGCTGGCCGTAGGGCGGCCACAGGGCCCGATGACGGCGCAGATCCGGTTCCTCGGTCGGCATGTGTACACGCGGGTATCCGGGAATCAGACCCTCGGCAAGCCCTGGGACAAGGCCCCGGTGCCGCCCGTGGCGGCCGACGGGATACCACCCGGGTACGAGATCTACGGCTTCGTCACCGACCGGCCGGTCAGCCCGGCCGAGCTTTCTGGGGCGCTGCGATCGGTGGGCACGGTGCGCATGGCGGGATCCGCCTCAGGCCCGGGCTGGACCGGCACCAGGTACGTGTTCACGGTGCGCCTCCCCGAAGCGCGGCAGTCGCTCACCGCGACCGTGGAACTCGATCAGCAGGGACGGGTCCGGCGCCTGATGACCATCACCACGCAGGGGAACGTCACGACCGACCGGGACCTCACCTTCGGTGACTTCGGTGCGCCGGTACCGGTAATCGCGCCACCGGCCAGCCAGGTCACCTACACGAACCGCCCCTACTGGGGATTCCTCTTCTGAACCACGCCTGGCAGCGCCGGGGTGGCCGACGATGCGGCGCGATGCGTGCACGATGCGGCCTACAGATAACGTGCTGCATGGTCTTTGCGAACCCTTATTGGATGCGCCAGTGAGTGAGATCCCAGTGGAGCAATTGAATTCGGTGGCCTGGCATGGCCCAGGCAATGGCCGCAGCGATGGCGGGCAGCAGATGGACCCGGTGTTCGTGTTGTGCATGGGGCGGTCTGGTTCGACGCTGCTGCGGCTGATCCTGGATACGCATCCGGACCTGGCCTGCCCGCCGGAGACGAACATCCCGGCGTTGTGCTCTCAGCTGGCGGTGGTGTGGTCGCTGATCGAGGGTGCGCCGCTGGCGCTGCAGCGGGGCGACGCACCGCCGCAGGTACCCGATGCCGCGATCGCCGGCATCCGGCAGACCATGGACCTGATGACGGCGCCGTACCTGAAGCGGCGAGGGAAACGGCTGTATTGCGATAAGAGCCTGGGTACTGCGCCATACACCGAACTGCTGGCCCGGATCTACCCCGCGACCCGGTTCATCTGCTTGTATCGCCATCCGATGGACATGATCAGTTCCGGGCTCGAGGCGTGCCCGTGGGGGCTGAACGGCTACGGATTCGACCAGTACATCGCCGGCTCACCGGGCAATGCGGTGATGGCGCTGGGTAGGTACTGGCACGACCAGGCCCAGGGGATAGCCGAGGTCGAGGAGAAGCACCCAGACCTCTGCCACCGGGTGCGGTATGAAGACATGGTGCGGGAGCCGGAACGCATCGCGGCGGGGATCTTCGATTTCATCGGCGTCGGGCGGGTGCCCGGCATCGCGCAGGCGGTCTTCGCCCGCGAGCACGAGCGGTTCGGCCCCGCCGACCACAAGATCTGGCATACCGGCAAGATCAGCCCGGACTCGATCGGCAGAAGTGATTCGGTTCCGATGGGGCTGATCCCGCCGCCGATCTTGGAGTCCATCAACGAACTGCTCGGCAAGCTCGGCTACGTCCCGATAGACGAGAGGTGGGGAACCGCCGACAGGCCAGCCAGCCTGCTAGTACCTGACGGCGACGACGCTGGCGCTCCGGAGCGCGCCAGGTGTTCCGGGGCAGAGCACGCCGCTGCCGGAGGCCGCCGTGCTGGCCGACCGGCTGGCCGCGGGGGTGGCCCGGATCGACAGTGTCTTCGCCGACCGCTGGCGGGAACACATGGCGGAGAGCTTCACGGTAGCGATCCGCCAGCCACACAGCGACAGCCCGGTGCGCTGGCAGGTCGATCTCGCCGCGCACACGCTCAGCAATGACGCCAGCCCGGCCGCGGTCGATAAGGAAAACGGCGATGATGACGACGGCGTAGAGGCTGCCTGGAGCATCGTCGGGACCGCGCAGGCATGGCTGGAACTTCTGGACGGCCGCCTCAATCTGAGCGTGGCGCTCCGCCGCAATGAGCTGAGGTATTGCGACTACGGCGAGAGTGAAATCTTCGTCAACGAGGGCAGGGTCGCGCTGCTCGCCGACCTGCTCGGCCTGCCGTCGTTGGCGCACAATGCCGCCATCGCCTGCGGGCAGTTCCCCGCCCTGGCGGGCTGATAATGAGCATCAGCCAACTGCCACATCGCCCCACCGCCGCTGCGCAAAGCGCGCAGGCCGCCGCCGTCATCGTCATGGGCTACACCGGATCCGGGGCGGGCCGGCTGCGGTCCGCAATGTCCGCATTCCCCGGACTGGCCTGCACCGGGGGGACGGGCATACTGCCCCTGTGCCATAACGCGGTAACCACCTGGCAAACCGTTGACGGCCATGACGACGAGGGGTTTTCACCGCTCGGTGCCGCGTCCGCCAGGGCGCTCAGCACCGGGCTGGTCACCGCGATTCTCGCCCGCAACGGCGGCAGCCGCTGGTGCGAGTTCACCACCGCGGCGCATGCGGCGGCCCAGACGTTCGCGCGGCTCTACCCACAGACCCGGTTCCTGATCGTGCACTGCCGGGCCGACACCACGGTGCGCACCATCCTCGGCTCGAGCCGCTGGGGCCTGGCCGGGCCAGAATTCGCGCCGTTCGTGGCGGCCCACCCGGCAAGCTCCCTGGCTGCCCTGGCCAGCTACTGGGTCACCCACACGACCCAGCAGCTGAACTTCGAACAGGCGCACCACCAATCGTGCCTCCGCGTCCGCATCGAGGACCTGACCGCCAACTCGCCGCAGACCCTGCTGGACATCAGTGACTTCCTCTCTCTCGACAAAGCAGCCGCGTCACCGTGGCTCATTCAGGAGAAACACGGGAGCCAGCCAGCCGACGCGGATTCTCCCGCGACCGGAATCCCGCTAACCCTGATCCCGGCGCCATTGCTCGCACAGCTCAACGACCTGCACCACAAACTCGGATACCCGCCCATCACCGATGTGGAAGCCTGAGCACAAAACCCCGCATCCACCCGTCGGCCACATGGCCCCGGTTACGCGTATGCGAGGCGGCCACGGCAGACGGCGGCACGGAAGATGCCAGTGGTACTCGAGCGACGTGGCGCAAATCTGCCAGCAGACACCCGCCTCGAAATCACCTACGAGCAGCCGCGGCCTCCAGTTAGCTGGGCTGCGTCGACTTCCGCCACCTGTTACTCATCGGCAGCTAGCCGCTTGCGCATCTGAGTGGCTGTGACCTCGTAGCCGGATGAGTCGTAGAGGCTGCGGGCGACGACGTTCGTCCCGAAGACGTTCAGGCCGATCTCCGTGATGCCGTGCTTCGCGCTCTCTTGCTCGGCGGCCTGCAGCAGGGCGCGGCCGTAGCCCTTGCCGCGGTGCTCTTGGAGGATTTCGATGTCATAGATCCATGCGGAGCCTGCGCTGGGGTGATCGAGCGCAATCCAGACCATGCCCAGCGGAGCGCCGTCACGGGTCTCGGCTGAGAGCAGGAGCATGCCAGGGGTTTCCGGGCCCGCTGGCAGGAGCTTATCCGTTTTCCGCTCGGCAAGGCTCTTTGCCTGCTCGGCGCTCCAGCCGCCAGTTCGTTGGTGCGCGGCCGTGTACCACGGAATGGCCCTGGCGCGCCAAGCCTCGAACTCCGCGGTCGTCACAGGCCGCAGACGAATCTCTTTCACCGGAATGTTTGTAGCCGGGCCCGGTACCTGTGTCATCACTGATCTCCTGTCCGCAAGCTCATGACGATGTTTTCAGTCAACCGGATAGACAGTGCGACAATGGTGACTGGATTCGCGAAACCGCTCGCAGGAAATGATCGACAGATATGCCACCTTCAATAATCAAAGTTTGGATCCCCGATTTGACAAGCTCATCCGGCGGTTGTAATACCCGCTGGCCAGAGCTGACTATACAGACATCCGTGACGAGCTGCCGTTTCGTCAAATCGCACCTTTCTAAGAGCTTCGAGCGGACCCGATGCTCTTGCGCACGTAAGCGCAAGCCATCGAGCCGCATCCCACCAGCGTGATAGGGCGTTCTCTGGTGTTGGCGAAGAACTCATCGCAGGCGACCTTGACCCCGGGCATCTCCGGCCAGGCCCATGGGTTTTCGCGGGGATCGCAGTAGTCGTCGATCATGACGATGCCACCGGGGATAACGCGCGGCCACACATGGCGGAGGCTGACCAGAATGGACTCATAGAAATCTGCATCCAGCAGTCCGAAGGCGATCTTGTCGGGAAGCCCGCCCGGAAGCGTATCCTCAAACCAGCCGACGTGAATCACCGGATGGCGAAGTCCCCAGGCGTCGAAGGTAGCCGTCAGATCCTGCTGGCTGACCCGGAGCTCGCCAGCCGAGAAATAGGTGCCGTCCCGGGGACCCGGCTTCGGTAGGCCCTCGAACGAATCATAGACGTGAAGCGTGCGACCCGGATCCGTATGATCAATGATCATCTGCAGATACACACTGGTATATCCGGCATGACACCCTAGTTCCACCACATCGCCCGGCACGCCTAGTTCCAGGAGATGGCTCAGGCCCCAGTAGATGTTCGACAGCGAGTCCAGGCTCATCATGTGTTGGCTTGCCTTCGAGACCTGATCGGCCAGACGAGCCAGTGACATGACCCCGGCCTGTGTGGTCGGTTCTGTGCTGCCCTGGTGCATACTGCTCAACCCTTCCATGGGACTCCGCCTTGCACCAGGCCAGTCACCATGGGTGGGCGTTCAGCGGCGTCTCGAAGCCAAAGTGAAATCTTGTCCGGAAACGGTCGTATCTCAGCCTGCGGTCCAGTGCCAATAGTCTCATAGTAGACGCAAAGCGCGCCACTCCCCCATCATCATGCAGAGGGCATGGACTATGGGTGATCGATGAATGCGTCTGTGCTTCCTCGTCCGTTTTCGATCATATGGCCCGCGCACGAGCAGTCGCCGCGGACGGCGCGATCCGCGCGGACGGCGCGACGCTGCTGCTAGACACGATCAGCCGGGAAGGCGCCAGCGTCCGCGTGGACCACGCGGGATCGCCCTTCACCGTTGCGAAAGCCGAGGCATTTCTTAACTATCTGCTAACATTTAAAGGGCTTTCACTAGTGGCCTCGGCCGCCAGCCAATGGCATGGGCCGGCCGAATGGGCATCCGCGGAGCCCCGCAGCCATGGTGTTGAGCTAAACCACATACCCGAGCGCCCCCGCCCGGACCAGCGTGTTCTGTTAGCTGCTGCGCACTGCGGGGTTGAGGAACGGCCAAGGTGCGTTACGTACTCCTGATCGGGCAGCAGTTCAAGGAACTCGGCGAGGCTAGCGCTCCAGGAAGAGGCGAACGCGACGGTCAATCCGAGTTCCTGAGCTACCGCAATCAGGCAGGCCTGGCCAGCGCAACCCGCGCAACCCGCGCGCCGGGCGGGAACACCAGCCCGGGCATGCCGTGCACCTCCCACTCGTGGATCCCCGCCACGTCGGCCCCGTTCTGGCCGGGAGACAGTGCGCCGCAGACGGCGCAGTCTGAGCGGAGGGACGCGCGTCAGCCGTTGGTCCGAATTTTCGGTCAGTGAGATGAGGGACACGGCCCGGCACGTCTGCGCGGTCGTGACATGACCGAGCACGGCGAGCGCTTCTTCGCCGATCATCGCCGCAGATGCTTCGTCCAGTGCACAGATATCTGCGTCATCGAGGAGAGCCGTCTCGCCTGACCGGCCGGAGAAATACTCGACCTGGTCTCAATCACAAAACATGAGAATTCCGGCGTACTGGTGGATAACATATGCGGTGAGCTCGCCAGGGTCTGGGGAGGCGCCAGGGGTGAGTGGGACAGAGGAGTTCGGGACGCGGCTGCGCGCGCACAGGTATGCCGCAGGGCTGTCCCAGCATGAGCTGGCTAACATGGCCGGGCTGAGCGCCAAGACGATCGGGAACCTCGAACGCGGCCAAGCCAAGTGGCCGCATCCCAGCTCGGTTCTCCGGCTGGCGGACGCGCTGGGCCTGAACGGCCCGGAGCGCGAGGAGTTTACCGCTGCCCCCGGCCGTCGGTTCTACCGGGCGAGCGAGCCAGCCATCCCAGAGGAACCAGCCGTCCGGCACGAGACGCCGCGCATAGCGACCAAGCTCGAGGTGCCGCGGGATCTGCCCGCGGCTCCGCCGTTTTTCACCGGCCAGGCAGGCGAGCCGGCTGCGCTGGCCCAGATGCCGGGCCGCCAGAACGGGCTGATCCCGGAACTGCGAGATCTGACCACCCAGGACCGGATGCGCGAGCGGTTCCACACTCAGCTGATGGAGCTGCTGCACCGGCAGATCCTGGCCGGCTACCCCGCCCTCGCCGCGATGCCAGCCCGCCACGACGACACGCCGCAGGCTGCCGCGGCACTTACAGACTCGGCTAGCCCTTCGGCAAGGGTGCCGCGGCAGCTCCCCGGTGCGGTGCCCCACTTCACTGGCCGGTCGGAAGAGCTCGCCAGGCTGTCCCACATCACCGACCAGGCACGCAGCCAGGCACCAGGGACGGTGGTGATCTCGGCGATTGGCGGGATGGCGGGCGTGGGGAAGACGGCGCTGGCGGTGCACTGGGCGCACCAGGTCGCCGAGCGGTTCCCGGACGGGCAGCTGTATGTGGACCTGCGCGGTTTCGACCCGTCCGGCGCGGCCGTGCAGGCTGCTACGGCGGTGCGCAGGTTCCTGGACGCGCTGCTGGTGCCCCCTGCACACATCCCCGCCGATCTCGATGCCCAGATCGGCTTGTATCGCACCTTGCTGGCTGACAAGCGCATGCTGATCGTCTTGGATAATGCCCGCGATTCGGAGCAGGTACGCCCCTTGCTGCCCGGCGCGGCTGGCTGCATGGTGCTGATCACCAGCCGCAGCCGGCTGGCCGCTCTGATCGCCCTCGACGGCGCCATCTCGCTGACAGTGGACCTGCTCACCACGAGGGAAGCCTGCGAGCTGCTGGTCCGCCGGCTGGGGTTAGCGCGCGTCACCAGCGAGCAGGCAGCGGCCGACGAGCTGATCGGCCTGTGCGCCCGCCTGCCCTTAGCGGTGAACATCGCCGCATCCCGCGCCATGGCCCACCCCCGCGCTCCGCTCAGTTCCCTGGCCGCCGCACTGCGTGACACGCGCCGTCGCCTCGACCTGCTCTCGGCCGGGATAGGCGCCGCGAATCTGCGGGCGGTGTTTTCCTGGTCGTGCCAGACGCTCAGCCGCCCGGCCGCCCGGATGTTCCGCCTCCTGGGGGTGCATCCCGGGCCGGACATCAGCATCGCCGCGGCGGCCAGCCTCGCCGCCACCGGCCGCGACGAGGCCCGGGGCGCACTGGACGAACTGACCGCCGCGCACCTGCTGACCGAGCACGCTCACGGCCGCTACCGGCTCCATGACCTGCTGCGCGCCTACGCTGCGGAGCAGGCACAAGCCGGCAGCCACCGC
The DNA here is from genome assembly GCA_963822825.1 of uncultured Actinomycetes bacterium. Lineage (GTDB taxonomy): Bacteria > Actinomycetota > Actinomycetes > Streptosporangiales > Streptosporangiaceae > JAWWPY01. The sequence goes on along the minus strand of CAWGIW010000012.1, from coordinate 530,958 downwards.
GACGATGGCCACGCCGCCGCCGGCCGGGTGCTAGATCATTACCTGCACACCGCCCGCGCCGCCACGCTCCTGCTGTATCCGGCCAGGGACCTGAGCGCCCCGCCCGCGCCCGCGCCCGGCACGCTTCCCGAGCACCTCGCCAGCGTCCGGCACGCGCTAGCCTGGTTCGACAGCGAGCGCCAGGTGCTGCTAGCAGCAACCGCGCTGGCCGCCACCGCGCGGTTCGACACCCACGCCTGGCAGATTCCCTCGGCCCTGGCCGCCTACCTGGAACGGGGAGGGCACTGGCACGACTACGCCGCCACACAGACCGCCGCGCTAGGCGCGGCCGAGCGCGCCGGCGACCTGGCCGGGCAGGCCAACGCCCGCCTGCTACTGGCCCGTGCCTGCAGCCGGACCGGATCCCACCAGCAGGCCCAGCGACACCTACGGCACGCGCTGAAGCTGTACACGGCACTCGGCGACCACGCGGGCCAGGCGCACGCCCATCACAGCCTGGGATGGACGCTGGGACAGCAACGCCGCTACCGCGAGGCCCTTCAGCAGGCCCGCCAGGCCCTCAGCCTGTACCGGGCGGCCGACCACCGCACCGGGCAGGCACGGGCCCTGAACACGGTCGGCTGGTACGGTTCCCTGCTCGGAATGCATCAGCAGGCGCTGACCTACTGCCAGCAAGCCCTCGATCTCCACCACGAACTCGGCAATCATGACGGCGAGGCCGACGCATGGGACAGCCTCGGCCACGCCCACCACCATCTCGGCCACTCCTCCGACGCGATCGCCTGCTACCGGCGTGCACTGCGCCTGTTCCAGAAACTCGGTGATCGCCACCAGCAAGCCGAGACCCTCGCCCGCCTCGGCGATACCTACCGCGCCGCCCGCCAGCGGCACAACGCCCGCGACGCCTGGCAGCAAGCGCTGGACATCCTGACCGACCTCCACCACCCCAGCGCGGCCGACGTACGCATGCGGCTGACCAGTCTCAAAACCCCGCTCACTGAACCCGATCACTCATAAGCAGCGACTATCTGATAAGGCCCGGGACGGCAATAGGAAATCACTGACGCATTCATCGATATATTGGGCCTTTTTCATCCTTGGATCTCGCGGGTCTGAAGGACGTGGATGGCGCTAGCGTAGCGGATGCGGTCGCCGATCGCCTTGGCGGCCTGCGTGAAACCGCTATGGGCCACCATTACCCCGTAATGAATACTGTTGTCGGCGCGCAGGGTAGCTACCGTTGCTACGAAATTCTGCACCTCCTGATTGCCTACCGGCTTGCTCCAGTCTTTGCACTTCACCATGAAGGTAAGTGTTCCAAAGCCTTCGAGATACCGGGTGACCAGCAGATCGTGTGGGTAACGAACGTCACCCTGGTGCCCGCGTCCTGCAGGTCCGTCAGGAGGTTCCTGGCCTGCTGGACCACCCACGACTGGACGGGGTGCTCGGTGGCGCTGAGGATCCGGATCCGGCGGGTGCCGTGCTCGATCACGGCCAGGACGTGGACTTTGGTGCCGTTGAGCAGGTCGGTGGTGAAGAAGTCCAGCGCCAGGATCCGCTGGGCCTGGGATCGCAGGAACTCGGCCCAGCCTGGGCCGTCCCGGCGCGGAGCGGGTCGATCCCGGCACCCTTGAGGATCTGCCAGACCGTGGACGGCGCTACTGTGATGCCGAGCCTGGCCAGTTCGCCGTGGATCCGCCGGTAGCCCCACGACTCGTTTTCTCTGGCCAGCCGCAGCACCACCGACCGGACATCACGGCGCACCGGCGGCCGGCCGGACCGGCCGCGGCGCGACAAGCGCGCCCACCGTCGGCGGAGGATTTTACGGTGCCAGCGTAAGATGGTGCCGGGAGTGACGGTGAGCCGCATCGCCGCGAGGCGCTCGATGGGCAGCGTCCCGGCGAGCAGGGCCAGCACGCCCGGTCCGGCCATGTCAGCCTGGACTGAGCCTGCGGCCGTTCACGCTGGGCGACGGCAAGCTGATGGCGCAGCATCAGGATCTCGGCGTCCTTCCACCACGACTCCCGTTGCGACAGGACCAGCAGCGACATGGCACGGGAGACGATGAGGAAGATCAGCTTCAAGCCCACAAACCGAGGATCATCGCACGCCCGGACTGGCCAGACTGGCTCGCCAGGCACCGGACGCGGGACTGCGCCGATGGCGTTCGGTGGAGCATCTAGCAGCTATCAAGCTCTAAGAGCCCTAATTGCTCTATGCGCTCTGTCTAGTGCATGCCTGGGGCTGTGACGGCGGGACCGCGGCGCACCGCATCATCCGCAGCTCCCGTCCGGCGGGTCCGCCACGGTCACCTCGGAGGCACAGCGCGGGTGCTGAGCGGCCAGCAATGCGGTGGGTCCGCAGGCTGAGGCCGACTTCAAGCTCATCGAGAGTCCGGACCTGGATGATGTCGCCGGGGCCTTCCGCCGTGAAGGCCGGTTCGTCAGGGCTGTCCGCCGACGCGGCGCGGATCGTCCACGCCGGGTGCTGTACCTTGAGGCGGGCGAGGCGGGCTGCTGGTGTACGGCTCATACGTTGCTCCTTCCAAGTCGGCCTTGTCCGTGACGGGCACCAGGGTGCCGCCGCAGCCGGCCTGCCAGCCCTCAACCGGCGCGGTGGTGCGTCCCGCCGGGGTCTGGCGTGCTGACCGGTGCCCTTGGGTTGACCTGCGGCGCACCCCCGGTTCCCTGCCGGACGGGGCGGCGCTGCCACCTCCCGGGCCGGTGCGCGGCTGGGCCGCCGCCCAGGGCAGGAGGAATCAACGCTCCACTTAGCGCCCGGTGTCAAGCCAGGGCCGACCGCGCTGGGACCACCAGCGCGCAGGTGCCCCGGCCCGGTAGGCGGGCCGTCCCCTGCCACCTAATGGAGGTTGCCTGGCTTGGGCACCTGTCCGGCCGGGCTGGGCCAGCTGCGGCGCCTGGCCGCCTGATGTCAGAACCATCGTCTGGCGCCGGCGGGCCGCGCGGTCATGGCCCCGGGACGGTCAGCGGCACTGCGTATGGTGCCGCCATGTCGAGACGAAGGGCAAGCGCGAGTGGGCCGCTAGCAGGCGATCTGCGAGCAGGTCACTATGCGCTGACCGGCGGCGAGGCGACCTCCAAGCACGAGGGCCAGATCTTCGCGTTACTCAACTACGTCATCGGCCCTGGCCAGCACGACCTGCGCGCCACGACCGGATCCCGGGTCATCCGGAACCTCGTGCTCCGCATCGCGGCTGATAATCCGATGCGGGGGCACCGGTGCGTACAAGGCGAACTCGTCCAGCTCGGCCACCAGATAGCTGCCTCCACGGTATGGCAGATCCTGCATGACGCCGGGATCGATCCTGCACCCCGACGCGCCGGCCCGACATGGAAGCAGTTCCTCACCACGCAGGCCCGCGGGATCCTCGCGGCCGATTTCGTGCACGTTGACACCGTCCTTCTGCAGCGCATCTACGCGCTGATCGTGATCGAGCACGGCACTCGCCGCGTTCACCTGGCCGGCGTCACCGCGCCGGTAGGTCAGCCCTCCAGGTCACCTCCTGCCGAATCGGACACGCAGGTTTCACCCTCCCGGCATTACCGAGCATCCGGCCGGGACCAGGTGGTTCAGTTGGCCGCAGTATTGCCGGTGATCTGGAGGAGGCCCGGCACCGATTCAGGCACCTGATTCGCGACCGCGACGAAGTTCGGTGCCGCCTTCGAGGCGGTCTTTACCTCCATCGGCATCGAGATCGTGCTCACCACACCGCAGGCCCCACGGATGAACGCCTTCGCCGAGCGCTGGATCGGCTCCATCCGCCGAGAGTGCACCGACGGATCCTCATCACCGGAGAAAGCCACCTGCACCACGTGCTCGACGTCTACGTCGCCCATCAACGCCGGGCGCAGCCACCAAAGGCGACGGAATGCTTCTGCGTGCCCCCGAAGACGAACCGAACATGATCCCGTTTCCGGCCAGAATCGACAAGATCCGACGCCGGGAGCGTCTGGGCGGACTGCTCAACGAGTACCGGCCCGCCGCATGAAAGTCCAGGCCAGAACCGGTAACCGAGTTTTCGACCAGCACAGGTAGGCGCGGCGCGCGCGGCGTATCCGCCGGTCACAGTGCCGGAGAAGATAAGCCCGGCAGCGTGAGCTGGCCGGGATCGCTAATGTCCTGGTCAGCCAGGGCCTCACCCTCGGCAACGTCTCTGCCGGGCGGCAGCCCGGCCCGAACGCTAGCCGCTGTGGAGTTGGGCGGCACTGGCCCGGGCTCCGGGATGGCCTGGCCTGGGCGGCTGCCTCGCGTTCGATTTCAGCGTTGATTTCGCCGCCCAGCAGGACCGCCAGCCCGGTCAGGTAGAGCCAGAAAATGAGAATGACCACTCCAGCGAAGGCGCCGTAGGTTTTCCCGTAGGAACCGAATTTTGCCACGTAGAAGGAGAAACCGAGGGAGGCGAGCAGGAAGATGACGGTACCGGCCGCGCCGCCGACGCTGACCCACTGCCAGCGCGGGGACTCGCGGTTCGGACCGAAATAGTAGTAGAAGGAAAACAGCAGGGAGATGAATGCGGTAGTGAGCACCCAGCGCCCGACCGTCCAGGCGATGACGAACGCCGTTCCGGCGAACGGTGCGTGAGCCTGGATAGCCGAGCCGATCGAGGCCCCGAAGACGATTAGCGCGGCGGCGATCCCGCCGAGCACAATGGTGGCCGCCATGAGCGGGATCGCCCGCAGCCGCTTGGCGAGGAACTTGCGGTCGCCCGGTACTTCATAGGCCACGTCCAGGCCGGTCTCCAAGGCGGCGACGCCGCTGGAGGCGGCCCATAGCGCCACCACGACGCCGATGATCAGGGCTGTGGACCCTGCGGAGGACCGGCTGGTGGCGGAGTGAACGGCCTGGGTGAACACCCCCGACGCTCCCGGCGGCAGGGATTTATCCAGGCCGTTGACCAGTCGCTGCACCGTGCGTGCCCCGGCATGGAGCAGGGTCATCAGGCCCAGCAGCGCGATAAGAGCCGGGAACAGCGACAAGAACCAGTGATAGGCCAGGCTGCCGGCCGCCATGGAGCACCGGTCCCGGACAAACTTCTTGCCCGTGCGCTTAAGCGTGTTACGCCAGCCCGCTTCCCCGATCTCCAGCGGCGACTGCGGTCCGCCCGACTCCTTATTCTGCGGCGGGATCGCTTCGCCATCCGACCCTGACATCTATCCCCCTCACCGCGACCGCCTCCGCCTTCAGCTCCGCTCACCAGCCACCGGCATACCGGCGGTGCCCGATTGAGCGACCGCCGCCGGTACAGCCTTCGCACAGCGCCCGGCTGCGGTCAGAACGGCAACTGCGTCATTGGTCGCCTGTCTGGTCTTCTATCTCCGCGCCAGGGGCGTTCTTCTGCACCGACTCGATTCCATCCAGCGCCGATTGCTTCCGCTCATAAGCCTCGCTGGTCGCGATTACCTGGCCGTTGGCAGCCAGGAGATTGAAGTGATACTTGCCGGTAGACCCTTTCTTTACCACGAATTTGCTAGCCATATTGCCTCCCTTGCTCGGACGCCCGGCGGGCGTCTCCTCTCCTGGCCGCCTGCGATAAGGGGCCCTTGCACAGCGCATGCGTACTCCGGCAAGCTAGGCCGGCTGCCTTTCCTGCCTGCCGTCGCTGTCCTTCTCCGTTCCTGGCCAGGTCCCGGTCAGCTTCCGTGTGCCCACTGCCGCGCCCCGGACAACCACGGCTTTGACCAGCCCGAACGTTGCGCCCTGGGCGGCCGCGGCGATCAGGATCTCCCGCCACCCACGGTCAGCATCGGTAGCCTTCGGGGCCTCGTCCTGCCCGGCAGACAGCTTCCACAGCCGCTTGAACACCGCGGCGGCCAGCGCCCCGCCGAGCACGCTGACCGCCATCCCCAGCGGCTTATACAAGACCCTGATCATGACCGCCGCCTTCTGCGGACCACCAGCCAGCAGGCCAGCAGTCCTCCCACGGCGGCACCCGCGGCGGCCAGCTGCCCACGCCTTTGCCTGGCGGCCCCGGACGCGCGAGTTACCGCGCGTTGCACCGGCTCAGGTATGGCCTGCTTCACGGTGCTGCCAGCCGTGGTGGCACGTTCCCTTACCTGGCGTGCCTTGGGGGCGGCGGCCGACCAGGCTGATTTCGTCACCTTCGTCGCCTTGCCGCGAAGATTCCCGGATATCTCACTGGCTTTGCCGCGCACCCTGGCCTTCACATCAGTCTTGGCGGCGAGCGCCTCGACTGTCTCCCCTAGCTGCTCACGGGTGGCCTGTATGTCCTGCGCCACGGCCTGCTCGGCCGGGGGCAGACCTTCCGGCGGGCCAGTACCGACGGCCGGGAGGTCTGCTGACAGCTCCGTGGCGGCGAGGGGCAGGCCTTCTGACGGCACTGTGCCACCCGGCCTTGGAGCTGAGCGGCGCCGGCCTCCGGTGCTTGGGGGTATATCTGCGGTCATCGGTGTGCCCTTCCCTTGATCTCTTGCACATCGGCCTTGATGCTCTCAACCGCCTCGGCCGGTACCGGCGGAACGGCCCGCTGTAGTTGTCTCCTGCCCAGGAGCGCCAGGCCGCCGGCGATCAGCAGCAGGGCAGCACCGGCGGTCAAAGCCGCGAGCCACGCCGCGATCACCAAGGCGAGCGCGATGACCGTGCATGCCACCAGCGCGCCGAGCCCGTACACGCCCACCAGCCCGGCCCCCCCGGCCATGCCTATGCCGGCACCAGCGCGCTTGCCCTTGCGCATCATCTCCAGCTGAGCCAGCCGCAGCTCATCACGGACCAGCTGCGAAACCTGCTCCGACAACTGCTTAACCAGCTCACCGGCCGAACGATCATCCGCCGCCGCCGGGCGAGCCGTTCCTATGTTCTCCTCCATCGCCCTGTCCTCCCACGCTTCGCGAGCCGGCACCCGCCCGTTCATCCTCTAACGTTCAGGAAACAGTTCCGGCACCAAGGTGCGGCCGTCCGCAGGCGGCGCCGCGACCTCGCCGGCACGTACTGGACCGGGCATCACTTTTCCCTCGGGGAGTAGGTCGCCGCTGATGCGCAGTACCGGGCCTGCCCGCGCGGTGGTACGCGGGGTGAGCGAGGCGCTGCAGGGGCGCCCGCAGCGCCTCGCCAGCTCCTAGCGGAGCGCGTGCCACACTTCGCGACGGCCCTGGCGACGGCCCCCGTATCGACGTCGCAGCGGCGTCCCGCCGCTAACTGCCGCCCGGCGGGCAGTCTCGGTTCCGGCGTGCTCAGTCCGCTCTTTGCGCACGTAAGACCCTTGCCCTGTGTGACGCTGGCTAGCACAATGTGCTCCCTTTGCGAGAACTCACAACCACGATGGGCAGCCTCGCTCGCGGCCTTTTTCCGGCGCTCACCCGGCGCCTGGAAAACCTGTCCGTATCGTGCTGCCACTAGTGAAACGACTGAGAACCGCTGGCGTTACGCAACCGATCCCCCCAGATCCGCGGCCACCTTCCAGACGCCCGGGCGTAGGCCGGGAAGCCAGCTGACTGGACAGGCCCGGACCGCTGACGTTACGCATGCGGACCGCACAGACCAGGGGCGTCCTTAACGATGCGCTGACCGGCACCGGCAAGCTGGCTTACTGTCATGGCCCAAGCCGACCGCGCCAGCTACGTCTGGAATACCGCGCTTAGGCGGGATTCCGATCCCGATGATGGCTAAAATTCGGCGATGCCCGGTGGCGCCGGCCCCAGGCCGAAGTCGTGGCAGGCCAAACAGCGGAGGTGCTCGCTTGGTGACAGCCGGGCCGGGGAGAGCACCGGGGAGGGCCACCAGGAAGGAGACGGCGAGCGCGTGGAAGAGCCTGTGAACGCATCGTCAGTGCATGACGTGCTAGCCACTGAGCCCGTCATCCGCCGCGTAGTTTCCGCCCGCGCCACGAACCCCTCGGACGTCGATGATCTGGTCCAGGACTGCCTGGAGCGCCTCCTCAGCGCACGCGGCCGCCTCGCACCGGAAGCGCTTTTGCCATTCGGTATCGTGACGGCCCGCAACCTGGTTATCTCCCATGCGAGGACCGCGGCCCGGCGAGCGACAGCAGCGCCGCGCATCGCCGATGTGCGAGAACCCGACCGCCCCGAAGACGTCGCGCTCGCCAGTGAAGCCAGCAGCGCAATGACGGCCGCGCTGGCCCGGCTGTCACCTCAGGAACGCAGCGACATCCTCGCCTACCACGGTGACGCCTCCCCATCCCCGGGCAGCGCCGCCGCAGAATCCCCGGGTGCGCTGCGCGTACGGATGTCACGGACGCGCGCGAAGCTGCGGCTGGAGTACCTGCTCGCCTTCCGCCATATCGAGCTGCCATCCCCGCAATGCCGCAGAGTGCTTCTCGCGATATCAGGAGGCGACACCCGCCGCCAGCGCGAGCTGGCTGCCGGCCAGCATCTTCTCGGCTGTGAGACCTGCGCGGCACTCAGCGAACCACTTGACAGGCGCAGTCTCGCTCTGACCGCCATCACCTTCCCCGCTGAGCTAGCCGTCTGGGTCCTGGCTAAAGCGCGCGCCCATCCCTTGCAGGCCGCCGCATCGGCCGCTACCGGCACGGCAGTTGCAACTGCCGCTGTCCTCGGCACGGGAATACTCGCAGCCAGCCCAAGACCGGCCGCGCATTCTCACGCGCCCCCCTGCGGAATGATCAGCGGCCTGACCATCGGCGGGCAGGCCGTAGACTGCCACCGCTCACTGCGGGCCCTGATCGGCCAGCCCGTAGACGCTTCCGGTATCACCGTCGAGGATGTCGTCACCCGAAACGGCTTCTGGATCGGCTCTGACAGTATGCGCATCTGGGTGGAGCTCGTAGGACCCCTGCAGCCCCTCCGCATCCTGGATAAAGACCACCTCCGATTCGCTGGCACTGTAGTCGTGAACGGGGAGTCATACGCCGCCCGGGCCGGTGTGACCACCCACGACGGGGCTGCTCTGCTGACAAGCCAGGGAGCGCACATATCCGTCATGACCACGAGAATTAGCGTGCAGCACAAGTCGTGATCTGCCGGGCTCCAGCCATGACATCAGCGGGTCCAGCTGAACCGCCGAGCTCGCCGACGGCTGACTCATGCTTGACCCCATGTGCCGTCGGTGAGCGTCCGGTACGCATAGCGAATGACGCGTACCACCTGGCCAGCTAACGAATGGCCGCTGCCGTACTAGGCGCCTACGTAGGGCGGGACGGCTTCCACCAAGCAGCAGGCTACGCACTGGAAGCGCGAGCAGGTCTGGTACCCCAGGCCTGGTCGTTCGTCGTCGGCCCTGAGGAGATCATCCCGGAAAGCAGCGTGTCGTTCGGGTCGTGGGGATCAACGTCCGTCCTCGTCGGCTCCGCCTCCGTCCGCGGCCTCGGCACCATCATTAACGCGTTCATCGCCGGCGAACCTGAACTACTCCACTCACAATGAAACAGCGAGCGACCCACGCGGTCAGCCCGGCGCGGCCACAGGAACCATCGGCGGACGCTTCCCCGACTGTGAGACTTTTGGCCGACCGTGACCGCAGGAGTCGCCGATAGTGATCGGCAACGTCAGGCTCGCTTGCCCGCCAGTTACCGGAGGGCCGGCGTGGCGACTTTGGTTTTCGGCCGCCGGGCGTCACCCTCGGCCAAGGAGAAAGTTCCCCGGCGCACGCGGGCGCCGTTCCCGGAGGCCGACCCGGCGTTGGCCTCCGCTGGGCAGAAGGGACTGGGTCCCACCGCGTAACATGACGCGATTCCAGTATGACGCAGCAGTCGATTCTTCGAGCCAGCGCTGAGCCGGGCAGCGCATTCGGGGGACGACTATGCCAACTCCGCAGCTCCGCGCGCTCTGCACCGGTCGCATGATCCAGACCGGCGAATGTCGCAATCTGGCACTTGACGAACTCCGCAAACTCCCGGCCGGGGCGCCGCCCATCCCGGAGGCGGCCGATGCGGATCAGGTGTACCTGGAATCTGAGTTCCTCGAGGTGATAGGCCGCTGCAGCAAGGACCGGTGGCGCCCGCGCATGCTGCCCTTCGGGATCAGCTCCGTAACACCGCGGCCGCGCGAACTCGTCGTTAGCATCCCCAAGGAATTCCTGCCTGACATCATCCGCGGCATCATGCCTTCATGGTCCGCTGAGGACGAGGAAAGGACAGGGTCTGTATGCCAGATATACGGCATCCCTGGCCTGCGCGCGCAATTCCAGTGGGGAAGAATTATCCTGAGCCGCCCGGGGTTCACAGGGCGCATCAGCATTCCAGCTTCAGCCGACCGGTGGCGCAAGGCCGCTCTGATCGCGGCCGACCTGGCCTGTGATGACGGCGGGACGCGCATGCCCTGGCGGACGCACCCACATGAGTGGCACTCCGGGGAAGTGCGCTGGGTAGAGTCCTGGCCCAGGCATTACTCCACGGGCGGCTGGCACTACCGCAACAGCCGATTTGCCTCGCAGATTCTGCGCCATCTGCCGGGCTTGTGCCCGGCTCCCTGGGCCTACTTCCATGACCTGTGGTTCAACCGCTTCGGGGACACCTGCAGCATCGAGTTCGAGTGGGCCCTAGGTGTCGCTCATAGCGCCATCCTCGGCAGGCTTCTCGACCCGGTATTCGGGCCCGGCGCGCACATAGCACTGCTGGAGGGGCAGAGCCTGGCAGACTGCTTTGCCGACACCGCCCGCGTGGTCAAGGTCGAGTGCGCCCGGCAGCCTGCCAGCTGGATCGCCCTGCGGAGATTGGTATGGGCCGAGGACGACTCGGACGGAGCAGTAGGGAGAAAGTTCGGTGAGCGTCGCAGGCTCTTTCGGAAGGCGGTCGAGGAAAAGCACGACTACTGAGCGCCGGAAAATCGCGCACAGGAACGGCAACCAGCATGCCGTTCCCACCCCCGCCGGGCGTAAGCTGCCTGGGCGTTAATCCCGGGCGCTCCTCAGCGTGGAGCAGACAGTCCGTAACGCCCAGTACTTGTCAGCACAACCGGCGGATTGCCCAAGGACGCGCCCCGTGGCGGCAGAGTCGAACGCTCGTGACCTCCCAGCGGCGTTCCGCCTCGTCACCAGTGCCTTCCTGGCTTGCCCATCGCTGCGGGCCGGGCCATCAGGCGCCGCGCGAATGGCCGCTTGCTGGGTCGAACCGGCGCAGCAGGCGGCGGGCTGCGATGGCACCGACGACCGTGCCCGCGCCGAACAGCATACCGGTGGCAAGGCCCCGAACCGATTGCAGCTAGCAGTGCCGCGCTTGGCCTCTGGGCCAGGAGTCCCGGTGCCGTCGCGTCCAGCCGCGGGCCCGCCGACGGATGCCGTGGGCCATGCGTGGGCCAAAACAGGCACTACCAATGATCTTCCCGGAACACTCACAGGCGCGCCAACGCTCCCCCGGAGAGCCAGCACAACCAGGAGAAACGGTTCGGCGGCCCGCGTATCCGGCCCGGACGCTGTCCGCTATATGTCCGTGCACAGCTGGAAACAGATGGACCTTCATGGACACAGCGGGACGTCACCGGGCCAAAAAGAACAACCCGCGAGCCCGGGAAATCCCAGGCTACGGGCCGTTTCCGCTGGTAGTGGCAGGTGTTGGGTTCGAACCAACGTAGGCTAAGCCGACGGTTTTACAGCCCGCCGCTCCTAGCCGAGTCACCCCCCGCTGACCAGCGCATACACCGTCCGAGGCGCGGTTCCGGCCGCCGCCGTCCGCTATGCGTCCGTGCACCCCCGGGGTTCCGGGGCGATGGAGCACGGACGGGCACGGACGGCGGTGATGGGAGCGGTGTGCTGACCGTCCTGCCCGGTTTCTCGGCCGCTGACCTGCCGTTTCTGGTTGTCTGTTGATGGCTGTCATGGGTCAGCAGGTGCGGATCCGTTAGTGTCTGGCTGGCCTGACTGGGCGGGCTGGTGGAGAGTGGCCATCATCCTGGCTAGCTCGGGCTGGCCCATCTTGTCCACTGCGAACGCCACCATGTGCGCCAGGGTCTCCAGCCGTCCTGGGTCCTCGTGGACATAGTTGTTCATCGTGAGTAGTGCCCGCGCCAGCCTGGTTACGGGGTCATTCTCGTCTGCGATGCGGATGAGCGGGCGGACGACGGCGTTGAAGACTTCCCAGGAGGTCGCCGGGGCGGCGCCGGTGAGGTTGCGGTGCAGCCACCAGAGCCGCGCTGTGTCCTCATCCGCCAGTGCCACCTCGCGCAGGAACTTCATGTGGCCCCGGGCCAGCGCTTCGTCGAGGGCTGCCGCGCGGCGGGACTCGGTGAAGCGCTCGGTTTTCGCCGCGTCGTCGGCGGTGAGATCTAGGCTGAGCGTGGCCCTGACCCTGAGGGGGGAGTCCTTGAGGGGTTTCCAGTCCGCGAGGGGAACAGCGACAGCTTGCTCGGCGTGGAACGCAGCCTCCGGCTCGAACTTCTCGGTTTCCTTCTTCGAGGTCTCGTATACCCCGGCCAGCGCCGCGGCTCTTGCCGTCCGCAGCGGCAGGGCCGGGTAAGCCGAGAGGTCCTGCCGGAACCAGGCCCGGCCGCGGGCAGTGAACGAGATTCCGGGCAGGATCGTCGGGAGCTTCGCGGCGAAGCCGATCCGGCGCGGCCTGCCCGGGCTCCAGATGTCAGTCAGCCTCAGCACCCGTGCCTGTCTCCTCGTCGGTCAGTGTGGCGGGCACATACACCGGCGCGCCCGCCCCTATGCCGTCGCCCCCGAGCTCAGCCGGGGCACCCGGCACATCCGCTTCACCGCCAGCACCCGCCCTCAAGCCCTCGCCCCCCAGCTCAGCCGGGGCACCCGGCACATCCGCTTCACCGCCAGCACCCGCCCTCAAGCCCTCGCCCCCCAGCTCAGCCGGGGCACCCGGCACATCCGCTTCACCGCCAGCACCCGCCCTCAAGCCCTCGCCCCCCAGCTCAGCCGGGGCACCCGGCACATCCGCTTCACCGCCAGCACCCGCTCTCAAGCCCTCGCCCCCCAGCTCAGCCGGGGCACCCGGCACATCCGCTTCACCGCCAGCACCCGCTCTCAAGCCCTCGCCCCCCAGCTCAGCCGGGGCACCCGGCACATCCGCTTCACCGCCAGCACCCGCCTCCGGGGGAATCTCGTCGCCAGTCAGCGCGACTTTGAAGACCTGGCCCCAGAAACTCTCCGTGTCCCAGGTGCCAGGGTGCAGGCGCGTGATGGTCTTGTTCCCGAACTCTGGCTCAAGGGCTTTGCCGAGAAGATTGATCGTGTTCCTGGGCTCCAGGCTCCCCTCAGCAACGAGCCTTTCCCAGGTCTTGAGCACGGAGATGGCGGCCTCGTAGCTGGCTGGGTCGCCGAGAGAGCGCTGAAAGTAGCCGATGAGGTCGTCCCGGAAACCGGGACGGCCCACTCGCCCGCACAGAAGGATCGCCCCCTGTTCCGTTGACGCCAGTGCCAGAAAGGCATTTACGCCCGCGGTCGGCGGGTCATAGTCAGCGAACCATTTAGCGATGCTGTCCATGACCGCGTCGGGATGGCGGGCTGCCAGGGACCCAAGGGCGGAGACGAGCGCGGGACTGTCTGGCAGCGAATTCTGGGCCGCCCAGCCGAGCCGCACAAGCGCCATGCCCGGCCGCTGGTCGCCGAACGCGCCACCGCATACCTCGGCGACCAGGTCTGCCTGGGACCTCGAAGTCCTCGCCCAGGCGTAGAGGCTGGCCCGCACGTGCGCCCCGAACCGCGGATCGAGCGCTGCCTGGGACAGCGTTCGTACCGCGATCGGGCGCTTGTCGTCGGCGAGCTTGTCACGCAAGGCCCGCAGCAGCGTGTCGTCACGGAAGCGGATCACAATGTCGAGCACGCTGTGAGCGACACGCTCGGCATCGTCGAAGGCCAGCTCCCCAAGCTGCGCGAGGAGCCAGTCCGTGAGGATCTCTCGGACTTCTGGGTCCCCGAATTCGTCCCAGAGGGATGCACGGAGCGCTCCGGCAAGGCCGTGCTGGGCAGGGGAAAGCCATACAGTGTCGCCGTTCCGCTTGATGTCTGCATCGAGCAGCCGCTGAGATGAAGGGGAGTCGCTCAGGATGGCAGCAGGTCCCCGGTCTTCGTGTAGCCGTCGGCGCAGGTCTTCCGACATCCGCAGGACGGACTTGCGCTGCCCGCCGTCGCAGAAGGCGGCGGACCACATGAGGGTCCGCGCGCCGAGGTCTCTCTTTGGGAGGGCCTCGTCGATCCACTTCCGCCAGCCCCGGTACTCGTCGGCGATCGCCTCAGGGGGGCGGTCGGTGCCCTCGATGATCAGCCGCGCGAGGCGGCACGCGTCCTCGGCCTTAGGCGCGGACTTCCAGATGTCAGAGAAGGCCGGATCTTGGAGCATCCCGGCCCGCAGTTCCCCGGCACCAGCAGCCCGGAGCTCGCGTTCGGCCAGTGTGTGGGCGTCTGGGGAGAGGAGCCGGACCTCGGCTCTTCCAGCACTGCCTGCCCATCGCTGAGCCCCGGCGTCGTCGGTTGCGATGACGGCCAGGCACACACCATTCTCCCTGGCCCAATGGACGAGCCGTCCACCGAAGTCCGCGAGCGCTGGCTCCGCAGTTGGCTCGGACATGTCGAGCAGGTAACGGGTGCCTGGGGCGGCCAGCGGCTGTAAGGCCTGAAGCCGTGGCCTCTTCCATGTCGGAGTGAGCTCATAAAGGGGACCAGGTATGCCTGCACCGGTAAGCAGGCGCAGGGCAGCGGTACGCCGCCCGGTACCGCGCTCCCCCGTCACGATGAGCGCGCCAAAGGTCTGGAGCTTGCGGGCGGCTTCATCCCACTGCCCGCCTGGAGGCACGAACCTGCCGTCGGCGCAGGCCGCCAGATCCGTCATGGGGATGGGGGCCATCTCGACGAAGTCGTCCCCAAGGTAAAAGACCTGAGTCTCACCAACGAAGGCGATGGCGGAATCCTGCACACTAACGGTCGTCACGACGTCTCACTCTCCCTTCCCGGTGCGTCTGCCCTGCCATGGATGTTAAGCGCACCGAAATTCTGGATATGACCATTGAAGACGGTGCTGTTTCCGCTGGCATTGATGGTGGGCGATACTGCCCGCCTGATGCCAGTACCGGCCAAGGGCAGGTAGACCTCGAAGCGGGCAAGCTCGTCGCGTACGTGATCAGCATCGACATTCCCGGAGCGGGGCCCGAACTGGCCAGCGATAGCGAGAAGGTGCACCATAATGTCGGCGGGCGTTTTGCCCGCCTCGGCTGCCAGGTCCGCCAGGCCGTCGAGCTCGGCGCGCCAGTCGCGGCCATCTGGCCCTTCCTCGACCTTCCATATATGCAGGGCCCGCAGGATCTGATGTGTCAGCGGCTTGACCGCTGCGGCGTCGCTGGTGCCGACTGCATCCGCAACAGCATCGAGAACCACACTGAACCGGTCCCGAAGCAGATCCCCGGTGATTCCTTCGCTGAACAGGTGATCGAATTGATCCGGTTGTGCATGCGCTCGGGCCATGGCCGTCAATTCAGTCAGTTCATCCAGGTGATCTGCTGAACTGCGACGCGCGGCAAGCCCGAAAAGCAGTCGTCGCGATGTGATCTGCTGCGGCTGGCCCGCACATGCTGCCACCGCCGCCGCCATAACTTTGATGAAATCGGTATCCCTGGCAGTAGCCTTGATCCGCCGCTTCACCTGGATCTGGATGGACGGCGCGACGGCGGGCGGGTCGGCATTCCCCCAGGCTACGACGTCATCGAGTGGGCAGCCCTCGTTGCCTTGCTGGAAGGCGACCCGGGCGACTGGCCCATGAATGCCGACAGGGACACTGGCGCCCCGCAAGAGCCGACTCATCAAGATCGCCGCGACGTAATACTCGAAGATGACTCCGGCGCCGCCTGTTGAAAGCGGTGAAGATGGACGTCCCACCACTGCCCCCACTCGCAGTCCGTATCCGCGCAGCCACGATAACGTGCGCCACTGACATTGGAGCATGCTCCGGCGGCCAAGGAAAGACAGGAAATAGTCGCCTGTATTTGATCATGGCGCTACCTGCATGTAACTAGATAGGTCCTGTGAGCTGCAGTTGACTGGCGTGGTTGCCACCAGGGTGGGCGGCGCGGGTACGCCACTTGTTGCCGGGTTGCCCCGCTGGCCGGCTGCCAGCGGGCAGCGAGGCGACCGTGTCGACCTGGATAAAGCCGCTGGGTTCCCAAGAAGGCCCAGGATGCCCTGCGCGATCGGGCACGGCCACAACTAGCCCCGTCTCCCGCGGTTAGCCCTGCGTCCCGCGGTCTGCTTCTCCCGTCGGCTGAGCCCTATCTGGAACCGGGTGTCGTCGGCGATCTCAAAGTAGCGCGGCCATGCCCTTATCGAGGGCACTGCTATATCCGGCGCCCGCTGCGGTGTTACGGCGAGTCCGGTGTCGGCGGCCAGAGTTAGCAGCTCGGCCGAGCTGCCGACTCCCACGGACAACGGACTCTGCTGGGCAGTTCGCGCACGGCCCGGCCCTAGACGAGCACTGGCCTGTAGCGACGGCGCGGGGTGTCGGAGAGCATCGGAAGGGTGGTCGGCCCGGATGAGATACCAGGTTCCGTGCCGTTCTTCTTCGGTCAGTGCGGCGGCTGATTCTCTGGCTACAGCGGATGCATCCCACCCCACTGTTGGCTGCATCGATCACGGCCGTGCGATAGAAGACGCGGGCGATGCCCGCACGCAGCCAGAGCGGCCGGCGCGAGACGATGCGCAGGGACGGCGCCTGGATACCGGGCCGCCGTCATCTCGACGCATCTTACGAGCAGATCAAGCGGAGTCAGTCCGCTGGGAGCAGGGTGAGCCGTTCTCCTTTGCGTAGGTGCCGTGGTGCGACGACGAGGAAGTCGCGGCGGTCGAGGGCCGCGACCTCGCGGACGTCGAGCCGTTCGGCGAGGGCGATCACGCAGGCATCCACTACTTGCAGGCGCAGTGATGCGTAGGTGGTCAGCAACTCGGCCATGCGGCCGTAATCGTGGGGAGTCGCCTCGATCACTCGCAACTCGTCTTCGGCGATCGCAGCGCAGAACTCCGCGGCCAGGCCAGCGCGTCCGCGACGCTGCGGGTCGGCGAGCAGATGGCAGACCTCGGTTACGGCTAGCGACGGGATGACCAGGCGGGACCAGTTCTCCCGCAGGAACTCGGCGCAGCGGCCGTGGTCGCGATCAGCGGCGTTGAACGCGGCGACCAGCGGCCCCGTATCGCACAAGATCACGCTGACGCAGCCCCGCCGGCCTCCTCACGGTCGGCGTAGGTCAGGTATTTGTCGTGATTGCGGCCCAGGTCCGCCGGGCCCCGCAGGGAACCGATCAGCGCGGACAGATGCCTTGGCAAGGCAGGCAGCTTCTCGGGCTCAGCCGTTTCGTCCCCCGGGCGCGTGTCCTCGGTCATACCCGCAGTGTAGAGCCCGCATCGCCGCACTGCAGAGCACGGCCGCAGCCGACGCCCGTACCACAGCCGACGCCCCCTGTTCCGCTGCTGCTCGGCCGACGGAGAGTTGGCTGTACGGCCTGGCCGCGCTGTCGGCGCAACCCTTGACCGCACAGCCAACCGGGCCACGATCCACGTTGCTGCCGCGATAGGGGGGATTCAGATGAACAGGTTTGATGTGAGTGTGTATGCGATCCGGCACCGGCGTGGGCGCCGCCGCCCGTTCGAGGTCCGCTGGCAGGCTGCTGGCCGGGCCAGGTCGAAGTCCTTCATTACCCGGGCCCTGGCCGACAGCTACCGGGCGGAACTGGTCCGCGCCGCCCGCAAGGGCATGGAGTTCGACCCGCAAACCGGCGAACCGGTGCTGTGGACTGAACCAGAACCGGTGACCGTGACCTGGTATCAGCATGCGGCAGCCTACGCGGCGATGAAGTGGCCGACCCTGGCCGCACATTCGCGGGCCAGCGTGGCCGAAGCACTGGCCACCGTCACGCCCGCCCTGACCCGGGCCACACGAGCGCGCCCACCGGCAGCCCAGTTGCGCACGGCCCTGTATCAGCACGCCTTCAACCCCGCCCGCACTGCCACCTCAGACGAGGCGACCGCTCGTGTGCTGACATGGGCGGAGCAGGCGTCACTGCCGCTGGCCCGGCTCGCCGACCCGATAGTGCTCCGAGCGGCGCTGGATGCCCTGACTTTGCGGCTGGATGGCAGCCGCGCTGCCGCGAACACCATCACCCGCAAACGCGCGGTGTTTCACGGGGCGCTGGGTTACGCGGTCGAGGCCGGGCTACTGGACTGCAACCCGGCCGACCAGGTCAGCTGGCAGGTCCCGACGGCTTCCACCGCTGTAGACCCGAAGGTCGTAGCCAGCCCCGCGCAGGCCGAGGCACTGCTCGCCGCCGTGGCCCGGATCCGTCCCGCTCTGGCAGCGTTCTTCGGCTGCCTGTACTACGGCGCGCTGCGCCCGGAAGAAGCAATCGCCTTGCGCCTGGCCGACTGCCACCTGCCCCACCACGGCTGGGGAATGCTGACCCTGTCACGGTCCGCGCCCCGCACCGCCGCGGCCTGGACTAACACCGGATCCAGCCATGAGCAGCGTGGCCTCAAGCAGCGGCCCGAAGGATCGGTCCGGATCGTCCCCATCCCGCCCGTCCTGGTCGCCATGCTCCGCCACCACCACCGCTGCTATGGCACCACACCCGACGGCCGCCTGTTCCGCGGAACCCGTGGCGGCCCCCTCAGCGAAAGCAGCTACGGCCGCACCTGGCACACCGCCCGCGGCCAGGTCCTCGGGCCCGCGGTGGCTGCCACCACCCTCGCCCGCCGCCCGTACGACCTGCGGCACGCCGCCCTGTCCCTCTGGCTGAACGCCGGTGCCGCCCCTGCCCAGATTGCGCAACGGGCCGGGCACAGCGTTACCATGCTGCTCGCCGTCTACACGCACTGCATCGACGGCCAGGACGACATCACCAACCGGCAGATCGAACGAGCCCTCCACGCCCGTAACCAGGCACATCGCCAGACAGCAAGCGGTTCCGCGAACCGCCGGTACCGCCCCCATCCTGTCCGCCATATGTCCGTAGATGGCCCACGTTCACGCGCCCGGGCCGGCACCTGCGAAGCCCTGCACACCCGCGGCCAGGACTCCACACCACGATCACCAGCGACCGTTTCCGCAGGTCAGAGCACATTAGATAATCAGCCGCATGCGTCGCGAGGGGTAGCCCGGATGACCCGGATCTGGCCCACGTATGGCCCACAACGTCCAGCGAGCGGCCTGCGGAACCGCTTGTTTTCAGCGTTAGAGCCGCTGACGCAACTCGGCGTCAACGGCTCTGACCTGGGCTTTTGGGTGGCAGGTGTTGGGTTCGAACCAACGTAGGCTAAGCCGACGGTTTTACAGACCGCTCCCTTTGGCCGCTCGGGCAACCTGCCAGGTGCCGTCCCGTGGGACGGGCACTGTGAAGAATAGCGGACACCACGCATGGCCGTCGCATGCCAGTCGCAGGCTGGTCACTGCCAGCACGGCCATAACCGGCCGGCCACACCACCGCAACCGGCCACGACGACGCCGGCAGCCCGCAGCAACCCCCGCCCGGTCCCAGGCCGCCCGCGACCGCCCGCGCGACCGGCCGCGCGACCTGGCACCCGGGCAGCGTGGTAGATCCGCCACACCCCTCTCCGGGGCCAGTAGCCTCGTCATCGGACGTGGTGTCTCCAGGATTGGAGTTGTGGTGGCGGACAGCAGTTTCGACATCGTGAGCAAGATTGACCGCCAGGAAGTGGACAACGCGCTCAATCAGGCGGCCAAGGAGATCGGTACCCGCTTCGACTTCCGCGGCGTGGGCGCATCCATCGACTGGTCCGGCGATCACGCCGTGGAGATCCGCGCGAACAGCGAGGAACGCGCCATGGCCATACTGGACGTCTTCAAGGAGAAGCTGGTCAAGCGGCAAGTGTCGCTGAAAACTCTCGATCCGGGTGAGCCGAAGCTCTCCGGCAAGGAGTACCGGCTCGCGGTTGGCCTCAAGGAAGGTATCTCGCAGGAGGACGCCAAGAGGATCGGCAAGATCATCAGGGACGAGGGGCCGAAGGGCGTACGCGCTCAGGTGCAAGGCGAGGAATTGCGCGTCTCGTCGAAGAAAAAGGACGACCTTCAGGCCGTGATCTCCCTGGTCAAGGGTAAAGAACTCGACCTCGCCCTGCAATTCGTCAACTTCAGGTAGCACCCAGCGCAGCGAGCCACGCACGCCGCACCGCCGGTGCTACCGGCGGGCGCGCCCTGCTACCGGGCGGGCGCGCCGCACCGCCTGTGCTACCGGGCGGGCGCGCCGCACCGCCTTTGCTACCGGGCGGTGCTACCACGCGGGCGCGCCGCACCGGCGGCGCTACCAGGTGGTCGCGATGCGGCCGGTGGCCGGCCGGGGCTGCGGCACAGCGACACCCGGCCATGCGGGTGGCGCGGGCGGGCTGTCCCGCGGAGGCGGCACCTGCGGAACTTCGGGCACCTCGGCCCAGGGGGCCGGCGGGGGGGCATGCGTGCCTACGTCCATGAGCCGTCAGCCTCCTCGGCAGGCCTGCCCAGCTTCCCCTGTACCGGGCAGGTTCATCTCACCAAGACAATTCTCTGTGCAATCAATATGACACACTACGTAACTATAGGCGGCTGTACCCCCAGACTGCTGGAAGTCCCCTGAGGGCTGGGTCCGATGCCCCTGGCCGCGATCACTTCCTTCGACGCTGGCGCGCCGGGATCGTGGGCCGGTGGGGGCGGCACGCTCCACATCCACTCCCGCAGCCGGCTCTGCTCGTGGGTGAGGTCGTTGACGTCGCTCTCCGCGTACGAGAACTCCGGCGACCAGAACAAGGCGTCGTACGGGCAAGCCTCGATGCAGATCCCGCAGTACATGCACAGCGAGAAGTCGATGGCGAACCGGTCCAGGACGTTGCGTACGCGCGGCCGCGCTCGCTCGGGCGGGTCCCACGGCGGCGGCGGCACCGGTTCCTTGTGTGAGTCGATGAAGATGCACCAGTCAGGGCATTCCCGGGCGCACAGCATGCATACCGTGCAGTTCTCTTCCAGCAGCCCGATCACACCCCGGCTGCGCGCGGGCAGGCTCCCGGCGTCCTCGCGGCTCACCCGGGCCGCCAGCTCTCGGGCACCCCGGGCGGCGGCAGGCGGCGCCCGCCGCGCGCCGCGCCGCCGCGGTCACCCGGATCTTTCGCCCCCGGCCATTCCTTGGCCACCCGGGCGGCCAGGACGAAATCCTTGCGCAACGGGTGCCCCTCGAACCCGTCCGGCAGCAGCAACGGCGCCAGCCCGGGATGACCCTTGAAAACAACCCCGAACATCTCATGCGTTTCGCGTTCGTGCCACGCGGCCCCCCGGTACATACCGGTCGCCGTCGGCACCCCCAAACCATCAACCGCTACAACGGTCCGCCACAGCAGATGATGCCGTCCGGCCATCGAGTACACATGCGCGATCACCGCCAGGCCGGCATCCAGTTCATCGACCGCGCTGAGCCAGTCGAAGAAGTCGCAGCCCAGATCGTCGCGGCCAAAAGCCAGCGCGGCCAGCCACGCCCCGGGCGGCACGGTCACGGTGACGGCCCCCTGGCTCTGCTCGCATACGGCACCGGCGCCCAGGGCGGCGCCTACCCGCTGAATGATCTCCTCGGGAGTCATCGCGGCCGCCCCGCGAGGCGCCGGGCTTCCAGTATGCCCAGCCCGTTCAGCAAAGCCTCGGGGCGTGGCGGGCAGCCTGGCACATAGAGATCCACGGGGATGAACTGGTCAACACCCTTGGTGACGCAATAGGAGTCCCAGTACGGTCCGCCGCTGTTGGAACAGGCACCGAACGATATGACATACCTGCGCTCCGGCATGTGCTCATAGGCGCGGAGAACCAGCGGCGCGAGCTTGTCGGTCACCGTCCCGGCCACGATGAGCACGCTCGCCTGCTCCGGCGCCGCATCCAGCCGCCCCCCCCGCCTCCGACCAGCCCGCCTCCACCAGCCCGCCTCCGACCCGCCCGCCTCCGCGCGGCCCGTTTCCGCCCGGCCCGTCTCTCCCCGGGGGGGCCACCCGCCGCAGCGCGGCGACGCACTCCACCGCGCAGCAGGCCAGCCCCGCGTCGAGGACCCAGAGCGAGTACCCGCGGCCGGTGTCGATAACGAGAGGCCCCGGACCGGTTCCACCGTCAGGGCCACTGCGGGCGCGCGGCGCGGGCAGATCCACGGCAGCCATCCAGCCAGGGTAGCCCGAGCCCCGCATCTCGGACGCGAGGTGGAGGTTACGGTCAGTAGCGGATCGGGCGCCCGATGAACCTGACCGTGACCCTCGCCGTGTATAACGGAGAAAGAGCAATACTCGCGTGAAGGTGTCACAGACAGGAATCGTGCGTCTCACATGGTGCCGGGCCCGGGGCGGTACCGTGAACTCCGTCACGACATTGTGAGATCCATCACGACCAGGACACAAGCACTGCGACCGCATCCGGGGCTCTTGTGGCGCAGGTAACATACATGTTAATTCAAACTCTGCCCCGGGTCATCGCTGGCCCGGGTGCGGCGCTTGCGGACACGCGCCTGACCGGCGCCCGGCCGCGGCGCGTCGAGGAGGTCTTCCGACTGTGACCAAGCAGGTCCAGCAACTTGATCGTGTCATCATTCGCTTCGCTGGCGACTCGGGCGACGGGATGCAACTGGCTGGCGACCGGTTCACCCAGGAGACCGCGGCCTTCGGCAATGATCTCTCGACGCTGCCGAACTTCCCCGCCGAGATCCGTGCCCCGGCGGGCACGCTGCCCGGTGTGTCGAGTTTCCAGGTGCATTTCGCGGACCACGACATCCTGACTCCCGGCGATGCGCCGGACGTCCTGGTGGCGATGAATCCCGCCGCGCTCAAGGCCAACCTGGACGATGTGCCCCGTGGCGCGGACATCATCGCCAACACCGACGAGTTCACCAAGCGCAACCTGGCCCGGGTGGGCTACGACGGCAGCCCGCTGGATGACGGCTCGCTGTCCGCCTACAACGTGCACGCGGTCCCGATCACCTCGATGACCGTCAAGGCGCTCGAGGAATACGACGTCTCGCGCAAGGAGGCTGAGCGCGCCAAGAACATGTTCGCGCTCGGCTTGCTTTCCTGGCTGTACAACCGGCCGCCGGAGAGCACGCTGAAGTTCCTCAGGTCGAAGTTCGCGGCCAAGCCCGAGATCATGAAGGCGAACATCGCGGCGTTCCAGGCCGGCTGGAACTACGGCGAGACCACCGAGGCGTTCTCGGTCCAGTACGAGGTCAAGCCAGCCACCCTGGAGCCCGGCACCTACCGCAACATCACTGGCAACACGGCGCTCGCCTACGGCCTGATCGCCGCCTCCCAGCTGTCCGGGCTGCCGATCTTCCTCGGCTCCTACCCGATCACCCCGGCCTCCGACATCTTGCACGAACTGTCCAAGCACAAGCGGTTCGGGGTGCGGACGTTCCAGGCCGAGGACGAGATCGCGGGCGTGGGTGCCGCGCTGGGCGCCGCTTTCGGCGGCGCCCTGGGGGTGACCAGCACCTCGGGACCCGGCATGGCGCTGAAGGCGGAGACGATCGGCCTGGCCGCCTCGGTCGAACTGCCGCTCATCGTCTGTGACATCCAGCGGGCCGGCCCGTCCACGGGTATGCCGACCAAGACTGAACAGGCGGATCTGCTGCAAGCGCTGTTCGGCCGGAACGGGGAGTCGCCGGTCGTCGTGCTCGCCCCGGCGACCCCCGGCGACTGCTTCACGATCGCCATCGAGGCCGTCCGCCTAGCGGTCAAGTACCGGACGCCGGTGATCCTGCTGTCCGACGGCTACCTGGCCAACGGGTCCGAGCCATGGCGCATCCCCGACGTCGCCGGTTTGCCCGACATCAGCGCAAGTTTTTCGTTTAGTAAGCCGGAAGACTGGCGGGATGGGGACGGCCCCATCGAATTCCTGCCGTTCCAGCGGGACCCGGAAACGCTCGCGAGGCCGTGGGCGGTGCCCGGCACGCCCGGGCTGGAGCACCGGATCGGCGGGATCGAGAAGGCCAACGGAGCCGGGACAATCTCCTATGATCCAGACAACCACGACAAGATGGTGCGGCTGCGCCAAGCCAAGATCGACGGCATCGCGGCCGACATCGGGCCACTCGAGGTGGACGACCCCGACGGCGAGGCCAAGGTGCTGGTGCTCGGCTGGGGATCCACGTTCGGCTCGATCGGCGCGGCCGTCCGGCGGGTCCGGACCGCCGGCGGCTCAGTGGCCCAGGCTCACCTGCGGCACCTGTCACCTATGCCCTCCAACCTCGCTGATGTACTGCGCAGCTACGACAAGGTCCTGGTTCCCGAGATCAACCTCGGCCAGCTGGCGTTGCTGCTGCGCGGCCGCTACCTGGTCGACGTGATCTCATATAACCGGGTGCGCGGGCTCCCGTTCCGCGCGGCCGAACTAGCCGGTGTCATCCAGGAAGTGATCGCACATGTCTGAGCCGACCACATCTGGGCGGACGACAGCTACCGGACCGTCCCGGCGGCCCGCCTCGCTGACGCTCGTGCCCAAGGTTGACACGCGCCTCACGACGAAGGACTTCAAGTCCGACCAGGACGTCCGCTGGTGTCCCGGCTGCGGCGACTACGCGATCCTCGCCGCGTTCCAGGCGTTCCTGCCCGAACTGGAGGTGCCGCGGGAGAACGTCGTCATCATCTCCGGCATCGGCTGCTCGTCGCGGCTCCCGTACTACGTGGACAGCTACGGGATGCACTCCATCCACGGGCGTGCTCCGGCCGTCGCCACCGGCCTGGCCGCGTCCCGGCCCGACCTGTCCGTCTGGGTGATCACCGGAGACGGCGACGCGCTGTCCATCGGCGGCAATCACCTGATCCACGCGTTGCGCCGCAACGTCAACATCAAGATCCTGCTGTTCAACAACCGGATCTACGGGCTGACCAAGGGCCAGTACTCGCCCACCTCCCCGCAGGGCAAGGTGACCAAGTCCACCCCGTTCGGCTCGCTGGACACCCCCTTCAACCCGGTGTCACTGGCACTCGGCGCGGAGGCCAGCTTCGTGGCCCGCACCATCGACTCCGACCGTAAGCACCTGACCAGCGTCCTGCGCGCGGCGACCGACCACCAGGGCGCCGCGTTCATCGAGATCTACCAGAACTGCCCGATCTTCAACGACGACGCGTTCGCACCGCTCACCGACCCATCGTCGCGGGACGACAAGCTGGTCCGGCTGGAGCACGGCGAGCCGGTCCGGTTCGGCGCGGATCGCGGCCGCGGGCTCCGGTTCAGCCGGTACGGCTCGCTGGAGGCGGTCGATGCGGCCGAGGCGGACGAGGACTCCCTGCTGGTCCACGATGCGCACGCGGCCGATCCGTCGTATGCCTTCGCGCTGTCCCGGCTGGACAACGCCGACTTCGCGCACACCCCGATCGGCGTGTTCCGGCAGGTCCCGCGGCCCAGCTACGACGAGCTGATGGCTGAGCAGATCGACAGCGCCAAGGAGCGGCAGGGCCAGGGCGACCTGGCGGCGCTGCTCGCGGGACCAGACACCTGGCAGGTCGGCTAAGTGATCTAGGGCCGGCGCTCGCGATGACCGTACGCGTGGAGCGGGCCGGGCCGGTCACGACCGTCATCATGGACCGCCCCGAGGTGCGCAACGCGGTCGATGGCCCGGCCGCCGCGGCCCTGGCGGCTGCCTTCCGGGAGTTCGAGGCCGACGAGGCCGCTTCGGTTGCTGTCTTGTGGGGATCCGGCGGGACGTTCTGCGCGGGCGCCGACCTCAAGGCGGTGGGCGGCCCAGACGGCAACCGAACCGAACCGGACGGTGACGGGCCGATGGGCCCGACCCGGCTGCGGCTGACCAAGCCGGTGATCGCGGCGATCTCCGGGCCCGCGGTGGCCGGCGGCCTGGAACTGGCGCTCTGGTGTGACCTGCGGGTCGCCGAGGAGGGCGCGGTCCTCGGCGTGTTCTGCCGCCGGTGGGGAGTCCCGCTGATCGACGGCGGTACGGTGCGGCTGCCCCGCCTGGTAGGCCTCGGCCGCGCGCTCGACCTGATCCTCACCGGCCGCGGCGTACCCGCCGCCGAGGCGCTGCAAATCGGCCTGGTCAGCCGGGTGGTGCCCCATGGCCAGGCGCGCGCGGCCGCGGAGGAACTCGCCCGCGAACTGGCCGCGCTGCCCCAGCAGTGCCTGCGCAGCGACCGGCGGTCAGCGCTGGAGAGCGTCTCACTCAGCGACGAGGAGGCCATGGCGAACGAGTTCCGCCACGGCCTGACGGCGCTGGGCGCCCCCGCGCTGGCCGATGGCGTCGAGCGCTTCCGCCGCGGCGCCGGCCGTGGCGGCGCCCCCGGCTAGCTCCCGCCTCCGGGGCACCTCAGAATATTTCCGCACCGCCGCCCACGCGGAACTCGCGATATATCTTGCCAATCTGATGACGCGATGTATCTTGATACCGACCGGATACCACCGGCACGGGGCTGAGAAGGGCGGAGCGGACATGTTTGAGCGGTTTACCGGCCGGGCGCGGCGGGTTGTGGTCCTGGCTCAGGAAGAAGCCAGAAGGCTCAACCACAACCACATCGGCACCGAGCACATCCTGCTCGGCCTCGTTCGCGAGGGCGAGGGGGTGGCGGCCCGCGCGCTGGAGTCGCTGGGAATCAGCCCGGAGGCGGTACGCCAGCAGATAGAGGAGATCATCGGCGAGGGCCGGGGGGTGCCGTCCGGGCACATTCCGTATACCCCGCGGGCCAAGAAGGTGCTGGAACTGTCGCTGCGGGAGGCGCTGCAGCTCGGTCACAACTACATCGGCACCGAGCACATCCTGCTGGGCCTGCTCCGGGAGGGCAAAGGCGCCGCCGCCCAGGTGCTCGTCAAGCTCGGCGGGGACCTGAGCCGGGTCCGCCGGCAGGTGATCCGGCTGGTAGAAGAGGCCAGGGACGAGGACGAGCCGGGAACGGGCCACGCCGCACGGCGCCTCAGCTTGGCGGGCGGAAAGGAGCGCCGGCTGCTGTCTGAGGTCCTCGGCCGAGTCGAGCTGATCAACTCGCGCCTGTCAGCCGTGGAGCAGCGCGTGGGTATCGGGCCGGACGTCAGCGAGCTCGACCAGGGGATCGCGCAGGTCCGCCGGGACAAGGAATCCGCCGCCGGCGCCGAGGACTACGAGAACGCGGCGACGCTGCGGGACCGGGAAAGGCAACTGCTCGCCGAGAAGGCCGCCCGGCAGGAGGAGTGGGCCACCGCGCATCTGGACCTGCCGTCTCTAGCCGAGGGACTTCACCAGCTGAGTGAAGAGGTCAAGCGCCTCCGCGGTCTCCTCCGCCAGCAAGGCATCGAACCGCAGGACGGCGCCGCGTAAAACGTGGCTTACGCCTCGGGCCCGGGGTTCTGGAACCTGGCCACGGTGAAGGCGAGGATGACCGGAACGTCGAGGGCGAATACCGCGAGGGTGGCCGCCAGCACGGCCATCGTGGCCCCGGGCGTGTGGTCGCGGATGAACACGTATCCGAGCAGCCCGGCGATGACCAGGTAGGCCAGCAGGCCCCAGCGGAAAACGAGGAAGAACGTCGGCCACGCGAACGGCCGGACACGGCTGAGCAGCGCCATGTCGGCCACGGTGAGGAGGGCGCCGGCGGCTACCAAAGCAGCCGGCAGGACCAGAGCCGGGTGTCCGGGAAGTTGCGCGGCCAGGTAGACGCCACCGGTCAGCATCAGCACGATCGAGGCGACGGCGATCTCGGCGATCGGCGGCAGCTTACGGTCGGCGATGCTCTCGGCGAGCGCGCCACCGGTAACGTCGCTGCTCATATCGTTGCCAGTCTGGTCATGATGATCAAGGTGGCCACCTGCATGGCGCCAGTGATGCCCGCCGAGTAGATGAAGCGGCGCATCAATTTGGCGATCACCGCGCCGTCGGGCCTGGGTTTCTTCAACTCGAACAGCACGGCCAGGTTGGCCGGCTCGAGGACGCCGAGCGCGACCACGGCCATCACGGCGACGATGATCATCGACGCCACCAGCCAGCTGTGGTGCGAGAAGGAGGTGTTGATGTCACCGGTCTGCAGGGCCAGCTGCCAGCCGGCCGCGAGAGTGCAGACAACAACGGTCGGCATGATGAGAATCATCTTCGGCATCAGCCGGGTGGTGACCTCGATTCTGGCCGGGATGGACAGCCGTCCCAGGATCGGCCCCAGCACGAAGCCGAGGAAGAGATCCAGCGCGGTCCACATGCCGCCGCCAACGACATGGAAGAAGCCGACGCCCCACCGCGTGTTGGTGGCAATGACGGTGATCAGCCCGGCCAGGACGAGGGCAACAACGGCCAAGCCCCGTACCGGCACGATCTCGAAGTCGGTCCGGTCCGGTGGCATACTGCCCTCGGAGCCTGCCGGAACGGCGGCGATCTGCTGCGTCATGTCATCCCCCTGCCCGTGCGCCGGGTTCCGCTGCCGCCGAATTTCCCAGCGTCTACGCCGACGCGACGAATATAACCCTCCGCCGCCGACCTGGGAAGATCACCGGAGCCCCACCCGTTTCACGTGATTTGACGGCCCGGCGAGCCAGGTACGGGCGCCATAGCAAGATGACTGTCCATTTCGCATCAGTGGCGTCGGCCGCACGCGCTATGCCGAGGCCTGGATCACCTCCAGCCTGGCTCCATACTCCTAGCCGGTGACAACAGTTGCGTAACAGCAGTTGACTATCCACGTACAGGCATGGTGGCATTCTGTTCAAGTTATGCACGCTCGTTCGCAAAGCGAACGAGCGTGTCCGTCCGTTGGTGCCGCGACCGGACGAGTCTCCGTACGGCAGCGCTCCGCAAAGCACGCGTCATCAAGCGAGCATCAGTCCACAAAGCAGAAAGTAAGGCATTCCGCACCGAGGTCCCGCGCAGCCACTTGGCCGCACGCTAGTTGCTCTTGCCCGTGAGACTCAAGAAATGAAAGCGACTCTCTCATGATGAGACAAGTGCGGCTGCGCCGGAATTCAGATGATGTTAGCCTCACGACGCCGAGCGGCCATGCCCAGGCGAGGGAGACCACCGGTGTCCCCTCATAGAGTGGTTCCGCGCTCGGCGACGCGACCTCATAAGGAGATCGATTACGGATGAGTGACCAGACTGCGCAATCCGACAGTACTAGCCCCATCGGCAGCATCAGCCGACGGGGCCTGCTGCGCGCGGCCGGCGTCGGCGCAGCCGTCATGGGGGGCGGCGGGCTGCTCCAGGCGTGCAGTTCCGGCATCAAGGGCGGCAGTTCGGGGTCGGGCGGCACCAAGAACATCACGATCGGCTGGATCCACCCACTGACCGGTTCCCTGGCCGGATTCGGTGCGGCAGACAACTGGGTGACCTCCAAGATCAAGCAGACCACCCAGTACAAGAACGGGTTCAAGGCCGGCGGCAAGACCTACTCGGTCACGATCAAGTCCTACGACACCCAGTCCAGCCCGACCCGGGCCGGGGACCTGGCCAAGACGGCCATCCTGAGCGACGGCGTGAATCTGCTGCTGGCGTCGTCCACGCCGGAGACCGTGAACGCGGTGTCCAGCCAGGCCGAAACGCTCGGCACGCCGCTGATCTGCTCGAACATCCCGTGGGAGTCCTGGTACCTCAACCTGTTCCCGCAGGGCAACCCGCAGCACGCGACGGAGAAGGCGAAGTACGTGGTGATGTACTTCCTGGGCGCCGAGCACCTGGTCAAGGCCTTCATCCCGATGTGGGACCGGATCCACGACCAGCTCCACACCAACAAGGTGGTCGCCGCCGCGTTCCCCAACGACTCGGACGGCAACGCCTTCCGCGCGGTGTTCCCGCCGATCGCCAAGGCGGCGGGCTACACGTTCGACGTGTCCTCGGCCTACCCCGACGGCACCACGAACTACTCCTCGATGATCTCCCAGTTCAAGTCGGCCAACGCCGACTTCTTCACCAACGTGCCGCTGCCGCCCGACTTCGCCACCATGTGGAAGCAGGCGGTGCAGCAGGGCTTCAAGCCGAAGCTGGCCACGGTGGCCAAGGTGCTGCTTTTCCCGCCCGATGCCTACGCGCTCGGGAACCTGGTGAACAACGTGGCCACCGACGCTTGGTGGGCGCCGACGCTTCCGTGGAAGTCCTCGTTCACCGGGGAGACCTGCCAGCAGATGGCCAACGAGTTCGAGGCATCTACCAACGGGCAGTGGAACTCCAACATCAGCAACTACAGCCTCTTCGAGGCCGCCCACGCGGCCCTCACCTCGGTGAGCGACCCGCACGACAAGGCGGAGGTCGCCGACGCCATCCATAAGGTGAACATCCCGGCGCTGGCCGGGCCGCTGAACTTCGCCTCCGGCGGGCCCGCGCCGGGCGTGGCGATCACCCCGCCGGTCGGCGTGCAGTGGCAGAAGGGGACCAAGTACCCGCTGGAGATGCAGGTCGTCGACAATACGTTGCAGCCGCAGGCGAAGATCACCGCCGACCTGAAGCCGACTAACCCGTGACTGTATGACCAGCCCGCTGCTCGAGCTAGACCACGTGACGAAACGGTTCGGCCAGGTCGTCATCGCGGAGGATCTGTCGCTGGCCGTCGGGGCCGGGGACACGGTTGGGATCGTGGGGCCGAACGGTGCCGGCAAGACGAGCCTGTTCGGCCTCATCTCCGGGAGTCTCGCCCCCGGCGCGGGCGAGATTCGCTTCGGCGGGCGCACGATCACCAAGCTGGACGCGGCCGCGCGGTGCAGGCTGGGCGTCGGCCGGACGTACCAGGTGCCGCGGCCGTTCGGGGACATGACCGTGTTCGAGAACCTGCTGGTCGCCGCCCAGCAGGGTGGCGGCCTGCGGCGGCGGGCCAGCTACGCGGCAGCGGTCGCGGCGCTGGAGCGGACCGGCCTGTCCGGCCAGGCGAACGTGCCGGCCGAGCGGCTCGGCCTGCTGCAGCGCAAGCGGCTGGAACTGGCCCGCGCCCTCGCCACGCAGCCCACGCTGCTCCTGCTCGACGAGGTGGCGGGCGGCCTCACCGACCCCGAGGTCGCGCAGCTTGTCGAGATCGTCCGCGGCGTCAACGCCGAGGGCACCGCGGTGATCTGGATCGAACACGTGGTTCGCGCGCTCACCCCCGTGGTGAGCCGGCTGATGTGCCTGGCCGGCGGCACATTCGTCGGCGACGGCGACCCGGCCACGGTGCTGGCCGACCCCGCGGTCCGCGAGGTCTTTCTCGGCACCGAGGTCACCGCGGCGCTGGCCGGCGGGTCCCTGGAGGCACCCTTGGCAGTGAAGGGGGATGGGACGGTGGATGGGGAACGCGAGCCGTGAACGCATCGGCAGCGAAAGGAGACGGGGAGCTTGGCGGGGATCGGCCGGCCAACGAGACGCCGCTGCTGGAGGTCCGCGACCTTATCGTGCACCACGGGCAGCTCCGGGCCCTTGACGGCATCTCGCTGCGGGTGCTCCCCGGCGAGGTCTACGCGATCATCGGCGCGAACGGCGCGGGCAAGTCCACGCTGCTGCGCACGATCGCCGGCCTGCACCATCCGACGACGGGCTCGGTCCGGTTCGACGGCAAGGACGTGACCGGGCTGCGGCCCGAGCGCCGGGTCAGGCAGGGGATCGTCATGGTGCCGGAGGGCAGGCGGCTGTTCGGGTCGCTGTCCGTAGAGGAAAACCTGCGGGTCGGCGGGACGTACGCGCGGCCGGGCCCGTGGACCATCGAGCGGGTGTACGAGATGTTCGGCTGGATGCGAGAGCGCCGCAACCAGCTGACCGCCCAGCTTTCCGGCGGCGAGCAGCAGACGCTCGCCATCGGCCGGGCGCTCGTGGCCAACCCCCGCGTGCTGCTGCTCGACGAGTTGTCGCTCGGCCTGGCGCCCGTTGTCGTCCAGCGCATCTACGGGATGCTGCCGCAGATCCTGGGGACCGGCCTCACCGTGCTGCTCGTCGAGCAGGACGTGAGCCAGGCCCTGCGGGTGTCATCGCACATCCACTGCCTGCTGGAGGGCCGGACCACCCTGGAAAGCAGGCCCGCCGACGTCACCGCGGACCAGGTCGAGGCGGCCTACTTCGGCCTGGCGGGCGCCGCCTCGGCCAGCCCGCCCGGCGAGGGGAGTGAGCCGTAATGGCCTGGGTAAACGCCATCATCCAGGGGGTGCTGACCGGCGGGCTGTACGCGCTGTTCGCCTGTGGGCTGTCGCTGATGTTCGGGGTCATGAAGGTCGTGAACCTCGCGCACGGCGACCTCGCGGTGGTCGCGGGCTACGTCGCGATCGGCGTCATCGCCGCCACCCACATCCCCGCGCTCTGGTCCTTCCTCATCGTGGTACCGGTGATGGCGCTGCTCGGCTACGTGCTGCAGCGTACGATCATCCAGGGCGCGCTCGACCGCAGCGTCCTCACCACGCTGATAGTCACCTTCGGCCTGTCGGTGGTGATCGAGAACGGCCTGCTCCAGTTCTTCACCGCCAACAGCCGCGCGATCGGCACCGGGCTGCCCCTGGTGAGCGGCTCCTTCAAGCTCGGCTCGCAGATCCAGATCGGCTACCTGCTCGTGGTCATCTTCGCGGTGGCCGTGGTGGTGCTGCTCGGGCTTCAGTACTTCCTGTCCGCGACCAGGTATGGCCGCCTGATCCGCGCCGTCGCCGACGACCGGGAAGCGGCGCAGCTGGCCGGGGCCGACTACCGGCACGTGTTCGGCATCGCGGCGGCGGTCGCGTTCGGCACCGTGGCGCTGGCCGGCATCGCCTACGGCATGTACTCCCAGCTCCAGCCGACCACGGGCACCGACACGATCCTGCTGTTCGCGTTCGCGGCGGTGGTGATCGGCGGGCTCGGCTCCCTGTGGGGCACCCTGCTCGGCGGCGTGGTGCTGGGCGTGGCCCAGCAGATCGGCGCCCAGATCAACATCTCCGACGAGGTCCTCGCCGGGTACATCCTGTTCCTCGCCGTGCTCGTGCTGCGCCCGCAGGGCCTTACCACCCGGAGGGCACAGTCGTGAGCCTGGCCACCGAACCCACCTCTCGTCCGGCAGAAAGATTCCGGGTCACCCGGTCGCGCAGAAGCGTCGCCTGGACGGGGGCGGGCGCGCTGATCGTCGTCGTCGTGCTCGCATTCTTTCCCTACATCGTCTACTCGGGCACCACCGCCATCATGGTGCAGGGGTTCATCGTGCTCACCATGGCCAGCATGTGGAACCTGCTGGCGGGATACGCGGGCCTGGTGTCGGTGGGGCAGCAGGCGTTCGTGGGACTCGGCGCGTACTTCGTGCTGATCCTCGCCATCCACGGCACCTCGCCGTTCGCCGCGCTGCCCATCGCGGCGATCGGCTGCGGCGTCGCGGCGCTGCCCCTGTGGTGGCTGGTCTCCCGGCTGCGCACCGGGTACTTCGCGATCGCCACCTGGGTGCTCGCCGCGACCGTCATGCTCATCATCGAGAAGTTTTCCTCGATCGGCGGCGGGACCGGCATGCCGCTGCCCGGCCTGTCCGGGTTCAGCCCGGCGCTGCTCACCGCGTACACCTACTGGGCCGGGCTGGCCGTCACGGTACTCGCGCTGGCCTCCGTCTACCTGCTGCTGCGCGGCAGGCTTGGCTTGGTGCTCACCGCCATCCGCGACGACGAGGTGGCCGCGCGCAGTTCCGGGGCGCGGGTCGACCTGGCCAGGCTGCTGGTGTTCGTGGTGGCGGGCGCCGGCTGCGGCGCCGCGGGCGCCCTGCTCGCGATCAGCCAGCTCCAGGTGCAGCCGAGCGCGGTGTTCAGCGTGCAGTGGACCGCGGAGATGGCGTTTGCGACCATCATCGGCGGGCTGGGCACGATCGAGGGGCCGATCATCGGCACCATCGTGTACATGGTGCTGCAGCAGACGCTGGCCTCCTACAACGCGTGGTACCTGATCATCCTGGGCCTGGTGGCGATCGTCGTGGCCCTGTTCGCCCGCCGCGGGCTGTGGGGGCTGGTGGACGAGCACCTGCACGTCCGGCTGTTCCCCGTCGGGTACTGGCTGCGGACCACGGGCGCCACGGGCCGGAGCGGCGCCCGTGCGAGTGAGCCCCGGAAGCTCCCGGGCGCGCCCTGAGGGCGGCGTGGATAAAAAGCTGGGGGCCGCGGCCTGGCGCGCCGATCAGCCGGTGCGGTCGAGCACGTAGACACAGAGAGACTCGAACGCGGCCCGCGCCGGAACATCAGGGAGGCCGGAGATCTGCTCGCGGGCCGCCTTGACCCAGCGCCGCAGGTCGGACCGGGCCGCTTCCATCGCCGGATGCGCGCGCAGCAACTTAAGCGCCTCGCCGTGCAGCACCTCATCGGTCAGGTCGGCAGCGAGCAGTTCGCGCAGACGCCCGTCACCGCCGACCGACCGCAGCGCGTGCAGCACCGGCAGGCTCCGGATGCCCTCCCGCAGGTCGGTTCCGGGCGTCTTACCGGACTGCGCCGACTCGCTGGCCACATCGAGGATGTCGTCGGACAACTGCCAGGCGATGCCGATCGCGGCGCAGGCAGGCTCCATCCGCACGGCGATCTCGGGCGGGGCCCCGGAGAACATCGCGCCGAACCGGCCCGCCGTGGCGATGAGGGACGCCGTCTTGTCCTCCACCACCCGGAGGTAGTGCACGAGCGGGTCCTGGCCAGGCGCCGGGCCCAGGGTCTCGGCGATCTGGCCGCTGACCAGCCGGGCGAAGGTGTCCGCCTGTATCCGGATCGCCTCATCGCCGAGATCGGCCAGGATCCGGGAAGCGCGGGCGAACAGGAAATCGCCGGTAAGAATGGCGATCGTGTTCGTCCACCGGGAGTTCGCGCTCTGGTGGCCGCGGCGTATCGCCGCCTCATCCATCACGTCATCGTGATAAAGCGTGGCCAGGTGGGTCAGTTCGATCGCCGTCGCCGCCTGGACCACCCGTTCGTCCCTGGGGTTGCCGAATTGCGCGGCGAGCAGCACGAGCGTGGCGCGGAACCTTTTGCCGCCGGCGTCGATGAGATGCTGCGACGCCTCAGCGAGCAGTGGTTCCTCGGCTCGCGCCGCCTCGGCCAGCGACTTCTCCACCAGGGCCAGGCCGTCGGCGATGTCGGCGGCGAGCTCGGCATCGGGCAGTTCCACGGGGACTGCAGTGATCACGCGGGCTCCCAGTCGTAGCTCAGCGCGGCGGCACCGGGCCGCCCCGGCCAGGCGGGACCTGGTCCAGCCAAGCCGCTCCCGGGGCAGGCCCAAGTCACCGTAATCCCACATATGCCCGCCGCCGCGCGGCCGGACACCCCGCGCGCGGCGGCAACCGGGCCGGCGGCCGGGCGGGTGCTGAACTGGACCGCCGCGCGGCCGGAAACCCCGCGCGGGTCAGCGCACGAACAGATGGAGAGCCGCATGGTTCGCGAGGCTGAGCAGGGGTTGCGGGACAATGCCGAAAACCAGGGTCGTGATGATGCCGAACGCCACGGCCACGCCGGTGAACAGGCCGGGCGTGACCACCGCTGGGCCGCCCGGCGCCGGATCGCTGAAGAACATCAGCACGATCACCCGCACGTAGAAGAACGCGGCGATGGCGCTGCTGAGTA
Organism: uncultured Actinomycetes bacterium; assembly: GCA_963822825.1. Lineage (GTDB taxonomy): Bacteria > Actinomycetota > Actinomycetes > Streptosporangiales > Streptosporangiaceae > JAWWPY01. The sequence goes on along the minus strand of CAWGIW010000012.1, from coordinate 495,629 downwards.
CCCCGACGATGACCAGTGGCAACGCCCCACCCGCGATTGCGGCCTGGAAGACCGCGAACTTTCCGGTGAATCCGCTGGTCAGCGGGATCCCGGCGAACGCTAGGAGGAAGAAGGCGAAGATACCGGCCACCAGCGGTGAGCGCTTGCCCAGGCCAGCCCAGCTGGACAGGTGCGCTGCCTCACCGGTCGGGTCCCGCACCAGGGTCACCACCGCGAACGCGCCGATGGTCGTGAAGCCGTAGACAGCGAGGTAAAACAGGCTCCCCGACAGGCCGGACGCGGTCGCGGCGACCACTCCAGTCAGCACGAACCCGGCGTGGGCGATGGAGGAGTAAGCGAGCAGCCGCTTCACGTCCGTCTGGGTAATCGCGATGACCGCGCCGACCACCATGGTGAGGATGGCCACGACCCACATGAACGGCCGCCAGTCCCAGGTCAGCTGGCCGAACGCGACATAGAACACGCGAAGCAGCGCACCGAACGCGGCGACCAGGGTGCAGGACGCCATCAGCGCGGTCACCGGCGTGGGGGCGCCCTGGTACACGTCCGGCTTCCAGCTCTGGAACGGCACCGCGCCGATCTTGAACAGCAGCCCGACGCCGAGCAGCCCGATCCCGGCGTAGAGGAGCGTGGCGCTCCCGGTGTTGGAGGACGCCGCCGACGCGATGGCGCCCAGGGACACCGAACCCGAGAACCCGTACAGCATGGCGATGCCGAACAGGAAGAACGCCGACGAGAACGCGCCGAGCAGAAAGTACTTCATCGCCGCCTCCTGCGAGAGCAGCCGGCGCCGCCGCGCCATGCCGCACAGCAGGTAGAGCGGGAGCGAGAGCACTTCGAGCGCGACGAACATGGTGAGCAGGTCATTGGAGGCCGGGAAGAGCAGCATGCCGCCGACCGCGAACAGGGTCAGCGGGTAGACCTCGGTGTGCGTGATTCCGGCCAGCAGCCCCTCGCGCTCCTCGACACTGCCCGGGATGGCCGCGGCCTGGGCCGCGAACGGGCTCACCTCGTGCGAGGACTCGGCGATGAGCAGCACGCTGACGAAGGCGAGCACCAGGATCGTGCCCCAGATGAACAGGGTCGGACCGTCCATCGCCACCGCGCCCATCGCCGCGATATGCCCGGGGCTGCCGCCGGCGAACAGTGACGAGGTCGCGGCGACCAGGATGGTCAGGGCGAAAGCCGCGGCGAGGCCGCCCAGCGTGAGCACGAGATGGATGTCGCGCCGCCGGGACCGGGGCACGAACGCCTCCACGAGCACCCCGGCCACGGCCGCGCCGAAGACCAGCAGCATCGGCGAGAGCTGACCGTACTCGATGTGCGGCGACGCGATGTCCGCCGCCGCGAGCGTCCCAGAGATCCCGGTCACGGGGTCGTTCCCTTCGGGCTCAGCGCGCTGCTTGGTGCCTGGTGCGGAGCCACCGGGTCAGTGGCGTGCATCTGCACCAGGGTCTGGTGGACCGCGGGATTGATGATGTCAAGCAGCGGCTTCGGATAGACACCGAACGCGATGATCAGCGCGATCAGCGGCCCCACCGCCCACAGTTCCCGGGGCCGCAGGTCGGGCATCTGGGCCACCTGCTCGCGCACGGGGCCGGTCATGGTGCGCTGGTACATCCACAGGATGTAGATAGCGGCCAGGATGATGCCCACCGTGGCGAACGAGGCCGCCACCTTGTACCGGGTAAACGTGCCGACCAGGACGAGAAACTCGCTGACGAACGTGGACAGGCCCGGCAGGGAGAGCCCGGCCAGGCCGGAGATCAGGAACAGCCCCGCGAGGACGGGAGCGACCTTCTGCACGCCGCCGTAGTCGGCGATCCGCTGCGAACGGCGGCGGACGATCATGAAACCGGCGATCAGGAACAGCGCGCCGGTGGCCAGCCCGTGGTTCACCATGTACAGGGTCGCGCCCGACTGGCCCTGGCTGGTCAGCACGAAGATGCCGAGCACGATGAAACCGAAGTGGGAGACGGACGTGTAGGCGATGAGCCGCTTCATGTCCGCCTGGCCGATCGCCACGATCGCCCCGTACAGGACCGCGATCACGGCGAGCGTGAGGATGAGCGGCGTGAAGTACCGCGTGGCCGACGGGAACAGCTCCAGGCAGTACCGGATCATCCCGAACGTGCCGACCTTGTCGAGCACGCCGACCAGCAGCACCGCGGTGCCGGGCTGGGCGGCCGTGGCGGCGTCCGGCAGCCAGGTGTGGAACGGCCACAACGGCGCCTTGATCGCGAACGCGATGAAGAAGCCGAGGAACAGCCACCGGGACGTGCCCGGGCTGAACGCAACGTGGGTGAGCTGGCTGAACAGGAAGGTGCCCGGGTGCCCGCCCCGGGCCGAGTAGACGTACACCGCGATCACCGCGACCAGCATGAGCAGCCCGCCGAACAGGCTGTACAGCAGGAACTTGACCGCGGCGTACTGGCGCTGCCCCACGCCGAAACTGCCGATCAGGAAATACATCGGGATCAGCATGGCCTCGAAGAACACGTAGAAGAGGAACACGTCGGTGGCCGCGAACACGCCAATGATCATCGTCTCGAGGATCAGCAGCAATGCGAAGTAGGTCTTCACGCTGCGCCGCGGGCGCCCCTCGCCGCTGACCCGCTCGCCGCCGGCTTGCTCGCCCGCGGCTTGCTCACTGGCCGAGCCCAGACCGGGGCGCGGGCTGCCGTCGGCGTCGTTCCAGGAGGCGAGGATGACCACCGGCATCAGCACCGCGGTCAGGCCGATCAGCACCAGCGCGATGCCATCCACGCCGACCGCGTAGTGCACGCCGAACTGAGGGATCCACTGGTACGTCTGGGTGAACTGGAAATCCGCGCCACCCGGTGAGAACCTGACCATCATCGCGATCGTCACCGCGAGGGTGACCAGCGAGAACGCCAATGCCAGCCGCTTGACCAGCAACTGCCGGGCCTGCCGGTCCGCCTCGGCACCCGGGGCCGACGCGCCCGGGGTAACCGAGATCACCAGCGCGCCGACCAGCGGGATCGCGCCGGTCACCGTCAGCCAGGGGAACGTGCTCATGGGGTCGGCCGCCTTAGATCCGCACTAGGAGCAGCGCGCCGACGAGCAGCACCGCGCCGACGAACATGGACAGGGCATAAGAACGGACGAACCCGGTCTGCACCCGGCGCAACCGGCCAGACGAGCCGCCCACGGTCGCGGCGAGGGTGTTCACCAGGCCGTCCACGCCCCGGTTGTCGAAGTACACCGACAGCCTGGTCAGCCACTGGCCCGGCCGCATCAGCACCGACTCGTTGAACGCGTCACCGTACAGGTCCTTGCGTGCCGCCACGACCGGGAACCTCCCCGCGGGCGCGACCGCGGGCACCGGGCGCCGCCCGTACATGGCCCAGGCGATGGCCGCCCCGGCCACCACGAGCGCGAGCGATGCGATACCGGACGTCGTCCACGGCCCGTGGCTGACCGGCGGGGCGCCGACCAGCGGCGACAAGAAGTTCATGAACCGGTTGCCGAGGATCAGGAATCCGCCCGCGCCCACGGAGCCGACGGCCAGAATCACCATCGGTGAGGTCATCACGGGGGGCACCTCGTGCGGGTGGGCCGACTCCGCCCACCGGCGCTCGCCGAAGAAGGTCATGAACATCACGCGGGTCATGTAGAACGCGGTGATCCCCGCGCCGAGCAGCGCCGCGCCGCCGAGGATGGCCCCCGAGGTGCCGCCCTTGGCAAAGGCCGCTTCGATGATCGCGTCCTTGGTGAAAAAGCCCGAGAGCGGCGGCACGCCGATGATCGCGAGATAACCGAGCGTGAACGTGACGAACGTGATGGGCATGACCGAGCGCAGCCCGCCGAAGCGGCGCATGTCCACCTCGTCGTTCATCTCATGCTTTATCGCTCCGGCCCCGAGGAACAGCCCGGCCTTGAAGAAGCCGTGCGCGATCAGGTGGGCGATCGCGAACACGTAGCCCGCAGGCCCGAGCCCCGCGGCTAGCATCATGTAGCCGATCTGGCTCATCGTCGAACCGGCCAGCGCCTTCTTGATGTCATCCTTGGCACAGCCGATGATCGCACCGAACAACAGCGTCGCCGCGCCGACGACCGTCACGGCCAGGCGAGCGGTCGGCGAAAGGTTGAAGATGGGGGCAGACCGGACGATCAGGTAGACGCCGGCGGTCACCATGGTCGCGGCGTGGATCAGCGCCGACACGGGAGTGGGACCTTCCATCGCGTCAAGCAGCCAGGACTGCAGCGGCAACTGGGCGGACTTGCCACACGCGCCGAGCAGCAGCAGCAACCCGATCGCGGTGAGCACGCCGCTGCCCGCCGAGCCGGGGCGGAAGAACACCCCGCTGAACGTCACCGTGCCGTACGTCGCGAACAGGAGCATGATGGCCAGCGACAGCCCGGCGTCGCCGACCCGGTTCGCGATGAAGGCCTTCTTGGCCGCGACCGCCGCGGCCGGCTTGAACTGCCAGAAGCCGATCAGCAGGTAGGAGGCCAGGCCTACGCCTTCCCAGCCCGCATACATCAGCAGGTAGTTATCGGCCAGGACCAGCAGCAGCATCGAGGCGAGGAACAGGTTCATGTAGCCAAAGAACCGCCGCCGCTCCGGGTCGCTGGCCATGTAGCCGACCGCGAAGATATGAATCAGCGAGCCGACCCCGGTGATCAGCAGCACGAAGCTGATCGACAGCTGGTCGAGCTGGAGCCCGACGTTCACCTTGAACGCGCCGACCGCGATCCACGAGTACACCTGCAGGTCTCTGCTGCGCTGACTGGCCGGGTAGCCGAGCATCGCGAAGAAGGCGATCACGCCGTAGACGAACGCGGCCACCGGCATGGCGACGCCCAGCAGGTGTCCCCAGCGGTTGGTGCGCTTCCCGCCGAGCAGCAGCACCACCGCACCGGCCAGCGGGAACGCGAGCAGCAGCCACGCCGCGCGCTGCACTCCGGCCGCGGCCATGGTGGCCGCGGGCGGGGTCACGGCCGCGTGTGCGGCCGCAAGTGAGCCTGTCACTGCCCTACCCTTCTACGGTGCTGACCCAGGGGGCGAACCCCACGACCAGGGGTCAATATTTGAGCAGATTCGGATCATCCACCGACGCCGATTGGCGGGTGCGGAAGATGGACATCAGGATCGCGAGGCCCACCACGACCTCGGCCGCGGCCACCACCATCACGAAGAACGCGATGACCTGGCCATCCAGGTTTCCGTGCATCCTCGCGAAGGCGACGAACGCGAGGTTGACCGCATTCAGCATGAGCTCGACACACATGAACACGACTATCGCGTTGCGGCGCACCAGCACGCCGACCGCGCCGATCACGAAGAGGATCACCGCCAGCGCCACGAAGTGTCCTGGGCTCATGACCGCGCATCCTCCTGTTCCGTGGCGGACGGTCCCGTTGCGGACGGTCCCGTGGTGGAGGGCCCCGGTGGTGGAGGGCCCCGTGGTGGAGGGCACTGGTCCCGGCCCTTCGCCGGGACCAGCCCCCGGATCGCCCGGGCCAAGCCCCGGCCCTTCATCCTGGCCAAGCTCTGGAGTGACCTGGCCCCACCCTGAGCCACCCCGCGCCAGGCCAGCGCGCCGGCTGGCGATGACCGGGCTGACCGAGAGCCGGGCCGGACTGCCGTCGGGCAGCAGCGCGGGCATGTCCACGGCGTTGTGCCGCGCGTACGTCCCGGGCCCCGGCAGTGGAGCCGGGCGCCCGCTGGCCACCCGGAGCTTGGACAAGCTGCGCTGCGTCGGCTTGGGCGAGGTCCGCTCCCGGTGGGCGAGCACCATGGCGCCGAGTCCCGCGGTGATCAGCAGGGCGCTGGTCACCTCGAACGGGAACACGTACCGGGTGAAGATCAGGGTGGCGATCCCGGTCAAGTTGGACGTTCCGAACGAGCCGCTCGGGACGGTGTCGGCGGGCAGGGCCGCATGCCCCACGACGAGGCCGAGCAGCACCAGCAGGCCGATACCCACGACACCCGCGGCCAGGCGCTGGCCCCTGATGGTCTCCACGAGCGAGTCCGGCGCGCTGACCCCGACGATCATCAGCACGAAGAGGAAGAGCATCAGCACGGCGCCGGTGTACACGATCACCTGGACGAAGGCCAGGAACGGCGCGTTCTGCAAGGCGTAGAGGACCGCGAGCGAGAGCATCACCACGGCGAGCAGCACGGCGCAGTGCACGGCCCGGCGGGCCAGGATCATGCCCAGGGCCGCGGCCACGGCCAGGACGGCCAGCACCCAGAACAGCGTGGACTCGGCCGCCGACGCGGCACCGCTCACGGCCAGCACCCCGCCGTGTATCACCCCGCCGTGTATCACCCCGCCGTGGATCAGCCCGCCGTGGATCACCGCTCGGCCCCGGTCTGCTCGGTGCTGGTCTCGCCCGGCCCAGCCGGGGTGCTGGTCTCACCCGGCGTAGCGGGGATACCGGTTTCATCCGGCGTGGCCGGCGTCTCCGTCCCACCCGGCGTGGCCGCTGCGGACGGCGTGGCCGACGCGTCCGCCACGTCCGACGCGGCCGACGTTCCCGACCCGCCCGGCTCGGCCAACCTGGTGGCATCCGAGGAGCCGAGCAGGTAGTAGTCCTGCTCGGTCTGGCCGAGCCGCATCGGATGCGGCGGTGCCTCCATGCCCAGCTGCAGCGGAACGACCAGCTGCTCCTTCGTCCAGATGAGGCTTTCGCGGTTGTCGTCGGCCAGTTCGTACTCGTTGGTCATGGTCAGCGCCCGGGTCGGGCACGCCTCGACGCACAGCCCGCACAGGATGCAGCGCAGGTAATTGATCTGGTAGACGCTCCCGTACCGCTCACCTGGGGAATAGCGCCCGTCCTCGGTGTTGTCGGCACCCTCCACGTAGATGGCGTCGGCGGGGCACGCCCAGGCGCACAATTCGCAGCCGATGCACTTTTCCAGCCCGTCCGGCCAGCGGTTGAGCTGGTGGCGGCCGTGGAAGCGGGGCGCGGTGGGGACCTTCTCCTCGGGATACTGGACGGTATCCACCTTCCGGAACATCTGCCGGAAGGTGACACCAAACCCCTTGACGGAGTCAAACACCGGAGACCTCCTTGGAGGTGCCGTTGGTGGTGGACCCGGAGCCGCCGGGGTTATCAGGGTCAGGCCGCGGCTGGTCCCCGGCGCCGACGGTGACACCGACTCCGTGGTAATGCGGGAGATCCATCGGGGGAATGGGGAAACTCCGCGGGGCCATCGCGCCGGCCGTGCCCGTGCCGCCCGTGCCCGTGCCGCCCGTGCCCATGCCGCCCGTGCCCGTGCCCCCGTGCCCGTGCCCACGGTGACCGTGCCTACGGCACCACCCGGGGCCGCGGCGTCCGGTTCGGCGTCAGCCTCGGCCGCCTGCCTGCGCCGCTCCGCGGCCACGTCGCCCGCATAGAGGAGCGCGATGATGGTCGCGAGGATGAGACCGCCCACGACGTAGACCGCGGTGCTCCCGCCACGGTCGCGGAAGACCCGTATGGTAGCGATGATCATGATCCAGGCCAGCGAGATCGGGATGAGCACCTTCCAGCCGAACGTCATCAGCTGGTCGTAGCGGATCCGCGGGAGGGTCCCGCGGAGCCAGAAGAACACGAACACCAGGATCAGCACCTTGGCCAGGAACCAGAGCATCGGCCACCAGCCGCTGTTCGCCCCGGACCACACCGACAGCGGCCAGGGCGCGCGCCAGCCGCCGAGGAACAGCGTCGTGGCCAGCGCCGCGACCGTCGTCATGTTGATGTACTCGGCCATTTGGGTCAGCGCGAACTTGAGCGAGGAGTACTCGGTGTGGTAGCCGCCCACCAGTTCGCCCTCGCCCTCGGGCAGGTCGAACGGGAGCCGGTTGGTCTCGCCGACCATCGTGATCAGGTAGATCAGGAACGACGGGATCAGCAGCACCGCGAACCAGGACGGGGTATGCAGGACGACCCCGAACAGATGGAACGCGGCGCCGTGCGCCTGGGCAGCGACGATCGCCGTGGTTGACAGCGAGCCCGCGTAGAGGAACACCGCGACGAACGACAGCCCCATCGCGATCTCGTAGCTGATCACCTGCGCTGACGAGCGCAGCGCGCCGAGCAGCGGGTACGGCGAGTCTGACGACCAGCCGGCCAGCACGATCCCGTAGACGCCCATCGAGCTCATGGCCAGAACGAGCAGCACCGCCACCGGCAGGTCGGTGAGCTGAAGCGGCGTGTGATGGTGAAAGATCGAGACCTCAGGCCCGAACGGGATGATGGCGAAACTCAGGAAGGCCGGGATGACGGCGATCGCGGGGGCGATCACGAAGAGCAGTTTGTCCACATGCCGCGGGACGATGTCTTCCTTGACCGCCAGCTTGATGCCGTCCATCAGCGATTGGAGCAGCCCGAACGGGCCGGCCCGGTTAGGGCCCGGCCGTTGCTGCATCCGCCCGATGATGCGGCGCTCGGCCCAGATCTCGAACAAGACCATGAGCACCAGGAAGACAAAAATGAACAGCACCTTGAGGAGGATCAGCCACCACGGCTGAAAGAAGAAGCTGGTCAAAGACGGATCGGCCGCGCTCGCCAGGCCGGGGTGACCCAGGGCCGTCATTCCGCGCTCCTCAATGTCACCAGGCTGCCGTGGCCTGCGCCGAGTTCGCTCCGCACCTCGCACCCGAGGGAATGGGTCGGCAGCCACACCACCCGGTCCGGCATCGCCGTGGTCTGCACCGGAACTGTCACCGAGCCGCGATCCGTGGCCACAGTGACCCTACCGCCGTCGGCCGTGCCCGCCTCCTCCGCGGTCGCCGCTGACATCAGCGCCACCGCGGGGCGGGCCGTGCCGGCCAGGTACGGCTCGCCGTCCTGCATCCGTCCGGTGTCGAGAAGCTGGTGCCAGGTGGCGAGCATCGCCTCGCCGTGACCGGCCTCCGGCGACGTGTGCTCGCGGCGCCCGCGCCCGCGCCTGGTCGGGCCGGCCCCGGCCGGGCCGGGGCCCCCGGCTCGGCCGGCCCGGCGGGGCGGGTGCCCGGCCAGGTGCCAAGCGCGGCGAGTTCCCGGCGGGCCGCCGCGGCATCGGGCAGCCCCAGGTGAACGTCCATCTCGTCGGCGATCTTGCCGAGTACGTACAGATCAGACCGGACACCGGGGACTTCGAGGGCGACCGGGAACGAGCCCGGCCTGGCCCTCCCAGTTCACGAACGTACCCGCCTTCTCCGCGACCGCGGCGACCGGCAGGACCACGTCGGCCCGGTCGGTGACCGCGCTCGGCCGCAGTTCCAGGCTGACCACGAACGGCGTCGCCTCCAGCGCCGCCAGCGCGGCCTGCGGGTCGGCCAGATCGCCGGGGTCCAGGCCGGCCACCACCAGGGCGTCGATGTCACTCGATGCCGCGGCGAGGATCTGCGCGGTGTCCCGGCCGGGTATCTCCGGCAGGGTGGCTACGCCCCAGGCCCTGGCCACCTCGGCTCGCGCCTGAGGGTCGGCGACCGGGCGGCCGCCGGGCAGCAGCGACGGCAGCGCACCCGCCTCGATGGCGCCCCGCTCACCAGCTCGGCGCGGCACCCAGGCAAGCCGCGCGCCGGTCGCCCGGGCCAGCCGGGTCGCCACGGCGAGCGCGCGCGGCACCTCGGCCAGCCGCTCACCAGCCAGGATGATGGCACCGTCCTGGGTCAGTGCCTGGGCCGCGGCGCGGCCCGCCTCGTCCAGGTCGGACCCGGTGATCAGGCTGCCAAGCGCGCTGGCCTCGGTGCCGGGGACGGTGGGCAGCAGAACCCCGGACATCCGGGCCAGGCCGCGGCTGGCCAGCGGGGCCAGCGAGTAGACGGTCAGGGTGCCCGCGCGGGCGGCCTTGCGCAGCCGCAAGAACACGATCGGCGACTCATCGTCGGGCTCGAACCCGGCCAGCAGGACCGCGGGCGCGCGCTCCAGGTCCGCGTAACTCACGTCGATGCCCCGGCCCGCCACCCGGGCGGCGAGGAACTCCGTCTCCTCCGTGGAGTGCGGCCGCGCCCGCATGTCGATGTCGTTGCTGGCCAACGCCAGGCGGGCGAACTTGGCGTAGCCGTAGACGTCCTCCAGGGTGAGCCGCCCGCCGGTCAGCACGGCGGCGCGCCCCCGGGCGGCCAGCAGCCCCCGGGCCGCGGTCGCGAACGCGTCCGGCCAGGACGCCGGGACGAGCACGCCGCGCTCGTCCCGGACCAGCGGCACGGTCAGCCGGTCCGGCTCGGTGGCATAGGCGAACGCCCACCGGCCCTTGTCGCAGTTCCATTCCTCGTTGACCTGCGGATCGTTGCCCGCCAGGCGGCGGGTGACCACGCCGCGCCGGTGGTCGGTACGCTGCCGGCAGCCCGCCGCGCAGTGCTCGCACACGCTGGGGTCCGATACCAGGTCGAACGGCCGGGCCCGGAACCGGTAGGCGGCGCCGGTGAGCGCGCCCACCGGGCAGATCTGCACGGTGTTGCCCGAGAAGTACGAGTCGAACGGGACGCCGTCGGCGATTCCCACCTGCTCGTGCGGGCCGCGGTCGAGCAGTTCGATCAATGGGTCGCCCGCCACCTGCTCGGCGAACCTCGTGCACCGGGCGCACTGGATGCAGCGTTCCCGGTCGAGCAGCACCTGGGTGGAGAGCGCGATCGGCTTCGGGAACTTCCGCTTGGCCCCGTAAAACCTGGTCTCGCCCTGGCCGGTGGACATGGCCTGGTTCTGCAGCGGGCACTCGCCGCCCTTATCGCACATCGGGCAGTCCAGCGGATGATTGACGAGCAGCTGTTCCATCACACCGCGCTGGGCCTTCTCGGCCACCGGAGAAGTCAGCTGAGTGTGCACCACCATTCCGTCGGTGCAGGTGGTGGTGCACGAGGCCGGCGGCTTGGGCTGGCCCTCGACGTGCACGAGGCACTGCCGACAGGCGCCCACCGGGTCGAGCAGCGGATGATCACAGAACCTGGGGATCTGGATTCCCAGCTGCTCCGCGGCGCGGATCACCAGTGTCCCCTTGGGCACGGTGATCTCGAATCCGTCGATGGTGACGGTCACGCCGTCCGGCGGCCGGACCGGACTGGCCGGGGCGGGACCGGCCGGTTCGGGCGAGCCCGCGGGCGGGTTGGTTTGCACGGTCATCGGGCGGACTCCATCGCACTGTTGCTAGCCCGGGGGGACGACCCCCCGGACCCCCCGAAGAAGGTTGAACGCAGCGGGGTCGAAGGGGCAGCCGCCCCGGCGCTGGTGATCCACGTACTCATCCCGGAAGTACCGGATGGACGACTTGACCGGCGCCTCGATCGAGTCGCCCAGAGCGCAGAACGCCCGGCCGGTGATGTTCTCGCAGATGTCAAGCAGCTTGTCCAGGTCAGCCTCGTTGCCCTCGCCGCGTTCCAGCTGATCGAGCAGCTGGACGACCCAGTAGCTGCCCTCCCGGCACGGCGTGCATTTGCCGCATGACTCGTGCTCGTAGAACTGGATCCAGCGCAACACGACGCGCACCGCGCAGGTGGTCTCGTCGAAGAGCTGGATCGACCGGGTGCCGAGCATCGAGCCCGCGGCGGCCACCGACTCATAATCCAGCGGCACGTCCAGGTGCTGGTCGGTGAACAGGGGCGTGGACGATCCGCCCGGCGTCCAGAACTTCAGCCGGTGCCCGGCGCGGATGCCGCCCGCCAGGTCCAGCAGTTGGCGCAGAGTGGTGCCGAGCGGCGCCTCGTACTGGCCGGGCGTGGTGACGTGACCGGACAGCGAGAAGATCCCGAACCCCTTGGACTTCTCCGTGCCGAACGCCGCGAAGTCCGCCGCACCGTGCCCAAGGATAAACGGCACGCTGGAGATCGACTCGACGTTGTTGACCACCGTGGGCGAGGCATACAGGCCGGCTATCGCCGGGAACGGCGGCTTGAGCCGCGGCTGGCCCCGGTAGCCCTCGAGCGAGTCGAGCAGCGCGGTCTCCTCGCCGCAGATGTAGGCGCCGGCTCCGGCGTGCACGACCACCGTGAGGCTGAAGCCCGAACCCAGGATGTCATCGCCCAGGAAGCCGGCCTCGCGGGCTTCGGCCACGGCGTGGTGCAGCCGCCTGATCACGTGCACCACCTCACCGCGCACGTAGATGAAGGCACGGTCAGCGTGGATCGCGTACGCGGCGATCACCATGCCCTCGATGAGCGCATGCGGGTTGGCCAGCATGGTCGGCATGTCCTTGCAGGCACCCGGCTCCGACTCGTCGGCGTTCACCACCAGGTAATGCGGTTTGCCATCGCCCTGCGGGATGAAGCCCCACTTCACGCCGGTGGGGAAGCCGGCCCCGCCGCGGCCGCGCAGCACGGAGTCCTTGAGCGTCTGGATCACCTGGTCCGGCGGCGTCGCGAGGGCCTTGGCCAGCGCGCGGTACCCGCCGTGGCGCCGGTAGCCCGCCAGGGTGAAAGAGTCGGGCTCATCCCAGTACGCGGTGAGTTCAGGGGTGAGGATTGTGTTAGCCGCGGGGGCGGCCGTCGCATCCGGCATGTCCTCGGTCATGGCCGCACCCCATTTCCCGGGTCGTCCGGATCGCCGGAATCGGGTGTCCAGCCGTGCTCCTTGGCGATCCGCAGACCGGCCAGGCTCGCGTGACCCGCGGTATGCCCGCCCGTCGCCTGGTCGTCCGGGAACCCGGCCAGGATCCGCGACGTCTGCTTCCAAGTACACAACCGCGGCGCACCGCGGGTCGGCGCGATGTCCGCCCCCGATCGCAGCCCGTCAACCAGGTCCCGGGCCGACTGCGGGGTCATGTTGTCGAAGAACTCCCAGTTGACCATGATCACAGGTGCGTAGTCGCACGCCGCGTTGCATTCCAGATGCTCGAGGCTGACCTTGCCGTCGCCGGTGGTCTCGTCGTTGCCGACGCCGAGGTGCTCCTGTAGGCCAGCGAAGATGACATCGCCGCCCATCACCGCGCACAGCGAGTTGGTGCACACGCCGACGTGGTACTCGCCGACCGGCCGGTGCTTGTACATGGTGTAGAAGGAGGTCACCGCGGTGACCTCCGCCTCGGTGAGCCCGAGCTGGGCTGCGCAGAACCCGATGCCGTCCGCGGAGACGTACCCTTCCTCGGCCTGGACCAGATGCAGCAGCGGCAGGAGGGCCGACCGCGGCTGCGGGTAGCGGCCGATGATCTGGGTCGCGTCCGCGCCCAGCCTTCTGCGCGCTTCGTCGCTGAACGGCATTACCGGTCCACGCCTCCCATAACAGGGTCAAGACTGGCCACTGACGCGATGACGTCGGCGATCAGGCCGCCTTCGGCCATGGCCGGCAGAGACTGCAGGTTGGTGAACGACGGATCGCGGAAGTGAGCCCGGTACGGCCGGGTGCCACCGTCGCTGACCACATGGCAGCCGAGCTCGCCGCGGGGCGACTCCACCGCCGCGTACACCTGCCCAGGCGGCACCCGGAAGCCCTCGGTCACCAGCTTGAAGTGGTGGATGAGCGCTTCCATGGACTGCCCCATGATGTGCGCGATGTGGTCCGGTGAGTTGCCCAGGCCGTCGGGGCCGAGCGCGAGCTGGGCCGGCCAGCCAATCTTGCGATCAGCGATCATGACCCGGTCGTCGGCGGCCCGGGGCCCGGCCAGCCGGTCGGCGCACTGCTCAATGATCTTGAGGGACTCGTCCATTTCGGCCATCCGGACCAGATACCGGCCGTACGCGTCACAGGTGTCCTGGGTCGGCACCTCGAACTCATAGGTCTCGTACCCGCAGTAGGGCTGGCTCTTGCGCAGGTCCCAGGGCAGGCCGGTGGCCCGCAGCACCGGGCCGGTGACCCCGAGCGCCATGCAGCCGGTCAGGTCGAGGTAGGCGATGTTCTTGGTCCGGGCCAGGTAGAGCGGGTTGGCGTCGAGCAGCGCGCGCAGTTCGCCGATGAGAGGGGGCATCACGCGGAGGAACTCCCGGATCCGTTCCAGCGCACCGTGCGGCAGGTCCTGCGACACGCCGCCCGGACGGATGTAGGCGTGGTTCATCCGCAGCCCGCTGATCAGCTCGAACAGGTCGAGCACCTTCTCGCGCTCACGCAAGCCGTACAGGAGGACGGTGGTGGCGCCGAGTTCCAGGCCGAAGGTGCCGATCGCCATCATGTGCGAGGAGATCCGGTTGAGCTCCATCATCAGGACCCGCAGAATGCTCGCGCGCTCCGGGATCTTCGCCTCGATGCCGAGGAGTCTCTCCACCGCCAGGCAGTACACGGTCTCGTTGAAGATCGGCGACAGGTAGTCCATCCGGGTGCAGAACGTGACTCCCTGGGTCCAGGTGCGGAACTCCATATTCTTCTCGATTCCGGTGTGCAAGTACCCGATAACCGGCCGCAACTCGGTCACCGTCTCCCCCTCCAGGGTCAGGATCAGCCTGAGCACGCCGTGCGTGGAGGGATGCTGCGGGCCCATGTTGATCACCAGGCGCTCGGCGCTGGTGCGGTCACCCGCCTCGTCGGCGGCGGCGACTATCTCATCCCAGTCCTGCCCGCCGACGTTGTAGACCCGGCCTTCAGCCTCGGTTGTGTCCTCGGTGGTCACGTGTACGACCTCCGCTCGTCAGGTGGCGGCACGGTGGCGCCGCGGTACTCGACCGGGATCCCGCCGAGCGGGTAGTCCTTCCGCTGCGGGTGGCCCTTCCAGTCGTCGGGCATCTCGATCCTGGTCAGCGCCGGGTGGCCGTCGAACACGATCCCGAAGAAGTCCCAGGTCTCGCGCTCGTGCCAGTCACAGGTCGGGTAGACGCCCACCAGCGACGGCACGTGCGGATCGGCGTCAGGAATGCTGACCTCGACCCGGATGCGCCGGTTGTGCGTGATCGACAATAGATGGTAGACGGCGTGCAGCTCACGCCCGGCATCGGTGGGGTAGTGCACGCCGGAGACCCCGCCGCACAGCTCGAAGCCGAGCGTGGGCTCGTCCCGCAGCAGCCGGGCCATCTCGACCAGGTGCTCCCGGCGCACGTGCAGGGTGAGCTCGTCACGGTCCACGATGACCCGCTCCACCGCGGCGTCGAAGTCCTCGCCGGACCCTTTCAGCGCCTCGGTCAGGGCGTCGGCGACGTCGTCGAAGTAGGAGCCGTAGGGCCGCTGGGCGGACTGCACCAGAGCCCGGCGGACCTGGAGCCCGCCGTAACCAGAGGTGTCGCCGGTGCCGCCGGCGCCGAACATGCCGGTCCGGACGACCTGCTCGTGCAGCCGCTCCTGGCCGGCCCGCGCGGCCGGGTCAGGGAGATTTTCCTCGCTCACTGGCCGGCCCCCGCGCTGGGCACGTGGCTCTGCTGGCCATGACCCTGGCCCTGGAGGTCCGGGGCCAGCGGCAGCCGCCGCAGCCGCTCCCGCTCCAGTTCCGCCACCTCGCGTTCGCGATCCACCCCGAGCTTCATGTTCTGGATCTTGTCGTGCAACTTCACGAACGCGTCGAGCAGCATCTCCGGGCGCGGTGGGCAGCCCGGCAGGTAGATGTCCACCGGGACGATGTGATCGACGCCCTGGACGATCGCGTAGTTGTTGAACATCCCGCCGCTTGACGCGCAGACGCCCATCGAGATCACCCACTTGGGCTCGGACATCTGGTCGTAGATCTGGCGGAGCACGGGGGCCATCTTCTGGCTGACCCGGCCCGCCACGATCATCAGGTCGGCCTGGCGCGGCGTGTTGGAGGCGCGCTCCATGCCGAACCTGGCCATGTCATGCCGCGGGCCGCCGGTGGAGATCAGTTCCATCGCGCAGCAGGCCAGGCCGAATGTGGCCGGCCAGACCGAACTCTTGCGCGCGTACCCGATCACCTGCTCGACCGTGGTGAGCAGGATCCCGCTCGGCAGTTTCTCTTCCAGACCCATGGCCTAGTCCCACTCCAGACCGCCGCGCCGCCACACATAGGCGTACACGACCAGCAGTGTGCCGATGAACGTCACCATCTCGACCAGCCCGAAGGCCCCGAGCCGGTCCAAGGCGACGGCCCACGGGTACAGGAAGACGATCTCGATGTCGAAGAGGATGAACAGCATCGCCGTCAGGTAGTACTTCACCGGGAACCGTCCGCCGCCTGGTGCCTGCGGGGTGGGCTCGATGCCGCACTCGTAGGCCTCGAGCTTGGCCCGGTTCCACCGTTTCGGGCCCGCCAGCGCGCCCATCACCAGCGAGAAGATCGCGAAGAAGGCGGCCAGGCCGCCAAGTATCAGGATCGGCACGTACAGGCTCAGCATCGCGCGCCTCCCTTCCTCTGTCTCCCCAGCATGTGTCTCCCAGCCTGCGGCGGCCTGGATGGCCTAAGCCGCCGGCGTAATCCTAGACAGTGCGTTGATCACCCGGTCGGTCGCATGGCCGCCACTGGGCTCGGTCAGGTTGGCCAGGAGCTTCATGACGATCCGCATCAGGGCCGGGCGCGGCATGCCGTGCCTGGTCGCGAACTGCATGACTCGCGGATTCCCGATCGCCGCGACGAACTTGCGCCCCAGAGTGTAGTAGCCGCCGTAGGCGTCCTTCAGCGCCTGCGGATAGCCCGCGAGCACGCTCTCCGCGCCGCGCCGGTCGGGCTGCGCCAGGGCCTGGGTGATTACCCGGGCCGCGATCTCGCCCGATTCCATGGCGTAGGCGATGCCCTCGCCGTTGAACGGGTTGACCATGCCACCCGCGTCGCCGACCAGCAGCAGGCCGCGCGTGTAGTGCGGAGTCCGGTTGAAGCCCATGGGCAGCGCCGCGCCACGCACCGGCGCGGTCCGGTTCTCCTCGGTATAGCCCCACTCCGCGGGCATCCCGGCCAGCCAGCGGCGCAGCATGCCGCGGTAGTCGATGTTCTGAAACGCGGCGCTCGTGTTCAGCAGGCCGAGGCCCACGTTGCTGGTGCCGTCGCCCATCCCGAAGATCCAGCCGTAGCCGGGCAGCAGCCGGTCACTGTCCCAGAGTTCCAGCCACGACTCGAGGTAGTCATCGTCGTGCCGCGGACTGGTGTAATAGGTCCGCACCGCCACACCCAGCGGCCGGTCGTCCCTCTTTCGCAGCCCCATCGCCAATGACAGCCGCGACGAGTTCCCGTCAGCCGCGACGACCAGACGGGCCCGGTAGGTCCGTTGAGTATCTATTTCGGTTTCCGCCGTGGCCGCGACGCTAGTCTCCGCCGCGGCCGGTGGCCGGCGGGCGGTGACCCCGGTGATGCGGCCCTCGTCGTCGAGCACCGGGCCGGTCACGTTGACCCCTTCGAGCAACCGCACGCCCGCCTTCTCCGCCGCGCGGGCGAGGGTCTCGTCGAATCCGAGCCTGGTCCGCACCAGGCCGTAGCCCGGGTAATTGGACAGCTCGGGCCAGCGCAGTTCGAGGCGGATACCGCCGCCGATGATGCGCAGGCCCCGGTTCGGTATCCAGCCATCCCGCTCGTCGGGCGTTATCCCCATGCCGAGAACGGCTCTTACCCCGCGCGGGGTCAGGCCGTCGCCGCAGACCTTCTCCCTGGGGAACGTGGCCTTATCCAGCAAGAGCACGTCCAGGCCCGCCTGGGCCAGGTAGAACGCCGTGGCGGAGCCGGCCGGCCCGGCGCCCACGACGATGACGTCGGCCTCCTCCGCGGCTGGGCCTGACGTTGCCGCGCGGCCTGACGTTGCCGCGCGGCCTGACGTTGCCGCGCGGCCCGACGCGGCCGCGGTGGCCGGGCGCGGAGCGCTGGTCCCGCGCGCAGGTTCCGCGGCGGAGTTGGGGGGAACTTCCTGGGTCACGGACCTTGTCCTGACTGTCTTGTGAACCGCTTCACAAGTATTCTCTCCGGAGTCTAGACCGTATGTCGCAGCTCGGACGACCCGGCCCTTTGCGTCCCTCGCGGCGAGCCGCCGTCAGCCGGACGGCGCGCGACATGGACGGCTACGACGCCCATGGTCAGATCCCGCCAGCGTACTGCCGACCAGCCCGCGGCGGCCATCCGCCGCGCGACCCCCGCCTGGGCGGGCCAGTCCTTGATGGACTCGGCGAGGTAATGGTAAGCGTCGGGATTGCGCGACAGCCGCCGCGCCACGGCCGGCAGCGCGGTGCTCAGGTAGCGCTCGTAGAGGGTGTTCAGCGGGCGCCAGGAAAGATGCCCGAACTCGCAGATCACCAGCCGCCCGCCCGGCTTGGTGACGCGCAGCATCTCGGCCAGCGCGGCGTCCGGATCGGCGACGTTGCGCAGGCCGAAGGAGATCGTGACCGCGTCGAAGGCCTGGTCCGCGAACGGCAGCCGGAGGGCGTCACCAGCCACGAAACTGACCGCGCCAGCGTGCGCACGCGCGCCCACCTGGAGCATGCCCAGCGAGAAGTCGCAGGCCACGCACTGCGCGCCGGCCGTGGTAAAGGGGAACGACGAGCTTCCGGTGCCCGCCGCGAGGTCAAGGACGCGCTCGCCTGCCTTCGCCCCGACGATCCGGGCCACCACCCGGCGCCACCAGCGGTCCTGGCCGAGCGAGAGCACGTCGTTCAGCAGGTCGTAGCGCTCCGCGACCCGGTCGAACATGGCGGAGACCTCGGCGGGCCGCTTGTCCAGGTTCGCGCGTGTCATGCACCTACCCTGGCACAGCGCCGGCCTGGCGCCATCAATGTGGCCGGCGCTGGGGGGCGTACCCCGCTGGGTCAGGCCGCCGCACGGGTCGGCTGGGCAGCGCGGTCTGCGTTGCTGCGGGCGGGGGCCAGGCCGATGCGCGTGGGGGCGCCAACCGTGCTGACCGCGCGGGCCCGGGCGGCCTTCGCCCGGAAGTAAGCCCGTGCATCCGCGTAATCCGGGGCCGTCACCGGGCGCTTGAAGATCATCCACAGCGGGATGCCGACGATCGCCAGCATCACCAGGGCGGCCAGTGGGAAATTGGCCAGAACCAGGGCGTTCACGGTTGCCTCCTGCGTGTTCGCCGGCAGCGGTTCTGCCGGTCTTCGTCGATACGAGAAGCATGCCGCGCGGGATTCTCAGGGCTCTCGGCACAACTTCTGAGCCCCCTCTGAACCCAGGACCGTCGGAGAAAGCGCCGGGCCTACGGGGGGACCGGTGTGGGAGGACCGTCGCAGAGAGCGGGGGGACCGGGGTTAGAGGAGGTCGGGGCGCTGCCAGGGCTCGCCGAGGACGTGCTCGGCGAGGAACGCCAGCACGGTCTCGTACCAGATGACCGCGTTGCCCGGGGTCAGGACCCAGTGGTTCTCGTCCGGGAAGTACAGGAACTTGGCCCCGGCCAGACCGCCCCGGGCGTCCGCCAGATCGGTCCACAGGCGCAGCGCCTCGCCGATCGGCACCCGGTAGTCCTTGTCGCCGTGGATCACCAGCATGGGTGTGACGATGCTCGCCGCGTGCAGGTGCGGCGAGTTGGCGGCGTAACGTTCTGGATGGGCCTGCGGGCTGCCGAACGTCCGGCGCCACTCGGCGGGCAGGTCGGTCGTGCCGAACATCTGGTCCAGCGCCCACACGCTCGCGTGGCTGACGATGGCCCGGAACCGGCTGGTATGGCCCGCGATCCAGTTGGCCATGTAGCCGCCGAACGAACCGCCCATCATGGCGGTGCGCGATCCGTCGATGTCCGGGCGCGCCACCGCGGCATCCGTGATCGCCATCACATCGGTGAACGGCCGGGCACCCCACTC
Source organism: uncultured Actinomycetes bacterium (assembly GCA_963822825.1). Taxonomy (GTDB): domain Bacteria; phylum Actinomycetota; class Actinomycetes; order Streptosporangiales; family Streptosporangiaceae; genus JAWWPY01. The sequence goes on along the minus strand of CAWGIW010000012.1, from coordinate 476,114 downwards.
GCCGTGGCCGCGGGCGATGAAATCGCGGCCGTACCCGGTGGACAGCGCGGGATCCGGCAGCAGCACCGCGTAGCCGCGGGCCACCATCAACCACGGGTTCCACCGCCACGACCAGGAATTCCAGCTGGCCAGCGGACCGCCATGGACCCAGAGCAGGAGCGGCGCGGGCGCGGCCGCCGACGCACCGGACGGCAGCGCGAGCCAGCCGCGGATCGGCACGGCGTCGTCCGCCGCCGCCTCGATCTCGGTCAGCCGGCCGGGCAGTTCCGCCGGCCCGGCTGGGCCGGCCAGCCGCTGCGGCTCGGCAGCGGGCGCGGCGAGATCGATGCGGACCGCGGCGGGCGGGCTGTTGACCGCCGCCCGCAGCGCATAGAGATACCGGCCATCCGGCGATGGGCTCAGGCTGGAATAAGCGCCGTCGTCGGTGGTGATCTTCGTGACGGCACCAGTGCTGGTGTCGGCGCGGAATATCGGGCACCGGCCGCCGTCATCGGCCGCGAAATATATGCAACGATCCTCAACGGCCCAGGCCGCCGATACCGGCCAGCGGTCGAACCCCGCGAGCAGATCCTTGACCGCCCGGCCCGCTGAGTCCGTGGCGTCGCCGGCCGCGCACTTCGGCAGCGGCGCGATGACCAGGGTGACGTCCCCGGGACGCTGGTAGGTCTCGTGTGTCTCCCTGATGCACAGCACCGACCTGCCGTCCGGTGAGATGCGTGGGGCGAGGAAATCGAAGCCGGGGGCGGACAGCAGCGTGCCGCGCTCGCCGGTGGTGCAGTCGATGACGGCAAGCTCGTGACGCCTGCTGCCAGTGTCGTCCCAGACGGTCCATCCAGTGACAGCGAGCCGGCCGTCCGGGGTCAGCTCGAAATGCTGCTCGTCCAGCGCGCGGCCCGGCTCGGAGGTGAGATCCCGCGGCTCCGGCCCGGCGCCCGCCTCTCCGGCCCCGCTGACCCCGCTGACCTCTCCGGCCCCGCCAGCCTCGCCGATGCGGGGGGTGCCGACGTCGGCCAGCAGCAGCCGCGATTCGTCCGGGCCCAGGTCGTGGTCCCAGTACCGGACTTGGGCGGACTCGTGCAAGATCGCGGTGACACCCGCGTCGCTGCGCGCCCGCCGGCGCTCGGCGTCCTGGGCGATCCCCAGCGCCCCGGGCAGAACCGGTGAGGCGAGCGCGACCAGCATCGCGTTCCTGGCCGTGGCCAGGCCGGTCACCCCGCCGGGGGGGGCCATGATCTGGCGTGCCTCGCCGCCACCCGGCGGGAGCAGCCACAGCGCGAGCTTCTCCTTATTCTCACTGGCCGACGGCGGGCCCGCGGCTGGGGCCGGCCGCCCGGACAGGAACAGCAAGCCGCCGTCCGGGACGAACTCCGGGCTGGTCTCACCCTCGGCCGACCGGGTCAGCCGCACCGCTGCGTGATCACCAACAGCACCCGGCTGGCCGGTGGCGATGCGCCAGATGCTGGAGGAGAACTTCTTGCCGTCCGGCGAGAGGGCCTGGACGGTGGCCGCCAGCCAGCTGCCGTCCGGCGAGAGCTTCAGCCCGGTCAGCCGCGGCATGGCGACATAATCCCGAAGGTGGTCGAAGGACGTCACGGTGCCTTCCTGGGCCTGGGCCTGCCTCCTGGGCCTGGGCGGGGGCTCTTCGTGGGCCGGGCCCCGGCCAGGTGGCCGCGGCCCTGAGGTCACGGCGCGGGCGTTACCGCCACGACCGGGATGGCCCGGGACGTCTTCGCCTGGTAACCGTCATACCGGCCATGGTTGTTGTCGTTGACAGCCTTCCACAAGCGCGGATACTCCGGGTCGGCGGCATTTACCACCCTGGCCGTGGCCGGCGTGGTACACCTCCCGACCTGGATCTCGACCTTCGGATCGGCCTGAATGTTGAACAGCCATCCAGGAGGCCGGTCCGATCCGCCATTCGAGGCGACCAGCAGGTAGCTGTCCCCGTCCTTGGCGTAGACGAGGGCGCTGGTCCGGATCGTGCCGGATTTCCGTCCGGTGGTGCGCAGCAGCAGGGACGGCACGCCGATGAGCCGGTGGCCGACCCGGCCGCCCGTCTTCGAATAGAGCCACTGGTGCAGGCTGAGCAGGTTCACGGGCGACCTCAGCGTCCTTCCGTGATCATCGCGGCGCCGACCGTGGCGTTGGTCGCCTCGTCGATAAGGATCAGCCCGCCGGTCTGCCGGTTCCGGGTGTACGGGTCGCAGAACAGCGGCTGGGTCAGCCGCAGGCTCACCCGGCCTATCTCGTTGAGCCCGAGGCTGGGCGCCGTCTCGTCCCGGTGCAGCGTGTTCACGTCGAGCCGGTAATGCAGGTCACGGACGATGGCCTTGACCGTGCGGGTGGTGTGCTTGACCACCAGCCGGTCGCGCCGGGCCAGGGTCCTGCTGTCGGACATCCAGCAGACCATGGCCTCGATGTCCTGCGATACCGACGGCTGGTTGTTCGGCCGGCAGATCATGTCCCCGCGCGAGATGTCCAGGTCATCCTCGAGGACCAGGGTCACCGACATCGGCGGGAACACCTCGGGCATCGCACCCTGGGCCGTGTCGATCCGCTGGATCCTGGTGGTCAGCCCGGACGGCAGGTGCATCACCTCATCGCCCGGCTTGAGCACGCCGCCGGCCACCTGGCCGGCGTATCCGCGGTAGTCGTGCAACTCCGGGTCGGTGGCCTGGTGCGGCCGGATGACGTACTGCACCGGGAACCGGACATCGATCAGGTTCCGGTCGGAGGCGATGTGCACATGCTCCAGGTGGTGGAGCAGCGACGGGCCTTCGTACCACGACATGCTGGCCGACCGCTGCACCACGTTGTCGCCGTGCAGGGCGGAGATCGGGACAAAGGTGAGGTCGCCGATCGCCAGCTTCGCCGCGAACGCCGCGAACTCCTCGCTGATCCGCTCGAACGTGGCCTGGTCGTAGTCGACCAGGTCCATCTTGTTCACCGCGAGCACCAGATGCGGCACCCGGAGCAGCGTGGCCAGGAAGGCGTGCCGCCTGCTCTGCTCGGTCAGCCCGTTGCGGGCGTCCACCAGGATGATCGCCAGGTCGGCGGTGGAGGCACCGGTCACCATGTTCCGGGTGTACTGAATGTGACCAGGCGTGTCGGCAATGATGAACTTGCGCCGCGGCGTGGCGAAGTAGCGGTAGGCGACGTCGATCGTGATTCCCTGCTCCCGCTCGGCGCGCAGGCCGTCGGTCAGCAGGGCGAGATTGGTGTATTCCTCACCCCGGGCCCGGCTGGTCCGCTCGACGGCCGCGAGCTGGTCCTCGAGGATCGCCTTGGAGTCGTAAAGCAGGCGCCCGATCAGGGTGCTCTTGCCATCATCGACCGAGCCCGCGGTGGCCAGGCGCAGGATGTCCGTGGGCCGGCCGCCCTCCGCGGTCACCGCTCCGGCCGTGGATGTGCCCGGCATCAGAAGTACCCTTCCCGCTTGCGATCCTCCATGGCGGCCTCGCTGGCCCGGTCGTCGGCCCGGGTCTGGCCGCGCTCGGTGACCCGGGTGGCGGTGATCTCGGCGATCACTTCGGCGATGGTCGCGGCGGTGGACTCCACCGCCCCGGTGCAGGTCATGTCGCCGACGGTGCGGTAGCGGACCCGGGTCTCGAACACGGTCTCGTCCGGCCCTCTCGGGATGAAGTCGTTGTCCGCGAGCATGATGCCGTCCCGCTCGAACACCCGGCGGGAGTGCGCGAAGTAGATGGACGGGATGTCAAGCTTCTCCCGGTCGATGTACTGCCAGACGTCCAGCTCGGTCCAGTTGGACAGCGGGAACACCCTGATGTGCTCGCCCTTGTGGATCCGGGTGTTGAAGATGTTCCACAGCTCGGGACGCTGGTTCTTCGGATCCCACTGGCCAAACTCGTCGCGGAAGGAGAAGACCCTCTCCTTGGCCCGGGCTTTCTCCTCGTCCCGGCGGCCGCCGCCGAACACCGCGTCGAACTGATGCTCCTCGATCGCGTCGAGCAGGGTGGTCGTTTGCAGCCGGTTGCGGCTGGCCCGCCGGCCGGTCTCCTCGACGACCCGGCCCGCATCGATGGACTCCTGGACGGAAGCGACCACCAGCTGTACACCCGCCTCGGCGGCCCGGCGGTCGCGATACTCGATCACCTCGGCGAAGTTATGGCCGGTGTCCACGTGCATGACCGGGAGGGGAATCCTGGCCGGCCAGAACGCCCGTTCCGCGAGGGCGAGCATGACGATCGAGTCCTTGCCGCCGGAGAACAGCAGGACTGGCCGCTCGAACTCGGCGGCGACCTCACGCATCATGTGGATGGACTCGGCTTCGAGCACCTCAAGCTGGGAGAGCGAGTAGTCAGAGCGCATCACGGCCATCAAGCAGACTCCGGGTCGTCGGGCTGGGGCGGGCGGCACTCCCGGGGCGGGAACGCTACTCAGGAGAACGTCGTGCCACCCGGATGTCATCCAGCAGTCGGTCAGCGAGTTCCGCGCGGCAGATCAGGATATCCGGCAACGCCGGGTCAGCCTGGTTGTACTCCAGCTTCGAGCCATCGAGCCGTGAGGCGTGCAGCCCGGCGGCGAGGGCGACGGCCACCGGTGCGGCGGAGTCCCATTCGTACTGCCCCCCGCTGTGCGCGTAGGCGTCGGCCTCCCCGCAGATCACGGCGGCTGCCTTCGCTCCGGCCGAGCCGAGCGGCACTGGCGTCAGGCCGGCCAGCGCGGTGAGCCGTTCGACGAACTCCGGAGGCCTCGTCCGGCTGACCACGAGGCGCAGCGTGCCGCCCGGCCCCCGGGCGGGGGGCGGCGGAGGCTCGGCCGTGCTGAGGACTTTGCCCTGGGCGGGGAGCGCGACGGCCCCGGCGGTCAGCTCACCCTGCTGCCACAGGGCAACGTGGACGGCCCAGTCTGTCCGTCCGGCTTCGCCGAACTCCCTCGTCCCGTCCAGCGGGTCAACGATCCAGACCCGGGCGGCCGTCAGCCGCGCCGGGCCGTCCCGCCCCTCTTCAGACAGGACCGCGTCACCGGGCCGCAGCCGGGCGAGTTCGGCGGCCAGGAACTCATGGGCCAGCCGGTCGCCCGCCTGGCGCAGCTCGTCGGGGGTACCGCCGGCGGCCCGCCGGGCGAGCAGGAACTGGCCCGCCTGGGCGGCCAGGTCACGGGCGAGGTCATCGTCGTATGCCAACAGGCCGGCTCCGTTCCGGGCGGGACTCCGACGACGACAGGCTAGGCCATGTCCTGCGGGCACCGGTTCGCGCAGGACCGTCCTGGCCGTCCGCGTCTCCCAGAGTTCTCACATCTGGCCTGGGCCCGCGGGCTACAATCAACCGCGATCGGCCGCAGCGTGGCCTCCGGTACCGGCTACGCCCCGCCGAGGAGAGGGCGGGCACCAGGTTGGCGATGGGGTCGCTTCGTCATTCGCTGAGCTGTTCCCGGCCTGCTCGGGTTGCCTATCGCGGTGCCGTCGGGGGACGGATCAGGCTTGAGCGCTGGACTCTGGCCGCCCGGACGGCGGCTGGACGCACCCCGGCCACGCGAGGTCGGATTCTCGCTTACCACTCGATCGGGACACCGGAGTGGGGGGTGAATGACGTCCACCCGCGCGAATTCGAGCGGCATCTGCAGATCGCTGTGGACGACGGCTGGAGCTTCGCCACCCCCGCCGAGGTAATGGCCGAGCCCAACAAGCAGCAGCTCGCACTGACCTTTGACGACGGAGTGAGCAGCGTGCTGACCCACGCCGTGCCGGTCCTGCGGCACCACGGCATTCCCGCCACCGCGTTCGTGGTCACCGGATGGGCCGACGGGCAGCGGCCGGATCGCTATGGCCTGGTGCTCGATTGGAAGGGTGTGAGTGCGCTGCGCGAGGCCGGGATGAGTCTCGCGAGCCACTCGGTCACCCATCCCGACTTCGCTCGGCTCGAGCCAGGAGAGGCGCGCCGGGAACTCGAAGTCTCCCGTGAGCGGTTGAGACGCGTGCTGGACGTGGAAACCGACGAGTTCGCCATCCCGCTGGGTCAGTCCGGCAACTGGACCCAGGCCGCCGGTCGGGCCGCGGCTGAGGCTGGCTATACGACGGTGTACGCGCAGTGCGTCAACACCCGCCCCGAGGGCACCGTCCCGCGCACATTCATCACCCGGATTGACCGGCCGATGCTGTTCCGCGCTGCGCTGGCCGGTGGCTACGACAACTGGGAAGAGTGGTACTAGCCGCCCCGGTGGACGCGGAGGACCAGATCACCGCACCCGGCGGAGCCATATCGAGCCGGGCTGCTCGGACGCGAGCCGCTGGGGGACCAGGTCCGGATGGCAGCGCCAGAACCACGAGGAGAAAAACAGGATCTCCCAGCTGGCGTTTCCGATCAGGAATGCGTGAAGCAGGTAATTCTCCGTCCAGTCGCGATGCTCCCGCAGCCATTCAGCGGGGTACTCGAACGGCCAGAAGACATCATGGACGTGGACCACGACTCCTGGCGCGAGCTGTGGCAGGACGTGCAGGAAAAGCCAGACCACGTCCGAACCAGCCTTCACTACATGCGTTGAATCAATGAAGAGCACATCCCGTGATGCAAGCTGCGCGTAGGCAGCAGGGTCAACGCCTTGGACGGGCTCGCGCAGAAGCGTGAGACGAGCATGATCGGACGGCTTCATGAGACCGAGCAGGCGTTCCGGGAATGGCTCGATGCAGGTGATCTCTAGTCCTGAGAGGTCTGCATTAGCGTCCGCCTCATCCAGGGCGAGTGCCGTCGAGTAGCCGGAGCCGACCTCTATGACGCGGGCCGGCCGTAGATGGGCCAGCATCGCCCGGTAAACAGCTGCGTCACCGGGTCCATACATAGAGTTATGCGGGTCATAACGTGGCCCGGGTGCAGGCTCTTCCAGTAACGGCTGGAACTCAGCGGCAAAGGCCAGCTGAGCGGCTTCAGCCATCTCGATACCCGGTGCTCCGGCCCAGGTCAGAGCGCGGTCAACATCTAGATCGGTAGTAAGAGGCGAATAGAAGTGGCCGGGTGGGACATACGGCGGCCGGGCGACCACGACTCGCACCGCGCGGGCCGTTCGGATGGCACGGTGCAGCAGCCAGCTGGACAAAAATCCTCCTCAGCCATCCGCCGCCAGACCCGGAACTGGGCGGCCTGCCCTACCTGTTCTCAGGGTGTGTGGTCCGTAACGCGATCCAGCGCCGCACCACGATCCCCGGCGCAGCCGCAGTGTGCCGAGATCAAGCGCCTAGGATGGAAAGACAGCGTACTTCGCCGCGGCCAGCCGCGTGGCGTGATAGCAGTCCCTTCCGCCATACGCGTCTGCCGGCGGCCGCCCTTGGCGGGTGCTCACGGCGGCCGTGGCATTGACCCCGCTACAGGCCCCGCCGGGCCCACGACTGCCACCACCACCAATTCTGGGCTTTGCGGGCGACAGCGGACACGACGAACGGCTGGAGGTACGGCATCGCGCGCGGCCCGATGCGCTGACGCAGCTGGAGCGCGCGGTAGATGGGCATCCGGCTGGCCGTGGGCCAGCACTCGGACGCGAAGGCGATCAGTTCGTCAACGGGCATCTGCCCCGTGCGTCCCCGGTCGTACGCGCGGGCAGCGGCCCACAGCGCCTCCCGGCTGAGGTTGCGATGAACGACATCGGACAGCCGGGCCCGATCCGGCAGCTTGTCGGCGCAGCGTTCGAGTACCGCCTCATAAGCCAGTTCCCGCTGCCGCAGATCCACGAGGAGAGGCCGGTCGATGGTCATGTTCTGCCCGTGCATCCGGTAGTACGCCTGGTCAACACCGCGCAGGTAGCCCACGTCGCCCTGAGCGGCCAGGCGCATCCACATCTCCATGTCGCACGAATGAGGCAGCTGCGGGCTGTATCCACCCACGCGCTTCTGCATCGACGTGCGCACCACCACCTCCGGAGAGGTGATGACGGACTTGCCATCCCGGAACCGCCGCTTGAGCCACCAAAGGCCAGGCCACACTGTCCAGCCTCGTACCGAGGTCCGGGCCGGCTGCGGCGGGTGCCCCTGCTGGTAGTGCACCGGATGCCCGTAGACGAAGCCGACGCCCGGATGGGCCTCCAACAGTTTCGTGGCGCGGCCCAGAGCCCCTGCGGTGAGCCGGTCGTCAGCCGACAGCAGTACCGTGTAGTCGCCTTCAGCCCACTCGAGGATGCCCTCGTTGTAGGTCGCGATCGGCCCCTCGTTAGTCCCGTGGAAGTGGACCTCGACGCGGGGGTCAGCGGCAGCGATCTCCTTAGCCACCTCGGCGCTGCCATCCGGGGAGGCGTCATCGATGACCAGGACCCGCACGTTGACCCCGGGCTGGTCGTCCAGCGCGCTGCCTACGGCCTCACGCAGGAAGCGACCGTAGTTGTAGCACGGAATGACGACGCTGACCGAACTCATCGCACGCTCTCCGATTCCTCCAGCGCTGGGTAGGCCGAACGGCATCAGGCGCTGGCTGCCACGCTGGGCCCGTCATGGCCGGACGATCTCCGAGAACCGATCACTCGTGGCCTCGAGCCCGAAATGTACGTGTAGCTAACTGTAGCCACTTATGCATGGATGTGACCGTATACACGCGGCCGGGCGCGCGGTGGCAATACCCTAGACTTCGTGGCTGCGCCCGCATGCGGCGGCTCAGTCCCCCCTCCGTCTCATGACCGCGTTTGCTGGGCTGGGAACCACTCAAGGCGCATTCCCAGCCGTCGGCCGAGCACCGCGCGCTGCTCAGCCTGCTGATGTTGGCCGAGATCACCGACCGGCAGCAGGAGCGCGTGGCGGACATGCTCAGTCTGCGCCGCGAAAAGAGAGGCCCCGGGGAATGACGCAACGGCGAAGGCTACAGCCACCCGGACGCAGGACCCGCCGCATCGTCATAGCGGGGGCAGCAGTCGCAGCGGCGCTGCTTGTGGCGCTGGGCGCGACGCTGGTGCTGACGCACGGGAACCGGCCCGCCGGCGCGACAAGCGCGGCCGGCCTGCCGGGGCAGTCGCAGGCCTCAGAAGGCGCGGTGTCACCGTCAATGACAGGTGGAATACCGGCCTACGATCCTGCACTCCACAATTGTGGCGCTGACCCGCACGTATGCGGGTATCCGGACGCTACGAATACGGGGGTGCCATCCGGCATGAGCCTGCGGTCGGTTCCCGGTCAGGTCTCGGGCGGCCCCGGCTGGCACTACGACTCACGCGGCTGGGTCGAGGTTGACGGCAATGGAGCGGTGCTACAAGGACTCTCCATTCCATACAACGTTGACGTGTCCGCATCGAACGTGACCATCAAGGACGTGCGGATCACCGCTACCGGAGACGAATTCGGGATCAGCCTGCGGAACACCAGCAACGTGACGGTCGAGGACTCGACCATCTTCAGCGCCTCTGCGGGCGCCCAGCGGCTCCTGGTCGGGATCAAGGATATCTACGGTACCTGCACCGGTACCAAGGTCCTGCGCAACAACATCTGGCATACCTCCACCGGCGTGCAGGTATACGCGGGGCTTATCGAGAGCAACTATATCCACGATATGGGATACAGCGCTGGGGATCATCTCAATGGCATCACCTCGAACGGGGGGACTGCGCCCCTGGCCATCCAGCACAACACGGTCTTGAACAAGTACGGCCAGACCGACGCGATCAGCTTGTTCGAGGACTTTGGCGTCGAGGCCAACGTGCTTATCACTGGAAACCTAATGGCCGGCGGCGGTTACACCGTCTACGGCGGCCAGAATCCGGGCGGCCGGCAAGCGTACAACATCCGGATAGTCGATAACCGGTTCAGCACCATTTACTATCCACAGGCCGGCTACTACGGTCACGTATCAGACTTCAACTCAACTGCGCCCGGCAACGCCTGGTCGGGCAACATCTGGGACAGCACCGGCGCGTCGGTCGGTCCCTGACCGGGCTGGGGCTAGTGTCTGCCACGGCCCTGGCCACCCGGCGCACAACACGCGCCAGCGCCGCCCTCGCCACAACTGCGGCCGGACTGACGACTCAGGACACTAATAGGCGCCGTATCCGCCCATGACCGCCGACACGGTCTTCCAGAGAATCTGCAGGTCCAGGATGAAAGACCAGTTCTCCACGTACCGAAGGTCGAGGCGCACCGCTTCGTCCCACGGCAGGTCCGACCGCCCGTTGATCTGCCACAAGCCGGTCATGCCGGGTTTGACCACGAGCCGGCGCCGCATGTGATCGCCATACCTCGCTGCCTCGGCCGGCAGCGCGGGCCTGGGCCCGACCAGTGACATATCCCCGAACAGCACATTGAACAGCTGGGGAAGCTCATCGAGGGAATAGCGGCGCAGCCAGACGCCGACCCGGGTCACCCGCGGGTCCCGGCGCATCTTGAACAGCGCCCCGGCGGCCTCGTTGTGCGCCGTAAGCTCTGCCTTCCGCTTTTCCGCGTCCACCACCATCGTCCGGAACTTCCAGACGGTGAAGGTGTGGCCTTCTTTCCCGACCCTGGTCTGCTTGAAGAACACCGGCCCGCGGTCGCTGAACTTGATGGCCAGCGCGATGACGGCGAACACGGGCGCCAGCAGGATCACCCCGGTGAGGGCCAGCGCCCGGTCGAACGCTTCCTTGATGACCTTCTTGCCACCGTCAAGTTCTGGATGGTCCACGTGCAGCAGCGGTAGCCCGGCGACGGGGCGGATGGTCGTGCGGGGCCCCGCGACGTCCAGCAGGGCGGGCGCGACGCAGACATCCGTGCCCGTCTTCTCCAGATCCCAGGCGAGCTCGCGCAACCGGATGCCGTTCATTTCGGGGCAGGCGAGCACGGCCACGGTATCCGCGCGGAACTGCCCAACGGCCGCCGTCACGCTGCCCAAGCCCCCGTAGACCGGGACGCCCGCTATCTCGTTCAGCATCGTCCCGCCGGCCAGGCAGGCGCCTACCACCGAAAGGCCATGGTAGGTACCCCGGCGCAGTTCCGCTATGAGATCGGCGACCGCCGGCGCGTGGCCGATAGCCACCACCCGCCGCATGCAGGCGCCGCGGCTCCGGCGCCGGTGCAGCCGCCTGCGGAGGCGGTGCCTCACGACCAGATCGAAGATCGTCGCACTGGGCAGCGCGACCACCACATAGCCGCGGGCGAACTCCAGCTTTAGCGCGTAGGAGATGATGGCCACGGTGGCGGTCAGGCTCACCGCCGCGTTTAGCACCCTGCGGAACTCGTCAGTACCGACTCCGATGAACCGGGAGTCATACCCTCCCGCCACCGCCACCGACAGCCACCAGAGGATGGGCAGGACAGCGGTGAAGGCCAGGTAAGCAGCGGTCTGGTGGGTCCATCTGTGGTAGTGGACGTCGTAGGCCGCCAGGGCCAGCACCCCGGCCACCAGAGCGCACGCGACGTCGGCCACCGCCGCCTTGCGCAGGTATGCGCTGGTCCACGCGGCCGGGTTGCTCGTCGCCCGGCGCACCCCGGCCGCCGGACTTCGACGGGTAACAGCGCTGTTACCTGACACGCTTTATCCCCATCTCCCAACCCGTCTCGTGACCCGTCTCCTGACCCGACCGGAACTCTCGCCCCCCAGCGGCATAAGAAAGACGCCTGATCGATAAGGATGGTTGACATATTCCGGCTTGTCCCGCCAAATGCGCAGACCGGGCCCTGACCTCGAACGGTGATCGCCGCCGGCCCGGCCCGCGAGGCCGGGGCCAAGAGCGTGCCCTACCGGCGGCTGCTCTCGTCCCGCAGCCACTTCGAGTAGTCACGGTTCCGTACGGCCCGGCGGGCCCGCAGCCGGGCCAGCACGGCCACGGCCGCGAACACCCCGACCCGCAGAGCCATCCGCGGGTTCCAGCCGATGATCGCGAGAAGGTCCGCCGGGCGGGTGCGCGCCGTCGATCCGGGCGCACCCTCCTCCTGCTCGACCTGAGTCACGCCCATCGTGGCGCGGACCCGGCGGCGGAGCAGATCACCCGCGGTCCGCGGCGGGTGGATGACCACCTGCGCACCAGGCACGATGACGCGCTCGTCCGGCGCGAACACGAGCGACGCCGCGAGGTCGTCAGCGAGCAGCGGGGGAAGGCTGGCGACGCGCGCGTGCCCGGCCTCGCTCAACCCGATGACCCCTCGCCCGAACAGCCCGCTGCGGACCTCGGGCAGCCGCGCCCAGACGTCGTAGTACCAGCGAACCAGCCAGGGGCTTCCGGAGAGCGCGAGCATCCGCTGCGGGCCGGCCGCGAGCGCGCCCGAGCGGCGCAGTGCCTCTTCCAGCGCCCGGACGTCCTTGGTTCCTAGTTCGACGTCGGCATCCACGTACATACGGGGGAAATCACGGGCCGCCTCGTCGCCCGCGACCAGCGCCGCCCGCTTGGAGGCGACCGGAATCGAGACCACCCGGACCGGCGGGCCGAACGCCGCCGCCACTTCGGCCGTATCATCGGTGCACCCGTTGGCCACCACTATGACGTCCAGCTCATCCGGGCGCACGGCAGAGACAAGCTGCCCAAGCAGGCGCCCGATCACGCGGGCCTCGTTGTGCGCTGGTATGACGATACTCATCACAGCGGGTAAGTATGCACGGCTAGCGGTCGCCGTGTCAGGACATGTCCTGGGCCGGGGCCGCCATGGCCCGGGGAACATCCGTAACGCCAGACCCTGTGACGTGGAAGAAGGAGCCGACCGTGGACGGTGCGCAGGTCCAACCCTCGGCCGATGTGGACGACCGGGCCACGCTCGGCGAGGGCACAACGGTCTGGCATCTCGCCCAGGTCCGCGAGAACGCCAGGCTGGGCCGCGGCTGCATCGTGGGCCGGGGCGCCTATGTGGGTCCTGGTGTGATCATCGGAGATAATGTCAAGCTGCAGAACTATGCACTGGTCTACGAGCCCGCCCAGCTAGAGGACGGGGTGTTCATCGGCCCGGCCGTGGTGCTCACGAACGATATGTATCCACGCTCGACGGACGTGGCGGGCAAGCTCAAGAGGCCGCAGGACTGGGCCGCCCGCGGCGTGCTCGTCCGGCAAGGCGCGTCGCTCGGCGCGCGGTCAGTCGTGGTGGCCGGCGTCGTCATCGGCCGCTGGGCCCTGGTCGCGGCCGGTGCGGTCGTCACGCGGGACGTGCCGGACTTCGCTCTGGTCGCCGGGGTGCCTGCGCGCCGGATCGGGTGGGTGGGCCGCGCCGGAGTGCCCTTGCAGGATGCCGGCGATGGCCGGTGGAGATGCCCGCAGACGGGCGAGGAGTACGCCGAGGGCAACGGGACGTTGCGAACGGCCGACGGCCGGGGGTAGCTGCCCCCGCGGGCCCGCTTCCTCTGAGTCCCGAAGATGCGAATGACCAGCAGATTTGATCAAACTACGGCAAAGTGTGATCAGCTTGTCATCCCGCTGGCTAGGTTGGGCGTCAACTTAGTGGTCAACCGGCCGTGTGGCTTGGCGTGCACCGCCGTTGAGACGCGGGCTTCTGATGGCAAGGCCCGCTCGAACGCAACTGACGATCGGGAGGGTGACGCATGTCGCCAATCGGGCTGGCCGTTATCGGCGCGGGCTACTGGGGGCCCAATCTGATCCGGGCGGCACGGGTAACTCCCGACTTCCGCCTGAAGTACATTTGCGACGTCGATCTGGCCCGTGCGCAGGCAGTTCTCGATCCCTACACGCCAGTGCAGGCCACCTCCAGCTACGAGCAGGTGCTCGCCGACCCGGAAGTGGCGCGGTCGCGGTCGCTACCCCTGCGGCCACGCATTTCGACCTCGTGCGCGCGGCCCTCGAGGCCGGGCAAGCATGTCCTGGTGGAGAAGCCACTGACCGCCTCGGTTGCCGAAGGCGAGAAGCTGGCCTAGCTGGCCGAGCGCACCGGCCGGGTGCTGATGTGCGATCACACCTACTGCTACACGCCCGTGGTGCGGCGGATCCGGGAGCTCATCCAGTCCGGAGAAATCGGCGAGGTGCAGTTCGTCGACTCCGTCCGGGTTAACCTCGGGCTGGTACAACCCGACATGGACGTGCTGTGGGACCTCGCCCCACATGACCTCTCGATCTTGGACTTTGTGCTGCCCGATGAGGTCGTGCCGGTGGCGGTGGCGGCCCACACGGCTGACCCGATCGGAACCGGGCGCGCTTGCCTCGCCCACTTTTCTGTCTGGCTGTCCACGGGTGTCCTCGCGCACATTAACGTCAACTGGCTGAGTCCAATGAAGATACGAACGACGGTGATCGGGGGATCGCGCCGGACGATTGTCTGGGACGACATGAACCCACCAGCGCGGCTCATGATCCATGACCGTGGCGTGGACCGGTTGCCCGCCGACTCGCTGGCACCGGATGAGCGCAGGCAGACGCTTATCTCCTACCGGATCGGCGACATCCGCTCCCGGCCCTGCCGAGAAAGGAGGCGCTCCCGTCGGTGATGGCCGAGTTCGCCAGCGCGATCACAGAAAGCCGGGCACCAATTACCGATGGCTGGGCGGGCCTGCGAGTGCTCGCGTGCTTGAGGCTGCATCGCGGAGCGCGGAAGAAGGCGGTACCAGTATTCCAGTGACGGTGGAGGCAGGCAATTGATCAAAGGGCAGCGCTGTCTTGTTACCGGCGGTGCGGGCACCATCGGCTCCACGATGGTCGACCAGCTGGTCGCGGCCGGGGCCTATGAGGTCATCATGCTCGACAACTTTGTCCGCGGACGACGAGAGAATCTCGCCGGGGCACTCGGCGTGGGAAAGTCCGGCTGGTCGAGGGAGATATCCGCAACCGCCATCTGGTAACCAGCCTCATGGCAAGGCATCGACTTGGTGTTCCATCTGGCAGCAATCAGGATCACTCAGTGCGCCACCGAGCCGAGGCTCGCACTGGAAGTTCTGGTCGATGGCACCTACGAAGTCGTTGAGGCAGCGGCAGATGCGGGGGTGCGTAAGGTGGTCGCCGCGTCGTCAGCATCGGTCTACGGGCTCGCCGACGAGTTTCCGACGCCCGAACGCCATCACCCATACGCCAACGACACCTTGTACGGAGCCGCCAAGACCTTCAACGAGGGGCTGCTGCGGAGTTTTCATGCCATGCGTGGCCTAGACTACGTCGCCCTGCGCTACTTCAACGTGTACGGCCCTCGTATGGATATTTACGGAGTGTACACTGAAGTACTCGTCCGGTGGATGGAGCGGATCGAGGCCGGGAAGCCCCCGCTCATCTTGGGGGACGGCGTGCAGACGATGGACTTTGTCTTTACCGACGACATCGCGCGCGCGAACTTGCTCGCTGCGGAATCGTCGCTACAGACGAGATCTTCAACATCGGCAGCGGAACAGAGACCAGCCTGATAGAGCTGGCCTACATGCTTTGATGCGCGTCATGGGCAGTGACCAGCCACTGGAATTCGGGCCGCCGCGCGGAGTGAACGGGGTAACCCGGCGCCTCGCCGATGTCTCCCTCGCGACCGAGCATCTTGGTTGGAGGGCCGAAGTAGCCTGGATGAAGGACTGCGACACTCGTCGACGTGGTGGCAGGAGCAGCGGGCGGTGGGGCGCAGACGTGACTATCCCAGTGATGCGGCCGTGGCTTGGCCAGGAAGAGGCGGAGGCCGCCGCCGCGGCGGTTGCGTCCGGCTGGGTCGCGCAAGGCCCCCGGGTAGCAGAGTTCGAGTGCGCTTTTGCGGAGCGCTCGGCGTAGATCACGCTGTCGCGTGTCCTCCTGCACGGCGGCGCTGCACCTCGCCATCATCGCCGCAGGTATCGGGCCGGGCGACGAGGTCGTCGTCCCATCCCTCTCGTTCATTGCGACCGCCAACGCCGCCGCTACGTGGGCGCACGTCCTGTCTTTGCGGATGTTGACGCAGCAACCCAGAACCTTATCCCAGAAACGGTGCAGCCGGGGCTGAGCGGGCGGACACGCGCGATGATCCTGGTCGACCAGGCTGGGGTGCCCGCGGATCTAGCGGGCATGCAGGCGCTTTGCGATCCACGCGGAGTGGCTGTCATCGAGGACGCGGCCTGTGCCGCCGGCGCGGTGTACCAGGGTCGGCCTGTCGGCGCAGACGCCTTCCTCGCCGCCTTCTCATTCCATCCGCGCAAGCTCCTCACGACCGGGGAAGGCGGGATGCTGGTCACCCCGGACGAGGAAGTGGCCGGCCGGCTGCGCCGGCTGAGAGAGCACGGCATGAACGTCAGCGCGGCGCAGCGGCACGCCAGCCAGCAGCCAGTGACCGAGAGCTACCTCGAGGTCGGCTTCAACTACCGGATGACCGATGTTCAGGCCGCGATCGGCCTGGTCCAGCTGGCCAAGCTGGACCGTCTCATCGCCCGGCGGCGTGCGCTGGCCGCGCGATATCAGGATCTGCTGTCAGATATTCCAGGTCTTGCCATGATCAGGGACCCTGATCATGGCCTCACCAATTACCAGTCCTTCTGGGTGCTGCTGCCGGCTGACTTCCCGGTGAGCAGGAACGAACTCCTGCGCATGCTCGCGGAAGCGGGCATCTCCGCGCGGCGGGGCATCATGGCCAGCCACCTCGAGCCGGCGTACGCCGGCCTGCCCTGCCCGCCGCTGCCCGTGACCGAACGGATGACCAGCGACTCGCTAATCCTTCCCCTCTTCCACGAGATGACCGAGGAAGAGCAGGATCTGGTCGTGTCCGTGGTACACGCGGCCGCGGGCCTCCGCGAGCCGGCTTGGAGAGCATGAGCACCACGCCCCAGCCAGGCCTGGATCCCCGCCGTCTCGTTCGGCTGATGGTGGCCGCAATCGACCGCTGCCAGCTGGATCTGGCTGGCCGCACTGTGCTGACTGAGGCGGCCAGTGGCGCTTATGCGGTGACGCCCGTGATCGCCGCCCTGGCCGGGGCAGACGTCTACGCCCTCGCCCGGACATCGGGCTACGCGACCGCCCGCGACCTGGTAGCCGGTACGAAGGACCTGGCGAAGCTAGCCGGCGTCACCGCCCGGATAGAAATGGTCGGCGAGAAGAGCCAAGAAGTCGTCGCTGCCGCGGACATCGTGACCAATAGCGGTCTGGTCAGGCCCATCGATGCGGCGACCATAGCCCAGATGAAGCCGTCCTCGGTGATTCCGCTGATGTACGAGAGCTGGGAGTACCGGCGATCGGATGTCGACCTGGACGCCTGCCACGATCGCGGCATCGCGGTCGCCGGCACCAACGAGGCTCACCCGGCAGTTGACGTCTTTTCCTACCTGGGGCTCATGGCGGTGAAACAGTTGCATGACGCCGGTGTGGCCGTCCACGGAAGCCGCATAGTCCTGCTTTGCGACAATTCTTTCGGGCCATTCATAGGGGCTAGCCTGCGAGACGCCGGCGCCGATGTCAGCCTAGGACACCAGTTGACGCCGACGCTCCTTGGCCCGTGCCCCGACGCCGTCATTCTAGCCCTGACGCCGGGCGCCAACGTGGCATTCACCGTCGCCGAAGCGAAACTGCTGGGGGAGGCGGCACCGGGCGCCTTGCTGGTTCAGTACTGGGGCGATGCGGATCGTGACGCTGTTGCGGCCGCCGGTGTGCCGGTATGGCCGCCGGAGCCTCCGCGGCCGGGACATATGGGCGTCCTACCGTCGGCCATCGGGCCGGAACCGGTGGTACGCCTCCAGGCTGGGGGGCTCAAAGTCGGCGAAGTGCTGGCCCGTGGGCTCGAAGACGCGTCGCCCGAGGAACTGGCTCTCGTCCAGGTTGTCAGCCCAGCCCCATCGCGCCGCTACGCAGGTGACCCGCTCACCGGGAAGTTACGCAAAGACGTGTCGAAGCTGTCCCGGGTCGTGGGACGTGCCGGATTGCCCACATAAACCTTATGGGGCTCGGTGTCTTTCAGAACAACTGCGCCGGCGCCAATGATGCACTGCTCAGCCACCGAGACACCGTGAGAGATGCAACTGTTGGCACCAACGAAGGTGCCGCGCCCCACCGCGGCGGACCCGCAGATGGTGGCGCCGGGGCCGACGTAGCAGTCGTCCTCGATCACAGAACTATGCCCGACGCACACTCCGCATCCGAGAAGGACATTATTACCAGTGCGAGTCATGAACTCCAGCGCGGAATTCTCCTGCACGAAGACGTTTTCGCCGACTTCGGCGTTGTGCAAAGCGAACGAATGGCTGCTGATATAAGACACACAGTCGAAGCCGGCGGCCTTGACCCCGTCGTACAAACGCCGCCTGACCCGGTTTAGTTCTATGCTGGACGCTGCCACAAACGCTCGGTACTCATCCGGCGGGTAGGCTTTAGCGAGTTCCTCGAACGGTACTACCGGGAGTCCATAGTAGGTGTCGGATGTGATGAAGGGTGCCTCAGCGCTGAAGGCGACCACCTCATGAGGAGAGTCGTAGCTGAAGTATTCGAACGCGGTCGCGCCCCACTCGCCCGTGCCAACGATTACGACGCGCTCGCCCTTGGATCCCGCCTGCAGCGGATGCCGCTTGCCCCGCGCCGATTCCCACTCCATACCATCAACGATAACTGATACAAGCGACCAGTTCCGTATATATGTGAAACTTCCCGGTCCCGCTCAGCCGCCGGAACTTCTCAGCTGAACGTGCGCGACCAGATCTTCGAACTCCGACAGGGGGACAAGCGGATTCGTGGGAATTTGAAGGCGGTTGGCTTCGAGCGTGGCCTGTCCCCAGAAGACATGGGGGAATGCGGCCGTGTTGACCCGTTGCTGCCCATCGGTGAACATCGCGTACCACGGGACAGCGACCGTTGATTTCTGCGGCTCCCATGGCGGCAGGCCCAGACCATCTCGCAGCACTCGATGGCGTTCCAGCCTGAGTGCGTTGAATCTATCGAGGTGCGGAAAGCTGCTCTCAGCTGCCGCCTTGCCATCCATGGCCGCTGCGGACATCTCTTCGTCCATAGCGGGAAGCTGAAATGGCGTCCGTGTTCTGAGGAGCCCGCCAGCCCGGGCGGGGATGATCTTTGGCAGAGAAAAGAGCGCCGCATCGCCATAATCTCCAGCCCGGGCTGAGCCCACCGTAATCCCGGCGACGTGCGCGCAGTCTTCCAGTACCGTGATCCCGCGTGCGCGCCATTCTTCGCACTGGCTGGGGAAAGCTGTATCCACGTACCCGAACTCATGAATCACGATGACGGCCCGTGTTCGGTCAGTCATGATCCTCGACACTGACGCATGGTTGAACGCCGTTACCGAGACACAAATAGAAACATACTGCTCCTGTGAGGTAGTCAGGATTGTGACGACGTCGCTGCGATCCAGGCTGAGGTGCTCAAGCCATGACCCAAGCAGCCATCTACCGGTCGGCCCCCAGTACTCGTGACGCGAAGAATCGAACGGCCAGCCGAGAACTCTTTCGTCCCCGATCGCGTCGGCGACACGATCGCGATTGCTCCACGGGGACCATGGAATACGAGCATTACAGCGTGTTCCCGCGTGCGTCGAAATCATCTGCGTAGTTTAACCCCCTCGACCGGAATCGCCTTCCCGATCAGCCGGGCCTGCCATGCGGCGGCCCGGCGGGGTGGCGCAGCCGTCAAAGCCGTACCCGACCAGGACGTTACCGCCCGGATGCCATGCAGCGCGCTTGCCGTCCAAACCTCGGCGCCGTCGAGATCCTCCGGCCGGCAGGCCTCGAACCGCACCTCGGCCCCGATTTCCGAAGCGATCTGAAGGAGGAGTCGTCGCGTGACGCTTGGCAGCACCGGAAGAGTCGGCGGTGGCGTGCAGAGAACATCTCCACGCCACCAGAGAACGGCGCTGAGCGCCCCTTCGAGGACGATTCCCGAGCCGGACTCGAGAAGAATCTCATCGGCACCCAGGAGCGCTGCTCTTTGCCGCAGGCCAACGAGCATCGCGAGGTCGGGTCCCTTGACGGTAGGGTCTCTGCGGCGGTCAGGTCCCTCGGCCCGCCGCAGCGCAACCCCGGCTGAGGGCTCCGGGGCCGTTCGCAGGCGCAGCCGGAACCCCGCTCCCGCCTCGAATTCGACTCGCGGAAACCAGCGCCCGGTGCGCGGCAAAGCCATGCAGGCGGCGTCCAGGAATTCCGTCGTCACCTCCGTGGTGACACCGTGCCTGCTGCGGCACGAGTCAATAAACCGCTCGATGTGATAAGGCAGGCCACGCACCAGCGCGTCGTCGACCAGCCATGAATCCGCCACGTCCACGCGGTGATCCGCGGGCGGTATTGGCCGCAAGCCGTGACCGGCGCCCGGCCACGCGAACAGCGTCTGGCCAGCGGCCGGCCCCGCGGCGTGTTCAGCCAAGGTTCTTCCCGGTCATGGTGGGCAAGTCCGAGCGGGCAGCCGGCAGGGCCTGCAAGGGAGCCATGGCCTTGAGCAGCATCTCGTCGTATTCGGCGAGCGGATCCGAGTCCAGCACGATGGCGCCTCCGGCGCCGACGGTCAGCTCATCGCGCCATCGCACGGCCGTGCGGATGACAATGTTAAGGTCGGCCGTCCCGGTGAACCCGAGGTAGCCGAGTGCCCCGGAGTAAACGCCGCGCGCTTCGCTCTCCAGCGAGTCGATGATCTCCATGGTGCGTAGTTTCGGCGCGCCGGTCATCGAGCCGCCGGGGAAGCACGCCCGGACGCACTCCAGCGCGCTGACGTCGCCGCGAAGCTTCCCGCGGATCGTGGACACGAGCTGGTGCACGGTCGCGTACGACTCGGTGGCCATCAGCTTGGCGACGACGACACTGCCTATCTCGCACACCCGTCCAAGATCGTTGCGGAGCAGGTCCACAATCATCAGGTTCTCGGCGCGCGTCTTGTCGTCGGACAGCGACAGGCGCATCGTCTCGTCGAGCTCAGGGTCGGCGCTTCGCGGTGCGGTGCCCTTGATCGGCTTGGTCTCGACCGTACGGCTGCCGTCGACCCGCATGAACCGCTCGGGTGAGGAACAGAACACGGCGAGTTCGCCGATCCTCAGCAGCGCCGAGTACGGAGCCGGGTTCAGCCTCCGCAGCCTCAGGTAGAACTCGAGATCGTCGTCAACCGCCGGCATGCGGAGATTATTCGTGACGCAGATCTCGTAGCTCTCCCCAGCGTGCAGCTGGCGCTGGCACTCCACGATGTCGGCCAGGTACTGCTCACGGGGCCGCACCAGCCATCGCTCGACGTTCAGGCCGCCGGGCACCATGGGCATGCCCTGATCGGCGGCCGGCTCGGCGAGCCCGCGCAGGGTGGATGACGTCCGCTCGATCCAGGACCGCGCGTCGGCGGCGGCGGCCGGCTCGGCCACCGCCACCACGTAGGTCTGGCCCTCGAGGTGGTCGATCGCGATGAAGCGGTCGGCGCGCAGCCACACGGCGTCCGGCGTCTCGGCCCGGTGCACGTTCGAGGAGCCCACGGCGGCCTTCAGTTCGTACCCGAGGTATCCGACGTAGCCGCCGGCCAGGTCGAACGGGAGGCTTTCCGCGCCGTCCACGGAGCAGCCGATCCTCCGCTCAAGCGCCTCGAAGATCGTCCCCGGCTCCGAGTAGGAGGTCCGCCCGGAGGCCTCGACCGTCACCGAGTCATCCCCGACCCGGTACGTGAGCACTTCGCCGGTCGGGCCGCTGGCGTCCCCCAGGAAAGAGAACCGGGACAGGCCGGGCTCCACCCGGGCGCTGTCCAGCCAGAACGCCCGGGTGCTGGTCCCGTAGAGCTGGGTAAAAGCCTGCTCGGCGTCGATCAGCCGGCCGATGCGTGACGAGTGCGCCTGGAGCCGGCCGGGCCGGGCCGCTGGCCGCGGGGAAGCAGGGCCGGGACCCCGGATCCCGGCCGCCGCCGGAGAGGAGCGCGGCCTCCGGCTCGCCGAGCGCAGCGCCAGTTCGCGGAAGTTCGCCATCAGGCGGGCCCCGTGTTCGGTGCAGATCGACTCGGGGTGAAATTGAACTCCCCACCGGGGCAGGCGGCGATGACGCAGACCCATGATCACGCCGTCTTCCGACCAGGCGGTGGCTTCCAGTTCGGCGGGCAGGGGCTCATCGACGCAGAGCGAGTGGTAGCGCACCGCGGTGAATTCCTGGGGCAGCCCGGCGAATACGCCATCGCCAGTGTGCCGGACCTGGGTCAGATGGCCGTGCCTCGGCCGCGGGGCGCCGAGAACCTGGG
The DNA here is from genome assembly GCA_963822825.1 of uncultured Actinomycetes bacterium. GTDB lineage: Bacteria > Actinomycetota > Actinomycetes > Streptosporangiales > Streptosporangiaceae > JAWWPY01. The sequence continues at coordinate 454,163 of CAWGIW010000012.1, read as the reverse complement.
CGCCATAAACGAGACCGATCCCCTGGTGCCCGAGGCAGACCCCGAGGACCGGCAGATCCTCGCGCAGCAGGGCGGTGCGCGAGTGGCCGAAGTCCCGGGGGGTGGCCGGGTGCCCAGGTCCAGGAGAGATGACGGCACCGTCAAAGGCGTTGAGGTCGAGCGAGTCCCACGCGGGATCGTCGTTGTGGACTACGACCGGCTCCGTGCCGTACACCTCAGCCAGGAGCTGATACAGGTTATAGGTATAGGAGTCGTAGTTGTCGATCAGCAGGGTACGCACATGTCCCACCCAACCCTTCCCCGCTATCAGCTGCTTCAGAGTGCTCAGTCATCGGCGGCCGGCGGCCTGCGGCCGCCAGGACGGCCACGCCGCGCGGCCCGGCCGGTTGATAACTAACTTGACGCGCAGCCGGACTAGCGGGATGACAGGCTGATCACACTTTGCGCAGTCTGCCAGAAACTGCCTAGCCATCAGCGCTTTTGGGACCAATCCCCGGCCATGGCCGCTGCGGGCCAGCCACGACGGCGGCGGTCCGCCGGAGCCAATCCGCTCCTGGCGGGCCGTTCTGGCCACGCTCCCGGCCCGCCCCGGCTACCCTGTCGGCGGGGCCACGCCTTAATGAGCATTCTTCTTGACTGGCGTAACTAACGGACCGTACTGCTGCCTTGCACCAGTTTCTCCCCTGGGGGGCTCGCTCGTGAAACTGTCACCCTCCGCACACGCGGACACCTTCTGTCGTGACAACCTGCCGCCGGACGAGAACTGGCCGACGCTTCTCTTCGAGTTGCCAGGACTTCAGTACCCGCAGCGGCTCAACTGCGCCACGGCGCTGCTCGATGACGCGATCGTGGCGTACGGGCCTGACCGGCCGTGCCTGCTCACCCCGGACGGGACATGGACCTACGGCGAGCTGCTGGCCCGTTCCAACCAGGTGGCCCGCGTCCTGACCGAGGACTTCGGCATGGTCCCAGGGCAGCGCGTGCTGCTCCGGGGGCCGAACAATCCCTGGCTGGTGGCCTGCTGGTTTGGCGTGGTGAAGGCGGGCTGCGTCGCCGTGACGACCATGCCCCTGCTGCGCAGCTTCGAGCTTGCCCCCCTGGTGGAACTGACCCGCCCAGCGCTCCTGCTCTGCGACCACCGATTCGAGACGGACCTGGCCAGCGCCGCGCCCGACCTCCCGCTGGTGACGTACGGCGATGCGGCCGAAGGGGATCTGATCACCCGGTGCGCGGCCAAGCCGGTCTCTTTCAGCAACGTCGCCACCGCCGCCGACGACGTCGCGCTGCTGGCCATGACGTCCGGCACCACTGGCACGCCGAAGGTGGCCATGCACTTCCACCGCGACGTCGCGGTGGTCACCGACACCTTCGGGAAGCATCTGCTGAAGGCGCAGCCCACCGACGTCTTCACCGGCACGCCCCCGCTGGGCTTCGCCTACGGCGTCTGCGGGCTGCTGGCCTTGCCCATGAGCACCGGGGCGTCCGTCCTGCTGCTGGAGCGGGCGACACCGGCCGAGTTCGCGGACGCCATCGAGCGGTTCAGGGTGACCGTACTGTTCACGTCCCCGACCGCCTACCGGGCCATGCTGCGCGCGGACAAGGCCGGCTGCCTGGCCAGCTTGCGGCGCGCCGTGTCCGCGGGCGAGACCCTGCCCAAGGCCGTCTGGGACGAGTTCTTCGACAAGACCGGCATCCGCATCATCGACTCCATTGGCAGCACCGAGATGCTCAACTTCTTTGTCGGGGCCGCCGACGATGACATCCGGCCGGGCTCGACCGGAAAGGCGATCCCCGGCTACCAGGCCGCGGTGCTCGGGCCCGACGGGGGCCAGGTGCCCGACGGGATGCCTGGCCAGCTGGCCACTATCGGTCCCATCGGCTGCCTGTATCTCGCCGATCCGCGCCAGGAGGTCTACGTTCGCGGCGGATGGAACGTGACCGGTGACTCCTATATCCGCGACGCGGACGGCTACTTCTGGTACCAGGGGCGCAGCGACGACATCATCGTTTCGTCCGGGTACAACATCGCCCCGACCGAAATCGAGCGTGCCCTGGAACAGCATCCGGACGTCGCGGAGTGCGCGGTCGTCGGCAAGCCCGACCCCGACCGGGGGCTGGTCGTGCACGCGGCCGTGGTGTTGCGGGACGGCGTCACCGGCGACGCCGCCGAAATCGCTGACCTGCAGGCGTTCATGAAGCAGCGCATAGCGCCGTACAAGTATCCGCGGTCGATCGAGTTCGTCGAGGCGCTGCCCAGGACGACAACGGGGAAGGTGCAGCGGTTCCGGCTTCGTGCGGGAGCGTCCGGCTGACGAAGGACAGATGCTCCGTTAAAGCCGCGCTGTACTGTGGGCGCGGCAACATCCCGAAGGGGGGCGCCGACGCATGACCACTGAAGGTACCCGGGCGGGCACTGTCCGTGGTTACGTGTCTGATGACGCCGAGGCGTGGGATGGCGTGGCCGCCCGGTCCGTGAACGGGACCATGCTGCACACCCGCCGTTTCCTGTCCTACCACGGTGACCGGTTCGCTGACCGGTCACTGATGGTCACCAACCCCCGCGGATGGCCGATCGGGGTGTTTCCCGCCGCGGAAGATCCTGCTGACCCGTCGGTGGTGACCAGCCACCCAGGCCTGACCTACGGCGGGCTGATCCATGACGGATCGCTGCATGGCGGGTCAATGCTGCACGTGCTCGGCGAGATCGCTGATGAGTACCGCCGGCTGGGCTTCACCCGGCTGCGCTACAAGGCGGTGCCGCCGATGTACCAGTCAGCCCCCGCCGATGATGATGTGCACGCGCTGTTCCGGCTCGGTGCCAGCCGCTACCGCTGTGACCTGGCCGCCGCGATCAACCTGGCCCAGCGGGGCCGGGTCTGGTCCAGTCGCCGCCAGCGACGGAAGCGGGCCGAGACCGCCGGGGTGCGGACGGCCGAGGGCTGGGACGAAATCGCTGCTTACTGGCAGGTGCTGGAGGCGAACCTGGACAGCCGGCATGGTGCGGCACCGACCCATTCGCTGGCCGAGATCGAGTATCTGCACGACCGGTTCCCCAAAGAGATCATCCTGATCACGGCGAAGATCGGTGACGCCCTCGTCGCCGGGAACCTGTTCTTCATCGAGGGCCCGGTTCTGTACCAGCGCTATACGGCGACCACGGACGAGGGACGCAAGCTGTCGGCCAGCGACCTCGTGGTCGAACAAGGCATCGCCCTGGCCAGCGAGCGGGGCTGCCGTTTCTACTCGTTCGGCACGAGCACCCTCGCGGAGGGCCGGCAGCTGAACGAGCCCCAGTACGACTTCAAGGTCTCGTTCGGGGCCGGCGGGGTCGCCCACGACCACTACGAGCTTGACCTGCGTAACGTCCCGGCGGCCCGGCAAGCTGCGGAACGTACGCCTGACTCACGGTAGCGCGGGGCCGCCATGAGTCATTGCCCCGCTCCACGTGGCGACCAGGCTCCCGTGACTCTTCCTGCGCGGGGGCCTCGTGCCTGCTGACCCTCCGGGCCCGGACTATGCTCAGCGCCGCGGCGCCGCCGGTGGCGGCGGCGGGCGCCATGCCGGCGGTCGCAGCGCACGGGGCCGGGTTAGCGGGCCGCCGGACGTCCCCGTCTACGGCCATCACCGGCCAACCCCGGGCGAGCAGCAGCCGAGACGTCCGCTAGGCCGCCGGGTCGCGGGCGGAATCGGCCGGTTCTTCCTGGACGCGGCCTCGGCCCGATTCGGCACGCTCGTCGTCGGCCTCGTGCTCGCCCGCATGATGAGCCCGCGCGAGTTCGGTGCGTTCGGCGTTGCCGTCCTGGCGCTGCTGGCGGTGCAGAGCATCGGCCAGCTTGAGGTGGGCAGCGCCGTGGTTCTGTGGCGCGGCGCGCCAGAGGAAATCGCGGGTACGGCCACCACGATCTCGCTTGCCTGTAGCGCCGCTGTCTACGCGGCGTGCTACGCGGGAGCCCCAGCCTTTGCCGCCATCATGGGCGCGCCGGCCGTCGGCCATGTGATCCGGGTCATGGCCCTGAGCGTCGTGATCAGCGGCATGGTCACCGCCCCCCGGGCGATCCTTCAGCGACGTGCGCCCCAGCTCAGGGTGATCGTCGAGCAAATTGACAACTGGATCGGCGTAGTCGTTACGCTCGGCCTCGTCGCGACCGGTCACGGGCTCATGAGCCTCGCTGTGGGCAGGATCGCCGGCAGCCTGGCATCCGCCTCGCTGTTCATCGCGTTTTCGCCCAGGTCGCTCCGGCTCGGCTTCAGGGCCGGCCGGGCACAGCGCCTTGCTCCAGATGGCGCTGCCGTTCGCGGCCTCGGCCGCGCTTGCGTTTGGCATCACCAACGTGGACCAGATCGTCGTCGGGCACATGCTGCACACGGCCAGCCTGGGCTATTACGTGCTCGCCCTGTGCCTGGCCACCTGGCCGGTGACCCTGTTCTCCCAGCCGGTCCGCGATGCCGCACCCGCCGCGTTCGCCCGGTTCCGGCGGGGACCCGCAGGTAGTGGGGTCGGCCTTCATCTCGTCGGCGAACCTGCTCGCCTCGGTGACGCTGCCCGTATGCGTGGTGATCAGCATTTCGGCCACGCCATTGATACGGCTGATCTATGGCCCCGCCTGGGTCCCGGCGGCCCATGTGCTGGTCTGGCTGGCCCCCCTGGCCACACTCCGCGTCTTCTATGCGCTCGCGAACGACTACTTCAGCGGCATCACATCCTCCCGCCGCAGGCTGATCTTCCAGCTGATCTGGCTCTCACGCTGGTGCCAGCGCTGGCGGCCGGGGCGCTGAAGTACGGCATCCTCGGCGTGGCGGCCGCGGCGGTCGCGTCTCCGTGCTGTTCCTGGTGCCCTGGTACCTGACCGAACTGAAACCAGTCGCCACCCGGCCCCGGGCGACCGGCGGCGGACTCAGCCTTCCCGGTTGCTGCCGCTGCTGCCGTCTGGCGTGCTGCTCGTTCGCCGCGCAGCGGCTGATCCCGGAAGTAGCGCCTCGATGTCGCCATCGGCGATTGCGTTGCGCTGGCCGCCATGGGCCTGCTGGTCGTGGCGGCTGCGCACGGTGTTCGTGGCCGTCCGGCGGGCCGGCCGCGGGCCCGGCGGGCGGCACGGCCGGGCAGCCGACGTCATAGGGCCAGCGTCGCTGTCTTCATGCGAGCCACCCGTCTATCCGTGGCCGCGCCAATGTCTGCGCGCTGTGCTCCGGCCCATGGCCGAGCCAGCCGACGCGGGCCTGGAGAGCAAGGTCCGCGCCGGAGCGCGGTGGAGCATGCTGAACACCATCGTGCTGCGGGTCGCAACTTCGCTGGTCGGGGCCAGTCCTGGCGCGCACCGTGTTCGGCCCCGCACCTGCGGCCTGTATGCGATGTCCCAGATAGTCCTCGCGGTACTGCTGAGCGTGAACGAGTTGGGCATAAGCGTCGCGATCGTCCGGTGGGAGGGGGACATACGCAGTTACGCCAGGACCGTCTTCACGCTGTCGGTGGTCGCAAGCACGGTGATGTACGTGCGGCATTTACCTGGCCGCCTCCTCCGTCGCCCGCCTGCTCGGCACACCGTCCGCGACATATATGCTCCGCATCCTGTGCATCTGCGTGATCATCGACGGGCTCGCCAGCGTTCCGCTCGCCCTGCTCAGCAGGGAGTTTGCCCAAGGGCGCCGCATGGTGGTGGATTCGGTCAATTTCGCTGATCAGCACGGGCGTGACGGTATGGCTCGCCTTTTCCGGGCAGGGCGTGATGAGCTTCGCGTGGGGTTCCCTCGCGGGCTGCATCGTGGCTTCATGTTGGTGGCGACAGCAGTGGCCCCGCACGTCATCATGCCCGGCTGGAAGACCGCGCACGCCCGCCAGTTGCTGCAGTTCGGCCTGCCCCTGGCGGGGGCGAGCCTGTTCACTCTGGGCGTGGTCAACGTCGATTCGGCGATTGTCGGCCATATGCTGGGCCCGGCCAGCCTGGGCCTGTACCAGCTCGCCTTCAACATCTCAAGCTGGCCGGTCAGCAGTATCTCGCAGGCGGTGGAACGGATCTCGTTCGCCGGTTTCTCCCGGGTCGCCGATTCGGGGAAGGGGCTCGCGGATACTTTCGCCCGGGCGACGGGCCTGCTCATGGCGATGACCGTGCCAGCGTGCGTGCTGTTGGCCACGCTCGCCGAGCCGCTGATCCGCGCCCTCTACGGCGCGCGATGGGTTCCCGCGGCCCACGCGCTGAGCCTGCTGGCGATCCTTGGCCTGATGCGCGTGGCCTACGGGCTCTTCTATGACGGCCTGGCGGTGGTCGGCTGGAGGAACACCCTGATGGGGATCCAGGCGCTATGGCTGGCCGCGCTTGTTCCGGTCCTCATCGTGGGCGCCCGGCTGCACGGCATCACCGGGGTCAGTGCCGGCCACATACTGGTCGCCGCTGGCCTCGTCGGCCCGGCTTTCCTGTGGGCACTCTCGCGCGCAGGCATCACGGTGCGGGCCACGGTCGCTCCCTGCGTCCGGCCGGTCCTCGGCGGAGCGCTCATGGCCGCGGTATCGCTGATCGTCATCCGGCTGGCTGGAGGCGGCGTGCCGGGGCTGGCCTTGGCCATCGCCGCCGGATTCGCCGTATATCTGCCAGTCGTCTACCCGATGCGCGCCTTGCTGCGTAGCTCTCCGGCGCTCCGCGGTGAGCTCGACGAGCCCAGCGCTGCGTGATGAGGATCGGGCATGTCGGAAGTTCGTGAGGTAGCCCGCGCATACCGACCCAGGCCAGGTAGATTCAGCGAGTGCTGCCGGGGGTGAGCCCGCTGCGTGACGGAAGAATCAACTGCTGCAACGACCGGGCCGGGGGGAATGAGCCGATGGATGCCATGACTTCTCGTGACGGCACGAAGGAAATCATCATTCTTCATGCGGCCAACAACTACAGCGGACCGCGCTTCGCGGACCAGCAGCTCGCCGAACGCCTGGCGAGGATTCATCCGGTCCTGTACGTTGACCCGGCCAGCTCGATCGTGTCACGCCGGCGGCACCCAGAACTCCGGGCTTCGCATGACGAGCCGCGGCTCCGAACGATTGCCCCCAACCTGATCAGGCTGAGCCCTTCTGCCCTCCCGGGAATGGAACGGCCGGGCATGACGAAGATCACCAGCATGCTGACGGCCCGCGCCATTCGGCGGAGCCTTCGCCGTCTTGGTGCGCAGCAGGTCGCCCTCATCGAGACGACTCCGCTGGCACCCGTCATGGGCCGGTGCGGCGAGTCAATCCACGTCTACTGGGCGCAAGACGATTACATCGGGCTGGCCAAGCTGCTGGGTTTGTCAGAAAGCCGCGTGGCCAAGGGCGAGCAGCGCTTGCTGCGGGAGGCTGACGTGGTGATCGCAGCCAACCCGCGGGTCGCGGATCGCCTCAGCCGTGGACACCGGGCCGTCGAGTTGATCCCCTTCGGGTGCGACGCAGAGGCCTTTGCGGGAGCCGAGTCCGCTGCCGCGCCGGACGACATCCGGCTGCCCCGGCCGATCGCCGGTTTCATGGGTCACATCGGCGACCGAATCGACATCCGGCTCCTCACCGCGGTGGCCGACACCGGCTGCTCTCTGCTCTTGATCGGGCCCCGTCATCCCCGATTCGACATCTCCGTCCTCAGCGGCCTCCTCGCCCGCAGCAATGTTCAGTGGATCGGCCCGAAACAGTTCGATGCACTTCCCGGCTACCTCGGCTCGATCGATGTGGGCCTCATTCCTTACGATCACAGCGCCTTTAACGAGGGCAGCTTCCCCCTGAAGGCGCTTGAGTACCTGGCCGCAGGCCTCGCCGTCGTTGCCACCGACCTGCCCGCGGTCCGGTGGCTGGACTCGCCGGACATCGTGATCGAGGACCAGCCCGTACCTTTCGCGCTGGCCGTCCGGAAGGCGCTGGAGGCGCCCTCTGACAGCCATACGAGAGAGCAGCGCCGGACGTTCGCCCGACAGCACACCTGGACAGCCCGGGCCCAGGAATTCTCGCGCGTGGTGTGGGCGCCCCTGAGGTGACTCGATTTCCCCACACGCTGCGCACGTAGCGCATTTGCCAGGCGCCGCTCGCGCGTCGCTCATGAGGAGGCACAGCCGTGAGAGTGCTCGTCTACCCACATACCATGGAAATTGGAGGCTCCCAGCTCAATGCGGTCGAGATCGCGGCGGCTGTCCGCGACCGGGGCCATGAGATCACGGTGGTCAGCCGGCCGGGTCCGCTGGTCGAGACGGTGCGGCAACTCGGGCTCCGTCACATTCCTCTGGACCCGCGCCGCCGGACGCTCTCCCTGCGGGCAATCGCGCAGCTGACCTCGTTGGCCACGGAGTACCAGGCTGACGTGGTGCATGGCTACGAGTGGCCTCCCGGCGTGGAAGCGGTCCTCGGGCCTGGGCTGCGGCGCGGGGTACCGGTGGTGTGCACGGTGATGTCGGCCGCCGTGGCTCCGTTCCTGCCGCGCACGATCCCGGTGATCGTGGGCACCGACCAGCTACGGCGGCATGAGATGGCGGCCGGGCGTTCCCTGGTTACCCTCCTGGAACCTCCGGTGGACATCCGGGCCAACGCACCCGAGTTCGACCCCGGGCCGTTCCGGGCGGAACTGGGGCTCGATGCCGGGGCGCCGCTGGTGGCGGTGGTATGCCGCCTGATCGCGGACTTCAAGGCGGAAGGAGTGGTCGTCGCGTGCGACGCAGTGGGCGAGCTGGCCCGTTCGGGGCTGAGCATCCAGCTGGTGGTCGTTGGCGATGGGCCGGCCCGCGCGGCTGTTGAGCAGGCCGCAGCGTCGGCCAACTCGCGCGCGGGCCGCCGTGTCGTGGCTCTCGCCGGGGAGCTGCGCGATCCTCGGCCGGCCTACGCGGCCGCCGATGTGGTGCTGGGCATGGGGGGCTCTGCCCTGCGCGGGATGGCCTTCGGCAAGCCCCTCGTCGTGCAGGGAGTGCATGGCCTCTCGCGGCTCCTCACCCCCGAAACCGCGCCGGAGTTTCTGCGCAACGGCTGGGGCGGTTTCGGCCCAGAGCCCGGCTCAGGGTGGCGGGCGGCGGGCGCGGCGCAGATGGCCGGCATCTTCCGGGCCCTGCTGGACGATCCTGCCACCCGCGCGCGGCTCGGAGAGTACGGCCGCCGCCTGGTGGTCGAGCGCTTCAGCCTGGAACACGCGGCGGCCGTGCAGGAGGACGTGTATCTTTCCATGACGGACGCGGCCAACCGGCCGTCAGCCGCTCATGTTGCCCTGTCCGCCGCGCAAACGGCGAATGGGGCATTCTGGCACAAGGCCAGGCGGCGCTGGCACCGCTGGCGGGGGACGGTTGCCATTGAGGACTTCAATGCCATCCCGCTGGCGCGGAGAGCACCTTGAACTCGATACCGCTGGTCGATCTGGGACCGCAGCATGCCGCCGTGGCCAAGGAGGTCGCGCGGGGCTGGGAACAGGTGCTGGCTCAGACGAGCTTCATTGACGGGCCGCAGGTCACGGCGTTCGAGACTGAGTACGCTGCGTTCATTGGCACCGCGCATTGCGTGGGTGTGGCCAACGGCACCGACGCAATCGAGATAGCACTGCTCGCACTCGGTGTCGGCGCCGGGGACGAATGCATCGTGCCGGCCAACACCTTCATCGCGACCGCCGAGGCAGTCTGCCGTGCGGGCGCCACGCCTGTTCTCGTCGACTGCGCCGGCGACGGGACGTACCTGATCGACGTCGCCGCTGTCGAGGCCGCGGTGACCCCGCGCACCCGGGCGATCATTCCCGTGCACCTGTACGGCCAGGCCGCCCCGGTAGAACGGCTGCTGCCGCTCACCGAGCGGACGGGTGCGGTGGTGGTGGAAGACGCTGCGCAGTCGCAGGGCGCGCGCCGGGGCGGCGCTATGGCCGGGGCTCTCGGGCACGCCGCGGCGACAAGCTTTTACCCGGGCAAGAACCTGGGCGCATACGGCGATGCGGGAGCGGCGCTGACCAGTTCCGGCGACGTGGCCGCACGGATGCGGATGATCAAGAACCACGGCTCACCACGGAAATACGAGCACCAGGTGATCGGGGTCAACAGCCGGCTTGACACGCTGCAGGCCGTCGTGCTGTCGGCGAAACTGCGCCTGCTAGCCGACTGGAACGCGGCGCGGCGCGCCGCCGCCGCGCGTTACGACAGGCTGCTGGCTGATCTGGATGAGGTTGTCAGGCCGCGGACGCTCGAAGGCAACGAGCATGTGTGGCACCTGTATGTTGTGCGCGTGCCAGACCGGGACCGGGTGCTCAAGGACCTGCAGGCCGCCGGGATACAGGCGGGCATCCACTACCCAGTGCCCATCCATCTGACCGAGGCATTCGCTGGTCTGGGGAACACTGAAGGCGCGTTCCCCGTCGCCGAACAGGCGTCGCGTGAACTGCTCAGCCTGCCGTTGTTCCCCGAGATCACCGAGGGGCAGCAGGAACGCGTCGCGGTCGCGCTCAAGTCCGCGCTCCGGTAAGGGAGAGGCCACGGATGGTGCAACGGCGAAGGCGCCCCAGGAAGGGGATGCCCCGCCGGATGGGCGTGATGTTGATAGCGGGCCTGACGGTGCTGCTCGTCGCGCTTGTCACTGCGGCGGCCGTGGCTGCGGCGCACGGAACACGGGGAGACCGCGTCGCGGGTTCCGATTTTCCGTCGGTGCTGTCATCGGCACTCGCGTCGCGAATGCCGTCTCCCTCGGCCTCGCCATCATCGTCGCGATCACCGTCACCGCCGCGTGCGCCTACGATACCGGCCTACGATCCGGCCCTGCACAATTGTGGCGCCGACCCGCACATATGCGGTTACCCGGATGCGACGAACGCGGGGGTGCAGGCCGGCCTGTCCTTGCTCTCAGTACCAGGCCAGGCCTCCCACGGATCCGGCTGGTCATACTCCCAGGGCAACGTTGAGGTCTACGGCAACGGCGCGGTATTCGCGGGGTACTCCGTCCATGGCACCGTCACCGTCACCGGCTCGAACGTTGTCATCAAGGATGACTCGATCAGCAACTACGGCAACGACATCTCTGGTGACGGGGTCAACCTCACCGGCAATCCAAGCAACGTCACGATCGAGCACACGAACATCTCAAGCCCTTATGGAACCCAGGGATCCAATGGAATCTTTGCCGGGATCAAGGACATCAACGGGGAGGCTCAAGGTACCAGGGTGCTGGCCAACAACATCGCGGATGCGTCCACCGGCGTCCAGATTTACATTGGCCTCATCCAGGACAACTACATTCACGACGTCAGCCCCTCTTCTCCCAGCAGCCATCTGAATGGCACCACGTCCAACGGCTCGACTGTTCCTCTGACGATCCAGCACAACACGATCTTCAATCCCAATGAACAAACTGACGCGGTCAGCCTGTTCGAGGACTTCGGCGTTGAGGCCAATGTGGTCATCAGCGGCAACCTGCTGGCCGGCGGCGGTTACACCGTCTATGGCGGTCAAAATCCTGGTGGCCAGCAGGCCTACAACATCCGCATCACGGACAACCGGTTCAGCACCATTTACTATCCGCAGTCCGGTTTTTATGGCTACATAACAGACTTCGATCCCAATGCACCCGGCAACGCCTGGTCAGGTAACATCTGGGACAATACCGGTGCATCAGTCGGCTCCTGATCGACCGTCCGGCCGCGCCCGCGGGCCAGTTTATGCGCGCCGGCTTACCGGGCCTGGGCCGCTAGGACGTCAGCGTATATGGCCTCCAGGCGCGCGACCTTGCTGTCCCAGAGAGCAACCTCGGCGGCCCGCCGGCGGGCGCCGTCGCCCAGGGAACGGCGCAGCCCTGGATCGGCCACCAGGCGGGTTATGGCCGCCGCCAGGTCGCGGGCGTACTGATCCGGCGAGATGGGATGCAGCCTGATGCCGCACGATTCATTGACCACGTTCCCGGGGCCGCCGATGTCGCTGACGATCAGCGGCAGGCCGTGCGCCATGGCCTCGAACACCACGTTGCCGCCGGGCTCGCGGTAGCTGGGGAATACGAAGACATCCGCCGCCTGGTAAAAGCCCACAACCTGCTCGCGCGGCAGCCAGCCGTGGAACCGCACCCGGTCGGCCAGCCCCAGATCGGCGGCGAGCGCCTCGCAGGCGGCCCGGTCAAAGCCGTCACCGACCACGTCGAGGGCAACTGGCACATCGCGGAGCAGGCCGAGGGCGCGAATCGCGTCCCGTGCCCCCTTGGTCCGGACGAGCCGCCCGATAAAAAGCAGCCGGACGGGATCCGCGCCGCGCCCGGTCCGGTCCACCGGCGCGGCGAGCTGGTCGATCCCAGTCTCGCTCATGACCTCGAACCGCTTCAGCGGGACGGCGGACAGGAAGTCCTTGACATAGGGGGCGATCCCGAGGACGCAGCTCGCCTGCTCGTACGTCCGGCGCAGCACCCGGTCGTGCCGGATCCGCAGGCCATCGACACTCCTGAGGCCCACATACCACGGGGCGGTGTCCTCCTCCGCGGCGAAACCCTCCGGGGACTGCAGGCTTCCCCCGACGGGTCCCACGAGGAAAGGAAGGCCGAGCCCGGCGGCCGGGCACGGATAGCGCATCGCGACCGGCACCGGCTGGTGGGCCAGGTCGAACCGGTCCCCCCGGGCCAGGGCCTGGCGGATCCACCGCCGGGCCTTGACGTAAAAAGGCACATAGCCCGGCTTGAGCATGCTGTTCAGGCGCTCGGCGCGGCCGAGGCCGGGCGGCTCGGCCCACTCGATGACCCGCGTGCCAGGAAGCTGGGCCGAGGCCGGGCTGCCGCCCCGCTTGTGATACGTCAGCAAGGTCACCTCGTGACGTTCGGACAGCAGGCGCGCCCACTGGTAGCCGACCCACGCCTCGCCGATATCGTCGCGATCGCACGTCGGCGCGATCAGAAGCAGCTTGAGCACCAGCCAACGGTATCCGTTGCGGACTGCCCCAGACCGGCTGATAGCCGGCCTGGGCCGCCTCTATGATCACATTCGTGCGCCCGGACCTCGCTGTTGTCATCGTCACCTACAACAGCTCTCACGACATCGGGAGTCTCCTCGACTCCTTGCCCACGGCCCTCGACGGGCTTACCGCGGACGTCGTCGTCGTGGACAACGGATCGACCGACGGGACCGCTGACCTGGTGGCGGCCCGGGATGACTGCCGCGTCGTGCGCTCAGCCAACGTTGGCTACGCGGGGGGGATCAACCGGGGGGTGCGCGAAGCGGCCCCAGCGGATGCGATTCTCGTCCTCAACCCGGACGCGCGGCTCTCCCAGCATTCGGTGCCACCGCTGCTCGAGGCGCTGCGGGAGCCACGCACTGGGATCGTCGTGCCCCAGCTGCGGTCCGCGGATGGATCGCTCGAGCCGTCCCTGCGGCGGGAACCAACGCTGCTGCGCGCCCTGGGTCTCGAGAAGACGGGCGTGGCCGCGCTCTCCGAGCGGGTCGGCGACACGGCCCAGTATGCCTATCCGCACCTCGTGGACTGGGCCCAGGGCGCCGCTGTCCTCATGTCCCGGGAGTGCTTCGAGGCACTGAAGGGCTGGGACGAGTCGTTTTTCCTCTACTCGGAGGAGACGGACCTGTCGTTGCGGGCACGTGATCTCGGTCTGCTCACCCGCTATGAGCCCCGGTCGGTCGTGGTGCACACGGGCGGCGGGTCAGGCCGCACCAACGCGACGCACGCCATGCAGATCGTGAACCGGGTGCGTCTGTACCGGCGCCGCAACGGCGTGCTGGCGTCCTGGTGCTATTTCTGGCTCGCCGTCGCCAGCGAGGTCACCTGGGTGATGCGCGGGCACCCCCAATCGCGGTTCGCCATCGCGGCATTGCTGAGGCCATCGCTTCGCCCGGTGCAGCTCGGCTGCTCAGACCGGCTGCTCCCGCGGTGACCGGCGGGCGCCGCCTATCCTCTCATTTGCTTAGATAGCCGCTCTTCACACAGTAACCTGGTGACCGTGACTGCCCAGGTGACTGACCTTCCAGCGGTGGAATCCCGGTCCCGCGGGACCGACGCGGTCACGCTGCTGAGTGTCTACGTGTTCCTGCTGATGATCATTCCATCGCCGCTTGTTTTCGCCCCGCTGGGCGGGGCCGGCGGCCCGGACACGATATTCGGCGTGCTGCTCCTTTTCGTCTACCTGCTGGCCCTTGTCACACCCCCCGTCATGCTGGCCCGCGGGCGTCAGCCGATCCGGGTCGCCGCTGTCGTGTTCACCTGTGTGGTCCTCGCCGCGTACATATCAGCGAACCGGCGCCCATTGCCGACGCTGGAACAGAATGGCGCGGACCGCGGTGTCATCCTGATGCTCGGCTGGCTCGGGGTCATGCTGGTGGCGGCGGATGGCATCAGCAGCATGGAGCGGCTGAAGACATTGTTCCGCCGGATAGTCATGGGTGCGACGGCAATTGCGACGCTCGCGATAACCCAGTTCTTCACCGGGCTCAACACCGCGAAATACATCCAGATCCCGGGGCTGACCACCCAGACCGCCTTCACCGACCTGCTCACCCGCGATCAGCTGAACCGCCCATCCGCGACGGCGATCGATCCGATCGAACTAGCTGCTGTGCTGGCGATATGCTTGCCTATCGCGGTCCACCAGGCCCGGTTCGCCCCGCCCAGCCGCCGCCCGATACGCTGGCTGCAAGTCGCGGTCATCGGCGCTGCTTTGCCGATGACCGTGTCACGGACAGGAATTATCGCGCTTCTTGTGGCCAGCATCGTGGTCCTGTCGACATGGCCGAAGCGAGAAAGATGGGTCGCCTACATCGTGGCCCTGTTCGGCTTCGGCGGCATGTTCGTGGCAACCAGTAACCTGCTGAGCGAGCTGGGAAAGCTATTCACGCAGGTAGGTTCGGATACCAGCAGCGCATCTCGGACTGGCGCCTTCGGGTCGAGTGCGCAGTTCATAATCCAGCATCCATGGCTGGGCCGTGGTTTCGGTACCTTCCTGCCAGCCACATATTTCTTCACAGACGACCAGTATCTCTCGTCGCTCATCGAGATTGGCATCATCGGCCTCATGGCCCTGCTGGCGCTCTTCGTCACTGGCTGGATGGTCGCGAGGAACGCTCGCCGCATGTCCGGTGATCCTGAGACTCGTCATCTCGCGCAGTGCGTAGCGGCCTCGGTGGCAGCCGCCGCGGTGACGTTCGCGACATTTGACGCCCTGGCCTTTGCGATGGCAGCAGGCCTTACCTTCCTGATCCTCGGCTGCGCGGGCGCCCTGTGGCGGCTGGTCCAGGCCGCGGCCGCGGCCCCGGCCAGCGAACTGCCGCCGCCACCGGGGCGCGAGCTAGCCCAACCGGAGCCGGTCTTCGCAGGTGCAAGCGAGACGGCGCCAATACCTGTCGTGCGGGACGCACCACCGCAACCTGACGCTGGCTGGTTCCGCCGCTAGCTCGACGCCCAGACGACCGTGCCGCTGAATCAGTACGTGAACTTGATCAGTACGTGAACTCGCGACGGCGCGCGGCTTCCCGCTTTGCCCGCCGGTCCGCCGGGCCGTTGGCAACATCCCCGTCTGGGCGGGCACCACCCGGGCCGACAGGTCCGGCACGCTCCGCGCCAGCCGGCTGGCTGGCGTAGCGCGCGGTCTGCGCGACGGGCTCGGGCGCCTGCTGTGGCTCAGCCGGCGGACGGTACCGGCGCCGGTGAGGTGCCTGGTCCGCCACAGGCTCCGGGACGGGCTCCCCGGCAGGCACGTACCCGGGGTTGCGGCGCCGGCGCCAGCGGGTAATCTCCGCGTCCCACATCTGCGGGAGGGCGAAGGTGAGCACCAGCCCGAGGCCCACGACGAGCACGACCGGCCGCGCCTTCTTACTGCTCTCCAGGCTCGGGGTGGTAGCGAAGGAGAGGACCTTGCTGGTGATCTGGTTGACCGGCTTGAGCGGCTTCTGGAGCGCGGCGAGCTGGACTTGGACCTGGTCGGTGACGCCACGCAGCGTGCTTTCGACCACGGCCTGGCTCTTGCCGGTGACGGTGATGTCGAGAATCGGCCCGGTCGTGTTCGGATCGTCCACGATGGTGTAGGAGGCGGTGTCGCCCTGGGCGGCGAGGGTGGCGGCGGTGGCCGGCGCCATCACCTCATAGCGCACGGTGTCACCGGCGACGTTCTCGGTCGGGGCGTAACTCAGGTACGGGTTGTTGCCGTTGGTCTTCGACGACTGTATGGACGGCACGAGCGCGACTATGGACCCCGCCGAATAGGGCCCAACCGCCTTGTGCCACAGGTCGTAGCCGGCCGCCAACGTCAGGAGCAGCAGCAAAGTTGTCAGGATCCACCGCCTGCGCAGAGCGCGCAGTGACGCCGTCAAGTCCATATACCTGCCCCACTGTCGAGACCCGTGATCGGACGCGGCACCCGCTTCGTCCCAGAGCCGCCCGGTGCAGTCTAGCTACGGAGTCTACCGACCAGGACATGGCAATGCAGCGCCTTGGGGCGTTCGGCCCGCCTTGACCCGCTCCGGGTCTGACGTGGCTTTCCTGAGCGTAGAACCACTGCGGGCCGCGATGAACGGTATCGTCGTGGCAGGTTCCGGAAGGCACGCTCGAGGCGCGGACGCACCGAGTACGCGGTAGGACAGGAGGGACTGCTCGTGACGGTGCTGGAGGTAGCGGCCCTTTTGCGGCGGCATGTATTCGCGGTGCTGGCGGTCGTCATCGTCACCGCCGGCCTGGCGTACACCTTCAAGCACGCGGCGGCCACCTATTCTGACGGCGGCACCATGGTTTTCGTTCCGCCGGAAACCGGACCCGCGCCCAATCCCCTCGAAGGGGTCGGCGGGACCGTCGCCGAATCCCTCGCCGAGTCGGCGGGTGCGGTGGCCGCCCAGATCATGAGCCCGGCGGGCCAGCAGGAGGTGCGCCAGGCGGGCGGGACCGCCGGTTTCGACGTGCAGCTGCTCAACAGCTACGACCTGGAGTACCCGAACTACAGCAATCCCTATCTGGTGCTGAGCACGACCTCTGGCGACCCGGTCGCCGCCCAGCAGACGTTCACGGCGCTCGACAAGGTGATCACCAGCGATTTCAAGGCCGAGCAGGTGCGCGACAACGTCGCGCCAGCAAATCTCATCCCCGTCGTGCTGACCGGGGACACTGGCCCGCTCGCCGAGCAGGGGTCATCCAAGCGGGCCCTCGGCGCGCTCGTCCTCCTCGCCGCGGTGGTCGCCTTGGCCGTAGCGAGCTTCCTCGACCGGCATCCGGTCCGGCCGCGCCGCGTCCCCCGGCGGATCACGCCGAGGCCGAGGCCCCGCCCAGCGCCGGTGCGCTTCACCGGAATCCGGCCCGCGGATCGCGCTGGCCCGGAGTACTAGCAGCTCCGCTGGACGACGAGGGCCTTGATGGTCGCTCCCCACTCGTAGACGACCGCCGCCGGCCACGAAGACGCGGGAAGCGGCGCGTTGACGACGTAGACCGGTCCCGATAGACAGCGCCCGACCCGCAGCCGGGCGCGGGTGTCCTGCGGGGTCGTCGTCACCACGACGACCGACTGCCACCGGTACCGTTTCGCCAACGTGCCTGCGAACTCGGCCTCGCCGCGCGTGTCGTTCGGGGTGGGGACGAAGCAAATCACCTTGACCCGCGGTATCTTCGGCGCGCACACACTGCCGTGACCCCAGTACGACGAGCCGCGGGAAACCACGAGCATGGGCGCCCGGTGCGCCCACGCCAGCATCTCGGCGGTCTGAAGGCGGCCGCCTGGCCCGTCCAGCATCACGATCGCGTCGACCCGCGCCGGCATTCCCTGGGCAGGCCAGACGAACAGGCGCGCCGTGGCGGCGCCGAATCCAACCAGCACCACCAGCAGCGCAATGACGATGCGCCGCCGGCCGTGGCCCGGCGGCCTCCGCGATTTGGCTGGCACTGCTCGGTGCGTCGTCCGGGACATGTTCATTGCGCCCTCAGCGGGATCAGCCGACAGCAGACGGCTGTCGGGGGTGGCCGGAATCTGGTCGGTCGGCCGTGGGTGCCCGGACGGCCCGCTGCCCGAGAGGAGCGCCGCGGCTATCCGCTGGCCGGCCCGTCCGTCCCACAGCGCGGGCGACCGCCGGGGCGGCGGCGCCTGGAGCACGCTGAGCGCGGTTTTGACGATTCTTTCTGGGTCGCGCCCGACGAGCTGATTAGTACCCTCGGTGAGGGTGATGGGGCGCTCGGTGTTGTCTCTGAGGGTGAGGCAGGGGACGCCGAGGACGGTGGTTTCTTCCTGCACGCCGCCGGAGTCGGTGAGGACGAGGCGGGCGGCGGCTTCCAGGGCGATGAAGTCGAGGTATCCGGCAGGCGGGATGACCTGCAGGCGGTCAGAGATCCCCGCGCTGAGAAGCTGCTGCGCCGCCCGGGGATGGGCGGGCAGCACGAGCGGGCACGCGCGGGCGACCTCGTCGAGGGCGGACAGCAGGCCGGCCAGCGCGGCCGGGTCGTCCACGTTCGCCGGGCGGTGCAAGGTCACCAGCCCATACTCACCGGGCTCCAGCCCGAGCCGGGACAGCACGTCGGACGCACGGGCCCGGTCGAGGTTGGCCAGCAGCGTGTCCACCATGACGTTGCCAACCAGATGGATCTGGTCCGCCCGGTGCCCCTCGGCCCGCAGGTTGGCTACCCCGTCAGCCGAGGGGGCGAAAAGGTAGTCGCTGATCCGGTCGGTGACGACGCGGTTGATTTCCTCGGGCATCGTCCAGTCCCGGCTGCGCAGGCCCGCCTCGACATGCGCGAGCAGCGCGCCGGACTTCGCGGTCACGAGCGCGCACGCCATCGTGGAATTCACGTCCCCGACGACCACGACGATGTCCGGCCGCAGCTGCTCGACCAGCGGCTCGAACGCCATCATCACCCGGCCCGTCTGGGTGGCGTGACTGCCTGAGCCGGCCCCGAGGTAATGGTCGGGCGGGCGGATCCCCAGATCGGTGAAGAACACGTCGTTCATCGCGGCGTCGTAGTGCTGGCCGGTGTGCACCAGGATGACATCCGCCCCGCCCTCCTCGAGGGCGTCCATCACCGGCTTGACCTTCATGTAGTTGGGCCGCGCACCCGCGACGCAGATGACCCGCATCGGCCCCGTCATCACAGGGTTTCGACGTTCTGCCCGGCCAGCCGGCGGCGGCAGTCAAAGATGAACCGGGCGCGGCGGCCGATGTCGGCCAAGTCGAAGGCGTCATGGTCGGTGAGCAGTACCACCGCGTCAGCGCTGGAGATTTCCTCAGCGGTCGGCTGCACCCGGGCCGCCACCCCGTTGACGGCCTTGGCCTCGGCGACATGCGGGTCGGCCGCCCGTACCTCCGCTCCCAGCCCGGCCAGCAACTGGGCGACGCGGACCGCCGGCGACTCCCGCGCGTCACCGGTGTTCTTCTTGTACGCGAGACCCAGCAACAGGATGCGTGCTCCTTTGATCGCGCGGCCCCGCTGGTTGAACGACAGCATCAGGCGGTGGATGACGTAGTCGGGCATATGCCGGTTGATGTCGTCGGCCAGCTCAACGAAGCGGAAACTCTTGCCCAGGGACCGCTCCACCCGCCAGGACAGGTAGGACGGGTCGATCGGCAGGCAGTGGCCGCCCACCCCCGGGCCCGGCGTGAAGGGCATGTACCCGAACGGCTTGGTGGAGGCCGCGTCGATCGCCTCCCACACGTTGATGCCGAGGTCGTTGGCGAACATGGCGAGCTCATTGACCAAGGCTATGTTCACATGCCGGAAGGTATTCTCGATCAGCTTGGCCAGCTCCGCCTCACGCGGCGAGGAGACCGGCACGGTCGAATCGACGATGCCGTTGTAGAAGGCCTGGACGGCCGCGAGTGAGCCGTCGTCGATCCCAGAAACGATCTTCGGGGTCGTGACCAGTGTCCAGGTGGCGTTACCCGGGTCGATCCGCTCCGGGCTGTACCCCAGGTAGAAATCGGTGCCCGCGGCCAGCCCGGACCCGTCCTCTAGCCAGGGCAGCACCTGCTCTTGCGTGGTACCCGGGTACGACGTTGACTCCACGATCACGGTCGCGCCCGGCCGGAGGTGTCGGGCGAGCATCCGGGCCGCCGCCTCGATATAGCTGAGGTCGGGCAGGCCTTCGCGCAGAGGCGTGGGGACGCTGATGACCGCGACATCGAATCCGGCGCACGCACCGTCGTCGGACGACGGCAGGAATCGCCCGCCCTCCAGCGCACGCTGCAAGTCCACGCTCGGGATGTCCTCGACATAGGACTCCCCGGCCGCCAGCAGCTTCACCCGGCCAGGATCAGTGTCGTAGCCGATCACCCGGTGACCCGCCGCCGCCGCGCGCATCGCCAGCGGCAAGCCCACATACCCCAGGCCGGCGACCACTACCGTGCTCATGAGCTCTCCCCGCCGCGCATCCGCTCACGCGCGACCAGCATGATAAACGCCATATTGGTGGTCAGGTACCGGCGGCCGAGCCGGACCGGTTCCTGGAAAGCCCGGTAGAGCCATTCCAGGCCGTGGTCCTGCCACCAGAGCGGCGCCCGCCGGGTCACCCCCGCGAGCACGTTGAACGACCCACCGACTCCGTGTATCACGTTGGCCTCGGTGGCCGCGCCCCACTCGCTGAGGAACACTTCCTTACGCGGCGAGGACATGCCCACGAAGAGGATGTCAGCGCCGGAGCGCCGGATGTCGCCGGCGACCTCGGCTTCGTCGCCCGCCTGGTAGTAGCCGTCCCGGGCGCCCGCGACCGACAGCCCAGGAAATCTCCGGGCCGCCTCGTCCAGCATCCTGGCCAGGACGTCGGGCCGCGCCCCGAGGAAGTAGACGCGATAGCCCCGGTCGGCTGCGTCGGCCAGCAGTTCGGTGAACAGGTCGATGCCCGCCACGCGCTCCGGCAACGGCGAGCCGAGCACCCGGCTCGCCCACACGATGGCCTGCCCGTCGGCCAGGATCATGTCACAGTCGGCGACGGCCTGGCGTAGCCGCGGGTTCCGCCGCATCGCGACGACCTTGGCGGCATTCAGCACGCCAATGGACAGCCGCTCGCCGTTCTTTATCGCGTCCGTGCACCGCCCGACGGCCTGCGTCATGGTGAGCGCGTTCAACCGGGAGCCCGAACAGGTCGCGGCGCATCAGCCCCGCCGGGTTGTGATCCATCCCACCCTCACAGTCATGGCAGCCACGTCATAAGGAGCCAGCCCAGTTCGTAGGGCCGGCACTCGTGATCAACAGCCCCGGGCCGGTACACCAGATCAAGCGCGGGCAGGCTCATCCCCGGGCGGATCCGGGTCGAGGCCGCGCGGAGCCCGCGCACCACCTTCCGCGGATCTCCGCGTGAGACCTTGCGCCAGGTGATCGGCGGGTCGTCGAGCACCAGGTCGGCATCGGTCTCGGGCGGATCCGCCAGCCAGCGCAGGCCCCGGCCGATGGCGTTGACATGGTCATCCCCGCCCGCGTCGGCCAGGTCAAACAGCGCCATCGGCGCCATCGCGTGCTGGTGGACGCTGTACACCGGATAACCCTCGACGACCTCGCCGGTGCGCGAGTCGTAATGCCACCACCACTGCCCGGCGTCACCCTGGGCGGCGCAGATCACCGCGGCCACGGCATTGGAGGCGGCCAGCGCCTCGGGATCGTCGGCGCTGCTGTGCAGCCGGGCCAGCGCCTGGATGGGGTAGACCTGGTCGGCGAAGCTACCCACATGGGCGCGGTACCACGGCGTAGCGCCCCCGGTGGTGTGCGGGTAGACCGCGGCGCCACGGGCCGCCAGCAGGCGCCGCCGCGCGGTCGCCAGGTGCTCCTCCACGTCAGTGTGGGCGCGCGCCGCGACCAGCGCGGTCACGACCCACGCCGCGGCCAGCACGTTGACGGGGCCGCCACGGCGGTCAAGCTCAGCGAGCCGGTCCAGGGCGCGCGGCAATTCGCCGTGCCCAGCGGCGGCGCAGGCCCAGGACACTATGGCCGCGTCGCCGACATTGGTGATGGTGTCCAGCCCTTTGGCCAGCCGGTCCAGCAGATCGTGGCAGGTCTGCCCGCCCAGGACCGCGCGCTGGCCCGCCTCAGGCATGCGCAGCAGGCCCAGGGCGGCGATCGCGCCGTAGCGCGGGCTCGTCCCGGCCGGACGCAGCTGCCAGCCGCCTCCTGGGGCGGCGGCGCCGGTCACGGTGAACACAAAGTCCCCGTCCACCTGCTGCTCCATCAGCCGCCGGACCGAAATGCGGAGCAGCCGCTCGATCAAGGAGACGCCCGGGCGATAGCGCTCGGCGACGAGGTCGAGCCGGGCTGACCGCGGCATCACCACAGCGCCGCCCCGGGCCAGCGCACGCACGCCGGTGCGTTGGTGAGGCAGCGAGCCATGCGTGCAGGCAATGCCCAGCCTCCCAACAAGTGACCCACTCGGCCCCGATCTGCGGCCATCTCCCCCGCCCGCCGCCGGGCACAATCATGCGAAATGCTGAAACTACCCGTATGACGCCTGAGCCGCCGGAACCTATGACCATCAGGCCGTCGCTGTTATCGTTTTGTTATCTACGTACGGTGACGCTCGGTAGGCAGCACGCCGTGCGGTGACCTCGGCACGGTACCTGGGCCCGCGGCCAGCGCCGGAAACGCCTGGCCCAGTCCGAGCCTCCAGTCGGCGATCGGCTGGAGGCCGGCCTCGCTCCAGGCATCGTGGCCGAGCACGCTGAAGGCCGGCCTGGGCGCCGGGCGGGCATACGCCGCGCTGTCCACCGGCCGCACCCGGTCCCGGTCCGCGCCCAGCAGCCGGAAGATCTCCCGGGCGAGCCCGAACCACGTGGTCTCCCCGGAACTGGTCGCGTGGTACACGCCGGCCGGGGCTCCGGACCTGACCAGCGCGACGATCCGGTCAGCGACATCGACCGTCCAGGTGGGCTGCCCGTGCTGGTCATCGACAACGTCCACGGCCGGCCGCTCGCGTTCCATTCTGATCATCGTCCGCACGAAGTTCGGCCCGTGCGCCCCGTACAGCCAGGCCGTTCGCACCACGTAGCCCGATCCGGGCAGCAGGTCCAGCACGGCCTGCTCGCCCGCCAGCTTGGTCCGGCCGTAGGCGGTGCCCGGCGACGGGATGGCGTCCTCGGCGTAGGGCTGGCGCGCGTGCCCGTCAAAGACGTAATCGGTGGACGGCTGGATCAGCGAGACGCCGTCGGCCGCACACGCCGCGGCCAGGTCAACCACCGCCTGGCCGTTCAGCCGGTACGCGGCGTCCTCCGCTGTTTCGGCGGCATCGACCGCGGTCCAGGCGGCACAGTTGACGACGACGGCCGGCTGCCAGTGCCGCAGCGCGGCCCGGATGGCTTCGCCGTCCGTGATGTCGAGATCCTGGCGGGTGAGACCGGTCACGATCTCGCCGCGGTGCTCGAGAACGGTCACCAGATCCCGGCCGAGCATTCCGGCCGCCCCGGTGACCAGCCACCGGCTCATCGCGGCGGCCCACCGCCCAGAAGCGTACGGACGTAGCGCGAGCCGACGAACCCGGCTCCACCGGTGACCGGAATTCTCATGAGCTGATTTGCACCCTGCTGTGGTCACCCAAGATGAGCCGGTGCGCCTTCGGCACCCTCGGCGCCGGAGTGACCTGCACATCGTGCCCGATAATCGATGCTTCGATCCGCCGCACCCCACGAATAGACGCTCCGCGCAACACGATGGAGTACTCGATCTCGCTGTCGGCGATGACGCAATCCTCCGCCACGGAGGTGAACGGGCCGACGTAGGAGTCAATTACCCGGGTGCCCGCGCCGATGATAACCGGGCCCACGATGCGGGAACCGCTCACCTGCGCACCGTCCTCGACCACCACGCGGCCGATGAGATCGCATCCAGCGGCGACCACACCGCCCTGCCGCGGCTCCACCGTCTCGAGCACCATGCGGTTGACCTCGAGCATGTCAGCGACATTGCCCGTGTCTTTCCAGTACCCCGAGATGGTCGTGGACGTCACCTTGCGGCCGTCGTCGATGAGCCACTGGATGGCTTCGGTGATCTCCAGTTCGCCGCGCCCTGAGGGCTTCAGGTGCTGCACCGCCTCGTGGACGGCGGGCGTGAACATGTAGACGCCAACGAGCGCGAGATCGCTCTTGGGCCGCTGGGGCTTTTCTTCCAGGCCGACGACCTGCCCGGCGTCGTCGAGTTCGGCGACACCGAACTCGGTGGGGTCAGGCACCCTGGTGAGCATGATCTGCGCGTCCGGCCGGGTGGAGCGGAACTCCTCGACCAGCCGGGTAATGCCGCCCACGATGAAGTTGTCGCCCAGGTACATGACGAAGTCATCGTCACCGAGAAAGTCCCGGGCCACGAGCACCGCGTGGGCCAGGCCGAGCGGGGCTTCCTGCCTGATATAGCTGGCCTCGAGCCCGAACGATGAGCCGTCACCCACGGCCGCCTGGATGGCCTCCGCGGTATCTCCCACCACCAGCCCGACGTCGGTGATCCCAGCGTCCCGGATGGCCTCGAGGCCGTAGAAGAGGACGGGCTTGTTGGCGACGGGCAGTAGCTGCTTGGCCGAAGTGTGCGTGATCGGCCGGAGCCGGGTACCCGCACCCCCCGCCAGGACCAGGGCTTTCATGTACCTGAAACTAGCGCCCCGGAGCCCCCATGCGCAGCGACAGCCGGTTAAATCTGGCCGCATCGGGAGTGGCCCGGATCGGGGGCGGCCCGGACCAGGCGGCGGCCGGATCAGGGAGTCGTGCTGCCGCGCGGATGGTCGGCGTGGAAGACATTCTGGGCCGCGGCGAGCCCATCGGCCAGGAGCGCTTCGACCGCGTCGGCGCCGCGGTCGATCAGGTACGGCAGTTCCTTACGTTCCTCCGCTCTGAAGTCCCGCAGCACGTACGCCGCCGGGTCCATCCGCCCTGGCGGACGGCCGATCCCGAATCGCAGCCGGTAATAGTCACGGGTGCGCAGCGCGGCGGTCACCGAACGAAGCCCGTTGTGCCCGTTGTCCCCGCCACCCAGCTTCAGCCTTATCGCTTCGAACGGCAGATCCAGCTCATCATGCAGGACGACGATCCGGCTGGCGTCCAGCCGGTAGTAGTCACGCAGGGCCGCCACGGGGCCGCCGGATTCGTTCATGAAGGTGCGCGGCTCGGCGATGGTCACCGGCAGGCCGGCCAGCCGGCCATCACCGACGCTGGCGCGGAACTTACTCCCGCGCAGCCGCGCCCCGGCCCGCCCGGCGAGCACGTCCGCCACGAGGTACCCCGCGTTGTGCCGGTTACCCGCGTACTCCGCACCCGGGTTGCCGAGGCCCACGATGAGCCAGCGCTCGTCCGCCATGGCGCACCCGTCCCGGCCCGGCGTTCGCCGGCCCCGAAAGAACCTCAGCCTGACTGGTCGCCACCCGGCTCGGGCCTGGTCTCGCCTTCACCCTCCGGCACTGGCGCAGGCTCGGTGCTGACCGCCTCGGCCTCAGGAATGCCAAGGTCGGCTTCCATCTGCTCGGCCGTCGGCGCCGCGATCACGTGCAGGATCAAGGTCTCGGGCTCGACCGCCAGCGTGGAGCCGTCCGGCAGGGGCAGGTCCCCGGCATGCACCGACGAGCCGATCTCCATGCCCTCCACGTTGACGTCGATACGCTGCGGGATGTTGGTCGCCTCGGCCTCGATCGCGATCTGGATCTGCTGCTGGTCGAGCAGGCCACCGGGGAACACCTCCCCGGTCACGTGGACGGGCACGTCGACCGTGACCTTCTCCCCGCGCCGGACCAAAATGAAGTCCACGTGCTCGACGGAGCCCCTGATGGGGTCGCGCTGGACGGCCTTGGGCAGCGCCAGCTGGCTCCCGCCGGGCAGGCCCTCCAGCCGGATCAGCGCGTTCGACGTCTTCAACGCCATCATCACCGCGTGGCTGGGCAGCGTGATAGACCGCGTGTCCGTGCCGTGGCCATAGAGCACGGCGGGGACCCGGCCCGCGAGACGAGCACGGCGGGACGGGCCCTTGCCGAACTCGGTGCGCGGCTCAGCAGGGATGCGGACCTCGGGCACGGCAGCGACTCCTCTTGCAGCAGACCAGGTTGCCGACCCCGCGCAGTAACCCAGCTCACCGATCTGATTATCGGCTGATCAGCCAGTAGCTCAGGCGGGCACCAGCGAAGACGGGCAAGCGCGCGGTGAACGCGCGCCTCCCGTATTCTAGCCCAGCAACCAGCAGGCACGGGCCGGTGTCATGGCGACCATGACGTGGTGGGCGCTATGACCGGGCGCGCGGTCGCGGCCGCGCCGGCCGTACGAGAGCGGCCAGGGGCACGGATGTGGCCAGCACCACGGTGCGAGAGGCCAACGAATTACGCAATGATCCTTCTCCCATCGGGCGGCCTGATCAATTCGGGTGGGGGCTGATCAATTGGTGCCGGACAGGTAGCTTGGATTCTGGAGAATCGATTGACCTATCAGACCGTGGCAATTGAGCCTATCGGCCGGGAACAGCGCCGGACCAGGCGGTTCTCCTGGCAAGAAAATCGGCAGTTTTTACTAGATGGTACTGCCGCTCAGCGATTTGACCATTAGCTGATCAGCTATTAACGGCCAAGGCCTTGAGCTGGGCACGAATCGCCGCCGCCTGCGCGTCGTCGCCATACTCTTCGAAGATCGCGCATGAGCGGGCCAGCAGCGGGCCTGCCGCATCCGGCTCGCCACTGGCGAGGGATGCCTGCCCAAGCACCCGGAGTGTCTGCGCCTCCCGAAAGCGGTCTCCGGCCGAACGGCGGAATGCCAGGGCCCGCTCGAGGCAGCCAACGGCTTGACTGACCAGCCCCGCGGCCAGGTACGCCTCCCCCAGGTTGTTGAGCGCGTACGCTTCCCCGCGAGTCTCGCCAATCTCGGCGAAGATTCCCCGGGCCCGCCTCAGGCGGTCAATCGCCTCATTGACGCGGCCCAGGCCGAGGTACACCTCCCCAAAGTTGTTGAGAGCCACACCTTCCCCATACCGATGGCCCAGCAGCCGGTTGGCATCGAGGGCCCGCTGGAGCAGGACGAGGGCTTCGTCGAAGCGATCCATGCGGGCGAAACATTCGGCCATGTTGCAGGCGGTCTGTGCCTCTCCAGGCAGATCCCCCGCCTCGCGGCGGATCGCCAGGGCCTGTTCGAGGACGGCCACCCCGTCGTCCTTGCGCTGGTAGTTCTGAGCTATTCCCAGGCTGTTCAGCACGGCCGCCTCGCCCAGCCGGTCACCCAGCGTGCGGGCGCTGGCCAGGGCGAGAAGGTGTGTCTCCACCCAGTCACCCAGGTGAGTGCGCCGGTTGTAAAAGCTTATGGCCGCGACGGGAAGCTGCCAGGCGAGCCGGTGCGACCCGCTCTCCGCGGCCTGCCGGGTGGCCGCCAGCAGATTCGCCCGCTCGGCTTCGCACCAGTCGAGAGCGCGCTCTGGGGTGTGGAAGGCCAGCGGGCGGCAGCCTGGCCCGGGAGTTCCGAGCGGAATCCGGTACCGGTGCGGGGCTACCAGTTCCGCCGTCGCTTCGACGGTGTGCAGGTACCAGTCGAGAATCCGGTGCAGCGCCTCGTCCCTGACGCCGGCCGGCTCCTCGGCCAATGCCCGGTCGGCGGCGTAGGTTTTCATCAGGTCGTGGAACTGGTAGGCATCCGGCGCCGGGGAATTCAGCAAATGCGCGTCGACCAGCAACTCCAGCACGTCCGCCGTGGCCGCGTCCGGCTGTCCGAGCAGGGCCGCCGCGGCCGGGAGCCCGATGAACGGACCGGTCCAGACGCCGAGCAGGCGGAATGCGTGCGCCGGGGCCACCCCGCCCGGATCAGCCCGGGCGGGCAGGCTCGCGAAACTCACTTCAAAGGATGCGCGGACGGCCAGGTCCCCGGTCTTGAGCTCGTCCAGTCGCCGGCGTTCGTCGGACAGCCGGCCAGCCATGGTACGCACGGTCCAGCCGCCCCGGGCCGCCAGCCGGGCGCCCACGATCCTGATGGCGAGGGGCAGCCCCGCGCACGCGGCCAGGACCTCACCAGCCGCGTCCGGCTCGGCCGCGGCCCGTCCCGCCCCCACGACGTTCGCGAACAGCGCCTGGGCTTCGGCGGGCTCGAGGACGTCCAGATTGATCAAATGGCTCCCGGCCAGATCCGGCATGCGGTTCCTGCTGGTCACCAGCACCGCACACGAGGCGGATCCGGGCACGAGCGGCCGTACCTGCGCGGCGTCTCTCGCCTCGTCGAGCACGATGAGCACGCGGCGGCCGGCCAGCCGGCTCCGGTACAGCGCGGCGCGCTCATCCTCCCCGGCCGGAATCTGCGCGGGGTCCACCCCGAGGTTCCGCAAGAACCGGGCGAGAATCTCGTCGGCCGCGGCCGGCCGCGGGGACGCCCCCAGAAGATGGGCGTACAACTGCCCGTCCGGGAACTGGGCCAGCAAGGAGTGCGCCACGTGCACCGCCAGCGTGGTCTTGCCCAGGCCCCCGGCGCCAACGAGGACGGCGATGGTCACCGCCCCGGGACTGTCTCGCCGCGCCTGCTCCGCGAGGATCCGGCGAAGGCGGGTGACCTGCTCGCCGCGGCCGGTGAAGTCAGCGATGTCCGCGGGAAGCTGGGCGGGCGTCTCGCCGCCGGCCACGGCCCGGCCGGCAGCCTGGGCCCGTCCTGAGCGGGGGAGGCCGCGGCGGAGTCAGCCCAGGCGGCCTGCTGCGTCCCGGCGGAATCTGGGGGCAGACGGCCATGATGACCGTTGCCGGGCGCCAGCCAGGGGGAAGGGGCCGCGGGCCAGGACTGCGAGACCGCCGACGCGCCGGCCGGCCCCGGCTCTGGCTCTGGCGGGCAACTTAACAGCTGGCGGTAAGCGGATTCAGGTAACCCCAGGACCGTCGCCAGCAGCTGCACCGACCGGCGGTGCGGCCTGCTCGTCCGGCCTCGTTCCAGGTCGCCTATGGCCCGGACGCTCAGCCCAGACCGCTCAGCGACTTGCTCCTGGGTCAGGCCTGCCCTCAGCCGGGCCGCGCGCAGGACCTCGGCCAGTCCATTTTGCTGGTAATTCACCCGGTACATGATACTTTCTCCGCCGCGGATTGGTGGTGACGCCGGGTGAAGCGGCTCTCCGGAAGTTCAGGAACTTCCGGCCATTCCGCCGGGGAAACTTCCTGGCCTGGGCCACGGTCCGCCCGGAGAATTGGGAGGCCCCACCGCCCCACCCAGAACCGATCTTGAACGGCGATTCACAAACGGAAGCGAAGAGAGGTCCCGATGAGACTGAGCCGCCTGCGCACCGCCCTGCCGATCGCCGCACTGGCCACCATGGCGGTCGCCTCGGCCCCGGCGGCCAGCGCCGCCACGGCTAGCCCGGCCACTTCCACAACATCGTGCAGCGCTAGCAACGTCTGGCTGCGAGTCTGGGGGGGCACTGGCGAGCACTGCTACACGGGTAACGGCTCGCTCGCTGTCTCTCTCCCCACCGTGACCAGGGCCCAGGTCCTGGCCCCTCATCAGGCATGCCTCTACTCGCTGGGGCGTGAAGTGTGCGGGACAGGCCCGGACCTGCTGTTTATCAGCCCGCCGATCAACGTGACCAGAATCAGCCTGCTCACCTATTAGCGCCCACGGCTTCCCGCCCACGGCCAGCAGCGGAGCGAGCAGAGCGGAGACGGCCAGGAAACGCTGGCGAACAACGGCCGGGCCATCTCGGCCGCGGTGGTGCCATGCCCGACATCCGGGCATGGCACCGCTCGCCCGGTCGGCTATCCCTCGTACTTGTTGGCCGGCTTGGGGACCGGCTCAGCCCCGCCCGCGCTCGGCGCGCTGGGCTTGTCCTCCGAGTTGGGTTCCTGACTGGTCACCGCCTCGGGAGGTTGCTGCTCATCATCTGCTGGTGATAGGCCTGTCACCTCGGTGTCCGCCGGTGTTGCGCCTTCGTTCCCCGTTGGCATTTTCGTTCCCTCCGTGCCCCGTTGGGTCAAGCCATTGACAAATGGACAGCAACAGGATATCGAGGCGTGAGTCGAATGGGGAGGGATGCCTCCAACTAGTCTCAACCCGCAGCTTCTGTGAACGTCACCAGATTGGCCCGGACACTCGCTGCCTGGGCCTGGTCACCAAGGTCTTCAAGCAAGTGAAGAGCCTCATGCAGCAATTCGCGCGCTTCCCTCTGGTCCCCGGCCCGCTGCTTGGTGAGGCCCAGCCGGTGCAGCGTCAGCGCCTGGCCGTGCCGGTCGCCGATGTCGCGCCGGATGGCTAGTGCCTCCCTCAGGGAGGCTATGGCCTGGTTCATCCCCCCCTGGCCGAGGTAGGCGGCGCCGAGGTCACTGAGCGAGTCCGCTTCGGCGTCCCGCTCGCCCAGTTCGCGGAAAATCGCCAGGGCCTCCTGCAGGCATTCGATCGCTTCGTCGTACCGGGCCAATTCGCGGTAGACGCAGCCCAGGTTGTCCAGCGCGATGCCCTCGCTATAGCGCTTACCCACCTGTCGCTGGATGGCCAGCGACCGCTGCGCTGCCGCCAGCGCCTCGCTGAACCGGCCCAGGTCGAAGTAGGCATTGGCCACGTTGTTCGCGGCCCGCGCCTCGCCCCGGGCGTCCCCAAGCTGCCGATATAGCCCCATTGCCTGCTCGAAACAGCCGACGGATTCCTCCATCCGCTGCTGGCCGTAGGCCATGCCGAGGTTGTTGAGCATCCAGGCCTCGGCTAGCTTGTCGCCGAGCTGACGGGCGCTGGCCAGG
Organism: uncultured Actinomycetes bacterium; assembly: GCA_963822825.1. GTDB lineage: Bacteria > Actinomycetota > Actinomycetes > Streptosporangiales > Streptosporangiaceae > JAWWPY01. The sequence continues at coordinate 423,649 of CAWGIW010000012.1, read as the reverse complement.
CCGGTCTGGTGGGTCGTCACCCAGTTGGTCCAGTGACTGCGCCGGTAGAAGAAGCTCATCGCGGCGGCCGACAGCTTCCAGGCGATCTCGCCGCGGCCCGACTCGGCGGCCAGCCGGACGGCGGCCACCAGCCGGGGGCGTTCAGCCTCGCACCAGTTCAGGGCGTCATCCAGGGTGGCGAAGTCGAGTGGCCGCACCTCAGGCGGCGGCGGGTCGAGCGGGACCCTGGTGTGCTGCGGGGAGATGACCCGGGCGGCGGCCTCCGTGGTGTGCAGGTACCAGGTGAGCACGCGGAGGACCGCGGCCTGGCGGTCCTGCTCGGTCTCCTGCTGCCGGGCCCGGTCGGCGGCGTACACGCGGAGCAGGTCGTGAAATCGGTACACGTCCGGCACCGGGGAATCCAGCAGATGCGCGTCAACCAGCACCTCCGCCGCATCCGCCACCGCGCTCTCCGGCTGCCCCAGCAGCGCCGCGGCCGCGGGGAGCCCGATGGACGGCCCCGGCCACACGCCCAGCAGGCGGAACGCCCGGGCCGGATCGACGCCGCCCGGCCGGACGGAACCCGGGAGGCTGGCGAAACTCACCTCGAACGACGCCCGCACGGCCAGGTTCCCGACCCGCAATTCGTCGAGCCGCCGGCGTTCGTCGGAGAGGCGGCCCGCCAGGGCCCGCACCGTCCAGCCGCCCCGCGAGGCGAGCCGCGCGCCCGCGATCCTGATCGCCAGCGGCAAGCCCGCACAGGCGGCTAGGACCTCATTCGTGGCCTCCGGTTCAGCCACGGCGCGGACCGGGCTGATGATGCCGGCGAACAGAGTGCGAGCCTCGGCCGTCTCCAGTACATCCAGATCAACGAAACGGCTTCCGGCCAGATCGGGCATCCGGCTCCGGGTGGTCACCAGCACCGCGCACGAAGCCGAACCTGGCAGCAGCGGCCGGACCTGGGCGGCGTCCCTCGCGTCATCGAGAACGATGAGCACCCTCCGGTCCGTCAGCCGGCTCCGGAACTGCGCCGAACGCTCCTCCTCGCCGACCGGGACGCGCGCCGGGTTCATCCCGAGATCCCGCAGGAACCGGGCCAGGACATCGCTGGGCGGGGCCGGATGCTGACTCGCGCCGAGCAGGTTGATGTACAACTGCCCGTCCGGGAACTCTTCCCTCAGCAGGTGAGCCGTGTGAATGGCCAGCGTGGTTTTGCCGAGGCCGCCCGCTCCGATCACCGCCGCCACGGCGACAGCCCCCGGGCTGTCCGGCCGGCGCGGGCCCGCCAGCAGGTCGCGGAGGTCCTGCACGTGCTCGGCCCGGCCGGTGAAGTCGGGGATATCGGCCGGGAGCTGCGCCAGCTGAGGCAGCGGCTCGGCGGCCGCGAGGGCCGGAGCGGGCCTGGCCAGGCGCGCGCCTGGCGGCCCGGCACCGGCCGGGTCCACCCCCGCCTGGAGTCGGCCCGGCGGCTCATGACCGGCGTCTTCCGCGAGGTACTGCTGGTAGAGAAGCTGCAGTTCGGCGCCTGGGTCAACGCCGAGTTCCTCGGCGATCACCGCACGGGCCTGGCCGTAGGCCTCCAGCGCCTCCGCCTGCCGGCCCGAGCCGTGCAGGCCGCGCATGAGCAGTGCCCACAGTTCTTCCCGGATGGGGTGGTCGGCCAGGAGCCTGCGCGCATCCGCCGCCACCTGGGCATGCCGTCGGCACCCGAGGTCGGCCTCCATTTTCAGCGCCTGGGCTTCGAGCCGCGATCCCTCGAGGCGGTCGGCCTCCGCGCTGATCAGCGCCGAAGGCGGCACGTCGGTCAGCGCGTGGCCTCGCCACAGCGTGAGAGCCTCGTCGAGCAGCTCAGCGGCGCGGTGAGCATCCCCGCTCGACAGTTCGTTCTTGCCTTCGGCAGTAAGGGCAGCGAATCGTTGAGTATCTAGGTCTTCGGGGGCGAGCAAGATCTGGTACCCCGGTGCCCTCGTCACCAGGACCTGGCTCTCGGCGTCACCGATCAGCCTGCGGAGCCGGTGTACGTAGACGCTCACCAGGTTGGTGGCGGTCGTCGGGGGTCGCCCCGGCCAAACCTCCGTGATCAGCCGATCGGTGGAGACGACCTGACCGGGGTTCAACAGCAGCACGGCCAGCACCGTGCGCCACTTCGCTGCGTTGATCCCGGTCCAGCCCCGGTCGGTCTGGACCTCAAGGGGTCCGAGCATCCGAAACAGCACCACGCCGCCCTGGTGAGACTCTCGGTGCGTGACCGCCCCCCGGAAACCGTTTGCAGGAATGGGGCTCGACGTCACTTAATCATGGATGGATCAAGCCGTAAAACGGCCTGGTCACAGCGCGATACCAGCGACGCTGGTGGGCTGCCCGCCGCTCAATCAACGATCAATCATGACGCAATCGCCCACTGCCATGCTCGTTCTCAGCCACGGCAGAAGAAACCGGCCGGCGGTGACCGAAGGCAGCGGACGACCGCGGGGGCGCAGTCCGCAGCGATCCCGGTCAGGACTGGGCTCGTCACCCAGTCCTGACCCGGTTCGGTTCTCGCGCGGTCGGCCCCCCGCTGTTGACCTGGGCGGTGGCGCTGAAGGCCGTGTTGAGCGGTGGCCGCCGTCTTCGTCGCTTGCGGGGGCGAAGACAGCGGTCACCTCCACACCTTGACGTAGTCGGCGGTAACGGTTGTGGGGTCTTCGTGTCCTGTCGTGGCATGTTGGTCATGTGATAGAAGAGGCCCCTGAGTTCTCAGGGGGCCGCCTCCATGCCCCAGGAGACAGGAGACCCGCATGGCCACCCACGATCCGCTCCGATTCCACAAGCACTACCATGACTCGGGACCCGGAGCGTCCCCCTACGCCGGGGGCAGCAGCTTCATGGAGCGCGTGTCTGAGACTGTCGCCAGCGGCATGGGCACCGTCAGCTTCCTGCTCGTCAGCTCCGCGCTCATCCTCGGCTGGGTCTTCGTCAACCATCTGGTCCAGTTCCTGAGCAACTCGTGGCACGGACTGCTGAACGGAAAGGGCTTCGATCCCGCGCCGTTCATTCTGCTCAACCTGGTTTTCTCCGCGGTCGCGTTCTACACGGGGGCGCTGGTCATCATCGCCCAGAAAGCCCAGACGCGGACCGACAAGGCCAACGAGGACGCGGCGGCCAAGCACCGGGAGGAGCTCGCGCAATATCAGAATGATCTGCTGACTAAGAACACCGACCTCACCGAGCAGATCCACACGCTGGCCGAGCAGCTGACGGCTCTGACGCAGGAGGTCCACCGGGCAACATGCCAGGGTGGGTCACCGGCCGGAGCGGCGAAAGTTCCCGTTTAGGGTCCCCGCATGTGTCCTCAGCCAGGCGGCTCAGTGGACGGGATGAGTTATCAGCACGATCGCGACCACGATGGCCACGACCAGGCTGAGGGCGGCGATGGTGCGGGTCATCAGGTCGCCGCTGGAGCTCCGCTGGTCATCCTGCCCGCCTTGCCGGCCTTGCTGGCTCGCGACGAAGTCGGACAGCGGCTTGAGCTGGTCCCGCGTGACGTAGGTGCCGCGCTCCCGCTCTATCTGGGAGCGGAGTTCGTTCGCTTTCTCGTCCTTGTAGGTCTGGATTTCGCGGGCCAGCTCGAGCGCCGCGAGGTCAGCCGTCTCCTTGATCTTCAGGGCCTTCTCGCGCTCCAGGTTGACCTCGGTGTAGCGGCGGTCACGTTCGGCCTCGAACCGCAGGTCGCTCTCGCGCACCGCCGCGAGGTACTCCTGGAGCGGGACGGTCTCGCAGTCGCCAGTAGCCACAGGTGCCCCCTCGGTCTCCCCTGCGTGCCGCGCCCTCGTCACCCTGGGCAACGGCTTGTTACCTATAGTTACCTATGGTTACCCTAGGCAGGTAGCCGTGGGAATTGACGGACTCGTTCGTCTCTCGTGACCCTTGGCAACGTAGGAGTTACCCGAAGTCACATAGTTGTTCGTCACGCCGACGGCGCCGGCTCAGCCGAAGTTGTCGAGCAGCGAGGCCGCATCGGCGGGCCCGGAGATGCGCAGGGTGACGGTGCCGGCTTCGATCCGGATCGCGAAGTCGAAGAACGGGCAGCAGGCCTTCTCGCGTTGCGCCAGCCGGATGACCGCGCCGATCTGATCGAGGCGGTCATCGCGCAGGGGCAGCGACAGCTCGGTGGGCGAGACCCGTTCGGCGGCGCCGGCCATGGTGGCCAGCAACTCGCGCCACTCGCCGAGTTGGGAGCGGGCGGCGGTCGTGGTGAGACTGCATGCGATGGGAACGTCCACGCCCACCAGCATAAATGGCCCGGAACCCGCGGCCCGGCCCCGGCCTGGGCGGACGGCCCGTGAATCAGCTCTGGCCGTCGAACAGGCTGGTCACCGAGCCGTCGCTGAACACTTCGTTGATGGCGCGAGCGATCAGCGGCGCGATCGACAGGACGGTGAGCTTGTCGAAACGCTTGTCGTTGCTGATCGGCAGCGTGTTGGTGACGATCACCTCGCTGACCCGCGAGTTCTTCAGACCGTCCACGGCGTCGCCCGAGAGCACGCCATGAGTGGCCGTGACGATCACCTGCTCCGCGCCCTCCTCGAACAGCGCGTCGGCCGCCTTGATGATCGTCGAACCGGTGTCGATCATGTCGTCCACCACGATGCATGTGCGCCCGGCCACGTGCCCCACGACCTCGAACATCGCGACCTTGTTGGCGACATCGGGGTCGCGGCGCTTGTGGATGATGGCCAGCGGGCAGCCGAGCCGGTCAGTCCACCGCTCGCAGACCCGGACCCGCCCGGCGTCCGGCGCGACCACGGTGGTCTGCGACAGGTCCAGCTTGCCCTCCAGGTACCCGGCCAGGATGGGCAGCGCGAACAGATGATCCACGGGACCGTCGAAGAACCCCTGGATCTGGGCGGTGTGCAGATCCACGGCCATCAGCCGGTCCGCCCCCGCGGTGGCGAACAGGTCCGCCATGAGCCGGGCCGAAATCGGCTCCCGGCCTCGGCTCTTCTTGTCCTGGCGGGCGTACCCGAAGAACGGCGTGACCACGGTGATCCGCTTGGCCGAGGCCCGCTTCAGGGCGTCGACCATGATCAGCTGCTCCATGATCCATTGGTTGATCGGCGCCGTGTGACTCTGCATCACGAACGCGTCGCTGCCGCGGACCGATTCCAGGAACCGCACGAAGATCTCGCCGTTGGCGAAGTCCGAGAGCCTGGTCGGGGTGGGCTCGATACCGAGGCAGCCGGCGATCTCGTTGGTCAGTTCCGGATGGGCCCGGCCGGAGAACAGCAGCAGCTTCTTCTCGCCGGTCGCCGTGATGCCGGTCTTCTTCTCGGCCATGGCCCCTATGCCCGTCACGCGCCTATGCTCCCTCACTCGTAGCGGTGCCATCCGCCGCGACGCCTGGGTCAAGCTTGCTGCCTGGTGGCAGGTAGGCGAAAGGCCCGACCGTCGCGCCGGCCCGATCTCGGCCGACCGGCCGACCGTGTGGGTCATCGTGGCGCGCGCGCCCACCGTGGTGTCGCGGAGCAGGCATCCGGGGCCGACCCTGGCCCCGGTAGCGATCGCCGTGCTGCCCTCCAGTTGCGTGCCAGGACCGATCTCCACGTCGGCGGCGAGGGTGACCCCGGTGTCGACCCAGGTTGTCCTCGGATCAACGATGGTGACGCCCGCGCGCATCCAGCCATCGAGCAGCCTGGCGTTCAGTATCTGCCGCGCCCGCGCCAACTGCGCGCGGTCGTTCACGCCCAGCACCTCATCAGAATCTTCCAGCACAACGGATGCGACCGGATGGCTCTCGGCGCGAAGGATGGCGACGACGTCGGTGAGATACTCCTCACCTTTCGCGTTGTCCGTGGGCACGCGCTTGATGACGTCGCCGAGGAGGTGGGCCTCGAACGCGTAGACCCCCGAGTTGATCTCTTGGATGGCCCGCTGCCCGGGAGTAGCGTCCGCCTCTTCGATGATCTTCATGAAAGCACCGGACTCATCGCGGATGATCCGGCCGTACCCGGTCGGGTCGGCGAGCCGGGCCGTCAGCGCGGTGGCAGCGGCGTTCTGGGTCCGGTGCTCCTGGATGAGCGCGGCCAGTGTCTCGCCGCGAAGCAGCGGCGCGTCCGCGTAGGTCACCACGATCGTGCCGTGGTCCAGGCCGACCGCCTCGATCGCGGTGCGGACCGCGTGGCCCGTCCCGCCCTGCCGGTCCTGCACCACGGCCGTCGCGTCGGGTGCATGGCGGTTCAGGAACTCGGTGACCTGGCGGCGCTGGTGGCCGACGACCACGATCAGGCGCTCAGGGCGGACTTCGCGCGCCGTGGCGAGGACGAGGCCGAGCATGCTCTCGCCGCAGATCTGGTGCAGCACTTTCGGCGTGCTGGACTTCATCCGCGTGCCTGCGCCCGCGGCCAAGACGACCACGGCAGCCGGACGCCTCACACTCACTTGCGGTGCTCCTCGGTGCTGTCCACTACCCAGTTACCGGGACCCGCTCCCCGGTCGCGCCGTAAATGGACGCTGATCAGGTGTCACGCAAATTAACGCACCCGACTTGTGCAGGATACCGTCCGGTCAGCGAGCAGGGAGACGATGGCCGGCATGCCGCATGATCCCGGCCGGGCGGGGTGCGGCTGAGTGCGGCGGGGTACGGCGGCGAGGGGGGCGCCAGGGTTGGCTCGGATATTACGGCGAATGCGGTCGCGGCTGGAAAGTGTCCAGGTTGCCGCGATTATTCGTAAATGATAACGAAGGAGTAACGATCTTTGCGATATGTCCTCCCGGGAGCCGCGCGAGGGGTCACATCAACATACGGGTGCCATCCCCGCCAGGTAGATGCCGGATCGCAGTTGCGACGGGATGATCCGCCAGGAGCGATGACAGGCTTCGTGGCATGGGGGGTGTCTTGAGCACGGGCGCAGAGCGGCGCCGTGCGGCTGCCGCAGAGTCGCGGATCTCACGCTCCTGACTGTTCCCGGTTCCCGGCCGGCCGGTTCGACTCACAGTTCACGTATTCCTGTTAGGAGCTTCGAATGTCGATGAGGCGATGCCCGCCACGGGTCGTCCTGGCGGCCGCCGCCGTGCTCCTGGCCCCGATCCTCACCCCGGTCACCGCCGCGCTGACGGCCGCGCCCGCGTCCGCCGCGTCCTACCAGGACTGGCCCATGTTCCTGCAGAACCCGCAGCGGACCGGGGCGACCGTCGACCCGAAGCTGAGCGTGGCCAGCGCGGCGACGCTGAAGCTCAAGTTCGCCTTCGCGACGGGTGGCCCGATCGCCACCTCGGTGAGCATCGTCGGTACCACGGCCTACGTGGGCTCCTGGGATGGCTATGAGTACGCCGTGAACACATCGACCGGCGCCATGATCTGGAAACAGAACCTCGGGGTGACCGTCGACCCAGGATGCAACCCGGTGAACAACGGGGTCACCTCCTCGGCCGCGATCGTGAACGGCGTGCTCTATGTAGGCGGCGGCGGACCGTACTGGTACGCGCTCGACCCAGCCACTGGCAACGTCCTGTGGAAGGTGTACACCGGGGACAACAGCCAGGCGGGCGCGCACTATAACTGGTCCAGCCCCCTGATCGTGGGCAACTACGCCTACATCGGCATCGCGAGCAACTGCGACAACCCGCTGGTGCAGGGCCAGCTGCTCCAGGTCGCCATCTCCGGCGCGCAGCAGGGCCAGATCGTCAACACGTACAACTTCGTGCCGAACGGCCAGGTGGGAGGCGGTGTCTGGACGACGCCGACGTATGACGCGGCGACCAACACCATCTTCGTCTCCACCGGCACGCTGAACGACCACACCCAGACCCAGTCACAGGCGATCGTCGCGCTCAACGCCTCGACACTGACCTACAAGAGCTCGTGGCAGCTCCCGTTCGAAGCGTCCGTGCTCGATTCCGACTGGGGCACGACGCCCACCCTGACCACCGACGCGGCCGGCGACCAGTTGCTGTCGGTGGCCAACAAGAACGGCATCCTGTACACCTTCAACCGCAACAACCTGGCCGCCGGGCCGATCTGGCAGAAGCAGATCGCGATCGGCGGAGACTGCCCGACCTGCGGGGACGGAACGATCGCCTCCGGGATCTTCGCGAACGGGACGCTGTACTACGCCGGCGGCAGCAACGTGGCCAACGGGCACGGCTCGGGTGGCTCGATCACCGCGTTCAACCCCGGCACCGGAGCGATCTTGTGGAGCCGGCAGACCGAGCAGCCCATCCTGGGCTCGCCGGCCTACGTCAACGGCATGATCGGCGAGACGGAGGGCAACACCTTCGAGGTGCTCAACGCCTCCAGCGGGGCACTCCTGTACAGCTACGTGCTGCCCGCCCCGGTCTACGGAGCGGTGTCCGTCGCCCGCAGCCAGTTCTACGTCGGCGACACGAACGACGACCTGTACGCTTTCGGGCTCCCAAGCTCGACCACGACCCCGCCGGCCGACCCGAACTGCCCAGCCACGTTCACCTGCCAGGACATCCGCAGTCCGGGCGTGGCCGGCTCCGAGCAGACCACCGGCGGCACACTCACCGTGACCGCGTCAGGCGCGGCCATCCACGGCCCGTCCGACCAGTTCCGGTTCATCTCCAAGCCGGTCACCGGCGACTCGCAGTCGAGCGTGGAAGTCCTGTCGCAGAGCACACAGAACACCCAGCCTCAGGCCGGGCTGATGGCCCGGCAGAGCACCGACCCGACATCGCCGTACTACTCGGTGCTGGCCTACCCCAACGACCTCACCGAGGGCAACGCAGCACCCGACATCGTCATCTGGTACCGGACCGCGTTCGGCGGCACCGCGCTCGAGCTGACCAAGCTGTTGCCGGCCAACAAGCCGATCTACCTGATGATCCAGCGGCAGGGCAACATGTTCAGCACCGGCTACTCCACCGACGGAACGCATTACCAGCTGATCCCGGGCACCACCGCCGGCATCGACATGCCCGCGACGACCCTGCAGGGGCTCGCCGTGGATTCCGGGGCCTCGACCAACACCGGCACTGCCTCGTTCAGCAATCTCTCCATCGGCAACGCGGTCACGACCACGATGACCCCGCAGGCCCCGGCTGACCCCTGTCCGGCCAGCTGGACCTGCACCGACGTCGGCAACCCGAACCCCCCGGGCGACACGACTTCGAGCGGGGCGGGCACCTTCACCCTCGACGGCACCGGGACCGGCGTCACGACCGGGGGCTCGGACTCGTTCCACTACGCCTACCAGCAGGTCTCCGGTAACCAGACGTTGAGCGCACAGGTGGTCACCCAGGCCGGGTCACCGGCCACGGCCCAGGAGGGGATCATGATGCGGGCGAACACCAGCCCGACGTCTCCCTATTACTCCGTGCTGCTGAACCCCGGCGGGTCAGCCACCATCCAATGGCGGGCGTATGACAGCGTGCCCAACCGTACGGGAACGCTGAAGCTCCCGTCGGTCACCTCACCCGCCTACGTCGAGGTCGTCCGGTATCAGGACACGACGCTCAATCCTCCGCAGACCTTCTTCTCTGCTTTGACCTCCACCGACGGGTCAACCTGGAGCCCAGTGCTTGGCTCGACGGTGGCCATCGACATGGGCTCGGGCTCCTTTCTCGCGGGCCTGGCCGCAACGGCCAGCTCGCCCCGCGTGACCCCGCCGGTGGTGTACAAAAACGTGACGCTGACCGCGGCCAGCAGCCAGCCGCCGGGCATCTGCCCGTCCAGCTTCAGCTGCGCCGACGTCGGGACGGACATCCTCCCCGGCAATCAGGTCTATCTCGGCCCCCAGCAGGGCGGCGGGACCGCGGGAACCTGGACCATCCAGGGTGGCGGCTCGGACATCTGGTCGAACTTCGACAACTTCCGCTTCGCCTATCAGAGTTTCCCGCAGGACCCGGCGAACTCGGCGAACGGCGACGGGACGGTCAGCGCCCGGGTCGTGTCCCAGGTCAATCCCGGCGGACCGTGGATGAAGACCGGGGTCATGATCCGCTCCGGCTCGGGCACCGACCCGCAGTCGCCCTACTACGGCGTCTTCATCACGCCGCAGCACGGTGTCGACGTCCAGTGGCGGACGGCTGAGTCGGCGCAGACCAGCCAGGTGCTGGGGTCCGCATCGGCCACCACGCCGGTCTGGGTGATGGCGTCCCGCTACACCGACACCGCACACGGCGTGGTCTACTACACCGCGTATACCTCCACCGACGGGGTGAACTTCAGCTACGTTCCGGGCTCCACGGTCGCGCTCAACCTGCCGGGACCGCTGGTGGCGGGCATCGCCAGCCGATTCCTATAACTCCACCACGCACCTCGACGGCCACGGTGGACAATCTCGCGTCGCTCCCGGGTCGCAGCCGCCGCCGTACCATCTGCCCGGCCGCCTGGACGTGCACCGACATCGGCGGGGCGCTGCCGCCAGGCCAGGACAGCCTGAGCTCGGGGACGTGGAGCGAGATCGGCGGCGGCGGCGATATCTGGGGCACCGCCGATGCCTTCCACTTCGCCTGCGCAGACGCTCAGCGCGGACGGTACGGTGACCGCGCACGTCACCGCGCAGCAGAACACCGACCCGTGGGCCAAGGCCGGGGTGATGATGCGGGCCAGCACCGACCCCGGTTCGCCGTACTACGCGGTGTTCGTGACGCCCGGGCAACGGGATCGCGGTCCAGTGGCGGACCGCTCCGGGCGGCTCCACCAGCCAGCAGGTGACGCCCGGCACCGTCCCCGCCTACCTGATGGTCGGCCGGTACACCACCGGCGGAAGCAGACCTATTACACCGCCTACACCTCCCCTGACGGCAGCACCTGGACCGCGATCCCCGGTTCCACCGTCGCGATCAGCATGACCGGGTCACTGCTGGCCGGCATCGCGATCACCTCGCACAACCAGGGCACCGGCTCGGCCGTCACCCTGAACTCGGTCGCGCGTCACCCCGGGCGAGCAGATCCCGCCCGGAGCCTGCCCGGCCGGATGGACCTGTACCGACATCGGCACGGTGTCTCCTGGTCCCGGCGGCCAGAACCTGTCGGGCAGCACCTGGACCGTCGTGGGCGGCGGGGGTGACATCTGGGCAGCCGCGGACAGCTTCCACTACGTCTGGCAGCCACTGACCGCCGACGGCACCGTCAGCGCCGAGGTCAGCTCGCAGACCAACACCGACCCGTACGCCAAAGCCGGCGTCATGATCAGGGCCACGACGGACCCGGGATCGCCGTACTACGCGGTCTACGTGACACCGGGCAATGGCGTCGTGGTCCAGTCGCGGGACGCCGTGGGTGACAACGCTGTCCAGGAAGCCTCGGCCACGGGGGCGGCGCCCGATCTACCTCCAGGTCACCCGGACGGGAACGACCTTCACCGCGGCGACGTCCACCGACGGCGTCAACTGGACGCCTATCGCAGGATCGTCGGCCTCGCTGCCCGGCCTGGCCGGGGCGGTGCTGGCCGGCCTGGCTGTCACCTCGCACAACACCGGACAGCTCGGGACCGCGGTGTTCGGCTCGGTCCACGTCGGGCCCTGAACCCCGGCGGCCGGGCACAGATGGCGGATTACCGGACCCCGGTGCGCACGGCCATGCTGGCCGCCGCCGCGGTCATAATCATGTCCGGCTGTACCAGCCGGGCCCCGGCGGCCACGCCCGCCGCGACGGGCGCCTGCCGTGATCTGGTCGCGACGCCGGCCCGGACTCCGCCGCCAGTGGACCCGATGCGGCCCGCGATGGGCTTCAATCCCTTCAACACCTTCGGGACCACGTTCGATCAGTCCCTGATCGTCACGGTCGTGAAGGCGATGGCACGCAACGGCATGCGCGCCGCCGGGTACCGTTACGTGATCCTGGATGACGGGTGGCAGGGTCCGCGGACCGCGGCCGGGCAGATCACCGCGGATACACGGCTGTTCCCGTGCGGCATCAAACGGCTCGCCCGCTTCGTGCACCGCGAGGGCTTCGACTTCGGCATCTACACGACGCCTGGCCCGCGCTCGTGCGCGGGCCGCACCGGCAGCGCCGGGCACGTCAGTGCCGACGCCCGCACCTTCGCCGCCTGGGGCGTGGACTACGTCAAGCTCGACTGGTGCAACGCCAGCTACGCACCTGCCGCCGCCGCGGCTATCGCCAGGCAATGGCGGGCGGCCTCGACGCGACGCACCGCCCGATGATCCTGTCCATCAACGCCGGCGGCGCCCCGACGGTCGCGTCCTGGGCGCGAACCGTGGCCACCAGCTGGCGGGTCGGCGGCGACATCTGCGGGAGCTGGTACAACCAGTCCAGGGCGCCGTCCCCGACGGCCCGGCGCTGCTACGACCGCGTGTACCACGAAGGCGTCTTCGACTACCTGACCTCGCCCGGGGTACGCGTCCAGGCGGCGCTGGCCGGCCCCGGCCACTTTGTCGACCCGGACATGCTGGAGGTCGGCACCTCCGGCGAGTCCCCCGGCGGCCAGGATCTCACCAGCGATGCGCTGGACCCGGCCGAGGCCATGACCAACTTCTCCATCTGGGCGATGTGGTCAGCACCACTTATCGCCGGCAACGATCCGCGCCTGATGCGCGGAACCGACCTCGCCAGCCGGGTCCTGCTCAACCGGGAGATCATCGCCCTCGATCAGGATCCGCTCGGCCACCCCGCGAACCTGGTCCCGGGACCGGCTGGCTGGCAGATCTGGCGCAAGCCACTGGCCGGCGGCCGGACGGCGGTCGCCATCGTCAACCTCACCGACGCCCCAGCCGCCGCCGTCTTCAGCTGGGCCCAGCTCGGCCGGAACGCCCGGCCAGCCAGCCTCCGGGACGCCTGGGCGCACCGGGACCTGCCGGTGACCACCGGGGTGCGGGTGCATCTGGCCGCTCACGCCACCGCCGTATACGTGCTGGCGGGCTCCCCGCCCACCCCGGGCTGACGGGCTCACGCTGGGCGGCTGACGGCCGGCCTCCCGCGCCTCAGCCAGCCGTCACACCGTCCATGGTGACCTGGCTCAGGGCGCCGCTGTGGTGTGATGTCACCGCCAGCCCGGCCAGCAGCGAAGGCCCGAGGCTCAGGGTTACCGTCGAGCCCGGTATCAGTGTCCAGGTCACCCCGTCGGCGGAGGTATAGGCCGTGAACGTGCTGCCGGATCGGGTGATCTTCAGGTAGGCAGGCACGGTGCCGGCGGGGTTGGCCAGCTTGGTGGTGCTGCCGCCCTGGGTTTTCCGGACCTGCACCTTGATCCCTTGCCCGGGGCTGACCAGCACCGAGTACTCGGGCGCGGCGGGATCGGCGCTCGCCCGGAACATCGGGCCGGCCTTGGCCGAGGAACTCGTGTTGGCCTGCGAGGTGACGTGGGCGATGACGCTGCCATCGCCGGTCAGCGTCTGGCTGACCAAGCGGAACTGGTCCGAGGTCCCGGTGATGTCGGCCCCGCCGCCGCTGATCGTCCAGGTGCCGCTGTTCGGGTCGAACGACTGGCTTCCGGCCGGGGCCGGGGTGCCGATGTCGGCGCAGGCCCATGGCGCCGGGCAGGGCACGGGCGGGGCGGGCGCGGGCGGCGCCGCCGACACGACTGCGCGGTCCATCGTGGCCGCGCTCAGCGCCGCGGCGTTCCCCGAGGTCACCGCCAGCCCGGCCAGCGGGCTGGCCCCCAGGTTCAGGGTGGCCGCCGACCCGGCGATCGGCACCCACAGGTAACCGTCACTGGACCCGTACGCGGTGACGGTGTTTCCGGCCTCGGTGACCCACAGGTACGCCGGAATGGCGCCTGACGAGCTGGCCACCGCGCTCACCGCACCGCCCTGGGTGGCCCGATCCTGGACGGTGAGGGCCCCCCTGGGCGTTACGAACGCCGCGTAGTACGGGGAGCCGGGATCGGTGCTGGCCCGCAGCATCACTCCGGCCTCGCCCGAGGAGCCCGCGGGGGTCTGCGAGGTGATGCGGGCGCCGACCCCTCCGCCGGGGGGCAGGGTCTTCCAGAGGAAGTGGAACTGGTCGGCCGTCCCGCCGATACCGCTGCCGCCGCCCTGGATCGTCCAGGTGCCGCTGCTGGGGTCAAGGGCCTGGCCGCCAGCCGGCGCCGCGTTCCCGATGTCGCCCGAGGTCCAGCCCGCCGCCGAGTCGTCGGTCCAGATCACCCGGGTGGCGCTGGACTGGAAGCTGCCGACGGTGGTCACGCTGGCGGTCACGGCATCCTCGCCGTCCCCGGCGCCGGTATAGCTGAATGCCGCGTGGCCGTTAGCGTCGGTCACGGCGGTGCCCGACAGTCCCGCGTCGGGCCCGCTGGTCACGGAGAAGTTGACGGTCGCGTGCGGCAGGCCGGCCCCGCTGCCGTCGAGGAGCGCGGCCGTCTCGGTGACCTGCTGCCCGGTGAAGGCCGTGGCGGTGGCCGGGCCCAGGCTCAGCGTCGCGTGACCGGTCCCCGTGGCGCCGATCGGCTGCCACTGGATGGATTCGTTGTGCTTCGGCGGGCAGAAGCCCAGGTCGATGCCGCGGGTGTCGAGAACGTGGTTGCTGTCCGTCAGGGTGGTGGCGACGCCGCCCACCGTGACGGTGACCGTGGGTGCGACGGTGACCGGCGTGCAGTTGTTGCCCGGGTACCCGCTCGTGTCGAAGTTGTCGTAGCCCGGGTTGCTGGCGGGCGGGTTCTCGGTCAGGATCACGCTCTCGCCCCCCGGGACGGTGAACGAGCCCCAGAGGTTGCTGAACAGCTTGCCGCCGGGTATCGAGGAGTGGATATCGGCCGAGACGCTGCTCACGGTGACCGGCGCGAGCCCGTTGTTGTCCAGCCTGATCGCTCCCGCGTCATAGCAGACCGTGAGCGTGCCGCAGGCTGTCTGCCCCGGGACGGTCCCGCCCAGGAAGATCGTGTTCGGCGACCCGGCCCAGGGAAGCGGGAACGCCGTCGGATCGGGCGTGTTGATCTCCTTGTCCTCGGCGTAGCCAACGGACACCGACAGGCCGCCGGCCACCGGCGCGGCGGACGAGACGGCCGGCGCCGCCAGCATCCCCAGGGCCAGCAGCGCCGTGAGCAACAGGACGGTCGGCCCGCGCGTGCTGGTCCGGCTCAGCATGTGTATTCCCCTCGTGTCAGGTCTATGGAGTTGTCACTACCGAATTCAGCACTACGGTGCTGAGCTGCCCAGTGTTGTGCGAGGTGACGGCGAAGCCCCTGAGCAGGGCGCCGCTGAGGTTGGCGAGCGAGACAGCGGAGCCTGGCACCAGCGTCCAGGTGACGCCGTCGGGCGAGGTGTACGCGGAGAACGTCGTGCCGGCCCTGGTGATCCGCACGTACTCGGGAAGCGTGCCAGCCGTGCTGGCCTGGCTGCTGGACCCGCCCGGCGCCGTGCGCCATTGCACCGCGATCCCGTTGCCGGGCGTGGCGAACACCGCGTAGTAGGGCGAGCCGGGATCGGTGGTGGCCCGCATCATCAGCCCAGCCTTGGCCCAGGCGGACGTGTTGGTTTGCGAGGCGATCTGCGCGCCGATGCTGCCGTCGGCCGCCAGGGACTGCGAGACAAAGTGAAAGGCGTCCGCGGTGCCCCAGATGTCGCCCCCGCCGCCGACCACGTTCCAGGTGCCCCCAGACAGCGTCTGGCTGCCCGGACCGGGGGCCACGGTGCCGACGTCGGTGCAGGCCCAGGCGCTCGGGCAGCCCCCGGGCGGGGCGAGCTCACCCGGGGCGGCCGACACCGTGTCGAGCGTCACGGCTGACGCGGTGCCCTGGTTGTGCGACGTAATCGCGATGCCGGCCAGCAGCGACCCGGCCATGCCGAGAGCCAGGGTGGAGCCCTGGATCGCGGTCCAGGTGCTCCCATCGGGCGACGTGTACGCGGTGTAGTAGGTTTGGCCGCCCGCGGTGTAGCGGCCCACCATGAGATACACGGGCACAGTCCCCGCCGCCAGCAGCTGGCCGCTTGAGCCACCCTGAGCGGTTCGCCATTGCACGTCAATCCCGTTGCCGGGGGTGGCGAACACCCCGTAGTAGGGCGAGCCGGGATCGGTGGTGGCCCGCATCATCACACCGGCCTTGGCCCAGACGGAGGTGTTCTGCTGCGCGGTGACGTGGGCGGTGACCGTGCCGTCGGCGGCCAGCGTCTGCGAGACGAAGTGGAAGGCGTCCGCGGTGCCCCAGATGTCACCGCCGCCGCCACTCTCGGTCCAGGTGCCCGCGCTCAGGCTGTCCTGACCGGGCGGGAGCGCCCCGCCGATATCCACGCAGGTCCAGGCGGCCGGGCAGAGGTTCGGCAGCGCCTGCGGCGAGCCCTGGGTCACGTTGTCGAAGGTGGAGACCGTGAGGTTGGTGGAGCTGTTGGCGTCGCTGGCCAGACCCGCCACGAGCTGGCCGGGCAGGTTAAGCGCCACGGTGGAGCCGGGCACCAGGGTCCAGGTCACGCCGTCAGCGGACGTATAAGCGCTGTAGTACACCACGCCGTGGGCGGTGTCGGTATACCGGGACGCCTCCACGAAGACCGGCGTCGTGGCGGCCGGGCCGACCAGCTGGCTGGTCTGGCCCGCCTGGGAGCCGCGCCACTGCACGATGACGCCGTGCTGCGGGGTGGCGAAGACGCCGTAGTACGGCGCCTGGGGATCGGTTCCGGCGCGGATCATGACACCGGAGCGGGTCCACGGTCCGACATTCGCCTGAGAGACGACGCGGGCGCTGAAGGTGCCATCCCCGTTCGCCGCGCCGCCGCTGCCCGGGAAGTTCTGGTAGGCGTATCGGAACTCGTCGTACACCGACCAGATGTCGCCGCTCGCCTGAACCGTCCAGGTGCCGTTGCTGTAGATCTGATTGCCGGCCGGAACGCCGGGGCCGCCGATGTCGGCGCAGGTGAATCCCGTCGCGCAGACCGACGGCGGGGGCGAGGTCACGGCGGCGACGCTGACGTTGGCGAAGGTCGCGGGCGTGGTGGCGCCGGTAGTCCCGGTGGTGGCGGCCAGCCCAGCCAGGTAATTGCCAGAACCGAAATCCAGGGCCACGCTCGACCCGAGCACGGGCGTCCAGGTACTCCCATCGGCGGAGGTGAGCGTGGAGAAATACGTCACCGGCGGGCTGACGGTGGTGTCCTGGTACCGGACGATCTTCAGGTAGGCCGGCGAGCTCGTGGACGGCACCGGGATGTTGTGCCCGTACTGGATGCCATCGCTGACCCGCCACTGCACGGTGGCGGCGGTGCCGCCGGGGCTGAGGTAGACGCTGTACATGGGTGCGGTGGGGCTCGCGCTGGCCCGCATCATCAGGCCGTCCTGCGTCTTCGCGGGCGTGCCCGGCCTGGGTCGCCACCTGCGCGCTGACCGACTGGTTGCCCGCAACCGGCTGATAGACAAAGTGCACGGAATCGGAGCTGCCGCCGAAGCCGGTGCCGGTGCCGGCCAGCGTGAGCGAGCCGCCCGACCCGGTGGTGTCGCCGGCCGGGCTCGGGTTACCCAGATCCGAGCATGTCCAGCTGGCCGGGCACGGGTCGGCGGGTCCGGGCGCGGCCAGCGTGGTCGTGACCGGCGCGCCCGCCGTGATGTTGCTGAACGAGGCGGTGCCGTACTTGCTGCCCGACCCGGACGCGACGGCGATGCCCTGCATGGTCGTGGTGGGCAGGTCGACGCTTACGGTGCTGCCAGGGATCGCGCTGTAGTTCGTGCCGTCGGTGGAGACGCCGGCGCTGAAGAGGTTTCCCTCCCGCTGGATCATGACCGACACGGGCATGGTGCCCGGCGTCCACTTGGCCAGCAGCACCGGGTTCTTCGCCCACGTCGACCGGTACCAGACCTGCAGGTCCGGTGGCGAGTCGTTGGGGTAGGACAGGATGGAGTAGAAAGGCGAGCTGATCGCGGCGCTCTGCCGGGCCATCAGCCCCGCCTGCTGGGTCAGCCCGGCCTGCGGGGACTGAGCAGTGATTGTGGCACTGGTCTGGGCGTCGCCACTGACCGGCTCGCTGATGAACCGGAACTGGTCGCCGGTGCCCTTGACGTCGCTGCCGCTCGCGGTCACGGTGAGCACGCCACCGCTGGACTGCTCGCTGCCCTTGGCCGGGCCGTGAATGTCCTGGCAGGTGAAGCCCGGCGGGCAGTTCGGGTCCGCGGGCGGCGTCGCCGGGGCGGCGCCCTGGCCGAAGGCGTACAGCTTGCCGTCCACCGCGCCGACGTAGAACTGGCCCTGCGCGACAGAGATGGCGCCGTAGACCGGCTTCGGCATCAGGTAGGAGTAGAGCAGATGGCCGTTGGCGGCATCGAGCACCTCGAACGTCGAGCCCTCGACCTCGCCGATCATGCCGTTGACGTAGGCGGGCGAGCCCAGGATGGGCTGGTCGGTCTGGCGGCTCCACAGGACCGCGCCGGTGCCGGGGTCGAAGGCACTGACCGAGCCGCCGCCGCCGTGGCCGCTGCGCACGTTGTGGCCGCCGGCGTAATAGAGCACGCCGTTCGCGAAGATCCCCGACGCAATCGTCCCGTCGCCGCAGGTCGGGCACGTGCCGCCGATGGCGATCTGCTTCTGCCAGATGGGCCCGGCGGACAGGTTGTTGCGGTTGAACGTGTAGAGGATGCCGTTCTTGTTGGCCACCGACATCAGCTGGTCACCGGCCGGGTCGGTGGTCAGGGTGGGCGTCGTGCTCCAGTCGGAGTCCGCGATCGAGGCGCCGAACGGAAGCTGCCAGGAGCTCTCGTACGCCAGGCTCGTGGCGTTCAGCGCGACGATCGCCTGCGACTGGGTCTGCGTGAAGCCGGCGAGAGTGCCCGTGGACAGGAAGATGGTGTTGGTCGCGGCGTCGTACGTCGGCGTGGTCCAGACACCGCCGCCCACCTGTCCGTTGGGCACGAAGTTGTAGGTGTTGATGACCTGGCCCTGCTGCGCGCCGGAGATCGGCACCTGGAGCAACTGGCCCTGCACCAGCGGGTTGTCGCAGTTGCTGGCGATCCCGATGTAGGCGTACCCGTTCACGATGAGCGGGCTCGACCAGTTATAGTGCGCTCCCGCCTGACTGTTGTCGCCGGTGTAGACCTTCCACAGGACGGCACCCGTGCCGGCGTCGAGGGCGTAGAAGTACGGGCCGCCGCCGCCCACGTAGACCACTCCGCCGACGACGGCCGCGGCCGAGGTGATGCCGATCGTGGCCGGGTTGCAGCCGGGGTCGGTGGTGATGCCGGTGTCGGTCTTCCAGATCAGCGCGCCGGTCGTGGTGTTGATGGCGTACTCGTAGCCATCCCACGAGCCGACGTAGGCCGTCGTGCCGACGACCGACGCCGAGGTGGCGACCGGGCCGCCGGTCTGGTACGTCCAGTCCAGCGCCAGGTTCGGGGCGCCCGCGGTGGTGAGGGTGGCGTCGGTCGTGGCGCTGGTCCGAGCCGCGTTCTGCAGGTACGTCGGCCAGTCCTGGGAGGTCGCCGCGGCGCCCGCCGGACCCGCGGTGGCAGTGGTGGCGGCCGGAGTGGTAGCGGTGGCGGCGGCGGGCGGCGCCGTCAGCGGAGCCAGCCCAAGCAGGCCCGCAGCCAGCGCCGCGGCCCAGCGGCGCGCGCCCGGTGATCATCATGTGCATCGGGGGCGCCCTCACGGTCCGGGGGTGAAGCTGACGTTGTCGAAGGTCGCCGTGCCGAGCGCGGAGGTGTTGTGCGAGCACTCGAAGAGCCCGATCGTCGCCGGGCTGGTGATGGCCAGCGTCTTGGACACCACGCTGGTCCAGGCGACTGCCGTCGCTGGACAGGTAGGCGGTGATCTTGCCGTTGAGGCTGACCAGCTTCATCCACACGTTCGGGAACGTATAGGTGCCGCCGCCGGCGGATCCGTTGAAGTCGTACTGGACCTTGATGTCGCCCGGGGGGCCGACTGGAGATCAGCAGTAGTTCGAGCCCGGCCGTGGCCGACTGCTTGATCATGACGCCGGCCTTGGCGTTGGAGCTCGTGTTGCGTCATCGAGGTCAGCCGGGCGACGCAGGGTGCCGTTGCCGGACAGCGGCTGGTTGACGTAGTTGAACTGGTCGCTGGTGCCCCAGATGTCGGCGCCGGCGCCGTTCACGGTGAACACGCCGTTGGCTGTAGCCGGCCGACCCGGCGAGGGCCGGGCGAGCCGACGTCCGTGTCGGCCCACGGCGACGGCAGCGGGCCGGGCGGCGGCGGCGGGATCGAGCCGCTCACCTGGACGTTGTCGAAGGCCGCCGTGCTGAGCTGGCCGATGTTGTGCGCGGTCACGAACAGGCCGATGGTCGCCGGGCCGGTCATGCCGACCGTTGCGACGCCGATCTGCGTCCAGTGCGCCCCGTCGGTGGACTCGTAGGACGTGAATGTGCTGCCGGACCTGGTGAGCTTGAGCCACTTGTTCGGGCGAGGCATAGCCGGCCAGGGCGGGCCCGGTGGCCGACGTGTGAGCCGGTGTACTGCATCCTGACGCCGTAGCCGGTCGGCCGGGACGACGGGCGGCAGCGGGCTGACGCAGCCGTTGGCATCGCAGCCCACGCCGTTGAAGTTGGGCGTATTCGGGCTGACGTCGGGCGTCGACCAGGGCGTCCACGAAGTTCGACCCGGCGGTCGCCGACTGCCTGATCATGACGCCGGCCTTGGCCCAGGGTCGAGGATTCGGTCTGGTAGCGCACCCGGGCGACGATGCGTCCCGTCGCCGGTGCAGGGTCTGGTACACGTAGTGGGACTGGTCATTGGCGCCGTACACGTCCGCGCCCGACCCGTCCACGTAGAAGGTCTGGTCGCTGGGGAGTAGTCGGCTGTCCCGGAGGTGATCGGGGCGCCGACGTCGGCGCTCTGCCACGGCGCGGGCATGGTGGTCTGTACCGCTTCATAATCGGCGGTATAGGTCGCCGGGGTCACGCCGGCCGTAAACGAGTCGGTCAGCGCGCTGCCGTCGGCCCAGCCGGCGAACCGGTAGCGCGTCCCGCCGATGGTCTGGGCCAGCGGCATGCCGGTCAGCACGTGGTGGACGCCGACCACGTCCTGGGTGCTGAATGGTCCCGGTGTGCCAGGCGCCGTCCACGCAGTAACCGGCGCCCCGGCACGCTCGTGCTGGTCGACCAGCTGGTCAGGTTCGGGTGGATGTCCTTGGTCACCACCGTCTGCAGGCCGCGGGAGTCGGTCACGGTCAGCGTGATCCGGTAGTAGCTGGACGGCGTCTGGGAGGGGTCGGTGGGGATCTGGAAGCTGCCCGACGTGCTGCCGGTGACCGGCCCGTAGAACGGGTCGGCGACCTCGTCGGTGTAGGACGGCTGAGCGACGCCGTTGCTGATGAAGTCGACCTGCCAGGTGTAGTCATAGCGCGGGCAGCGTGCCGTCCGCCGGGTCGGTGGCGGTGCCGCTGAAGCGACACGGTGTCCCCGGCGTTGTAGGTCGCCGGGGCGGTGATCGAGGCCGTCGGCGGCGTCTGGCCGACGATCGACCGGTCGTGGACGACGCCGGTCTGCGTCCCATCGCTCACCGTCAGCTTGGCGGTGTAGGTGCCGGCCGTCGGGTAGACGTGTGAGGGGTTCGGCGCTGGCCGAGGTCATGCCGTCGCCGAAGTCCCACGAGTAGCTGAGCGGCAGGCCATACGGGTCGCTGGATCCCGCGGAGGAGAACGCCGCGGTCAGCGGGGCTGACCCGGCCGCAGGAGTCGACGGACGCCTTGGCCGTGGGCAGGAACGGCCCCGGCGCGGTGATCTCAGTGAAGCGTGCCCTCGAAGATGCTGACGAAGTACAGGTTGCCGTCCGGGCCCTCCTGCAGATCAGCGATGGTGCCGGCGTTCGTGTCGAAGACGCTGTCGGAGACCTCGGTCTGTAGCTCGGGTCGAAGGAGACCGCCTCGATGTCGCCGCGGTTGTAATCGCCGAAGAACACCATGTGGTCGTACTGCTGGGGGAACGTGCTGCCCGAGTAGGCGGCGATCGCCGAGGTGGCACCGTCCACCGGGTAGTGCCCGTAGGCGTACGCCGGGCTGATATAGCCGCAGCTGAAGCAGTTGCCCTCGAAGAACGGCCAGCCGTAGTTGCCGCCTGGCTGGATGGTGTCCATCTCCTCCCAGTAGCTGGAGCCGGTGTCCTCGGTCATGGCCTGGCCGCCCGGCAGGAAGGTGAAGCGGAACGGGTTGCGCAGCCCGTAGGCGTAGATCGCCGGGAACGGCGCCGGGGACGTTCACGAACGGGTTGTCGCCGGGCACGCTGCCGTCCAGGTTGAACCGCAGGATCTTGCCGTAGATGTTGTTGAGCGCCTGCCCGTTGCTGATCGTCGGCACGTTGTCGCCGACGCTCCACCACAGCTTGCCGTCTGGCCCGATCTTGAGGTCGTTGCCCGAGTGGTGCAGGTTCTGCAGCTGGTTGCCCTGGTACAAGATCTTCTCGGTGGCGGGGCTGATGGTGCCGCCGGCGGCCGTGAACCGCGACAGCCGGGCATACGGCTGGACCGTGCCGGAGCTGTTGGTGATCGCAACGGTGTAGGAGAGTAGACATAGCCGTTGGTCGCGAAGTTCGGGTCGAGGGCCATCCCGAGCAGCCCGCACTCACCAGAGCTGTAGACGTTGGGCAGCGTGACCAGAGGCGTCGGCAGGAGCGCGCCGCTGTGATAGATCGCGATGGTGCCCGACTGCTCGCCAATGAAGATGTCGCCGTTCGGGGCGAAGGCGAAGACCACGGGATTCTTCAGGCCGTGCGCGAGCTGGGTCTGGGCGAAGCCGGCTGGCAGCGGGGCCGGGTTGATCGTGGTGGAGGTGCCGGCCGGCACGCTGAACGGGGAACCGGACTCCGTCCCGGTCACCGTGGCGGTGTCCGGCAGGGTGGTCCCGGCCGGGGCGGTCAGTTGCCCGGTGATCGAGACCGTCCACACCTGGCCTGCGGCCAGGCTCGCCGCTGTGCAGGTCACCTGGCTGGTCGTGGCGTCATAGCCGCAGCTGCCCAGGTTGGCATCCATCAGCGGAGTCGCCGCCACCCCGCCGGTGCCCAGGTCGGTGATGGTGTCGGTGATCGTGACGCCGCTCGCGGCCGACCCGCCAGTGTTCGTGGCGGTGATCGTGTAAGCCATCGCCTGGCCGGTGGAGACCGGATCCGGATTCGATGTCACGGTGAGCGACACGGCGGTGGCGGCGGTGGCCGGCGCCGTCGGTCCGGCCACGAGCCCGGCGATCAGCACCGCGGCCGAGCCCGCCCGGACGATCCAGCGCATGCTCCAGCCCGCGGGCTGGAGCCGCCGCGGCCAGCTGTACTGCCTGAGCAAAGTCTTCATGATCAGTCCCCCAGGGCCCGCCGTCCGGCGATCCATCACGCATCCCGCGTCTGACGGGCCACGCGAATGAAACGCCGTCGCCTGCTGCGTGACGTCAGGAAGACAGACGCGCAAGCAGCCCGGCGTGATTACAGGATTTTCACGTCAAAACAGTAACAGTATGAGATACCAGTCGTATTATGAAGTTATTATGAACTAACGATTTCAGCTACGTTAAGTGCCCTGATCTGTTGTATAACGCGCGCGCGGGCGGCTATTAGGCGCCTGCCGCATGGCGAAACGAAGCGCCTCGGCGCGGCTGCGCCCGCCAGGGCGCCCGCGCAAATCCGGCCGCAGATCTCAAGCGCCCAAATCCGCTCCGCCGTGCCCGTGCCTCCGGCGAGCCGGGCCTGGTCTCATCCCTCTGGCCTGCGGCGTCGCCGCCGACCGGTCCGCCAGTCGATGCATCGCTCCTTTTCTCAAAATTCACCTATACTGCCTGATCAGGTGCTTTAACATGATTGACACAGGTAGTTCAACATAACGTAACTGCTCGTATGATTGTTACCGCTTCGCGATATTATGCTTGTGCTCTAAGCCCGGCTGCTCATGCGTCTCCTTGCCGCAGGAGACGCGACGGCGACGACGCCTCGCTGCGCAGCCAGACAGCACTGGATCCAGAAACCGGCGTATCTGGGGGACCAACAAGTTGAGAACTTTGCTCAGGCGCAGAAGGCGTCAAGTTCTTTTCCTGTGCGTGGGGGCGATTTGCTTTCTCACGCAGTACGCGGCGCTGACCGCGATGACCGCAGCGGGCACGTACCGGCCCGTGGCCAACGCGCTCGGCTTCGTGATCTCGGCACAACTGAACTTCGCGCTCAGCGCCAGGCTCACCTGGCGCGACCGGCCGACCGCCGCCCGCGGGCTCTGGGCCCGCTGGGTGTCCTACAACGGCACCGCGCTGATCTCGCTCGCGGTGAACACCGCGGTGTTCACCCTCACCTACCACCGGCTGGGTAATCTGCCCGCCGCCGCGTCTGGCGTGCTGGCCGGCATGTGCGTCACGTACCTGGTGTGTGACCTTCTCATCTTCCGGGACAGCGGGAAGCCGCGGACGGACAGTGGGGCACACCGGGCGGCCCGCCCGGTACCCGCCGCGCGCCCACCGGTGGCCACCTCATGGGATCAGCCGTGACCGGCAGCGCGCAGCTGGAAGCAGGCCCGGTGGCGCCAGCAGGCTCGCCTGCGCGCCTGTCCGCGCACCGGGCCGCGCCCGACGGCGTCACTATCGTCATGCCGGCGTACCGGGAGGAGGAGAACCTCGCCGCTACCGTCGCCGACTTCCTGAACGTGCCCGAGTCGATCGGAGTCCCACACTGTGTCGTCGTGGTCGACGACGGGAGCCCGGACCGGACCGGCGAGATCGCGGACAGGCTCGCCGCCCAGTACCCGGGCCGCGTCCTGGCGGTCCACCACGAGGTAAACCGCGGCTACGGCGCGGCCGTGTCGACTGGCATCACAACCGCCCTAGAGCAGGTCGGCTACCGGTGGTTGTTCCTGACCGATTCCGACGGGCAGTTCAAGGCGGCGCAACTGCCCTCATTCCTGGCCGAGGCGCAGCGCGAGCGCGCGGACGCGGTGGTCGGCTACCGCCCCCGGCGGGCCGACCCCTGGTTTCGCAAGGCCAACGGTTTCCTGTGGACGGCCGCCAGCCGTTTCCTGCTCCGCGTGGGCATCAGGGATGTCGACTGCGCCTACAAGCTGATCGACCGGCGCTCGCTGCGCGGGATCACCCTGACCGGCGAGGCGGCGACCATTTCGCCGGAACTCCTCGCGAAGCTGCGCCTCCTGGACGCCCGCATCATCGAACGCCCGGTCGATCATTTCCCGCGGCAGCACGGAGAGCAGACGGGCGCGAACCTCTCCGTGATCATCCGCTCGCTCATCGGCCTGCTCGCCCTCGCGCTGGAGGTCGCAGGCCAGGGCGGCCCGGCCGCGTCGTCCGGCGGCTGCTCCATCCGAATGACGCCGTGCTGGCCGTGACGACGATCGCGGCGGCCGGCGCATCCGTCGCCAGCTACCTCTATTTCCTGCACCGGCATGCGACGCTGGCCTACCCCGACGCCGTCTCCCACCTGCTGATAGCGCGGCGGGTGATCGACGCTTCGACGCCTGGCGTGGCTCAGCTCGGAGCGGTCTGGCTGCCGCTGCCGCACTTGCTGAGCCTGCCGTTCATCTGGGTGAACGCCTGGTACTACTCCGGGTTCGCGGGATCGATCGTCTCGATGACGGCCTACGTGCTGGCCGTACGGTACGCGTACTTGATAGCGGCCGGCATCACCGGCCGCCGGACCGGCGGTCTCGTCGCCGCCGTGATCTTCGGCACCAACCCCAACGTGCTCTACCTGCAGAGCACGCCCATGACGGAACTGCTCCTCATCGCCTGCATCGCCGCGACCACGTACTACCTGATGCGCTGGTGCCAGACCGGGCGCTACATGCACCTGGCGGCGACCGCCGCGGCGGCCATGCTGGCTACCCTCACGCGTTACGAGGGCTGGGTCCTGTGCGCCGCGGTCATCGTGATCGTGGCCTACGTGGCGTGGCGGCGCCCGGAACCGGCCCAGATCCCCGGCCGGGCTCCGGCCATCCTGGGCGGGGCCGCCTGGCGGCGCTGGTGGCGGCGGCTGCGGGTGACGCGGCCGCGCCTGCACGCGGTCGAAGCCAATGCCATCTTCTACAGCTGCCTGGGGCTGAGCGGCATTGCCGGGTGGGTGCTGTGGAACGCGGTCATCTTCCGCGCCCCGTTCTACTTCCAGACCGGCCAGTTCGCCAAGCCGTCGCTCTGGGTCTCGCATTCGGAGCGCGCTATCGGCCACTGGGGGGTGTCGGCCATGACCTACCTGTACGCCATGGCCGATAACGCCGGCTTCGCGGCGCTGGCCCTGGGCGCCGTCGGGTTCGGGTACTACCTGGTCCGGACCCGGCTGCGGAGCGAGTCCGTTGCTCCGCTGGCGCTGACCGCGTTCCTGCCCTTCTTCGTCTACGCCCTCTATTCCGGCCAGCGTCCGCTGCACGTCACCCAGATCACGGGTGATCTGTACAACGTCCGGTTCGGCCTCCTGATGACGCTGCCCACGGCGATCTTCGCTGGCTTTCTCATGACCGCGATTCCCGGCCGCGCCTGGGCCTGGCTGCGCCGCGCCGCTTCCGTCGCCCTGGTCCTGGCCGCGGCCGGATGCTCGGTGCTTGTCCTGCACGGCGGCATCGACACGCTGACCGAGCCGCTGGACTTCCGGGCCAGTGCGGCCGAGCACGCGAACGCCGCCGCCGCGGAGTGGCTGAGGGCGCACTACGACGGCGGCAAGGTGCTGATGGAGTCGTTCGGGAACGAGACCGTGACGTTTTCCTCCCGAATCCCGCTTGGCCAGGTCATCTACGAGGGAAGCTTCCGGCAGTGGCAGCCGGACCTGGCCGATCCGGCCGGCCACGGCATTCGCTGGATCTACCTGCGGCGCACCCCCGGGAGCCAGGACGACGTGTACCGGCGCCTGCACGGCAGTACCCAGCTCAGCAGCTACCGGCTGGTCTACCAGGACCCGGACCGGCTCGTCTACACCCGCCGCAGCGAAGCGAACCGACCGATCCTCCAGCACCCCGGCTGGCCGCACGCGCGGGCCGGGGCGAGCGACGACCGGCATTTGACTCACAGCCAGCATGTGAGTCACAGCCAGCATGTGAGCCGCCGGCGCTGATGCCCCCGCACGTTCGACACTCGCCTCTCCCCCGTGAGGTAACACATGAGCCAGACCCTGAGCCCCCCCACGCCCGCAGACCCCCCGCCCGCAGCGGGGCTTGATGACGATCTTCTCCAGCCGACCGGGCAACTGCCTGACCGGCTCAGCGCACGCACCCTGCTCAGCCGCGGTCAGGCGGTGACGCTGACACTGATCGTCAGCGCCATCGCAGGCCTGCTTGGCCTCCGCCTGGCCACCGGCCTCGGGCCCTCCCTGCTGGCCTGGGCGGAAGGCGCCGTCGCGGCGGCCACGGTTATCTATGTCACCGTGATCGCCTTCAGGCTCGTCCTGGTGGTGGCGGCGCAGAACGCCCCCGTCATGGGGCTCGCGCACGAGGAACTCCGGGCCGTCCCCGACAACGATCTGCCCGATTACAGCATCCTCGTCCCGCTCTACCGGGAGGAGAACGTTCTGCCTGCCCTCCACGCGAAGCTCTCCGGCCTCGACTACCCGGCTCACCGGCTCCAGGTGCTGCTATTGATCGAAGAGGATGACCAGCTCACTCGCGCGGCGCTGGACAGGATCGACCTTGACTCCCGCTTCGAGGTAGTGATCATCCCGCCGAGCCAGCCGCGCACCAAGCCCAAGGCGTGCAACGTAGGCCTGCGCCACGTCCGCGGCGAATTCTGCGTGATCTATGACGCGGAGGACAGGCCGGAGCCCGACCAGTTGCGCAAGGCGGTGGCCGCTTTCCGTTCGTTGCCCGACTGGGTCGTGTGCGTGCAGGCCGAGTTGCAGTACTGGAACCCCTGGACCAACTGGCTTACCCGCTGCTTCGCGGCGGAGTACGCGCTGAACTTCAGTCTCGTGCTGCGTGGCCTGGACCGGTTCCGCCTGCCAATCCCGCTGGGCGGGACATCTAACCACTTCCGGACCGAAGCACTCCGCGAACTGGGCGCCTGGGACCCGCACAACGTCACCGAGGACGCTGACCTCGGCATGCGCATCGCCCGTCGTGGCTGGGGCGTCCAGATGATGGTCTCGGTGACCGAGGAGGAGGCCAACAGCCGGGTGGGCAACTGGATCCGGCAGCGCAGCCGCTGGACCAAGGGCTACTACCAGACATGGCTGGTCCATATGCGGTCGCCGTGGCAGCTGTGGCGCGACCTCGGCCCCCGCCAGTTCCTGGCGTTCCACCTCACGCTGGGGTTTTCCGGGCTGACCGGGCTGATGAACCCGATCTTCTGGGCACTGACCTGTGTCTACCTGGTCAGCGGTCCGGCCCATATCAGCGCGCTCTTTCCCGCGGCGGTGCTCTATCTCGGCGTCTGCTCGATGCTGATCGGCAATCTGCTGATGGTGTACTCGATGATGGCCGGGTGCATGGACCGTGGGCTGTATGGGGCGGTGCGGAGCATGCTCGCCATACCGCTCTACTGGGCGCTGATGAGCATCGCGGCGTACAAGGCACTCTTCCAGCTGCTCAGGCCCAGCCGACGGCACTACTGGGAGCTGACCGAGCACGGCTTGGTGACTGAGAACGGCCGGCGGACTGAGCACGGCCCCGCGACCAAGCACGGCCCCGCGACCAAGCACGGCCTCGTGGCCGAGCGCGGCCTGGTGGCCTTGGAGGCGGACACGGCCGCCACGGGGTAACAGTCCCTGGCATCCACGAGCGCCGATGAGCTGGTCCCAGGCAGCGATGAGCGCCGCCCAGTAATCAGTGGCGCCATTCTGTCCGAGGTATTCGATATCGTTCGAATATGGCATCTATAACAATCGCTGAACAGCGGCGAGAACAGGCCATCGCGCTTCGCCGGGCGGGCCGGTCACGACGCGAGATCAAGGAGATCGTCGGGTTCACGAGCAACGCGCAATTGAACGACGCGCTAAGAGGCGAGCCGCCCCCGCTCTGGACCCTGCGCGCCCGGGCCAAGGATGACCTGCGGGCCAAGGCACGGGAGTTACGCGAGCAGGGGTTCGACTACGACCGGATCGCCTCTGAACTCGGCGTCTCCAAGGGTTCGGTCTCACTATGGGTCCGCGACATCCCCCGCCCGGAACGGCTGAGCTACGAGGAATGCCGCAAACGGTCAGCCGAAGGCTCACGCCGCTACTGGGAGACCGAACGCCCCATCCGCGAGGCCCGCCGGGAGGCGGTCCGCGCCGCGGCCGCCGCCGAGATCGGCGCGCTGACCGACCGTGAGATCCTCATCGCCGGCGCCATCGCCTACTGGTGCGAAGGAGAAAAGAGCAAACCGCACCGACACGCGGAACGGGTGAACTTCATCAACAGCGATCCCAGCGTGATCCTGCTGTTCCTCCGGTTCTCGCAGTGGCCGGAATCGGGCCCGAACGGCTGATCTTCCGTGTGTACATCCATGAGTCTGCCGACATCGCGGCCGCCGAACAGTTCTGGCTGACCGTGACCGGCGCGGACCCTGCGCAGTTCAAAAAGGCGTACCTCAAGACGCACAACCCGCAAACCGTCCGCAAGAACGTGGGGAACGCCTACCACGGCTGTCTCCGCATCGACGTCCGGCAGAGTGCCGACCTCTACCGGAAGATCGAAGGCTGGGCACGAGCCGCGATGCCGAGCGCGGCCACAGCCGCGCCACCTGAGTGAGGTACTGAACCCAACTGCTCCCGGGGAAGGATTTGAACCTTCGTTAGTCGAGTCAAAGTCAACCGTCCTGCCAGGTTAGACGACCCGGGAATGACGTCTCGCCGGGAAATTCTACCGGGAGCCGCCCCCGGCTGTTCGCCATCCTGCCCGGGCGCGGAGGCGCGGAGGCGCGGTGGGGTCCAGCGCCGCGCACTCGTGCTCCGCAGCAGTTGCCGACTCGTTACCGAAGGCGCGTGAGCGCGGCGAGCCGCAACGTGGCGGCTAACCTCACCGTCCTGGCCGGGAGGGCAGCCTGCGACGCAATCGGCTGAGCCGGCCTTGGCCACCTGTTCCTGGCGGGGCCAGGTAACCGGTGATCTCGCCGAGAGCGGCCTCGGCGGACGTGCCGTCCGTGCCCACTACCAACAAGCCGATCACCGAGTTGACGGCCAGTGAGCTCACCATGTACGGGAAGATCACCAGGCCCTTGCTCTCCCGGCCGAACAGTCCCTTGCGCAGCAGCGAATCCCGCACCTCGGCGTAGGTAGTGAGCGTCGGGTTCACCGGCACGCTGTGCCGGGCCACCGCCGACACAGCCTTCTCGTATCCCTGACCGTAAAGCCCAATGCATATATCAGCCATGGATGCACCCAGGGTGCGCCTCGGGTTTATTTCCAGCGGGAAGAGGGTCCCGTCGGACTCACGGTAAATGAAATCGATGTTCAGCGGGCCGCGGTATCCGAAGGATGCGGCGACCTGACCAACGGCCTCGCCCGCTGAGCGAACCTTCTCGGCGCAGTCATCCGGCATGGAGCCAATGCCGAGGTCTGAGCCATGGTAAAACTTATCGGCCAGCAGGAAATGGCGCCCCGCGCTGAGCGTGAAAGTCTTCCCATCTTCCTGGACCATCCCGTTGTACGAGACCGAGAGGGCGTTCCTGCCGGTCCCGAGAAACTCCTCAACGAGCAGCTCGCCGTCGTAGTCAGGGGGAAGGAGCTTGGTTATCGCTTTCCGGAGCGAACGGGCATGGTCGATGATCGCCATGGCATTCCCGCCGGCGCCATACTCAGTTTTGACGATAACCGGGCCGAGGGCCTGCACCGCGTCCTGCGCTTCCGTCAGCAGGTCAGGTCCGTTCCGTAGGGTGAAGGCCTGGGTGAGGCGCAGGCGGACTGCGGCAGCGCGGCCTGAAAATACTTCCTGGCGTCCAGCTTCGAATCCAGGCTGGTGGCGAACTCCAGGGCATTCTCCTGGGCCATGAGGTCGGTAACCGCGCGCTTGGAGCGCTTGCGGATGCTCGCGACCAAGCGGAGATACTCGGGCGTGGCCCCGAAGGCCTCGGCCGTTATCGGTCCCTCAGCCGGGCC
Organism: uncultured Actinomycetes bacterium; assembly: GCA_963822825.1. Lineage (GTDB taxonomy): Bacteria > Actinomycetota > Actinomycetes > Streptosporangiales > Streptosporangiaceae > JAWWPY01. The sequence goes on along the minus strand of CAWGIW010000012.1, from coordinate 392,883 downwards.
GTCATCCAGCAGTTCGATCACCTGCGCCAGTGCGCGCTCGTCCTGGACCAGGTCCGTGCTGATGGAAAGACCTGGCGGCTGGGCTGGCGAAGCCAGGCATATCAGGCTTTCGTAACCGAAAACCGTCCTGAAGTCAGCTACATGCATCTCATCCATGGGATGCCTGGTCACGACGATCTTCCTGTCACCTGACCAGCAAATCGCCATGTCTTCCGTGGGAAAGCGGCGATCCGCGGGATGCGTGAATTCAGGCAGGCCCTGCCGTTCGGGCTGAGCCCCCCACTCCAGGGTGTTGTTCACGATGAGCCGGTCGAACCGGGGCCGGGCGGCGGCCGGGGGCGTGGACCGAGAATCCGGGGCAGGCAGATGCATTCGAGCATGCTACGGATATGGGCAAATCTCCCGCAACCAGTATCACCAGTTACCCTTGGCGGATTTGATTTCCCTATGGGTACTGTTGCGGTTTTCGCCGGCGGCGATGCCCTGCGGCCCGGGGACAGTCCCTGCACCGCGCCGGCCCCACCGCTGCCGGCGCGTGGAGTGAGGTACGGGCTACTCACTGTTGGCGTCTCGGATAATGAGACGGCTTCGCGGTCTACGGAGCGTGGCAGCGCGGCTTCTTGGTGAAATCTTTCCCGTGCCGGTTGTACAACCTACGGTCTCGTAGGTTACGGTGACGTAAGCGTCACAAGCTCATCGGCGGGCGACGGCCTCGCACCGAGCGCGGCGCGTGACCCAACCGCACAGCCCCGTGCTTCACCGCACCGGCCGACACCAGAGCGAGGTTCACGATGACCGCTCCCCCCGAGACCGCCACGGTTACCGAGACCTCGACGGCCGACGAGCCGCTGGTCACCAGGCGGGTGCCGATCCCCGAGATCGAGGCCGAGCCGAGCGGCCGCCTCGACCGGTTCCTGGTCGGCGTGTTCGTCGTCGTCCCGCTGCTGGCCGTCGCCGCGGCGGTGCCGCTGGCCTGGGGCTGGGGGCTCGGCTGGCATGACATCGTCATCGCCTTCGTGTTCTACGTGATCTCCGGCATGGGGATCAGCATGGGCTTCCACCGCTACTTCACGCACGGGTCATTCAAGGCGAACCGGGGCCTGAAGATCGCGATGGCCATCGCGGGCAGCCTCGCCATCGAGGGTGAGGTCCTGGTCTGGGTGGCCGATCACCGGCGGCATCACAAGTACAGCGACAAGGAAGGCGACCCGCACTCGCCGTGGCGGTTCGGCAACGACTGGAAGGCGCTCACCAAGGGGCTCGCCTTCGCCCACGTGGGCTGGCTGTTCAGCTCGGACCGCACGTCACAGGAGCGCTTCTGCCCGGACCTGCTGGCCGACGCCGACATCCGCGCCATCTCACGCTGGTTCCCGGGCTTCGTGGCCGTCACGCTGCTGGCCCCGGCGCTGATCGGCGGCCTGTGGTCAATGTCCTTCGCGGGTGCGCTCACCGCGTTCTTCTGGGCCAGCCTGGTCCGGATCTGCCTGCTGCACCACACCACCTGGTCTATCAACTCGGTCTGCCACACGTTCGGCAACGAGGACTTCGAGGTGCGGGACAAGTCGCGGAACGTCGCCTGGCTGGCGATCCCGTCGTTCGGCGAGTCATGGCACAACCTGCACCACTCGGACCCGACCTGCGCCCGCCACGGAGCGCTCAAGGGGCAGATCGACATCAGCGCGCGGGCCATCGCGTGGTGCGAGAAGCTCGGCTGGGCCTACGACGTCCGGTGGCCGGACCGGGAGCGGCTGTCGGCCAAGCTCACCGGCCTGCGCGGCGCAGGCGCTGGGCTCCATGACGGACCGGCACGCGGCTAAGTCGGGTGACCAGAAGGCCGCCTGATGGCCATTATGGACCGGTGACGAATTCGCCCTCTGCCTCCCACCACCGCAAGCGCATGACAGGTAAAGAACGCCGGGAGCAGCTTCTGGATATCGGGCGCCGGCTGTTCGCGGAACGCGGCTTCGAGGGCACGTCGATCGAGGAGATCGCCGCCCAGGCGGGCGTGTCCAAGCCGGTCGTGTACGAGCACTTCGGCGGCAAGGAAGGCCTCTACGCGGTCGTGGTGGACCGCGAGGTCGAGCGCCTGCTGGGTACGGCCACCCGGATTCTCAGCGGCGCGCACACCAGGGAGAAGTTCGAGGCGGCCGCGATCGCGCTGCTCAAGTACATCGAGGACGACTCGGACGGCTTCCGCATCCTGGTCCGGGACTCGCACCCCGCCTCCGGGGTCGGCACCTTCGGCAGCCTGATCAGCGACATCGCGAGCCAGGTCGAGTACATCCTCGGCGACTTCTTCCGGGCGCGCGGTTATGACCCGAAGCTGGCCCCCATGTACGCCCAGATGCTGGTGGGCATGGTGGCCATGACCGGCCAGTGGTGGCTCGACGCCCGCAAGCCGAAGCTTGAGGAGGTGGCCGCCCACTTGATCAACCTGGCCTGGAACGGCCTGTCCGATCTGGAGGTCAAGCCCCGCATCTCGGCCGAGGCCGCGAAGCGGGCGCGCCACACGGCGGCGGACTGAGCTAGCGGCGGCTGGCGACCACGAAGACACGGCGGAACGGGAGCACCGTGCCATAAGGCGCGGGCGGGTACGCGTCGCGGACCCCGGCGGCGTATTCGGCCAGGAAGTCAGCTTTCCGTTGGGGAGGCAATGCGGCGAGCACCGGTCGCAGGCCGGTGCCCTTGTACCACTCGAGCACCGGGTCGTCCCCGTGCAGTACGTGCAGGTACGTGGTTTCCCACGCGTCCACCCGGCAGCCCGCCCGCGCGAGCAGATCCAGGTAGCTGGCCGGGTCCTCGGCCTGGCGGTTCAGGGTGACCTGGCCGAGCAGCGGGCGCCACCGGCTCGACGCGGCCAGGTCGCGCAGGATCGCGTGGCTCGGCTGGTCGAAGTTGCCCGGTAGCTGCACCGCCAGCCAGCCGCCGGGGGCGAGCTGGCCGGCCCAGCGGGTGAGCAGGTCACAGTGGTCCGGGACCCACTGCAGCACGGCGTTGGACACGAACACGTCAACCGGCCGGTCGGGCCGCCACTCGCGGATGTCGGCCCGGGCGAAGGAGAGCCGGCCGCCGCCCGCCGGATCGGCCCCGGCGCTGGTTGCTGAGCCGAGGGCACCGGCGGCGGCGATCATCTCCGCGGAGCTGTCCACCCCGAGCACCCGCGCCCGCGGCCAGCGTTCCGCGAGGATCGCCGTCAGATGGCCCGGGCCGCACCCCAGGTCGACGACGTAGCCAGGGGCCTCCGCGTGGACCCGGGCCAGCAGGTCACCGAACGGCCGCCCGCGTTCATCACCGAAGCGCAGGTACTGCGCCGGATCCCACATCACAGCCACCGTACCCTCTTGATATCGAGATAGATGATCGGTCACCTGTCTACCGGGACGACAGTCTTGATGTCAAGAGATATGCTGCGCGCATGGACGAGGAGCGGACCGCGGGCGGCACGAACGCGCTGGCCGGCCCGGCGGCCAGCCCACCCGGGCTCCGCGATGAGGTGGACGACATCGTCGCCGCCTGGCACGCCGAGCGGCCCGATCTGGACGTCGAGCCACTGCACGTGCTCAGCCGCATCTCGCGGCTGGCCAAGCATCTGGACCGGGCCAGGCGGATCGCCTTCGCCCGCCACGGCCTGGAACCGTGGGAGTTCGACATGCTGTCCGCCCTGCGCAGGCAGGGCCCTCCCTACCAGCTCACCCCCGGGGCGCTGCTCCGGGCCACCCTCGTCACCTCGGGGACCATGACCAACCGGATTGACGGGCTGGCCAAGACTGGGCTGGTCCACCGGCGGCCAGACCCACAGGACCGCCGCGGGGTGCTCGTCACGCTCACCGCCGCGGGCCAGCAACGGGTCGACCAAGCCCTCGCTGACCTGGTGCTCAGCGAGGACGACCTGCTGAACGGGCTCGGATCGGCTGACCGGCGCATCCTGGCTGACCTGCTGCGGGTGCTACTGGCCCCCCTCGACGCGGAGTAGCCCTAGCCTGGGCCCGGCCAGGAGTCTCGACCGAGGAGGTCCGGTCCGCCTGCGAGGCCAGGCTCCGCGGCCACGAGGCCGTCAGCTGGGCAGGTCCTCGGCTACGGTCAGCCACTGCTCCTCTAGCCGGGCTTTCTCGTCTTGGACCGCGTGCAGTTCGGAGCCAAGCTCGATGAGCCGCTCATAGTCGCTTGCCTCGGCCGCCAGGGCGGCGGTCGAGCCCGGCTTCCCTGTCGTCGATCCGGGCGAGCTGCCGTTCCAGCCGTTGCAGTTCCTTGCGGGCGGCACGCTGCGCGCCCGCCGACGGCCGCCCCTCCGCTTGCTCCGTGGCTGGCCCCGCAGAGCCGGGCGCGCCCGGCCTGCTCGCACCAGACCTGGATCCGCCCGCACCGGCTCCCCCAGCCCTAGGCTCAGCCTGGCGCGCGCGGCGCCGCAGGTACTCCTCGACGCCGCCGCCGAGAAAGGACAGCTTGCCGTCGCCGAGCAAGGCGATGACGTGGTCGGTGACCCGCTCCAGGAAATACCGGTCGTGGCTGACCGCGACCAGCGAGCCCGGCCACCCGTCGAGCAGGTCTTCCAGCTCGGTGAGGGTGTCCACGTCGAGGTCGTTGGTCGGCTCGTCGAGGAAGAGCACGTTCGGCTCGTCCACCAGGATGGTCAGCAACTGCAGCCGCCGCCGTTCCCCGCCGGAGAGCTCGCCGGCGGGCGTCCACTGCGTGTCGCCACGCAGGCCGAGCCGGTCCAGCAGCTGGCTGGCGGATCCCGGGCCGACATCCGCGGCCAGGTTGCCGCGCACCGCCGCGACCGCCTCCCGCGCGGTCAGCGAGGGATCGAGCCCCGATCCGTCCTGGGTCAGGTAACCAAGCCGCACCGTCTGGCCCCGGATGATCCGGCCCTTGACTGGCAGCTCCGACGTCCCGGCCAGCAGGTCCAGCAACGTCGTCTTGCCGCTGCCGTTCGGCCCGACGACACCGACCCGCTCCCCGGGCGCGAGCCGCCACGTCACGTCGTCGAGCAGGGTGCGCTCGCCCACCGCCGCGGTCACGTCCTCGGCTTCCAGCACGGTCTTGCCCAGCCGCGCGGTCGCCAGCCGGGCCAGCTCGATGCCGTCGCGCGGCGGCGGCTCGTCAGCGATCAGCGCGTTGGCGGCCTCGATCCGGAACCGCGGCTTGCTGGTCCGCGCGGGCGGCCCGCGTCGCAGCCAGGCCAGCTCCTTACGCAGCAAACCGCGCCGCCGCCGCTCAGTCACATCCGCGACCCGGGCCCGCTCCGCCCGTGCCAGCACGTACGCGGAGTAACCCCCGTCATAGGCGTGCAGTTGCCCATCGGCCAGCTCCCAGGTCCGGTCGCACGCCACGTCGAGGAACCAGCGGTCGTGGGTGACCGCGACGAACGCCGTGCCCAGATCCCGCAGGTACCGGGCCAGCCAGTCGATCGCCTCGACGTCGAGGTGGTTGGTCGGCTCATCCAGCAGCAGCAGGTCGTACTCACCGACCAGCACGGCCGCCAGCGCCACCCGCCGGGACTCACCGCCGGAGAGCCGTTGCGCATCGGCGGTGAGTTCTATGCCGGGCAGCAGCGCCGCCAGCACCGCGCGGTTACCCGGGCTGGCCGCCCAGACGTGCTCGGGAAGATCACCTACCACCAGGCTGCCCACTGTCCCGGTGAGGTTGTCGTGCTGGGCGAGGGCGCCGACGCGCAGGTCGCGGGTGCGGGTTACCCGGCCGCCGTCCAGCGCCTCGGCGCCTGCCAGCACGGCCAGCAGCGTGCTCTTGCCGGCGCCGTTGCGTCCCACCACGCCGATCCGGTCCCCGGCCGCTACCCCACCCGACACGCGGTCGAGGAGCAGCCGCTGGCCGTAGCCCTTGACCGCCTGCTCCAGGTTGACCAGATTCACGACTTCTCCGTGGCCACGCCGATGATGGTCGCCCCGGGTGCCGGGCCAACCGCCGTGGCGACGATCCGGCACACACCCGCGCCCGCCAGTGCCACCGCCAGGTCACGGGCGTGCTGCGCGTCGCGGGCGAGGAAGGCGCAGGTCGGGCCCGACCCCGAGACCAGGGCGCCGAGCGCTCCGTGCTCGCGGCCCGCGGCCAGCGCCCGGCGCAGATCGGGGACCAGCGACAGCGCCGCGGGCTGCAGGTCGTTGCCGAGCAGCGGGCCGAGCTCCTTCGGTTCGCCCGAGCGCAGCGCCGCCATCAGGGCCGTGTTGAGCTGGGGCGGTCCCGCCGGAGCGGCCGGGGCCGGGCGGCGCGGCTCGCCCGGCCGGCCGGGCCGCCCACCGCGGGACGCCCGGAGCCGGTCACACGCGGCATAGACGGCCGCGGTGGACAGCTCAACGGCCGCGAAGGCCAGCACCCAGTGGTAGGTCCCGGTGACCAGGGCCGGGGTAACCTGGTCTCCCCGGCCGAGGCCGATGGCGGTCCCGCCCAGCAAGGCGAACGCGACGTCACTGCCGACGCGCGACGCCACGTCGGACAGCTCGTGCTGGCTCATGCCGGTACCCCACAGCTCGTTGCAGGCCACCAGCGCCGCGGCGGCGTCCGCGCTACCTCCCGCCATGCCTGCGGCCACCGGAATCCGCTTCTTGATCTCGATGGACACGCCGGGCGCATCCCGGCAGCCAGGCCCGAGCGTGTCGACCAGAGCAGCGACCGCCCGCAGGGCGAGGTTGCTGGCATCCAGCGGGACGGCGCCGTCACCCTCGCCGGTGACCAGTACGCGGTCACGTTCCGCGGGGGCGACCGTCACTTCGTCGAACAGCGAAACGGCATGAAAGACGGTCACCAGGTCGTGGTAGCCGTCCGCGCGCAGCGGTCCCACAGAGAGCTGGAGGTTCACCTTCGCGGGCACCCGCGCGGTTACAGCGGTCACGATTCCCTGATCGTATCCGGCTCCGGTCACCGGTCACCCCGGCCGTCCGCCGGGGTTCCCGATCTGGCCTCGGCGATCCGGGCGAACTCGCTGACTCCGAGTGATTCCCCCCGCGCCCCCGGGTCCACGCCCGCTTGCCGCAGGATCCGCTCGGCCGCGGCCGGCGATCCCGCCCAGGGGGCGAGGGCGGCGCGAAGCGTCTTGCGTCGCTGCGAGAACGCGGCGTCCACGACGGCGAACACCTCGGCGCGCGCCACGCCCGCCGCCGGCGGGTCGAGGGCTGGCGGGTCGAGGGCTGGCGGGTCGCGCCTGGTGAAGGCGACCAGCCCGGAGTCCACGTTCGGCACCGGCCAGAACACCGCCCGCGGCACCGGCCCAGCCCGGCGGGCCTGCGCGAACCAGGCCAGCTTCACCGAGGGCACGCCGTAGATTCGGCTTCCCGGCGGCGCGGTCATCCGGTCGGCCACCTCGGCCTGGACCATGACCAGGCCACGGCGCAGCGACGGAACCGTAGCGAGCAGGTGCAGCACGACCGGGACCGCCGCGTTGTAGGGCAGGTTCGCGACCAGCGCGGTCGGCGGCTCGCCCGGCAACTCCCCGACCCGGGCGGCGTCCGCGGTCACCACGGTGAGACGGTCCGCGAGGGCGGGCGCGCGCGCGGCGATGGTGCGCGGCAGTTCGGCCGCAAGGAGCGGATCAAGCTCAACGGCCACCACCCGCCGGGCTGCCCCTAGCAAACCGAGGGTGAGCGAGCCGAACCCGGGACCCACCTCCAGCACGGTATCGGCCGGGCCAAGCGCGGCCAGCGCCACGATCCGGCGTACCGTGCCCCCGTCGGTCACGAAGTTCTGGCCGAGCCGCTTCGACGGCCGGATGCCCAGCCGGCCCGCGATCTCCCGGATCTCGGTCGGCCCGAGCAGGGCGCCAGACACCACGGCGGGCGCGTTACCAGGGGCCGAAGACGCGTTCGCCGGTGGCCGTGACCAGCGCACAGAGCCGCGCCGTATCGATCTGCTTGACCTCGGCGAGGCAGCGCAGCGTGTCAGCGGCCAGGGCGGGCGAATTGGGCCGGCCCCGGTGCGGTACGGGGGTAAGGAACGGCGCGTCGGTCTCCACCAGGAGGAGGTTGGCGGGCGCGGCCGCGGCGGCATCCCGCAGCGGCTGCGCGTTCTTGAAGGTGAGGTTGCCCGCGAAGCTCATCACGTAGCCGGCCTCCGCGCACCGCTTGGCCATGCCCACGTCGCCGGAGAAGCAGTGAAAGATCACCTGATCCGGTGGCCCTTCCTCCTCGAGGATCCGCAGCACGTCGTCGTGCGCCTCCCGGTCGTGGATCATCAAGGCCTTGCCCGCCTGCTTGGCGATCGCGATATGCGCGCGGAACCAGTCCCGCTGGATCTTCGGGCTGGCGTGGTCCCGGTAATAATCCAGCCCGGTCTCCCCGACGGCCCGCACCTCCGGCCGCGCCGCCAGCGCGCGGATCTCGGCCAGCACGCCGTCCCGCCCGGCCGGCGATGAGGCGGCCGAGGCGGTCTCGTTGGGATGGATCGCGACCGCCGCGTACACGTCCTCATGCCCGGCCGCGCACTCCGCCGACCACCGGGACGAGGGGACGTCCACGCCGACCGTGACCATCCGCCGGATGCCCGCCGCCCGGGCCGCGGCGATGACCTCGCCCGCGGGCCGTTCGATCAGGTCCAGGTGGCAGTGACTGTCCAGCGCGTCAGCGGGCAGCGGCTCGGGGACCGGAATGGTCACGCCTGCTCCAGGCGGGCCAGTTCCTCATCGGCGACCGACGGGTCCAGCTTGGCGAACAGGGGCGTGGGCGCGGCCAGCCGGGTACCCGGGACGACCGCCTGGGACTCCCACCGCGCGGCGGTGTGGTAGTCGCCGGTGATGACCGGGTAGGACGGGGCATCCTCCTCGTCTACCTCCCGGATCTCGGGCATCCCCGACCACGTTCCCGTCCCGCCCAGCATCCGGTACACCTTCTCCGATGACCTCGGCAGGAACGGCGTGAGCAGAGTTTTGGCGTCGTCCACCAACTGCAGCACCACGTGCAGCACGGTCCGCATCCGCTCCGGGTCAGACTCGCGGAGCTTCCACGGGGCCTGGTCGGACATGTATTTGTTGGCCTCGGCCACCGTCCGCATCGTCTCGGTGATGGCGGCCTTGAACCGCGACCGGCCCAGTTCCCCGCCGACCACGCCGAACGCGGCGCGGGAACGCTCCAGGATCTGGTGATCGACAGCAGCGAGCTGACCGGGCTCCGGGATCGCGCCGATGTTCTTCGCCGCGATCGAGACCGACCGGTTGACCAGGTTCCCCCAGGCCGCGACCAGTTCGTCGTTGTTGCGCCGGATGAACTCGCTCCAGGTGAAGTCGGTGTCCTGGTTCTCCGGGCCGGCCACCGCGACGTAGTACCGCAGCGCGTCGACGTCGTAGCGGGCGAGGAAATCTCGCACGTAGATGACGACCGCGCGGGACGAGGAGAACTTGCGTCCCTCCATGGTGAGGAACTCGCTGGACACCACCTCGGTCGGCAGCTTCAGTTCCCCCAGAGAGCCCGGGGTGCCGTTTCTGGCGCCCTGGCCGCTGTAGCCGAGCAGCATGGCGGGCCAGATCTCGGAGTGGAAGACGATGTTGTCCTTGCCCATGAAGTAGTAGGACTCGGCGTCCTCCGTCTGCCACCAGGCGCGCCAGCCGTCCGGGTCCCCGGAGCGCCTGGCCCACTCGACGGACGCGGACAGGTAACCGACCACGGCGTCGAACCACACGTAGATCCGCTTGTCCGGACGGTCCCGCCAGCCGTCCAGCGGAACCGGCACCCCCCAGTCCAGGTCCCGGGTGATCGCCCTCGGCTGCAGGTCACTGAGCAGGTTGAGGGAGAACTTCAGCACGTTGGGCCGCCACTGGCCGCTCTTGCTCTGCAGCCAGCTGCCCAGTACCTCGGTGAAGGCGGGCAGGTCGAGGAAGAACTGCTCGGTGTCGGTGAACACCGGGGTCTCCCCGTTGATCTTCGATCGCGGGTTGATCAGATCGACCGGGTCAAGCTGGTTGCCGCAGTTGTCGCACTGGTCGCCGCGCGCGCTTTCGTAGCCGCAGATCGGGCAGGTGCCCTCGATGTAGCGGTCGGGCAGGGTCCGGCCGGTCGACGGCGAGATCGCGCCTTTGGTGACCTTGGGGAAGATGTAGCCGTTGCGGTAGAGGCCGGTGAAAATCTCCTGGACCACCGCGTAGTGGTTGCGCGTGGTCGTCCGGGTGAACAGGTCGTAGGACATGTCGAGGCCGAACAGGTCCTCGGCGATCACCCGGTTGTACCGGTCGGCGAGCTCCCGCGGGGTGAGGCCCTCCTTGTCCGCCTGGACCTGGATCGGCGTGCCGTGCTCGTCGGTGCCGCTCACCATCAGCACCTGGTTGCCCGCCATCCGCTGGTAGCGGCTGAACATGTCGCACGGCAGGGCGAACCCGGAGACGTGACCGATGTGGCGGGGGCCGTTGGCGTAGGGCCACGCCGGAGCGGCCAGGATGTGACGGCTGTCGACATGAGTCACAGCCTATGGGCTGGCGGGCGAGCCCGCCGAACGGTTTACCGGCGCGACCACGGCGTCGTAGACCACCCGCCGGGGCAGGCCCGACTCGCCTGGCCACCGCGGCGATTGCCTCCTTGCGGGCGATCCCGGCCGCTCATCTGCGCGGCGACCTCGGCCGCCGCCTCCTCGGGGCTGCGCACCGGCTCGTCGCCCTGGCCGGCCCGGCCGCGTGCCCTCGACCACGAGCGTGACCTCGCCGAGCACCCCGCCGCCGCCCAGGCCGCCAGTTCCCCCAGCGTGCCCCGGCGGATCTCCTCGTGGGTCTTGGTCAGCTCCCGGCAGGCCACCGCGCGCCGGCCCGGGCCGAACGCCGCGGCCAGTTCCGCCAGCGTGGCCGCCGCCCGGCGGGGTGACTCGAAGAACACCAAGGTCCGCGGCTCGGCGGCCAGCCCGGCGAACCGGCGGGCCCGCTCCCCGCCTTGCGGGGCGGGAACCCCTCGAAGCAGAACCGGTCGCTGGGCAGCCCGGAGACCGCCAGCGCGGCGGTCACGGCGGACGGCCCGGGCAGCACCGTGACCGGGAGCCCGGCCGCCGCCGCCGCGGCGACCAGCCGGTACCCGGGATCGCTGACCGCCGGCATGCCCGCGTCGGTCACCAGCAGCACGTCCTGGCCGTCCCGCGAGCGCGGCGAGCAGCAGCGCCTCGCCGGCTCTGCTCGACCGCGTCGTAGTACGACACGACCCGCCCGGCCAGCTGAACGCCGAGGGCCGCGGCCAGCCTGCGCACCCGCCGGGTGTCCTCCGCGGCGATGACCGCGGCGGCGGCGAGCGCCGCGGCGAGCCGGGGCGACGCGTCGCCGGGCCTGCCCGATGGGTGCGGCCGCGACCGTAAGGGTGCCGCTGACGACTGTCGCTTGCGAACGGTAGTCCATTCATCGCGGAACCCACGCTATGCCGCCGACCCCCAATACGATGTGCCTCGATGATTGCATCCCAGGCCGAGCCGTGCCAGCCGCCGAAACCGGTTCCCGCCTGCCCGCGCTCCGGGCCCGGCTGGCGTCCCGCCGATGCCGGGCAGCGCGTTCTGGGGCTGGGCGGGCCCGCTGCTGGTCACCGCGTTCGGCGCGTTCCTGCGCTTCAACCGGCTGAGCGTGCCGCACGCCGTCATCTTCGACGAGACCTACTACGTGCCGGACGCGCTCGGGATCCTGCGCTACGGCGTGGAGCACAACTACGTCAGCAACCGCAACTCGCTGATCGCGCACGGGCGACACCCACATCTTCGCCGCCCGGCGGCGAGTTCGTCGTGCACCCGCCGTTCGGCAAGCTGCTCATCGCGGCGGGCGAGTGGACTGTTCGGCCTGACCCCGTTCGGCTGGCGGTTCGCAGTCGCCCTGGTCGGGTCGCTGGCCATCCTGCTGCTGGCCCGGATCGCCCGCCGGATGACCCGGTCCACCCTGCTCGGCTGCGTGGCCGGCCTGCTGCTGGCGCTGGACGGCCTGGAGTTCGTGATGAGCCGCACGGCGCTGCTGGACATCTTCCTGATGTTCTGGGTGCTGGCGGCGTTCGGCTGCCTGGTCGTGGACCGCGACGTCTCCCGCGCCCGGCTGGCCGGAGCTGGCGGCGGCCCGGCGGCCCGGCGACGAGCGCGGCCCCCGGCTGGGGATCCGCTGGTGGCGGCTGGGCGCCGGAGTCTGCCTGGGCCTGGCCTGCGCGTCGAAGTGGGACGCCATCTGGTCCGTGTCCGCGTTCGCCGCCCTGACCGTCGCCTGGGACATCGGGGCGCGGCGGGCGGCCGGGTTCCGCGGCTACCGGCGCGGCGCGCTGGCGCGATGACGCGCGCTGGCTGCCGTCTCGTTCGTGCTGGTGCCCGTGGCCGCCTACCTGGCGACCTGGACCGGCTGGTTCGCCACCAGTCCGCGGCTACGACCGGAGCTGGGCGGCGCAGCACGGCATCCACACCCCGGTGATCTCCGGCCTGGCCTCGCTGCTTGAGTACCACAAGGCAGATGCCTGGCTTCAACATCGGGCCTGACCACGCACCACCCGTACCAGTCGCAGCCCTGGACCTGGCTGGTGATGAGCAGGCCGGTCTCCTACTACTGGTCTGCCCGGCCGGTCGGCGAGGGCTCCCACCCGCAGGTCGCGTGTTCGGCCGGCAACTCCCAGGAGGTGCTGGCCCTCGGCACCCCGATGATCTGGTGGACGTCGATCCTCACCCTGCTGGTGTGCCTGGGCTGGTGGCTGACCCGCCGGGACTGGCGGGCCGGGGCGGTGCTGCTCGCGGTGGCGGCCGGCTGGCTGCCCTGGTTCTGGTTCGCCGGGCATGACCACCGGACCGAGTTCTCCTTCTACGCGGTGGCCTTCGTCCCGTTCCTGGTGCTGTCCATCACCTTGTGCCTGGGGCTGATCATCGGCTCGGCCGAAGGCGTCAGATGCCCGCCGCGGTAGTCGGCGCGATCATCGCGGGTGCCTACGTCCTGGGCGTTCTGTGAATTTCGCCTATCTGTACCCGTACTGGCCGGAAAGGTCATTCCGTATACAGCCTGGCTGTCCCGTATGTGGTACCACGGCTGGATCTGACCGGTCCATTATCTAACGGGCTGAGCGCAAGCGGGCTGAGCGCAGGCGGCCAGTTCCTGCGGCAATGGAACCGCCAGCCGCTGCATTTCTCCTGGCTCGAACTTGACCAGGCCCCCCGCATAAACCCGGCCCTGGCTACGCGTAGCACAACCCCGCAGAAATGCCGCCAGGCCGTCGAGCGCGGTCTCCGGCAGCGGCTCACGTGGGTAGATGCCGTGCGCGATGTTCAGGTACCTGGCCCCGGCCAGGTTGCGCACGAAGGCCGGCGGCCGGCGGGCCATGTACGTGGCGAGGATCGGCGGTGGCTCGCGGAGCCGGACCCGCCACCAGGGCCTGCGGTGCCGGGCGATAAAGCTGTCCGCGGCGCCCGCGGCCCGGGCCCGGCCGAGGAACGCCTCGACGCGGCGACGTTCTTCGGCTGAGAGTTCGCCGAGGTCGGCGGGCAGGTCGATGACCGCACGCAGCGCCGCGCCGGTGGGCAGGACGTCCCAGGCCTGGAAGAGCTCGCGGGCCCGGGTCACCGCGCGAAACAGGAACCGTTCCGGCACACCGGCCTCCCCGGCCGCCGCGACCCAGACCGCGTTGGCCCCGGTGACCTGGCCGCGGTGGACCCGGCACAGCTCCCCGAGCTGGACCCGGTCGGCCGCCAGCCCGGATGCCCGGCGGCGCGGGCCCGCTGCCTGCAGCATCGGGCCCCCAGCGGGCGATGGCGGTGAGCGACCCGGCGGGCACCGGCGCGCCGCCAGCGAGCGCGCCGAGGTCCGCCACGCTGGCGACGCGCTGCAGGCGAAGCGGGCGAGGGCTCCCGTCCGGCCCGAAAGCGCCCGGCCGGAAGCACGAGATGGCCGAGGTGGCCAGCGCATCGCTGAACACCGGGACGGCGGGCTCGATCAGGTGGACCGACTCACCGCCCAGCGGCCCCAGCATCAGGGCACGGACCAGGCTGCCGTAGTTCACGTCGAGCCACTCCGCGGCGGTGATGAAGGCGCCGAGATCGCCCGGCGCGGCGAGCACCGCGGTGGCGAGGAAGAAATGCACGTGCAGCCCGGCCAGGCCGCTGGCCGGCAGGTCCAGGCTGTGCGCGGTGGACCGCAGCCAGTCCTTCCATTTCGGCGGGATCTGGTGGTGGCGCAGGTACGGCGGATTGCCGAGAAACAGCGTCGGCCCCCCGGCCGAAGGCAGGCGCAGCGCCCGGTAGTCCTCCAGCAGCACGCGCGAGCGTCCGGCCAGGCCCGCGGCGGCGAGGCTGGCCCGGCCGATGAGCGCCGCGACGGGGTCGATCTCGGCTCCGAGCAGCGCCGCGCGGCGCCACCGGCGCCCCGCGGCGATGAGGAACCGCGCTGAGCCCACGCCCGGGTCGACCACCCGGGCCGGGCCGCGTCCCCGGCCGCCCCGCTCCTGGCCTCGCCTGTCCCGGCGGCGCGGGCCGCCCAGGAGATCATGCTCCCGATGATCTCCGGCGGGGTGAGGGTCTGGCCGAGTGCTCGCCGCTCGGCGCGCCCGCGCAGCCGGCAGAACGCCTCTCCCAACGGGTCCTCACCAGCCTGGATCCGGTCCCGGACGGCGATAAGGTCGGCCGGGTGATCGTGGCCGCACCGGGCCGCGGCGGCCAGCCGCTGTTCGGTGTCAGACCAGCCCGGGACGTCGAACGCACCCAGCCGGACAGCGGCATCCACCAGGGCGTGCTCGTCGCTGATGCCGCTGATCACGCCGACCATTGTGACGGATCGCCCGTCCGGACCGGATGGATCCAGCCGGGCGGGGTGAACCGCTGGCCCCGGCCACCCGCCGGAGTGCGACTCCAGCTACCCGTAGCTGGCCTTCAGCAAATTCTCAGCATGCGCGGGTACAAAATACCTGACTGACTGTCGCAGAGATTGTGACCCGGGACACTGAGCCGAATAGGGCCTCGCGCACGTCTATAGAGTGATAGTCAACAGACGAGGTGAGCAACGATGGGGTCCACCGAGCAGGCGCCGGACCGCAACGCGCGATTCGAACAGGACGTTGTGCCTTTCCTTGGGCAGTTGTACCCGGCCGCTCTCCGGATGACCCGCAACCCCACCGACGCCGAAGACCTCGTTCAGGAGACGTCAGCCAAGGCATATGCGGCTTTTCATCAGTTCAGGCCGGGCACGAATCTCCGCGCATGGCTGCACCGCATCCTCGCGAATACGTTCATTAACAGCTACCGGAAGCGCCGCCGCGAGCCGCGGCAGGCATCGAGCGGGGATTTCCAGGACTGGCAGGTTCCCGCCGATCCGCTGGCTCCCCAGGCGCGCTCGGCTGAGGCGGAGGCCCTGGACCGGCTGGCCGACTCCGAGATCCTCCGGGCCCTCCGGGACCTGCCGGAGGAGTTCCGGGTCGCGGTCTACCTGGCCGACATCGAGGGCTACGCCTACAAGGAGATCGCCGAAATCATGGGGACGCCGATCGGCACCGTGATGTCCCGGCTGCACCGGGGCCGCGGGCGGCTCCGCGACAAGCTGGCCGCGTACGGCCCAGGCCACGCCCCCGGCCTGGCCCCCCAGGCCGGCGAAACCGCGGTACGCCGTATCACCACGGTTGGGCATGAATCCGCCCCGGCAAAGCCACCTGCACCCGATGGGGAACATCGAGCGCAACCAGCAGCGCCCTCCGGGCACTCACTTCGGTGCCCCGCGAGCACCAGGAGTCCACGTCGCGGGCTCAAAGCTCGCGCTGACACGGTCCCCCATTGCCCGGGGAAGGACAGTCTGGGCCCACGGCGCAAGCGTCGCGGGCAGGGCATCTGCGGCGAAATACCGAACCTCGGACGTCTCAGAACCGTCGGCACGCGGCGAGCCGCCCACAACAGCGCACTCAAAAACTGTCATCACATATGACACCGCATCACCGTTGCTGTAGCGCACCACAAAACCCGGGCCGCCGAATACGCCCAGGATGCGCACCGGCCGGGTGAGAAGCGCCGTCTCCTCCCACACCTCCCGCACAGCAGCATCAGCAGGCCTCTCACCGGGCTCAATGCTGCCGCCCGGCGTAACCCACCGTCCAGTGTCGACGTCATGCACGAGCAGCACGCGACCACGGCCATCGAACACCAAGGCGGTCACAGACGGCAGCAGCAGAAGATCACTGCCAACCGCGCCACGCAGCTTCTGAATGTAAGGCGAGATGGCCACACCGGCTCCCTTGGTCAGAGCGGACGGGAAGCAACCTGCCGACTGCCCCCGTTGACCGTCGTTCGGGCCCGCTCCGTCAGCTGAGCGGGGGTCGGGGCGTTGGCTTAGCTGGCTGAGGGTGGCGGTGCGCCTGGCTGACGCCGCGGCGCTGGCAATCCGGGCGATTCGTGCTGCGGGGTCTACGATCAATGCGGAGGGAGGCGGCGTGGTGGCTCACGGCAGGGTTATCGATGATCCTCACTACACGACGCCCATCTACCATAAGGCTGAGGCGGCGCATATCATCGCTGTCCCTGCCCAGACCTTCAGGGACTGGGCGGTCGGGTACGCCCGTAAGCGGCTTGATGGCTCGCAGGTGGTGTCCGCGCCGATCGTCACGACGCTGGAACCTGTCCGCCCGCGTGGTGTCAGCGTTCCGTTCGTCGGTCTTGCGGAGGCCTACATTGTGGCCGCGTTCACCAAAGCGGGGGTGCCCATGCGGCGCATCCGCCCGGCTGTGTTGTGGCTGCAGGACCATATCGGGCTGCCCCAGGCGCTCGCGAGCCAGCGGTTGCAGACCGACGGCGCTGAGGTGCTGTGGGACTTCGGCAGGCAGTCGAGAGACCCCGCGGATCAGGACATGGTGGAGGGCCTGGTGGTGGTCCGCAGCGGCCAGCAGGTCTTCCGGCCAGTAGTCCGCGACTACCTGACCCGCGTGACCTACGAAAACGGCTGGACCCGGAACATACATCTGGCGCAATACCGGAGCGTCGATGTCGTTGTTGACCCGTGGCTAAACGGCGGCCAGCCGACCGTGGCGCAGCGCGGTATCCGGGTCGCCGACATCGTGAGCAGGCTCAGGGCGCAGAGCCGGCCGGGGACGTCGCTGATGACTACGGCCTGAAGATCGGGGAAGTCGAAGACATTCGCAAGGCGGCGTAAAGGGTGACCGGAGAGGCGGCGGCTTCAGAGCTCCGGTTCTTCCTCGACCGCGGTCTCGGCGCTCGGATCGTGCCGCAGGCCCTCCGACAGGCCGGCTGGACGCTGGCGACCATGGACGAGCGGTATGGCAAGGCCGAGTCCCAGGGGATCCGCGACACCCAGTGGATCGAGGAAGCGGCTCTGGCCGGTGACGTGCTGCTCTGCAAGGATCTCGCTATCGCCCGTAATCCCCTCGAAGCGCAAGTGGTTTACATGACCAGCGCGCGCGTTTTCGCCCTATCCAGGGCGGATCTGGCCGGGCCAGACATGGCACGGTGGTATGCCGCCAACGAAGCGAAGATCGTCGGGGCGGCTCTCAGGGCCGATGGCCCCTATGTCATGTCCATCAACCCGTCATACGGCCTCCGCAGGGTCAAGCTCGCATATCCGCCGGAGTGACGTGCGGACCGAGCTGTCGCCATCGGATTACACCGGTGGTGTGCGGGCGGTGGGAGGAATTTCGTCACGCGCCGGGGCGGGGTGGGTCCCGTGCCAGCGTCCGCGTTTTCCTGATGCGGCAGGGGCCGCAGGCGCTGGTACAGGTGCTTAGGACAGGTCGGCCCCGGCGCGGCGGATCTCCTCGCGCAGTCTGGCGGGGTCCTCGCCTCGCACGATGACAGGCGGAGAACTGCCGCGCAGGCTGGCGTACAGCAAGCCGGATATGCCTGCCCAGCAGTGCCAGCCGGGACACTCGCGGGCGATGTCGTCAAGTGTCGCCTCTGCGGCGCGTGCGGCTGGGCCGGGGGGCCGACCATTTCAGGGTCGCCGCTGGTCACGTCTGGGTTCCGGGGGCGGGCTTGCGGGGCGACGCCGGCCAGGAACCGGGCGCGGACGGACGGCGGCGCGTAGTCGGCCAGGTGGCCGGGCCGCCAGGCGTGGACATCCACCAGGCCGGGCCTGGCCATGGCGAATCCGCCGAACCAGGCGGCGATTCCCGCCTGGGTGCGGCCGGTTATCTGGCCGGCTTTCGCGTAGGCGTCGCGGAGGGTGGTGATCAGGTGCGGGTCGGTGCCGGTGGATGTGCCGGCGGAGATCACCAGGTAGCTGCCGGGGGCGATCTGGTCGCGGTAGGCGGCCATGGCCATGTCCGCGTCATCGGGTGCGAGGAAGTGCAGGACGGAGACTAGGAGCAGGCAGACAGGTTTGGTGAGGTCGAGCAGGGCGGTCAGCGGCCGGCCGGTTAAGATCGCGGCCGGGTCGCGGATGTCGCCGGCCACCACGGCTACCTGATTGTCGACGGAGAGCAGGGCGCGGGCGTAGGCGATCACAAGCTGGTCGCAGTCCACGTAGGCGGTGCGGGCGTCCGGGCAGGCGTGCCGGGCGGTCTCGTGCGTGTTCGGCGCGGTAGGCAGGCCGGCTCCAAGATCGATGAACTGGGTGATGCCCTGCCGGGCGGCGTGGCGGACAGCGCGCACTTGGAAGGCGCGGTTGGCCTGGGCGATCTCGATAGCTTCAGGGAAGGTCTCCAGGATCTTCCTGACGGCGGACCGGTCGGCCGCGAGGTTGTCCTTGCCGCCCAGCATGGCGTCATACATGCGGGCGATGCTGGGCGTCGTAGAGTTGAACGCGACCAGGCCAGCATCGCGCGACGGTTTGAGCGCGGCGCGCAGTTCGCTCACGTTATCGGTAACGACGGTATGCGGGTTCAGGCCCGGCCGCTGGCTCCGGGCCACGTACCGGACCCGGTCCCCGGTGATCTCCCGCCAGATCCGGAAGCCGGGGAACTGCTGTTGGACCGCCAGTAGCTCGTCAGGCGCGGTTGTTGCCAGGATGGACGCCGGACTGCGTCCTGTGCTGGAAGTGTCGCTTTCAGTCACGAAGAAGACGTTAGGGCTGCTGAGATCGGCCGGGCAATGCGACTTTGGCGGACGGGGATGCGGAAATGTCACATGGCTCAGAGAGGCAGGTGGACCGCGTCTGCGAGTTCCCGCATCTCCGGGGTGAGAGTTCGCCTCTTCCGGATGATCTTCTCAAGCAGGTCCTTCGCCATGGTTTGGTTCTCTAGCCAGGCGGGTGTCTCGCGGGAGAGGCGGTAGAGCACGTCGAATCCGTCGGGGTAGTGCCGCAGTGCGAGGTGGGCGGCTGTCACGTCAAGCAGGTGCCTGTTCCTGTTGTCGGAGGTGGGGCGCAGTGTGCCTGGTACCTTCTCCGCGATGGCCAGGGCTGCGGTTGGCTTGTCGTCGATGACGGCGTTCTCGACCTGTTCATGGTCACGGTGGCTGGCCCGAATGTCGTCCAGTAGGAGTGGTAGGAGCCTTGGTCGCGGCCCAGGCTGACGGCGGCAGCTTCGGCGAGCCTCATGATGTCCGCTGCTTCGCCGGGCCGGTTGTCGCGGATCGCGGCGGCGGAGGCGCGGGGCAGGAGCCATCCCCATGTCGATAGCTCTGCTGTCGTCGCGGTGGAGAGCTTGGGCTCAATACGGTCCGCCCATTGCAGGGCCAGGGTGCGGACCTGCTCAAACTGGTTCTCTGTGAGCAGGAGCCAGCACTTTGTGATTATGCATGAGGCAGCGTCGAGAACGCTGCCGGATGCCTCCGCGTCGGCGAGGGCGCGGTCCAGCGCTATCCGGGCGGTGTTGCGCTGGCGGGTCTGGACCATGAGCGACCCAGTCAGTTGGAGCACGCGGGAGCGGAGCAGCGGAAGCGTCCCCGATGAGGGCCATGGTCGGCACGCCCAGTGCGACCGCGAACTTGCGCAGCGTCTCGGTTCGCGTGTCCTGCCGCTCTCCCTGCTCAAGCTTGCTGATGAGCGACAGCGAGAACGCCGGCACCCCGGGCAAGCTCGCGCTGGCTTAAGCCGCGTCGTTTGCGTACGACGCGCACCCTGTCACCGACGGTGCGTGTCTCGTCCATGGGTTACCAGGCTATGCGCCGGGTGTTCCTCGGCCGCTGGTTGCTGCCTGTGCGGGGTTTCGGTGTCCGCTGCGCGCTGTTCCTCGCCGGCGTGGTTGCTGCTGTGCATCCATCGGCCCTGGGGAGGTGATGGACCGGGGAGCGGCTACATCACGCGGTACAGACTGAGGACGTCCTCGTCCGCGTGCCAGCGGCCGATCAGCCGCATGCCGCGAATGAGCGACAGTTCGGCCCGCTGCACGGGGCTGGTCACCGCCCTCAGCTCGTGCTGGCTCACCGAGGTGATCAGCCACACCCGGCTCACACGGGTCAGGCGGTGACGCAGAGTAGTGAGACTCACCTCGGTGCCAAGCAGGGTGCTGGATCTGACCGGGGACTCCGCTAGCGCGATGTCCCTGAGCTTGCGGAAGGGCCCGGGGTATCCCATGCCCAGCACCCGCTGGTTCCACGGTATGTAGAAAACGATGTCCGTGGGGCGCGCGTGGGCGGCGATGACCGCCGCGTTGAAGCCCAGGTTGTCCGGGCGGGAGGACGGCCGCCTGATCGCCCGCTGCGGCGCGATCAGCAGCACGCCCACCAGCACCACGAGCCCGGCCGACGGCAGCCACGCCAGCATGCGGCCGGGGGCCCGGGCCTTCGAGAGCAAGGGCGCCGCCGAGATGACGCGCCCGAGCCAGGTGAGCCCGGCGCCGCAGAGCAGAGCCAGGGCGGGCTGGCCGAAGAGCACGTACCGGATGTCGTAGACCGGTTTGATCCGCGACACAGCCAGCATGATGACGGGCGGCAGGACCAGCCAGGGCAGGACGAGCGTGACCAGGGCCGGCGATTCAGGCGATCCCGTGACGGCCGGCCCGCGGGACTGTGCGGTGACGCCGGCGGCCACGCCGCACAGGGCTAGCACCGCGATGGGGATGACCAGCGGCTTGGACCCGGCGAAGCTCTCCACCAGGCCGCGGAGGGTCGCCACGCCCGGCTTGGACAGCCAGCCGATCTGGCCGCGCTGCTTGAACCCGAGCAACGCCAGCGGGGCCACCGCGATCCCGGCGGCCACCGCGGCCACCAGCCACCGCCCAGGGCCCACCGGCGCCCCGCCTGCCGCCCCGCCTGCCGTCGCGGGCTGAAGCGCCCGGCGGCGGCGGACGTCACTGAGCAGCACCGTCACGCCGTGCGCCACCAGTACGAGCAGCGAGAAGAGGTTGAACAGCCCGCCCAGCGCGATCGCCAGCGCGTATCCGGCCCACCACCGCCAGGTACCCGACATCATGGCCCTGACCAGGAGATAGCTCGCGATGGTGACGAACATGGTGACGATCGCGTAGGCCCGGGCGTCCTGCGCGTACCTGGTCACCTGCGGAACGGCCACGAAGAGCAGGCCAGCCAGCAATCCAGTGAGCCAGGGGACGGGCCAGCCGGCCCACCGCGCCAGCCGCCTGCCGATCGCGGCGGTCATCGCCGCCGCCACCGCGGTAGCCAGCAGGGACGGAAGCCGGAGCGCCGTGGCCGACCCGCCGAGAAGAGCGACCACTCCGTGCATGAACAGGTAATAAGCGCCATTCACCGTGTCCGTGTGGCGGAGCAACGAGAAGATCTGGCCGATGCTCCGGTCGGCGGCCTCCAGCGAGTAGGCCTCGTCCCGCCACAGCGAGAGATGGCCCAGTTGGTAGCCGTCCACCAGCAAAGCGGCCGCCGCTGGAACCACGGGGACCAGCCAGTCGCGCATCCGGCGCCCGGCCGCCACCGGATGTCCCGCACCGGCACGCGCCGTGCCGGTGCTCATCACCCCGGCGCTTCGCACCTCAGCCCCCCAACCGGCCGAAGAGCCGTTCGCAGACCCGGGCGGCGGCCTTGCCGTCGTCCAGTGGGCAGTATTTGGTGACGAATGCCTGGTATGCGGCGCCATAACCGGCCTCCACCGTCCCCAGGTCGCCGATCGCGGCCAGCACCTCGTCGGAGGTGGCCAGCAGCGGCCCGGGAGCTTCCGCCTCGAAGTCGAAGTAGAACCCGCGCAGTTCGTCGCGGTACTGCTCGAGGTCGTAGGTAAAGAAGATCATCGGCCGGCCGGTCACCGCGAAGTCGAACATCACCGACGAGTAGTCCGTCACCAGGATGTCGCTGGCCAGGAACAGCTCGGACACCTCCGGATAGCGGGTCACGTCGAGAGCGAATCCGGGCCGCTGGCCGGCCGTGACGTCGTCAGCCGCTTGGTGGTGTCCCCGGACCAGGATCACGTAGCCGGGCCCCAGCACCTGCCACGCCCGTTCCAGGTCGAGCCGCAGGTCGAACCGGTAACGCCCGGACGCGTAGTACTGGTTGTCCCGCCAGGTGGGGGCGTACAGCACCACGCGCTTGCCGTCCGGCAGGCCGAGCCGACGCCGCACGCTGGCCGCGATGGCCCGCGAATCATCACGGACGAGCACGTCGTTACGCGGGTAGCCGGTCTCCCAGATGTCGCCCTCGAACCTGAAGGCGCGGCGCATGACGGGCGTGCTGAACGGGTTCGGGGAAATCAGCGCGTCCCACTGGGCCACATCGCTGGCCAGCTGGGTGAAGTAGCTCCGGCCGCTGGCGAACTGCGGCCGCTCGATGTCGAAGCCGATGCGCTTCAGTGGCGTGCCGTGCCAGGTTTGCAGATATACCTGCCCGTCGCGCTTACGGTAGAAGTAGTGCATATCGTCGTTGGCGACCACGTAACGGGAGCGGGCCAGCGCCGTGTAGTACTCCTCGCTCCCGTGCAGCACGACGGTCGCACCGCTCGGTGCCGGGGTGGACCAGTCGGCCACCGCCCAGATGTGCTCACGGTCGTCGCCCTGGCGGCGCAGCTCGTCGGCGATCCCCAGCGGGTTGTCGGTGCACTGCTTGCCTTTCCAGCTGGTGAAGAACACCGCGTCGCGCAGTGGCATCCGGCGCTGCACCGGGTAGTAACCCCGCCGCATCAGCCGCTGGTTGAAGTTGCCCAGCTCGGCCCGGCGCCGGTTGGGGTTCACGCGGATAACCGGCGCGTCGTGCTCCGAGGTGGTGAAGACGTAATTCTTCGGCCCGACGACGACCTCGTCCTCGGTCAGGGTGACCAGCCGGGCGTGATCGTATCCGAGCGGGATCAGCTCACCGCTGCCCCCGGCGGGCCGGCCGAAGACGTCCCAGATGCCGTCCCTGAGCGGCAGCAGGTCCCCGAACAGCGGTACACCGCCTACGGGGATCTCGATGGTGAACCGCTCGCCGTCACGCTGCCAGGGCAGCACATGCTCGACGCCGGATTCCCGCAGCCGCAGCACGGTCTCCAGATCGATGTCGGCCGGCCCCGGTAGCTGCCGTGCAGCAGCAGTTCGCCCGCCGGGCTCCACGAGTGCTCCTCGATCACCGGCTTCGGGGCGCGCTGGACGATCATGACGTCTCCGTAGCGGCTCTGCTCAACCGATACCTCCCGCGCGCCGTAGTGGTACCTGACTTCGGGCTCCCCCGCCGGGAAGGCGACCCGGGCCCGCTTCGGCGCGGTCACGTAGAGCTCCCATTCCCTGGACTCGGGGCAGGTATGGCCCGTCTCGGCCGCGTCCGCCGTGAGTGAGGCGATCGGCACCGCCGCGCGGAGCCGGACCGCCCCTGGACGAGCATGAACGGGGCCAGCCACCACGGGGGTGGCCTCGAAGGCCTGGCTGGCCGCGCCCGCCACGCGCCTCAGCAGCAGCGTGGCGCCCGGGCCAGCCAGCGGCTCGTGCCCGGGGACATCCACGTCGACCACCAAGTCGTCGCCGACCCGCTGGAAACCCGCCAGCACGGCCGCAGTTCGCGTCAGCTCCACGTGCAGCTGCCGGCGCACCCACCTCGCCCCAAACCGAACATCAGGAGCAAGCTCAACGAAACCCGGCCGCTGCGCCGCCCCCACCATGGGACTGTGTATCCGGGCGGGCCGCCACACGCCGTGCGCCCGGATCAGCATGAAGCAATCCCAGTCCCCGGTCAGCCAGTGCCCGGCGAACCGGAACCAGCGGGGATTGATCTCGAAACGAAATCCGGCCCACTCGTAGGAATACCTCTCCTGGCCGGAGATCGCGGTAGCCAGCGGATGGGGCAGCGATCGGGCCCACATCACGATCGGCGGCCTGCGCCTGCCGAGGGGGCGCAGGAGCACGATCTTGGAGGTGTTTCTGCGGTGGGCGATGTCCACCGACGCCACCCACGCGGACCCGCTGACGACCATGCGGTTCCCGCGCCAGCTCACCCCCTCCACCCGGACGTACGGGTCGATGTCGCGCCAGTGCGGGCGGTACACCCGGGACGGGATCCGCATGCTCCGGTCGGTGCGGAACGGGAGATCGGCGCGGAGCCGGCCGAATCGCCGCACCACCGGGATGGTGGTCACCGGCTGCTCCTGGAGCCAGTCGAGGAGCTCCGTGAGCTGCTCGACCGCCCGCTCCCTGATCAGGTAATAGGCGAGCCTGCAGACGGCCGGCAGCGTCCGCAGCACGCGCTGCGGCACCTGGCCCAGATACTGGCCGGCCAGGTCGACGAACTCGCTGAGGTAATCGTCGCTGACCCGGGAAAGGTCGCCCACGTACAGCCAGAGGTCGTTCACCAGGGCCTTGTGCTGATGCTGCCGCAGCAGCCTGGCCGGCGCATGCCCGGCGAGGAAGCCATCGATGGCCAGCAATGCGGTGATCCGGTCACGCAGGTTCCGGATGTCGGTGCGGTTCTGGGTGATGGACAGGGCGCCGCGGCCACGCTCGCGCCAGTAGTAGACGAGATCGCCGATCACGTCCACGGACGTGGCCAGCACGTGAGCCTTGGTCATGAGCTGGATGTCTTCCCAGACCATCCCCTCCGGGTAGGACAGGCCGCGGGAGTCCCAGAACGACTTGCGGAACAGCTTGTTCCACACCGAGACGTCGTAGAGCAGCTGGGGCAGGCGGGTGATGTGCGTGCCGATCCGGGTCCCCTTGATGGCCCGGGCATGCAGGGCCGACTGGCGGGTCCCCTCCGGCCCGATGCGGTACACGTTGCCCGAGACGAAGTCCGAGCCGGATTTCTGCAGAGTGTGCAGGAGCACCTCGTAGGCCTGGGGCGCGAGCATGTCGTCGCCATCGACAAAGGCCAGGAATTCCCCGCTGGCCCGTTCCGCTCCGCGATTGCGGGCGAACCCCGGGCCGCCGTTCGGCACGGTCAGCAGCGTGAACCTGGGGTCGGCCCGCGCCTGGGCCTGGGCAATCCGCGGCCCGTCGTCGGTGGACCCGTCGTTGACCATGATCACTTCGAGGTCACCGAAGGTCTGGGACGCGATCGACCGCAGGCAGTCAGCGAGCACGTCCCCGTTGTTGAAGAACGGCACAACAACGCTGATCCGCGGAACCGTCAATGTTCCCCCCTTGCCTGCCGGGCCGTCGGCCCTGCCCCCTGGCCGCCATGCCTGTCTGACTGCCTGCAACCATAGCCAAACTGCCTGTAATTGGCTGCGGCCTGGAGAGGCTAGAACCTGCCGATATGGTCAGCGGTTAGCGCACCGTGGGTCGTTCCCACCCCAGCCCGACCGGGTCGTACACCTGCTCGAGGTAGATCTGGTGCCAGAGCGAGAAGACGATCAGCACCCAGAGGTGACGCCAGCTGACGTCCGCTTCACCGGCCCGCAGCCGCTCCAGAAGGCCGATCGCGGCCGCCCGGTTGATCCACTCGTCGGTCTGCGCCTCACGCAGCAGCCGGTCCGCGAAATCGTACATATCCCCCTTGAGCCAGTGCGCGATGGGCACGGGGAACCCGAGCTTGGCCCGTTCCGCCGCGGCCTTGGGCAGCACCTCCCGCATGGCTTCCCGCAGCGCGTACTTGGTCGTGCCCCCACCAATCTTCTCCTCACGGACCAGTCGGGCGGCGACGGCCATGACCTCGCGGTCCAGGAAGGGCACCCGCAGTTCGAGGCTGTGGGCCATCGTCATCCGGTCCGCCTTGACCAGGATGTCCCCGGCCAGCCACGTGTTGATGTTGACCAGCTGCATGGTGGAGACGTCGTCCAGGCCCGCCTCGGCGGCCTGGTCGTAGACCGGGTCCGTGGTCGCGTAGGCGCTGGCCGCCGGGCCGTGGCTCACGCCCGGGCCAGCGATCACGTCCACCTGGTCATCGATGAAGACGTGCGCATTCCCGATGTACCGGCGGCGCAGCGGGGTGGACGTCCGCTCCAGGAAGCCCTTTCCCTTGACCCCGGCCGGGATGAGCGCCGCGGCCCGTTTCAGCGGGAAGCGGCCCCAGTCCGGCAGTCGCTCACCCGCGCGCACCAGCCCGGGCTGGCGGTAGATGGCGTAGCCGCCGAACAACTCGTCGGCACCCTCACCGGACAGCACGACCTTGACGTGCTTGCTGGCCTCGCGGGCGACGAACCAGAGGGGCACGGCGGCGGCGTCGGCCATCGGGTCGTCCAGGTGCCAGATGATCCGGGGCAGGTGGGTGAAGAACTCTTCCGCACTGAT
This sequence comes from uncultured Actinomycetes bacterium, assembly GCA_963822825.1. Classification (GTDB taxonomy): domain Bacteria; phylum Actinomycetota; class Actinomycetes; order Streptosporangiales; family Streptosporangiaceae; genus JAWWPY01. The sequence goes on along the minus strand of CAWGIW010000012.1, from coordinate 366,505 downwards.
CATGTAGGGGAGCGACTTGACCCCGAGCGCGGCCGCGGTCTCCTGGGCCCGGTCGATCTCGCTGTAGCCCTCGCGCTCGAACCCGACCGTGAACGTGAGCAGATCGGGCCGGCGCTCCGCGGCCAGCGCGCAGATCGCGGCCGAGTCGATGCCGCCGGACAGGAATGCACCGAGCGGGGCGTCGCTGCGCAGATGGACGTCGATCGAGTCCCGCATGACCCGGAGGATCTCCGCGGCGGCGGTCTCACGGGGAGCCCGGGCGGGCCGCAGGTCAGCGCGCCAGTAGCGGAACACGTCCACGCTTCCGCCGGGCCTGGCGATCATGGCGTGGCCGGGCCGGAGCACGCGGATCGGTGGAGTCAGCGTCTGCGGCGCGGGCACGTACTGGAAGGACAGGTACTGGCTGAGCGAGTCGCCGTCCAGGATCCGCGGTTCCCCCGGGTTGGCCAGGGCCTTGCGTTCCGAGGCGAAGCGCAGCAGACGGCCGGCGTCGTCGTCCTCGGCTACGTGCCCGTTCCCGGTCCCGGCGGCTCCCCCGGCCGCGTGGCGGCCGCCCGGACTGGCGCCTGGCCCCCCGGCCCGCTGGGCCACGCCTGGCTGGGCCGCGTGCCGCCCTCCGGTGGCGCCGGCGGCGGCGGGTTTGCGGTCGGTGCCGGCCGAGTCGACGGAGTAGAAGAAGGGCTTGATCCCGAACGGGTCCCGGGCGCAGAACAGCTCCCGGGTCCAGGTGTCCCAGATGGCGAAAGCGAACATGCCGCGGAGCCGGTGCACGACATCCTTGCCGACCCGCGCGTAGGTCTCCAGCAGCACTTCCGAGTCGGAGCTGGTACGCAGGATCACGCCTTGATCGCGCAGTTCCTGAGCGAGTTCCAGGTAGTTGTAGATCTCACCGTTGAAGACCATCCAGAAGCGCCCATCGGCTGACCGCATCGGCTGGTGCCCGCCGGGGGACAGATCGATGATGGCGAGCCGCTGGAAGCCCAGGGCCACGTCAGGGTCGGCGTAGAACCCATCGTCGTCGGGACCGCGGTGGGCGATCCGCCCGGTCGCGGCCACGACCCACTGCTGGTCCGGGTCGGCCTCCAGGGCCAAGGCCAGGCATCCGGCGATTCCGCACATCCACGTCCCCAACGGTGTTCAGTGTCATCCGCGCAGCTATGTCATCCGCGCATCGATCCTACGGGGGGACCGCAACCGACGTTGGCTGGTCGGCGGGCCGCACCCGGCCGCCAGGGCTGAGATGGGCTGGGATGGGCTGGATGGGGGTTACTTGCCCCGCCAGACGGGCGGCCGCTTCTCCGCGAAGGCGACCGCTCCTTCCGTGGCGTCGGCGGACGAAAACACCGGCGCCGCGATCTCATTCTGCCTGGCGAACGCCTCCGCGCTCGGCCAATCGGCGGACTCCACCACGATCCGTTTGGTCGCTTCCAAGGCCAGCGGCGCGTTCCCCGCGATCCGGAACGCAAGCTGCCGGGCCTGGTCCAGCGCCTGTCCGGGCGGGACGAGCCGGGCGATCAAGCCAGCCTGCTGCAGGCGCGCGGCTGAAAAGCGCTCGCCGGTCAGCGCGATCTCCATGGCCAGGTGGTACGGGATCCGGCGGGGCAGCCGGAGCAGGCCGCCGGCCGCCGCGACCAGGCCTCGGGTGACCTCAGGCAGCCCGAACGTCGCCTCCTCACTAGCCACGATCAGGTCACAGGCGAGAGCGATTTCGAAACCACCGGCCAGCGCGTAGCCTTCGACCGCCGCGATGACCGGCTTGGCCGGCGGCCGCGTCACGATACCGCCGAACCCCCGGCCGCCAGCCTGCGGGTTCTCGCCGGTCATGAAGCCCTTCAGATCCATCCCCGCGCAGAACGTGCCGCCCGCGCCGGTTATCACGATCACCTGGACGCCGGTACGCGTGTCGAGGTCGTCGAGGGCCGCGGCCACTCCGCTGGCCACCGCCTCGTTGACCGCATTGCGCGCCGAGAGCCGGTTGATCGTGACCACCGCCACCGGGCCGCCGACCTCAGTCAGCACCGCTTCCGACACAGGCTTCTCCTCCATGCGTTGCTTTGGGGTGCCGCCGCCGTCAGGCGGCTACTTCGGCTGGAACCTGATGCCGCCGTCGAACCGGATTACCTCGGCGTTCATGTAGTCGTTCCCGATGAGCGCCAGGGCCAGGTGCGCGAATTCGGCGGCCGTGCCCATCCGTTTCGGAAAAACCACGGGAGCCGCGAGCTTCGCCTTGAACTCCTCACTCGCGGGTCCCGTGCCGTAGATGGGGGTGTCGATGATCCCCGGGCAGATGGTGTTGACCCGGACCCCGATGGCGGCCAGGTCACGGGCGGCCGGCACGGTCATGCCGATGATCCCGCCCTTGGATGCGGAGTAGGCGATTTGCCCGACCTGCCCCTCGATACCGGCGATGGACGCGGTGTTGATGACGACGCCGCGCTGGCCGTCGGCGTCGGCGGGCTCGGTGTGGGCGATGGCCGCGGCCCCGATGCGCATCAGGTTGAACGTCCCGATCAAGTTGATGTCGATAACCTTGCGGAAGGACGCCAGGTCGTGCGGGGACCCGTCGCGGCCCACGGTGCGGGCCGCCCAGCCGATGCCGGCGCAGTTCACCACCGTGCGCAGCGGCGCATCCTGGGCGGCGGCAGCCCGCACCGCTGCGGCCACCGATCCCTCGTCTGACACGTCGGTCTTCACGAACAGGCCGCCCGACTCGGCGGCGACCGTCTTTCCCAGTTCCTCATTCAGGTCGGCGACGACGACCGTCGCACCCGCGGCGCCGAGCGCGCGGGCTACCGCCTCGCCGAGGCCGCTCGCCCCGCCGGAAATGATCGCTGCGGTTCCGTTCAGTCTCATGGCGGGAGCATACTTCGCGCCCGGAGACGCTAACCGAACGGGGTTCTGATTCGCTTGCGTCGGCCGCGGGCGGCGCCGGCCCGGCTGGCCGCGCGCCGTGCTGGGCCGTTCCGGATCGGGGGCCCTGACATTTTGTCGGTGGGCGCGTCTAGCATCGGAAGTGGTGGGCGCCCCTTCGCAGGGCGTACGTCGCACACGCGCTCCCGGCGCGCGAGTCACCTGCCGGATGGCAAGGAGATCTTGGTGAAGAGTTTGCGGGGGAACCCCTGGGCGGTGCTCATTGTCGTCTCGCTCGGGTTCTTCATGACCCTGCTCGACCTGACGATCGTGAACATCGCGATCCCCAACATCATCACGAGGCTGCACGCGTCGCTCGACGACGCCCTGTGGGTGATCAACGCGTATGCCCTGGTGCTCGCGGTGCTGGTCATCACGGCGGGCCGCCTCGGCGACCTGTTCGGGCCGCGGATAATGTTCGCCTCGGGCATCGCGCTGTTCACGGTGGCCTCGGCCGCGTGCGGCCTGTCCCCGAGCCCCGGCTGGCTGATCGGGTTCCGTGCCGTCCAGGGCCTCGGCGCCGCGATGCTCATGCCGCAGACGCTGATGATCATCACCAATACCTTCCCGCCTGAGCGGCGAGGGGCAGCGTTCGGTGTCTGGGGCGCGGTAGCGGGGGTGGCGACCATCGCCGGGCCGACCCTGGGCGGGCTGCTGGTGACCGCGTTCGACTGGCGGTGGATCTTCTTTGTCAACCTGCCGTTCGGCGTGATCGCGCTGACGGCGACCTTTGCCATCATCCCGGACCTGCGGCTCGGGCGAAGGCACCGGATCGACATTCCCGGCGTCCTGCTGGCCAGCGCGGCCCTGCTGGCCATCTGCTACGGCCTGGTCGAGGGGCAGAAGTACAACTGGGGCACCATCACCTCGTTCATCAGCATCCCGCTCGTGCTCGGCGCCGGGGTGGTCCTGCTCATGGCCTTCCTGTTGCTCCAGCGGCTGACCCAGGACAAGGAGCCGCTGGTGCCGTTCGCGCTGTTCCGTGACCGGAACTACACCGTGGTGAACTGGGTGTCCGGGGTGCTGTCCATCGGCATGATGGGGATCTTCCTGCCGTTCACCATCTACCTGCAGTCGGTCCTCGGCTTCTCGGCGCTGAAGGCGGGCCTCACGATGGCGCCTGCCTCGGTCCTGTCGATGTTCGTCGCCCCGGTGGCGGGCCGGATGACCGACAAGATCGGTGGCAAGTACATCCTGATGACCGGGCTGACCTTGTTCGGGGCCGGGATGGGCTGGACCGCGCTGATCGCGCAGCCCAGTTCCACGTGGTATGACTTCCTGCCCGCCTTGATCGTGGCCGGATTCGGCATGGGCTGCACATTCGCCCCCATGGTCACGACGGCCATGCGAAACATCGATCCGCGGATGGCGGGCGCCGCGTCCGGCGTGCTGAACACGGTCCGCCAGGTCGGCCTGGTGATCGGCACCGCCGCGGTCGGCGCGCTGCTGCAGAACCGGCTGGTGTCCTCCCTCACGAGCCAGGCCGCCACGCGAACCGCTGGACTGCCGGCCCAGGTGCGCGGCCCGTTCATCGCCGCGATCCACAGCTCAGCCAGTGCGGGCATCTCGGTCGGGGCAGGCCAGAACGGCGGTGTCAAGCTGCCGCCCGGGCTGCCCGCGCAACTGGTCGCGGAGGTGACCAGAATCGGTCACGCCATCTTCACCTTCGGATACGTGGAGGCCATGCGCTGGACCATGGTGCTGCCGGTCGTCTTGCTGGCGGTGGGCGCCCTGAGCTGCCTGGCCATCAGGTCGGACAGCCGGCCGCAGGAGCCCGCGCCGCCTGAGGTGGCGGCCGAAGCGCAGCGGGCCTAGCTGGCGGGCTGGAACATCGGCGGTGCCCACAGCCCGGGCAGCTCCTCGGGGTCGGGTTCGAAGGGAAACCGCCTGGCGAAGGCCGGCTCCAGGTCGGACAGCCAGGTAGCGTCCGGGTCGTACCGGGCGAAGAACGGCTTGCCGACCAGGTCGGGGTCCCGTGCCTGGATCATGTGCAGGACGAACACCTTCTCCCCAGCCACCTCGGTGATGCCGTCGATACACAGCTTGCCTGGAGTCGCTGACATCGAGGGGCCCCGGACCGTCCGGCCCAGGCCCGAGACACTCCGGTACGCCTCACGGAAGATCCCGTAGCCGCAGGCGAGAGGCACCGCGAAATAGTCCTGCGGGCCGGTGTCCCGCTCCACGAACATGTAATACGGGACCATCCCCATGCGCACCTGGGTACGCCACATGGCCGCCCAGGTCGCGGGGTTGTCGTTGATGGACCGGATCAGCGGCGCCTGGGTCCGGATGACCGCCCCGGTACTCCGGATCCTCCGCACTGCGTCGGCGACCAGCTGCGACTCGAGTTCGCGGGGGTGGGAGAAGTGAGCCATGAAGGCCAGGCTGCGGCCAGACGCCACGACCTTCTCAAACAACCGCAGCGTGTCATCCGCGTCAGGATCAGTGACGAGGCGCTGCGGCCAGTACGCGAGTGACTTGCTGCCGATCCGTACGGACTCGATGTGGTCAAGCCCCTGGCCGAGCAGCGGCTCGACATAACGGCGCAGCACCTCGGCGCCCATGATCATGGGATCCCCGCCCGTGATCAGCACACTGGTCACCTCTCGGTGACTCCGCAGGTACTCGACGATCCGGCCGGTGTCGGCGGTCGCCATCTTCAGGTCCGGCTCGTCGACGAACTGGGCCCATCGGAAGCAGTACGTGCAGTAGGCGTGGCACGTCTGCGCCTGCTTCGGGAACACCAGGACGGTCTCGGGGTACTTGTGCTGAACCCCGGGCAGCGGTTCATCGCCCAGATCCGGGATGTTCAGCGCGAGCTGCCCGGCGGGATGCGGGTTCAGCCGCTTCCGTATCTGGTGCGCGGCGGCATTCACCTCGGCCTCGGGTGCGTCCCGCGCGAGCAGACGGGCGATCCGCTGAACGTCGGCCGGAGGCAACATGTCCGCCTGCGGGAAGACGAGGCGATAGATCGGGTCGTCCGGGGCCGCATCCCAGTCGATGAGGTTCTCGACCACGTAGGCGTTGGTCCGGAAAGGCAACACGGTCGCGACCGCCCGAACGGCCAGTCGCTCGCTGGCGCCCAGCCCGGCCTGTGCGACCAGTGCGTCCAAGTGCTTTACCGTGTAGGCGCGGAACCGGCGGCCCGCGGCCGGCGCCACGGGCTCACCCTGTTGGATAGCAGTCACGCATCTCCCTCCGGTCGGTCGCGTCCTCGGCGGCATGGCCAGGGACGGCAGCAGGTCAGGCCGGCGGGAGAGATGCGCCCGCCGCGGGTACCCCATCAGACGCGGCTAGCGGGACGGAAGCCATCGCGTAATCAATGCAAGAAGGTCACGCTTAAGAAACGCTGAAGTAACATCGACGGTTCCCTGACGTTCTTCCCCGTGGCCGAACCCGCTATGCCATACCGCACATGACGGCATCGAGCAGTCCGGCATGGCCCCGTAAAGGACCCTCGAGGCAAATCCTCCGCATTGTTGTACCCGTGACGCACCCCGGCTCTCCACGGACCGATCGATACCCAGGCACCGGTTATCAGCCCAGAACAATAGGGCTTATACGCGGCATGCGGACATTAGCACGATACCGGCGGCTAGCACCGCGCGGCCTCCCAGCATTTGCGGGCCCGCGCTTGACGCCGGCCGCACCTGGGCCGCCCAGGCAATGAGAGGCTTGGCGCTATGCGGGTCATGCGTCCACCAACCTCCCCCTGGATCAGATCGCCTGCCGGCACACCCAGCCGGCAGCGCCCTGACTGAGCGCCCGGTCCCTCCGGTGCAGGGCGAGGTCCCCTCAGGCGGTAGCGCACAGCAGGCTGCCGTCGCCGTTGACGCCATGGGCGGCGACAACGCACCCGGGCAGATCGTGGCGGGTGCGGTCGCCGCCGCGACACAGCACGGGGTTCCGGTGATCCTGGCCGGGCCGCCCAGCCAGCTGCGCCCGATGCTGCCCGCCGGCGTGCGTCCCGGACTCATCAGGATCGCCCCCGCCGATGACTCCATTGCCATGGACGAGGGCGCGCTGGCCAGCCTGCGCCGCCCGCGCTCCAGTGTGGCCGTCGCCTGCCAGCTGGTCCACAGAGGCCAGGCCGGAGCGGTCGTGTCGGCCGGCTCCACCGGCGGCATCGTCGCGACCGCACGGCTGCGGCTGCGCTCGGTGCCCGGCTTGATCCGGCCGGCCCTCACCGTTGTGCTGCCCACCCGCCCGAATCCGACTTTTCTCGTCGACGCGGGCGCCATCGCGGATCCCAAACCGGAGATGCTGCTCCAGTTCGCCCAGCTCGGCGTGGCCTACGCGCAGCTCGCCCACGGCATCGACGAGCCGCGGGTGGGCCTGCTCACCATCGGCGCCGAGCCGGGGAAGGGCAACAAGCTGACCCGCCGCGCCCACGAGCTGCTGGCCGCCCCGCCGCCGCACGGCGCCCTGCCGATCCGCTTCGCCGGCAATGTCGAAGGCTCTGACCTGATGGCCGGCAAGGTGGACGTGATCGTAACCGACGGCTTCACCGGCAACGTGGCGCTCAAGACGCTCGAAGGCGCGGCCGGTTTCGCCGCCGGGCAGCTACGCACCGTCCTCGAAGGTTCCCGGACCGCGCGGCTCGGCGCGCTGCTGCAGCGCCGCGCGCTGCGCGAGCTGGCCGGGCGGATGGACACGGAGAACTACGGCGGAGCGGCCCTGCTCGGCCTGGAAGGGACCGTCGTGATCGCGCACGGCGGGTCAACCGCCCGGGGGGTCACCTCCGCGTGCCTGCTGGCTGCCGATCTCGCGCGGGGCCAGATCACCGAGAAGATCAGGGAGCGGCTCGGCCCGGGCCGGGGCGCTCACTTCCTGCGCCGGACCTGAAGAGCGCGCGGCCAGCCACCGGCGCGATATCTGGCGGCCCACCGCCCGCGCGGTCGATAGTCTTGACCGCATGGCCGATCCCCGGGACGTTCTCGCACAGCGGGTGAAGGATGCGCTCGGCGCGGCGTTCGGCACCGAGTACGCCGACGCTGACCCGCTCATCCGGCCGTCCCAGTTCGCTGACTACCAGGCGAACGTGGCCCTTCCCCTAGCTAAGCGGATCGGCCTGCCGCCGCGCGAGGTGGCCGCGAAACTCGCCCATCACCTCGACCTGACCGGCGTCGCCGGGCCGCCCGAGGTCAGCGGGCCCGGCTTCATCAACATCACCCTGAGCAGCGACTGGATCGCCGCCCAGGCCACCGAGCAGCTGCACGACCCGCGCCTCGGCGTCCCCGAGGCCATCCCGGAGCAGAAGATGGTCGTCGACTACTCCGGTCCGAACGTCGCCAAAGAGCTGCACGTCGGCCATTTGCGCGCGACGGTGGTGGGCGACGCGGTCGTCCGGATCCTCGAGCACCTCGGCCACACGGTGATCCGGGCCGCGCATCTCGGTGACTGGGGCACCCCGTTCGGGATGCTCATCGAGCACCTGCTCGATATCGGTGAGGAAGTCACCCGCGAGCAGCTCTCAGCGGGCGAGATCACCACGTTCTACCAGGCCGCCCGGGCCAAGTTTGACGCCGACCCGGCCTTTGCCGAGCGCGCCCGCCGCCGGGTCGTCGCCTTGCAGGGCGGGGACGCGGAGACGCTCCGGCTGTGGCAGGTACTGGTCGATGATTCCAAGCAGTACTACCACACGATTTACCGGCGGCTCGGGATCACGCTGACCGACGCCGACATGGCGCCGGAGAGCTTCTACAATCCGATGCTGGCCGATGTCTGCGCTGAGCTGGAAGCAGCCGGGATCGCGGTGCTGAGCGACGGCGCACTGTGCGTCTTCCCGCCCGGCTTCACCGGACGGGACGGCCGACCGCTGCCACTGATTCTGCGCAAGAGCGATGGCGGGTACGGCTACGACACGACCGACATGGCCGCGATCAGGTACCGTCTCGTCGGCCTGCACGCGCGGCGCATCATCTACGTTGTCGGCTCGGAGCAGTCGCAGCACCTGCAGATGGTGTTCGCGGCCGCACGGCAGGCCGGGTGGCTGGTCAGCCCGGCCAGCGCCGAGCATGCGGCCATTGGCCTGGTGACCGGCCCGGACGGGAAGCGGCTGAAGACGCGCACGGGCGAGCAGGTCAGGCTGATCACGCTGATCGACGACGCGGTTGAGCGCGCGGCCAAGGTCATCGCGGACCGATACGACGACCCAGTGCAGCGGGACGAGATCGCCGAGGCCGTGGGCATCGGCGCGCTCAAATACGGCGACCTGTCGGTGGCCAGGGATTCCAGCTACGCCTTTGACTTCGACCGGATGCTGGCCCTCAACGGGAACACCGGACCCTATTTGCAGTACGCGACCGCGCGGATACGCTCCATCTTCCGCAGAGCCGGGCTGGAACCCGGCGAGTCTGGTGGGCCGATCGAGCCCGGCCAGGATGCCGAACGGGCGCTGGCGCTGGCCATGCTGGGATTCGGGTCCGTCCTGGACCAGGCCGCGGCAGGCGCGGAGCCGCACGTACTGGCGGCCTTCCTGTTCGAGGTGGCCAGCGCGTTCACCACGTTCTACGAGCAATGCCCGGTGCTGCAGGCCCCTACGGACTCGGTCCGCGGCAGCAGGCTCGCGCTGTCCGCCCTGGCTCTCGGCGTCCTGACGACGGGCCTCTCGCTGCTCGGCGTCCCGGTGCCCGACCGCATGTAGCCCGGCGGTGCGGCGCGCGCCTGGCACCGGCCGCAGGCAGATCCGGGGACATATCTCAGGAAAATCCCAGATTCAGCCGCCCGATGTCTCAGGCAGCCCGGGCAGCCTCAGATCATGAACAGCAATTACCCGCCCCCGAGCGGGGACCCGCAAGACCACCAGCCCACCGAGCAGTTCTGGGCCATGAACTCACCCGCGGCCGGGAACCAGGACCCTTACGGTCCCAGTCATGGTCACTGGGCGCAGCCGCCGCCCGGCGCCGGTGAGCACTTCGCACGAGACCGGCGCCAGGCCCGGCACTGGACCATCGGGATCGCAGTCGCGGCGATCCTGGCCGGCTGCGGCGTCATCGCCGGCCTGACCCTGTCGGGCAACTCCAGCTATGTGGCGGCCGGCCCGACCGGGCAGGCGGCGGCGCTGAACGCGACCCTGAGTTCGGCCGACTCGCCGACGGCCACCGGCGCCGCGACCTCCTCGCCTTCGGCGACTGCCACTGCGCCCGCCCAACGCTGCGCCCTGGCCGCCGCCACCGCCAAGGCCGCCGGGCACCCCCGCGCGGCGGCATTTATCGCCACCCGCTGCGGCGCCCGGCTTCGCGTCGCCCGCCTGCTCGGCGGTGTCGATGGCCAGTTCACGTTCAAGACCAAGACCGGGTTCAGCACCCTGGCCTACGAGCGCGGCACGATCGAGACCGTGACCAGCGGCAGCAACATCGTGGTGCGTGCTTCTGACGGCACGACCTGGACCTGGGCCTTGGTGAGCAGCACGGTGGTCCGCGAGAAGGGCGCCAGGACGGCCGAGTCCGCGCTGGCACCGGGGCAGACGGTCTGGGTGGGCGGACCGGTGAACTCGGGCGCCAAGGATGCCCGGCTCATCGTCATCGGGCCCCCGGCCAGCAGTTCATCGCCCTCACCATCAGCCTCGCCATCAGCCTCCGCGAGCTGACGGACTGGCCAGCCTGCTCCCGCGGACGGAGGCCGCGGGAGCAGGTCCGCGTCAGCCAGGAATTTGCTGCGGCCAGCCCACTGACCGGCCGGTACGGCACAATGTGCAGCACAGACAATGACTGACAGCGACCGGATCCCTAAGGTGCTCGTCGTGGACGACGAGCCGAATATCCGTGAGCTTGTCCAGGTGGCGCTCAAGTTCCACGGCTGCGCGGTGACCACCGCGGCCAGCGGCACGGACGCGCTGCGGCAGGCCGAAGCCGGGCGGCCCGACCTGATCGTGCTCGACGTGATGATGCCGGACCTGAACGGCTTCGAGGTGTGCCGGCGGTTGCGGGCCGCCGGCAACGAAGTTCCGGTGATCTTCCTGACCGCCAGGGACACCTCTTCTGACACCGTCACCGGCCTGGCGATCGGCGGCGACGACTACGTCACCAAGCCTTTTTCCGTAGAGGCGCTGGTAGCCCGGGTACGGGCGGTGCTACGGCGGACGTCACGGGCGTCGGCCGCCGCCGATCCCGGCGAGGCTGACCTGCTGCGGGCCGGTGACCTGGAGCTGGACGAATCACGCTGGAGCGTGCACCGCGCGGGCAAGGCGGTCGAGCTGTCACCCACCGAGTTCCGGCTGCTCGCCTACCTCATGCGCCACCAGGGGCGCGTGCTCACCCGCGGCCAGTTGCTGGAGAGCGTGTGGGGCTGGGACTACGCGGGGCAGTCCCAGATCGTCGAGACCTACGTCAGCTACCTGCGCCGCAAGCTCGACCCGCTGGGCCCACCGCTGATCCACACCCAGCGGGGCGTCGGCTACACCTTGCGCCCGCCCGAGCGGCCGTCCAGCGAGCCGGGGGGATGACAGCGTCCGGGCGGCTGTCACTGCGTGCCCGCCTGCTCGTCCTGCTGATCTGCGTGACGGCGGCGTTTCTGCTCATTATGGGCGCGGTCAGTGCCTTCGTACTGAACAAGAAGATCGGCAACCAGTTCAACAACGACCTCGTGGCTACGGCCGCGCGCACCGCGCTCAACCCCCAGACGCTGGCCGGGAACAGCAACGGATACCTCGCCGCCGCGATCTCCCGGCGAACCGGTCAGGTCATCCTGTTTACCCCCGGTCCCCGCGGGACGGAGTTCCAGGACGCCCTCGGCCAGCTGAGTAAGGCACAGCTCGTCCGTTACTACCGTCACCAGCCATTCCCGATCGTCCTCAGCGATGGCACGAAGCTGCGGGCGGTCGCGCGGCTGGCCAGCGCGAACCGGGTGACTGGGGGGGCCATCGCCGGCGCCGCCCTGATCATGGTCGCGCGCCCGGTCGGCGCGATCGCGGCCACTGACCGCGGGGTCGTCGTGGCCGAGCTGATCACCGGCGGCGTGCTGATCCTGCTGCTCGCGGCCGGCGGCCAGTGGCTCATCGGCCGCGGGCTGGCGCCATTGGGCCAGATGGCCAGCGCGGCCCGGCAGATCACCACCCAGGGCAACCTCGCCGCCCGGATGCCCGACGCCGATGACAGCACCGAGGTCGGCCGGCTGGGCGGGGCCATCAACACCATGCTGGACCGCATCCAGTACGCGTTCGGTGCGCGGCTGCGCTCGGAGCAGAAGGTCCGCCAGTTCGCCGCGGACGCCTCCCACGAGCTGCGCACGCCGCTGACCACCATCCGGGGCTACGCCGAGCTTTACCGCCAGGGCGCACTTGGTCCCGACCAGCTACCGGACGCCATGCGCCGGATCGAGCAGGAGGCGCAGCGAATGAGCACGCTGGTCGCGGAACTGCTTGAGCTCGCCCGGCTGGACCGCACCTCCTCACTGGACCTGGCCGAGACCGATCTGGCCGGCCTGGTGCGGGACGCGGCCGCGGACGCCCGGGCGGTGGAACCCGGCCGGCCGGTCCGGGCCGAAGCGCCGGACCGGCTGGTGGCGGTCGTCGACGAGGCCAGGATCCGGCAGGTGCTGGCCAACCTCCTCGGCAACATCCGCGAGCACACGCCGAAGGGCACGCCCGTCGCCGTCCGGCTGGCCCAGGCGGGGGAGGGCATCGTGCTGGAAGTCGCCGACGCAGGCCCGGGCATGTCGCAGCAAGACGCGGCGCAGGCGTTCGACCGGTTCCATCGAGGCACCACCCAGCCCGCCGCGGACGGCCAGGGCGGCGGCGCCACCCAGCCCGCCGCCGACGGCCAGGGCCCCGAGGAGAGCGGGGCCGGCCTCAGCGGCGGGCAGGATTCCGGCGGCGGCAGCGGGCTCGGCCTGTCCATCGTGCAGGCGATCGCCGTGGCCCACGGCGGCCAGGCGACCCTCGAATCCTGGCCTGGCCACGGCACCCGGGTCCGGATCTGGCTGCCCGCCCCGGTGATCGGGCGCAGCTACCTGGGGCCGGACGCCGGTGGATGACGACACCGACGCGCTGGCCCGCTTTGAGCTGCTGCGCTCCCCACGCGGAACGGAACTGCTCCGCATCCTCGGCGAGGACGCGGAGACGCCGGACCGCGCGCCGACACCCGGCACGGCGCTCCGGCTCGGCACCCAGTTGCGGCACCAGTACCCGGCCGACCTGGTCGCGGCGGCGCTGGCTCAGCATGAGCTGCGGCTGCAGGCCCGCTCGAAGTTCAGCCGGGCGACGCGGATGTTCTTCACCCGGGCCGGCCTGGAGCAGTCCTCCCCGGAGGTGGTGGCCCGCCATCGCGCCGCCAGGTACGCCCCGCTCGGCCGGGTCGCCGACCTGTGCTGCGGGATCGGCGGAGACCTGCTCGCCCTGGCCGGAGGCCGCCATGTCCTGGCCGTTGACCGCGACCCGCTGCACCTGCGGATGGCCGAGGCGAACACCGAGGCCTACGGCGTGGACGGCGGGGTCACGACCATGGTGTCCGATGTCCGGGACGCCGACCTGGCCGGGATCGACGCGGTGTTCGTCGACCCCGCCCGGCGGACCAGCCGGCGGCGGATGCCGGCCGGGGAGAGCGAACCACCCCTGCGCTGGTGCCTGGACCTGGCCGGCCAGGTGGCCGGGGTGGGGATCAAGGCGGCGCCCGGCATTGCGCGTGACGCCGTGCCCGCGGGCTGGGAACTGGAGTTCGTCGCCGTCGGCCGCGACTTGAAGGAAGCGACGGCCTGGTCCCCGGCGCTGGCCACGGCGGCCAGGCGGGCCACTCTCCTGCCGGAAGGCCACACGCTCACCCCCCGGCCGGGAGCGGCCGTGCCGGTGCGCGCGCCCGGGGCGTTCCTTCTCGATCCCAGCCCGGCCGTCACCCGCGCCGGGCTGGTGGAGGAACTGGCCCGGATGCTCGGGGCGTGGAAGATCGATGAGCGGATCGCCTTCCTGTCCGGTGACGTAGCCATGGACACGCCGTTCGGGCGGACGCTGCAGGTGATCGATTCGGCACCGTGGAACCAGAAGAAGCTGGCTGGGCGGCTTCGGGCGCTGGACATCGGCGCGGCCGACATCCGGCGCCGCGGGCTGGCCGGTGACGTCGATCAGCTGCACCGGAGCCTGAGGCTGTCCGGTGCCCGGCGGGCGACAGTCGTGATGACCCGGGTCCGTGACCGCCCCTGGGGCCTGATCTGCCTCGCCCCGGGCGACCAGTAAGGGTGCGGTTTGACCTGGAGCGCGCTCCAGCATCCAGACTCGTGCCCAGCGCCCCGGGCGGACCGGGCAGCTGGAGAGGAACCCGGCATGAAATACCGCACGATTGGCACGGACCCCAAGACCCGCCGCGAGGTGAGCGTGCTCAGCCTGGGCACGATGCACTTCGGCACGGCGACCGACGAGGCGACCTCGTTCGCGATCCTGGACCGGTACGTGGAGGCCGGCGGCACCTTCATCGACACTGCTGACAACTACGCGTTCTGGACCGGCACCCAGGGCGGGGAGAGCGAGGAACTGCTGGGCCGCTGGCGGCGCAGCCGCGGCGCCGGTGACGAGATCGTGATCGCGACCAAGCTCGGCGCCCGGCCACTGGCCCCGGGCACCAGCTTCACCGACAACGCCGAGGGACTGTCGGCCAAGGTGATCCGCGAGTCTTCCGAACGCAGCCGGGACCGGCTCGGCATGGCCCGGCTGGACCTGCTGTACGCGCACATCGACGACCCGAAGGTGCCGCTGGCCGAGACCGTGGAGGCCTTCGCCGCCTGGTGGCCGAGGGCACCGTGGGCCTGCTGGGGGTGAGCAACCACTGGGCCTGGCGGGTGGAACGGGCCCGCAGCCTGGCCGCGGCGGCCGGGCTGCCCGGCTATGAGGTGCTGCAGTACCAGCACAGCTACCTGCGGCCGCGCACCGACCTGCCGGGCCGCCGCTCCCCGGACGGCATGCAGGGCATGGTGGGCGGCGACCTGCTCAGCTACCTGCGGGCCGAACCGCAGCTGACGATGGTCGCCTACTCACCACTGCTGAAGGGCGGCTACGTCCGCCAGGACAAGCTGGATGCCGCCGAGTTCGCCGAGTTCGACCACCCGGGCACGCCCGCCCGGCTGGCCGCGCTGCGGGAGGTGGCCAAGGACACCGGCGCGACGGTCAACCAGGTGGTGCTGGCCTGGCTGATCGGCGCGCAGGTCCCGATAATCCCGCTGGTCGGTGCCTCCTCGGTGGCGCAACTGGACGAGAGCCTGGCCGCAGCGGACCTGGAGCTGACCGCGGAGCAGCGCACCAGGCTGGACGCGGCCCGGTGACCATGGCGGCGGGCGCCTGCGCGATTCGGCGATGCCTGACTGACGCATACCGGGGCCACGCGGATGGCACCAAGACCTCGGCCCCCGGCGGGCGGCCGGATCCCCCTGGTGCGTGGACGCTCACGCCGGGCCAGGCCGTGACCGCCCGCGCCGGGGCCCCCGCATTAAACACCGCAACCCGCACAACAGTCGTCCTTCTGGGTCGCCCGGTCATCCGCCGCCGGTTCTCGGATGCTTCCTGCTGGCCTGGCCGCCGCTATCGTCCACGCTTCAGCCCGGCGCCGGCCGCCCGGCCCGCCGACGACCCAGCCGGGCGGCCCCGCGCCATCCGCCCGCCGCGGCTCACCTCACCACCGCCAGCCGAGCGACCCCATCTCATCGACTGCCGGGCGCCTAACCTCGATTCCCGGTGCAGTAGTTAAGTTGGGACTGGGCTAGCGAAGATCGCGGTGACTAGCGAGAACTCCGCCTGGTCCCCGCCGGGATCACAATCGGGCCTTGATGGGGAGCCTGCCGCCCGCGCACGCACTTCCGGGAACCACGAGGTCAGCGGCACTAGCTTGCCAGAGCGGCGCAAACCCACTATGGCGATCATGGGCGCCGTTCAGTCAGGCCAGTTGAGACCCGGATCATCTGGGCCTGGTTAGTTCCGTGGGACGTATTGGAAGACCGCACTGGCCATGCTCACCGGGAATCGGGGCTGACTAACCCGCCGCCTGTTACGCGTAGGTCCGGACGACGCGGAGGGCGGTGGCGCCATGCGGACCGGTGGCTTGCAGACCCGACGCCGCCGGGTCGAGGCGCCGAGCGGCCACCCGGCAGAACGCTCCCGCCGGTCCGCTGATCTCGGATTCGGCGTCGTCCGGCCCGAAAGTCCACGTGGTCACCCCATCCGGTGCCGTCAGCGAGCAGCGCACCGCAGCCAGTGCCTCGCCGGCCAGCGAGAGTGCATACGGCAGCGTCCGGTGCGCTAGCCATGCGATGTGCCGCAGCCGGCTGGTGTCGGGGAAGTCGATGCCGAGCGGCCCGGTGATGTCCAGGCCGTGCGCCCAGTACTCGGCCAGCCGGGTAGTCGCCAGCGTGGCGGGCTTCACCGGCCCGGTCACCCATTGCAGCGGCACCTGCGGATCGGCAGCACGCAGCGCTTCCACCGCAGCGTCGCGTGCCCGCCGCCACCGTGTGAAGACCTGCGCCGGCGCGGCCCGTTCCGCATCCACCATCTGGGCCATCCAGTCATCAACCGTGCCGGCCGGGGGGCGCCTTCCGGGCGGTCCGCACCGCCCGCACTGGCCACAACGCCCTCGTCGGACTGCGCCAGGTGCAGCACCACGTCGGCGACAGACCAGCCGCCGGCACCCGACTGCGTCAGCCACTGCACCTCGGCCAGCAGGCCGAGGATGCCCTCCAGCCGCACCGCTTCCGCGACATATTCGTCAACGACCGTAACCGTCACCGCGGCTCCCAACTACGTGAATGTCAGCCCTGCAGTGCTGATATATAAGCATCGGCTGTGACACCGACGTCGTACGCGCCGCCCCGGGCGTCACCTGCGCAGCCACCGCCTCGCCCTCATCGACGCAGGCTTCGCCGAACTCGAGACCCCATCCCCTGCTGGGACCAGCGCACCCTCCGGCTCCGCCACGCTGACGCCGCCCGTAACCTCAACTCAATTATCTGACCGGGAATCGAGGCTAAGGCATTTTTCTGTCGTTGGGACGCCCACGGAAGCGTTTATGGTCGTTGGGCGGAGCGGCGGGCACCCGCACGGGCGCTAGGCCGGCCCGGGCGGGACGTCCGCTTCGGCCGGGCTGGGCAGATGGTCGAACAGGTAGTACACGGCCAGCAGCCCGAAGATGGTCAGCGCGGCGACCGCGGAGACGAACGCCGCGACCAGGGTTCCCGCCATGTAGGCGACGAGGCCGCCGGTGAACCCGGGCACCGACCGCCGGAGCGCGTGCCGCGGCAGTCCGGACCCGAGCGTCCCAGCATGGCTGACCACATAGATCCACATACTGGCGAAGCCCAGCGACATGGCGATCATGACCAGCCCGTAGGTGACCGTGGCCGCCGCGGCCCCGGCATCATGCAGGTGCTCGGCGACGAGAGCCGTGGGAAAGGGGATGGCGACCACGGCCATCAGCAGCAGCAGGTTGAGCACGAGCAGCGGCCGGTCCACCCGCCGCACGTGGGCCACGACCGTGTGGTGGTTCATCCACATGATCCCGATGGTGAGGAAGCTCACCACGTACGCGAAGTACTCCGGCCACGCATGCAGCAGCTGAGAGGTCACCGAGGGACCGCCCGGCAGCCTCAGGTCGAGAACGAGCAGCGTCGCCGCGATGGCGAAGACACCATCACTGAACGCTTCCAGCCGCCTGGTGTTCACGACGACCCTGATCAGTCCCCGGTCGCGGGTTGCTGCGCTGGTGGTTGCGGCCCGGGCGCCTGCTGGACCGAGCGGGCCAGCAACTGCGCGACGTCGACGACCTCCAGCGATTCCTTCGCCTCGCCGGAGCTCTTCTTCGCGGCGACCGCGTCACCCAGCATGACGAGGCAGTAAGGGCAGGCCGTCGAGACGGTGTCCGGGTCGGTGGAAAGCGCTTCGTCGATCCGCTCGGTGTTGATGCGCTTGCCGATGCGTTCTTCCATCCACATCCGGGCGCCGCCGGCGCCGCAGCAGAACCCGCGTTCCTTGCACCGGTGCATCTCCTGCGACTGCACCCCGGGGACCTGCTCCATGATTTCCCGCGGGGCGCTGAAGACCTTGTTGTGCCGGCCGAGGAAGCAGGGGTCGTGATAGGTGATCTTCTCCTGCACCGGGGTCACCGGGGTGAGCCTGCCGTCGGCCACCAGCCGGGACAGCAGCTGGGTGTGGTGGATGACCTCGTAGTTCCCGCCCAGCTGGGGGTACTCGTTGGCGATCGTGTTGAAGCAATGCGGGCAGGAGGCCACGATCGTCTTGGCGCCAGCCTCATTCAGGGTCTCGATATTCTGCTGGGCGAGCATCGAGTAGACGAACTCGTTGCCCATCCGCCGGGCCGGGTCACCGGTGCAGGTCTCGGCCGGGCCGAGCACGGCGAATTTGACCCCGGCGGTATGCAGCAAGGTCGCGATGGCCTTGGTGGTCTTCTTGGCGCGGTCCTCGAGTGCCCCGGCGCAGCCCACCCAGAACAGGTATTCCACGTCGCCACCGATCACCCCGTCAACGACCGGCACCTCGAAGTCCAGCTCGGAGATCCATTCGAGGCGCTTGGATTCGCCCATGCCCCACGGATTGCCCTTGCTCTCCAGGTTCTTCAGCATCGACGACGCCTCGACCGGGAAGCTCGACTCGATCAGCACCTGGTAGCGGCGCATGTCGGAGATGTGGTCGATGTGCTCGATATCCACCGGGCACTCCTCGACGCACGCCCCGCAGTTGGTGCACGACCAGAGCACGTCCGGGTCGATGACACCGTTCGACGCGGAGTCGCCCACCAAAGGTCGTTGCGCTTCTAGCTTTACGTGATCGGGCAGGGCGGCCCGCTCTTCGTCCGAGGAGGCCAGCAGGTAAGGGGCCTTGGCCAGGGCGTGGTCGCGCAGGTCCATGATGAGGGCCTTGGGGGACAGCGGCTTGCCGGTCACCCACGCCGGGCACTGCGACTGGCAGCGCCCGCACTCGGTGCAGGTCGCCATGTCCAGCAGGCCCTTCCAGGTGAAATCCTCAATCTTCCCGCGGCCGAACACGTCGCTGTCCGGGTCGGCCTCCTCGAAATCGAGCACCTTTCCGTTGCTGCGCATCGGCTGCAGAGCGCGCAGGCCGTCCGGCCGCCGGGAGAACAGCACGTTCACCGGGGCCACCGCGATATGCAGGTGCTTGGAATAGGTGACAAACACCCCGAACGCCAAGATCACCGCGATCTGGGCCAGGATGAAGACGGTCTCGATCACCTTGTTCGCGCCGGTGCCGAGCGGGGCCAGCCAGTGCCCGACGATCTGCGAGGCGAACGCGCCGTGGGCGTAGGGGAAGACGCCGGTATCGATCTGCGCCCCTCGGTACACCAGCAGCGTCGCGACGACCAGGAAAATACCCAGCAGCACGAGCCATGCGGCCCCGGTGTGCGAGCCGGCGAAGCGGGACGCCCGGCCCTCTCGTTTCGGGTCGTTACGGAGCCTGATGACGGCGAACGTGATGATGCCGGCCAGCACCCCGACCGCGAACAGGTCCTCCAGGAAGCCGATGACGGCCCAGTGGCCGATCCCCGGGATCGCGAACGTGCGGCTGAACAGATCCCCGTACGCCTCGACGATCGTCAAGATCAAGACGATGAAACCCCAGAACGTCAGCGCGTGGGCCACGCCCGGCACCGTCCACTTGAGCAGCTTGCGCTGGCCGATCACCTCCGCCGCCTGAACTTCGGCATCCCGGGCGGGGTGGTTCCGCACCGCCTCGACCCGCTCCGGGGCGGGCTGGCCGCTGCGTCCCAGGCGCACAAGCCACCACATCCGCCGCCCGGCGATCGCGGCCGCAACGGCCGTCAAGCCCAGCCCGATGACGATACGCAAGACCACGCGAACCTCCTCGTCCCGCACTGAGCCGGGCTGCCAGCGTACGCCGCGCCCCGCCCACCCAGCGATCAAGCCCAGCGATCAGGCCCAGCGATCAGCCCAGCGATCAGGCCCGGCGATCAGGCCCAGCGATCATGAGGTGCACAGCGCGGCAATCCCGGCATCGTACCCGCCGGTAACTTTGTTGTTCAGAAGCAGGGTGGTGGTGACCTGACGGCCGGCCAACCTGACCGCGTGGCGCACGCCGTCCCCCGGGATGCGCCGCGGGACGTGGGCCGCGGGCAGGCGGGGGGCCAGATGGCCCCAGAATTCCCCACCCCGCGGGAATGACTGGCCGCGCAGGAAAGTTGAGCCTAGTAGACGCAACTATTTGCCAACGTCGGCAGGCACTGGCAAACTTGCGTCGGCATCACTCAACTTTCGGACCACGATCTACTTAGGGACTACACATGGCACGTGCGGTAGGTATCGACCTCGGGACGACCAACTCTGTCGTCGCAGTTCTCGAAGGCGGCGAGCCAGCGGTCATCGCCAACGCGGAGGGGTCGCGGACCACGCCGTCCGTCGTTGCCTTCGCCAAGAACGGTGAGGTGCTGGTCGGCGAAGTCGCCAAGCGGCAAGCCGTGACCAACGTTGACCGCACGATCCGGTCGGTCAAGCGCCAGATGGGCACCGACTGGACCGTCAAGATCGACGACAAGAAGTTTACCGCCCAGCAGATCAGCGCGTTCATCCTGCAGAAGCTCAAGAGGGACGCCGAGTCCTACCTCGGCGAGACGATCACCGACGCGGTGATCACCGTCCCCGCCTACTTCAGCGACGCCCAGCGGCAGGCCACCAAGGAGGCCGGGACGATCGCCGGGCTGAACGTGCTGCGGATCATCAACGAGCCGACATCAGCCGCGCTCGCGTACCACCTGGAGAAGGACAACGAGGCCACGATCCTCGTCTTCGACCTGGGCGGCGGCACGTTTGACGTGTCCCTGCTCGAGGTCGGCGAGGGTGTCGTCGAGGTGAAGGCCACCAGCGGCGACAACCACCTCGGCGGTGACGACTGGGACCAGCGCATCGTGGACTGGCTGGTCAAGGACTTCAAGAACAACTACGGCACCGATCTGTCCAAGGACAAGATGGCGCTGCAGCGGCTGCGGGAGTCAGCGGAGAAGGCCAAGATCGAGCTGTCCGGCGCGGCCGAGACGCAGATCAACCTGCCTTACATCACCCACTCGGAGCAGGGCCCGCTGCACCTGGACACCAAGCTCACCCGCGCGGAGTTCCAGCGGATGACCTCAGACCTGCTGGACCGCTGCAAGGCTCCGTTCAAGCAGGTGATCAAGGACGCGGGTGTGAAGCTGGGCGACATCCAGCACGTGGTCCTCGTCGGCGGTTCCACCCGGATGCCCGCCGTGGTCGACCTGGTCAAGGACCTGACCGGCGGCAAGGAGCCGAACAAGGGCGTCAACCCGGACGAGGTCGTCGCGGTCGGCGCGTGCCTGCAGGCAGGCGTGCTCAAGGGTGAGGTCAAGGACGTCCTGTTGCTGGACGTCACGCCGCTTTCGCTGGGCATCGAGACCAAGGGCGGGATCTTTACCAAGCTCATCGAGCGCAACACCACGATCCCGACCAAGCGGTCGGAGATCTTCACGACGGCGGATGACAACCAGCCGTCCGTGCAGATCCAGGTCTTCCAGGGTGAGCGCGAGATCGCCGCGTACAACAAGAAGCTCGGCATGTTCGAGCTGGCCGGCCTGGCTCCCGCGCCACGTGGCATCCCGCAGGTCGAGGTCGCCTTCGACATCGACGCCAACGGGATCGTCAATGTGTCCGCCAAGGACCTCGGCACCGGCAAGGAGCAGCGGGTCACCATCTCCGGCGGCTCGGCGCTGGGCAAGGACGACATCGACCGGATGATGGCTGAGGCCGAGAAGTACGCCGAGGAGGACGCCAAGCGCCGTGAGGAGGCGGAGACCCGCAACCGCGCGGAAAGCCTGGCCTACACCACGGAGAAGTTCCTCGCCGAAAACTCCGACAAGGTTCCCGACGACATCAAGTCCGAGGTGGAAGCCGCGATCGCTGACCTGAAGAAGGCACTCGAGGGCACCGACACGGACGCGATCCGCGAGGCCAGCGAGAAGGCCGCCCAGGTGAGCCAGAAGATGGGTACCGCTATCTACGCGCAGTCCCAGGCCAGCGCCACCACCGACGGCGAGTCGGCGGCCGGCGCGGACGAGGCGGCATCGGACGACGACGTCGTCGAGGCCGAGATCGTGGACGAGGAGCCCCGTAGCGAAGAAGGCGGCGCCGCCTGATGAACTCGCCGGACGAGACCAACGAGAGACCGGTGATTCGAGACCTCCGGCGCATAGATCCACAGACCGGACAGGTCAGGAATCCTGGCCAGGGTGGCCAGGCGCAGCCTGGCCAGGGGAACCGCGTGCCACCCAAAGCACGGCCGGGCCGGCACGCGGCCTACAAGCCGGGCGGCACGGCGCCGCGGCCAGCCCAGGGCGACGGTAATGCGCCGGGCCCGGGCCCCGCGGCACGGCCCGCGGGGCCACCCACCGCACCCGCACCCGGCGCCCCCGCACCCGGCGTCCCGACGCCGGGCCCCGGTGGACCGGGCCCGGCCGCTGCGGAGGGGCCGGGCACGGACGGCCCGGGCGGTGGCGATGATCGCGCCACGGCGAGCCGGCTCGCTGAACGCACCGCTGACCTGCAGCGCGTTCAGGCGGAATATGCGAATTACCGCAAGCGCGTCGAACGGGACCGGGTGGCAGTGCGCGAGCAGGCTCTGGCCAACGTGCTCAGCGGACTGGTGCCGATCCTCGACGACATCGGCCGGGCCAGGGAACACGGCGAGCTGAACGGCGGCTTCAAGTCGGTCGCCGAGTCCTTGGAGGCGACAACGGCCAAGCTTGGCCTGGAGAGCTTCGGGGACGCTGGCGAGCCCTTCGACCCACGAGTGCACGAGGCCCTCATGCACTCCTACTCCGCGGGGGTTACCGAGCCAACCTGCGTCCAGATCCTGCAGCCCGGCTACCGGGTGGGCGACCGGATCCTCCGGCCGGCCAGGGTCGCGGTCGCCGAGCCAGGTGACGACGGGACTGGGCCGGACGGCCCGGCTGAAGCCGGGCCCGCCGTGCGCGGCGGCGCCCGGCCAGGCCAGCCCGGACCGCGGAGGACAGCAGGAAACGAATGACGCTCAGGAGATGCCAGTGAGTACCAAGGACTTCCTCGAGAAGGACTATTACAAGGTCCTGGGCGTCTCCAAGACCGCGACCCCCGACGAGATCAAGAAGGCGTACCGCAAGCTCGCCCGCAAGTACCACCCGGACGCGAACAAAGGCAATACGGCGTCGGAGGAGCGATTCAAGGAGATCTCCGAGGCACACTCCGTGCTGTCCGACGAGAAGCGGCGCAAGGAGTATGACGAGGCCCGTTCTCTCTTCGGCGGCGGTTTCCGCTCACCGGCAGGTGGCGGCGGCCAGGGCGGGTTCGGTGGCTTCGACCTGGGCGACCTGTTCGGCGGGCCGGGGGCCGGGACGAACTCCGGAACCGGCGGCCGGCTGGGTGACCTGCTCGGCGGGGTGTTCGGCGCCCAGCGCCCCACCGCGCAGAGCAGGCCGCGGCGGGGGGCCGACGTGGAGACCGAGACGTCCCTGACGTTCGGTGACGCCGTCAACGGCGTCACCGTCTCACTGCGCCTCGCGGGGGAGGGCGCGTGCCCGACCTGCAAGGGCACGGGCGCCAAGGCCGGGACCGTGCCGCGGGTCTGCCCGAACTGCCAGGGCACTGGCCAGGAGAGCAAGAACCTGGGCAGCTTCGCGTTCTCCGAGCCGTGCCACGAGTGCCGCGGCCGCGGTCTGGTCGTCGACGACCCGTGCCCGGTGTGCTCGGGCAGCGGGCGGGCCATGAGCACCCGCACCATCCAGGCGCGCATCCCGGCGGGCGTGGCCGACGGTCAGCGGATCAAGCTTGCCGGCAAGGGCGCGCCCGGCGAGCGGGGCGGTCCCGCCGGGGACCTCTACGTGCGGGTGCACGTCACCCCGCATCCCGTGTTCGGCCGGTCAGGGCACAACCTGACCGTCAACGTGCCCGTCACCTTCCCGGAGGCGGCGCTCGGCGCGGAGATCAAGGTGCCCGCCCACCGGGGGGCACCGGTGAGCCTCCGCATCCCGCCCGGCACGCCGAATGGCCGCACCTTCCGGGTGCCTGGCCGGGGCGTGCGCCGCAAGGACGGCACCAATGGCAGCCTCCTAGTCACCGTGCAGGTCCAGGTGCCGCAGCAGATGAGCGGGAAGGCCAGGGAGGCGCTGGAGTCCTTCCGTGAGGCAACGGCGGGCGCAGACCCACGGGACGACCTGCTGCAGAGGGCCAAGAGCGCGTGATTCGACATGGCCAGCGACCGAAGCGAGAGCGGGTGAGGAGGTTGACGACATGAGCAGTCCGTTCGATCTGTCCGACGACACGCCCGTGTACGTCATCTCCGTAGCCGCCCAGCTCGCTGGGCTGCACCCGCAGACCCTGCGCGCCTACGACCGGCTCGGCCTGGTCTCCCCGGGCCGGGCCACTGGCCGGGGGCGACGGTACTCGCTGCGCGACATCCTGCTCCTGCGCGAGGTCCAGCGGCTGTCCCAGGAGGACGGGGTCAACCTCTCCGGGATCAAGCGGATCCTGGAACTCGAGCATGAGCTGGTCGCGGCCCGCGGGCGGCTGGCCGAGATCCGCGCGGAGCGGGCGCAACTGCGGGCCGAACTCGAATCGACCCGTTCGGTGGCGGCCCGGCTGGCTGGCCTGCTGCGCAGCCGCGGCGGCAGCGCCCAGCTCGTACCGGTCCGCAACCCGGGCGCCGTGGGCCACCGGCCTCCCGGTGGCCAGGAGCCAGGGCCATCAGGGGCGGCCCGCCGCGCGCTGCCGGCCGCGTCACCAGATACCAGATAACCAACCGACCACAAGACTCCCCCGAGATCCGGAAAGCAATTCAACTCATGGATGACAAGCTCACCCGCAAGAGCCAGGAGGCGCTGTCGGACGCCGTCCGGCGAGCGACAGCCGGCGGCAACCCGCACGTTGACCCGCTCCACCTGCTCGCTGCCCTCATCGAGCAGAACGGCGGGACCGCGGCCCCGTTGCTGCGCGCGATCGGGGTCGACCCAGCCACCGTGCTCAAGGGCGCGGAGGACCTGCTGGCCAAGATGCCCCGGACGGCCGGCACCACGGTCAGCGCGCCCGACATGTCCCGGCCCCTGCTGTCCGCGCTCGGCACGGCGGCCAAGCGCGCCAAGGGACTGGATGACGAGTACGTCTCCACCGAGCACCTGCTGGTCGGCCTGGCCGCGGACGGCGGCCAGGCGGGCACCCTGCTGCGCGATGCGGGCGCCGGGCCGGAGGTCCTGCTCGACGCCTTCGAGAAGGTGCGCGGCCACGCCCGTGTCACCACCGAAGACCCGGAGGGGACCTACCAGGCGCTGGAGAAATACGGGGTCAACCTCACCAACCTCGCCCGTGACGGCGCACTGGACCCGGTCATCGGCCGGGATGCGGAGATCCGGCGGGTCATCCAGGTTCTCTCCCGGCGCACCAAGAACAACCCCGTCCTGATCGGCGAGCCCGGAGTCGGCAAGACCGCGGTGGTCGAGGGGCTCGCCCAGCGGATCATCGCCGGCGACGTGCCCGAATCGCTGCGCGGTAAGCGGCTTGTCGCCCTTGACCTGGGCGCGATGGTGGCCGGGGCCAAGTACCGCGGTGAGTTCGAGGAGCGCCTCAAGGCGGTGCTGAACGAGATCAAGGCCAGCGAGGGCCAGATCATCACGTTCATCGACGAGCTGCACACGGTGGTCGGCGCGGGCGCGGCGGAAGGGTCGATGGACGCGGGCAACATGCTCAAGCCGATGCTGGCCCGCGGCGAACTGCGCATGGTCGGCGCGACCACGCTGGATGAGTACCGCGAGCGGATCGAGAAGGACGCCGCGCTGGAGCGCCGGTTCCAGCAGGTGTTCGTGGGCGAGCCGTCGGTCGAGGACACCATTGCCATCCTGCGCGGCCTGAAGAGCCGCTATGAGGCGCACCACCAAGTGCAGATCTCTGACGCGGCGTTGGTCGCCGCGGCGACGCTGTCCGACCGGTACATCACCGCCCGGTTCCTGCCGGACAAGGCGATCGACCTGGTCGACGAGGCCGGGTCACGGCTGCGCATGGAGATCGACTCACGGCCCGTCGAAGTCGACGAGCTGCAACGGTCGGTGGACCGGATGAAGATGGAGGAACTGGCCCTGGCCAGGGAGGCCGACCCGGCCAGCAAAGAGCGGCTGGAGCGGCTCCGCGCCGATCTAGCCGACCGCCAGGAGCAGCTGACCGCGCTCACCGCCCGCTGGGAGCAGGAGAAAGCCAGCCTCAACCGGGTTGGCGAGCTGAAGAAGCAGCTCGACGATCTCCGGGGGCAGATCGAGCGCGCACAGCGGGACGCCGACTTCGAGACCGCGTCCAGGCTCATGTACGGGGAGATTCCCGCGCTGGAGCGCGAACTGGCCGCAGCGTCCGAGTCGGCCGCCGATCCCACCGCCGGCCTGGGCGCGCCCATGGTGAAGGAGGAAGTCGGTCCTGACGACGTCGCCGACGTCGTGTCGTCCTGGACCGGGATTCCAGCGGGGCGCCTGCTCGAAGGCGAGACCGGCAAGCTGCTGCGGATGGAGGCCGAGCTCGGCCAGCGGCTCGTCGGCCAGGCCCAGGCGGTGCAGGCCGTGTCCGACGCGGTCCGCAGGTCACGCGCGGGCATCGCCGACCCAGACCGGCCGACCGGATCGTTTCTGTTCCTCGGGCCTACCGGCGTGGGCAAGACCGAGCTGGCCAAGGCGCTCGCCGAGTTCCTGTTCGACGACGAGCGCGCCATCATCCGCATCGACATGAGCGAGTACAGCGAGAAGCATTCGGTGGCCCGCCTGGTCGGCGCTCCGCCCGGCTACGTCGGCTACGAGGAGGGCGGCCAGCTGACCGAGGCCGTCCGGCGCCGGCCTTACTGTGTCGTACTCCTCGATGAGGTGGAGAAGGCCCACCCGGAGGTTTTCGACATCCTGCTCCAGGTTCTCGACGACGGCAGGCTCACCGATGGGCAGGGCCGCACGGTGGACTTCCGCAATACGATCCTGATCCTCACGTCCAACCTCGGCTCACAGTACATCGCCGACCCGGCGCTCAGTGAGCAGGCGAAGCGGGACGCTGTGCTGGGCGTTGTCCAGACCACCTTCAAGCCGGAGTTCCTGAACCGCCTCGATGACGTGATCCTGTTCGACGCGCTGTCCACCGAGGAGCTCTCGCAGATCGTGGACCTCCAGGTGGCCCGGCTGGGCAGGCGCCTCGCCGCTCGCCGGCTGACGCTTCAGGTCACGCCCGCAGCGCGGGAGTGGCTGGCGCTCACCGGCTTTGACCCGATCTACGGTGCGCGTCCGCTGCGCCGGCTCATTCAGTCAGCCATCGGCGATCAGCTGGCCCGGGCACTGCTCTCCGGGAGCATCAGCGACGGCGACCACGTGCGCGTGGATCTGGACCAGTCGTCCGACACGCTGACCATCCTCGGTGGTCAGCCGACGTCCGTCGCGCCCGCAGGCGCGGCACCTAACCCGCCTAACCCGTCGAGCAGCAGGTCGTAGCCGTCCTCGGGCAGGCCGAGGTCGTTGCGGACGCGGTAGCGCAGCCGCAGCAGGAGCTGCAGTTCCGTCCGGTCCGCATCGGGCAGCGACAGCATGCGCTTCGCTACTGCCTCGGAGCCGGTGCGGCCCGGTCCGTCGGCGTTCACGCCGTCGGCGGCGGCACCGGCGGCACGCCCGAGGCACAGCTCGACGCCGACGGTGGCCCAGTGCAGCGCACCAGGCAGATCCGAGCGTTCCACCAGGAGTTCCGCCACTAGGTCACAGATCCGGGGATCGGCTGGCTGCTCGGCTTCCAACTGCCGGATAAGCGTCTCCGCCTCGGCCGACCGCTCCATCAGGAAGAGGGCACGCGCCAGCGGCACCCGCGGATCGGTCAAGGCCGACCCCCCGCCCACCTCCCCTTCCCCCTCCGTTGCGAGCGCGCGCCGGAATCCGCTCGCCGCCGCCGCCGGGTCGTCGGCCAGCAGCCATTGTTCCCCAGCCCGCACAAACGCCTCTGACCGGGGAAAGTCATCAGTCTGTGTGCCGGTAGCAGCTAGCTCGCTCATATGCCGCGCCGCTGCCTGATGATCGCCGCTGCACGCGGCATCGAACTCGATCGCGTCGAACAAGTCACGGGTCAGCACCACCACACCGGGGAAATTACCCAGCCCGGAACCGGTTGCAACGCCACGAATGAACTCAGTCACGGAGAAACCCAGTTATCTGCGCGACCGCTCCAGCGCGTCCCAGAACCCCCGGCGCAGTGCGTGCCGCACCTCATCGTGCAGGAGGGAGTCGATCGGCAGCGCCGAATCCTGGAGCAGCCTGGCCTCCAGATCCGACGGCATGCGCGGCTTGCGGGCAAGGACAGCCTCCAGCCATAGCGCCGGCGCCTCACGGGCCACCGACTGTCCGAACTCAAAGCCCTCGGAATGCGCGGACTGGACCGCGTCCGCGAGCGACACCGTCACTGACTGCGGGACAGGGGCATGCTGAGCGGCCGACTGCGGGCCGCTGTACGGGCCCTGCTGCGGCATGTACCCGGACGCACCGTTCGTGACCTCGTGCTGGCCGGGCGGCGCGCTGGGGAACTGCCCCGGCATCTGCTGATCATGGGACGCCCCGGGATACGGGCCAGGCTGGTACTGGCGGGGGTCTCCATGGAGCGAGTGGGGCCCGGAGGCACCCTGCCCCTGCGGAACGCCCTGGCCTGGCATCCCCTGGCCTGGCATCCCCTGGCCTGGCATCCCCTGGCCGGATATCACCTGGCGGGGTCCGCTTGCACCCTGGCTCAGCTGCGCATCTTGGGCCGGGCTGCGGAACTGGCCAGGCGGCGGGGCCTGATACATCTGCTGGCTTCCCGGCTGCATGCTCTGGTCGTCGCCCCGGGACGACAGCCCGTGCGAGCCGCGGGGGCCGGCCCGCCCGGCATCCCGGGCTGCGGATGAGCGCCTGACTGTCCCAGCATGCCCGGCGGGGCGGGCATGCCCGGCTGCCCGGGCATGCCTTGCGGGCCATGCTGCGCGTGCTGTCCCTGCGGGAGGGGCGGGCCTTGTGCGGCAGGAGAACTCTGCCCGACTGGCGGGCCAGGCATGACCGGCTGGCCCGGCGAGACGGGTGGTCCCGGCTGGATGAGAGGGCTCTGCGGCGCGGAGACAGACCTGCCCATCGGCGTTGGCTCACGATGCGGCAGCGGCGCCGGATGCGTGTTGGCGACCGGCTGGGCGGACCGCTGATACTCCGCGACCACCGGCGCCGTGTAAATGGCTGGCGGCCCCTGATGCGAACCCGCGGGGAGCGCCTGCTGGTGGCCGAGAGCCGGCCAGCGATCCGTGACCATTGGTCAGAGCGCGCCCGGCGAACGCCGCGACCTGGTACTGCTCGTCATCCCGCATCGGCTCGGCGCCCGCGATCAGTTCCACGAAGGGGCGCAGATGAGCGTCACCGATCTCGATGATGTCGTCGCATTCCTGGCGGAGCGCCCGGGAAATGGTCCAGTTGCCATCCACCGTGATATGCACGATGGTCACCCTGATCCCGAGGTCCTGCACGTCGGCGACCACCTGGGCCAGGTCCTCCTCGGCGCTGACCACCAAGGCGTCGCTGATCGCGCTGTTCCTGGCCAAGGTGGTCAGGTCGCGGTGAATCTCGCTCTCCACGCCCTCGCGCCGCCCGGGCCTCATCCGGCCGAGCCGCAGCTTGAGCCCGGGCAGGTCAGCCAGCGCATCATGCTCAGAGCTGCGCCGGCCCTCGACGGTCGCCTCGTACCAGTAGCACCGCAGCAACGGCAGGCCGGTACGATCCCGGGCTATGCTCCCGAAGAACTGGAGCAGGGCCGGGTAGTCCCAGGAGACAGACTCTCGATGGCGGGTTCCGTGAACGGCCATCGCGCCGTCCGCCAGCACGTAGCCAGCGTCCACGAACAGCGCGCACCGGTCCACGCGACACCGCCCTTCCGTCAACGCGAGACGTTACCAGCGCTCGGCCGCCAACGTATCCGATCGCGCACAGATCACCAGTTATCCCGCCATCTGGAAGTGCGCTCTCGGCAGAAGCGGCCCCGCTGACTCCTCGTGGCCCGGCAGAATCATCCGCCATGCGACTTCTTGTTCTCGGGGGTACCCGGTTCCTCGGGCGTGCCGTCGTGGACGAAGCGATCAGGCGTGGCTATGACGTCACCACCTTCTCGAGGGGGCTGAGCGGCGAACCCCCACCGGGTGCCGAGGCACTGCACGGCGACCGCACCAGCTTCAACGACCTGCTCCGGCTGGCTGATCGAGATTTCGACGCGGTCATCGACACCACGGTGATCGCCCCCGCGCACGTCGGCGCCGCCGCCCGGCTGCTCGCCGACCATGTCGGTCACTACACCTACGTCTCCACGATCTCGGTGTACCGGGACCGTCCGCGTGAGCCGGTCAATGAGACCTCTCCGATCCTCGACTGCCCGGCTGATGCCACCGGCACCGAGGAGACCCTCGGGTACGGAGAGCTCAAAGCCGGATCCGAACGGGCCGTCGCCGCGGCGCTGCCCGGCAGGCACCTCATCGTCCGCCCGGGACTTATCGTGGGGCCACACGAGGATGTCGGCCGGCTGCCCTGGTGGCTGACCCGGCTCGCTCAAGGTGGGACGGTCATCGGCCCGGGCGAGCCCGGCCGGCCAGTCCGGCTGACCGACGCCAGGGACCTGGCCACGTGGCTCGTCGACAACACGCGGCGAAGGATCCCGGGGACGATCAACGTGCCGGGTCCCGACGATACGACCTTCGGCGAGCTGCTCGCCGTATGCGGCGAGATCACAAAAGTCGGCCGCGCCGCACCGGCCACGCTGCGGTGGGTGCCTGACGGTGTGCTGCTCGAGCGGGGTGTCGAGCCGTGGATGGAACTTCCCATGTGGGCGCCTGACATCCCGGACCTGGCCGCGACCTGGCAGGTCTCCGGTGACCGTGCGGCGCGGACCCGGATCCGCTACCGCCCGCTCGCCGATACCGTCCACGACACCTGGCTGTGGCTGCGGCGGGAAGCCACCGCACGAGGCCGGCCGGTCACCGAGTTCGAGCGAAGGCCCGGCATCGGTCTTGATCCGGCCAAGGAGCAGGCCATCCTTTCGGCCCTATGACGACAGTAGAGACGGTAGATAGGCTCGCCAACCGTGAGCGACCGCGATGACCTGCTCCGCCTGATCAAGGACCAGGCGGTGGTGCACGGTGACTTCGTTCTCTCCTCGGGGCTGCGGGCGACCTGGTATATCGACCTGCGCCGGGTCCTGCTGAATGGCCGCGGCGCGGCGCTGGCCGGCCGGGTCATGCTGGCGGCCACCGCCGACCTGCCCTACGACGCGGTCGGTGGGCTGACCCTCGGAGCAGACCCGGTCGCCGCCGCGATGATGCACGCGGCCAGCGCGCGGCCGGCCGCTGGACGCCTTCGTGGTACGCAAAGAAGAGAAGACCCACGGACTGCAGCGCAGGATCGAGGGGCCAGACGTCAGAGGGCGCCGGGTGCTCGCCGTGGAGGACACTTCCACCACGGGTGGTTCGGTTCTCACCGCGGTGGACGTCCTGCGCGAGGCCGGTGCCGATGTCGTAGGGGTCGCGGTGATCGTGGAACGCGGCGCCCGCGGCCGGGTGGCCGAGCGTGGACTGCCCTTCCGGGCCGTCTACGACGTGTCTGACCTGGGCTTGGCCTGACGCGACTCAGCTACTGGGGCCGCGGGCCCTTCGGTGCCCCGCGGGCTTGCGGCCGGCCCGTTCTGGCTCCGCCGGGCCGTCAGGTGCCGCGGTGCCGTCCCGCCCAGCGTTGCCGTCCACCCCAGCGGCGGCCGCCAGCGCGGCCGGGCGATCCAGCCCACTGGCCATCTCCCTGCGCACCTCGCGCAGCCGGTGCGCGATGAAGGCGACGATGGCCAGCACGACGAGCGCCGCGATCAGGTATCCCGCGATCGCGATGCCATGCGCGATGCTCTGCCAGGCGCTGCCGACGGCGTATCCCACCAGGGAGATCGCCGTCACCCAGATAGCGGTGCCGATCAGGCTGAGCACTCCGAACAGCATCGGGGGCATCTCGATGAAGCCGGCCACGATCGAGACGAAGGTTCGGACCACCGGCAGAGCGCGTCCGAGCGGGACGGCGAATGCCCCGCGCCCGGCGAAGAAGCGCTCGGCCCGGTCCAGGTCAGCGCCCGTGATGAGCAGGTACCGGCCGAACCTCTCGATAACCGGGCGCTCCGCGACCCGCCCCACGTAGTAAGAGAGAAAGGAACCGAGGAGCTCCGCGATGGTGCCAATGATGATTACGGCGGCAATACTGAAGTGACCCTGGTAGGCGAGGACGCCGGCGAAGCCGAAGGTGATCTCCGACGGAATCGGGACGCAGGCCGCCTCGAGAAACCCGAACAAGAAGACCGCGGCCAGGCCCCACTCGCTGATAAAGCTCTCCATAGGTCACTGTTGTACAGCAGCGAAGGTGTTCCCGGACCACATCCGCCGAGCTAAGGCGACCCTTAACCAACATTCCGGACTCCGTGGGGCGGCCGGGCTGCGCGGCGGGCCGCGGGGCGGTAACTCCCCGGCCCTCCGGGTACCCCGGGCGCCCGTGCCTCCGCGATACTGGACCCAAGCACGAGACAGGGAGCCGAACGTTATGCCTATCGCGACCCCAGAGGTCTACGCGCACATGCTCGACCGGGCCAAGGAGCACGGCTTCGCCTACCCGGCGATCAACGTGACGTCGAGCCAGACGCTGAACGCCGCACTGCGTGGGTTCGCTGACGCGGAGAGCGACGGCATCGTCCAGGTATCCACCGGAGGTGCCGATTACTTGTCGGGTTCCGCGGTCAAGGACATGGTCACCGGGTCGATCGCGCTGGCTCACTTCGCCCGCGCGGTCGCGGTGAAATATCCGGTCAATATCGCCCTGCACACCGACCATTGCCCCAAGGACAAGCTGGACGGCTTCATGCGTCCGCTGGTCAAGCTGTCCCAGGAGCGGGTGGCCCGCGGTGAGGAGCCGCTGTTCCAGTCGCACATGTGGGACGGCTCGGCGGTGCCCGTGCCCGAGAATCTCGAGATCGCGTCGGAACTCCTTGACGAGTGCGCCAAGGCGCACGTGATCATGGAATTGGAGATCGGGGCCGTCGGTGGTGAGGAGGACGGCGTCGTCGGTGAGATCAACGAAAAGCTTTACAGCACGCCAGACGACGCTCTCGCTACCGCGGAGGCGCTTGGTCTCGGTGAGCGCGGCCGCTACCTCCTGGCCGCGACCTTCGGGAACGTGCATGGCGCCTACAAGCCAGGTCACGTGACGCTACGGCCGTCGATCCTCAAAGACATCCAGGAGGTGGTGGGGGCGAAGTACGGCCAGGAAAAGCCGTTCGACCTGGTGTTCCACGGCGGTTCGGGTTCCTCCCTGGAGGAGATCCGCGAAGCTATCTCCTATGGCGTGGTCAAGATGAACGTGGACACCGACGCCCAGTACTCCTTCACCCGGCCGATCGCTGACCACATGTTCACCCACTACGACGGGGTACTCAAGATCGACGGCGAGGTCGGCGACAAGAAGGCATACGATCCGCGTTCCTACGGCAGGGCCGGGGAAGCGGGCATGGCGGCCCGGGTCGCTCAGGCCTGCGAGGACCTGATGTCCGCGGGCCAGCGCCTGGGGTAGAAGCCCGTAGGTTCGAACTGCGCGCCGTGGCGCGGCGGCCGGACTCCGCTGGGCACGGCAGGATGGGTCCCATGGAGCATCAGAACCTCATCGCCGGGCCACCGGCGACATACCTGCCCGAAGACGCGGAAGCCACAGCGGAACTCGCGGCTGGGGACGACCCGGCGGCCGTCGCGGCCCGGTACCCAACGTTCCTGGCCGCGTGGGCCGCCCTCGCCGATCAGGCGATGGGGCGGGGCGACGCGGTCACGTCGTACGCGTTCGCGCGGACCGGCTACCACCGTGGCCTCGATCAGCTGCGCCGGGCGGGCTGGAAGGGGCACGGCCCCATTCCGTGGGAGCACGAGGCCAACCGCGGCTTCCTGCGGTCACTGCACGCCCTGGGCCGGGCGGCGGCGGCCATCGGCGAGCAGGACGAGGCGGAGCGCTGCCGGGCCTTCCTGCACGACAGCAGTGCCACCGCAACGGCGCAGCTAGAAGGGTCCTGACTGTGCCGAAGGTGACGGTCGTCCGGTAACCTCGGGACTCCGCAGCGCGGGCGAGGGCACCGGAAGGGGCTGGTCAGATGCCGGCCATTGTGCTGGTGGGCGCACAGTGGGGTGACGAGGGCAAAGGCAAGGCGACCGACTTGCTCGGGGACCGCGTCGACTTCGTGGTCAGGTACCAGGGCGGCAACAACGCCGGGCACACGGTGGTGATCGGCGACGAGAGTTACGCGCTGCACCTGCTCCCGTCCGGGGTCCTCTCACCCGCCGTCACCCCCGTGATCGGCAACGGCGTGGTGATCGATCCTGAGGTCCTGCTCGCCGAAATCGAGGGCCTGGAGCAGCGCGGCGTCTCCTGCGACCGGCTGCTGATCTCGGCTAACGCGCACCTGA
This sequence comes from uncultured Actinomycetes bacterium, assembly GCA_963822825.1. Classification (GTDB taxonomy): domain Bacteria; phylum Actinomycetota; class Actinomycetes; order Streptosporangiales; family Streptosporangiaceae; genus JAWWPY01. The sequence continues at coordinate 332,133 of CAWGIW010000012.1, read as the reverse complement.
TCATGCCCCACCACCGTGCGCTCGACAAGGTCACGGAACGCTACCTGGGCAGCGCACGGATCGGGACGACCGGGCGCGGCATCGGGCCCACCTACGCCGACAAGGTGGCCCGCACCGGCATCCGGGTTCAGGACCTGCTCGACCCGGGAATCCTGAACCAGAAGCTGGATCTCGTGCTCCGCGAGAAGAACCAGGTACTGACCAAGGTCTACAACCGGCGCGGCATCGACGCGAGCGCCGTCGCCCAGGAGTATCTGGGCTACGGCGAGCGGATACGGCGCTACGTGGCGGACACCGGGCTGGTGCTCGGGGCCGCCCTCGACGAAGGCAAGACCGTTCTGCTCGAAGGCGCCCAGGCCACCCTGCTCGACGTGGACCACGGCACATACCCGTTCGTGACCTCATCCTCGCCGACCGCGGGGGGTGCCTGCGTGGGCTCGGGTATCGGGCCCACCCGGATCACCAAGGTGGTCGGCATCCTCAAGGCCTACACGACCCGGGTCGGAGCCGGGCCTTTCCCCACCGAACTGCTGGGCGAGCAGGGCGAATGGCTGCGCAAGACGGGCGGCGAGTACGGCGTGACCACCGGCCGGGAGCGCCGCACCGGCTGGTTCGACGCGGTCATCGCCAGGTACGCGACCAGGGTCAACGGCATCACCGACTACTTCCTGACCAAGCTCGACGTGCTGTCCGGCCTGGATAAGGTGCCCATTTGCGTGGCCTATGACGTGGACGGGACGCGGCATACCGAGATCCCCATGACCCAGACCGAGTTCCACCATGCGACGCCGGTGTATGAGCACCTGGACGGCTGGTGGGAGGACCTGTCGGAAGCGAAGGAGTTCGCCGACCTTCCCCGGAACGCCAGAGCGTACGTCCAGGCGCTCGAAGACATGATCGGCGCCCCGGTCTCCGCGGTCGGCACTGGCCCGCGCCGCGACCAGACCCTGCAGATCCGCCCGCTCATCTGACGCGCGATCCGACACGCTCGGCCGACGCGCTCACGCGGCGCGCTGCGCGCCGCGTTTTGGCGGGCTGGCGCCGGTAGGCTCACGGCGTGCGAGTCCTCCTGCTCGGGTCCGGCGGCCGTGAGCACGCGCTCGCGCGGGCGCTGGCCGCTGATCCTGACGTCACGGATCTGCACGCGGCGCCGGGCAACCCCGGCATCGCGGCGATGGCGGCGGTCCACCCGGCCGACATCACGGACGCGGAGAGCGTGACCGCCCTGGCCGCCGCGACCGCGGCCGACCTGGTGGTGATCGGGCCGGAGGCCCCGCTGGTCGGCGGCGTGGCCGACGAGGTCCGCGCGGCGGGCATCGCCTGCTTCGGGCCAGGCCGCCACGCCGCCATGATCGAGGGGTCCAAGTCGTTCGCCAAGCAGGTGATGGAGTCGGCCGGGATCCCGACCGCCCGCGCCGCCGCGTGCGTGACCAGCGCGGAGGTGGACGCCGCCCTCGACGCGTTCGGCCCACCGTACGTGGTGAAGGCGGACGGCCTGGCCGGGGGCAAGGGCGTCGTGGTGACCGGCGACCTGGCCGCCGCCCGCGCCCACGCGCGGGGCTGCGGCCCGGTCGTCATCGAGGAATTCCTGGACGGCCCTGAGGTCTCGCTGTTCGCGCTGGCCGACGGGATGACCGCGGTGCCACTGCTGGCCGCGCAGGACTTCAAGCGCGCCCATGACGGGGACCAGGGCCCGAACACCGGCGGCATGGGTGCGTACGTGCCGCTCCCCTGGGCGCCGCCGGGGCTGGCCGACGAGGTGATGGGCACCGTCATCCAGCCCGCGATCGACGACCTGCGCCGCCGCGGAACCCCCTACCGCGGGCTGCTCTACGCGGGCCTGAGCCTGACCAAGGCCGGTATCCGGGTGGTGGAGTTCAACGCCCGGTTCGGTGACCCGGAAACCCAGGTCGTGCTGGACCGGCTGGTCACCCCGCTCGGCGGGCTGCTGGAAGCGGCGGCGGCCGGCTCCCTGGCCGGTGCCGGCCCGCTCACCTGGGCGCCGGGCGCCGCAGTCACCGTGGTCGTGGCCGCGGAAGGGTACCCAGGCCAGCCGGCGTCGGGTGACCTGATCGAAGGAACAGATCAGGCTCAACGAACCCCGGGGGCTTATGTCCTGCACGCCGGCACCGCGGTCGACAGCGCGGGACGATTGGTCTCATCCGGTGGCCGCGTCCTCAACGTCCTGGGCACGGGACCTGATCTTCTCGCCGCGCGGGCCTCTGCCTATCAGGCGGCGGCCCGGATCGAGATGCGGGGTGGCTGGTTCCGCGGCGACATCGCGGCGGAAGCAGCGACCGCGGCGACCTAGGCCCGTGTCTTCCCCATCCCCGCCGGATCCCAGTGAAGCAGGTCCCGCCGCTCCGCACCCCGCCGCTCCGCACCCCGCCGAGGTAGCCCGCCGTGCGGGCCGCGCGCCGCTTCGGGTCAGCACCTTGGAGTTGTTTTTCGACCTGGTCTTCGCGTTTACCCTTACTCGGCTCACCGCATTGCTGGCGAACCACCTCTCGCTGGCCGGAGCGGCGCAGGTGCTGCTGATCTTCGGCGTGCTCTGGTGGATGTACGGCGGTTACGCGTGGCTGACCAACACCCGCACGCCAGACCGCACCGCGGAGCGACTGCTGCTGTTGCTCGGCATGGCCGGGTTCTTCGTCGTCGGGCTGGCCATCCCACGCGGCTTCAGCACGGTCGACTCAAACACGGGGGGATACAGCCCTAGCGGCCTCACGCTCGGGCTTGGTTACCTGGTGGTCGTGCTGGTGCACTCGACCTTGTACTACCGGGTCAACCGGAACATCGCACGCGTCGCGCCGTTCAACATCATCTCGGCCGCTCTTGTCATCCTCGCCGGGATCGCGGGCGGCCCCGCGGCGTACGCGCTGTGGGCGGCGGCGCTCGCGATCCAGGCCCTTTCACCACTGATCGCGCACCCAGCCGGCCGGTTCGAGATTCAGCCTGCGCATTTCGTCGAACGGCACGGAGCGCTGGTAATAGTGGCACTCGGTGAGTCGGTGGCGGCAGTTGGCATCAGCGCGCCACGGGCCGTGAACCTCCAGGCGGTGACCGCCGCCGTCCTCGGCCTCGCGCTGTCCGCCTGCCTGTGGTGGACGTACTTCGGGGCCAATGAGGACGATCGCGCCGAGCGGGCGATGACCGCCGCCCGCCCGGAGCGGCGCCCCGGGCTGGCCCTGTCCGCCTACTTCTACGCGCATATCCCCATGCTGCTCGGCATCGTGGTGCTGGCCGCCGGGATGAAGGTGACGATCGGCGCCGCGGCAGCGCCGCACGCTGTCAGTCAGGCGCTCGCGCTCGGCGGGGGCGTGGCGCTGTTCCTGGCCGGGAACGCGATGTTCCGCCGGGCGCTGCGGATCGGGCCCGCCTGGCCCCGCTCCGCCGCCGCGGTGTTCGCCCTGGCGACCACGGCGCTCGGCACGGCGGTCGCGATCGACGCGCAACTGGCGGCGATGGCGGCCGGCCTGGCGGCGATGCTGGCGGCGGAGCAGCGCCGGGACGCGAGGATGGCCGCCGGGGCGTCGGCGTTCCGCGAGGGTTGATCTCCGCGGGGGCTGATCATCGGGCCGCCCGGGCGGCGGGTGTTTTCCGCGTATGGCGGTGTCTACGCCGGCGGGACCCCCGAGGGGTCGGGTATCTCAAGTTTGGCCCGTACACGCTCGGCGCTGGGGTGGTCGAGGTCATAATCGTCAAGGATGGTCAGCGCGTGATGCCACACGTCATGGGCCGCCGCCAGGTCCCCAGAGGCATGGTAGGTGTCGCCGAGGTGGGTCAGCGTCTCGGCTTGGTGCCGACGGTCACCGAGGCCGGAGAGCATACCGAGCGCACGCCGGTAGCACGCGACGGCATCGGGGTGGCGGCCGAGGTGATGGTAGGCGTAACCGAGGCTGTCCCAGGTTCCCGCCTCGCCCCGCCGGTCGCCGAGCTCCTGTTGCAGGGCGATGGCCCGGCGGCAGCAGGCGAGCGCCCGCTCGTAGTCGCCGAGCTGAATGTGACTCCACCCAACCGCGTTGAGCGCATCGGCATGGCCCATCGCGTAACCCGCTTCCTGGTACAGGTCGGCGGCCCGCTGGACATGCCGGAGTGCGGCACGGTGCTGGCCCTGGCCGTTGTACACGCGGCCGAAATCGAGGTGGACCGCGGCCTGCCCGCGGGAGTGTCCGCGCTGCCGCTCCAGGTCCAGCGCGAGTTCCAGGTGACTGATCGCTTCGGCGTAAGAACCGAGCAGGATGCAGGCCGCTCCGACACGCCGGTGGGCCTGCGCCTGCCCGGCCTGGTTGCCTAGATGTTCGGCGGCAGTCACGGCGAACTTCTGAATGGCCGCCCAGTCATGCACGTACCCCCGCGTGTCGAAGAAGGTCGCGAGCGTCAGGGGAATTTGCCAGGCATGCGAGTCGAACCCGGTCTCGGCGGCCTGCGCGATGGCCGCGTGCAGCACGTGGCGCTCGGCTTCGAACCAGGCCAGCGCCGACTCGTAGCCGGGCAAGTACTCCGGTGAGGTACCTGACCGGGGCACGCCTAAACTAGGCGCTTCCCGGGCCGGGTGCAGCAGCAGCGCGGCTGAGTGCGCGGTGTGCAAATAGTGATCAAGTAGCCGGTGCCGGGCCGAGCTCCGCTCTGTCTCGCTGTCGCAGCTCAGGGTCCTGTCGGCGGCGTAGGAGCGCAGCAGGTCATGGAAGGCGAACCGGCCCGGGGAGTGCTCGACGATCAGGTGGGCCCGCGCCAGCTCACCCAGCAGGCGACGCGCCCGCCCGGGCGACACGGCCGCCAGGCTCGCGGCGGCCGGCGTCGCGATGTCCGGGCCTGGATGAACTCCCAGGAGCCGGAACATCCGCGCGGCCGGGTCGCTCAGCTTCTGGTAGGACCAGGAGAATACCGCCCGGACGCTGCTCGCCGCGTCGTCGGCGTCCAGCACGTCGAGCCGGGCCCGGGCATCCCGCAGCTCACCCGCCAGCGCGGACAGCGGGAAACCGGGCCGGCTCGCCGCCCGGGCGGCGGCGATACTCAATGCGAGCGGCAGCCGCGCACACCCGGCGATGATCTCGCCCACCGCCACGTGATCTTCGGCGGTCCGCGCGGCACCGAGGCGGCCGGTGAGCATCTCGGCCGCCTCGGCTGAGTTCAGGACGTCCAGGGTGAGCAGGTAGGCGCCCTCGGTGGCGACGAGCCCAGCCAGCTGGCGGCGGCTGGTCACGACCACCAGGCATTCCGGGCTGCCCGGCAGCAGCGGCCGCACCTGGGCCTCGTCGGCGGCGTTGTCTAGTAAGACCAGCAGCCGCCGGCCGGCCAGCAGGCTCCGGTACAGGCCTACCTGCGCCCCCAGAGCGGGGGGAATCCGCGAGGCCGGCACGTCCAGGGCGTCAAGCAACGCGCGTACCGCCTCGGTGGCGGTCAGCGGTTTCCCGGATGGGTCGAAACCGCGCAGATCAACATAGAGCTGGCCATCCGGCCAGCGTTCCGCCACCTGGTGCGCCCAGTGCACCGCCAAGGTCGTCTTGCCGACTCCGGCGGTCCCGCCGATCGCCGTGATCACCACCGTGCCGTCCAGACCGCCCGCCTGGCCGAGCAGGCCAGTCAGGGTTTCCAGCTCGGTGGCGCGGCCCACGAAGTTCCGCGCCGCGGCCGGCAGTTGCCGCGGCACCGATGGGGCCCGCGTCACGCGGGCCTCGTCCGGCCGCGACCGGGCCGCGCTGGCCAGCTCGTCGCGGCCGGAATCATCCAGTCCCAGAGCATCGGCGAGCAGCCCGGCCGAGCTGCGATGCGGCCGCGTGGTCACGCCCCGCTCGATGTCGCTGATCGCCCGCACGCTCAACCCGGAGCGCTCCGCAAGCTCTTCCTGCGTCAGCCCGGCCGACGCCCGGCGGCGGCGCACTAGCTCCCCGAACGTGCCTCGGCCGTCCGCGACCGTCCCCACGTAACCACCCGTAGTCATATGAAACCGGCGATAGCCGACAATGCGCCGATTATTTCAGCCGGCGGTCCGTACCGGGTACCGAACGCGGCACTCAGGACCGGCAGTTCCGCCGGTTGACTCGCCGGTAGAACCTCATGGATCTCCCGTCATGCGCCGCTCACTCTTGTACCGCTGTACCGCTGTACCGCTGTACCGCTGTACCGCTGTACCGCGAAGCCCGGGCCGGGCCCACCGAGCCAGGTCTCGAGGTACGGATCATGCGCCGGACCCCGTCCGCGCGTCCAGCAGTAGGAACGACAACCTGGAGGTCACAAGTGTTCTCACCGAAGCGCGTCCTGGCCACGGCCGGGGCTGTCGCCGTGGCGGCCATCGGACTAGCAGTTCCAGCCGGGGCCGCCACAGCCGCCACAGCAAACCCGCAGGGCTGTGCACCCGTTTCGTACTACTCCACGTGGGACGGCCATCACTACTTCATACCGAGAATTAAGAAAGCTGGGAACAAGGGAATCGTCCTGCGGATCAAGGTCGGTTCCCGAACCACGGTGACCACGAAGACCACTGAGTCCGGAGGCGGAGGCGTAAGTTTCAGCGTTCCCAAGGTCGTCGCGTCGGCCCATGCCAACATTAGCCACACGATCGTCAGGACCGTGGAGAACTCCCAGGCGGAGTCGGCTAGTTACAAGGTGACAGCCAGCTACGGCTGGCTCGCATATGGGGCGTGGGGATACACCTACAAGTGGGACCGTGGATATATCAATTTGGCATGTAAAGCCATCGTTGTAGCAAGAGGAACGGCGAAGAGCCCGGCGCATACCCCTGGGTTCGACCACAGTTAGTCCCTCCTGACCCGGCCCGGAGTGACTGCCCCATCCTCCCTGAGACAGACTCTGGGAGGATGGGGCATGTGATCGACCGCTACACGCTGCCTGAGATGGGCCGGGTCTGGAGCGAGGCCCACAAGTACGAGCTGTGGTGCCAGGTGGAGACCCTCGTCCTGGAGGCGCACGCCAAGGCCGGGACGGTACCTGAGGAGTCCGTGCCGCCGGTCCGGGCCGCGGCCGCGCCCACTCCCGAGGCGGTCGCCGCGGTGGAGGCGGTCACCGGGCATGATGTGATCGCGTTCCTCACCGCGTGGGCGGACAACACCACGCCGCGTTCCGCGGCGGCCTGGGTGCACTACGGGATGACCTCCTCGGACCTGCTCGACACCGCCCTGGCGGTGCAGCTGACCGAGGCCAGCGACCTGCTCATCGCGAAGGCGTCCCGGCTGGTCGCGGCGCTGCGCGAGCATGCTCTGGCCCACCGGGACACGTTGCGGGTGGGACGGACCCACGGCATTCATGCCGAGCCGGACATCTGGGGGCACCGGGTCGCGGACTTCGCGTTCGCGGTGGCACGCTGCCGGGACCGGCTGCGCCGGGCCCGGGACGCGGTCGCGGTCGGCAAGCTGTCCGGCCCGGTCGGCACCTACTCCAACGTCGATCCCGCCATCGAGGCCACGGTGATGGCCCAGCTCGGGCTCCGCCCGGCGGACGTGGCCACCCAGGTGGTGTTCCGTGACGGCATCGCCGAGTGGGTGTCTGTCGCCGCCCAGCTGGCCACGGCGTGCGAAGCGATCGCGCTGGAGGTCAGGCACGGCCAGCGGACCGAGGTCGCCGAGCTCGCCGAGCCGTTCTCGGTGGGCCAGAAAGGCTCGTCGTCGATGCCGCACAAGAAGAATCCGATCCGCTCCGAGCGGATCTGCGGCCTGGCCCGGGTGGTCCGGGGCTACGTGACGCCGGTCATGGAGGGGATGGCCCTCTGGCACGAGCGGGACATCTCGCATTCCAGCGTGGAGCGGGTCGCGCTGCCTGATGCCGCCATCGCCACCGACTACCTGCTGCACCTGACCACCGGCGTGGTCGAGGGGCTGGTCGTGGACGAAGCCCGGATGATGGCCAACCTGGAGTCCACCGGCGGCCTGATCTACACCTCCAGCGTGCTGCTCGAGCTGGTCGCCGCCGGGATGTCCAGGGAAGACGCCTACGCGCTGGTCCAGGCGGCCGCCATGGTCACCTGGGAGACTCGGGCGCCGCTGCGCGAGACGCTCCGCGCCGAGGCGGCCGCGCGCGGCCAGGCCCTCGACGAGGGCAGGCTGGACGAGGCCTGCCGGCCCCGGCGCTACGTGGAGCGGCTCGGGCCGGTGTTCGACCGGCTGGAGCGCCTGTCATGAGGCGCGGCGCCTCCTGGGCACCGATCCCGCGGAAGCGGCGCGGGACGGGACGGAGCGCGGTGTGAAGCACATCTATTCCGGCAAGGTCCGCGAGGTCTATGAGACCGACGACGGGCTGCTGCTGCTCGTCGCGACCGACCGGGTCTCCGCCTACGATCACGTCCTGTCCACGCCGATACCGGACAAGGGCAAGATCTTGACCCAGCTCTCGCTGTGGTGGTTCGAACAGCTCGCCGACGTGGTCCCCAATCACCTCGTGTCGGCCAGCATCCCGGCCGAGTTCGCCGGACGGGCGGTGGCCTGCCAGAAACTGTCGATGCTTCCCGTGGAGTGCGTGGCCCGCGGCTACCTGACCGGGTCGGCTCTGGCCGAGTACCGGCGGGCCGGTGCGGTCTGCGGAGTCGCGCTGCCACCTGGGCTGGTCGAGGCGTCGAGGCTGCCCGAGCCGGTCTTCACCCCCGCGACCAAGGCACCGCGGGGTGAACACGACGAGAACATTTCCGTCGCCGAAGTCTCGGCCCGGGTGGGCGCCGATGTCGCCGGCCAGCTTGAACGCATCACTCTGGCGGTATACCAGCGCGGCGCGGCCATCGCCGGACAGGCCGGGCTGATCGTGGCCGACACCAAGATTGAGCTTGGTTTCGATCTCGGCGGCCGGCTCCTGCTGGCCGATGAGGTGCTGACCCCGGACTCGTCCAGGTTCTGGCCGGCCGACCAATGGCGGCCGGGCCGGCCGCAGCGCTCGTTCGACAAGCAGATCGTCCGCGACTGGCTAGACTCACCGGAGGCCGGCTGGCAACGGCGCGACACCGAGCCACCTCCGCTGCCCGGCTATGTGGTCGAACGGGCCCGCGCGTCCTACATCGAGGCCTACGAGCGCATCACCGGACGACGATGGGGGTGACCAGCGTGACAGCCGATCCGGCCGCGACGGCCAGCCCGTCATCCGCGGTGGCCGCGCCGCGCACCCGGGCGGCGGGCGACGGCCGCACCGGCCGGTGGAATACTGGGATCGGTATGCACCAGGCTTCCCGCTGGCCAGGCAGGCTGCCGATGGCCGAACCCCTGCGGCGCCCCGCCGCAGGGCAGGCGTCGCGTACCGGAGGGACAGGAGCTTGAGCTCTATGACCATTGGCCCCGAAACCTGCTATCGCGTGCGAGGCGGCACCCCGTTGCAGGGCACGGTCTTCGTGCAGGGCGCCAAGAACGCCGCACTGAAGATGATCGCGGCGTCTCTCCTGACCGCCAAGGGGCGGACGGTCCTGCGGAACGTGCCGCCGATCGAGGACGTGCGCCGGGCGGTGGAGCTGGCCCAGGCGGTCGGCGCGGTGGTCAAGTTCCATGAAACCGAGCGGACCCTCGTGGTGGACGCGTCCCGGCTGACCAGCCCGGTACTGCCCGCCGAGATCGCGCGCCGGTTCCGTTCATCGGTGCTTTTCGTCCCGGCGCTTCTGCACCGGCTGGGTGAGGCGGTCATCGAGGGCATCGGCGGATGCAATCTGGGCAACCGCAACCTCGACTTCCACTATCGCGGCTTCGCCCGGCTGGGCGCCACGGTGGAGGAAGGCGAGGACAGGATCCACATCAAGGCGGGCCATCTCCGCGGTGCCCATCTCTACCTGGACACCCCGTCCCACACGGGGACCGAGAACCTGATCATGGCGGCGTCCCTGGCGCCGGGCACCACGATCATCGACAACACCGCGCTCGAGCCTGAGGTGCTGGACGTCATCGCCTTCCTGACGAAGATGGGTGCGGACATCAGGGGCGGCGGGACTGGATTCGTCACGGTGCGCGGCGTGTCTGAGCTGACCGCGACCGAGCACACGGTGATGCCTGACCGGATCGACGCGGGCGTCTTCGCGATGGCGGCGGCGATCACCGGCGGCGAGCTGAGCCTGGTCGGTGCCTCGCTGGAGCACTTCGGGGTGGTCCGCTGGAAGCTCGAGCAGATGGGCGTGGAGTTCTCGTCCGCTGGCGCGGTGCTCCAGGTGCGGCGGGAACGCACACTGCGGCCGATCAACGTGATCACGAGTCCGTACCCCGGGTTCGCCACCGACCTGCAGTCACCGATCATGACGCTGAGCTGCCTGGCCGACGGCACGAGCTACATCCGGGAAACGATCTTTGACGGCCGCTACACGCTCGTCGGTGAGCTCAACAAGCTCGGCGCGAAGGTTGAGGTGGACGACGGTGACGTGGTCATCGTGCACGGCCCGTCCACGCTCAGGGGAACCAAGGTCGTGGCGCACGACCTGCGCACCGGCATCGCGCTGATCCTGGCCGGGCTCGCCGCCGAAGGCGAGACCGTGGTCGCGCCCGGCTACCTGATCGACCGGGGGCACGCGAACATCGCCGAGCGGCTGACCAGCCTGGGCGCTGACATCACCGCGGAGGCCAGCGGCTGACTGGCCCGGGCCGTCGCAACCTCCCGCCGGGTTCGTCCCGGGCTGCGGGCCGCCCTGGCCGGGCCGGATGTCAGCCCGTTCCGGGAACGAACGCCCGAAATTGTGACGTAGATTCCCTTCTGGTACCTCCCAGGCGAGTTGCGAAATATACGATCGTGCAATCGCACAGCGTAAAGGTCGGACAGTGAGTCCTCAGGAAATGACGCAGCGCCAGGCCGGCGGGCGGTTAGTGCCCGTGGCAGGCAGGATCGCCGGTCGCCCAGGTGGCCGCCGGTGACCAGCCAGCGCAAGTCCTCGGCCGAGCTCACCATAGGTGTCATCGGGCCGCACGATCTGGTCGAGCGGGTCATGCTGTCCGGGGCGGCCGCGACAGGAACCCACGCCACGGGGGCGGCGCAGTCCGGCCCCGGCCTACCGCCGGGGCAGGCTGTCGGTGGGACCGGGCTGGCCAGGCGGCTTATCGCCGCGGCGTACCGGAGCGAGCAGGAGGCGGCCGACAAGGTCCTGCGGCTCGGGACGACCGTCGATGCCTGCCTCTTCGCCAGCCAGGTGCCCTACGAATACGCACGCCGGGCCGGCGCCCTGCGGGGGCCGGCGACCTTTATCCCGCTCAGCGGCAGCGCGCTGTACGCCGCACTGCTGCGGGCCACCAGGGACGGTGGCCACGACCTGAGCCGGGTCAGCGTGGACGTCCTGAGCCGCATCGACGTGGAAGACGCATTCGCCGAGCTGGGCGTGGACACCGGGGGTGTGCACGTGCGCGAGGATGCCGCGAGCGCGGCCACCCTGGCCGCCTTCCACGAACGGCTCTGGCGCCGGGAAGAGATCTCGGTGGCGTTCACCTGCCTGGATTCGGTCGCCCAGCGGCTGACGGCGGCCGGGATCCCCGTGCTCATCGTGCGGCCCACCGGAAGCGCGATCCGGTCCGCGCTGCGTACCGCGACCCTGCTCGGCGCGCACCGCAGGCTGGAGGAGGCACAGCTCGCGGTGACGGTCGTGGAGGTGCCCACGCTGCGTGACACGACGCGCCGGTCGGCGCCGCGCCCGTCACGGGAGGAACTGCGGCTCACCGTGCACAGGTTCCTGGTGCAGGAGGCACAGCGGATGCACGCCTCGGTCAGCCCGCTGAGCGACCATTGCTTTCTCGTCACGGCCACCCGCGGTTCCCTGGCGGCAGCGACCGACGGATTCCGGGTACCGCCTTTCACCGAGCGTGCCCGCACCGAACTCGGCATCGTGGTCGAAGTGGGCGTCGGCATGGGGCGGACGGCGCAGGATGCCGAGACTCACGCCCACGCGGCGCTTTCCCGCTCGCACACCGGGCCGGGCACCCGTGGATTCGCCCTGGACCGGGAGGGGCACGCCCTCGTGCCCGCGCCGCGTCATCCGGCCGCGGCCGCCGCCGCGGCCACCAGGCCTCGGGGCCTGGAGACGCTGGCCCGGCTGGCGGACAAACTGGCCGCGGCGGAGGGCGCGCTGGTTGTGGACGCGGAGACCGCGGGCCGGCTGCTCGGCGTCACGCCGCGGACGGCCCGGCGGCTGCTGCACAGCCTGGTCGAGGAAGGGCTGGCCTGGCCGCTTCCGCCGAGCCGGACACCGCAGCCCGGCCGGCCGCGCCAGTTCTACCGCCTGGTCACCGAGAAGCTGGAACGCCGCACCACGCGCTAGCCCGCGCCCGGCGGCCCATACGGCATCAGTGGCGGCGCGGATACTCCCGCGCGACCTCCAGGAACGCGCCGTTCTCGTCGTGATCACCGATCGAGACGCGGGCCCCCTCCGCGCCGAAGGCCCGGACGCTGACCCCGGCCCGCTCGCAGGCGTGGGCGAAATCCTGGGTGTCTTCCGCAAGCCGCAGCCAGACGAAGTTGGCCTCGGCCGGCGGCACGGTCCAGCCCTGGGCGAGCAGTTCGTCGCGGACCCTGACCCGCTCCTTGACCACCACCGCGACCCGGTCCAGCAGTTCGCCTTCGGCCGCGAGCGAGGCGATCGCCGCGGCCTGCGCGATGGCGTTCACCGTGAACGGCAGCATGGTCTTGCGAACCGCCCCGGCCACGCCCGGGTGCGCCACCATGAAGCCCACCCGCAATCCGGCCAGGCCGTAGGCCTTCGAGAAGGTGCGCAGCACCGCAACGTTCGGCCGGTCACGGTAGAGCGCGATCCCGTCGGGCACGTCCGGGTCGCGCACATACTCGGCGTAGGCCTCGTCCAGCACCACCAGGCAGTCCGCCGGCACCCGGTCGATGAACTCCGCCAGCGGGCCCGCGTGCACCACGGTGCCGGTTGGGTTGTTCGGGTTGCAGACAAAGACCACCCGGGTGTGCGGCGTGATGGCCTGGGCCAATCCGTTGAGGTCATGGGTTTCGTGGAGCAGGGGAACCCGGACCGAGGTTGCCGCGGACAGATCAACCAGCGTCGGGTAGGCCTCGAACGAGCGCCACGCGTAAAGCACCTCGGCGCCCGGCTCGCCGACCGCCTCCAGCAGTTGCTGAGTGACGCCCACCGAGCCACAGCCGATCGCGACGTGCTCCGGCGGGACGGCGAACCGGCGCGAGATCGCCTCGGTCAGGCCGGCGGCGCCGTTGTCGGGGTACCGGTTGACCCCGCGCACGGCCTCGGCGATGGCCTCGGCCACCGACGGCAGCGGGCCGAACGGTGACTCGTTGGAGGAGAGCTTGATCGACCGGCCGCCCGGCCCAGACACCCGGTGGCCCGGCTTGTAGGGAGCGAACTGGTCGAGGATGGAGCGGAAGCGGGGCAATCCTCCGGACACCGGTGTCCTCCTTCCGTACCTGGGCAGGCCGATGGTTGGCCTCCTGGCCGCAACTTTCAACCTAGCGCCCACAGCCGCACTGTCTTGTCCAGGCTGCCGCTGGCCAGAGCGCGGCCGTCGGGGCTGAACGCCGTGGAGGTGACGAAATCGGCATGGCCGAAGAGCGTCGCGGTGGCCTGCCCGGTCGCCGGGTCCCACAGCCGCACGGTGGCGTCCAGGCTGGCGCTGGCCAGGACGCGGCCATCGGGGCTGAACGCCACCGAGACTACATAGCCGCCGTGGGGGGTCAGGGTGGCCGTGGTCTGCCCGGTGGCGAGGTCCCACAGCCGGACGGTGGCGTCCGTACTGCCAGTGGCCAGCCTGCGGCCGTCCGGGCTGAACGCCACCGCCTCGATGCCCGAGGTGTGGCCGGCGAGCATGGTGACCTGGCCGGTAGCCAGGTCCAGCAGCTGCGCCGCGCCGTCCAGACCTCCGCTGCTGGCCAGAATCTGCCCGCCGGGATGAAACGCCATCGCATGGCCGTAGCTGTCGGCCAGGGACGACGCCGTGGTGGCCTGCCCGGTGGCCAGATCCCACCGCCGAATGGTGGTGGTGGTCCGCCATTTGGGGGGAACTTGGCCGGGTTGCCGCGGCTGCGGCTGCGCCTCACTGCTGGCCAGGGTGCGGCCGTCCGGGCTGAACGCCACCGATTGGACACGGCCGGTGAATCCGGTGAGGGCGGTGATCCGCCCGGTGGCGATGGTCCACAGCGACACGGCCGCGTTCGAGTCGGCTAGGGCCAGGGTGTGTCCGTCCGGGCTGAGGGCCATCGACGTCACGGGGGTCTCGCTGGTGAGGACGGAGATGGTTTGCCTGGTGGCCAGGTCCCACCGGCGGGCGGTGACGTCTCCGCAGCTGGCCAGGACGCGGCCATCGGGGCTGAACGCCACCGATTGGACACGGCCGGTGTGGCCGATGAGGACGGCGTCCGTGGTGATGGTCGCGACCGGCGGGGCAACCCGGGCCCGGGGCCGGGCCACCCCGCCTGGGCCGGCCGTGGCGGTGATCTCATCACCGGCCGATGGAACGGGTGAGGCGAGCCGATCGATCCGCCGCCGGGCCTTGGTGTAGGGGATCTGTTCGGCCGCGGCCAGTTCGCGGGCCGCCTGCTTGCGCGCGTTGCTGCCGTCCTTGGTCACGGGATGCTCGTCTCCTGGCGGTCTCCCACGCTCCGCCGGGCGCTAGCCGTGGCCGGGTGAACGACGCGGGCCCGAAGGGCCTTGACCGGCGGTGTTCCCCAGCGGCGTGGGCGCGGAGAACGGCGGGGCGGCGTACGCGGCTTGCCGCTCGTCACTCTAGCGAACATCGCGATGACCGGGATAGACCGCGTGGTCCGCTCGGCGTCCTGGCTTTCGAGGGATACCGGGAATCATGGGATCATAAAATCGGTGAGAGGAGATGCTGATGGGGGTGCCAGATGATCAGGTCTCGGCCCTGCGCGCCTACCTGGCGGGCGACCTCGACGGCTACCAGAGGCTGCACGGTCACCTCGACCCGGTCGCGGCCCAGACCGGGTACAGCGCGCTCGTCTCGGCGGCGTTCTGCGAGGCCGTGGAGCGGCACTTCGGCACGGGCACTCCTCCCATCGATGTGATCAGGTTCGTCGGCGACGTACGGGCACGATCGGACCGGCTCGGCGAGGAAATCGACCCGCGCGCCGCTGAACGCATGATCTGGGCCGTGTACACCGACGAAGAGATCCGCGACATCGACCCCAGCACCCGGCTCGGCACCCAGGTTGTGCTTCTCGCGGCGCTGATAGCCGATGAGCGGCTTGATGCCGTCGGCCTAGAGGAGTTCCTGACCGGGGCCCGTGAGCTGGCCGATCAGTGGATCGGCTGACCGGCGGCCCGGAAGGGCTTGGCGATGCTGGTAACGGATGAGGACGTATTGGCGCTGCGTGCTTTCCTGACGGGGGACGATGCGACTTTCGACCGGGTGAGCGTGGTGCTGGAAGAGCGCGACGGCGGCAACGAAGAATTCGCCGCCTTGCAGGGTGCGGCGCTCGCGGCGGCGGCCCGGCGGCGGTTCCCCGATGGCCACACGGCCGGCGATGTCGTCCGGCTGGTCGCCGAGGTGCGCGCGGCGGTCAACGATACGGCGGGCGAAATCGATCCGCGCACCGCCGAGGGGCTGCTGCACGGTGTGCTCTGCGACCCGGCGGCGGCCGGGGGCCTGGATGAACTGGCCAAGGCGAGAACACAGCCTGCCTTGCTGCACGCCATGCTGGAGGAGGCGGATGTCTCCGGGGCTGAACTGGACTTCCTCCTGGCCGAGGCGCGCGAACTGGCCGACCGCTGGCTAGCTGGCCGGGTGTAAGGGCGGCCAGCGCCGGCCCGCACTTACCCGAGTGACTCTGGCTTAGTAGAGTGACGGAGTGAACCGACTCGGCGATCTCGAACGCGCGATCATGGACGTGCTCTGGGAGAGTTCGGCGCCGCTCACCGTGCGCCAGGTAGGCAGCCGCCTGACCGACCGGGACCTAGCCCACACCACCGTGATGACGGTCCTGGACCGGCTGGCCAAGAAGGGGTTCGCCCGGCGCGACCGGGACGGCCGGGCCTGGCTTTATCACGCCGCGGCGAGCCGGGAAGCGTACGTCACAGAGCTCATGCTGAACGCGCTCGACCAGACGGGCGACCGATCGGCGGCCCTCGCCAGTTTCGCGCGCCTGGTGACGGACACCGAGGCCATGGTGCTGCGCCGGGCCCTGGAAGCAGGCGGAAAGGGCTCTGGGAGCTGACCGCCCGTGCCATCCCCCGTCCTCGTTCTCGCTTCCGTCGCCGTCGGCATCGTGCCCGCCGCCGGATGGCTCGCGGCCGCGGGCTGGCCGCGCCGGTCCCCGGCCGCGGCCATTCTGCTGTGGCAGGCACTCGGTCTCGGCTGGGGCCTGGCCGCGGTCGGCGCCCTGGCCGGGCTGGGCGCGGCGCCGGGAGGGTCCGGCGTGGCGGGGGGCGCCCTCGCGGTGGCGGCCGCGGCCGTCCGGGGCGTCGCGGCCGGTACCGCTCCGACGGGTTTCGTCGCGCCGCTGCGGCTGCTCTGCCTGGCGGCCGGAACCGGGCTGCTGATCCTGCTGTGCTGGGTTCTGCTGGCCGCGTCCGCCGGGGTGCTGCGCGCCCGGCGCCGGCAGCGCACGCTGCTCAGCCTGCTCGCCCACGGCGACCCCAAGGTGCCTGGGGCGCTCGTGGTTGACTCTCCGGCCGCGGCCGCGTACTGCGTTCCCGGGCTGCGTTCCCGGATCGTGATCAGCGCCGGCACCCTGGCGCTGCTCGATCAGGCCGAGCTCGCCGCGGTCCTCGCGCACGAACGGGCCCACCTGCGGGAACGACACGATCTGGTCCTGCTCCCCTTTACCGCCCTGTGCCGGGCCTTCCCCCGGTCCTCCTCGGTTCGCCGGGCCCACCGGACGGTCGCCCTGCTGGTCGAAATGCTCGCCGACGATCATGCGCTCAGGCACCGCCCGGCCCGCGAGCTGGTCACTGCCTTGATCCGGGTCGGAGCGGCCGGCACCGGGAGCACCCCGGCCGGCGCCCTCGCCGTGGGCGCCCAGGACAGCGAGGTGGCCACGCGGGTGGCCCGCCTGCTCGAGCCGGCGCCCGGGCTCTCGGCCGCCGCGCTCACCCTGGTCGGCGCGGCCGCCGTGGCCCTCGTCGTTGTCCCGGCCGCGCTGCTCGTCTTGCCGATCTGAACTGCTCCCAGCCGGGCTGGGGCCCGGCAGTAGGCTGGCCCGCGTGGGCGAAACGCAATGGCGCACGCACCGGCTCGAACTGGATGACCAGACGCTGCGTGAATGGGATGCCGTGGTGCTGGCCGCGGAACCCGACGGGATCGTGCTGGACAGGTCGGCGTTCTACCCCGGGGGCGGCGGCCAGCCACCCGACCATGGGGTCCTGCTCTGGGGGGGAGTGCAGACCAGGATCGCCGGCGCGCAGGAAGGCCGACGACCTCTACCTGATCCCCGAGCCAGGCGATCCGCTGCCGCCCGCCGGCACCGCGGTGCGCGGAGCGGTCGAAGACGAGCGCCGGACCGCGCTGATGCGGACGCATTCAGGACTGCACGTGCTCTGCGGCGTGGTGTTCCGTGACTTCGGCGCGCTGGTCACGGGCGGAAATATGGAGCCGCTGGCAGCCAGGATGGATTTCGATCTCCCGGAGGTGCCGCCCGGCTTCAAGGAGACCGTCGAGGCGGCGTGCAACGCGGAAATCGCAGCGGGCCGCCGCATCGACGTGCGGGTGCTGCCTCGCGGCGAGGCGCTCGCCATTCCCGACATCATCCGGACCGCGACCAACCTGATCCCGCCCGACGTACCCGACGTCCGGATCATCGACATCGTGGGGCTGGACCAGCAGGCAGACGGCGGTACCCACGTCAGCTCGACGAGACAGGTCGGTGTGATCGAGGTGGTCAAGATCGAGAACAAGGGCAAGGGATTCCGGCGGCTGCGCATCCGCATCGCGGACTAGTCAGCCCACCCGAAGTGTCACCAGGGCCCATACGGACCGGAACTCGTGCCCCCGCCCGAGATTCCACGGACCTTGGGCCGGACGTCGGTGAGGTAGATCGCCGCCGCCACGAACGCCGCGATGGACAGGATGCCAACGGCGGACGCGCCGCCGGCGTAGACGCAGGTGTACAACCCGATCACCACGGCCACGCCGAGGATGATCAGCCACAGCGGCTTGGTCTGCTTACCTGCCGACACGAACGCCGGAGTGGGCCGCCGCAGCGCGTCGATGAAGGCCCACGCCTCGGCAACGAACGCCGCGATCGCGAGAACCTCGAAGAACCAGTAGAGCGGGGTGTAGGCCCCAGATGTCG
Organism: uncultured Actinomycetes bacterium; assembly: GCA_963822825.1. GTDB lineage: Bacteria > Actinomycetota > Actinomycetes > Streptosporangiales > Streptosporangiaceae > JAWWPY01. The sequence goes on along the minus strand of CAWGIW010000012.1, from coordinate 313,959 downwards.
CGAACACGGTTTCAGGCTATCCGGTCCAGGCGGACCTTGGGACCGAGTGCCCGTCCTGCCGGGATTCGGCGGTTCCGTCCGGCCCGCCCGGGGCCTGCCGTAATCACCAGCCCTACCGGACCTTCCCGTTCCCGGCGCTCTTGCCCGCACTGACGCTCTTGCTGGCCGCGGTGCTCTTGGCCGCGGCGGTGTTCTTGCTCACCACGGCGCTCTTGTCGGCCACCGTGCTCACGCCTGCCGCCGCGCCCTGGCCGCGTGGGGCACTCTGGCCGGCCAGCACGCGCTCGCCGCGGTCGGCCAGGTGGTCATAACCGCGGGCCGCCTTGGCGCGCGCGATCGTCACGACTTCACTGGCCCGGGCCGGCAGCGACGCCACGGTCCCCTCCGCCCGCCACCGGGCGATCCGCGCGGGAAGATCGCGCAGCGCCTCAGTAGCCATGACACCGGCGCCCGCCGCCGCATGCAGCGGCTTGCGGCTGGTCAGCTTGCGCACTTCGGCCGTCACGTCGATGGCACGATTCATGCCTGGTCATCCTTTCCCGGGCGGCCGTTTCCGGCCGGCCTCGACGTTTTCGGTTTGGTTACGCCCGGCCGTGGAAGGCGTCGCCGCCGCCCGCCAGCGGATCATCGCCCGCCAGCGGATCATCGTCGTCATCCTCCACCACCAGCCCGTGCGCCCGTCCGTGACCGGCTCTGGCCATCAGCCGTTCCGCGGTCACGTCGGCGTCCTCGTCCGCGGCCGTATCGGCCCGGGCGTCACCGGCGGCGGCCGCCCGCGCGGCCGTCTCCTTGCGGAAGGAATCGAAGATCTCCAGGAGCACCTGCTTCTGCCGCTCGGTGAGGCCCGGCTCGGCGAGCACGGCCGCCCGCACCCCTGAGTCCGGCGGCCGTTCTTCCAGGATGCCAGCCTGCACGTAGAGCGCCTCGGCGGAGATCCGCAGGCCCTTGGCGATCTGCTGCAGGATCTCGGCGCTTGGCCTGCGCAAGCCCCGCTCGATCTGGCTGAGGTACGGGTTGGAGACACCGGCCGCGGCGGCCAGCTGGCGAAGCGAAAACTTCGCCTGCTCGCGCTGATCGCGGATGTACTCGCCGATCGAACTCACATTCATGCGGCTCACGCCGACAGTGAATCAAAATCCGCTTGCATTTGCAAACGCCCTGGCTAGCACCCCGAACCCCGTGCTTCAGAACGGAATTCTGGCCCGGATCTCGCCCACGATCGCGTCACCTCCGATGACTGGAACACTTCCGATCCAGTCCAGTGCGGCATTGTCCACGCCCGGCTCGGCGGCCACGCCCAGGGCGCGCAGCAGCGCCACGGTGAGCGGCGGCCGGGCCCGGCTGGCGCCGTCCTCGATCTTGTACGCCACGGCCCGGCCGTCGGCCAGCGCGAAGCCCTCCACCCCCTCCGCGCCGGACTTCAGCAGCAGCCCGGGAACGGCCGTCATCAGCGCGCTCTCCGGCCGTGCGCGGCCCGATGTCCAGTCGGGGTAGCCGCGCATGGCGTCGGCGACCCGGCGTTCGGGGGATCCTGGGCCGGCCAGCGTCATGGCGCGCAGCGCCCGGGCCAGGCCGGTCAGGGACAGCGCGAAGAGCGGGGCGCCGCAGCCGTCCACGGCCACCGCGGCCGCCCGCTCACCGGCTAGATCCTCCAGCGTGCCGCGGATACCCACCTGCAGCGGATGATCGGGGTCGAGGTAGCTGCCGGTCGGCCAGCCGGCTGAAACGCAGGTGGCGAGCATGGCCGCGTGCTTGCCGGAGCAGTTCATGTGGACGCGGTCGGCGCTGCCGCCGCGGCGCAGCAGGGCCTGCTGCACCGGCGGGTCCATAGGCAGCGCGAGCGGGCAACGCAGCGCGTCTTCGCCGAGGCCGGCCCGGCCAGGATCTCGCGGACCCCGGCGACGTGGAAGTCCTCACCGGAATGGCTGGCGGCCGCGAGCGCCAGCAGCTTGCCGTCGATGTCCAGGCCGTGGCGGAGCATACCGGCCGCCTGCATCGGCTTGACCGACGAGCGGGGGAACAGCGGCTCAGTCACCTCGCCGGCGGCGCGGCGGAGGTGGCCGTCGGCGCCCAGCACGACCACGGCGCCGCGGTGCCTGGACTCGGCGAAGCCGGACCGGACCACCTCGGCCAGGACCGGGCTCTCAGCGACGGCCGTTCACCCCCAGCATCACGCGGGCCTCGTCGGGCAGCATCGGCGGCCGCTGGGCCAGCCCGGCCAGCGCCGCGGCACGCTCCACAAGCTCGGCATTGCCGGTGACCGGCCGGCCCCGGGCGAACGAGGTGGTGTCCTCCATGCCCACGCGCAGATGCCCCCCGGCAGCGAGCGCGGCGAACAGCACCGGCAGCGTGGCCCGGCCCACCCCGGTGGCGGACCAGGTGGCCCCCTCGGGCAATGCCGCCACCGCCGCGGCCAGCGTCGCCGCGTCGCCTGGCATCCCTCCGGGCACCCCCATCACCAGGTCGCAGTGCACGTGCCCGCCATGCGGGGCACCGAGTTCGGCCAGCAGCCGGTGCAGCGTGGCCGCGTGGCCCAGGTCGAAGATCTCGAACTCGGGCACCACGCCGAGTTCCTGGGTCCGGGCGTACAGGTCGCGGATGAAGGGCCACGGGTTCGCGAACACCTCGTCACCGAAGTTGACCGTGCCGCAAGTGAGTGAGCACGCGTCGGGCGCGGCGTCGAGCACGGCCAGCCGGTCGTCGAAACCGTCGGTGACCGCGCCGCCGGTGGACAGCTGCACGATCAGGTCGGTGCTTTCCCGCAGTGCCCGCACCGTGTCCTTCAGCCTGCCCAGGTCCAGCGTCGGGCGTGCCTCGTCGTCCCTGATGTGCACGTGGATCACCGCGGCTCCGGCGGCCCGGCACTCCGCGGCACTGGCGACCAGTTCGCTGAGGGTGACGGGCAGCGCCGGCACCGCGGCCTTGTCGGACTCGGCTCCGGTCGGTGCGACCGTGATGAGCGTCGCCGCCTGCCCGGTCGCGGCGTGCCGGGGTTCTGCCGGACTGCTCGATCGTCATCGGGGTGGTGGCGCGGAAACCCCGGAGCCCCGGCCGGCGCCTGTCCGGGCCGGCGCGGCCTGGCCGAGGTGTGTCCGGGCGAATTCGAGCGACTCGGCCAGGTCGGCCTGCTGAGCTTCCCTGGTCGTTGCGCGGCGCGTGTTCACCTCGAGCACGACCGTTCCCGTGTATCCATCCGATGCGAGCATCCTGAGCAGTGCCGCGCACGGCTGCGTGCCGTGCCCGGGGATCAGGTGCTCGTCCCGGTACGGGACGCCTGCCCCATCGGCGAGGTGCAGGTGCGCGAGTCGGCCGCCCAGCTCATCGGCCATCTCCAGCGCGTCGGACCCGGACACCGCGGCGTGCGAGACGTCGAGGGTGACGTGCGGGTAGTCCAGCGGGACGGGGTTCCAGTGCGGGGCGTACGGCGCGACCTCCGCGCCCCCGGCGCGCAGCGGGTACATGTTCTCGACGGCGAACACGATGTCGCTGTCTTCCTCCATCCGCGCCAGGCCCGCCCCGAAATCCTTGGCGTATTCCCGCTGCCAGCGGAACGGCGGATGCACGACGATCACCCGCGCGCCCAGCTCCTCGGCCACCTGCTTGGCCTTGACCAGCTTTCCCCATGGCTCGCGGCCCCAGACCCGCTGAGTGACCAGCAGGTTGGGAGCGTGGATGGCCAGGATGGGAATGCCGTGATAGTCGACCAGCCTGCGGAGCACGTCCACGTCCTGGCTGACCGCGTCGACGGAAACCATGACCTCGACGCCGTCGTAGCCGAGGCGGGCCGCCACTTCGAACGCGTCGGGCACCCTATCCGGGAAGACCGATGCGGTGGACAGCGCCACCAGGCATCTGGGCGTCACGGCGGCATTGCTCAACGTGTCTCCTTCCAGGCACGCGAAACGGTCTCGGGCCTCGCCACCAGCTTATGCGGCGCGGCCGCCGGGCGGGCTCACCGCGTGACCTGCGGGAGTGTCCCGCCGGAGCGTTCCGGCCGGAGTGTCCGACCCGGCCGCTACGGTGCCAGCATGGCGAAGTCATCCGCGGGACTGCTGTACCGGTGCGGCGAATGCGGCTGGCAAACCACCAAGTGGTCCGGGCGCTGCGGCGAGTGCCAGTCATGGGGCACGGTCGAGGAGGCCGCGATTGGCGGGCAGGCCCGCTCGCGGCGGGCAGCGGGCTGGCCGGCGGTGGCCGCCGTGCCCGCCCACCCTGCGCTTCCCATCGGGGAGGTCGATGCCAGCGCGGCCAGCGCCCGCCCCACCGGCCTCGACGAGCTGGACCGGGTGCTGGGCGGCGGGCTGGTGCCCGGTGCGGTCGTGCTGCTGGCCGGTGAGCCAGGGGTGGGCAAGTTGACGCTGCTGCTCGAGGCGGGTGCGCTGGCCTCCGAGGCCGGGCCCGTTCTCTACGTGACCGGCGAGGAGTCAGCCGCCCAGGTGAGGCTGCGTGCCGACCGGGTCGGCGCGGTCGGCAAGCACCTCTTCCTGGCGGCGGAAACCGAACTGTCCGCCGTGCTCGCGCACGTGGCGGCGGTCAAGCCGCATTTGCTGATCGTCGACTCGGTTCAGACGATCACCGCGGACGGTGTGGACGGCACCCCAGGCGGGGTCACCCAGATCCGTGAGGTCACCGCGGCGCTGATGGCGGTGGCGAAGCAGCAGGCCCTCACCACCGTGCTGGTCGGGCACGTTACCAAGGACGGGTCGATCGCCGGGCCACGAACACTCGAGCACCTGGTGGACGTGGTCCTGCACTTCGAGGGTGACCGGCACGCGCAGCTGCGCATGGTGCGGGCGCTCAAGAACCGCTACGGCCCGACGGACGAGATCGGCTGCTTCGACCTCGGTGAATACGGCCTGATCGGCTTGCCGGATCCGAGCGGCCTGTTCGTGTCGCAGCACCGCGATCCGGTACCTGGAACGTGCGTGACGGTGACCCTGGAGGGCCGGCGCCCGCTCGTGGCGGAGGTGCAGACCCTGGTGGCCGGGTCGGTCCTTGACGTACCGCGCCGCGTCACCTCCGGCCTGGACGCGTCGCGGGTCGGCATGGTCCTCGCGGTGCTGCAGCGGCGAGCCAGCCTGAAGATCGGCAAGCAGGATGTGTACGCGGCGACCGTCGGCGGCGTACGGCTGACCGAGCCGTCCGTGGACCTGGCCGTGGCGCTGGCCCTGTCCAGCGCGATCGCCAACCTCAGCGTGCCCGGGGGCCTGGTCGCCATCGGGGAAGTGGGACTGGCCGGCGAGGTACGGCGGGTCAGCGGTGTCCAGCGAAGGCTGGCCGAGGCCGAGCGGATGGGTTTCCGCCGCGCCATCGTGCCCGCTGGCTCCGGCGGGCTGCCGCGCGGCACCGGACCACGCAGCATCGGACCGCGCAGCGCCGCGCCGGGAAGCGCCGAGCCGGAGAGCGCCAGACAGCGGAGCGCCGAGCCGGGAAGCGCCAGACAGCGGAGCGCCGAGCCGGCCGCCGAGCCAGCGGTCATCGACGTCAGGGAGGTGGAGACCATCGGGGAGGCCATCGCGCTGGCCTTCGGGGGCTGACGGCCGGCACACCGCGTCCGGCGCGGATAGACTAATCGTGACCAGCAATCTTCCGGGGGTTCGGTGTCGCCAGACCAGGGCCCAGTCATAAGAAACACAGATGAGCGCCGCCGGGCCGCCCTTGCGGCACTCGCTCCGGGCACCCCGCTCCGGGACGGTCTTGAGCGGATATTGCGGGGCAATACCGGCGCCCTTATCGTGCTCGGTGACGGGCACGTGGTTGACGAGGTATGCACCGGCGGCTTCGAGCTTAAGGTCGGCTTCTCCGCGACCAGGCTGCGTGAGCTGGCCAAGATGGACGGCGCCATCGTGGTGGACGCGAGGGCCGAGCACATCGTCCGCGCGGCGGTGCACCTGGTGCCGGACCCGGCGCTGCCCACAGATGAGGCGGGGACCCGCCACCGGACCGCGGAACGTGTCGCGAGACAGACCGGTTACCCGGTCATCGCGGTCAGCAAATCCATGCGGATCATTGCTCTGTACCTGGACGGCACCCGGTACGTGCTGGAAGAGCCGGCCGCGATCCTGTCCCGTGCCAATCAGGCCCTGGCCACCCTCGAACGGTACAAGCTCCGCCTGGACGAAGTCTCCGGCGCGCTGACCGCGCTCGAGATCGAGGACCTCGCGACCGTCCGCGATGTCACCGCGGTCGCCCAGCGCCTGGAGATGGTCCGGCGCATCGCGCGGGAGATCGAGGGCTACATGGTGGAGCTGGGCACCGACGGCCGGCTTCTCGCGCTGCAGCTCGACGAACTGGTCGCGGGCAGCGACTTCGAGCGGCAGCTCATCGTCCAGGATTACCTGCCCGTGGCCGGGGGAGACCTGGCGTTCCGGACCGCTGAGGTGCTCGCGGAGCTGGCTGCCCTGGCCCCGGAGGAACTGCTGGACGTGGCGACGGTGGCGGGAGTGCTCGGGCTGGGCGGATCGGGCATGCTGGACGATCCCGTCAGCCCCCAGGGTTACCGCCTGCTGGCCAAGGTGCCGAGGCTACCGAGGGCCGCGGTGGAACGGCTGGCCGGGCATTTCGGCGGGCTCCAGAAACTCCTGGCCGCGAGCGTCGATGAGCTTCAGCAGGTGGCGGGCATCGGCGAAGCGCATGCCCGCGGTGCGCGGGAAGGCCTGTCCAGGCTGGCTGAGGTTTCGATCCTGGAACGCTACGTGTGACCGGCTGATCAGGGCTCCGCGATCCCCTGGCCACGGAGCACGAAGACCAAGGTGTTGCTGCGGAGCTGGCCGCTGTAGACGGTGGCCGTATAGGTGCCTGGGCGGGCCACGACGCCGGCCGACCCGCAGCCGGGCACGGACGTCTTCCTGTCCCAGGACATGTGCAGCATCGCGGGCACGCCCCGGGCCAGCTTGGTGATCCGGGAGCCGGCGCCCGGCGGGCAGTCGGACGAGGCCCAGATCCGGGCCGGACCCGATTTGATCACTACCCGTACGTCCTTCGCGCCGATATCGAAGGCGCACGTATGGGCGGCCGTCGAGACGACCGTGACGTCAAACTGCGGCAGGACTCCCCGGCTGTAGCTTTGCGTAGCCGCGGTCAGGCTGATGACGACGCTCCCCGGGAGGCAGCCATCGCCGGTGTGCGCGATGGAGACCGTCTTGCGCGTCGGTGTGGGCGTGGCGGTCGGTGTGGGCGTGGCCGGCTGGGACGCCGAGGCCTGACCCGAGGCGCTGGTACCGGACGGCATCGCGGCGGGCATGGCGGGAGCGCTGGCCGGGACCACCCCGGTGCCCTTCGCGTGCCCGATGCCCGCGGTCTGACTGGTCGCGCTGCTCCCGCCGACCACCCCGTTCACGGCCCACGCCAGCAACCCGACCACCGCGATGCCAAGCGCGAGCGCGATGGCCCGGCGCCGCCAGAATATCTCCGGCTGAGGTGTGCGTTGCTGGCCACCAGACGCGTTCGGGCCCATGCCACGAGTATGCAAGATAGTTACGGAGAGTGCTCAGCGACCCGCCGACCGCGGGTGACATTTTCCCAGTTCAAAGACGACATATTCACGGCCAGACACGGCCAGAACACCTTCCGGGCCAGGCTCACGACTACCGTCCGTAGCCGGACTCCGCCCGCGCGCCGGGCCCCTGGCCGTGCGAGGATCAAAGCCATCATGGCAACCGGGAATGTGACCGAGATCCTGCGCTGGTACCACTCTCATCAACGGGACCTGCCCTGGCGCCGCCCGGATGCGACGGCCTGGGCCGTCCTGGTCAGCGAGGTCATGCTGCAGCAGACGCCGGTCGCGAGGGTGCTCCCGGTGTACGAAGCCTGGCTCACCCGGTGGCCGGAGCCAGCATCGCTCGCCGCCGCACCGGCCGGGGACGCCGTGCGAGCATGGGGACGCCTGGGATACCCGAGGCGGGCACTCCGGCTGCATGCGACCGCGCTGATCCTGACGCAACGCCATGGTGGCGAGGTTCCCGCGTCAATGGACGCGCTGCTGGCTCTGCCCGGGATCGGCTCCTACACGGCCGCCGCGGTGGCGGCCTTCGCCTTCGGGCAACGGCAGGCAGTCTTGGACACCAACGTGCGCCGGGTCCTTGCGCGGCTGGTCAACGGCCAGGAGCGGCCGCCCGTCAGCCCATCCGCAGCCGAGGTGCGGCTGGCCGAGTCACTGCTTCCGGCGCAGCCCAGCCGGGCGGCACGGTGGTCGGTGGCGGTCATGGAACTGGGCGCACTGGTGTGCACCGCGGCGCGCCCCGACTGCGCCAGTTGCCCGGTGGCCCGTTCCTGCGCCTGGCGGCTGGCCGGAAGCCCAGCGGCCAGTGCCGGCCGCCGCGGCGGCCAGGCCTACGAAGGCACCGACCGGCAGTGCCGTGGCCGCCTGCTCGCGGTCCTCCGGGAGGCGGCCGGCCCCGTCACCGCGCCGCCGCTGGACGCTGTCTGGCCGGACCCCTAGCAGCGCGCCCGGGCCCTCGACACCCTCATCGCGGACGGCCTGGTTGATCCCCTCCCAGACGGCCGCTTCGCCCTCCCCTGCTAGCCACGGCAGCAAAAAGCCTGGCCGGGGCGTCCGCCCCGGCCAGGCTCTCGCTGACCGTTCCGCTGAACTCGGCTCAGTCCTGCTGCGTTCCCGCGACCCGGCCTTCGGCCGCGGCGCTGCTCTCGACTTCGACCGGCGGCGCGTCAGGCACCGCGTCCGGCTTGGCCACGCCCTTGAACGTGAACTGGGCTTCCTCACCGGTGCCCTTCACGTCCACGATGACGATCTGGCCCGCCTTCAGCTCACCGAACAGGATCTTCTCGGACAGGCTGTCCTCGATCGACCGCTGAATGGTGCGCCGCAACGGCCGCGCGCCGAGTACCGGGTCGTAACCCTTCTCGGAGAGCAGCGTCTTGGCCGCCGGACGAAGCTCCAGGCCCATGTCGCGATCCTTGAGCCGCTCGTCCACCTTGGCGATCATCAGGTCGACGATCGTGACGATCTCCTCCTGAGTGAGCTGATGGAAGACGATCGTGTCGTCCACCCGGTTCAGGAACTCCGGCCTGAAGTGCTGCTTCAGTTCCTCCTGGACCCTGGACTTCATCCGGTCGTAGGAACCGCGGGATTCACCCTTCCGGGCGAAACCAACGGAGACGCCCTTCGAGATGTCCCGGGTGCCGAGGTTGGTCGTCATGATAATGACGGTGTTCTTGAAGTCCACCAGCCGGCCTTGAGCATCGGTCAGACGGCCGTCCTCAAGGATCTGCAGCAAGGAGTTGAAGATATCCGGATGGGCCTTCTCGATCTCGTCGAACAGGACGACCGAGAACGGCTTGCGGCGCACCTTCTCGGTTAGCTGGCCGCCCTCCTCATAGCCGACATACCCGGGCGGCGAGCCGAACAGGCGCGACACGGTGTGCTTCTCCATGTACTCGCTCATGTCGAGCTGGATCAGCGAGTCCTCGTCACCGAAAAGGAATTCGGCAAGCGTCTTGGAAAGCTCAGTCTTACCGACCCCTGACGGCCCGGCGAAGATGAATGAGCCGCCTGGGCGCTTCGGGTCCTTCAGCCCGGCCCGAGTCCGCCTGATGGCCTGCGACAGTGCCTTGATCGCATCATTCTGCCCGATGACGCGCTTATGAAGCTCGTCCTCCATGCGCAGAAGACGCTGCGACTCCTCCTCGGTCAGCTTGAACACCGGGATGCCCGTTGCGGTGGCCAGGACCTCGGCGATGAGTTCCTCATTCACCTCGGCGACAACGTCCATGTCGCCGGCCTTCCACTCCTTCTCCCTGGCGTCCTTCTTAGCGATCAGCTGCTTCTCGTTGTCCCGGAGCGCGGCCGCCTTCTCGAAGTCCTGGGAGTCTATGGCCGACTCCTTTTCCCTCCGCACCTGGGCGATTTTCTCGTCATACTCGCGCAGGTCAGGTGGCGCGGTCATCCGGCGGATGCGCATGCGCGACCCGGCCTCGTCGATCAGGTCGATGGCCTTGTCCGGCAGGAACCGGTCGCTGATGTACCGGTCCGCCAACTGGGCGGCCGCGACGAGAGCGCCATCGGTAATGGACACCCGGTGATGGGCCTCATAGCGATCACGCAGACCCTTGAGGATCTCGATGGTGTGCGAGATGGTCGGCTCGGCCACCTGGATCGGCTGGAACCTCCGCTCCAGTGCCGCGTCCTTCTCGAGGTGCTTGCGGTACTCATCGAGCGTGGTCGCCCCGATGGTCTGCAGCTCGCCCCGGGCCAGCATCGGCTTCAGGATGGACGCCGCGTCGATCGCGCCCTCCGCCGCGCCCGCGCCCACCAGGGTGTGCAGTTCGTCGATGAACAAGATGATGTCGCCGCGGGTCCTGATCTCCTTGAGGACCTTCTTCAGCCGCTCCTCGAAGTCACCGCGGTAGCGTGACCCGGCCACCAGAGCGCCGAGATCCAGCGTGTAAAGCTGCTTGTCCTTCAGCGTCTCAGGCACCTCGCCCTTGACGATCTTCTGGGCCAGCCCCTCGACCACGGCGGTCTTGCCCACCCCGGGCTCGCCGACGAGCACCGGGTTGTTCTTGGTCCGGCGGGACAGGACCTGCATGACCCGCTCGATCTCTTTCTCCCGGCCGATCACCGGATCGAGCTTGCCCTCACGCGCGCCGGCGGTCAGATTCCGGCCGAACTGGTCGAGGACCAGGGAGGTCGACGGCGCGGACTCGGACGGCGCACCCGCTGCCGCGGGCTCTTTGCCCTGGTAGCCGTGGAGAAGCTGGATGACCTGCTGGCGGACCCGGTTCAGGTCTGCGCCCAGCTTGACCAGCACCTGAGCGGCCACGCCCTCGCCCTCACGGATGAGGCCAAGCAGGATGTGCTCGGTGCCGATGTAGTTGTGCCCCAGTTGCAGAGCCTCGCGGAGGGACAGCTCCAGCACTTTCTTGGCGCGCGGCGTGAACGGGATATGCCCGGAAGGCGCCTGCTGGCCCTGGCCGATGATCTCTTCCACCTGCTGCCGTACGGCCTCCAGGCTGATCCCCAGCGACTCCAGGGCCTTGGCCGCCACGCCCTCACCCTCGTGGATGAGGCCAAGCAGGATGTGCTCGGTGCCGATGTAGTTGTGGTTGAGCATCCTGGCCTCTTCTTGAGCCAGGACCACGACCCTCCGCGCCCGGTCGGTAAACCTTTCGAACATCTCGTCGCTCCTCACAGAGCGGTCGGGGAGGCCCAGATGCCTGGTTGTCCGGGACCCATCCCTTCCGCATGTTAGCCCGCATGCCGGACGGTGTGCCGCGCGATATGCCGCACATGATGAAAACGTTCCCCGGCAGGAGGGCGTTCATCCCATCCAACTCCGGCAAGTGGGGAAGGTGTTCCCTAGTACGCCGCAAGCGAACGCCAAGCCTGGCGCTCAACGAACACCGGCCTGCCTCTCAGCGAGGCGACGGGACGTGCGCACTGGGCGGCGACAGAAGACCCCACGACATGCCACAGGGCCCGCACACGTCGCGCGAGACCGGCCTGCAATACCACAATAGCCGGTGCGTCGCGAGCCGCCTGCGGGCCCTGCGCTGAGACTAGTGAGCGGCGTCATACTCCGTGATGATCGTGGCCGGAATGCGGCCCCGCTCACTGACCTTGTAACCGCGCTGCTTCGCCCATGCCCTGATTTCTGAACTTCGCTCACGGCCCGGACCGGTCCTGGCGCGACGGCGGCGGCCTGCGCCGCTAGCCCTGCGCGCATGATCGGTATACGGTCCGAACTTCTCGCGAAGTTCCTTAGCGTGCGGCGAGCACACGTCGATCTCGTAGGCAGTTCCGTCAAAGGAGAACGAAACCGTCTCCGTCCCCTCGACCTCACCGTCGTGAGGAAGGTCGCAGACGACCGTCACCTTCACCTTCTGAGCCATGGGAGCCAGCCCTTCCACTGGAGCACGTTTATTAGGTTGCAAACATATACCAGGACAGTTGCGTTTGCCAATTCACACCACCGGAATCGAAGTGCGAGTTCCATCTCGGCATGGCAAGGCAGACGACACGGAAGATTGCTGTAACTCTCCGTAATCATGCACGGATAGGCCGGCATCAATCGGGCAAGCCGATCTATCGTGCTACTGGAGGGCGCAGTTCATCCAGAAGGCCGCTAGCCCTCACCGCGATCTGGCCGCGAGGACGGCCGTGAACGCTCAGGCTCCGGAATCCCGCTGTCGCCGGAAATATCGTCCGGGGCGTCATCATCTCTGCTGGACTGCTTCGCCGCCATCTGGCGCCGCAGGAAGAGTCCGACCCCGATCAGGAAGGCCACGCACACAACCAACGACGGGGTCAGTGCCGCCAGGTCCGCGAGCATGGCGCACTCCTTTCTACCGACCCGCTGATCATCAAGTTCGTCTGGCCCCGGGATCATCCGTTCACCGTCACCCGGTTAACAGCGCTACCGCTTTGCGCCGCGGCGCACTGGCCTGACTTATGCATTCTTACCCATGACCAAAGCAGGCGCGCCCGCGCCCCAGTGTTCACGGCTGATCCTGCGGCCCGCGAAGGCGGCCCATGACCGCCCGGCGCCGTGGCAGGATCGGATCCGGCCCCCGCGGCCGCGGCGCCGATCCGCCGCCGCGGGGTTTGGTCAGACCCAGCACAGAAAACGCGGCACAGAAAGCGGGCAGCGACGGCATGTTCCACGCCGACCTGCACATCCACTCCCGGTTCTCCCGGGCCTGCAGCAAGACCTGTGACATCCCTTCTCTGGCTTGGTGGGCGCTGCGCAAGGGGATCACCGTAGTCGGAACGGGCGACTTCACCCATCCGGCGTGGGCGCAGGAACTGCGGGCGACCCTCGTCCCCGCCGAGCCTGGCCTGTTCCGGCTCCGCCGCGACCTGGAGGCGCGGCTGCGGCGCACCGCCCCCGCCAGTTGCGGCCAGCCGGTCCGCTTCATGTTGTCGTCCGAGATTTCGACCATCTACCGGGGTGGCGAGCGGACCAGGAAAGTGCACCATTTGCTCTATGCACCGACCTTCGAGGCAGCGGACCGGATCACCGCGGCGCTGGCGGCCATCGGGAATCTGGCCTCGGACGGCCGCCCGATCCTCGGGCTCGACTCACGCCACCTACTGGAAATCACGCTCAGCGCCGGGCCTGGCTGCTATCTGGTACCCGCGCACATCTGGACACCCTGGTTCGCGGTGCTCGGCTCCAAGTCCGGGTTCGACGCCGTCGCGGACTGCTACGCCGATCTCGCGGAGCACGTGTTCGCGGTCGAGACGGGATTGTCGTCCGACCCGTCGATGAACTGGATGTGCTCCTCGCTCGACCGCTACCAGCTGGTCAGCAACTCGGATGCCCATTCGCCGCCGATGGTGGGCCGCGAGGCCACGACGCTGCGCACGGAACTCGACTACTTCGCCATCGAGGGGGCGCTCCGCAGCGGGACGGGCCTGGCCGGCACGATCAATTTCTTTCCCGAAGGCGGCCGTTACCACGTGGACGGGCACCGCAAATGCGGGATCCGCTTCGAGCCTGGCCAGTCCGCCGAGCACGGCGATATTTGCCCGCACTGTGGCAAACCGCTGACCATCGGCGTGTTGCACCGGGTCGCGGAGCTCGCCGACCGGCCCGCCGGTTACCGGCCGGAGGGAGCGGCTGGTTCCACCAATCTGGTCGCCCTGCCGGAAATCGTGGGCGAGATCCTCGCCACCGGGACCAAGAGCAAGAAGGTCACCGCCGAAGTGAGCCGGCTCGTCGCCGCGCTGGGCCCGGAACTCACGATCCTGTGCGAAACGCCCATCGCCGAGGTGAGCCGGGCGGGCGGCAGCCTGCTGGGCGAGGCCGTGGCCCGGCTGCGCCGCGGTGAGGTGATCAAGGACCCCGGTTACGACGGCGAGTACGGCTCGATCCGGCTGTTCCGTGACCGGGAACTGGATGCGGCCGGTGCGCTCTTCGACCGGCCGGCTCCGCCCCGGCCCACCGAGACAGATCGAGCCGGCCGGCTTGCGGCAGGCGTCCCGGGCGCACCTCCCATGGCCGCGGGGGCTTCACCGCCAGTTGTGGCTGGCCGCCGAGGCGATACCGCTGGGCCGAGGGAGTTCCGTGCGGCAGCCGTTGAGGAAGAACATTCCCTGATTGACGGCCTCGACCCGGACCAGCGGGCGGCCGCCACCGCCGACGGGCCGTTGATGATCATCGCGGGACCCGGGACTGGGAAGACGCGAACGCTCACGCACCGGATGGCCGCCGCGGTCGCGCAGCGCGGCGTGGCGGCGCAGTCCTGCCTCGCGATCACGTTCACCCGGCGGGCGGCCGAAGAAATGCGCCAGCGACTGGCCGCGCTGATCCCCCGGCAGGCGCCCGGGCTGACCGTGACCACCTTCCACGGACTCGGCCTGATGATCCTGCGGGAACAGCACGGGCGCGCCGGATTGCCGGTGGATTTCGGTGTCGCCGATGAGAAGGCCCGGCAGGAGGTGGCCGCGGATCTCGCCGGGTCGCCTCGCTCGGGCCGGGCGCTGTTGCGCGACGCCGCCGGCGACCCGGCCCGGCGCGACCTGATGCGGAAGGCGCTCGCCGCCCGCGGCCTGGTGGATTTCGATGGTCTCGTGGAACTGCCGGTGGCGCTGCTCCGCGACGAGCCGTCCATCGCGGCGGCCCTGCGGAGCCGCTGGTGCCGCATCAGCGTCGACGAATACCAGGACATCGACGCCACGCAGTACGCGCTGCTGCGGCTGCTGAGCGCGAGCCCGGGGGCGGGGGCGGACGGCGCGAGCCCGGCGGCGGACGGCGCGGGACTGACCGTGATCGGGGATCCCGATCAGGCCATCTACGGGTTCCGCGGCGCGGACGTGGGCTTCTTCCTGCGCTTCACCGAAGACTACCCAGGGGCCATGACATTGCGGCTGACCACGAACTACCGGTCGAGCCCGGCGATCGTCGCCGGAGCGCTGCAGGCGGTCGCACCCACCACGCTCGTTCCGGGGCGGGTGCTGCGCCCGGTGACCGCCGGCCCGCCGCCCGGGGCCGCCCCGGCCATCACTTTCCACGAGGCGGCGAACGAGCACGGCGAAGGCGCCTGGATCGCGGAGGCCATCGACCGCCTGCTCGGCGGCTCGTCGTTCCACTCGCTGGACAGCGGTCGCGCGGATGGGCACGGTCACGACGGGATCGGCTTGGCCGATATCGCCATCCTGTACCGCACGGACGCCCAGGCGGCCTCGCTCGGCCAGGCCCTGAACCGCGCTGGGCTCCCGTTCCAGAAGCGCTCACATGACTTGCTGGAGCGCCGGACGGGGGTGCCAGCGATCGCCCATGAGATGCGGCTAGGGGCCGTGGATGGGGCCGCCAGCGAACTGGCCGTGCCCCACTTGCTGGGGACGGCCGTAGATCGGCTCACGGCGCACTCCGAGGGACCTGGGGCCGACGTAGACATCCGGACCGCAGGAGAGATCCTCGCGCCGCTCGCCCGGCGCTGCGGTGACGACCTGGCGCGCTTCCTCACCGAGATCTCGCTCGGGGCTGAGGTAGACGCCCTGGATCCCCGCGCCGACGTGATCACGCTGCTGACCCTGCACGCCGCCAAGGGTCTGGAGTTCGCGGTGGTGTTCCTGGCGGGCTGCGAGAAAGGCCTGCTCCCGCTCTGGCTTCCCGGGGCTGGCTCCGGCGCGGGCCCGGACCAGGCGGAGGAACGTCAACTGCTGTTCGTCGGCATGACCAGAGCCCGGACACACCTGCTGCTGACCTGCGCCGCGCGCCGTAGCAGGCACGGAGTCACGTCCGGGGGACCTTCCCCATTCCTGGCCGCGATAGAGCCCCGCCTGCTGGACCGCTCAGTACCCGCAGGCCCCCGCCGCCCCGCGGCAGAGCAACTCCGTCTCCTCTGAAGACCGCTGAGGAACCCGGCATGACTGGCCTCGGGTGGGCCTCGGGTCGCGGAAACGATCGGCGTGGCGAACCCGATTTCCAGGGTCAGAAAATGTCAGAGGCGCTCGATAGTGTGTTCCCAACGAAGCGAGATCCAGGAGGTGAGCCGATGCCAGCAGACGACGCTAGGGCCCGCTCGACCTCCAGCCAGCGTGGATCCCGAGCTGGCGGCGCGGCGGGCGCGGGTGCCCGATTCGAGCTGGATTTCTCCGGATGCTTCGCGCTCGCATGGCCCGGGAATACGGGCCTGGAAGAGATGCTGCTGGCCGCAGGCGGCCCGGAGGCCAGGCCCGGACAGACCGCGCCTGGCCGGGACGACCGGGCGACCGGAGCATTCGGGGCGCCACCCGGCGAGTCGGGGGCCGGGGGCGGCGGTTTCAGCGAGCTTGCTGGACGTGTGGTCGAGGACTTGCTGCCCGGGCCCGGACTCGCCGGGTGGCTGTCCCGCGCCGAAGTAGGCGACCTCCCGGGATTCGAGCTGGCCGGCGTAGCCGCCGCGGGCCGGCGGCTGGCCAGCTGGGCGGCCGCGGCAGAACTGACCGCGGTGGCCGAAATGGCCACGCGCGCTGCCGCCCGGGACAGCTCGGTTCCCGTCGAGACCGACGGGCGTCCGGCCTCGGTATCACCGGAAGCCGCGGCCGAGGTGGGCCTCGCGCTTACCATGTCGCAGTTCGGGGCCACGTTGTGGGCAGATCTCGCGGTGACGCTGCGGTGGCGGCTTCCAGGCACCCACGCTGCTCTTTCCGAGGGGCGGATCGACATGCCGCGGGCACGGCTTATCGCCGAACTCACCAGTGTCCTCAACGACGCTGGCGCCCGGGAAGTCGAAGAACGGGTCCTGGGCCGGGCGGAGCATCAGACAACCGGCCAACTCCGCGCGACCCTGCGCCGAGCGGTCATCAGTGTGGACCCTGGGGCGGCCGAGCGGCGCCGAGAGGAGGCCGAGCGGCGGGCGCGGGTCGGCCTCTTCGCGGACGAGGAAGGGACGGCGACCCTCTGCGGCCGCAACTTGCCGGGAGTTCAGGCATGTGCTGCGATGGCGCGGATTACCGCGCTCGCGCAGGCCATGAAAGCGGCCGGGGCCAAGGGCGGGATAGACCTGCTGCGCGCTCAGGTTCTGATCGGGCTGCTCCTGAACACCCTGCCGGGGATACCACCGCCCCTTGAGGACCCAGCCGCACCTGGCCCCGCTGATCCGGGCCAAGACGGCTCGCCCGGCCACAGCGCGGACGATCCCCCCGACCAGGAGCCGGGCTACCCGGGTCAAGACCCAGACGGCCCTCAGGATCATGGCCCAGACGATCCGAGAGATGACCCCGGCGGCGGGAGCCCAGCACGAGGTGACGGCGGGAGCCCACCGGGGCGGGACAGCGGGGACTCAGCCGGGCCGGGCGGCGGGAGCCCACCGGGGCGGGACGGGCCAGGAGACTCAGGTACCAGCCTGCAGGCCGACTGCCCGCCAGCTGGGCGGGATTGGCGGAACGACAACCCGGTAGACGCCGGGGGCACGCGGGCTCGGCCGACCGGCAATCGCCCACCGCGGGACCACACCGGGCCGCAGGTGCCCGGTGGGCCAGCGCCGCCTTGGCCTCCCCTGCCGACCTACGGCGGCGTGTCTACGTCCGGGTGCCCGCCCGGCCGCGCCGGAGGGGTGAGGATGCTGGTGCCGTGGCGGACACTGGCTGGGATGTCAGCCGAACCGGGCAGCGTCTGCTGGCTGGCGCCGATCACGCCCAACGCCGCCCGTGAGCTTGCCGAGATGGCAGCGGGCGACCCGCGAACAGAGTGGAGGGTCATCGTCACCGATTCTGCGGGGCGGGCCCTGTTGATTACTCGCGTGCCCAGACAAGGCCAGCCCGGCCAGGGTGGCGGCGGTTCTGGCTTGGTGAGCCGGATTACCCTCACGCTGTCCCAGGATCTGGTGAAGGGAACGGCCCAGCCGATGTCTATGGCGGCGGAAGAGCTGAGCGGATCGGCCGTTCTCGGGAGAGTACTGGAGGCAGCCGTTGCCGCCGCGCGCCAAGCCCTCTCGGGCACGCCGGGCGGGCCCGGCACGCGGAGGGCGTCAGGCGCGCAACGGGTGCCCGGCATGAAGGGCGCAGCCGGAACCTCGGCCGGAAAGGCAGCCGGAACCTCGGCCGGAAAGATGGCCAAAGGTTGCGGCCATCCGGAGGCTGAGGCACACTACCGGCCCTCGGATCGGCTACGCGAATTCGTCGTCGCACGGGACCAGACCTGCCGCTTCGCTGTGTGCAGGCAGCCAGCGTGGGCGGCTGACCTGGATCACACCATTCCGTTCGACGATGGCGGCCCAACATGTCGCTGTAATACCGGTCCGGCCTGCCGTACGCATCATCAGATAAAGCAGCGGCCGGGTTGGCGCCTTGAACAGCCCCAGCCGGGCACTTTCGTATGGACCACGCCTGCGGGCCGACGGTACGTGGTCCCCCCGGCCCAGTATCCCGTCTGATCATCCCTGGCCGTTCTGATCCACCGACCGCCGACCCGCCGCGTTACAAATGGAGCAGCATTCGCGTATTGCCGAGGGTGTTCGGCTTCACCCGGTCGAGGTCAAGGAACTCAGCGACGCCCTCGTCGTACGAGCGGAGCAACTCTGCGTACACCCCGGGCGACACTGGCGTTCCGTCGATCTCCTCGAATCCGTGGCGGGCAAAGAACTCAACCGCAAAAGTCAGCACGAAGACCCGGCGCACACCGAGGTCATGCCCGCTCTCCAGCAATGCCTCGACCAGCCTGTGCCCGATACCCTGACCCTGACAGCCCGGGTGCACGGTGATCGTCCGGATCTCGGCCAGGTCCTCCCACATCACGTGGAGCGCGCCGCACCCGATCACCGCCTCGTCTTCGACTCGCTCGGCCACCCAGAACTCCTGGACGTCCTCGTAGAGCGTGACGGTGGCCTTGCCCAGCAGCCGGCCTGACGAGACGTTGTCGCCAACCAGGCCGGCTATCGCGCGGACATCCCGGGTGCGCGCCCGCCTGATCGTGTAGTCCATCGCCCGCACACCCTAACGGGTGGAGCGGGGACCGGGCCGATCCGGGCCGCACAACCAGGTCCGCCCATCACATGCAGATCACGCACATGCCGCGGCGGCCGATCACATGCATGGCGATGCGGGAAACAGATAACGCTGAGTGGCCGGCCTACGCGACCCCGGCCGCTGTATGCGGTATACATCCGCTGGCCAATGGGCAGATCAGACAGGGAACACGCGCCACGCAAGTTAAAGATTCTGCGGTTCAGGCCACTGTGTGTCGTCTGTTCCGTTATTGTCCAACGCTGTCACCGTGCCACGCCCACACCCCAGGGGCGACCGCACGACCCGCCGAGTCCCTGGCGCGCGGCCAGCGCGTCAGTGAGCCGGGGACCCACAGCGTTCCCGGGGTGAATCCGCATGGAGCGGCCCGCAACGGCCGCGTCCGCGGTAGGGCTCCTCCGGCCCGAACCCGTCAGCTAACCCGGTAGGCAGTCCAGGAGAGGAGAGTACGTGGAGCGCTTGCCCCTAAGCAGGCACGCAGCGGGTTGCTCACCGCGGGCTCGCGCCCGCGACGGTCGGCGCCGCGGCTGGCAACGGACCGCGCTTCTGGCCGGAGCGGTGACGCTGGCCAGCCTCGTGCTGCCCAGCGCGGTCGGCAGCGCCGCAATCCGCGCTCCACAGCCCAACCTCACCACCTTGGTCGCCCAGGCGAAGCAGCTGTCCAATCAGATCAACAATCTGAGCGAGCAGTACGACGGATTGCGGGTCCAGCTGAGCGCGGCTCAAGCCGAGATCAAGATCGCCCGGTCCACCTACGCGATGGAGGCAAGGCAGCTCGGCGCGGGCCAGCTCGCCGTCGGCCAGGTCGCCGCCGAGAGTTACATGGACGGCGGGTTCGGCACGCCGCTCCAGGTAATGACCTCGAGTGACGCGCAGACGCTGCTGGGCCGGGCGGCCATCATGCAGCAAATCCAGACGGAGAACGGCTACAAGGTCAGCGCGCTGTCGTCAGCGGAAGCGGCCGCCCGGCACGCCCAGGAGACGGCGGCCCAGCAAGCGAAGCATGCCGCCGCCCTGTCGGCCAAGATGGCCGCCAAGACCAAGATCATCCAGAGCAAGATCAATACGCTCAACAGCGCGACGTTCCGCCAGGCGATGGCGATCTTCAACCAGACCGGCCAGTATCCCAACATCAGCATCCCGACCTCCAACACGGTGGGGGCGGAGGCCCTGCGCTACGCGCTGACCAAGCGGGGCGACCCGTATGTGTGGGGCGCCGCCGGACCAAGCGCGTTCGATTGCTCGGGCCTGGTGATGTGGGCCTACGCACAGGTGGGCATCAGCCTGCAGCACTACACCGGTGACCAGTGGGGCGAGGGCGAGCACATCTCGCGGAGCCAACTGCAGCCCGGCGACCTCGTCTTCTTCTTCGCGGACATCGGCCACGTCGGCATGTACATCGGTGACGGGCTGATGGTTGACGCGCCCGACTTCGGCCAGCCCGTCCAGGTCCAGCCCGTCTTCTGGGATGCCTATGTAGGAGCCGTTCGGATAGTCGCCTGACGACGCGGATCTCTGTAGGTTTCATCGCAAATGGCGCTTTCTCAGATGCCGTGTCGTGTGGATAACCGTGATCGGTGAACTTTTTTGCCCCTGGGAGGGCAAAAAAGTTCACCGATAATTGATGGCCCGGCGGGGCCGATGGCGATCCCGCGGTTTCACTACGGCGGTAGCCGGGGTACCTGGAGTGCTAACAGGAAGATGGTTACCTGGCCAGTGCGGACGTTCCGGCGTCAGTGCCCAGACCAATGGAGGCGGCGCGTGGCACGATTACGACTGACCGATGGCACGGAGATCTTCTATAAGGACTGGGGCTCGGGCCAGCCGATCGTCTTCAGTCACGGCTGGCCGCTTTCGGCCGACGACTGGGACACCCAGATGCTGTTCTTCCTGCGGCACGGCTACCGCGTCATCGCCCATGACCGGCGCGGGCACGGACGCTCCACGCAGACCAGCGACGGTCACGACATGGACCACTACGCCGACGACCTGGCGGCGCTGACTGGGCATCTCGATCTCCAGGACGCCGTCCACGTCGGGCACTCCACCGGTGGCGGCGAGGTCGTACGCTACATCGCCCGGCATGGTGAGAGCCGCGTCGCGAAAGCGGTACTGATCAGCTCGGTGCCGCCGCTGATGGTGCAGACCGAGGCCAACCCCGGCGGCCTGCCGAAGGGCGTGTTCGACGATCTCCAGGCCCAGCTGGCCGCCAACCGGTCGGAGTTCTACCGGGCCCTGCCGTCGGGCCCCTTCTACGGCTTCAACCGGCCCGGCGCGGAATCCTCCGAAGCGATCATCGAGAACTGGTGGCGGCAGGGAATGATGGGCGGAGCGAAGGCTCACTACGACGGCATCGTCGCCTTCTCCCAGACCGATTTCACCGAGGACCTCAAGAAGATCACGGTGCCCGTCCTGGTGATGCACGGCGACGACGACCAGATCGTTCCCTACGCCGACTCCGGGCCGCTGTCCGCGAAGCTCGTGCAGAACGGCACGCTCAAGACCTACCACGGCTTTCCGCACGGCATGCCGACCACCGAGGCCCCGACGATCAACGCCGACCTCCTGGCCTTCCTGCAGTCCTGACCGACTCGCGGCCAGACGTCGGCTGTGGCCCTGCTACCCGTCGGTGCTGCGCGGCCCGCCCATCAGCCCCTGGGCAGGCCCCGGCGTCCTCGCCGCCTGGACCGCCGCCGCACTCCTGGCGGGGTTGACGCGCGAGACCCGACTTGACAACGTATAGGTTGTGCAACAAGCAGGTTGTGTATCCGCTGCCTACGTAAGGATTCTTTCCAGCATTGAATTGAGGAGCGTCGTTGATGACGATGGTGGAGACGGATCTGAACGTGACCTTCGCCGCGCTTGCGGATCCGACCCGGCGCGCAATCCTTGATCGCCTGGGGAGCGGCGAGGCGACCGTGGCCGAGATTGCTGAGCCCTTCAGCATGAGCCAGCAGGCGGTCTCCAAGCATCTCAGGGTGCTGGAGCACGCGGGCCTGATCTCGCGCACCCGGGCCGCGCAGTCGCGTCCGTGCCGCCTCGAACCTGATCGGCTCGACGCGGCCGCGGACTGGATCGAACGGCATCGGCGGCTGTGGGCCGAGCGGTACGACCGGCTCGACGCGCACCTCCACGACCTCCGCCAGCGGGCCCAGGAGCCGGAGCCTTCGTGAGCGGCATCACCGGCCTCGGCGGAGTCCTGCGGGCGATGCTTCGGCGTGGCTGGTGCCCCGGCCGGCATACAGCCCGGTGAGGTAGGAGCCCAGCGCCACGGCGAACAGCCCCGCCATGATCATGGAGCTAAAGTCGTGGCCGTAGTTGAGGAAGCTGGCGCCGTTGAACCCGGCGCCGATGATGGCGAGCGCGCCGACGATGCTGGTCACTGCCGCTGTCCGGCCGGCCGACCTGAAGCCGGCGACCGCGACCGCGATCGCGGCGGCGGCCAGCGCCAGTCCCAGGGCGGTGTGGACAGCCAGCCACGTGGAACTGTGCGGGATGGCCCACTCCAGCCCGGACGCCAGGCCGGCGAAGTAGTCGCGGGCGCCAGCGCCGGGATGCTGGCGGGGGATGGTGACGAACAGGTTCACCGCCATCCCCAGCAGGTACTGGATCAGCAGCAGCATGCACGCCGCGAACTGCGCGGTTTGGAGCGGGATGCGGGGCGAGCCGGCCTGGCGTCGCGGGATCGCCCAGTGCCACCGGTGACCACGGCGCGGCCGCCGCTCACTGGTGCACCATCCTTGTGTCGGTGGTTCTAGATGGACCACTGATGCACCCGAGGTGCCGCCAGGCCACCGCCCTGCGCGCTTGACGCTGTTGACGTCCATCGTGAGTTATGCGGGGCCTGGCGGTTCCCGGGGCGTGCCGACCGTCGACAGGGCTGTGCGCCGCCGAGCGCCGAACAGTGAGCGATGCGGCAGCCACGTCCCGGCACCGAGACAAGGGTGCCTCCCCACTGGGATCAGCAGCGAGGAGGCTGTTATGAAGTCTGCCCCATCCGCCCTGCCGGAGGAACCGCCGAACGGGCTGACCTGCGGTATCGACTGGGCACGCGATGACCACGCGGTCGCGGTCGCCGATGCGCGCGGCCGGGAGGTCCACCGGTGCACGGTCGAGCACAGCGCCGCGGGCCTGCGCGCCCTGCTGGGCCTGCTGAGCAGGCGCGGCGTCAGCGAGGTCGCGATCGAACGGCCCGACGGCCCCGTCGTGGAAGCCCTGCTCGAGGCCGGGATCACCGTGGTGGTGATCAGCCCGAACCAGGTCAAGAACCTGCGCGGCCGCTACGGCTCGGCCGGCAACAAGGACGACCGCTTCGACGCCTTCGTCCTGGCCGACACGCTGCGCACCGACCGCGCCCGGCTCAGGCCCCTCGTCCCGGACCAGCCGGCGACGCTCGCCCTGCGTCGTGCCTGCCGGGCCCGCAAGGACCTCGTCGGCCACCGGGTCGGCGTGGCCAACCAGTTGCGCGAGCACCTCAAGCGCGTCTTCCCTGGCGCCGTCGGCCTGTTCGCCGACCCCGGCTCGGCGATCAGCCTGGCGTTCCTGGCCCGCTTCGACTGCCAGGACCGCGCCGGCTGGCTCTCGCCCAGGCGAATGGCCGCCTGGCTGGCCGGCGTTGGATACTGCGGCCGCATCGACCCGGCTGTCCTGCACGCCCGCCTGGCCGCCGCTCCGCGCGGCGCCACGGGAGAGCACGGCGCCGCCGAGGCGCACGTCACCCGCGCCCTGCTGGCCGTCCTGGCCACCCTCAACGAGCAGATCAAAGCGCTGACTGCCCAGATCAGCGAGCAGCTCGCGCTGCACGCCGACCAGCACGTGTTCACCAGCCTGCCCCGCTCCGGCCGCGTCCGCGCAGCCCGCCTGCTCGCCGAGATCGGCGACTGCCGCGCCCGCTTCCCCACTCCCGAGTCGCTGGCCTGCCTGGCCGGGGTCGCCCCCTCCACCCGCCAGTCGGGCAAGATCCGCGCAGTCGGGTTCCGCTGGTCCTGCGACAAGCAGCTCCGCGACGCCGTCACCGACCTCGCCGGCGACACCCGCCACGCCAGCCCCTGGGCCGCCAGGCTCTACGACAACGCCATCGCCCGCGGCCACGACCACCCCCACGCCGTCCGCATCCTCGCCCGCGCCTGGCTGTTCGTCATCTGGCACTGCTGGCAAGACGGCGTCGCCTACGACCCCGCCCGCCATAAGGCCCTCCAGCGCATCCTCGCCGAGGAAAAACCGAAGGCGGCTTGACACAGGGCTACTCACGACCCAGCCTCCTCGCCCGCCGAATCGCCGCCGCGACTGCTGCCGCCTCGCCGCCGCGCCGAGATGGGGCCCAGCGAGCGCAGCGGCGCGGCGATCGGCGGAACGGCATCCTCGGCGACTGGCCGCGTGACCTCCTCATGCCATCGAAGCTCGGCTTCGAGCCGGAGCTCACCCCGGCGGAACGCGGCGATGGCCAGCGGGCTCAGGAAGCCCTGCCCGGTCAGCCGGACCCGCTCGCTGGCCATGGATTCCAGCCGCGCGGCGACCATCGACTGGCGTTCCAGCAGCCGTGCCCGCAGGGCGCCCAGGTCGCCGCCGGAGGCGAACAGCAGGACCACCGCTACCGGGTCAGCCGACTCGAACAAGGACTCCAGGGCGGCTTCCCGCTGGACGACGAGCTCGAGCCCGCCTTCCTCGGTGATCCCGTACACGGTCCGGGCGGGTCGCCGGCCCTTCCTGCTCCGCCCGGAGCGGGCGGATGAGTCCCGCGTCCTCCAGGCGGTGCAGCTCGCGATACAAGGCGCCGCCGGTGATCCCGCCCCATGTCTCTACGTTGGTCAGCTCGGCCGCGCGGCGGATCTGGTGGCCGACAACGGGCCCCGCTCGGTGAGAAGGCCCAGGATCATCAGACGGCTCAGGTTCACGCCTACTAGTCTGCGCAGACTAGTAGGCGAGCGTCAACTCGTAAGCTGAAACGTCGAGCCTGGCAGGGCGGCGGCTCTGGCCTGACCTGGAAAGGCGGCGGCTCCTCTGGCCTGACCCGGCAGGCTGGCGGCTCCTCCGGCCTGACCCGGAAGGCGGCTACTCCGGCCTGACCAGCGGGAACAGGATCGTCTCCCGGACACTCTCCCCGGTCAGCATGATCAGGATGCGATCGATGCCCGCGCCCATGCCCCCGGTCGGCGGCATCCCGTACTCCAGCGCCTGGAGGAAATCCTCATCGAGTTGCATGGCCTCGGGGTCACCACCGGCGGCCAGCAGTGACTGCGCGGTCAGCCGCGCCCTTTCCTCGACGGGGTCCGCCAGTTCGGAGTAACCGGTCCCGATCTCGGTCCCGAACGCCACCAGATCCCACCGCTCGGCCAGCCGCGGGTCATCCCGGTGCGCACGGGTCAGCGGTGAT
This sequence comes from uncultured Actinomycetes bacterium, assembly GCA_963822825.1. Classification (GTDB taxonomy): domain Bacteria; phylum Actinomycetota; class Actinomycetes; order Streptosporangiales; family Streptosporangiaceae; genus JAWWPY01. Next base: position 288,676 of record CAWGIW010000012.1, on the reverse strand, counting down.
ACCTCGACCGGGAAATCCCGGTAGAAAGTCGGCTGGACGGTCTGCCCCTCCACGAGCCGCTCGTACATTTCCAGCACGATCTGGCCCGTGTTCCACGAAGAATCGACCGGAACGCCCGCCGCGGCGCACAGCGCGCGCAACTGCTCCTCGCTGGTGCCGGGCCCGACCTTTTCGCCGAGGGCCTCGGAGATAGCGCCGTGCACCGTCTTGGACGGCCACTCGCCGCCGATGTCATACTCCCCGCCGCCTGCCGCCGCAGCACCGTGCCGCCGAACGCCGCCACGGCGGCGTTCTGGATCAGCTCCCGGGTCAGCGTGGCCACGGTGTTGTAATCGCCGTATGTTTCGTAGGCCTCGAGCATGGTGAACTCGGGATTATGGGTGGAGTCCACACCCTCATTGCGAAAATTGCGCCCGATCTCGAAGACTTTCTCGATACCGCCGACCAGAAGCCGCTTGAGATACAGTTCCAGCGCGATCCGCAGGTAGAGATCCAGGTCATAGGCATTCATGTGGGTCTTGAACGGCCGGGCGTTGGCGCCACCATGCACCGTTTGCAGCACCGGCGTTTCGACCTCGATGAAACCGCGCGCATGCAACTGCTCGCGCAGCGAGCGCGTCACGGCGCTCCGTGCCTCGGCCATCCGCCGTGCGGCAGGATTAACGATCAGATCAACGTAACGATGGCGTACCCGCGATTCCACGTCACTCAGGCCGCGGTGCTTATCCGGCAGCGGCCGAAGACACTTCGCGGTGATCGCGAACTGGTCGGCGAGCACCGACAGCTCACCCCGGCGCGAGGCGATGACCTCGCCGTGTACCCCGACGTGATCGCCGAGGTCAACGTCCTGCTTCCAGGCCGCCAGCACGTCGGGACCGACGCGGTCCAGGGAGATCATGACCTGGATGTCCCCGGTCCCGTCGCGGATCGTCGCGAAGCAGAGCTTCCCGCCGTTTCGCGACAGCATCACCCGCCCGGCCACGCCCACCCTTTCACCGGTGGCCGCGCCCGGCTCCAGCGCGGGATAGCGCGCGCGCAGCTCACTGACCGAGTGGGTCCTGGGGAAACCAGCGGGGTACGGGTTGACCCCGGACGCGAGCAGGCGCTCACGCTTGGCCAGCCGGACCTTCATCTGCTCTGGCATCTGCTCTGGCAGGTCTTCCTCCACTTGGACGAGGCTACCGGTGGCCAGCCCGCGGTCAGGACTCAATTCCCCGCGCCGCCAGCTACCGGGGCCCGTCCTTGGCCCGACATGTGAACGATCTCGCACCCGGCCGTGTATGCACGGCCTCGGCCCGGTACGGTCCATTCCATGCGGATCGTGCTTGGGAAGTACGAAATGGATGACGACCCGGCCCGGGTGGACCGCGACGAGCTCTGGCAATTCCTCTCCGAGCAGGCGTACTGGGGCCGCTGGCGAACCCGTGACCTGGTAGAACGGCAGCTAGATACGGCCTGGCGGGTGGTCGGCCTCTACGAGACGGCCACCGGCGGCATGATCGGCTTCGCCCGGGCCATCTCCGACGGCGTGGGCTTCGCCTACCTCGCGGACGTCTATGTCGTCACGGACGCCCGCGGGCAGGGGCTCGGTACCGAGCTGATCCGCACAATGATCGACCGTGGCCCCGGCTCCTCGTTCCGCTGGGCGCTGCACACTTCCGACGCGCACGGGCTGTACGCGCGGTTTGGTTTCACCCAGCCCGACCGGACCTACCTGGAACGGCCGGGCACGGTCCCGACCGGCTGAAGCAGCGCCGGCCAGGATCAGCCGCTGGTCACGGGCCAGTGTTTCGCTCGAAGGCCAGCCGCAACCCGATCAGGGTCAGCCACGGCTCGTGAGCGTCGATGATGCTTACTTCCTCGATGACGAGCGGCGCGAGCCCGCCGGTGGCGATGACGGTCACCGAATCCGGGTCCGTGGGGGCCAGTTCCCTGACCATCCGTTTCGTGATGCCCTCGACCTGTCCGGCGAAGCCGAAGATGATGCCCGACTGCAGGGCCTCGACCGTGTTCTTGCCGATCGCGTGATGCGGCCGCGCCAGTTCGACCTTGAGCAACTGCGCGGCGCGCCGGGACAGCGCATCCACCGAGATCTCGATCCCGGGCGCGAAGGCACCCCCGACAAACTCGCCCTTGGCGCTGACCGCGTCGAAGTTCGTTGACGTCCCGAAGTCCACGATGACCGCTGGGCCGCCGTACAGGTGGACCGCGGCCACCGCGTTCATGATGCGGTCACTGCCCACCTCCTTCGGGTTGTCGGTCCGCACGGACACGCCGGTCCGCACCCCCGGCTCCACGATCAACGCGGGAATGTCCGGGTAATACCGGCGGCACATCTTCCGCATCTCGTGCAGAACGGAGGGCACCGTGGAGCACAGCGCGATCCCGCTGATGTCGGGGTCCTTGTAGACCGCGCTCTGGGCGAGAAGGCCCTGGAGCACCACGACGATCTCATCGGCGGTGCGCTGCGGGTCGGTAGCGATCCGCCAGTGCTCGACCACCTGCTCGCCTTCGAACAGGCCGAGCACGGTGTTCGTGTTTCCCACGTCAATCGTCAGCAGCATGGCGCTCCCGCCCGCCCAGGGTCAGCGGCGTGTTGTCGATCAGCCGGGTGGCTCCAACCTTGGCCGCCGTCAGCAGCAGGGCGGTTCCCGCAAAGCCTTCGCCGGCTGGCTCGAACGTGGCCGGGTCCACCAGCGCCAGGTAATCGGGACGCAGGCCCGGCCCGGCGTCGAGCACCTGCTGGGCCGCCTTCAGCACCGCCGCCGGGCCAGCGGAGGACGCGGCTCGCCCGGCCCGCAACGCCGCCGGCAGCGCGAGCGCGGACCGGCGCTCCTCCGCCGACAGAAACCTGTTCCGGCTGGAGATGGCCAGCCCGTCCGGATCCCGGACGATGGGGACCCCGGCGATCTCGATGCCACACGCGAAATCCTCGGTCATCCGGCGGACCAGGGCGAGTTGCTGCGCGTCCTTCTCGCCGAACACCGCCACATCGGGGCGCACCATCGCCAGCAGCTTCAGCACCACGGTCAGGACCCCGGTGAAGAACCCGGGCCGGAACTCGCCCTCGAGCACCTGCCCCATCGGTCCCGGGTCCACGGTGACGAGCTGCGCGGCCGGGTACATCTGCGCACGATCCGGGGCGAACACCAGGTCCACGCCCTCCTCGGCGCAGACCGCGATATCGGCCTGCAGAGTCCGCGGATACCTGTCGAGATCTTCACCCACCCCGAACTGGAGCGGGTTCACGAAGACCGATACCACCACGCTTCCGTTGGGTCCGGAAAGGTCTTGCCCATGCCGCAGGAGGGCCCGGTGCCCCTCGTGCAGTGCCCCCATGGTGGGAACCAGCACCACCGGGGAGCCCAGGCCACGGCGGACGGCGGCCAGCCCGGCCCTGGTCCGGGCGAGGACGGGGATCACCGTGGCGCCGCCCCCAGCACGTCCAGCAGGCGCTGCGCGTCCGGGGCGGCCAGCATCCTGGCCGCCAGCGCGCGGTCGGCGGTGAGCCTGGCCAGCGCGACATAGGCGCGGAGGGCCTCGGGTGAGGCGACGCGCAGCGCCTCGATGTGCGCGGCGACCGTGTCCGCGTCGCCGCGGGTGACCGGCCCGGTGAGCCCAGCGTCGCCGAGTTGCAGCGCGTTGTCCAGCGCGGCCGACAGCAGCGGGGTAAGCATCCGGGCCGGGTGCGGCACCCCGGCCGTACGGAGCAGGTCGGCGGCCTGCACCACGAGAGTGACGAGGTGGTTGGCGCCACTGGACAGGGCCGCGTGGTACAGGCCACGGAGAGCCTCGTCGATGAACACGGGCTCGCCGCCCATCTCGATCACCAGGGCTTCGGCGGCCGGCCGGAGCGGGTCGGGGGCGGTCACTCCGAAACAGATCCCAGCCAGCTTCTCCAGGTCGTCCGGGCGCCCGGTGAAGGTCATCACCGGATGCAGGGCCAGGGGCAGCGCGCCGAGGCGGGTAGCCGGCTCCAGCACCCCGGTGCCGTACCTGCCGCTGGCGTGCGCGAGCAGCCGCCCCTCCATCGGGGCGCCGGTCGCGGCGAGCCCGGCGACCAGGCCGGGCAGCGCGTCATCGGGCACAGTGAGCAGGACCAGGCTGGAATCGGCGAGGACCTCGTCCGGTTGCTTGATCGCCGCATCCGGCAGCAGCCGGCGGGCGCGCGCCACCGACGCGTCGGAGACCGCGGACGCGGCGACCACCTGGTGGCCCGCCCGGATCAGGGCGGCCCCGAGCACCGTGCCGACCCGGCCCGCACCGATGACACCGATCGTGAGGCGGGCCGGGTGCGGGTGCGGCGGGAGCTGCTGACGGGCAGGGCCGGGCATCGGTCAGTGTCCTCTCGTTCCAGTCCTCGCAGGTACCGGACGGCACTGGCCAGCATATCCACGCCGGATCGCCCGCCGCCCCGGCCGGGCGGGGCCGCCGGATACGGCCCGGGGCTCCATACGGCCTAAAGTCAGCGTGATGTGGGTCACCTGGCGCGCGGCCATGCAGGAGGCGCTGTACGGCACCCGCGGCTTCTATGCCCGGGGCGAATGCCCCGCCGCGCATTTCCGCACGTCCGTACAGGCCTCACCGCGTTATGCGGCCGCCGTGCTGGCCCTGCTCGGTGACCTCGACGCCTCACTCGGCGGCCCGGGCCGGCTTGACCTGGTGGACGTCGGCGCCGGCCAGGGGGAACTGCTCGCCCAGGTGCTCGCGATGGCCCGGCACGTCCCGGCGCACCCAGCCGGTCCCGCCACCCCTTCATTTGCCCAACGGATCGCCGCCCATGCTGTCGAGATCACCCCGCGGCCGGGGAAACTTGATCCGCAGATCCACTGGCACCGGTCGGTGCCGTCACCGATTACCGGGCTGGTGATCGCCAATGAGTGGCTCGACAACGTTCCGCTGGACGTCGCCGAACTGGCCGCCGACGGGCCGAGAATCATGCTCGTGGACACCGCCACCGGCGCCGAGCGGGCCGGCCCGCTGGCCAGCCCGGCCGACCGGGCCTGGCTGCGCCGGTGGTGGCCGCTGCGGCACATCGGTGAGCGCGCCGAGATAGGCCGAACCCGCTGCGCGGCGTGGGCCGACGTCATCGGCAAGCTGGACCGCGGCGTCGCCCTCGGCGCGGATTACGGGCACATCCGGGCGAGTCGGCCCGCCGCCGGCACGCTGGCCGGATACCAGGACGGCCGTCCGGTGCGGCCGATCCCGGACGGCTCGCGTGACATCACTGCGCACGTCGCCATCGACGCGTGCGCGGCGGCCGGTAAGACAGCGGCCCGGGCGGTGGCCGGGGCCACCGGAGGGGCGGCCCCGACCCGGCTGACCACGCAGCGCGAGGCCCTGCGCGCGCTCGGGCTGCGCGGCAGCAGGCCGCCACTCGCCCTGGCCAGGACCGACCCGCCCGGATACCTGGCCGCGCTGCGGCGGGCGTCCGAGGAGGCCGAGCTGACCGACCCAGGCGGCCTGGGCGGGTTCAGCTGGCTGCTCCAGGCCGTCCGGGTGCCGCTGCCAGCCTCGCTCGGCGGACCCGCGGCCGGCGGCCGGGTCAATGGCTGAGCGCCGCGTCGTGGCCGCCACCGGCGCCTGGGCCGGCGCTCGCGGCGAGGAGTTCGTGGTCAACCTGGGGGCCGGGCATCCAGCCGGGGACGGCATGCTCAGGCTCCGGCTGGTGCTGGACGGGGCGGCCGGTGGGGAGGCGGCCGACGCCGGGGCGGCCGGCGCGGGGGCGAGCGAGGAGGCGAGCGAGGAGCGCATCACCGCGGCCGAGCCGGTCATCGGCTTCGTGCACCGCGGCGCCGAGAAACTCTTCGAGGTGCGCGACTACCGGCAGATCATCGTCCTGGCCAACCGGCACGACTGGCTGAGCGCGTTTTCCAGCGAGCTTGGGGTGGTGCTGGCCGCGGAACGGCTGGCCGGGATCGATGTGCCGCCCCGCGCCGTCTGGGCGCGCACCCTGCTCGCCGAATTGAACCGTGTGCTCAGCCACCTCGCGTTCCTCGGCAGCTACCCGCCGGAGATCGTTGGCGAGGGCGCCGAGAGCGGCCAGGCGGGCTCCGCGGCACTGGCCGCGCGCGAGCTGCTGCAGACGATCATGGAAGAGATCGCGGGTGGCCGGATGCACTTTATGTTCAACCGGGTGGGCGGGCTGAAGGAGGAGTTGCCCGCGGGCTGGCTGGGCCGGGTCGGCGCAGCGGTCGCCGACGTACGGGCGGCGCTTCCGGCCATCGGCGCCATCGTCCAGGGCAATCCGCGGTTCCGGGTCCGCACCAGGGATGTCGGCGTCCTTTCCGCTGAGCAGGTGCTCCAGTACGGGGTGAGCGGGCCCGCGGCGCGGGCGTCCGGGGTGGACTTTGACCTGCGCCGCGACGAGCCGTACCTGGCCTACGGCGACCTCGCGGGCACGCTGCGGGTGGTCACCCGGGCCGAAGGTGACTGCCTGGCCCGCTTCGAGTGCCTGCTCGGCCAGATCGAGGTGTCCCTGGACCTGGCGGACGCGTGCGCCAGCCGCCTGGCGGCGCTGCCACCCGGCCCGGTCGCCGCCCGGCTCCCCAAGGTGCTCAAGATTCCCGAGGGTCACATCTATGTCTGGACGGAGAACCCGCTCGGGCTGAACGGCTACTACCTGGTATCTCGGGGCGGCAAGACGCCCTGGCGGCTTAAGCTGCGCTCGGCGTCGTTCAGCAACGTGCAGGTCCTGTCCGAGATCCTGCCTGGCCACCGGGTCGAGGACCTGACGGCAATTCTCGGCTCACTGTTCTTCGTCGTCGGTGACCTGGACCGGTAGCTCCCCAGCCCGCACGACCTCCGCACGACTCCGCAGTCGCTGGGGCGCTACCGGGCGGCTGGATTCCGGCCCGTCGCGAATGAGGCCTCTTTCCTGACCTGACGGGTTTCCTGCTGTATTCCGGGCCGTGCCATGAAGCTTAGTGACTTAGGGTTATATTACTAGCCCGTAGGGTAATTAGCAGATGGAATGCAGAAAACACCGAATTTTATCGTCATACCCGCCTTGCTCGCCGTGCTGGCGCTGGCGCTGGTCGCCTGCGGCCAGAGCCCTGTGAAGAACGCCGGTGAGCTTCCTTGCGCGCGGCACGGCTCAGCGTTCGCCAAGCCCTGCCTTCCCGTATCCGCCCCTCCTTCGGCCGGGAAGACAATCGGCGTGGCCGACCCGGACCTGATCTCGAAGACACCCAGCGGGCAGGCCTCCGATCTGGCCGGTATGAAAGCTATCGGCATCACCTCGATCAGGCTGGACGCCGACTGGAGCACCGTGCAGTACGGCGGCAAGAACGCGTTCGACTGGGCGGCGCTGGATCAGGTGGTCCAGTCGGTGCGGGCCGCGGGAATGTCGCTCGACCTGATCATCGATGGCTGCCCGGCGTGGGCGGCGAAGGCCGGCACCAGCGGTGATGTGGGACCGCCGCCCGCCTCTCCAGCCCAGTACGCGGCCTTCGCCGCCGACGTGGCGGCGCGGTACGCACCGCAGGGCGTGAGCATGTTCGAGATCTGGAACGAGCCGAACAACGCGGGCTTCTGGGCGCCCAAGGCCAGCCCGGCGGCCTATACCGCCGACCTGAAGGCCGCCTACGCCTCCATCAAGCACGTTGACCCCTCGGCGTTCGTCCTCTCCGGCGGCCTGGCCCCCGAGACCAACGACGGTACCGACATCGCCCCGGTCACCTTCCTCAAGGACATGTACGCCGATGGGGTCCAGGGCAGCTTCGACGGCCTGGGCTACCACCCCTACAGTTTCCCCGCGCTGCCCGACACCTATGAGTACTGGTCCGGCTGGTCGCAGATGAACCAGACCAGCCCGTCCATCCGCAGCCTCATGACGAGCAACGGTGATGCCAGCAAGCAGATCTGGATCACCGAGGTCGGCGCGCCCTCGGGCGGCCCAGACGGCGTCAGCCAGGCCGCCGAGGGCGCTGACCTGTCCCAGGCCATCACCGACACGAAAGCCGCGAGCTGGATCGGCTGCCTCTACCTCTACAGCTGGCAGGACGAAGGCAACGACCCGCTCAACGACGAAGACTGGTTCGGGCTGGTCACCGCCACCGGCGCGGACAAGGCCGCCTACACCGCGGTCGCCTCCGCCATCGGGTAGCGCAACCTCACCGCCGCCACCGCACCGCGCACCGCAGGCGATGTGCTTGCATGGACGCTGGCCACCAGGAACCGGGCGAATTGAGGTGAGGGGTTGCGTGAGCGGCGTGGTGGCCTTGGTCCTCGCTATCGTGGCGCTTCCTCCCCTGGTGGCCCGGGCGATGGGCGGCCAGCCGCCGGACCCAGGTCCGAAGCTGGCCGCGCTGGCCCCATTGGCGGCGTTGCTGGCCGTCAGCGCTGTGGTCGTCGCGGCGACCGCGCGGTGGTGGCTGGCGTTGCTGCTCGCGGGCCCAGCCTTCACCTTGCTGGCCTGGCAGCTGCCTGCGCCCAGGCGGCGCAGTCCGGGCCGCGGCAGGCGAACCCGGCCTGGCCCGGATCCTGGCCCCGGCGTCTTCACCCTGCGGGTTTTCACCCTGAACGTTCTGGGCGGCTCGGCCGACCCGGCGGCCATGCTGCGCAGCCTGCACCGGCACCAGGTGGACGTGTTCGCCGTTCAGGAACTGACGCCCACAGCGGTGCGCCGGCTGGAGGACGCGGGCGTGGGCAGCCTGCTCCCCTTCTCTCACCTTGACCCGCGTCCCGGCTCCCCGGGCGTGGGGTTGTGGGCCCGCTGGCCGCTGATCCCGCTGCCACCGGTGCCGGGCCTGGCGGCAGCCGCGCCCCGCGCGCGCATCGACCCGGCCGGCGGGCCGCCGGTGACCGTGAGCGCCGTGCATCCGATCGCCCCGACTAGAGGCAACAGCCACCGATGGCAACGAGACCTGGCGCGCATCCAGTCGGCGCTGGCCGGCGCCAGTGAGCCGCAGGTGGTGGCCGGGGACTTCAACGCCAGCCGGGATCACCGGCCGTTCCGCGACCTCCTCGCCGCGGGTTTCCTGGACTGCGCCGACGACGCCCGGACCCGGCCCTGGCCGGGCTTCACCTGGCCGGCCTGGCTGATCCCGTCGGTGATGCGGCTGGACCATGTGCTGGTCTCACGGGCCGGGGTGACCGTGCTCGAAACGCGGATCATCCAGGTGCCCGGCACCGATCACCGCGGCGTCTTCGCCGTCATCGAGTTCCGGCCCACGGCCTGAGCCGACGCTCCTCGCAGCGGCCGGAGACCGGGCTGAACGGCCCGGGCTGAACGGCCCGGGCCGGAAAGACCGGGTCCAATGCCTGGTCCAGCACGGGCAATCCGCCTCTGGGTACGACCCAGTTAGTCACAGAGAGTGGTGGTGAGATTACAAATCGAACCATGAGAGCGGGAAAGTGCCGTGGCCCTCCAGAGACGATCCAATGGCACTTCCTGCGCGACCGTGGCTGCCGCCGCCGCGACCATGGCGCTCGGTATGGCCTTCGCCGGTGGCGCCTCGGCCGACACCAACGCGGCGGCCACCGCTCATTCCAGCACATCGGCCGGGAAGAAGATCGGCGTGGCCGATCCGGACCTGATCACCAAGACGGCCTCGGCGCAGGCCTCCGAGCTGACGGCCATGAAAGCCATCGGCATCACCTCGATCAGGCTGGACGCTGACTGGAGCAGTGTGCAATATGGCGGCCGGAAATCGTTCGACTGGTCACAGCTCGATCGGGTCGTCAAGTCGGTGCGAGCCACCGGGATGTCGGTTGACCTGATCATCGACGGCTGCCCGGCGTGGGCCGCCAAGGCCGGCACCAGCGGTGATGTGGCGCCGCCGCCCGCCTCCTCAGCTCAGTACGCGGCCTTCGCCGCTACGGTGGCGAAGCGGTACGCACGGCAGGGCGTGCGCATGTTCGAGATCTGGAACGAGCCGAACAGCGCGGGCTTCTGGTCACCCAAAGCCAACCCCGTCGCCTACACCGCCGACCTGAAGGCGGCCTACGCCTCGATCAAGCAGGTCGCCCCCTCGGCGTTCGTCATCTCCGGCGGGCTGGCCCCCGAGACCAACGACGGCACCGACATCGCCCCGGTCACCTTCCTGAAAGGCATGTACGCCGGCGGGGCGCGGGGTCACTTCGACGCCGTGGGCTACCACCCTTACAGCTTCCCCGCACTGCCCGACACCTACCAGTCGTGGTCAGGCTGGTCGCAAATGAAACAGACGAGACCATCGATCCGCAGCGTCATGACCAGCAACGGTGACGCCAGCAAGCAGATCTGGATTACTGAAGTCGGCGCACCCTCCAGCGGGCCCGCCGGAGTCGGCCAGACAGGCCAGGCCAGCGACCTCTCCCAGGCGATCACCAACACGAAGAAGACCAGCTGGATCGGCGGCCTCTTCCTGTACAGCTGGCAGGACGAAGGCACCGACCCGGCCAACGACGAAGACTGGTTCGGGCTGGTCACAGTCACCGGCGCGCACAAGGCCGCCTACACCGCGGTCGCCGCCGCACTCGGGCACTAGCGTCATCGCCGGGCCAGCTCGCTCCGCGGCAGGCCGACGCGAGGCCCCGCTGCCGGTGAACCTATATGAAACCGCTGAATTCGCATATTTCAAGAACCCCCACGAAGAGACATGGAATGGCGCTCCTGATATTGCATCGACTATGCCAGATTGACCCGAACCGCCAGGCCTTCCGTCGCCTTATCTCCGGACCACGGGCAGAAAGCGTTGCCCACGGCCTGTAAACCTTCTGCCCGGTAAGGGCGTCCCCCACATCAGGGGCAGTTTCGAGATCTCAGCGAATTGATAATTTCCAGCGAGCTTGCCCTGAAGAGTGGTACGGTGCAACGTGCCCAAAGGCGATATATGGCATGCATTTACTTATTAATATAACGGGGAGGAGCCGACCATGTCCGTCCAAGTCCGTACGGAACTAGGCCGTCAGCTAAGCTCCACTACTAATGATCTTCCGGACCACGGCGCCATCGATATCAGCGTTGTCATGCCCTGCCTCAACGAAGAAGACAGCGTCGGGCTGTGTGTCAGTAAAGCTTGGGAAGGCATACGGAGGACGGGCCTTCGAGGCGAAGTGATAGTCGCCGACAACGGTTCGACCGATAATTCTCGCGCGGCGGCGGAAGCCGCCGGGGCGCGCGTTGTCCGTCAGCCGCGCCGCGGCTATGGTAATGCGTACATGAAGGGCTTCAGTGCCGCTCGGGGGCGCATCATCGTCATGGGGGACTCCGATGACTCTTACGATTTCACAGCTCTTCCTGACATCGTAAGGCCGCTCGATGAAGGGGCGGACTATGTCCTCGGTTCTCGATTCGCGGGCCAGATCCACAGAGGCGCTATGACGTGGAGCCATCGCTACGTCGGTAATCCTTTTCTCACCTCGATGCTCAACGTGCTCTTCAAGCTGAAGGTCAGCGACGCACACAGTGGCTTCCGCGCTTTTACCAGGCGAGCGCTCGACAAGATGGCTTTGCAGTGCGAGGGCATGGAATTTGCTTCTGAGATCGTTGTGAAAGCCGCCCGAGCCGATCTCCGCGTGGCCGAGGTGCCCATCACGTATTACCGTCGTATAGGCGAGTCAAAACTGAACTCGTTCAAAGATGGATGGCGTCATCTCCGCTTTCTGCTGCTGCTGTCGCCCGACTACCTGTTCGTGATGCCTGGAATTGCCTGCCTGACCATCGGCCTACTTAGCCAGCTCGTCTTCCTCGGCTTTACCGGCAGTTCGTCCGCGCTGACCGCAAAGATTCTGCTCGCGCTGGTCACGCTGGCTGGGAGCCAGTTGCTCACGTTCGGCTTGTTCGCCAAGACCTACGCGAAGAGCATCGGCCTCGGCAAGAAGAGCCGCGTGTCGGAATGGGTCGAGAGAACGTTCACCCTGGAACACGGCCTGGTCTGCGGGGCCGGACTGGCCGTCGCCGGCCTGGCCTTGGTGATCCGCCAGTCCATGGCGGGATGGGGGCCCGTCGCCGCCGGAGGCCTATCCGCATCCACCACGATCCTGGGACTGCTGGGCACGGTGCTCGGGGCCAACCTCTGGTTCGACGCGTTCTTCCTCACCATGTTCCGCCTCAGGCGGCCCGCTGCGACGATCTCCTCGCCGCCGTCGGAGTTCGGTGCCGAGTCCCTGGAGGCATCGGCCGGCATCGCTATCTCGCGTGGGGTGGCGAGCTAGCCGGGCGAAGGACATCATCGTGGCCGCCCAGATGGCCAGAAGCGTTGTTCACGTGGCGGCCAGGTATCCGCCCGGTATAGGGGGCATGGAGCAAGTCGTCCAGTCCCTCGCGCGTCATCAATATGAACTTGGCATGCAGGTCAGCGTGCTCACATCGGACAGCGGAAGGGACGAGCTGCCGGAAGAAGACGAGCGATTTCCGGTCGCCAGACTGAAAAGTCTCTGTGTAGCCCATACCCCGATCATCCCGAGCCTGCTGCCCCGGCTTCTTGACCTCGATCCAAGCTCCATAATTCATCTGCACGTCTCCTGTGCCTACACTCCGGAGACCGTGTGGCTGTATGCCAAGCTAAGAGGCCGCCATTACGTGGCACACGTGCATCTCGACGTCCTGCCTTCCGGCCGGGCCGGGCCGCTTCTGGGCCCCTACAAAAGATTCCTGCTGCGTCCTGTTCTTCGGGGAGCCGCGGTCGTACTCGTGCCGACTCCTGACTACCGGAAAATCATCGGGGACAAGTACAGGATACCGCAGGATCGTATCGTCGTCATGGGAAATGCAACTGAGCATCGGATAGCTGCCCGGCCTAAATCTCTCACACGAGAGACCGAAGAGAAGAGGCTGCTATTTGTGGGCCGGCTCACGGTGCAAAAGAACATCCCGTTGATGCTGGACGCTATTGCATGCTATGTGCAGAAGCATGATCGCAAGGTCCAGCTGGCGATAGTGGGAGACGGCGAGCTCAGGTCCGCCGTGCAGTCGCAGATCAACCGCCTCGCGATCGGCGACATCGCGACCCTGCGCGGCACGCTCCATGGCGAAGCACTCCAGTCAGCCTACGACGAGTCGGATCTCTTGCTCTTGACATCAACGAATGAGTCGTTTGGCCTCGTTTTCATTGAGGCAATGACCAAGGGGCTGCCCATTGTCAGTGTGAACATTCCTGCCGTGCGGAACGTAGTGGCTAGTGGCATAAACGGCCTCCTGACGGAGCCGACTCCCGAGACTGTGGCCGACGCCATTCACACGTTGCTGACGGACAAGAGCCTCTATTCGCAAGTCTCACGGAACAACCTGGCGAAGGCACGGGACTGCGACTGGAGCGCGATCGTGGGCGACCTCGCGACGGTCTACGACAAGGTGCCGCGTCTTGATCCCTAAGCGCGACGGGGAAAGCACCGGTGTGATTTACCGCAGCGGCCGATCGCGGCAGCGACCGCCGCATAGGCCGGCTTCGGCGTGCCCCGGGCGGTCAGCAGCCCGAACCAGTCCGTGGAAATGCTCGAACCCAGTCCACCGTCCTGCCAGGTGTACAGGTAGAGGTCACCGATCCAGCTCGTCGTTTGGGCGTCATGGATGGCTTGGGTGAGCGCGGCGGCCTGCGGCCCCAGGCCGACCCCGTCCGGCCCGCCTGATGGCGCGCCGACCTCGGTAATCCAGATCGGCTTGCTGGCATCTCCGTTACGGGCCATCACGCTGCGGATAGAGGGGTTGGTCCGGTCCATCTGGGACCATGCCGACCAGGGCTCGTAGGTGTCAGGCAGCGAGGGATAGCTGTAGGGGTGGTAACCCAGGGCGTCGAAGCTGCCCTGGGCTCCGTCCGCGTACATCGCCTGGAGGAAGGCGATGGCGTTGATGTTGGTGCCGTCGTTGGTTTCTGGAGCCAGTCCCCCGGAAATGACCAGCGCCGACGGGTCGGCCTTCTTGATCGCCGCGTAGGCGGCTTTCAGGTCGGCGGTGTAGGCCGCGGGGTTGGGCCTGGGCTGCCAGAAGATCTCGTTGTTCGGCTCGTTCCAGATCTCGAACATGCCGACACCGCGCGGCCCATAGCGCGCGGCCACGTCGGCGGCGAAGGCCGCGTACTGATCTGGAGAGGCAGGCTGCGGTGACGTGTCGCCCTGCGCGGCGGGCACCGCCGCCCACGGTGGACAGCCATCGATGATCAGGTCAACCGACATCTCCGCGGAACGCACCGACTTGATCACCCGGTCGATCTGCGACCAGTCGAACGACTTCCGGCCGCCGTACTGAACCCAGTCCCAGTTAACTTCCAGCCTGATCGACGTGATACCGATGGCCTTCATCGCCGCCAGTTGAGCTGCTTGCACCGAGGTCGGCTCGGTGATCAGTTCAGGATCGGATATCCCGAACCTGTGCGGCCAGGCCGGTTGCGGCCGCGTCATCGAGTAGATGAGACCAACGCTCACGAGCAGGGCCACGGCCGCCACGGCGACGGCGATACGCGGCCAGCGGTGCCTGGTCGCGGCGTCATCGGTGGCACGGACCATCAGATCCCGGGGGTTCATACGGAGCGGGCCGCGGGCCCAGCCAGCAGGTAACGAAGCGCCGCGACCGAGCAGGCGCACAGGAGCAGCGCCGCCACCCGCAACGTTCCTTCCGTCGGCCACGTGGCCAGGTGCGTCGCATGGATCCTGAGCGTCACGGGGTGCGTGACCGCGTTCACGGAGACGTACCCGGCCAGTCCGGTCGCCAAGAGGACAGCGGTCTCCGAAATCGCCAGTGCGAGCAGCTTCGCCGGGCCGCCCGTCAACGGTCGGCCTGGCCGGACCGCGGCGTCCCGGCGGCGAAGCAGCCGGAGGTACTCGCTCGCGGCGAAGCAGACCGCCACGACGAAGAAGGCCGCGATCCCGGAGGTGTCGGTCCGCAGGCCTGGCCAACCGTGCCAATAGGGCACGCTCAGATCATTGGGCCGGAAACTGGCCACCAGGCACACGCTGGCCCACCACAGCCCCGCACTGTAAGCCAGCCCGGCCGCGGAGGCCTCGAGGGCCAGCAAGCCACTTGCCGCGCCGCGGACCGGTCGCCTGCTCATCTATAGATCTCCGCACCACCATTGTTGTAGACCAGGTTCTTGGTATTTCGAAGCAACCCCATGGGATACCCGTAGGTGAGAAGATCGCCGTCGTAATTGCTGGTGGCCTGGCCCGTGCGCATGTTCGAGTAGCCGAGAATAATCCAACTGGATTGGCGCACCAACGTCGGATAGATATCCGTTATCACCTGCGAGCCGTTCACGTCGGACTTCGCATTGAACATGAACCGGTTCGTAAAGTCTTCGGCTTGTATTCCATTAGGAAGCACACCCGGCTTGCCCGCGAGCCAGTTCACGGCAGCCACCTCCTCAGGATGCACATAGTAGACATCGTAGTACTGACCGCTATTGTTCAGGCCGAGTTGCGCTGGATAGCCACCCAGCACCTGCGGCAAGAGGCCAGTTGTCGAGATAAATATGCCGAGACACGCCGCCGTCGATATTTTTGGTGCCCGCGCCTGCCCCAGGGGCGAGAAGATCGCGAGCGAGCCGGCCACGAGCACGGGGGCCAGCAGAATAAGCGCCTCCTGAAATGCCCGGAGGACACCGTAGTCAACGGATAGGTTGGGGAAAAGCGTGATGACTGCCACCATTGCGGTACTTCCAACGCACAGGCGGAAGAACTCGCGACCCACCCGTTGCCGGAGGCTTGGCATTATAATGAACGTGATCAGGCCCGCGCCCACGAATAGCTGCTCACCCTTTGCCGCAGCATCACGTATAGCGCCGTTCAATCCTTCGACCGGGACTCCGAGGTCGGCGAGGAAACGACCGGCGCCGGTCAGCGGAAGCGACGGCTGACTGACGACTGACGTCCGGTACCGGGCCACGACAGGGGCCGGTTCGTAAGTGCCAGAGGCTGAGCCGGCTCTCTCGCTGAGCGTCTCTTTCCGGTAATCGTTCAGAGCAGTCTGAGGACCTACTGCCCCCCCGCCAAGAAGGCTGTATGAGACATCACCCGCCCGCGCGCTGCTTGATCCGGTCAGCGCAGAGATGACCGACTCGGCATCGGTCAGCGCGCCCCCGGCCGTCTGAGTGGCCAGATCACCCCATAGGAACGCCATCGCGGCCACCACGAGGACAGAGCCCATGCCCACTGTTTGGGCCATCGTTTGGGCCATCGCGCCCCAAGGTGTCCTTTCGGCGTCGGCCTGACGTGCCGGCCGCCGCCAGCGACGGAGGATCAGCCTGCCGGCCAGCTCAGCCCCCCGGGCCGCCAGCAAGGTGCCCAGCAGGAAGTACATCGTTGAATAGTGTGAGAGCTCCACACCGAGGCACGCCACGAAGAAGGCAAGCCGCCGCCGCCGCCGGCCCCATTCGATATTCGTGATCGCCAGCATCGCTACGCATACGAAGACGAAGGCGATCTCTTGACGGTTCAGAAACGGCATGTCAGTGAAGAACGTCGGAAAGCCAACGAAATAAATCGCCGCGAGAGCCGAGATCGGCCCCGACCAATAGCGGCGGGCAATCGTATAGACGAGCACCGGGCAGAACGCGAAGATAACCTGGAGGAAGAACTTGTACACATATGGATCATCGACGTGCGCGATCTGGCTCACTTCGGTCGGAAGAATCGTGATGCTCAGGCACGCGTTATAGGCATCACGAAGATACGAGATATTCCAGCGGCCGTGAGCCGCCGTGAGCTGAAAGACCTGGTACTCCTCCTGGATGTCATGGCCGGTCACGTACCAGCCCCGTAGTGAGTTCATCAGCAGGAGCGCCAGAGATAGCAGATACAAGACAATGCTTGTCATTCCATCGCGCAGTTGCGATTGCCAGCGCAGCAGGAGCAGGAACACCGCCACCATGCCAGTCAGCGCCACGAGGCTGAGCTGGTCGCCAGCGCCGTTATTGAGACGGTTCGCGCCGAGTGCCGCGCAAGCGACACAGAGCCCGGACCCGACGAGGAGGCGGCTCTCTTCATGCCCGATTTCCTGGATCTTGGCCCGCCAGGCAAGCTTCGCCGGATGTTGTTCCCGGAAGAGATACAGCGACACGGCCAGCATGTCGCCGATCAGGACAACGGGAACTGGGCCGAGGGGACGCTGCACCCCGAGAAGGGGGAGAAGAGTATTCACGCCGAGCCCGGCCAGCATGAGAAGCAGCAGGGTCGCGGCGAGGCTGTAGCCAATGCGTTCGGCCGCCGACGACCTGCGCCACACCGAGGTCGTGGACAAGAGATACACCGGATAGGCCACCAGAAACCAGAAACCCGCCGCCGGCCCGAGGAATGGCAAGCGGATACGGCTTATGGCCAGGACGTTGGCACCGGCTATGAGGCCAGCGCTCACCCACGCCGCCCAGCCGTGTTTCGGCGTGACGGCAGGCGGGCTACCAGGCTGAAGATCGGCAGCAACCGCGTGGAACACGCGGCCGGGTCGCTGGCTACCTGAAATCATGCCGGGCCGCGACCTCTGAGGACGACCAGGAAGTCTATGGTTTCCGGGTGCCCGGGAAGCGATACCTCGATGCGGCACCGCGGTGCGCCGCACGCCGGGCGGACCGCGGTTGACACGGTCCACTCCGCCCCGGCGGCGACGGTCCTCGTCGAACTCGCCCAGGACGCGGGAACGTTCGCCTCCGGCTGCACTGAGGATGTACCGGTAATCCACCGCCCGCCCCTCGTGGTTGCCGACCGTGAAGGAGACCGTAATCGGCTTGTCGATGACCGCCGCGGCGGGCAAGGCGGCCGCGTCGCTGAACGAGAGAACGGTGTAGCGCGCAGGCTGCCGGAGAAGCGACACGGCCCACTGATGGCGGCCGGACGGCCAGAGCAGGCTCGCTCCGGCCGCGACTACTGCGAGGGGGCTCAGGATCGGCCACCAACGCCGCGCGCCAGGGGGCAATCGCTGGCCGACTTGAACGCTGTTCATCAGTTCCCCGTGTCAGTTTTGTTTTCGGCCGCGCCGACCCAGATAGCCCCTATCCCGGGGGGGCTGCCGGGGATTGATGCCACCCTGATGATCCCCGGGCGCAGCGCGCCGTAATGCGAGCCAGGCTCCCGGCCTTAGCTTTCGCCCGGTCCGGCGATGACGCGGCGGTGCCTGGCGCAGCGCGGCGGCCGCGGCGGCCACGGCGGCGGCGAGCAAGCCACCGAGCGGCCATGCGGCGGTCAGGGCGCTCAGGCCGTGCGGCGCCAGAAGCCACGCCAGGCCACAGATGGCGATCGCATAGGTGCCGCTGCTCAGGACTAGCCCCCGGAGTTGGCCCGACAGGCGGAGCACGGTCCACAGCCAATGGTTCGCCGCGATAGGAACAGCCGCCGCCGCGAGCAGGACCAGGCTGGCGGCCGCGTGCCGGCTGTATCTCGTCCCGAACGCCAGCAGCACCCAGTGCGCACCGACCACCAAGACCAGGCACGCTGGCAGGCACAGCATCATCAACACGCGCCGGCTGCGCCGGAGCAGTTCCCGCCAATCCACATCGGCGTGAGATCCCTCGGCCAGGAACGTCTGCTCCACCGCGTACACGGTGGAGTACAGGAGCGTCGCCACCTGGAACGCGACGAAGTAGTAGGCCGCTGCGGAGGCTCCGAGACGGTCGAGGACGATGAGCGGAACCACCAGGATGGGAAGAAGGTTCAAGACGTTACCCGCGTAATTGGCGCCTGAGAACCGGAGCAGGGGCTTGAGTGTCCGCACCGGCCTGCTCAGCGACGGCCGCCAGCGCAGCGTCTTGGTCATCAGGACCACGCTCGCGAGAGCCGCCGCCGCGAAGCCGCCGGCCGACGCGCAGAAGAGTCCGTAGGCGCCGGTGCCAGCGAGGATCGCAACGGAGACGACCTTGGTGACCCCACCGACTCCGCCGTCGGTCAGCGCGCTGTAGCCCGCCTGGCGTGAAGCGACGAAGACGGAGTCAGTAAGCAGGTTGACGGCCGCCGCCGCGGTCAGCAGCACAAACCCGATCGCCAGCCCGGGCCGCTGCTCGAGGAACGCGAGGCGGGGCGCCACGGCCGGAATTAGCAGCACGTAGAGCAGGCCGATCCCGGCCCCGCAGCCGGCGACGAGAACAAGCCCGGCCGTGATCAGTTCCTCCCGGTCGGGAGCGCTGGGCAGATGACGGACCAGGGTGCTGTTGAGCCCGAGGAGGGAGAGGTAGGCGATGACCGTCGTCGCGGAGATCAGCGAACTCGCTTTCCCGACGTCCGTGGGGCTGAACAGGCGGGCCGTGATAATCCAGAATGCGAAGCCGAGCGCGGCCTGCAGACCCGAGCTCAGGATCAGGTAGAGCGAGTTGCGCACCATGTGGTCGGTCCAGAGCCACCGGCGCCGCGATCGCCATCGCGCCGTCCGCTGACTCTTCTCGCGACCAGGCCGACTGGCTGGGATCAAGAGTGCCGCAACGCTATCAAATGACAAATGGTACATTGGCATCCTTTCCTCCGATGCATCCGGAATCCGGACCGGTGATCAGCCCACCGAGGCGGTCTGTCAAACCGGTAAGGATGCGAGCTCCACCGAACCTAAAGACGCCGGATCCATCGGGCTGGATTACCGGTCGTCTTGTATTTTAGGCGGCTTTCCGACGTCCGGGCGAGTGTACGCTCTGGCAGATGTCGAGTGAGCGGAAAATGGAATCCAGCGGGCCCGATGAGGAGAACTGCCCCGCTTCCATGGTTTTCTCGCTTATGACATTGATACCCATTTTAGGATCAATTACCGGATGGGCCACGGCGAGAAGCCCATGCCCGCAGAAGCCTCAGACCAGCGCTGATTCGCCCACTGCCGCGTGGCGCTCGATCGCCGTGAGCATCCGCTGATGCTCGGGGCTGAGGCCGGTGCGGTGGGGGGCGGTCAGCTTCGCCGCGCGGGCCAGCACTTCGCGGGGCACGACCTCCAGGGTGGCATCGAGCAGTGACCACGACAGATCATCCAGCGCCGCGCGCACCGTCCGCGGCTCCTGCGTTCTCGCGCAGGCATCTTCCAGCGCCAGCATCCGCTCGTCCAGCGCCGGGGAGGACGCCACCTCCAGGGGAAACGCATCAGCGGCCGGCGACCACGCCCGCCCGGCCCGGGGCGCCTCGAACGCGCTGAGCAGCGGGCTCACATCCCCGGCGGTCAGCGGGTCATACAGGCCGGGGAACGGCGCGGCCTCATACCCGCGGTCATAGCCGCTGAAATAGATCGGCGCCGCGGACCCAGTCCGCGCCAGCGCGCCGAGCGCCACATCCAGCAAGCTCACCGGCCAGCCCAGGTCAGTGATCGCATGCACCCGCAGCGCGCCGGGTCGTGCGCCCAGTCCCGCTCCCAGCATGAGCTGGGCCGATTCGAGCGCGGACTGGACATAAAACACGATGTCCGAGCTGTGCAGGCGAATCACCCCGCCCTCGCACCACTCCAGGAGCCGGGCATAAATGATCGAGTTATCGACCACGTGGGTGAACCGCGCGGCCGAGTAGCTGGCCCCGCCGCGCGCCGCGGCCTGCGACAGCAGCCATTCAGCGACCCGCTTCGACGCGGTGTACACGTCGGGCGAATAGGGACGCAGCGCCTTGCCCGTCGACGCGCACACCACCTCCGGCACGCCGAACTCGGCGGCCGCCGAGATCACATTGCGGGTGCCCAGGGCATTCGTGGTCACCGTCCTGTGCACCTCGTGCTCGGCCAGACCCGGATCGCGCTGCGCGGCCACATGGAACACCACATCCGGCCGGACGTCATCAAAGATCGCCGCGAGCCGGCCCCGGTCCCGGACATCGGCCCGGGCGTACTCAGCGAGCCAATCCGCGGCCAGCCGCGCGCGGAACCACGGCTCACACAGACCAGGCGCCCGGACCGAAACGCTCAAGCTGGGCCATCAGCGTCGAGCCGACGCAGCCTGTGCCCCCGGTGACCAGCAGGGTCTTATCCCGCAGCCATCCATCCAGGTCACGACCGGGCAAGCCGATACTCCGCTGACCTATCCCCAGGAACCGCCGGTGCTCGTGCTGCGCATCGGGCTTGCTCGCGAGGAGCGCCTGGGTCAGGTCACGCAGCCGGCGAAGCCCAGCATTATCCAAGCGCGGCCTGCCTGCCGGTACCGCGTCACGCATCCTCCCAATGATCTCGGGGGCGGTGTGCACCGCTGACCTCCATTAGCGTTCATGGCCTAGTCGCGGGGGTTATCCGAAAAGGCAAACGCCGGATCGGCACAGTATGCCAGACGCAGACGATATCTGCATACGCGATAGAAAATTTATCGACTATGTGATGTCACCCTCGCCCAGCGATCGAGCGCGCCACATTATCCCTTAATTATCAATTCGGCTGAAATCCATCAATCCCGGGCTGAGGGCGCCCTCGCGGGATCACCATCCCGATGCATTCAGATACATAACGCAAGAACTTCGCGGAAGACCCTGTCGGTCATCTCGGCTCGGCTCGACCAGCTCAGTGAACGTACTGCCTTGTTTCTTCCTGCCTCGCCCAGACGGCTGGCCAGCTTCTTATCCGTCAGAATCCTCCTGAGTGCCCTCACAAGGGCCCCGGAGTCAGCCGGATCCACCAGTAGGCCATCAACGTCGTCATCTACCAATGTGGGAATACCGCCCACAAGCGTGGAGACAACAGGAAGCCCGCTGGCCATTGCTTCAGTGATAACCAGCGGAAAACTATCGTTAGTAGTTGGCAAGGCGAAGACCGCCGCACCGCGGTACGCCTCGGCCAGTGCACTACGCTCCAGCCATCCAGTAAACGTAGTCACATCTTCCATGCCCATGTCAGCGGCCAGGTCCTGATAAATACCTCGGCCATCACCATCCCCGACCGCAGTCAGCTCCAGGTCTGGTACCACAGTACGCAGTTCTTTACACGCGGCCAGAAGAGACCGCAAGTTCTTATGTCCATCAGACTTGTTCAGAGAGCCGACAAAGATTATACGAGGAGTTTCTACAGGCGCGAGAGCGGGATGGAACAGTTCCGAGTCCACGGCCGGAGTTATGGTTTGAGTCTTATGCTTAAAATTACCGAGAAAGCTGTTTCTGACATAGTCGGATGAACTAATTATCTTCCTGGCCTTATGGAGCATAGGCCTGAGCAAAACATGTTCGTATATCCAGATTATGAAATTCAGATCTGGCTTTTCTTTCTTCATGGTGCCCATGTGATAGTTGACTATCACGGGGCGCCTGCCCGCCACCAAAGATGCGATATCGCCCAGGCCGGGTACCGGCGTATGAATATTGATTAGCTCAGGATTTTCGGCCCGAATGATTGTTACGACATGCCAGAACCAGCTCAGAGATATAGGAGAATTTGAAAGCTTACGCCAATAGGGCAGCCGGTAGACCCGCAATCGGGTGTTCATTTGCTCAATTTCCGTCTTGCGTTCTTCTCCAGTTGTTACTACAACGACTTCCCACTCGTGCTGTCGGGAGAGATGCTCGGCGATGTTGAAGGCAAACAGCTCCATTCCGCCCTTGTGAGGCGGAAAATAAGGAACAACAAGTAGTACCTTCTGCCGCGTCATACGAGTTCGCTATTCGTGACGTACCTAACTCCGGGACGACCACTGATGTAGCGGAACACACTTTCCAGACGGTCCCAGTCACTGTGCTGGTCGATTTCCCAGCTATGGCCCCAGATATGGTATATGCCGCCCTCTTCGGCAGCACGATCGAACATGGCCTGGGCCAGCGCGCCCCATTCGAGATATCGCAGGGTTTTTATCGGCTCGAACCGCGCGAAGCGCGCGACCCACCATATGTCCGACCAATGATTGTACGCATGCAGCGAGGTTGGCGCCTCATGCGGATTATCTACCTCGAAGGCATGCCGGGCCACTGTGCGCGCATAGCTGTATCCGGCATCCTTTACGAATTGAGCGTGAGCTGCCGTATAGGCGCCTCCCGGATAACAGAAAGTACTAACCGCTTTGCCAGTTATCTCCTCTAGTATTATCTTAGAGTGAACGATCTCCTCTTTAGCCTGCTTCTGTGAGATAGAAGGCAGCCTGGGATGAGTTACCGTATGCGCCCCTATCTCGAAATTTTCGCTTATATTTCTAATCTGCTGCTTGGTCAGCAGATCGTGCGCCGCGAACTCCCGGTTCATCGGCGCAACATAGAAGGTCGCCTTGAGGCCATACTCCTCAAGCATCCGTGCCAGCCTCACATCATGCTTGTGGCCGTCATCCCAACTGGTTGTAACTATGACTATTCCCATTCCGGCATCCCCTTGGCCTGGTCTTCTGGGTCAGCAGTCCGCAGTGCTGGGGAGCGTGATTCGCGCCCTGTAGTACGCGGCCGCCAGATGATCAGCGTTTCTGTGCCAATCGAACCGTTCCTCGGCCAGGCGCCTTGAATAGGCCTCCATGTATGCCATACGGCCCGGCGTGCCCAGAAGATGGAGAAACGTTGACCTGAGCACCTCCGGATCGCGAGGTACCAGGGCTATGCCGGATGGATCGAGGTCATACCGAGAGTACGCATCCTCATCCGTCGCAACGACCGGCAAGCCGCAGGCCATCGCCTCTTGCATCACCAGAGTGAGCATCTCGCCCACCGCTGGGCAGGCGAAGATGTTGCTCGCCTGATAGAGCTGTCTCACCTCGTTACGGCTGACGGGGCCGAGGAACTTCACCCCGCCCGGAACATGAGCCGGGATCCGGCCCGGCCCGACGAATACGATCTCGTACCCTGGGCCACGAGCTTCGAGCAGCTTCTGAAAGCCCTTCTTGGGGACCAGGCGGCCAACGAAGAGAACGACAGGCACCTCAGGGGCAAGACCGTACCTTCTCCGGGTGAGAAAGATCGCCTCGCGATCCCCTGGGCAGAAGTGCCCCGTGTCGATGCCGTTGTAGGTGAGCGTCACCTTATCGCCCGGCACGCCATGTTCGCGGAGGAGGCTTTCTACAATCGGGTTGTAGACCGTTATCGTCGTCGCCCAACGGAACACCAGCCGACCGACGGACGAATAGATGATCCGCTGCACGAGCTTCACGACCGTCTTGCTGTGCTCCACGATCCCGACATGCTGGGTGATAAAGAGCGGCCGACGGCGCAGCTTCGCGAAGCTGGCGGCCAGGACAGACGACCAATGGTAGACATCATGCACGTGGACGATGTCAGCCCGGCCTATTAGGCTGGCGAGCCGCCGCACCACACTCGGGCTCCACACCGGAAAAGGGACTCCCCACCGGTCCTCGAGCCCGTTCCACGCCGGGATGCGGATCACCGTATAGCCGCCGACCTGCTCGGGCCGGCCCGCCGCGCGCCGCAGCGGCTCGTAACGACCGTTACATGGTGACCGAGCGCGGCCAGGGTACGGGCCTGCTGGCCGACAACGACCTCGACGCCACCGATATGGGGGTCGGCGTAGGCGGAGACAATTAGCACGCTCAGGGGAGTTCTCTTGGCAATCTCAACGTTTTCCATGCATTGTCACCATGTCGGTTTTGGTGCGCTATAGCATCCGCCCTCGCATTGCAGGAGCGGGGCCTTCTCCGCGAATTATGGCAAAGCAGACAGCGCGCTGGCCTGTACCTTTGTACGCTAGCAGACCAGCAGAAGAGGCAATACGGCCCTGACACCACCACGGCGCGCCGAGGAAAAACAAGGCTGCCGAAGACATCCCCCTGATAAGATTTATCAGTGAGCCGGGCATAAAGGTAATAAGAGTCAGGAAGTACGGGACACGCTGGGGGACTACTGTGGCGAATGCCGCCTTAGGGCTGGGCCGGACTTTCCCAGCGAAGCGCCTGGATGGTCGCTAATGACCCGGCCCGGGCGCGGCCGTCACGCCCACCCGAACGGTACGGCGTCCGGCTTGTCGGCGCTTATTGTCCCGCGGTCCCGAGGGAAGCACCTGCCGAGAAAGCGTTGGTTTCGAGACCGCCGACCCTGGTGCCTGGCTGGCACCGTAATCTCGATTCTCAGCCTGACCATGCCTTTCAGCGCGGGCGCCGCCGCACCCAGCCATCATGCGCCCAGCCATCATGCATCCAGCTATTATGCATCCAGCCATCATCCGTTGGCCCTTGGCTGCCATTATCCGCATTTGGACAGCTCCGCCCGGCTGTATATCAACGAGATGGCTGCCCTGCAGAAATTAAAGCTACTCAATTACTACCCGGCCCGCTCGTCGTGGGCATACATGTGGGACGACTTCAAGGCCAGCACCATTGACCAGGACATGGCCCGTATGGCCGGACTCAACGCCAATGGCGTTCGCATCATCGTCTCAGCTTCCGCGTTCGGCTTTCCAAGGCCGCACCGTTGGGCCCTGGCGGACCTGTGCCGAGTGGTCGGGATGGCCCAGAATCATGGGCTGCGGGTGCAGTTGACTCTGTTCGACAACTTCGGCAGCTGGAGCGACATTCTGGACAGCCAGAAGTGGGTCGATGCTGTGCTGGCTCCCTACGAAGGAAATCGCGAGATCGCATTCATCGAGTTGCGCAACGAAATCGACCCGGCCGATCCGGCCCAGATGAAGTGGTGCCGCGACCTCCTCCAGTACGTGGAAGCGCGAGCCCGGGGCGTTCCCGTCACCGTCTCGGTTACCAACGGGGCGTCCACCCTCACCGATCTCCGCGATCTCTTGGGCCCGATCCGGCCGAATTTCTGGGATTTTCACTACTATGGCCCCGCGGGAGCCGCCTACGCCACGTTCGCTGCGGCTCGCGCCGTGGTCAGGCCGTCTCCGCTTTACCTAGGCGAATTTGGCTTCTCCACCTGGCTCGGCAATGCGTCGAGCGTCGCCGGCCTCCCCCGGGTTCAAGGGGATCTGGACGCTTACCAGGCCTACTACTACACCAGCGTGGAAGCGGCCACCCACGCGCTCGGGCTGCCAGCGGCGGCCCCCTGGACGGTCTACGACTTCAGCCGGCCGGGCGCACCCCCTCAACCTAGTCCGTCCCAGTACCAATACGGAATTTATGAAATGAACGGCTCACCCAAACCCGCCGCAGGCGTGATCAAGCGCTTCTTCAGCACCGGCCAGGTTGACACGTCGTTCAATCAGGACTTCACTCAGCCGGTGGGTACACAGGGCGACTCGCTCCCCGCCTTGTGGCAGCAGTCCCAGTCCGGCGGCGGGACCTTCGCGCGGGACTCAGCCATCGCCTATGCCGGCCACCCGTCGGCCCGGCTGTCCGGCACGACTTCTACCTGTCCGGCCTACTCCGTGACACCGCCCAACGGTTTCGTTCTCCCGGGGCAGTCGGTGTCCGTCTCCGTCCATGCGCGAGCGGCCAGCGCGACGGGGGCCAACGGTCTGTCTCTCATCTGGATGAATGCGCAGGGTGCAGCGATCGACCAGGCGGGCCGGCCGTTCCCGGCCGTCTTGCTGGGCAACGGCACGGGGCGCTGGACCACGTTGCAGGCCACGGCCACGGCTCCGGCCGGGGCGGCCTACGTGGAAATCGATCTCGTCTCTTGCGCCAACCAGGGCACGGTGTGGTTCGCTGGCGTCCGCTTTGTCCCGGCACCCGTGGCGGCGAGTTCCTGACGACGGTGTATCAGCGCCGGGCGACCAGCTCGGCAAAGCGGCTAAGGGTCTCACCGGGGCCAGGGCTGGCGACAACCGCCCGGATGGTGCTGGCGAACTCGCCAAGGCGCTCCAGTTCGCTGTAAGTCAGCGCGAGCTCGGTCGCGCGCGGCCCAGCCGGAACGAACTCGACGGTAATGCGGCAGGCGTTCTCATCGCCGGAAACGGGCTGCCATCCGGGGCCGATCCGCCACGTCAGCACCAGCCGGTCGGGTGGTGCCCATTCCAGCACGGTGCCTCTGACCACCTCGGTACCGTCAGCGGTGCGCTCATAGAAACGGCCGCCGACCTGGCCCTCGATCTCCATCGACTGCAGCCGGTCCCTGGTGAAAGCATGCGCGGGCGGGACCCACTCCATCGGCCGCTCCACATACAGCCAGAATGCCTGCTCGGCCGGAACCGGCACGACGATCGACTTGCGCAGCGGGCCGGGCGATTCTGGCTGGGTCATGGTCGCCTCCTTATATACATGCCTCATGTCTATCATGATTTATGCCTACCGTAGACTTGCAGGGTGATCTCAGCGGCGGACAAGGGCGGTGCCATGGGCCACCGGGCACCGGGCGCGCCGTCCTTCCTGGACAGCACCTGGTATCTGCTGGCCAGGACCGGATCGCTGGCGTACCAGCGCTGGGCGGCCATGATCGCCGACTTTGACGTGAGCCCCAGCCAGTACAAGGTGCTTATGACGCTCGGCGAGACCGGCCCGCTCGGCCAGCAGTGGGTGGCCGAGCTGATCGGCGTTGACCCGCGCAACACCGTGCCGATTGTCGAGTCCCTGGTCGAGCGCGGCCTGATCGAGCGCGAGGTTGACCCGGCCGACCGGCGCCGTCGGGTGCTGGATCTGACCCGGACGGGGCGCGGGATCGCACGCGATCTTGCCTCGATGGGTGCCGAGATCGAGCGGGACATCTTGCGCCCTTTGTCGCGGGCTGACCAGGCCTGCCTGAGGCAAATGATGCTGGAGATACTGGCCACACCCGCCGGCGCCATTCGCCGGCTGGAGGTGTGAACGCGCCGCCGCGGCTAGAACCTCAGACGGGAGAGGGCTGAGAACGCCGTCCGGTGCAGCCCGGCCTGCCTGTGTAGCACCGTGTAGTGGCGTTCCTGCGCGCCGAACCTGATCTTATAAGCCGCGATGCCATCGTTGGGCGCTCCCACCAGATCGAATTCGCGGGCCCCCATGTCGCGCGCCCACAGCAACATGCGCCAGGTCAGCAGGGCCTGAGGGCAGTCCGGCTGGTACGCGGGGTCAACCGCGGCCTGCCAGCCGAAGCCGCGCCGGGCGGTGGCGAAGGCGACATCCAGGGCTACGGTCCGGCCGCCGAGTCGAGCCGCACGAAAGACCGCGCCCGGCGCGTTCTTGAGCGCCCCGAAGATCTGGCCATACGTGCCAGCTGGGTACGCGGCGCCTAGGCCCTGGGCCGCGTAGACCCGGCTGACCCAGCCGTCCATGAGCCGGAAGTCGTCGGCTTCCGCCGGGCAGATCTCGAATCCGGCGCCCTGCGCGCGGCGGATCTCCCGGCGGCGTTTGGGCCGCATCGCCGCCAGCAAATCTTCGTCGGACCGGTCAGTAAGCGGGATGACGAAGGTGCGTTCCTTAAGAGCTGTGAATCCGCTGGCCTGGTGATCCGCTAGCGCGTAGGCGAAGGACTGCTGGTGGTTGAGAGCGTGCCGCCGGCGCGCCTCAAGTCTCAACGCGGACAACGTTGCCGGTATCAATGGAACCGGCACCAAAGGCCCGAGGTAAGGAAACGGAACCCAGTTAATGGTGCAGAATGGGCCAAGACGTTTCACAAGAAGTGGGGCGACGCCTGCCGGCTGGCCCTTGAAAAAGACTTGCAACGGGACGAACGTGCAGCGCAGCGCGGGCGCCACGGATTCAAGGAAATCGTAGCGATGGAAAGCGGTCGCCTCGGGGAAGATAGCACAGGTGTCTTCCCAATCGGCCCGTGATCCGAGGGGTGCGAGTACGACCCCATCGCCCCGTCTGCGCCCCACGCTGAATCTCACCGGCCGCACTGATGGATACCGCGGCGCCTGAGCACCGCGTCCTCGAAGACCTCCACGACGCGTGGTGCCACCGCGGCCGCCTCGAACCGCCGCGCGTGCAGGCGTCCCATCTCGCTCATCCGCTGCCGTGTGTCCGGATCGTCCAGAAGGCGGTCGAGAGCGGCCGCCAGTGCTCCCGGATCACCGGGAGGGACCCTCAGCCCCGTGGTGCCGTGCTTGACGACGTCCCGCAGCCCGCCTACGTCGGAGGCGACGACGGCTCGCCCGAGGAGCATCGCTTCGACGGCCACCTGCCCCAGCGGCTCGTTCCAGACGGACGGGACGACGGCGATGGACGCACCCGCCCAGGAGGCCATCACCTGCGCGGATGGGACGTTACGGGCGATGACGACCTGAGGGTCGTCGATGCGCGGAGTGTCGGGGCGGGGGGTGCCGATCAAGACCAGCGGCGGTCCGTTGCGCATCCTTCTCCTGGCCTCGAGCAGCACGTCCACGCCCTTGTGACGGCCCAGCGCTCCGACGAACATGAGGTAGCCGTCATCGGACGGCAGGAACGCCGGCCGGGGCGTCGACCGCGCCAGCGCCGGGAGGCCGTTGGGCACCATGGTCGGGATGACGACGATCTCGGAGCGGCTGGGCAGCGCCTGGCGTGACCCGTCAGCGACCGCCGTAGTGATGGCGATGTAGCGGTCGGCGCGTCCGTGCAGGATCCGGCTGGCTCGTAGCCCGGTCGTGATCGCCGCGCCCTTGAGCACACCGTACTGCTCTGGCGCGCAGGCCAGGCACTTCGCCAGCCGCGGGCCCGAGCATCGGCCGGCTCGGGGAGCGGCCGGCAGCTCGGATTGGGAGCCGCCGGCCGAATTCGCGGCCCGGCGCGTGACACGCTGAAGCGTCTTCTTGGGGCACGCCAGTCCATAGTCGTGCAGTGTCACGACGTGAGCGGGCCCCCGCTGCCTGTGGTGCAGGGGGAAGTACGAGTACTCGAGCCAGCCTTGGCTGTGCACAACAGCGGGACGCTCCCGTTGGATCACCCGGCGCAGCGCGGCCATCACCCCCGGATCGGGGACGGTTGGGTGGAACGGGTGTGTCGCGTCCGCGTACAAGGCCGCCAGGTAGCGGCTCCATCCGCGGATACGGATGACGCGTACACCGTCAAGTATCTCCTCGGCCGGATCGTCACCGATCCGGAGCGTCACGACCGTGACGGTGTGGCCCAGGCGGATCAGTTCGTGAGAGAGGGTTTCCACGTGCCGTTCGAGACCGCCGATGACCGGCCGGTAGAAATCACTTAGCTGGACGATATGCATCCGCGCCTCCGGGCTGACTCCGACGGCCGGTGTCCTTGACCGCGGCCGGCGTCCGATGGCGGGCCGCTTCGCGGCGCACCCCGGCCGCCGCCGCCGCGACCCGGTAGGCCGTGAACGCCACCCGCGACGACCGCCGCGGCCCGCAGATGACGAACTCAGGATGTTGCTCGACGCATTCGCTCCACCGGAGCTTGGCGACGGTCGGGCCGAGCGAGAGGTTGAACTCCCCGTGCCCGCGCTCGACCGCGCTCTCAGCGGCATGCAACTGAAGCAGCGTGACCGGGCTGACGTTCCACCAAGCCGAGTCCATGCCGCTCATCCCGAGAAAGGTGGCGTCGGGCGCGCGCAAGACCAACTGAGCGGCAACGGCAGCACCCTCTACATCCAAGGTCAGGATCTCCGCCTGCCCACGACGCGCCATCCCGCCCAGCGCCTCGCTGAGGAACGCGAGCCGTCGAGGCACCGCAAGCTGGTCCGGATGCCGCCGCCGCCCGGCGAGGGCAGCCCGCGCGGCGTGCAACCGGGCGAGAACGGGCAGCGCACGCTGGATGTCGTCCTCCTCGATGTGCGCGGTGATCGCCCATGGCCGTCCCGTCCGATCAAGCCGGTTGCGGGCGCGGTGCGTGCTCTCCAGCAGGTTGCGCTTCAGCTGGCGGTGCAGGGCGGGCACGTCCTCCGGCAATGCCAGCACGACCGCGGGCCTGGTCGTCTTGTGCTGGACGAAGCCGCCGCCGGCGAGGGCGCCGGTGAGCCAGTCCGGCTCGAACCAGCCCTGCTCACCCAGCATGGGCAGTTCTAGCCAGTCCCACTCTCCCGGTGCCAGCGACCACTGCCCGAGCACAGCGCGCAGTACCGATCGGGTCTCGGCCGGCGCGGTGAGGATCTGCGGCAGCTCCGTGAGCGCGTCATGCCGGCCGGCGCCCAGGAGTTGCAGGCGGCCGGAGAATGGGGGCATGCGCTTGATGTACCAGGGCGCTACCCCGATCAGCACACCATCGCGTGACACGGCGAACACCGCCAGATCGCGCTCCCGCACGAAATGCCGCGCCCACGGTAGCAACCACTCGGGTGACGCGAACGGATTGCGAGAGCCACTGCGAGCGTACAGGTCGCGCCAGTCGCTCCCCAGCTCCTGGGCCTCAGCGAACGTGCTGAGCCGGATGACCGAGAGGCTGGCGGAGTCCCGGCGACGGCGACGCCGGCCGGCCGCTGGGCGCGCGGCAATCCTCACCGGTATGCTCACGCGGTCACCGGCCCGCGGATCTGGATATAGGCCGGCACGCTGGCGATCGCCCCCAGTGTCTGGGCTCCGAGCCAGGCGACGCCCACGCCCCCGATTCCCAGCCGGGGCATGAGAACCCACGCCCCCGCCAGAGTGACGACCAGGATTCCCAGGTTGAGTACGGTCGAGTAGCCCAGTCGCTCAGTGACCCGGAAAACGGCCACCGCCACGTTGGACACCGCATCCGGCAGAGCTGAGATCGCCAGGAAGATCAGCAGCCCGTATCCAGCGGTCGCGTACGAAGCCCCAAACAACCCGAGGATGAGCCGCCCGCCGACGACCATGACCACCAGCGCCGGAGCTAGCATTACGCCGATCACACGCAGGGCTCTGGCCACCACGCTGCGCAGATCGGAGCCGGCCCGCACGCCCTCGGCGAACAGAGCCGCGGCGACGGCCGGGCTGACCATGAAGAAGACTCCACCCAGCATCCAGGTGATGTAGAAATACGCATTCAGCGTGACCCCGAGCCGAAGGACCACCAGGATGGGAAGGGCGAGGGGAGTCACGGTGCCGCCCACGCTGGTCAGGTGCTGACCCAAGAGACGGCGTACGAAGGGCGCGCGGGACTGAGCAGGTCGTCGATGACGAGCCCCCCGGTACGGGCCTAGACGGCCATCGGGCGTGTTTGCCGCCCGTCGGCGCGGGAGATGGCCAGGCCGCCGGCCGAGCCCCATCCGGGGGATCAGCCACACCGCGCCCACGCCGACGCCGAGTACGGCGCTGGCCACCCACGCTCCGACCAGGCCCACCGCGCCCGCGCCGGCCGCCGCGAGCGGAAGCACGAAGAGCACCTTGGCCGCGCTGACCAACGTCTGGATCGACAGGAGCCGGCCCCCCCGGCGGGCGGCGATGAATGCCGCACTGAACAGGTTGACCAGGGTCCATGCCGCGGCGCCGACCACGGCGACAAATATGGGCGACACGGAGGTGAAGAACGAACCGTAGTCCTTGGCTTTCAGCAGCACCGGTACGGCGGCCGCGGTCGTCACGGCGGTTACGCCGGCCGTGGCCACGCAGGCGCCGACCAGGATGGTCGTCCACTCCGAGGAGCGTTCGCAGCCGGGAAGCCGCTCGATGAGCGTCGCCCACGACCCCAGATACGTCAGGAGCGCCACCGCCGAGCACAGCGAGATTACCGCGCCCCCCATGCCGACTTCCGGGCGCGTGAACACATGCGCCGCGATCACCCAGAACACGTAGCCTAACCCCGCGGTCACGACGGTGGACGCCATGATGTAAAGGCTGTTGCGGACCAGGCTGTCGGACCTGACCCGGCGCAGGAAACCGGTCAGCCTTCGGATGGCCGCGGTGTGGTGGGCGATCATCGTTGACACGTCTCCCGCGATTTGCCCGGATCATGGACATCCGCGTTGAGCGACCAGGTTTGCGGTTGCCTGGTGAGCGAGTCGGCTGGCCGGGTGGCGGTGAGCGTGACCACGATGCGGTAAGTACATCCATCGGGCGGCGGCGGAACGACCAGGGCGCCGCGGACGGTCTGGTTCGCGCCGATGGCCACGGTCAGCGGCCCGGCCAGGAACTGCGACGGGTGGCCCAGCCACGCCGCCGTCAATCGAAAGGTGGCCCGGCCCGGCTGTCGGCGGACGACCTGGAACGGCAGCTTGGCGCCACCCGAGCCGATGGCGATGACGCCCTTGACGGGCGGACCGGTCCACGCCATCCCGATGTAGTCAGCGGGAGCCTG
This sequence comes from uncultured Actinomycetes bacterium, assembly GCA_963822825.1. Lineage (GTDB taxonomy): Bacteria > Actinomycetota > Actinomycetes > Streptosporangiales > Streptosporangiaceae > JAWWPY01. The sequence continues at coordinate 255,929 of CAWGIW010000012.1, read as the reverse complement.
ATGAGAAAGGTGGTCGTAGGTGTACGCTCCGCCGCCGAGCAGGCTCAGGCCAGCCATGAGCGCGACGATGGCCTGGTAGCCCCCGGCTCTGACCGCCGCCGGCGCTCCGGTGCCGTCAGTCCCGGCGTCGTCAGTCCCGGCGTCGGGCCGGTCTGGATCCAGGGCCGCGAGACGGCGAGCGACCCAGCGGCCCCCTCGCGGCGGCCAGCGCAAGAGCCGCGCCTGGGTTACGGCCGCCAGCACGGCCGAGATCACGAGTAAGCACCAGTACGTGCTAGCGGCCGTGATCGCCACCTTGAGCGCGTAAAGGGCGAGCGATGCGAAGACTGACCAGACCGCGCTCAGCAACGCGGCGTAGCAAACGAAAACCGCTCCCCGTGGACGGCCGCGTTCGCTGAAGACGGCGGCGAGGGTAAGCGATCCCGGGACCAGGCCCGCGATCGGCGCGGCCACGGCCGCGCGGACGTACCCCCCAGGCAGCAATCCCGTGGCCGGGAGGCTCGCGAAGATGAGGAGCGCCCAGAATAGCCAGGCCGATAGCCACAAGCGCTTGACCTTCCGCGGGAAATCGCGGGTGCGGGTCACCTTGTCACCACCAGTTGCCCGCGCAACATTGGCGGATTTGGCTGGTAGCCAATCTTCGCGGCTGGCAGATTAAACCGGTAGATGCTATAATTCTCGGACTGGAACACCTTGACCATCCATGGAATCGTGTTGAATTTGTCCAGCCTTCCGCGGAAAATGGGCTTGCCTCCATGAGGTGGGTCTGTCCCGGCAGGCTCGGCGGGTTCGAAATAGACGCCGACCTGGGGCAGTTCGTACGCCATGCGCCTGTCGATGACCAGATAGGTGTAATTGGAGCTTTGCAGCTCAGACAGCAGATAAGGAGGCTGGATTGGGGCTCCGGGTTTGGCTAAATACAGGTTGTACGTCGGGAAACCGGGAGATGGATCGGCGGTATTCTGCAAGCCGAATGAGGCGAAGATTAGCCCGGTGTAGCGATCGGTGACGATGTTGTCGCCGGAACCGAATCGAGCCAGGAACCACTCACTCACGCCGACCAGCTCAGGCGTGACGGAGCGCGCATCGGAACCGTAAAGGAACGGACCAGGGAAACGGTAGGACGCGTCCAGGCCCGCCACTGTTCCACCGATCAGCGCGATGGCCAGGGCGGCCATAAGCCCGGAACGCAAGCTGATGCGCCGCCATCGGTCCGTGCGGCGGCCGGTCCAATCGAGCAGCCAGACTGCGGCCGGGCCGGCCAGCACGCACAGCCCGATCCATGTGAAGGCCCATGAGCGGCGGGCACCCTCCGCACCATCAGGGGAAAGGATGAAAAGAGTTGACGGAAAATACACGAGGCCCAGCAACGCGAAAGCGATCAGAAGCCCGCGGCGGCGCCCCCTGGGCAGGCGCCCGTCCCTGATGCAGACCCGGATCAGCAGCAATCCGCCCGCAGCCAGGCCGAAAGCGAGCACCGTCATCAGGTAGGCGGACTTCTGCTCCCACCAAGGGGACAGCGAAGCCCCGAAAAGCTGCCGGCCAGTACTGGAGCCCCCGGCGACCTGCATCAGCTCGGACAGGCCCTGGCCCAGGTAGGGCGACAGGTAGGACAGGGTGGTAGGGGCGACGAAGAGGAACCACGTGCCGACGATCACCGCGGCGGCCAGGGTCAGACCCCAGGCTGTCACCGCGGTGCGGACCCAGTTTTCCCCTTTGGCCAGCGACGGCACGCTCATGGCCACTGAGACGAGCGCCATGATCGCGACCAGGGTCACCGCCGACAGGTGGTGGGTAACGACCGTACCGGCGGAGAACACCACGGTCAGCACGCTCCATGCCGCTCGCCCCCGCCCCCGCTGTGAGCGGATCGCCCAGACATAAGCGACGAGGGTCCACACGAGCAGCGTGATGGCCATCGACTCGTATGCGTACTGTGTGTCGAAGTACAGGAAAGAGGAATTCAGCCCATACAGGATGGCTGCGACCGAGGCGGTTCGGTTACCCAGCCCCAGTGCCCGCGCCAATGTAGCGATCCCGAGCACCAGCGTGACGTGAAAAAGTATCAGCAGCAGCGTGGCCGCCTGCCAGATGGTCAGCCCGGTAGCGTGAACGAGCGCGGCGGTGGCGGCGTGCAGGCCAGGATAACGAGCGAGGATCGGGACGATCGAAGTCGGGCGGAACAGCTTGCCGGTGCTCAGAATGTCATAGGTTTCGCGCCAGTGCGCCAATTCGTCATGGTATGCCGGGAATGTAGGGTCGCGCAGCAGCTTGGGTGCGTAGCTGACAAGTCCGTAGAGGGTGAGCAATGCCGTCCGCATGGTCCGCGAGGTGGCTCGGCGCGCGACCATCCCGGCCAACGGGAGCTCGATCAGGAACGTTCCCACCCAGAACCATTCGAATTCTGAGGCGTCACTGATCGTGGTCTCGGCCAGCCGGTACGCATTCACCATGGCCGCCATCCCGGCCAACTCGCAGCCTGCGAAGGCCGCGGCGGCCAGCAGGTAAGCCGGCCGACTCCAGTCCTGATGCACGAGCGGCGGCCGGTACGACGCTGACTGCACCTGGCAGTCGTTAGACGCGGCTTTCAAGCAGACCTCCCGGAGCTGGTTCCTGGGCACGCGGTAGGACGAGGGGTTGGCGCATGTCAGGGGTGCCCCCCTCGGCGAGCCAGGTGACCTTGCGCGCGCACCCGCGAATACAGCTCGCGGGTGTCCTCGACGACGTCCGTCCAGGTCGGCAGCTTGAGGTAGCCGGTCGAGACCCGGCCCGCCCGCAGATACGCCGCCAGCGAGTCTGCGAACCGCCTGGTATCCCGCGGATCGACGAGCGCGACCGGAGCGTCCACTCCGGCCCGGCGGGCGAGTTCGACGTGGGCTGGGATAGCGGAAGCCACCACCCGAGCGCCTGAGGCCAGCCCCTCCGCGAGGGTGAGGCCGAAGGCCTCGTGGTCGCTGGCCGACGTGACGACACTGGCCTGCGCGAACAACTGGTCGAGTATCGGGCCCGACACTCTTCCGGCGAAAACTACCGGCCATCCTGGTTCGGTAGCTTCGGCCCGTCGCTCCAGGCGAGCCCGGTCGGGCCCGTCCCCCGCCACGACGAGGATCGCCGCCGACGGGAGCGCCCGGAAGGCATCAATGACGAGGTCGATGTTCTTGTACCGCTCCAGCCGACCCGCGGTGAGCACCACTGGCTCACCCGCCGCGACCCGTTCTCCGTCTGATGCGGGCAGTCTCGGGTCTGTCCCGTTCGGTATCGTGACCGCTTTCCCCGCGGCGCAGGGAAAGCCTTTAACCACCAGGTCGCGTTCGACATCAGAGACGCAGATGACGGCGTCAGCCACCCTGAACTGCCTGGCCCCGACCGGGCGGTACAGCTTGTGGAGGAAGGCACGCAGCGGGGTGTGCCCGGTGCCGTGATAGTGCGGTGTGAAGACGAAGGGCAGGCCACTGCTGACAGCAGCGTGGCTGACGAGGGTGTGATAGCTGTGCCCGTGAACGATGTCGAAGTCGCCCGTGTGGGATCTCAGGTAGCGCAGCAGGTTCACTGAAAACGAGTAGTTCAGGGAACTCACCGTCAGCGGGAATCGAAGCACCCGGACTCCCCCCATCCATTCATCAACTGGGGATCCGCCGACCTGGTGAGTAAGGACCGTCACCTGGTCCCCGGCTTCGGCGCAGCCCTGAGCGAGCCGTCCGGCATGCGTCTCCACCCCACCTATCCGCGGCAGGTAGGACGAGATGACCTGTGCGATCCTCATGGCCGGTCCGCTCCGGCGGATGTCCGGGAGGTGTCAGCCTGATCCTCCGGGAGGCGGAGAGTCAGGTCAGCCGCGGAAATGAGGGCGTTGACCGTGTCGGCCCAGTCCCGAGGATCGGTGAACCGCCGGCCATCTGAGCGGCCTGCTTAATGGCGGCCTTGAGCATCGCTGGGTCACCGGGCGGCACGAATATGGCGCCGTCGTAGCCGCTTGCTGCTTCTAACAGGCCGCCAACATTGGTAACGACAATAGGCAGCCCCCAGCTCATGGCCACATGCAGCGCTCCACTGCTTGACGAACGGCGATAGGGGAGAATCACCACATCCGCATGGGCGAAAGCGGCTCCCACCACCTCATCAGGCACGTAGTCGTTGACAAATGTGATTCGATCGCCATGCGGGCTCGTCTTGATGAGCCGAGCCGGCTCTGTGCAGCCGTCCCACGTCTCGCCAACCACGGTAAGCCACAGGCCAGCTACTTCCTCCGCGGAGAGTTCGTTGAAGACGTGTAATAAATCTTCTAGTCCCTTATAGGGACGGATAAGGCCAAAGAAAAGGAGGTTGGCGACGGCCGGCCTGGGTGCCTCCCGCACGGCGGCGATGGCGGCATGGTCGAAGAAATCCTCTTCGGTACCTACGTGATATTGATCAAAAGGGCCGTGCGGTGCGATGGCTACGCGCATATCTTCAGGAACGTAGCCGGACTCAAGCAATCGCCAGTCTGCTTTTGAATGCACCACGCAGCCGTGACAGATGCGAAGCAGCAGGCGAAGGCCCTGCCGTCCGTAGCGGCGAACAAGCGGGAGACGCGCCTCGCCAGTGTCCTGCAGCTCGTGCACCTCAAGGATCACGCGGGCCCCTAGCAAGCGCGCCGCCACGGCCAGCCCCAGGTAGGTATGCAGCGCGGCCGCCGTCCACCATTGCAGCACCAGTATTTTTGGCCGGTGGGCACGCATGAATGACAGCGCCCCGACCAGCGAACGCCCCCACCACCAATCGACGCCGTCGTAGACCGGCACCTCAGTGCGGAAAGTCATGCGGGCGCGAGGCTGCCCGACGCGTTGTTTACCTGGGTAGAAACGCTGGGGGAGTAACTGCCGCAGCAGGATAACTCTGACATCGTGCTGCTCAGCGGCGGCGTTGGCGAGCCTGGCACGTGTAGTAGCTAAGACCTGACGTAAACCGCCAGCCTGGGCCGACGATGCAGATCGGAAGTCCTTGGCTCAGCATGGCTGCCCGCTGGCCGCGCTGATGGCCCTGCCGCGGGCGCATCAGGGTTCCTGCCCGTCGTGTTCTAGCTGCCTGATCGTCGTGGGGGGGCGGGACTCGCAGCGTGAGCGACTCCACATCCGCACCCGGAGAAGAATCCGTACGCACGCGACCGCGTCACGCCATTTGATCTTCTTGCCCTGGGAATGCGAACGGCTGTAGTAGCTGATTGGTACCTCAAAAGGGCGAATCCCTCGCCGGAGCAGCAGTGCTGTCACCTCTGTATCAAGCCCGAACCCTCTTTCGCCCAGATCCAGCTCTCTCAGCATGGCCAGAGGCACCAGCTTCAGACAGGTGTGGAGATCGCTGAGGTGTGCGTTGAAGAGAATATTGGCCATGCTGGTGAGTACGCGGTTACCGACTGCGTACCGGTAAGACTGATAGACGGTGTTGCACCCGAACAGCCGCGCTCCGTAGACGACGCTGCATCTGCCTCGCAGCACCGGCTCAAGCAGCCTCGGGATGTCTTCCGGCAGATACTCCAGGTCCGCGTCGAAAGGCAGCGCATGTGTGCCAGCCGCCAAGGATGCGGCCGAAAGCAGTGCTGCGCCCTTCCCTTGGTTAATCGAATGCCGATGGACGATGACGCGGTCGTCCTGGATCTGGGAGAGCAGGGTCGGCGTACGGTCGGTGCTGCCGTCGTTGACAACGATCAATTCAATATCGCAGGGATAGCCTGCTTTCAGTATTTCGTCGATCGCACCGATGATCGTCCTTTCCTCGTTGTAGGCGGCCATCAGGATTGACAGCTTTAAAGGAAAGGCGGATAACGAGACATCGTGCTGGGCTTGCGGTCGCGCACCTCCGCTTAACTGGCTTAAGTAGTCGGCGACAGCGAACTGGCTGGGCTTGCTCGCAGGCTGAGCAGCAGACAACGTTTCCATCCCCCCGCGGACCCTGCCGTGGCCGCGCTCACACGGCGTTACCAGTCCCGCACTCTCCGGTGTATCAGTTCACACCGTTGGACGTGGGAGGCGCACAGGAGGGTTACAGGGAGCCTGATGGCGTGGCCGCTTAACTCAGTCAAGATCGTTGCTTAAAGTAGCTAAGGCATAGCTCTATGTTACGAAGCGCGCCCTGAGCTGCGGTTCAGCATGGTGATGATCTAACCTCTAACCCGTTCATCACCAGCTAGTGTGATCTAGATCACGCCGAGATACGTCTCGTAGCCTGGTTACCCACGTAGGCGACCGAACACGTGTGGTGAGAGCTGCACTGTGATGAGATCTGCACTGTGATGAGAGCTGCACTGTGATGAGAGCTGCACTGTGATGAGATCTGCACTGTACTGAGAGATCAGCCGGGCTCTGGTCCGCGGTCGCGGGCGACGAAGGTGCCACGCCCCTGGCGGGTGATGATCAGGCCGCGCTCGCGAAGAATCTTCATGGCATGCCTGACCGTCTGGTACGCGACGCCATACTCCTGGGCCAGATCGCGCTCGGCGGGCAGCTTATGGGTGATCTCGCCAGCCTCGATACGCACGGCTATGGAGTTCGCCACCTGCATATAGGCGAAATCGGCTCCAAGCGGATCCACTGGCGACGCACCCACGTGATCAAGGTATGTACCTCCACGAGCTTTCCAAACTCCAGCTAGCACTCAGAGCTTTGAGTGCTCTATAGTGCTATCATGCCAAGTGAGGATGTACCGGACTGGTGGCCCTACGCTGATGAACTGCCCCGCTGGCACGTCTGGCGGGGCGTCAGCGGCCTGGTCTACGCGCGGCTGATGCGCAGTTCCCCGCCGCTCATTGTGCGCGGCGAGGATGCGGCTGACCTTCGCGATGCCATCCACCGCAAGGAATTCCGCGAGGCCTAAGGTGTGTCCCGTGGATCTTGGTGCTTGCGATCCGCGCCGCTGAAGATCCGCGGGACGCGCCCTAATGCAGCGGCGCGCTGTCATCCTGGTCGTCCACCCGGACGCGGCAGCCGCGTTCCAGGTACAGCGCGGCGATGGCGAGGAGGACAGCAGCGGCGAGGGTGCTGACGGCGGTCAGCGCGTCGCTGCGCGGGGTGGGCTTGTCCAGCGAGCCGAGGACGTAGATCAGGAACCCAGCGCTGAGGCCGCCGACCAGGGCGGCGGCCAGCGAGCTCGCCTTGGCCAGTGCCGCCATCCGCGCCACGGCGATCGGCACGATCGGCTTGCTGCCAACACGGCCCCGGAGCCTGTCCCTCAGATTGCGGCCGCTCCAGCCTTCCGCGATCGCCAGCAGCAGCAGCGCGGGCACTCCTGTCCACGGCAGCGGGGGAAGCGCCGTGTAGACAACCCGGAGAATTAGCCAGGACGCCGCCGCGCAGCCGGCGCCGACAGCAACGAGGATCCAGACGCGGGTGGGGGTCACTCACCCACCGCCCCGCCGCGGCGGGCCGCCGCGACCCTCATACCGGGGATTGCAGAACGGAATCATCGAGCCGGCGCACGCCCGCCGGGCCAACCGCCTTGAGCAAGGCCGCGACCCGGCCCCGTCCCGGTATGAAGCCATCAGGGTTGACGTCGAGCCACGGCGCGAGGACAAAGGCACGCTCGTGCGCCCGCGGATGGGGGAGCGTGAGTTCAGGGTCATTGCTCACCTCGTCACCGTAAACGATGAGATCCACGTCCAGGGTCCGCGGACCCCAGGCCTCCCCTCGGACGCGCTCGAAGGCCGCCTCGGCCGCCTGGCCGCGCTCCAGGATCACCCGGGGCGGCAGCCAGCTCCTGGCCAGGATGATGGCGTTCAGGTAGTCCGGCTGAGCGGGGCCACCGACCGGTGCGGTCTCGTAGACCGGGGACACCACGACGAAGACCAGGCCGCCCGTGTCGAACAGCGCGTCGAGCGCGCCCTGCAGGTTGTGCAGTCGGTCGCCCAGATTGCTGCCGAGGGCGAGCACGACCTGCGGGGCCCGCAACGCCTCCATGGGGGCGGTCATCCGCGGACGCGGCGGATCGCCACGGTCACGTCATCGAACGGGTGGGCCAGCGGCGCGTGCGGCTTGTGCACGGTGATCTCCACCTCTTGAACCAGGGGGGCGGACAGGCAGGCGGCCGCGAGGCGCTCGGCCAGCGTCTCGATCAGCCGCACCGGCGGCCCGCTGGCCAGAGTCACCAGCCGGTCGGCCAGGTCGCCGTAATCCACGGTAAGGCCCAGCTCGTCGCTGATCGCTGCGGCCCTGGTATCCAGCCAGACCACGGCGTCGATGATGAACTCCTGGCCGTCGCGGCGCTCCTCGTCGCGGACGCCGTGATACGCGAAGACCCGCAGGCCGCGCACGGAAATACGGTCCAGGCTGCCCGGGGGGTGCTGTCCCGTCACCGGGACGCCGGCCGGGCTCACCGGGGCCTCCCGCTGGCCGGGCCGGGCACCGAGGCTTCCGGCGGGGCGGCCGGTGATCCCGCGCGGCGCCACGCCCGGGCCACCTTGACCGCATCGGCGTTGCCCGCCACCTGATGCACCCGTGCGCACCAGGCCCCGCCCACCGCGGCCAGCGCGGTCACCGCGACCGTGGCGTCATCAGACCCGGAGAACGGCCGCGGGGTGCCGTCCTCGGCCGCCAGCAGCCGGCCCAGGAACCGCTTCCTGGACGCGCCGACCAGCACCGGGAAGGCCGCGCCGGCGGCGTCCAGGCGGGAGACCCGGTCCAGAGCGGTGAGCAACGCCCAATTGTGCTCAGGCAGCTTGCCGAAGCCCAGCCCGGGGTCCAGCACGATCAGGGCTGGGTCCACGCCCTCGCTGATCACCGCGTCCACCCGATGCCGCAACTCCTGGCTCACCTCGCTGACCACGTCCGCGTAGACGGCCCGGCGGTCCATCTGGTGGCTGTGCCCGCGCCAGTGCATCACCACGTACGGCACCTGCGCCGCGGCGACGAGACGGGGCATCTGGGGATCGGCGAGCCCGCCGCTCACATCGTTCACCAGCCGCGCGCCCGCCTGTAGCGCGAACTCCGCCACCTCGGCCCGCATCGTGTCCACGCTCACCGGGATCCCGGACTGAGCGAGCCCCGCGATGACCGGCCCCACCCGGCGCAGTTCCTCGTCGGCGGGGATCCGCTGGGCACCGGGCCGGGTCGATTCCCCGCCCACGTTCAACAATGTCCGCCCCTTGCGCGGCGAGTTCCAGGCCGTGGGCGATGGCCGCATCGGGGCCGAACCACTCGCCGCCGTCCGAGAAGGAGTCGGGAGTGACGTTTACTACCCCCATGACGAGGCATCGGCCGGCGTCCGGCAGCCCAGGAGGGCTGGGCGGCCGGGGCGGCACCTGGGCGCGGGGCCCCGCGGCTCCAGCGTGGCTCATCATTGGTAGTCAGGGGCGCCGGTGCCGCTTGGCGGTCCTGTTTCCCCATCCCCCTTTCAATCCGTACGTGCGGTTTTCCCGCATACGGCTTACCGATGATCTTCTTGGCATGGTTACGCTGCCTTCGGATAGCGGATGGTGCCACGCAGGCGGTAAAGGCCGTGCCCGTTGAACCACTCCTCGGTCCACTGCCGGGCTTGCCCGGCGTGCAGGTTGCGCCCACGTTTCTTGATCATCAGGCGTTTCAGCCGCCTGACGACGTAGTTGTCAGCCTGCCGGAATTTGGCGGCGGCGTTCCCGGTGCGGAAGTAGTTGCCCCAGCCGCGCAGCAGCGGGTTGACGTCAGCGATCACGTCGCGGATGTCTTTCACGCCTGTGCGGTTGCGGCCGGTGCGGTCCCGGACCTTGGCCCGGAGCCGGTTCATGGCCTGCTGCGAGGGCCAGCGGTGCAGGTAGTAGCGGATGATCCGCTTCTGTTCCCACAGCCGCCCCGACATGCGGGCATGGAAGTGGCAGCCCAGGAAATCCAGGCCTTCCCGGCCTTCCCTGAGGTCAACTACCTTCGTCTTCTCCGGGTGCAGTTCCAGCCCCAGCGACGCGAGGATGTCCCGCACCGCGCCCAGGGCCGCCTGGGCCTGCGCCTGTGACCGGCACAGCGCCACGCCGTCGTCGGCGTAACGCACCAGTTCACCCAGGTTGCGCCTGGTGAACTCGGTGTCCAGGACGTGCAGGTAGATGTTGGCCAGCAGCGGGGAAATGACCCCGCCCTGGGGTGTGCCAGCGACCGTCCGCTCGACACCCTGTTCCGTCATCACGCCTGCCTGGAGCCACATGCGGACCAGCTTGAGCACCCTGCGGTCTGACACCCGCCGCCCGGCCTCAGCGAGCAGCCGGTCATGGCTGATCTCGCCGAAGAAACTGCGGATATCAAACTCCGCGACGAACTGGCAGCCCTCGATGAAGCCGGTGCGCAGCCGTTCCATCGCCTGCGTGGCCGACCGGCGCGGCCGGAACCCATACGAGCACGGCAGAAAATCCGCCTCGAAGATGGGTTCCAGCACGAGCTTGGCCGCCTGCTGGGCCACCCTGTCACGGACCACCGGTATGCCCAGCGGCCGCTTCCCGCCTTGCGGTTTCGGGATCTCCACGCGCCTGGCGGGCGCGGGACGGTAACAGCCTTCGCGGAGATCGCGCTGAAGCTCAGCGAGCAGCCGCTCAGCCCCGTACTCGTTCTCCACATACGCCAGGGTGATCCGATCCACCCCGGCGGCCCCGCGATTGGCCCGGACCCGTTTCCACGCCTCCCGCAGGACGTCACCCCTGCAGATACGGTCATACAGGGCGTGGAAACGCCGCTCCGGAGACTGCTTGGCCGCAGCCCATAGCCTGCGCTGAAGTCGTCGCACGTTCCCGCAAGACGCCCGCCCATCGAAAGCCGGCTGCGGAACCTCTCCCGGTACGGCAGGCGAAGGCCTGCCGGGGTGGCTGGGCCGGGCGGTCCCGGCCATGCCCTGACGCTTACCCTCATCCCAGGCGTGATCAAAGCGAGGGCCCTTCCCTCCCGGCGCGTTATGCTGCACGCCGATCACCGGTACTACGGCCCCCTCGGACTCCCGCTGCCCTCCAGGCGACTTCACCATCGGCTTATACGCCTGGTCTTTGCCCGACGCAGGCCAGGCAGACGGGTCTCTCCTGTTCCGGCCCAGACCATGCACACGTGCCGCCCTCCATACCCCGGGAGAACCCACCAGGCCATAACCGGAACGAGGCCTGACGGACGTGGCCTTCGCCGTGACATGAGCGGCTCGGCTCCTCCGTTGTGATTGTGACGAGGCTGCAAGGTTCGCTTTACGCTACGGCCCGCGTGCTTGCTCCCTCCAAAGAGGCTTTTGACACCCCGCTTAGCCCGCCGCCTCTCAGCGGCGAACCGGGGCCTGCTACCGGGCACTCCGGTGTCTACCCGGACGGGACTTCCACCCGCAGGCCTGGACCAGCTTCCAGGACGCAACATGAGCGCCAGCCTATGCGCGACGGACCGCGCCGGACGGCCGCCCAGCAGGCGATCCGCACGGCCTCATCGCCGGATGAGCCGGCCGGCCGCCGGGTCAGGCTCAGCGGGTCAGGCTCAGCGGGTAGCTCACGCCGATTCCGCCGTCTTCTTGAGCGCGGCGAGGGTGGCGGGGATACCGGCGCGGGCGGCCTGGGCACGCTCGGCGATCTGCGCCTGCGCCTCGGTTCCGTACCGCTCCCCGAACCGGGCGATCCCAGCGGGGAGGAACTCCCAGGACTCCGTCACCAGAGTCCCGCCGTCAGCCGGGGCGAACGTATAGCCCCAGCGCACCCAGGCGCCACCGACGACGAACGCGAACTCCCGGCCGGGCTGCGTCACCACGACCTCGGAGCGTGTCTCCCAGGTCCGGCCGGGCTCCTCGTTGCGCCCGGTGAACCAGGCACCTACTCGCGGGCTGGCTCCGCCGTCCCGCTGGCCTCCGGGCTGGCCTGCTCGTCGTTTCGAAGCCGGGAAAGTCACCGGGCATAGCGCCCTCTGGCACCGCATACCCTGGCGGAAGCGTGGTCTCGAAGCTGGGTGCGGCGTCGGCGCCCAGCCGGTCACCCCCCCGGCCCTGAGGAGCGCTGATGTTCGATTCTCGTCGGCCGATGTCTTCGCCGGCCCGGCCGCCGCAGCCTGGCCCAGGGACGGGCGGGCCGGACTCATCAATACCCTCATGGGTCGCGTCGCGCCGGGTGTCATACCGAAAGCAGCTGGTGGCTTTGTTTTTCGCGCTGGCCGCGCTGGCTGCCTGGCTGGTGGTCCGGGTTGACCGGTCTCCCGTACCGGCGTGGCGGCAGCGGATCGCGGCGGCGGCCATGTCACAGGTCGGCTACCGAACCAGCCCTTCCAGCACGTACTGCAATCAGTACAGCGCCTTCTGGGGATACGGGCTCGGTGACTGCGGTAACCACAACCTCGACGAGGAGTGGTGCGCGGACTTCGCGGCGTGGGCGTGGAATCAGGCCGGCGTGCCGTTCCAGTACGGCCAGCAAGCGGGGCAGATCAGCTCGGCGGCGATCAGCTTCTATTTCTGGGGGATGAACCACGGCACATGGCACGCGGCCGGCACCGGATACCGTCCCAGCCCCGGTGACGTGGCCGTCTACGGACTGGATGTCCCCGGCGGCACCGCCGGCCACGTAGCCGTTGTCACCGGCTACCAAACCGGCGACCGCGGTCCGGATGTCGTCAACGGCGACGGCGACCGGACCGGCTTCAGCGTGGTGGAGGCGGGCACCGATCAATACGAGGCCGACACCGGAAGGAGTGATGCCGGCCCGCTGGCCGGCTACGTCGCCCCGCTCCCGCCGACCAGCTAAGCGGCCGGCCAGCGGGCTGATGCGGCGCGTTTCCGGCTGGCGGCCCGGACCCGCCGCCGGAGCCGGCCGAGACCCATCTTGCTGGCCAGCCTGCGCCAGCCGATGCGCGGCCAGACCAGGAAAGCCTCGGCCTCCAGCGCGGCCAGGCAGACCCGCGGGGCGTCCTTCGTGCTGGGGTAGACGAAGAACCTCGGCACCCAGACCGGGCTGAACTTCGCGTTGAACTTGTACAGCGACTCGATCTGGAACCAGCGGGACATAAACAGCAGAATTCCGCGCCAGGCTCGCAGCACCGGGCCCGCGCCGATCCGCTCGCCTCGCTCCAGGGCCGCCCGGAAGACCGCGAAGTTCAGCGAGAGGCGCTTGACCCCCAGCGCCTCGGCGGCCTTGATAGTCTCGACGATCAGGAAGTCGTTCACCCCGGGCTGCGCGGAACGGTCACGGCGCATCAGGTCAAGCGACAGCCCGTCGGATCCCCACGGCACAAAATGCAGGATCGCCCGGAGCACGCCGTTCTCGGTAGCCGTGACGATGATGCACCCCTCGTCACCGGGAGCGCCCACCCGGCCGAGGGCCATGGAGAAGCCCCGCTCGATCTGGCCGCCCCGCCAGGAATCGGCCTGCCTGACGAGCTGCGCTATCTGCGGGCGGGGAATGTCGCCCGCCCGGCGCACCTCGGCCGTGTAGCCGTTCCGTTCCACCCGGGACACCATCTGGCGGACGTTCCGCATGGCCCGGCCCTGGAGCGAGAAATTGGCCACCTCCACGACGGCCTCGTCGCCCAGCTCGAGCGCGGTGAGTTCACCCTCGCGGCACCAGACTTCCGCGGCGAGTTCCCCGCACCCCATCACCGCGGGCACCCAGGCGTGCCGCGCCGCCTCGTCCAGGAACGCGTGGATCGCGCCCGGCCAGGCTTCGGGGTCACCCAGGGGATCACCGCCCGCGAGCATGACCCCGGAGACCACCCGGTAACCGATGCAGGCCTTGCCGGTGGGCGACCAGATGACGCTCTTGTCGTTGCGGAGAGTGAAGTAACCGAGCGAGTCACGTTCCCCCTGCCGGCCCAGCAGGTCCCGGATCCGGGCCACGTCCACCGCACCTGTCCGCCCCCGCGGCCGGGCCGGACGGAAGAACAGGTAGGCGCTCACGACCAGGGTGAACAGACCGAGTGCGCTGGTCAGCAGGTCGAACCCGTCACTGCGGCTCTCCGGCACGAACTGGACCGGCCCGGAGACGCCGACCAGACCGTAGACCACATGCTGGATTCGCACCGGGAGCGAGTAATCACGGGCCAGCCCCCGGGCCAGCAGGATATAAGTGAGGCCGATGGCCACATCGGCCACGACGAGTCCCGCGAACACGACAAGCGCCTGCCACCGGGTACGCGGATCGCCCACCGCGTAGAACTGGTCACGGAAATACAGCAGGGCAATGAGTGCGCCCGCCGCGATGATGGCAATGGCCGGGATCCCGCGCGGGGACCCAAGCGAGGCATGCGCCAGATGAACGACAACGGTGAACGCGAGCAGCACGGTGACTGCCTGCCAGGCTCGGCGCTTCCGCCGTCTCAGGCCATGGGAGAGCATCAGCAGCAGGAGCCCGGTCAGCACGAACGCGGTGTGGGTGAGGTTGGTCAGCATGCCGGGCACGAACGAGTTGATCTTATGCAGATGCGTGTGGGAGTAGAAGCGCGGCAGCACGACCTCGACGATGTCGGCCAGCCCGATGAACAGGCAGAGCCACGCCGCTGTCACCGGTACCCAGCGCCTGAGATGCCTGGGATCCGGCGGACGGGTCACCGGCCTCTGGACGTCTGACGGGTCGTCAGCGGGAGCTGCGACGACCGGGCTGGCCGGCCTGCTATCGCTTCGTTCGGACATGTTAGTCAAGCCCCGGATCACGGACCATCAGCGTAGTCATCGTCAACAGTTGGCGCGGCCAATCTCCTTAAGGGGCGTTCCCCTAAGGCCACGCTACCCACCAACACGCCTTCCGAACAGAAGACTCAGTGCTTCCGCCCGGGTCCGGTCGCTGTCCCGGATAGCCCCGCGTACGGCTGAGGTCACCGTCCTGGCGCCGGGCTTGCGCACGCCACGCATGGACATGCACAGGTGCTCGGCCTCAATCACGACCAGCACCCCGCGCGGCTCCAGCACACTCATCAAAGCGTCCGCTATCTGGCTGGTCATGCGCTCCTGGACCTGCGGCCGTCTGGCGTAGACGTCAACCAGCCTGGCCAGCTTGGACAGCCCCGTTATCTGCCCTTTCACATTCGGGATGTACCCGATGTGCGCAACCCCGAAAAACGGCGTCAGATGATGTTCGCAGGTGCTGTAGACCTCAATGTCGCGGACCAGGACGAGTTCGTCATGGTCGGCATCGAACACGGTGGTGAGCACGTCCTCCGGACGCTGCCCGAGCCCAGAGAACTGCTCGGCGTAGGCGCGGGCGACTCGCGCCGGGGTGTCCCGCAGGCCGTCCCGGTCAGGATCTTCGCCGATGGCGAGCAGTATCTCCCGCACCGCGTGCTCAATGCGCGCGGCGTCGAACTCCCCGGTCAATGGCCCTCGGTCTCGGGGTCATCGTCGTGGCGGGGCATGCCCAGCGGCTGGTCCAGTGGCTGGCCGCCCTGAGCCCACGGGGAGGCCTGGCCGTTACCGACCGCGGGATGCTCGTTGACCTCGGCGGCGGTGAGCGCGAGCTCCTTGGGGGTCATGATCGGCGGACGGTCCGACGGCAGCCGCTTCCCGTATCCGGTGTACGAGCCCCGAGACGGGCGCGTCTGCACCGGCGCGAAGATCGCCAGGACCTCTTTCCTGCTCAGCGTCTCCTTGTCCATCAGCTTGAGCACCAGGTCGTCAAGGACCTCGCGGTACTGGACCAGGATCTCCCACGCCTCGTCGTGGGCCGACTCGATGAGACGGCGCACCTCTTCGTCGATCGTGGAGGCGATCTCCTCCGAGTAGTCCCTGGTGTGCGACATCTCGCGGCCGAGGAACGGCTCGCCGTCTCCGCTGCCGAATTTGCGCGCGCCCAGCCGCTCGCTCATCCCGTACTCGGTCACCATGCCCCGGGCGATCGAGCTGGCCTTCTCGATGTCGTTGGCGGCCCCCGTGGTGGGCTCGTGGAAAACCAGTTCCTCCGCGGTCCGGCCGCCGAGCAGCATGGCCAGCTGGTCCATCATCTCCGACCGGGTGACCAGGAACTTGTCCTCGGCGGGCGCCGACGCGGTGTAGCCGAGGGCGCGGCCCCGGGGGATGATGGTGATCTTGTGTACCGGGTCGGCGTTCGGCAGTGCGGCGCCGACCAGGGCATGACCACCCTCGTGGTAGGCGATGAGCTTGCGCTCCTTCTCCGAGAGCAGCACGCTCTTGCGCTCCGGGCCGGCCATCACCCGGTCGATGGACTCTTCGAGGTTCCCCATGGTGATGAGCGTGCCATTGTGCCGGGCCGTCAGCAGCGCGCCCTCGTTGATGACGTTCGCCAGGTCCGCGCCGGTAAAGCCCGCGGTCCGGCGCGCGATGATGTCGAGATCCACATCGGGCGCGAAGGGCTTGCCCCGCGCGTGCACCTTCAGGATGCCCCGCAGGCCGGCCAGGTCAGGCTGGGCCACCACGATCTGCCGGTCGAACCGGCCCGGCCGCAGCAAAGCGGGGTCCAGGATGTCGGGACGGTTCGTGGCCGCGATGACGATGACGCCACCCTTGACATCGAATCCATCCAGCTCGACGAGCAGCTGGTTCAGCGTTTGCTCCCGCTCGTCGTGCCCGCCGCCGAAGCCAGCGCCGCGGTGCCTGCCGACCGCGTCGATCTCATCGACGAACACGATCGCCGGCGCGTTCGCCTTGGCCTGCTCGAACAGGTCACGAACCCGGGACGCGCCGACCCCCACGAACATCTCCACGAAGTCAGAACCGGAGATTGAGTAGAAGGGGACCCCGGCCTCGCCCGCCACCGCCCGGGCGAGCAGGGTCTTGCCGGTGCCGGGCGGCCCGTAGAGCAGCACGCCCTTCGGGATCTTGGCCCCGATCGCCTGGAACTTGCCGGGACTCTGCAGGAACTCCTTGATCTCCTGAAGTTCCTCGATGGCTTCATCCGCCCCGGCGACGTCCGCGAAGGTCGTCTTCGGCGTGTCCTTGGTGATCAGCTTCGCCTTGGACTTGCCGAAGTTCATCACCCGGGAGCCGCCGCCCTGCATCTGGTTCAGCATGAACACGAAGAACAAGACGATCAGCAGGTACGGAAGAATGCCGAGGATCAGGCCCCAGACCGAGCTGCCCTTGGGCACCTGGACGTTGTAGCCCTGCGGCGGAAGGTGAGTCTGGAGCTCGGTGGCGAGTTGCTGGCCCTGGTTACCCACCCAGGAGGCCTCGTACTTCTGGCCGCCCTTGGTGGTGACCTCGATCGTCTGATCCTTATCGATCAGCAGGGCCGACTTGACCTGACCCGATTCGATGAGCGAGACAACCTTCGACGTGTCAGCCTGCGTGTACGGGGTGCCGGAGCTGGCATATTCGTACACAACGAAGAAGACAAGCAGCATCACGAGGACGGCCACGAAGGGCCCGCGGAAATAGCGCTTCAGATCCATCGATGAACGACCCCGCCAGCGACCGGCGGGTCCCTCCTGACCAGCGTCATGTCCCGCCGACCCCCGGCGGGACTGCCTTGCGTCCCAATGACTTTGCCCGGCTTCCTTGTCATTCCCGGCTGTGATGCGGGGATATCCGACGGTACACCGCGCCCGGATGCGCCGGCACACGGAAGGCACCGCAAGGTCTCAGCAAGCCTTTCCCTCACCACAACGCTTCTCATTGCGGATCGTGTTCCCCTGGCGGCGGGGCCCCCGATTCGCCCACCCCGGCGTCACCTCGGGGCGGCTCCGGGGAACCGCCGTAGACGTGCGGGGCGAGCGTCCCGATGAACGGAAGATTGCGGTAGCGCTCCGCGTAGTCGAGCCCGTAACCGACCACGAACTCATTGGCGATGTCGAACCCGGTGTAGGCGACCTCGACATCCATCTGGGCCGCGCCGGGCTTGCGGAGCATCACGCAGACCTGCACCGAGGCCGGCCCGCGCGACCTCAAGTTGCCCACCAGCCAGGACAGGGTCAGGCCGGAGTCAACGATGTCCTCCACCACGAGCACATGCTTGCCCGATATGTCCGCATCGAGGTCCTTCAGGATCCGGACTACTCCGGACGACCTGGTCCCTGACCCGTAGGACGACACGGCCATCCAGTCCATCTGAACCGGGAGGCGCATCGCCCGCGCCAGGTCGGCCATCACCATGACCGCGCCCTTGAGCACGCCGACCAGCAGGATTTCGCGGCCGGCGTAATCAGCGTCGATCTGCGCCGCCAGCTCCGTCACCCGCGCCTGCACGCGGTCCGCGGGGATCAGCACTTCCTTGAGATCGCCGCCCACGTCACTCGCGTCCACCCGCGCCCTCCGCGTCCTCGGGTCCCGGCCCCGCCGTGGCCGGGGAGGCTGCCGCCAGCAGCAGCCTCCCATACTGCCGCCGCCCGCGGACGCCTCCTGGCAGGTCTGCCCAGCGCTGCCCCCGCCAGCCGATGACCAGTTCGTCCAGCGCATCGATGTGCCGCGCGGTGAGCGCGCCAGCCGGGCAGCCCGCGGCTATCGCCGCCGCGCGGAGCACGCGGGTGCGGATCGCGACCGGCAGCAGCGCGAGCCCGGCCACGTCCAGCCCGCCGGCGGAGTCGCTGAGCCGCTGGGCCTCGGCGTGAGCGAGCGAGTCCAGGGCATCACAGTCGGCGCGGAGCTGGCGGGCGCTCCGGGCCAGCGCTTCGGTGATGCCCGGCCCGAGCGCCTGCTCGAGCACGGGGAGGGCCTGGTGGCGGACCCGGGTCCGCCGGTAGGCCGGATCCATGTTCTGCGGGTCGTCCCACGGCTCGAAGCCCAGGGCCTGGCAGGCTTCCCGCAGGGTGGCACGGCCGACACCGAGCAAGGGGCGGCGGTAGCAGCCGCGCCGGGCGGGCATGCCAGCCAGCGAGCGGCCACCGGAGCCACGGGCCAGGCCAAGCAGCACCGTCTCGGCCTGATCATCACGGGTGTGGCCGAGCAGGACGGCGGCCGCGCCCGTGGCCCGCGCGACCTCGTCCAGCGCCGCGTACCTGGCCGCCCGCGCGGCGGCCTCGGGGCCGCCGTTACCCCCCGGCGCAGGGACCGCGACGCGCACATTCCGCACCGGATCGAGGCCGAGCCCGGCGAGCATGGCGGCGACGGCACCCGCCCGCCGCGCGGAGCCCGCCTGCAGCCCGTGATCGACGGTGACCCCCCCTCCGCGCAGGCCAAGGCGGGGTGCCTCGTGGGCGAGCGCCGCGGCCAGGGCCAGCGAATCGGCGCCGCCTGAGCAGGCCGCGAGAACCAGGTCGCCGGGAGCTAGATCGTCCAGGCCGCGGCGGACCCACCTGCGCGTCTCCGCCACCGCAGGACGCGGGCCCATGACCGGTCAGCCGCCCGACGCCAGGGCGCCGGTCTCCCCGATCCGGTCGAGCCAGCGCTGGGGGGTGGCGAACTCATCCTTGGTCGGCAGGGTCGCCGGAGACGTCCAGACCTGGTTGAAGGTCGCCATCCCGGCTTCCTCGACCACAGTTCGCACGAACCGCGAGCCCTGCGCGTACTGCTTCATCTTCAGGTCGATGCCGAGGATCCGCCGGAGGCTCCGCTCGAGCCGGCCCGCGGTACCGCGGCGTTCGTTGAACCGCGCCCTGATCTGCTCGACGGAAGGCACCACGAGCGGCCCCACCGCGTCCATCACGTAGTCGCCGTGCCCCTCGACCAGCGTCATCACGCTGGTCAGCCGGTCCAGGATCTCCCGCTGCCGCGGGCTCTGGATGGCCTCAATGAGGCTCTCACCCTCCCCGTCGCGCATCGCGCCCGCCACGGCGTCCGCCGCCGAGCGCAGCCGGTCCAGGATCGTGGCCGGGTCCAGCTCGGAGGCCAGCAGGAACTCGGTCATCTGTTCCTGCACGTAGCCCCGCAGCCAGCTCACGGCGGTGAACTGGGTCCGGTGGGTCTCCTCGTGCAGGCACACCCAGCGCCGGAAGTCATGCGGGTCAACCTGGAGTTCGCGCTCCACCATGAGGATGTTCGGCGCGACCAGGGTCAGCCGCCCAGCGGGCGAGCCGCCGTCCGGCGCGGACGGGTCGGGGGGCAGGAAGAGCTCGTATTGCCCCAGCACCCGCCCGGCCAGGTAGGCGAGGATCAGCCCGGCCTGCACGCCGGTGACCCGGGATCCCACCGCCCCTATCACCGAACTGCCCGGCGGACCGCCCTTCTCCCGCAGATGCTGGGCCAGCGGATCCAGGACGACCCGGAACCCATCCACGTTCGCCCGGATCCACCCAGGCCGGTCCACGACCGCCACCCATCCGCCGTCCGGCGCGCTGGCCATGCCCGTGACCTCACGGACCGGCTCGGCGACGGCCGCAGCGAGCACGCGGAGTTCCGCGACCACCGCCCTGGCCTCTGACAGGCTCACCTGTGGCCCGGGCCGCGACCACCTGACCCCGGTGGAAATGGCCACGTCCCAATCGATCATCTGCGCGCTGCTCACTCCTCCACCGTACGTGGCCTAGCCCAGTGCAGTCAGCGGCAGCCGCAGCCCGCGAGGACCGTGACCATAGCGTCGATGGCCGCGGCGGCCTGCAGCAGGCTGGCCGGAGGCACCTGGTCAGCCATGAAGGCGAAGGCGAGGATCTGGCCCTGCTGGTCGTAGGCGAGGCCGGCCATGGCCGCCACCGTGTCCAGATTGCCGGTCTTGGCCTGCACCGCGCCCAGGGCTGGCGCCTTGAAGCGCCCGAATACGCTCTGGCCGGGCGCCAAGGTGCCGGAGAAACCCGCGACGGGCATCCCGGTGATGGCGGATCTCAGCCGGGGGTGGGCCGCCCCGGAAGCCAGGATCACCAGGCTGGTCAGCGCGGCCGGGGTGACCCGGTCGTCGGGGGAGAGGCCACTCCCGTTGACCAGATGGATGCCCGGGATGCCCAGGCCCGCCAGCACGCGGGTGACCGCCGCCGCCGCGCCGCTGAACGATGCCGGCGCGCCGGTGTGCAGCGCAACCTGCCGGGCGAGGTTCTCCGAGATCACGTTGTTGCTCTCCCGCAGCATCCAGCCGACGATGTCGGACAGCGGCGGCGACGTGACCGCGGCGATGGTGGCCGCCCCCACCGCCGCTGTCCCCTGGGCCACCGGGCCGGTCACGCTGATCCCGTCGGCGCTGAGGAAGGCCTCGAAGGCCCCCGCCGCCTCCGCGGCCGGGGTGAATGACCGCGGCCGGTAATTGCCCGGGTCGGCGGCATCTTCGGGGCGGCCCGACGGAGTCAACCGGCCCTGGTCCACTTCCAGCGACGTGATCGGAGTCACATTGCCCGTGCTGACATAGCTGGCCGGCCAGCCCGGCGCCAGCAGCGGGCCGGTGAACAGCGAGGTGTCGTAGCTCAGCTGAGCCTGGGAGCGGCCCCTGGCCCGCAGCGAGCGGGCCGTAGCGGCGGCCAGGGACGCGAGCGTGGCCGGCTGGGGGAAGTCCGAAGCGGGCGGGGGGCCGGCCGCGAGTGTCGGGTCGCCCCCGCCGACTAGGACGAGCGATCCGGCGGTGGCGCCCGCCACGACGCGGGTGCTGAACCGGGCGGCGGGTCCGAGTACCGTCAGCGCGGCCACCGCGGTGATGAGCTTCGCGGTCGACGCGGGCTGCACCGGGGAGCTCGCGCCGCTGGACCACAGCACGTCGCCGGAGGCGAGATCGGTGACCACCCCCCCGACATGGGCGCCGAGCGCGGGCAAGGCGAGGATCGGCGCCAGGGCGGCGGACAGGCCGCCGCTGGTCGGCAGCGGCGCTGACCGCTGCGCCGGCCGCAGAACCGGCCCGGGCGCGGCCACCGGCGCCCCGGCCACCCGCGGAATGTTCCAGAGGGCGAGCCGTGCGGGCAGCAGGCGCGCCACCGCCACCCCCGCCCCCAGGGTGCACACGTTGAGCATGGCCAGCGAGATCACTGCGGTAGCCCGGAGGCGGCTCGCCAACACCCCTCCCCTCACGAGATGCTTAGATCCAGTAATTCAGTCGGGAGTCAATCACCTTCGCGGCCAGGGAGCGACATCGTGGACTTCGATGTAGTCGTCGAGATTCCCAAGGGTCAGCGCAACAAGTATGAGATGGACCATGAGTCGGGCCGTATCCGGCTGGACCGGATGCTGTTCACGTCCACGAGGTACCCCTTTGACTACGGGTTCATCGAGGACACGCTGGCCGACGACGGCGACCCGCTCGACGCACTGGTGATGCTGGAGGAGCCCACGTTCCCGGGCTGTCTCATCCGGTGCCGCGCCATCGGCATGTTCCGGATGCGGGACGAGAACGGGCTGGACGACAAAGTGCTCTGCGTCGCCTCGACGGACCCGCGGATGAGTCATTTCGCGGACATCGACGATGTGCCCGAATTCGATCGCCTCGAGATCCAGCACTTCTTCGAGGTGTACAAGGCCTTGGAGCCCGGCAAGGAGGTGGTGATCGGCGGCTGGGTGGGCCGCGAGGACGCGGAGGCTGAGATCATCGCGTGCCGGGAACGCGAGGCGCGGGCCGGCGGCCAGCGGCCACACTGACCCTGCTCGCCGCAGGTCACCTGATGGGCGACACTGTGCGTAGGGCATATGCGGAGGACATTGCGAGGAGGCACCCGTGGATCACGCGGACGACGTGCTGAGCCGGGCGCCGTTGTTCGAGGACCTGGACTCCGACGGCGCGAAGGCGCTGCGGTCCATGCTCGCCGACGTCGAGCTCCTGCGGGGCGACCGGCTGTTCGACGAAGGCGACGCCGGGGACCGGCTTTACGTGGTGCTCGAGGGCAAAATCAAGCTGACCCGCGCCGCCTCGGACGGCCGGGAGAACCTGCTCAGTGTGCTCGGTCCCGGTGAGATGTTCGGCGAGCTATCCCTCTTCGACCCCCGGCCGCGGACCTCGAGCGCGGTCGCCGTCACCGACGCGCGGCTCGCCGCGCTGGCCCACGCTGACCTGCTGAACTGGCTCACCGGCCGCCCCGATGTGGCCCTGCACCTGCTGCGGGCGCTCGCGCGGCGGCTGCGCCGCGCCAACGACGTCATGGCCGACCTGGTGTTCACCGACGTGCCGGGGAGGGTGGCCAAGGCCCTGCTGGACCTGGCCGAGAGGTTCGGCGAGCAGCAGGCGGACGGGCTCCAGGTGCACCACGACCTCACCCAGGAGGAACTTGCGCAGCTGGTCGGGGCGTCGCGGGAGACCGTCAACAAGGCGCTGGCCGATTTCGCCGCGCGTGGCTGGCTCCAGCTGTCGGCCAAGTCCGTGCTGCTCATCGATCCTGACCGGCTGGCCAAGCGCGCCCGGTGACAGCTGTGTCAGTAGCTCACCCCGGCCGGCAGGGAGCCCTGGTCGGCGAGGTACGCCAGCTGGGCCCGCACCGACCATTCGGCGAACGGCCAGAGCCCGCGGTCCACGTCCGCGTACACCCGGGCGACTATCTCGGCGACGCTGCGATCCCCGGCGGCGAGCGCGCCCGTCACCTCCGCCAACCTCTCCCGACGGTGGGCGATATAGAAGTCGAGCACGCCCACCGGGTCGGCGAGCAGCGGCCCGTGACCCGGTAGCAGCACCCTCAGCCGCACCTCGTCGGCGAGCGCCCGGAGCCGGTCCAGCGAGCCAAGGTAGTCGGCCAGGCTGCCGTCCTGGGCGATCACCGTGGTCCCCCGGCCCAGCACGGTGTCCCCGGTGAGCAGGGCGCCGTCGGCGGCCAGCAGCAGGCAGACCGAGTCCGCGGTGTGCCCGGGGGTGGCGACCACCTGAACCTCACAGCCCGCGGCGGTCAGCACGTCCCCCGGGCCCAGGCCCCTGCCGCCGAGCCGGAATGCCGGGTCCGCGGCCAGCACCGGGGCGCCGCTCAGCGCGGCCAGCCGGGGCGCTCCCGCCGAGTGATCGCCGTGGCCGTGGGTCAGCAGGATCTGGGCGATCCGCTGGCCCGCGTCGGCCAGCAGGTTGACGACCCGGCTGAGATGACCCTCATCATCCGGTCCCGGGTCCACGACCAGCGCCGACGGCCCTCCAGGTTCGGCGATGATCCAGGTATTGGTTCCGTTGAGGGTCATTGGGCTGGGATTGGGGGCCAGCACGCATCGCACGCGAGAGGTCCCCGAACCATCGATCGGGGGCGGGACGGGCGTCACAGCGGATATTCCAGCTCCGCGGGCAGCGTCAGCCATACCGCGTCCTCGACCAGGATGACCCCGGGAGTTACGGGGTTGATCTCGCGGCGCTCGCCGAGGGCACCGGGCAGGCCGCGGCACGCGCCCAGCTCGGCCAGGTTCACCGCGGTCGGCGGCATCAGCCGGATCTCGCCGCGGCGGGCGGCCTCGATCGCCTCGGCCGGTTCCACCCAGGCCACCTCGTCCGCCTCGCCGCCCACGTCCCTGGTCCGCTGGCCGGCCGGCAGCGCGGCCGCGAAGAACCGGGTGTCGTAGCGGCGCTCCTCAGTGGCTGGTGTGATCCACCGCGACCAGGGCCTGAGCAGGTCGGACCGGAGCACCAGGTGGCGGCGGCGGAGCAGGTCGGCCAGGGACAGCGACCGGTCAAGCAGCTCACGCCGGTCCGCCTCCCAGTCGGCGCCCCGGGTGTCGGCCACGACCTGATCCGCGGAGGGGCCGGCCAGCAGCACCCCGGATTCCTCGAAGGTTTCCCTGACCGCCGCGCAGACCAGGGCGCGGGCCAGATCGGCCGGGGCCGCGAGCGCCTGACCCCATTCCGCCGCGTCCGGCCCGGCCCAGTCGACCTCGCCACCGGCGTCCCTCGGGTTGACCGAACCGCCGGGGAAGACGTAGGCGCCCGGCATGAACGCCATGGAGGGGGCCCGGCGCAGCATGTACACCTCGGCGGAATCCTCGCCCGCCGCCCGGCCCGTCTGGGCCGGCCGGAGCAGCATCACCGTGGCCGCGTCGCGCGGTGTGACCGGCTCCGCCCGTCCCTGGATGACGTCGCGGGCCCGCTCCGCGACCCGCCCGCCGAGGCGGAGGATGGAGCGGGGCGGGCGACTGCGGTCAATCACTGATGTTTGCGACACTGACCTCAGCGATCAGCTCGACCTCGACGGGCGCGTCGAACGGGAGCACCGCCATTCCGACCGCACTGCGGGCGTGCCTGCCCGACTCACCGAACACCTCGAGCAGCAGCTCACTGGCGCCGTTGACGACCTGGGCCTGCTCGGTGAAACCCGGTGTGCTGGCCACGAAACCCGTCATCTTGACCACGCGCACGACGGACGAGAGCCCCGGGGTCACCGAGGCCACGGCGGCGAGCGCGTTCAGCGCGCAGACCCGCGCGAGGGCCGCGGCTTCGGCCGTGCTGACCTGGTCGCCCACCTTGCCGGTCATCAGCAGCACGCCGTCCACCAGCGGCAGCTGGCCGGCGGTGTAGACATAGGACCCAGTCCGCACCGCGGGCAGGTAGGCCGCCAGCGGAGCGGACACCGCGGGCAGCTCGAGCCCCAGCGCGGCCAGCCTGGCCTCCGGTGAGCCAGGACCCGGCGAGCCAGGACCCGGCGAACCAGGCCCGGCGCGTCCCGGGGAGCCAGCGGTCATGACGTACCTTTCGCCCGCTTCAGGTAGGCGACGAGCTGTTCCTGGTTCGGCCCTGGGACCAGAGCCACAAGTTCCCAGCCGTCGTCGCCCCAGTTGTCGAGGATCTGCTTGGTCGCGTGCACGAGCAGCGGCACCGTTGCGTACTCCCACTTCTGCATGGCGCCAACCCTAGCTGGCCCGCCGTCCTGGCGCCGGGCCAGCGACACGCACAGCGCCTCAGATCGCCTGGGACCCGCCGGGCGGGCGCTCGCGGCCATCCGGACTGGCCGCGACGTCACCGGAGGAGACGTCGGTGGGTCCGCCCTGAGCCTCATCCGCGGCCGCGTCGGAGACGGGGGGAATGGCTGACTCATCGATCTGCGGGATGGGCACCGCCGGGATCTCCGGCACCGGCACGTCGGCGAGCGCGGGCGGGGGCACGGGCACGCTGCCGATCTCGGACGTGGCCTCCGCCGCGGCCAGCTCGGCCTCACCGGTGTCGGTGGGCGCCGGCCCCATGTCCTGAATCGGCGGCGCGGGCGCGTATTTGTCGAAGAACCGCAGCAGCTCAACCGGCACCGGCATGACCAGGGTGGAGTTTTTCTCCGCGGCCACCTCGACCACGGTCTGCAGCAGCCTCAGCTGCAGGGCCGCCGGGTCACGGGCCATCACGTTGGCCGCCATAGCCAGCCGCTTGGACGCCTGGTACTCGCCGTCGGCGGAGATGATCCGCGCCCGGCGTTCCCGTTCCGCCTCCGCCTGTCGCGACATGGAGCGCTTCATCTGCTCCGGCAGGTTGACGTCCTTGAGCTCGACCCGTTCCACCCGGATGCCCCACGGGCCCTCGGTCGGCTCGTCGATGATGCGGCGCAGCTCCTTGTTGACGTTGTCCCGGTCGGCGAGGAGCTGGTCCATCTCCGACTGGCCGATGACCGAGCGCAGCGAGGTCTGCGCCTGCTGGGAGACCGCGAACATGTAGTTCTGCACGTTCACGACGGCCTTGATCGGGTCCACCACCCGGAAATACACCACCGCGTCCACCCGGACGCTCACGTTGTCCTTGGTGATGCCCTCCTGGGCCGGCACCCCCATCGCGATGATCTGCATGTTGACCTTCTGCATGCGATCACCGACGGGCCTGATGATCGTCAGGCCCGGCCCCCGTGGGGGGTAAATAATCTTGCCGAACCTGAACACGATGCCCTGTTCGTACTGCTGTACCACCCGCAGGGACCGGCCTACCGTCACCAGTCCGGCGACGACCAGCACTACGAGGATGACCACCAGAGCTGCGAGCATCGGTCAACACTCCTTACCAGGCCGGCGTACCCGGCTTCCGCCACCCAGCCTAGTGACAAACGCCCGGCGCGCCAGTGCCCCCCGGCACCGGCCCGTGCGCCCGCCCGGCGCCCCCCTCTGGCCAGCGGGATGGGGAAGTTTGGTGCACAGGCGGGGATAGCCTCGTTTGGGTGAATGCGCGGGACACGGACTGGGAAGGCGTCCGGCTGCATGTCGTCACCGGGAAGGGCGGAACCGGGAAGACGACGGTGGCCGGGGCGCTCGCCATCGCGCTCGCCTCAGGCGGCGGCAAGGTCCTCCTCATCGAGATGGAGGGCCGGCAGGGGATCGCCCGCCTCTTCGACTGCCCGCCACTGCCCTACCAGGAGCGCCGGATCGCGGTGGCGCCCGCCACGGCCACGCTGCCCGGCGGCGACGTGTACGCGCTCGCCGCGGACGCCGAGACGGCCCTCATCGAGTACCTGGAGATGTTTTACAACCTGCGTCATGCCGGCACGGCGCTCACCCGGCTTGGCGTCGTGGACTTCGCCACCACCATTGCCCCCGGGCTGCGCGACGTCCTGCTCACCGGGAAGGCGGCGGAGGCCACCAGGCGGCGGTTCAAGGGCCATCGGATCTATGACGCGGTGGTCATGGACGCGCCGCCGACCGGCCGGATCGGGAAGTTCCTCAACGTCGCCACGGAAGTGTCGGGGCTGGCCCGGGTCGGGCCGATCCACAGCCACGCCGAGACGGTGCAGAGCGTCATCCGCTCCCCCCAGACGGCCGTTCACTTCGTCACTGTGCTGGAGGAAATGCCAGTCCAGGAAACCCTCGATGGCCTCGCCGAACTGCGCGGTCTCGCCCAGGGCGGCCTCCAGCTCGGCGGAATCATGATCAATATGGTGCGGCCGGTCGAGCTGGCCGATGACGAGCTGGCCGCCGCGGCGGCCGGGACGCTGGACCGGCATGAGCTGGACCTTGGCCTGAAAGCGGCTGGCCTGGAGGACAGTCTGGGCCTGGCCGCGAACCTGGCTGCCGAGCTCACCGAGCATGCCCGCGAGGCCCTGGCCCAGCGGGCGCAACGGCACCGGCTGGACGGGACGGGCCAGCCACGCTACGAACTCCCACTGATCAACGACCAGGTAGACCTCGGCGGGCTGTACCGGCTGGCGGCCGCGCTACGGGACCAGGGAGCGGCGTGATGCGGCTCGACGTGGACCGGCTGCTGGATGATCCACGCACCCGGATCATCGTGTGCTGCGGGTCAGGCGGGGTCGGCAAGACCACCACCGCGGCCGCGCTCGGCCTGCGGGCCGCGGACCGAGGCAGGCACGTGGTCGTGCTGACCGTCGATCCGGCCCGGCGGCTGGCCCAGTCGATGGGCCTCACCTCGCTGGACAACACTCCCCGCCCGGTGCCTGGCGCGGTCCGGTCCACGGGCGGGGAGGTCAACGGGGCCGGGCCGCGGCCGGGCGGCAGCCTGCACGCGATGATGCTCGACATGAAACGGACCTTCGACGAGATCGTCGAAGCCCATTCCGATCCGGACCGCGCCGCGCAGATCCTGGCCAACCCGTTCTACCAGTCCCTGTCGTCGAGCTTCGCCGGCACGCAGGAGTACATGGCCATGGAGAAGCTCGGCCAGCTGCGCCAGTCCGACGAGTGGGACCTGATCGTGGTTGACACCCCGCCCAGCCGGTCCGCGCTCGACTTCCTTGACGCCCCGCAGCGGCTCGGCAGGTTCCTCGACGGCCGGCTGATCCGGCTGCTCAGCGCCCCGACCAAGGTCGGCGGGCGGGCCTACCTACGGGTGGTGACGGCCGGGTTCGGCATGCTGACCGGGGTCATCACGAAGGTGATCGGCACTCAGGTGCTGCGGGACGCGCAGACGTTCGTGGCCGCGTTTGACACGATGTTCGGCGGATTCCGGCAGCGGGCCGACGACACCTACCGGCTGCTGCAGGCCCCGGGGACTGCGTTCCTGGTGATCGCCACACCGGAACCGGACGCCCTTCGCGAGGCCTCGTACTTCGTCGAGCGGCTCTCCCAGGACCGGATGCCGCTCGCCGGCCTGGTCGTGAACCGTGTCCACCGCTCGCCGGCCGCCCAGCTGTCCGCCGCGCGCAGCCTGGCCGCCGCGGAGACGCTCGCGTCCGCGCCAGTCCAGGCCCTCATCAAATCCAACGAAAATCCCACCGCCGGTGCCGGACGGTACCCGCTGGCCGCGACGGCGCTCCGGCTGCACGCTGAGCGGATGCAGCTCGGTGAGCGCGAGCGGCGGCTGGAAGAACATTTCACCGCGGCGCACCCGGTGATTCCGGTCGCCGAGGTCCCGGCCCAGCCCGAAGATGTGCACGATCTCGATGGCCTTCGCGCCGTGGGCGCGGAACTAGCCGAAGCGGCCGAGGCGAGCTAGCCAAGGCGGCGACGCTGAAGACGGCTAGCCGCTGCGGTCACCTATTACGGTCATAATTACGGTCAGGCGGAAACCGGCAGATTGCGCGGCCTGAGTGGCTAGCTGGCGACTAGTTCGTCGGTGGTCTGCTCGTACTGGTTGCGGGCATGCTCAAGCAGTTCCCGCCACGACGACACGTCTGGCCTCCGGCGCAGCAACGCTCGCCGCTCCCGCTCGGTCATGCCACCCCACACGCCGAACTCGATGCGGTTGTCGAGAGCATCCGCCAGGCATTCGGTGCGCACCGTGCAGCCGCGGCAGATCAGCTTGGCCCGGTTTTGCGCCGCACCCTGGACGAAGAGCTCGTCAGGGTCCGTGCCCTTGCACGCGGCGCGGGCGGTCCAGTCAGCGATCCACATGTGGCCCCACTCCTCCTGTCGTCACGCCCAGTAGGGTCGTCACGCCGGACGGCGTTCACTTGCGGTCCAAGGCCGACCGCTGTGGGTCAGCCTTGGTTGTCATAGTTGCGAAAAAGTAACTTACGGAAGTCCTGGCCTCAGCGCCAGACCCCGTTGGGCCCATTTACGGAATAGCCCTCATGGGCCATGCCATGGCCGGCGCGTAGTCACCCTTCGATGACAGCCACCGGCGTTTGCCACGGGGCGTACCCTGTGTCCGTGTTGACATCAGGTCCCTTCGCCAAGATCGGTGTAGTGGGCAAGCTGGCCTCGCTGTCCGTGGCCAGCGGCGTCCTCGCCGCAGCCCTGGTCCTGCCTGCCGTTGGCGTGGCCGGCCTTACTGTGCGTAACTCAGCGAACAAGTTCAACACGCTGTCCACGCCGGAACTCGGCCAGCTGCCGGTTCGGTCGGAAATCCTCGACGATGAGGGTAATGTCCTCGCATATTACTACCCCCGCAGTGTTGACCGGGTGCCGGTGACGTTTCAGCAGATCGCACCGGTGATGCGCACAGCGGTCGTGGCCATCGAAGACTCGCGGTACTACCAGCACGGGGCGATCGATCTCAAAGGCACGATCCGCGCCTTTGTCAACGATGTGGAGCACAAGCCGATCCAGGGCGGCTCGACGATCGCCCAGCAATACGTGAAGAACGTGCTGATTCTGTCGTCCGCCAATCCGCAGGCCGCGGCGGCGAGCGCCGCCGGGGACACGATCAGCAGGAAGATCCGTGAACTGCGGATGGCCGCCGTGGTCGAGCACGAGATGTCGAAAGACCAGTTGCTCGCCGGGTACCTCAACGTGGCCTACTTCGGCAACCAGTCCTATGGCATCCAGGTCGCCGCGCAGCACTACTTCGGCGTCCCAGCGGCCGATCTCAGCCTGCCTCAGGCCGCGATGCTGGCCGGAATGGTGGAAAATCCGGCCCTCTACGACCCGTCGCTGAATCCCACCCAGTCGGAGAATCGCCGTAACGTCGTGCTGGCCCGGATGCTCCAGCTCCACGACATCACCAGGGCCCAGGAGCTGCAGGCCAAAGCCGCGCCGCTCGGCCTGCACATCACCCAGCAGCAGACCGGCTGCACCAGCGCCTCAGCCGCGTACGGCGCGTACTTCTGCGACTACACGCTGGCCGTGATGGCCCAGCACCATTCCGCGTACAGCAAGGCCTGGGCCCAGTTGCAGGGCAAGGGCGGGCTGACCATCTACACCACCCTGGACCCGCACGACCAGCACGCCACGACTGACGCGGTCAACTACATGCTCCCCCCGCCGCCGTCCCCCAATAACCCCGGCGCCCTCGGTGCCGCCGAGGTGCTGATCCAGCCCGGCACCGGCAACGTGCGCGCCATCGCGGTCGACCGCCCCTACGGCAGCAACGGCGCTCAAGACTTGGCGGTGGATTCCGAGTACAACGGCGGCACCGACGGCGTGCAGACCGGTTCCTCGAACAAGCTGTTCACCCTGCTGACCGCGCTTGAGCAAAATGTGCCGTTCGGCTACCCGGAGACGGTACCCGCCGCGACGACGATAACGGGGTACACCAACTGCTCTGGCGGGAACGCCGGCAGTTACCAGCTGACCAACGACTCGCTCAACGAGAAGGGCGCGTACACGCTTTACCTGGCCACCGCCGCGTCGGTCAACATCTACTTCGCCGAACTGGAGAAGAAGGTCGGCCTGTGCAATGTGGTCAAGATGGCGGCCAGCCTCGGGGACCACTGGTGGAACGGTCAGTCCTTGCTCCAGAGCGTCGGAACACCGGGAAAGCCCGATTACCAGCAGCCGGCGGACGACGATCCGTCGTTCACTCTGGGCTCGGTTAACGTGTCGCCGATGACCATGGCCGCGGCGTACGCCACGGTGGCGTCCAGGGGAATCTACTGCCATCCGGTCCCCATCACCAAGATCGTGGACGGCAGCGGCGCCCAGATGCCAGTGGAGTCCGCGGGATGCCATCGAGTGCTGTCGACCGCCGTCGCCGACGCGGCCAGCTATGTCCTGCAAAGTGTGCTGACCATCGGGACGGCGGGGGGCCTGGGCATCGGGCGCCCGGCTGCGGGCAAGACCGGGACCTCGGACAATTTCGCCTACGCGGCCTTCGGCGGCTACACGCCCGACCTGACCGGCTACGTGTCCGTGTTCTACCCGCCCAACCCGACCAAGTACACAATGCAGTACTACCCCCGGTCGTGCTACCGCGTGGAATGTGACCCTTCAGGCATGTTCGGCGCCGACGCGCCCGCGCACATCTGGCAGATGACGTTTGAGGACGCGAAACTGGCCAACCCGGCCCCCGATTTCGTGCCACCGGACCCGAACAGCCTGCTGTTCGCCATGGGTGACGGTCAGACCGCCCCCAAGCAGCCCGGCAAAGGCAAGGGCGGCAATGGGGGTAACGGCGGCAACGGGGGCAACGGAGGAGGAGGGGGCAACGGAGGAGGAGGCGGCGGCGGGCCAACGCCGCCCATCGTCCCCATCCCGACCGTCGGCCCCACCGTCCGGCCTGGCGCTGGTTAAGGGGATGCTCACCGGCGGGGAGGAACCGCCGAAGCGTGGTAGTACAGACCGCCGATCATGACGATCAGCACGTATTCATTGCCTGCGGAATGACCTGCTGGCGATCGCGCGCAGGTCGGCGGGCGCGCAGGGCAGGCAGCGGTGGTGACCGGCTGAATGCCATCCAGAGCAAGGCCGTCGCCAGCGTGGCGCTGGCCTCGGCTGAACTTCAATTGGCCGGTCACGCCGCGGCTCATGGCTAGCCGCCGCGGCGCTCGGCCCGCCAACGTCAACTGCGAGTGGCGCGGCAGATTCACCGGTCCGCGCTAGCTCGATTCAGACGCATTGCCCCCAGGAGTTGGAGTAGATGTGATGCCAGGCGTCGGTGTATTGGAGGCTAGACAAGCCAGTGCCTCGTGCGAAGGAGCGAGGAGTGCCTGTATAGCCAGTTCCCGTCCATACGGTCGCCACGCAATACTGGCCGTGGTTGTAAACAGACTCGGCATGCGTGAAATCATAGAACCCGGTGTCATTGGCGTCATAGCCATATATCCCGTAGAAGCTTCCCGTGTAATTGATTCCATCCCACACGCACACGTCGCCCAATGGGCAGGCAGACGCTCCGTCCGGCGATGCAGCGAACCTGGTGATCCCGAAGTGCGCGGGGACCGCGGAGTGCGCGGGGACCGCGGAGTGCGCGGGGCGCGCAGCAGCCGCATCGGCGGCAGGCACGGCAGCGGCGAGGCCGCCAATCAGGCTGAAGGCCGCCGCGGCTGAAAGGGCCCTAACCACATGTTTCACAAGTACTCCTCGTCGAGGTTGAGGCGCGCTGTCACTGCGGCGCGCCTGAGATGAGAACAGTCTCCGAGGTCAGCTTGGAGCGCCTGGCTGCCTTACGGCTATCCCTAAAACGACTACTTCTGTGCCCTGGGCGGCGCTGCTCACTAGGTTCCGCAGCGGGCGGCGTTGCAGGTGGCTGCCCGCCGCACCGATTCGGGCTTGATCTGCTGCCGATCGGCGACGTGCCCGCGTCGCGCCGCTGGGTATGCGAGCGGGCGCCTCCGCCCTGGATCGGGGCTTAGCCTCGATCCACCGTGTAAATAGGGTTGCGTTTGGGCGCGTCAACGCGAAAGGTGCCCTCTGAACTGGGACGATGGGAGTTGCGACACTGCCACGTTCCAAGCTGAGAGGACACCTCGCAAGTGCGATTGTTACACGGGCTGGCGAAGACCTGCGCGACGTTTGATGACCCGAATCTCGTGTCGCGGGCGGGCCTGGTCCCGGTGATGGCCCTGGCTCAGCGGGCCGGCCTGGGCGGCCTGCTCGGCGAGCATGTCGCGATTGGCCGGGCATGCGGGGTGAACGCGCATCTCAAGGTGGCGTGCCTGGCCGCTGGGATGATCGCCGGCGCGGACAGCATCGATGACATGGGCCTGCTGCGGCATGGGACGATGCCGGTGCTGTTCGGTGGGGTCCGGGCCCCGTTGACACTGGGGTCGTTCCTGCGGTCTTTCACCTGGGGCAATGTGCTCCAGCTGGAGAAGGTCAGCCGGCTGCTGCTGGGCGAACTGGCCCGCCGCGCTCCGCTGCTGCCCGGCAGGGACACGGTGGCGTTCATTGATATCGACTCCATGCAGAAACGTGTCTACGGGCATAAGAAGCACGGTGCGGCGTTCGGCCACACGAAAATCCAGGGCAAGAGCCTGCTGGTGCGGGGCCTGAACGTGCTGGCCGCGACCATCAGCACGCCGCTGGCGGCGCCGGTGATCGCCGGCACCCGGCTGCGCGGCGGCAGCGCCGCGTCCTCCCGCGGTGCCGCGAGCTTCGCCACGGCCTCGGTCAGCACCGCCCGCGCCACCGGGTGCACCGGGATCCTGGTCGTGCGGACGGACTCGGCGTTCTACTCCGCCGTGTTCACCGGCGCCGTGCGCCGGGCCGGGGCCTGCTTCTCCGTCACGGCACCGATGAACCCTTCGGTCAAGGCGGCGATCGCCGGCATCCCTGAAACGGCCTGGACACCGGTCCGCTACCCCCGGGCGGTCTGGGATGACCAGCTGCGCTGCTGGGTCTCCGACGCCGAGGTCGCCGGGGTGGAATACACCGCGTTCGCCTCGAAGAAAGACCAGTCCATCACCGCCCGGCTGATCGTCCGCCGGGTCAGGGACCTCAACCACGCAGCCGCCGCCGGCCAGGGCGAGCTGTTCGCAGCCTGGCGTTACCAGTTGAGTCGGCCTGGGGCGCGGTGCCGGTGTTGCCACCGGTCCGTTTCCCCAGGCCGCTCGCCGAACCCGCCGTGCGGATCTCTCCGCAACGGGCTCTCCACGGTTTCTGCCGTCAGGCGGGGCGGGGCAAGGTCCAGGGGTTGGGGATCGTGTGACCGCGGTATCGGTATCGAGTGACCGGCACTGCGGCGATGTTGAACATCTCGATCGAGTCAAAGCACGCCTCGATATCCGCATCCAGCACCCACCGGTAACCCAGGGTGCCGAAGTGGTGGATCTCGGCGATAGCGTCGTGCGCGCGCCGCCTGGGCCTGAACCCATAGGAGACCGGCTCGAAGCCGGTCTCGAAGATCGGTTCCAGGACCAGTTTCATGCCGCCTGCACGACCCGGTCGGCGACGGTCGAGATACCCAGCCGTCGTACCTTGCCCGATCCGCCCGGTTTGGGGATCGTGCGCTCCCGCACCGGCAGGGGCCGGAACGTACCCGTCTTCAACTGGGCCCGCAGGTCGTCCAGGAACCCCGGCACGCCGACGATCCGCTCGACGTCGGCAACGGTGAACCCGTGAACGCCAGCGGTGCGGGCACCGAGGTTGCCCGCGACCCGGCCAAATGCCACGAGCAGCGTCGCCGGGTCGTGCACAAGATTGAACAGGTCGTCGAACCTGCGGCCAGGATCGGCCGCCGCCCAACGGTGAAGCTTGGCCTGCATCTCCGATACCCGCTGTCGCTGCCCACTCGGCAACTCCAGCGGGGCGCCCCCATTCGCGGGCGCGTCTTTCGGCATTACAGCCTCCATCCCAACTCGAAACCGCTGCCGCCCTTCGCCATGTGCACGGGCTCTCCCCGGCTCGGACTACTACGACGGCTCCGCCCCGCCCCGGACCGATCGGCCGACGGTGGACCCAGCCCCACCTCCGCCCTGGACGGGCGGGACAGGGCAAGGACCGGGACGGTTCCCGTGTTCGCTGTGACTCGCTCGACGAAGGAGGAGCCCGACTTTGCCCCTGCGGCATCGCCACGGCTACCACGCAGCACTTCACCGTGGCCTCCCTGCGGGAAACGCGAACCCGCCCGGGAGTTCCCCAACCAACGAGACGGTCAAGGGACGCACCGCGCCCGGCCCAGATCCGCCAGGTTCGAGCCGGTCGGTGATTAAGGGACGTATAACGCCGGTTCCTCGCGTACTCCTCTCCGTCACGCTCACCGGACCCGCGCCATCTGGCGGTGCTGGCACGTCCCGGCCTTGTCGGGGCCGCTTGCCGCCCTCCCCGGCACCTCCCGGATCAGGCTGCCCCCAGCTCCATCACCTCTGCTGCATCAGAGGCGAAGGCGAAGGTCTCTCACCTCCACTCGATTCACAGCGCCTCACGGCGCACCGCCGTCTTCACCGACTCGCCGTTCGAGCTGGTCCAGGCGGAGGAACAGCACCGCGACCACGCCCAGGCCGAGCAGGTGTTCGCCGACCTGGCTGACGGGCCCCTGGCTCACCTGCCCTCCGGGTCGTTTCCCGCGAACGCCGCCTGGCTGGCCTGCGCCGCCATCGCGCACAACTTGCTGCGCGCCGCCGGGTCCCTGGCCAGCCTTGCCTGCGCCAAAGCCAGGGGCGCCACCCTGCGCCGCGACCTCATCAACATCGCCGCCCGGACCGCCCGCCACGGCCGCGGCCACATCACCTTGCACCTGCCCGGTGGATGGCACCGCGAGACCGAATGGATGAACCTCTTCGAAGCGGCCTGCGGCCCGCCCACCCAGGCGGCCTGACCAGCCCCGACCCGGTCACCCGCATCTCATACGGCCCTGATGGCCACCCTGTCCCAGCCCCGGCACAACGACCTGGACAAGCCGCAGAACGAGCCAGCGGCGGGAAACCCGCGCCCCGGGCAACACCACCGAGATCACCATCAGCCAGAAAGCACGCCAGCCCACGAGTCAGAATTCACGCGGTGGATCGAGGCTAAGGCGGCGGCGAGGAACCGTCGAAGGCGTTGTAGTACAGATCGCCGATCATGACGATCAGCACGTATTCGTGTGTGCGGAACGACCTGCTAGCGATCGCGCGCAGACCGGCGGCCTCGTATTGGTAGTACTGATCACGGTCGGGCTGACCCTTCGGGTTGAGCATCCCAAGCGTTACCGATGGGTCTATGGGCTGGCCGCGGCGGATCCAGCTGAAGTCGATAATGTTATTGTTGAGCCCAGGCGGGCTCGCTGCCCGGGTCGAACGACCCGCAGACTGTCGGCGGAGCCTTAGGCGGGAGGTTCATAATGCCTGGCGATGGGCAAGCCACCAACCCAATCACACCCTCGGTTTGCAGCGCTTTCTCTAGCTGCGCCTTCCGTGCGGGTAGAGCACCGTCGAACGCGTAATAGACGGCGACAGTACGGCGGCAGTACACGCCGAGCTGGGCATGGGCCATGAAGCCGCCTCCTGAGCCGGAGGTTACATAACAGTCATCCGTTATGGAACGGCCTTCGGCGCTAAGCCAGGGGGCCTGCCGTCGCAGGCCGCTTAGCCTCAGCTCGATCCACGACGTCGCAGCCTGATCGCGGGAGCGGACGGTAGCGGACCTCATGGAGGCACCAAGGTCCAGCAGCGGTGGCGACTGGGTGAGCCGCAACACGACGGCAACGACAACCGCGGCGACACAGCCAGCCAGCACGGCGGATACCGTGAGCCAGCACCCGCATCCACTGCGGCGTTCGCCCAGCCGTTCGTTGGCGGTTGCGCTCATCGTGCGCGTACTGTTACTTCAGGCAAGTCTATGAACTCCGGTATCTGGGCCGCGGCGCGACACCGTGGCGACCAAGCCTGTTTTCCGCCTTCATCGCTGCCGCTGCCCCATGTATCAGCATCCCGGCTGACAGGGCCGACACGCAGACCACGGCCGCGATCGTCCGTAACATGGCAGTCTTCATGGCGTTGCCTCCGCGACATGGGGTTGCTCCACGAGATCAGGCCACGCAGGTGCCCCACCCAGTAGCGGCAGGCCGTGCCGCCATGCCCGGTGATATGAGCCGCGACCGCTAGCCGGAGCTTGAACTTCATCTCGCGCCTCCTAGCCGGACCTTGCGACAAGACCCCGATCGCCCAGCGGTCGAAAACGCCGTGGCAGCGACTCTGGCTCTGCATGGCCGTCGGTCGAGATCAGGCCAAGAACAGTCGTTTTAGGGATGTCCCCTCGTTCGAGGTTCGTGGAGCCTAGCAGCAGAGGAGCCACATCGGTTGTGATTCCCCTGACAGTGGCCACATCGAAGACGCATGGATAATTATCCAGAATACGCATTTAAATTAGCTGCAAGATGATGGCTGTGACTGCTGTGCTCAGCCTCCAGGTTAATAGTTAATAGTGCGAGGTGAGAATGGATCGGGAGAGCATCGGTAATGCGGCGCTATCTCCGTCCGCGCATATGCTCAATGACGAGCCTGTGCCGGGTCGGCTGCGGTTAGGCGAGCCTGTGGTGGTGCTGACCTGCGCGCGGTCGGGCTCGACCTTACTGAGGTTCATCCTGGACTCCCATCCGGAGCTTGCCTGCCCGCCGGAGACCGGCGTAGTGGACTTGTGTACGCGGCTGGGGGTTCTGTCGATGCTGCTGGACGGCCCGCCAACCGGGGTCCGGCCGGGCCTGACCGGGCTGGCGGCGACGTCAATCCGGTCCTGGGTGACGGCCACGTTCGGGACGTACCTGATACGTGCCGGGAAGACCCGGTGGTGCGACAAGTCGCTTGGGTCGGCGGAATCTGCGCACCGGTTCCTTGACCTTTTCCCGCAGACGAGGTTCATCTGCCTGTACCGGAACTGCATGGACGTGATCGACTCCGCGCTGGAGGCTTGCCCGTTCGGGCTGCGCGGTTACGGGATGGACCCATACGTGGCCGCGCACCCGGGCAACAGCGTGGGCGCGGTCGCCGACTACTGGGTGACACACACCCGGGCGATTACCGAATTCGAGCAGGCACATCCGAGCGCGTGCCTGCGGCTGCGCTACGAAGATCTGGTCGCCGATCCCGAAGCACAGGCCGACCGCATCTTCACGTTCCTCGGCGAGATGCCGGTGCCGGGTATCAGCCAGTCATGCCTGGCACCCGGCCGGGAACTGTTCGGTCCCTCCGATCACAAGATCTGGGCGACATCGTCGATCACCGCCGACTCGGTTGGTCGGGGCTCGCGGCTGCCGGTGCAGGCCATCTCCCCACCGGTGCTCACCCTGATCAATGGCCTGCTGGACCAGCTCGGGTACCCGCTTGCCAGCCCGGGCGTACCGAGCCGCGCGGCCCCGGACAAGCACGGCGCACCCGGTACCCCTGCGAGCATCCCCCCGGCGCGGCAGGCACCCGCAACGGCACCCGGTGATGACGCGGCGGCCCTCGACGAGCTGGAGGAACTGCTGGCCAGCCGCCTGTCAGACGGGCTGATGCCAGCCGGCTCACCGGGGGGCGGGGAGCGAGGCAGCGTGGTCATCGTTCCTGATCACCGCCACCGTGCCAGCCGCCGGTGCGGGGGCCCCGCTAGCCCGCTGGTGGCGGGTCGATCCGGGGACCGCCAGCCTGACCCGCGGCGGTGCCCGGGCCCCCGAAGCCGGGCCGGGTGAATGGACGGTCACCGGGGACGCACACACCTGGCGCTCGGTAATCAACGGCGAGGTGAACCTGGGCACCGCGCTCAGGCACGGCCACCTTAGCTGCTCCGGCACGCCCAGCCGTCAGCAGAGCCTGCCGCTCGC
Organism: uncultured Actinomycetes bacterium; assembly: GCA_963822825.1. Classification (GTDB taxonomy): domain Bacteria; phylum Actinomycetota; class Actinomycetes; order Streptosporangiales; family Streptosporangiaceae; genus JAWWPY01. The sequence goes on along the minus strand of CAWGIW010000012.1, from coordinate 217,078 downwards.
ACTTCGCGGCGACCCTTACGCGGGCATCCTGGCACGCCTCCTCGCCCCGTCACCCGCAGACCTGCCCGCCGTCACATAAGACCCAGCACAAGGGACATCAGCAATCAGCGACCCAGCAGAAAGGATCACCCCACGATGTCAGCGAAGCTCAAGACCGTCACCGTGATCGCCGGCGGCGCCCTGACCACCCTGGCGATCCCGGCCGGCAACGCCCAGGCCGCCCCGCCCCCCGGCCCCGCCGGCCAGCACCCCGGACTAACCGCTCCGCATCCGACACTAGCCCCGCACCCGGCAACAGCCGCCCATTCCAAGGCCGCTACCCCAGACGCTTCATGCGGCGGCGGCGACGTCACCTGGCAGGACAATTACGACAACAGGTACCTGGAGATCTACCACTCCGGGAAAGCCAACGGCAACTGGGCCGACGCCTACCCCGGCAACGGAACCTGCACCCAGCACTGGTTCGCCGTCGCCTCCGGCTACGCCAGCAATGGCTACGGCTATACCTTCGACCTGTATGGCATGGTCAACACCAACAGCGAAAAATGCCTTGCCGCTCCCGACGCAAACATCGGAAACGCTCACGTCGTTCAAGAGAGCTGCGGATATTCCCATTACACATACCGCTGGGGAGAGTACTCAGTATCCGGTAGGGGATGGGTGCTCGCCGAGGTCCCGAATGGCGATACCACCAGGGAAGGCATCGCAGCCTGCGAGGATATCGCCAACCACTGGGTTTACACCAGCTACGCCTCGAATCCTGCGCACAGTACTGTGGCTGCGAGCTATCCGAATTGCGTATGGCATTAGCCCATCCGAATCAGGAGCCATCGGTGCTGCGGTCCGGGCTCTCGCCTGCGCTTAGGCGAGATGAACCGCCAGAGCCCTACACATGCGGAGATGGAATAGATGAGATGGCGTGTGATGACCCCGTACCTGCTCCTATGCGTGCTGGCTAGTTGGCTGGTGACTGGATGCGGTCATACCGCCGCTCCGAAAGTTGCGCTATCGAGCACTCAAACCGCGCTGGTTCGGGCTCGTAATCAGGTGCAGCCTTACGCCGAGGAGCTTGCCGCCGCGGTCAGGCGCTTCCGTCTTTCTCGCTCCCCGGTCGTGCTGGGTTCTTACAGGTCGTGCCCCGCAGGCAAGAATCTTGTCGCCTACAATGACACCATAACAGTCACGGGCGACGCGCCTGCCACCATGTCCGAGATGAGCCGCGAGATCGCCGGGGTACTCCACTCCGAGGGCTGGCAGCTGGTCCGCGTAGATTTCGCCAAGGTACGCCTGGCACTGGCCGACACCGATCATCCGCTTTACGATATGAGCCAGGATGGGATCAAGGGCGCCGCCAACATCCTCCCATACGGAAACGACAGTGCCGGGGCACTGATCTTTATGCACTCACCGTGCATCGACGCTGGCTCTCTTGCTGCCCAGATCGAGCAAGGCGGTAGAACATGAGCCGCCATTCGACTGACCATACGCTCCAGCCACCGCGCGCCATCCTCAAGCAGGGCGAACTGTCCGGTCCGGTTACCTCCGCGCCGATGCCAGCCGTCACATAGGCCCCGGGTCACTTGACCCGGTAGTAGACCGTGATCCTGATCGCGATGACGTTCGCACCTGCCTCCCTGATCTGATCAATCAGGGCCAGGATGTCAGCACGGCGGTACTCAATGGGCCGGTAGAACGGTGTGCTTTGGCCTCCCTCCTGGCCTGGTTGACGCCACTGCGCTGGCTGGGCCGGGCGGGTCATCCCTTCCGGCTCCGCCGACGTCCATCACGAACCGCCCCCGGAAGAGATCCCGGCCCTCAGCGTCGCGGACTTTCTTAGTGGCTCCGTCCGGGCGGGCGGGTCCCCCGGCAGGCTGCCAGGTCGCGCGGACCGGCGGCAGCGTCTCGGCCATGGGCAAGTCGGCCGGTCGTCGCTTGGGGGAAAGCGGGGGCCTATAGATGGTGACGGGTGAGGGATTGAAACTCCGGTTGGCGAGTCCGTAGCAAGCCTCACGGAAACCCACGCGGGTGCAGGCAACCCGAACGTCCCTCTTGGCGCACCATCCCTGGAACGACTATCTTTTGATGGGGTTGACCCGAAAATCCGTTTCGTAGCGTGCATATCAGCCGGTCCACGGTGGCGCAGCACATCGCCGACATGCTCCGCGGGGCCAGCGCTAACAGCCGCGCTGAGCTCATATCGCGGGCTTACACCAACGGGATCCTGGCCATCGGCGTCTGGCCGCCGAGCCCCCGGGAGGCCGTTCTCAAGTGATGCTGCCACCCGCCGTGGAGTCATCGTTTCCGGGCAGCACTGCATACGCCGAAGTACCAGATCGATCAGGCAGGGGGGAACCAATCACTCCGGGGGGTCGATGCCCGAAGGGTGGGATTCTGAAAGTACTGAGCGTAAAGTTTGATAATCAGCATATAGCGATGGGCGCTAAAAATACGCTTGGCCAGCGAGGGTACATCAGCGTCCCGCAACTGCAGGAAGCGCACGAATGTAGTGTTCTTCGCTGTGGTTGGCATGACACCCATGTTCTTCACTGGGGCCGGGAGCGTGGACCTGCCTGCTGCCGGGCTGGTCGGCCGGCTTCGGCCGATCCAGTAAATCTCCATACTCACTTTCAGCGGAACGCCATCCGGGAGGGCCAAGTCGGCGCGCACCGGAGGCACTTCAGAAGCTAACGGCGGGGCCGTGCCGACTGTCGGTGACAGGGGCGGGCCTGAGGGCGGGGCGCTGGAAGCGAAGCCGGACCAGCCCGCCGCGGTGAGCACGGGGCCCATTTCTCCGAGCCCGCCGGGCAGGCTGCCGTCAAAGCCGTAGTAGGTGACCAATGTGCGGCCGCAGCCGACACCGGACACGGACACTGCCGTGAAAGAGCTGCCGCCGTCCCCGAGCTCGCACCAGTCGAGCACGGCATATCCCTCCGGGCTGAGCCACGGCGCGCGTGCCTCGATCTGCCCGGCCTGCCCGCTGGCCCATCGGGTGGCGGTTAAGTCGAGATCCCGGAATTCGCCCGCGCTGACCAAGCTCCCCAGATCGAAGGCGTGTGGCTCTACGTCGTTGCGGATTATCACGGCGGATACCACCGCGAGGGCTACGATCAGCGCCGCTGCTCCGGCCAGGCACCCAAGGGACCGGGCAGCCAAGGCCTCGCGGCCTGTCGTGGCCGCCCGGCCAGCCCTCGTGTCACCGCTCACCCAGTGATCCCGCCTTCCAGTAGCCCGATGGCCCGGACCGCCTGCGCACCGTATCCCCTTCGACGCCTCTCAAAGGTGAGAGTAGCCGACGGCATTGGCCGCTGCGGGGTCCCTAGCAGCTAATGGAGCCTGCGAGGCACTCGTTCACGAGTTTGGCAAAGGCTTGCTGGCCCGCCGCCGTCGGGTGGAAGCTGTCATTGCCCGGCGCACTCGTTCCGCTGCCGGATGTCTCCTCGGTGACGATCCCGCCGAACCACGGGCTGGAAGAACAGATCTCGTGCCCGGAGAACACACTGTTCGGATTGATGAAGTGGATGTTTACGCCTGTGGCTTTGACCTCGGCGACCGCGCCAGAAATCGTCTGGTCCATCAGGTCGCCCATGGTGTTGACGAATTTGACCGTGGGAACGTCGAAGTCGATTCCAGGGGTCACCTCGCATGTGCTCGTCGGATTCTGATCTCCGGGGAAAAGCCGCGGGTAGCCCAGTACGATGATCTCGGCATTGGGCGCAGCCGCGCCGATCGCGGCATAGGTAGCCGCCAGATGTGATTCCAGCCCATTAATTACCGCTGGCTCGAACTGGTAAAGAGGGTGCGGGTCGGTGACTCCATTAAGTCGTTTTAGGTAATAGCCCGTGGCCGAACATTCTCCGCCGATTGCCGCAGTTTCAGTGCATGCGGTCATCACGTCAGGGAATCTGGCGTCGTTGCCACCGATCGTCAGGGTCACCAGCGTCGTGGCCGGGCTGAGCCAGCCCTGATCGGCCTGCGGGATTTCCAGCCCAGTTGAGCCCACCGAAACTGGGTCAGGGGTCACGTAGTTGCCTATATTCGTTTGCGATCCTCCTCCGAAGAGGGTGCTGCCGCTCGTCCAGTCTGTGTTGCCAGCGATGTCCCAATTGTCGTACTCACCAAGATTCGGGTCATTCTGAAGAAATGGACTGGTGCTGGTGGCGTTGACTGCGTTCTCAGTGATGGCAGGAGTCAGCGCGCCCGAGCACGCGGTGAATGCGAATTCGTCGCCTCCTGTCAGGCTGCTGGCTTGCTTAGCTATTGGAGTGCTCTGGCCGGGCAGGGTGACTTGGTCGGCGTAGGATCCAGTGCTTGACCGATGGCAGGAATTAATTTGGCCTTCATAGTTATAGTCACTGTTTGCGTTGAAGGGCAGGACTCCCTCACCGGAGGAATACGAATCGCCCACTGCTACATAATCCGCAGCGGGGCTGCTGGCCGGGATGAATGCGGCGGCGTCCCATGCTATGTCGTACCCCAGGCCAGAATAAGTAACATTGCTCAGTGAGACATTCGCCCCGGCCGCCAGTTTGAATATACCCAGGTCTACCCAGGTATCGGATTGGTACGCTTGATTGACAACACGGTACTGGACAGGGCCGCTGCCCAGGTTGACCTGGTAATTGGCCTGCGGGTCCCAGGCGCCTTCGTTGGGGATCGCCACCATGATCCGCGTCCAGCCGGTAACCGACGATGGCGGGGTCCAGGTGCCGGTAACGGCGAGTTCCGCATTGCCCGACTGCGGTGGCTGGCTTCCGCCCGGGGAGGCCGAGGCACTGGGCATGGTGTGGGTGAACCAGTAGTGGCCGCCGTAGCCGCCGCCGATCTGGTGGAAGTCGATCTTCGACGGGTAGGTCGTCGTATTCTTGCCCACGTCAGCGGCAAAGTTCCAGCTCATGGTGCCGCCGTTGGTACTCCACGACGTACCGCAGCCCAGCGGTGCCGGAATGCTGGAGGCCGTGTCGCCGACGATGACCGCACTGGCGGGCAGCGGGCTGGATGAGCAGGCCGGGGCGTACCCGGCCGGTACCCCCGGATCGCCTGGGTCAGCGGTTGCTCCCTGGTATATGAGCGCCTGAGTGCCGCAGCTTTCTGCGCAGTCGGTCCAGGTGACGGGCTCGTGCCACCAGCAGTGGTCGTTGGAGAGCTGACATGGGGACGAGGTGTCGCTGGAGTTGCAGTTGTCGTTGCCCGTCCCGCTGTTGGTGCAGAATGTCGCGTCCGGCGGCTCGCCTCCCGCCTGGGCCGGAGTGGTCGGCCAGGAGCCGAGGGCGTAGGACTGTCCCCAGCTGCTATTGACGTAGCTGTAACTGACCAGCCCGTAGGCGGCGAATCCGATGACTTTTTCCTGGTATGACCAGTTCTGCGGGTGGGCCTCGTCGTAGTCATAGTTCGTGGACAGGAACATCTGCCGACCCGGCAGGTAGATCGCGTTGATGGGGTTGTTGACCCACCCCAGGCCCCAGTTCCCGCCCGGACCGTTGCCGGATGCGTCGGTGCAGCCCGGGCCGGGGGAGCAGCCGGTGGTGTTGCCGTTGGCGGCGCTGGGTTCCAGGCCCGAGTTGTAGGCCCACAAGGCGTACCACCAGTTCTCGATGTACTTGGGACCGGCGTCGTTGGCCTTGATGCCCAGGGTGTAGAGCTGGTTCCACTTCTGCTCGAGAATCTGCAGGCCGGCGGCGATGTTCGCCTGGAAGTCGACGGCCGCCGCGAGCTGGTCCTCGTAAGGCAACGGACTGCTGCAGCCGCTGTATCCGGCCAGGCACATGCCGGTGGTTATCTGGGCGATGCCATACCCGCAGTCAGACGCGGGCCAGTTCACGTACGTGTAGTCGCCGCTGTCGCCGTACCAGTTGAATGAAGGGTTGAAGTTGCCGGTCTGCCCGATGATCGCGTGGTCGCTGGCCTGATCCTCGTTGGATTCCTGGGCCAGGATCCCCAACATGACCTGCGCCGGGACTGTTCCGCCCCCGGTGAGGCCCGGCGCCGGGAACAGGCCCTGCGGGCTGTACGCAGGGAGCCCGGAACCGTAGAGGTTCGCGAGCTGGGTCTTCGTCAGATCGCCCTGCACCGCCTGGTTGACGGCCCACTCGATTTCCGGCGCGGAGGCCTGGTAGGTCTGGATGCTCGGGTCATTCCGCGGCACCGAGCAGCTCCGGTCCGGGTCATATGTGGTCGTGGCGGGGTTCACGTTCGAGGGGGGCGGCGTCACGCCCGGGGCGCTCGCCATGGCGGCATCCTGCCCGGTTCCCGAGGCCGCGGCATGGGTCAGCGCCGTCGTTTTGACCGTCCCGGCGGCGGTCCCGCCCGTCGCCCCCACGCCGGCCGGGCCCCGGGGAAACCCGGCAGCGGGGCCGGGACAGGCGCCGGGGCTGGCCGCGTTACGGCCGGAACGGAGAAGGTGGCCGCCTTGCCGTTCGCGGTGGCCTGGCCGGTGATGAGCGTCGGCTGCGACGCGTCAGGCGGGCCGGCACCAGCGAATTTGCCCTTGGCGCCGACCGGGGTCGTGGCACCCGTGACCGCCAGCGCCCCGGTGCTGGAAATGGCCGATCCGGCGGGCACGTCAAGCGCCCGCCAGCCCGACGGCATGGTGCCCAGCCCGGTGGCGTGCGGGCCGGTCACGAACACCCGGCCGCCAGTCTGGGTCAGCCCAACCGACCCCAGCGCCGCCGATCCCACCTGCTGGTCAGCGCCGGCAGCGTACCTGTGGACCTGCACCCGCTTCCCGGAAGCGACCAGGAAGCCCAGCCCACCAGCCGCATCAGGGGCCAGCCGGAACGCAGTACCGGGAACACGCGCCAGCACGCGCACCCCACCGGCAGGTCCGATACTGACGACCCCGGCACCGCTCACCGCGGCCAGCTGCCCGCCGTACGGCACCGCCGAGGTCACCTCCCCCGCCACCCGCACATCGGAGGTGACCTTCCCCGTCGCCGTGTCCAACGTCATCAGGTGCGTGGCATACGCCTGGTCCGCCGTCACGCCTGCGCCCGTACCACCCTGGGTCAGCACCGCCTGCTGGCCCGTGCCGCACCCAGGGTCGAAATAGGCGATCGAGACTCCCGCCCCCACCGGGGTGACCTTCCCCGTGGACAGATCCACGACCGCAGCTAGCGCTCCATCTCCTAACGCGTCCGGGGCGTTGGTGATCTGCCGGGGGGCGTACACCACCACCGCCTGCTGGCCATCCCCCGTCACGCACGCCTGCCCGATCCACTGCGTCGTGTCCGTCCCCGGCACCGACAGGGTCGCCGCCGTCCGCCACGCATAACCATCCGACTCCTCCGCCACCAGCACGTGCAGCCCGGTCGCGTCCCCCGCCACCGTCACCGCCCGGTCCTGAGACGACTGGTATCCAGCCCCCAGCACGGCAGCCGGATCCGCTAGGGCGTTGGGTCCCGGCGATAAAGCCCGCCGCGCAGCTGGTACCGCAACTGCACGTGCCATTATGGAGGACGCCACCGACGCGGGGGCCTGAGTCAGGAGCGCCGCGACCACTCCCAGAGGCAAACACGCCGCGATCGCCAGACGGAACCTGGTCCGCTTCACAGACACCTCCGCGGCGCCTCGCGGCCCCGTAGGAGCCTTTTTCCAGCGTGCGCCATTGGGGGGAGCTTCCACTCGCGACGAGACCCGCACCATCCCTAAAACGACTAGATCTGCGCGGGTTGACCACGGACAAGTCGTGTCATAACGTCCCCCCCGAGGGGAACGCAGTTCACGGCCCGGGGGGCGCTCAACACCCGACGGGGGCGCCATGACCGCTGTTCAGGATGCCGAAGCCGGGCCCGAAGCCTGGCCTTCTCTCGACTTAACGCCCCGGGAGACCGCTATCTTGTGCCTCGTCGCCGGCGGTCACACCAACACCCAGGTCGCCAAGAGGCTGCACATCAGCCATCACACCGTGGCGCAGCACATCGCCGCCATGCTCCGCCGCTCTCAGGCAAGCAGCCGCTGCGAGCTCATCGCCCGGGCCTACACAACGGGGGTCCTAGCTCCCGGCATCTGGCCACCGCGCCCGTCAGGAGCTATATAGCCGGCCAGCGTGAGCTGTTAGCCGGCCAGTGTGCGCCGGACCTCGGCGGCGACCCTGGCCCCGTCCGCGCGGCCGGACACGCGCGGGGTGACTGCCCGCATCACCTGACCCATCGCGGCCATGCCGGTCGCTCCGGTCTCCTGTACGGCGGCCGCGACCAGGGCGGCAAGTTCGTCATCCGTGAGCTGAGCCGGAAGGTATCCGGCCAGAATCAGGCCCTCTTCGCGTTCTGCGGCTGCCTGTTCTTCCCGGCCGGCGGCCGCGAACGCCTCAGCCGCCTCCCGGCGCTGCTTGGCCTCCTTCGTCAGCACCTTCATGACATCGTCATCGCTGAGTTCCCGGGCCGCAGAACCGGCCACCTCCTCCTTGGAGATCGAGGTCAGCGCCATCCGCAAGGTGCGCGTACGAACTTCATCCCGTGCCTTCATCGCCGTGGTCAGATCGCCGCGGAGCCGGTCCTTCAGGTCAGCCATGACCCCATCCTGCCGTGCCCGGGGTGCAGTGCGCACAACGCGGCCGCCGGCGATGGGCACGGTTTGCCCGGTCGGCCCGCGTGGCACCATAGGTAGATGCGAACACGAGCCCTCCAAGCCCTGGGGACCGCGGCTGCGGTCGGCGGTGGCACCCTCGCCTACGGCTCCGTCGTCGAGCGGAACTGGTTCGCCCTGCGCCGTTACGAAGTACCGGTGCTGTCCCCTGGTTTGGCACCCCTGCGCATCCTGCACATCTCCGATGTGCACCTGACGCCCAGGCGGCATCTGCTCATGTCATGGATCAGGTCGCTGGATGCTCTTGCGCCCGATCTGGTCGTGAACACGGGGGACTCGATCGGCCATCCGCAGGCCGTTGAGCCCTTCCTGGATGCGCTTGGCCCGCTGCTGGAACGGCCTGGCGTCTTCGTGTACGGCTCGAACGACCTGTACTCGCCGAAGCCCCGCAACCCGGTCCGTTACCTGTGGGAGACCAGCGCGCGCGTGCACCGGACCGCGCCCGACATGCCATGGCCGGAGCTTGGCGCGGGCATGGCTGACGCTGGCTGGCTGGACGCCAACAACCAGCGCGGCCGGGTCAAGGCGGGCGATCTCGACATCGAGGTCGCTGGCGTGCATGACTCGCACACCAAGCGGGACCGCTACGACGAGGTCGCCGGGCCGGCCGATCCCGCCGCCGACCTGCGCCTGGGCGTCATGCACTCACCCGAGCCCCGGGTGATGGACCGGTTCGTAGCCGACGGCTTCAACCTGCTGCTGGCGGGCCACACCCACGGCGGCCAGCTTCGCCTGCCGCTGTACGGCGCGCTGGTGTCCAACTGCGGCCTCGACCCCCGGATGGCTCGGGGGCTGCACCGATACCCAGGTGGGGCGGCTGGCGCCGGCTGGCCAGGCACCTGGCTGCACGTGTCTGCTGGGCTGGGCACGTCGCCCTGGGCGCCGGTCAGGTTGTGCTGCCGCCCCGAGGCGACCCTTCTCACGCTGGTACCGCGGATCGGCTAGACTGCCGGGGGCTCCGGGCGTTCATCCGCCGGTGCTCCTACCGCCCAGGCGGACGGCGGGGTGTGGCGCAGCTTGGCAGCGCGCTTCGTTCGGGACGAAGAGGCCGCCGGTTCAAATCCGGCCACCCCGACCAGGTCAGAGGCTACTTGCGATCTTTGCAGGTGGCCTTTCCCGTGCGGTGAGCACCTACTTGGGTGTCGGTGGCGATTCAGGGACAGATCCGGGGCTTCGGGACCGCTGGTTTGCGCTGGGCGGCCTGCTGGCAGGCGCGTGCGTAGTCCAGGACGAGCGGGCGGTGGTCGCCGGTCCGCCAGGCCAGTGCCAGCTGGCTGGGCGATAGGCCACGGACGGGGCGGGTGATCACGCCTTCCAGGGCAATCAGGGGCGTGTTCCCGGCGGCCAGCAGGCAGATACCCTGGCCGTCCATAAGTGCCTCGTAGGTTTCGTCTGTGCTGGCGATCTCGGCGCCGATGCGTGGCGGCCTGCCGTCACGGGCATCGAGGGCCAGCCAGTAGTCACGCAACGGGCCGGCGCTCTCCGGCAGGGCGAGGAACGGCTCGTCCAGCAGCTCGGCAAAGTCGATCACCTCGCGGCCGACCAGCGGGTGGGTGAGTGGCATGGCGACCAGGCGTGGTTCTTCAGCGACCACTTCCCATGTGTAGCGCCCGGGATCGGGCACGGGCAGCCATACGAAGGCCACGTCGGCCGTTCCGTCCGCGAGCCCGGCGGTCGCGTCGTCCCAGCTGACCTGGTGCAGATTCACGATGGCCTCAGGATGCACGGCGGTGAACCGGGATCTGATCGCCGGCAGTAGGCCACCGCGGCCGGGGCTGGTGCTCATCCCGACGATGAGGGTGGCGCGCTGCTGGCTCTTGGCACGTTCAGCCGCTTCCCAGGCCGTGTCCCACTCGGCCAGTACCCGGCGGGCGTGCGGCAGCAACGCCGCCCCCACCTGCGTGAGGCTCACCCCCTGGCGATCGCGCTCGAACAGCGGCGCGCCGAGTTGTCGTTCCAGCATCCTGACCTGCTTGCTCAAGGCCGGCTGCGAAACGAACAACCGCTCGGCTGCCCGCGTGAAATGCAGTTCATCGGCCACGGTCACGAAGTACCGCAGATCCCTCCCGTGCACGTCCATAACCATCAGTTATCACGAAAGGCCTTGGACAGGCCAGCGGGCCTGCGGGCAGGGTTAATCAGGCACGGGCTGCCGAGCGAGGGAATGTTCAATGAGCAGGGTCTGGCTGATCACCAGCGCGAACAGCGGCTTCGGCCATGCGATTACCGAGGCGGCGGTTGCTGCTGGCGATGTCGTCGTCGCGACCGCCCGCCGCGTCACGACACTGGCTGATCTGGTCGCAGCGCATCCGGGCCAGGTTGAAGCGCTGCCGCTCGACGTTACCGATATCGCCGCCATCGAGGCGACGGTGCGCGACATCACAGATCGCCATGGCCGGATCGATGTGCTGGTCAACAACGCTGGCCGCAGCCACGTCGGTGCGGCGGAGGAAACCACCGACGCCGAGCTGCGCTCCCTGTTCGACGTGCACGTCTTCGGCCCCGCCGCACTGATCCGCGCGGTGCTGCCCGGCATGCGCTCCTGCCGGTCCGGGGCGATCGTGCAGCTGAGCAGCATGGGTGGCCAGATGTCCTTCGCCGGGTTCTCCGCCTACAGCGCCACCAAATTCGCGCTCGAGGGGATGTCGGAGGCACTGGCCGACGAAGTCCGCCCGCTGGGCATCAAGGTACTGATTGTGGAGCCAGGCGCCTTCCGCACCGCCCTGTTCAGCAACATCAGCGCGAGCGCGCAGATCGCTGACTACACGGCCACCGTCGGCCCGACCCGGCACATGATCGATACCGGCAACGGCACCCAGGCCGGCGACCCGGCCAAGGCCGCAGCCGCCATCCTCACCGCGCTGGACACCGATGCGACTCCGCTGCGCCTGCTCCTCGGGGACGACGCCGTCGATGCCCTCCTCGGCCACCTCGACAACCTCCGCACGGAGATCACCACCTGGGAGAAACTCGCCCGCAACACCCGCCTTGCCCACTGAACCTCCGCAGACCTGCCCGGCCAAACCACCGCCTCGGGCAAGACCGGCTGGCACAGAATCTCCATTGCGGACCGCCGGCGCTGCGCCAGGTGCCAGGCCCAAGCGCATGGCGCGCGTTCTGCCGCCGGTAGTCCCACTCCGGGCTCTCGCGGACCACCGCAGGACCAGGGCCTTTGTGAATGGGCATAGAGCTCTAGGTTAGAAATATGCTACTCTAAAGCCGTTAGGGTTGCAGAAAATGAACTTTAGGGGTTCCATGCCTGGGTCGAGGATGCCGGTCGCGGTGGCCAACGGCCAGCGGCGCATCGGTGAGGAACTCGCCACGTGGCGGCGGTTGCGGCGCCTGACGGCCGCTCAGGTCGCGGACCGGGCCGGGGTGTCACGCCACACCGTCATGCGGTTGGAGAACGGTCAGGGCGCCAGCATGGAAAGCGTCCTGCGGGTGGCCCGAGCGCTAGGGGTGCTTGACTCGCTGGTGGCGGCGCTTGATCCGTATGCGACAGACGAGGGTCGTCTCCGGTCGGAGGAGGCGCTGCCTGAGCGGGTGCGCCCGCCAAGGCCGGGGCAAAGGCCGTGAGCGACGTCGAGGTCTATGTCGCGGTCGGCGAACAGAATCTTCTGGCCGGTCGGATGTATCCTCACCGCCGCCGCGGAATCGAGTCGGCCAGCTTCGTCTACAACGACAGATACCTCGCCGACCCAGACGCCTACGCTTTGGATCCAGGGCTGCCCCTGGTCACCGGCATGCTGCAAACACCCGTCGGCCGTGCGCTATTCGGCGCGTTCGCCGACAGTTCGCCAGACCGGTGGGGACGAACGCTGATCCAGCGTGCCGAGCGAGCCCGGGCCAAAGCTGCAGCAACGGCCCCGCGGTCGATGAGCGAAGTCGACCTGCTGCTCGGCGTCCGAGACGACCTGCGTGAGGGAGCGCTGCGGTTCCGGCGGGGCGAGCAAGGCCCCTTCCTCGCGACCGAGGAGTCAGGGGTCCCCGCCCTCACGGATCTTCCTGTGCTGCTTGATATTGCAGCGCGCGCCGAAAGGGATACGGCCGACTACGAAGACCTCGAACGGTTGGTGCGGGCCGGCAGTTCCCTGGGTGGCGCACGCCCCAAGACGCATGTCCTGGATGCTGCCGACCGTGTGGCGATGGCCAAGTTCCCCAGCGACAGCTCGGATACCTGGAACGTGATGGCATGGGAAAAGGTGGCACTCGACCTGGCACGGGACGCGGGGGTGACGGTCCCCGACTCTCAATTGATTCGCATCGGGAACCGGAACGTGCTTGTCGTTGACAGGTTCGATCGCCGTGGCACAGCCCGTATCGGTTACGCCAGCGCGATGACGATGCTTGAGGCCAGCGACGGCGACCAGCGGAGCTACCTCGAGATCGCGGAAGTGATTGAGCAACGATCCACGGCCGTGGCGGCGGAACTGCGCCAACTGTGGCGGCGGATAGCTTTCTCAATCCTGATTTCCAACACCGATGACCACCTCCGCAACCACGGGTTTCTGCACGAGCGCGGCGATTCGTGGATGCTATCGCCGGCGTTTGACCTCAACCCACAACCCGGCTCGAAGGACCTCAGCACCGCCATCGACTACACAGACACGCGTGCGAGCGTGGATACCCTGATGAGTGTCGCTGCCTACTTCCGCCTGGAAGCCAGCGATGCACTCGAGGTCCTGGCTGAGGTCACCCGAGCGGTCACGCGATGGCGCACCGTCGCCAAGTCCCACGGGCTGCGGCAACAGGCCCTCGACGCCATGGAACCAGCATTCGAGCATGCCGAAGGTGAGCGAGCCCGAGCTCTCACAGAGATCCGGCCTGCACGCTCTAGCTGAACCGCGCGTCTTGCCGGGCATGGCGAGGGCGCCCCGCCGGCCATGCGGGGGCGCGCCGACGGGGCGCCACTCGGGCTCCTCCGGCGCATCGGCTTACCGGTACTGCGGCGGAAGGAGCCAGTTCGAATATCGCCGATGATCCTGACCGTTCGCTGGATAGGCGCTCTAGATAGTCTGGACAGTTGCTGATTTTCCGCTGAATGACCCTTTTAGGCGCGGGTCAGCGAGTCTCCTCGACGATCTCGAATCGGTTGCCGTCTGGATCCTTGAACTCGAACATGGGGGGCACCCCAGGCCAGCGCAGCAGATCTCCGACGTCGATGCCTCGCTGGCGCATGGCTGCATGCTCGATTTCGGCGTCCGGGACGACGAAGCGGATGCCGGTGTCAGCGCCGGTCTTGGAGTTGGTGATGAGCGCCACGGAAGTGGATGCGCCGGGCGCGGCGACCGTGATCCAGCGGAAGGTGTCGCTGATGCGTGCGTCGAGCCGCTTCTCGAAACCAAGCGTGTCAACGAAGAACGTCACCGCTTTGTCCTGGTCACTGACTGGGATCCCGACGGTGTAGATGTCGGTGATGGTGGTCTGGTTCATGGTGGCTCCCTCGTGATGCTGGTCCGAGTGGCTGGTTGTGCGCGTCGTCGTCATCGCTGGTCCTGGTACATGAGCGAACCGGGGGTCGTCAGCGTCTGGCCCGTTTCGAGCCAGGTCTTCAGCCCGGAGAGGATCATCGGCCACCCGCCGTAGACCTGCTCTGACGCGCCGTCTCGCAGCTCATCGTGGATCACGGTCAGACGGCACGAGTCGCCGACCGGCTCGATCTCCCACGTCACCCGCGATGTTCCTTCTCGCTCCGCGTCAGCACCCCACCGGGCATGCATCGTCTGCACGAGTCGGCGGGGCCGTTCCACGACCAGGTTCTCCCCCTCGATCAGGGACCGGTCCGTTCCCGGATGAACCAGCTTGTAGGACGATCCGACGGCCCAGTCCGATTCGACTGCCGCACCGAAGTGGTACTTCTGCCGGATCGCTGGATCGGTGATCGCCTCCCACAGATCTTCAGGCGTCGTGCGAATGTAGATCTCGAAAACCTTCTCCATGCGATCCTCCAGTTCGTGCTTCAGGCCAGTCAGGCCCGAGGCCCACGACTCGGTGTACTTGCTCACCCACCGGTCATGAACCAGGCGGATCGGGACCGGGTTGAGGTAGTGCAACTTCTCGCGGCCCCGCTTCCTGCTGACGACAAGGCCGGCGTCCTCCAGGATCTTCAAGTGCTTGGCCACAGCAATGCGCGTCATGTCGTGCCGCGCCGTGAGTGACACGAGCGTCTGACCATCGCGGGCGAACAGTTCGTCCAGCAGTGCCCGTCGAGTCGGGTCAGCCAGCGCCCGGAACACCGGATCCATACACTCACAATAGGAAACCAAATGGTTTCCTGTCAAGGGCAGCCGGGCACTCCTAGTAGTCCGCCGTGGCGCACACGCAAAACTCGTTGCCCTCCGGGTCGGTCATGACAACGTAGTCGTCATCGGCATCCTGCTGATGACGCACGAACGTGGCCCCGAGTCCGGCTAGCCGCTGGACCTCGGCGATCAGTTCGTTGCTGTACAGGTCCAGGTGCATCTGGTCACGGGCGCTCACGGCCGTGCGCGCCAGCTGAAGGGAGAGGTTGACGTGTTCTCCGCGCAGCACACGGAAGTCGTCACCTGCCGCTGTTGACGAGGGAACAAGTTTCAGCGCCTGGGACCAGAAACTGGTCATGAGCTCCATGTCCGCGCAGTTGATCACCGTGCTGCCAAGCCGGATAGCCATGCCGGGAGCCTTCCTCTCCACGTGCCTGGTCAGCCTAGTGAACGAGCCGGCGGATAGCGCGACCCTCCTCCGGCCCCAAGCCGTCGGCGGGTCTGCTGGCAATGGCCTCACCACGGTAGCCAGGGCCGGCTCGCCGGTCGAAAGTTAACACACGGAAACATTCGGCTGGCATCCTTGGGACAGTGACAGCGCGCAGCGTCGGAGTCGAAGAGGAGTTGCTGCTCGTTAACCCGGCCAGCGGCCAGGCGCGCGCTGTGGCCGGAGCAGTGATCCGGGCCGCGGACGAGCCCGCCGCGAGCCAGCCTGACCATGCCCAGGACGATCCGGCTGAGGATCCGGCGGAGGACGATACGGCTGAGGACGATCCGGCTGAGGTGCTCGAGTTCGAGCTCAAGCTGGAGCAGCTTGAGACCGGGACCCGGCCATGCGTATCGCTCGATGATCTAGGCCGCGAGGTGCGCCGCTGCCGGTCGCTGGCGGCGGAAGCCGCCGGGCGGGTAGGCGTTCAAGTAGCGGCTGTGGGGACGTCGCCGATGGCGGTCGAGTCATCCCTCACCCGGCTGAGCCGGTACCGGCGGATGGAGGCCGAGTTCGGCCTCACCGCGCAGGAGCAGCTGACCTGCGGATGCCACGTACACGTTCAGGTCTCCTCGGATGAGGAAGGGATCGCGGTCCTCGACCGGATCCGGCCGTGGCTGCCGCCGCTGATCGCGCTCAGCGCGAACTCCCCGTTCTGGCAGGGGCGCCGCAGCGGGTACGCGAGCTTCCGGTACCAGGCCTGGGGGCGCTGGCCGTCGGCCGGGCCGACGAACCTGTTCGGGTCGCCGCAGGTCTACGACGACGTCACGCGGGCCATGGTGGATACCGGCACGGTGCTGGACCAGGGCATGATTTACTTCGACGCCCGGCTCTCCAGGCACTACCCGACCGTTGAGATCCGCGTCGCGGACGTCTGCATGCATCCCGACGACGCCGTGCTCATCGCGGCGCTGGCCCGCTCCCTGGTCGAAACGGCGGCACGGAGCTGGCAGCGAGGCCAGCCCGCCAGCCCGGTGCGTACCGAACTACTGCGCCTGGCGTCCTGGCGGGCCAGCCGATCCGGCCTGGACGACCGCCTGGTCAACCCGGTGACACACCGGCCGGCCGCGGCCCGCGCGGTGGCGTACGAGCTGCTGGAGCACGTGCGGCCCGCTCTGACCGACGCTGGAGACTACGCCGTGGTCAAGGAGCTTCTGGACGGCCTGCTTGACCGGGGGAACGGCGCGCGGTTCCAGCGGCAGGCCTACCGGCGGACCGGCCAAGTCCTGGACGTGGTCCGCGAGGCGATCGCCCAAACCATGCCCTGGTGACCAGCGGTTCCTCCCCGCGGCCTTTGGCCTGAACGAAAGCTCGGCCGGGACCTAGTCTCCCGTCACGCCGTCGATCCGCTCACGGAGGATGTCCGCGTGGCCGTTGTGGCGGGCGTACTCCTCGATCATGTGCACGTAGACCCAGCGTAGGTCGATAGGGGTACCCTCCCGCCCCGGGAACGTCTCATCCAGTGACCGCCCGGCCGCCACCTGCCGGGCGAGGTCACACTCGGCCACGAAGGTGGCGAAGTCCGCCTCGGCCCCACTGCTCTCGGCCAGGTCGAAGTCCCCGTCGGGGAACTCGTCGCTGCAATACAGGTACGGCAGCTGGGACTGGCCGGCGAAGCGCCGCCGGAACCACGAGCACTCCACCTCCGCCATGTGCCGGACCAGCCCCAGCAGGGAAAGCGATGACGGGGCCGCCGCACGCTCGGTGAGCTGATCGCCGGTGAGCCCCTGGCATTTCCACAGCAAGGTCGCGCGGTGGTAGTCCAGCCAGGCCTCCAGCGACTCGCGCTCACCGGCGATCCGGGGCGGGTCGGTGCGCGAAACTTCCGGCGCGGTCCATGTCACCCAGCACATGGTGCCTGCCGGGCGGCGTAGGCACAACTTGTTTATAAAACCAAAACCCGAAAGCAACGCAACGAACACCAGGCGTTGATCTTCGCGGGGAAGGTTCCGGGCCAGGGCCGTGCCCGTGGCGGCCAGGCCTGTTTGAGGGAACACTGGGGTGGGGAGCTGGGAGTTCCAGCGGGCCGATCAAGCGGGGCGCCACGCCGCCCAGGAAGGAGCGGGCGGTGCCAGTGGATGAACGCGCAGGCCAGCCGGCCCGGCAGGCCGACCTCGTGGACGTGGCTGGGCTGGTCACCGCCTACTACGCGGAGCACCCCGACCCCTCCATCCCGCAGCAGCGGGTCGCCTTCGGCACGTCAGGGCATCGCGGCTCGGCCCTCAAGCTGGCGTTCAACGACGACCACATCGCCGCCACGACGCAGGCGATCTGCGAGTACCGGGCGCGGGCCGGCACGGGCGGCCCGCTCTATATGGGCCGTGACACCCATGCGCTCTCCGAGCCCGCCTTCGTCACCGCGCTTGAGGTGCTCGCCGCCAACGACGTGACGGTTCTGGTGGACAGCCGGGCCGGCTACACCCCCACCCCCGCGGTGTCCCGCGCCATCCTCGCCCACAATGAGGGACGGACCGACGGCTTCGCGGACGGGATCGTGGTCACCCCGTCGCACAATCCGCCCGAAGACGGTGGCTTCAAGTACAATCCGCCCGACGGCGGCCCGGCCGGCTCGCAGATCACCTCGGTGATCCAGGACCGGGCCAACGAGCTGCTCAGCGGCGGCCTGCGGGAAGTGCGCCGGGTCAGTTACGCGCGGGCCCGGGCGGCGGGCACCACGGGCGGCTTCGATTTCCTGGGCGAGTACCTGGCCGGGCTGCCGACGGTCGTGGACCTCGACGCGGTGCGCGGCGGCGGGGTGCGGATCGGCGCCGATCCGCTGGGCGGGGCCAGCGTCGCTTACTGGGGGGAGATCGCCGACCGGTTCGGGCTCGACCTGACCGTGGTCAACCCCGTGGTTGACGCCACCTTCCGGTTCATGACCCTGGACTGGGACGGCCGGATCCGGATGGACTGCTCGTCACGGTACGCGATGGCCTCGCTGATTGACCGCCGGACCGAATTCGCCATCGCGACCGGCAACGACACCGACTCCGACCGGCATGGCATCGTCACGCCGGACGCGGGCCTGCTCGATCCCAACCATTACCTCGCGGTCGCGATCGACTACTTGTACCGGCACCGCGCGGACTGGCCGGCCGCCGCCGCTGTCGGCAAGACCATGGTCAGCTCCTCCATCATCGACCGGGTGGCAGAGGCGGCGGGCCGGCGGCTGACCGAGGTGCCGGTCGGGTTCAAGTGGTTCGTGCCTGGGCTGCTCGACGGGAGCATCGCCTTCGGCGGGGAGGAGAGCGCCGGAGCCTCCTTCCTGCGCCGCGACGGCCGGGTCTGGACCACTGACAAGGACGGCATCATCCTCGCGCTGCTCGCCTCCGAGATCACCGCGGTGACCGGCCGCACCCCCAGCGAGCACTACCGCGACCTCGCCGGCCAACTGGGCGACCCGGCCTACGCCCGCATCGACGCCCCCGCCAGCCCGGAGCAGAAGGCCGTTCTCGGCAAGCTGTCCGCGGACCAGGTTGACCTGGCGGAACTTGACGGGGAGCCGGTGCTCGAACGGCTGACCACCGCACCGGGCAACGGCGAGCCGCTCGGCGGGCTCAAGGTGATCACCACATCGGGCTGGTTCGCGGCCCGGCCGTCGGGTACCGAGGACGTCTACAAGCTCTACGCAGAGTCGTTCCGTGGCGCCGACCATCTCGCTCGCATCCAGGAAGAGGCGCAGCAGATCCTCGACCGCGTGCTCAATGACGACGTGGTCAAGGAGGCGTGAGATGGTCGGAAAGAAAGTATTGGGAATCGTGCTGGCCGGGGGGGCCGGCAAACGGCTGGCCCCGCTGACCGCCGACCGGGCCAAGCCCGCCGTCCCGTTCGGCGGCCTGTACCGGCTGGTCGACTTCGCGCTATCCAACCTGGTCAACGCCGACTGCTTCCACATCTGCGTGCTCACCCAGTACAAGAGCCACAGCCTCGACCGGCATATCACCACCACGTGGCGGATGAGCGACCTGCTCGGCAACTACGTCACGCCGGTGCCGGCCCAGCAGCGTCTGGGCCCACACTGGTTCACCGGGTCGGCGGACGCCATCTACCAGTCGCTGAACCTGATCTACGACGAGCACCCAGACCTGGTGATCGTCTTCGGTGCCGATCACGTCTACCGGATGGACCCCCGGCAGATGATCAGCCAGCACCTGGAACGGGGGGCAGGCGTCACGGTGGCGGCCATTCCGGTGCCGCGGCTCGAAGCCACCGAGTTCGGGGTGATCCAGACCGGACCGGACGGGCGGTCGATCGAGGCGTTCCTGGAGAAGCCGGCCGACCCGCCGGCCCGGCCGGGCCACCCGGACGAGGCCTACGCGTCGATGGGCAACTACCTGTTCACCACCGACGTTCTCGTCGAGACCCTGCGCAAGGATGCGGCCAACCGGGCCAGCCGCCACGACATGGGCGGCGACATCGTCCCGATGCTGGTCAGCGAGCGCAACGCGGACGTGTACGACTTCCTGACGAACGAGGTGCCCGGCGCGAACGAGCGCGACGCCGGCTACTGGCGCGACGTGGGGACGCTCGACTCCTACTTCGACGCGCACATGGACCTCTGCGCCGCCCTGCCGGTGTTCAACCTGTACAACGACCAGTGGCCGATCCTGACCCGGGTCGCGTCACTGCCTCCGGCCAAGTTCGTGCACAACTCGGGCGATCGCGTCGGCCGGGCGATCGACAGCATGGTCAGCAACGGCGTCATCGTCTCGGGCGGCCTGGTGCGCGAGGCCGTGCTCTCGCCCGGAGTCCGCGTCAACAGCTGGGCCCGGGTGGAGCGGTCCGTGGTGCTCAACAACACCGTGATCGGCCGCCACGCGGTGATCGAGAACGCCATCCTCGACAAGAACGTCGTCGTGCCCGAGGGCGTGGTCGTTGGCGTTGACAAGGATCACGACCGGGAGCGCGGCTTCATAGTGTCCGACGGTGGGATCACCGTGGTGGGCAAGAGCCAGGTGGTGACCGCGTGACGGCCGGCCCCCCCGTGGTGGCCAGCACCGGACGCAGGCTGCGGGTCGCGCTGCTGACGCGTGAGTACCCGCCCGAGGTATATGGCGGCGCCGGGGTGCATGTGACCTACCTGGCCCGGGAACTCAGCGGCCTCGTCGACCTGACGGTGCACTGCCAGGGCGCGGACCGCACGGGAGCCGTCGCGCACCGGCCCTGGGACCTGCTCGCCGGGACGAACCAGGCCCTGCAGACGATCTCCACCGATCTGTCGATGACCGCCGCTGTCGGCCCCGCCGACCTGGTGCACTCGCACACCTGGTACGCGAACCTCGCGGGCCACCTGGCTGCGCTCCTCTACGGCGTGCCGCACATCGTCACGACGCACTCGCTCGAGCCCCTCCGGCCGTGGAAGGCCGAGCAACTGGGCGGCGGATACGCCCTTTCCTCCTGGTGCGAGAAGGTCGCCGTCGAGTCCGCGGCCGCCGTGATAGCCGTGTCCGAGGGCATGCGGGCCGATGTGCTCGCCGCCTACCCGGCCGTGCCGCCGGAGCGCGTCCGGGTTATCAGGAACGGCATCGACACCACCGAGTACGCCGCCGACGCCGGGACCGACGTGCTCGAGCGTTACGGCGTCGACCCGGCCCGGCCGACCGTGATCTTCGTCGGCCGGATCACCCGGCAGAAGGGCGTGCCCGTGCTGCTGCGGGCGGCCAGCGCCCTCGATCCCGGAGCACAGCTCGTGGTCTGCGCCGGCCAGCCGGACACCCCGGAGCTGGAGGCCGAGGTGACCACGCTGGTCGAGCGCCTGCGGCACACCAGGTCAGGCGTGATCTGGCTGTCCGGGATGCTCGCCAAGCGCGAGATAATCCAGTTGCTGACGCACGCTACGGTGTTCGCGTGCCCATCGCTGTACGAACCGCTGGGCATCGTGAACCTCGAGGCCATGGCGTGCGGCACGGCCGTCGTGGCCTCGCGCGTGGGAGGGATCCCCGAAGTCGTCGCCGGCGGCGAGACCGGGCTGCTCGTGCCGCCGAATGACCCGGCCGCCCTAGCCGGCGCGCTCGACACGCTGCTGCGCGACCCGGATATGGCCGCCGCGATGGGCCAGCGGGGGCGCAAGCGGGCGGTTGCCGAGTTCGGCTGGGAAGCCATCGCCGCGCAAACCGTGGCGCTGTACGCCGGGTTCGCCCGCTGACGGCCGGCTGGCGCGGCCGGCCGGCGT
Organism: uncultured Actinomycetes bacterium; assembly: GCA_963822825.1. Lineage (GTDB taxonomy): Bacteria > Actinomycetota > Actinomycetes > Streptosporangiales > Streptosporangiaceae > JAWWPY01. The sequence continues at coordinate 195,597 of CAWGIW010000012.1, read as the reverse complement.
CAGGCGCGGCCGGCCGCCACCACGTACTGCAGCCACGTGGTGTACCAGTTCCTCTCGAGATCGCTCTGCGCGACAGTGATCGAGATCGTCCGGCGGCACACCAGGTCGCGTAGCACGTGGTCGAGCTGGACCTTCTGGTAGTAGCCGGTGCCGCGCATCGCGGCGGGCCAGACGTTCGCGGGCGTCGTGGCCCCCCCCAGGCTGATGGGCACCAGGTAGTCGAGCGTGTACTTGCGCTGCTTCTGCGGGGTCGTGTAGCCGTACCGCACATACAGCGCGTTCTGCGCGTGCAGTGGGATCGCTGACCTGATGGCCTGCCTGGACAGCCCGCAGAGCGCCGTCGTGTCCGTGCTGGTGACCGCGCCCGGTGTCAGCCGGGGATCTGGGCGCGACACCCCGCCGCGGATCAGTGGCAGGGTGAAACTGGGCAGCTTGACGCCGGTCAGGTCGGGACCGGCCGTGGTCTCGCCGGGTACCTGTGGCGGCCGCGCGGCCACGGGCGCCCGGCCTGCCGCGCAGCCCGTGAGAATCACGGCGGCGCAGAGCCCGAGGACCAGCCCGGCCACCCGGCCGGTTCTCATGGCCGTCCGAGCGTGCGGACGGCCCAGCCCGCCGCCCGCCAGGATTTCTCGTCGAGGGCGCACCGCGCGTCGACGATGCTGCGCTTGGCCACCACCCGGCCGAATGCCACCGGGTCAATGGCCCGGTAGTCAGCCCACTCGGTGAGGTGCATGACGAGGTCCGCCCCAGCGGCGGCCTCGGTGACCGTCTCGGCGTACGTCAGGTGGGGCTTGATCCGGGCGGCGTTTTTCATGGCCACCGGGTCGTGCACGCTGACCACGGCGCCCTCACGGGCCAAGCGGTCGCACACGTCCAGGCTGGGGGAGTCCCGCACGTCGTCGCTGCCCGGCTTGAACGCGACACCCAGCACCGCGACCCGCCGCCCGGCCAGCGTGCCGCCGACCGCGTCGCGGGCCAGATCGGTGACCCGGGCCCGGCGGCTCATGTTGATCGCATCGACCTCACCCAGGAAACTGACGACCGACCCGACGCCCAGTTCTCTGGCGGTCGCCCGGAAGGCCCGGATGTCTTTGGGCAGGCAGCCGCCGCCGAACCCGAGGCCGGCCGACAGGAACTTGCCGCCGATCCGGTCATCGTGGGCCAGCGCCGCCGCGAGCCGGGTGACGTCAGCGCCGGTGGCCTCGCACACTTCGGCCATGGCGTTGATGAATGAGATCTTCGTGGCCAGGAACGAGTTGGCCGCCACCTTGACCAGTTCAGCCGTCTCCAGGTCCATGACCAGGCCGGGCACGCCGTTAGCCAGCGGCACCGCGTAGACGTCGCGCAGCCTCCCAGCGGAGCGTGCCTCCGTCACCCCGAACACGAGCCGGTCTGGGGCCAGGCTGTCCTGAACCGCGTGGCCTTCGCGGAGGAACTCCGGGTTCCAGGCGAGTTCAACGTCGTCGCCGGCTGGGGCCAGGTCCCTGAGCCGCGCGCTGAGCCGCCGCGCGGTGCCGACCGGGACCGTTGACTTCCCGACGACCAGGCAGCCGCGGGTCAGGTGCGGGGCGAGCGCGTTGACCGCCGCATTCACGTACCGCATATCAGCCGAGTCGTCCGCCGCCTGCGGCGTCCCCACGCACAGGAAGTGCACGTCGCCGAACTCGGCTATCTCGGCGTAGGAGGTGGTGAAGCGCAGCCGGCCGGCGTCGAGGTTCTTGCGCAGCAGTGGCTCGAGGCCCGGCTCGAAGAACGGCAAATCCCCACTGGCCGCCCTGGCCACCTTGTCCAGGTCCACGTCAATGGCCAGGACATTGTGACCCAGGTCGGCCATGCAGACCGCGTGGGTGAGTCCTAGATAGCCAATGCCGATCACGGTAATGCGCGATGGCGGGATGGGCGTGTTCATGAGGCCAGTCTCCTTAGGGTCAAGCATTCGAACACGACACGTTTGAAAGGCCACCGCCGGCGCCAGTGGCGATGTTGTTGCACGCGACGACGGTCGCCAGGCGCTTGCTCTGGACGTAGATTCCGTAGCCGGGGCCGCTGAACGTCGCGTCGTTGCCCCGGAAGACGTTGCCGAGCCCCCAGCCCGGGTAGACCTGGTGGACCGAGAAGCCGTTGCCGATGCTGTCGGTACCCGTGTTGTTCTCGATCGTCCAGCCGTTGCCCTTCACGTTGACCCAGGACGTCGATGCCGAGCTGACCATGCCGGTACCATTGAAGGTATTGCCGGAGATGGTCCCGGCCGTGGTGCCTTCCTTGATATCGATGTTCTCGGCCGTCGTGCCGGCGATGTTGTTGCCGGTGATCACGTTATGATCACTCGCATCGGGCTTACAGCCGCTGTACTTGCACCAGTTCTTATGGGCCGTTCCGACGTATATGCCTTCACCATAGAACTGCTTGTGGCGGCCAGTGTCTCTGACGAGGTTGTGACTGACCGTGTTGAAGCTGCTGAAGTCCCTGAGGTGAATGGCCTCGTCCCCGATCGAGTGCACATACAGGCCGTAGATGAGGTCGTGCGTGACGCCGTCGGTCACGACGCCCTTCTGGCCGCGTTCCACGGTGAAGCCCTCCAGCCGCCACCATGAAGCCCGGTCCAGGTGGAACACGTAGCCGTGCCCGATGCTCTGGCCCTCCAGCACCGCGCTCCGGGCCCCGCACAAGGTGATCGGGGCGCTGGCGGTGCCTGACCTGGCCGCGACGAAGTCACCCTGGTAGGTGCCGGCCGCGAGAACGATCGTCTCGCCGGGATGCGCGGCGGCCAGCGCCCTCGCAAGCTGTGAGGCAGTCGAGGCGGCGGTGCTCCCCGCGCCGCCGCAGCCGGGCGCGGCCGCGCTGGCCGCCGGGCTTGACGGACTGGCCGGACCGCTCGAGGCGGCGGCCTGCTTGTGCGCGGCGGGCGCGGCCGTGACCGAGCAGCCCACGATGGCGAGCGCAATAAGAAGGAGCAATACCACCGGTCCTATCCCGGCCCTCCGGCTGTGGCTCCAGCGTGAAGAAGGACGGAGGAGGCGCACCGGCTGGCCGTCAATGCTCACCTCAGGGAGCGTGGTCATCTTGGTCTCGTAGGCACGCATGGCCAGAACAGGTCCGTACCCGGCATCGATCATGGATTGGTAGGCTTCCTCGGCCTGCTCGCGAACGGTCATCTCACGACCCCGAACCCGCGGGCGGTGCTAGCTGGTCGGCGTGCGGCCCGGTCCGGTCGGCGTGCGGCCCGGTCCGGTCGGAGCGCTGGCTGGCCAGATGGCCGGGGTGAGTTCCAGCCTCTGGCCAGCCGACCCCGCCCGCGGCCCACTCGTCGTTCGCACGCCTGGCCATAGGCGGCGGCCGGTAACCGGCTCCGGGCCGCGCGGCGGCGGCCGGAGGAGGGCCGTCGCGCGCCGGGACCGGGACCCGGGCCCGGTCCGCGGCCAGTCCGCCCGCCTTCAATTCGGCGAACATCGATCCGACGTGCGCCTCGGTGGGAGCGCGCGTAGGACGGGCGGCGGACGGGTCCAGCCATCCGGTGCTGGCGGGATAGGGGTGCGCTGGCAGGCGCCGGAGGCGGGACCAGATCTCGCCGCCGAGCACCAGGACCAGGATGCTGAGCCACAGCAACGCGAGCGGGTGGAAGCGCAGGTATGACCAGAAGCTGGTCTTCGCGTGGTGCGCCCAGCCCGCATCCTGGGTCCCCGTGAGCGCGAGGGGGTCCGCATCCGCGCGGGCGTCCACGGGCCGGAATCCTGTTCCGGAGATCACGTTGCCCTGCCCCGTGACGTGCGAGGTTTCCCCGCGAGCCGTGATGCCGAAGACCTTTGCGCCGGTGATCCGGTTCTTGTCCGCTCTGACCGGGCCGGAACTGCGGATCAGCAGCGCGATGCGCGCGTTGACCATGGAGTTGCCGGAGATCTCGGTGCCGGGTGCGGCCGACCCGACCTCGATAGCGGCCCGGGGACCGCAGCGGATGTCGTTGCCGGTCACCACGGTGTTGCTGGCGCCGTAGCGGATGGCGATACCGGTGAGCCTGGCGCAGACCTCGTTGCTGCGCAGCACCGTGCCGTTGCCCCCCTCAAGCAGGATGCCGGTCTTCGCGTTGTCCAGCGCGGCGCTGTTCTGGATAAACGTCCCGGAATCCGGGATGACCGATCCGCCCGAGGCGGACGCGCCGGTGACCAGCGGGCGGCCGTCGACGAGAAAGCCGTCGCCCGTGTTGTGCTGCGACAGCACGCCCGCCAGGACTGTCCCGTCGGTGGCACGATCCACGAGGAAGCCGTTGCCCCCGTTGCGGACGGCTGAACTGGCGCTGACCGAGGTGCCGACCGTGTTCCGGTGGATGTGCAGCCCGTCAAGCTCGTTGAACTCGAACAGGTCGTCGTCGAAGGTTATGCCGCGGCCACGCGACACGAATGCCCCGTACGTATCGTTCGTGAACGTCGAGGATGTCGCGCTGCCGGTGCTGGGCTGGCTGGTCGTGCCGGTCCAGGCCACCCCACCGGTGCGGCCGCTCCAGAAACCCAGCGCCGACGCCCGGACATAGGCGAGGTTCATGGTGCCGCTCACTTCGCGGATGTACGGCCGGCCGCTGCCCGTGTCCTGGGCTGGGGACTTGGTTGACCGGTTCCAGCCCATGATCGTGAGTGGCTGCTGGAGGCTGCCCTGGAAGCTCAGGCTGCCGCCGTAGCCGACGATCGACGCGGAGCCACTGGCCGAGTTGTCGAGGTAGAGCGTGCGCAGGATCGGCGACCCCAGGTCGAGGTGCGCGTTGGTGGCGACGAAGACGTTGTCGAGGAGCAAGGCTGCGTGGTTGGGCAGCAGCACCAGCGCTCCGTACTGGACAAGATCGGCGTACGTGTACGTGTGGGATCCCGCCGTCAGCACCAGGGTGGGCAGGCCTCCCCGGACCGGAACCACCTCGGGTTGGTAGACGCTGGCCGAGTCGTGCACCAGGATCCGGATCCGGCCGTCCTGCGCGGCGACCGCAGCGACCTCATTCGCCGCGCTGACCTTCGGCAGGGACGCGGCCGCCTGGCCCGGAGCGATCGGCGTCGCGACCTGCGACAGCGCGACTGCGGGCAGGGCCGTGGGGGCGGGCAGCAGGTGTACGTCGTTGATGGCCGTGGGAGCGCTGGCGTTGATCCGCAGGTGCACGGCGCGCAGGATCAGCGGGGTCGCGGCCAGCGCGCCAAAGACGAGCAGCGCCATCAGCACGGCGTACCGCGCGCGGCCAGCGTGTTTGGGGGCCCTGTTGTCAGGGCCGCTGGGGCGCTTTCGGGGCATGTCGTTCTCCTAAAGGAGCGACGCGGCGGATTGCGCCTCGCCGCCTATCTGGTCGCTGCTGCGGGTCAGCCAGCCGTGGACGTTCATGGTCGTGAAGGCGTAGGTCTTGACCGGCAGCGCGACGATGACCGTCATGAACGCCACCAGCGGCAGAACCCATATGTCGCTCGGCTTCTGGCGCAGATGTGAAATGCCACGCAGGGAGCGGCCGGCCAGCAGCCAGCCGATCGCGATGGCCGGGACGATCAGCCCCGGGTGGAGCAGCCAGGACCCGAGATACGCGACGGCGAAGCCCATGGTCAGCGGGGTCAGGATGATCTGCAGGACGCTGAGCTGGCAGATGAATGGCTGGTGCCAGAGCCAGCCCTTCCACATGGCCGTGAAGTAGCACCGGTAGGAGTTGCGGCTCCAGCGCAGCCGCTGCTTGAGGAAGGCGCGGCCGGTGCCGGGGAACATTGACAGCGCGCGGGCATTGGACTGGTACACAGTCTTGTACCCGGAGGCCAGGACGAGCCAGGTCAGCCGCCCGTCATCTCCGGAGACACACCGGCGGCCGAGGAAGAACTCATCTTCGAGGTTCTCCAGCACCGGCATGACCGCCGCCCGGCGGTAGGCGACCGTCCGGCCGGACAGGCAGGCCACCGCGCCTGCCCGGGACTGCGCCCGGACGTAGTCGAGGTAGCGGACGTCGATCATCCAGTCGGCGACCCGCCGCCAGACGCTCGTATTGGGCAGGTAGACGTTCTGCCGAGTGCCGACCCCGCCGACCTTCGGGTCGGCGAACGGTGCCTGGACCGCCGCGAGCAGTCCTGGCTCCCACGCCGTGTCGGAGTCGGCCAGCACCAGGATCTCCCCATGGGCTTGCCGGATCCCGGCCCCGAGCGCCGAGCGCTTGCCGGTATGCGCGAATGGGAGCACGACCAGCCGGGGTTCGCTCGCGGTCCGGAGGCGCAGCCGCCGGATGACCTCGACGTCCTTGAGGTCGGGGACGACGATGACCTCACCCGGGTTCTCCGCCAGCCACGAGTCGAGGCAGCGGTCCAGGATGTCCGGATCCTCGCGGAACGCTGGGACCACGACCGACGTGGTGGCCGTGAATCCGGGCGGCAGCGGACGGTACACCCGTGACAGGGTGAACCGCAGTAGCCACACCGACCAGGAAATGATGCCGACGACGCCTATCGGGAGCACCCGCCGCAGGCTCGGCAGCCCCGAGACATGAATCGTGGGCAGCACGACGGCAGCCTGAACTACATCGAGATACATCTCCGACCCCTTCTGACGCGCCATGCGCGCGACAGATTCCGCGGACCCCCCGGCCCCGAACGTCTCTGGACTGCTCAGTCGCGGGCGGCACCGGCCGGACGAGCATCGTCACAAAAGGACGAGTGATCTAATCCCCTTGAATGACTAATCGGTATTACCCGACAGCAGCGACATTGCCAGGCTGCGGTGCGCACTGGTTCGGCTCAACGGCTGAGGGTGGCTACGCCGAACAGCGCAGCCGTGGGCTACTCCCGGGTCATCTAGGGCGTGTCACGGGACACGCCCTAGCGGACGGCCGCAGCGCGATGACGGCGCCGAGGAGGGCCGCGCCGGGGATGACGAGGACCAGCGGGATGAACTGGCCGGCCAGGCCCCAGAGCGCGAACCCGGCACCCTGGGTGAACATCAGGCCCGCGCCGCTGAGCGCCAGAGCCCGGCTTCGCAGGTGCTCCGGTGCCGCCTCGACGAGGGCGCCGTCGATGCCCGCGCCCCAGGCCGCTCCGAGGCCCGAGAGCACTAGCAGCACGATGGCGGCGGTGAGACCAGGGAGCGCCGCAAAGGCGGCCAGTGGCGCGAAGACCATCAGCCCGGCCGGCACCACCACGCGCCGCTGGAGCCGGGTGGGCAGCAGCCGGGCGGCGATGACGTCGGCCGCCACCGTGCCCGCCGGGATCCCCATCAAGAGGAAGCCAGCCGCCCGGGCCGGCAGGCCGATGGCGGTGACATAGGGAGCGGCCAGTGCCTCCGGCGCGACGGCGCACGCCGGGACCAGCCAGCTGAACAGCAGGATGCGCCGGATCCGCCGGTGGGCGAGCACGCCGCGGAGTCCGGCCAGGGAGTCCCGGGCCATGGACCCGGCCCGGCCCGCCCGCGGCCCGCGCGCTGACGTGCCGAACCGCAGTACCGCGGCCGACGCGGCGAATGAGGCCGCGTCGGCGGCCAGCGCGCCGCGCGGTGACAGCGCGGCGAGCAGCAGGCCACCGAGACCATAGCCGACGATCTGCGCCGACTGGGCCACCATGCGCAGCAGCGCCCGGCCCAGCACGTACTGCGGTCCGGGGGCCAGCACGTCCGGGAGCAGCGCGGCCCGGGCACCGGAGTACACCGGCGACACCAGGCCGGCGGCGAACAGCAAGGTGAGCAGGCCCGCCACCGGGACGCCCGGGATCACCATGGCGCCGACCAGTGACGCACTGATCAGATCGCATCCGACCAGGACACGGCGGGCGGGCAGGCGGTCGGCGGCCGCCCCGAGCAGGGTGCCACCGAACAGGTAGGGCAGGAACGCGAGCGCCATGACCGACGCCGCCAGCGCCGGAGAGCGCGTCCGCTGGTAGACCAGCACGGTCAGGGCGACCGCCGCCACCACGTTGCCAAGCATGGACACGATGTCCGCGGCGAAGATCGCGCGGAACTCACCGTGACCAAGCACTCGCCGGTAGCTGGCCCGCTCGGCCGCGGTCGAGCCCGCGGTCTCGGCCACGGTGGCCCGGGGGGACGGCACGACAGGCGCCGGCGGACGAGCTGACGGCCGGCGAGCGGACGGTGGATGAGGGGCCATGGTTACGACGATGGCCGCCCGCTACCATGGACACCAGAGATTCGGCCACGACCGAATCATCGTGGCGTGGGGATTAGGCCTGGGCGGGGTTTTCCGTTGAGTCAAGTATTTGTCTTTGGTCCCGATGACCCGGCCCGCACCCGGTTCGCGGTGTCTCCGCTGCTTGAGACGATGTCGGCGGTCCGGGTCCTGCTCGAACCCCAGCGCCATCGCTACCACCTGCCCTGGCTGGACTCGGTCCGCCCGGACCTTGACCACGTGGACCTGCGGCCGTTGCTGGCGCTCTCGCCCCGGATCGGGTGGACACCCGACTTTCTCAACCCGATTCCGGCCGGGCCACCCGCGGACGTCTCCGGTCAGCTCGCCCTGGTCCGGGCCACCCCGCTGGAGCAGGTCACGTTCGAAGTGGGGCGGTCACTGACCCAGCGCTCAGGTGAGCCGGTGCCTGATCACGCCTGGCGGCTGCTCGACGACGCGGCAGCGACCCGCAGCCTCCTCGCCGACCTGCTCGAAGAGTGCTGGCGGAGGCTGATCGCGCCGCACTGGCTGCGGCTGCGTGATCTGCTCGATGCTGACGTGGCGTACCGGACCCGCCTCCTGGCCGACTACGGGCTGCAGCGGGTGCTGTCGGACCTGCACCCCAAGGTTCGGTGGACGGGCCGGGCCGTGGTCATCGACGGGCGAGGGAGCGAGCGGCGGCGGCTCGGCGGAACCGGCCTCGTGCTCATGCCCAGCGCGTTCATCTGGCCCAACCTGGCCGCCGTGACCGAGGCGGCCCAGCCGACCCTCATATACCCGGCCCGCGGGATCGCTGAGCTGTGGCAGCCAGCCCGGACCCATCACTCGGCCGCGCTCGCCCGGCTGCTGGGCGGGACCCGGGGCGCCCTGCTCGAATCGCTCGCCGAAGCAGCCTCGACCGGCACCCTCGCCCGGCGGCACGGGCTCGCTCCCAGCACGGTGTCGGGGCATCTTGCGGCGTTGCACGGAGCGGGTCTGGTCGTCCGCCGCCGGCACCGGCACGAGGTCATGTACCAGCAAACGCCGCTCGGAGCCGGGCTGGCCCGGCGGTGACCGGTCCGCCGGGCGGTAACCGGCCCGCCGGGCGGTAACCAGCCCGCCGGGCGGTGACCAGCCCGCCGGGCGGTGACCAGCCCGCCGGGCGGTGACCAGCCAGGCGTCAGGCGCGCCGCGCCGCGACGAGCAGCGACTGGGCGCCGACGCCGACCGGGCCGTCGAGGTCGGACAGGACCGACGTGGCCAGCCCGGCACCCCCGGCGGAGATCGTGGTCCGCGCGTCGAGACAGATCCATTCACCGGCCGCCATCCGGTGCAGATGCACGGTGAGCTCGGGATTGATGAATTGCCAGCGAGTGATGTCAAGCTCGGCCGAGAGCCCGTTGCCGCTGTCCGCGACGGCCAGCACCCGCTCCAGCGGACCGGTCTCCTCGTCCGCTATCAGCGGATAGCGCAGCCTGGCCCATACGGTGCTGGGGCCCGGCGATGCGAAGCTGCCCTGGACCGGACGCCACTCGACGGCGGAGAGATAACCGTCCACCCAGCCACCGGGCATCCCGCCACTGGGCATCCCGCCACCGGGCATCCCGCCACCGGGCGGTTCGGTGAGCGCCTTATCAGGCAGCGCGGGAGGCCGCGCCAGCCGAGGACCTGCCGACTGGCTGTCCGTGCGCAATACCCGCCAGGCCCGGGCGGACGCCACGTCGCGCGAGCCGGCGCTGGCCACTGCTTCGAGGAGTTCGACGCTTCGGCCGGGGCGGGTGACGCGAGCCCGGACCTCAAGCTCGCCGACCGGGATGGCACCGAGAATCTCGCAGGTGAACCGGGCGATGATCATGTCGTCCCGCGGCGCGCACCGCTGGATGGCCCGCCCCAGCAGCGCGCTCGGCGGACCGCCGTGCTGGGCCCGCGCGTCCCACGGCCCGGTCGTATGCACGGTGCCCAGCCACTTGCCGCCACCGAGCGGGACATAGAAGCTCGCGTCCACTTCAGATACCGGGCTCGATGATGACCTTGAGGCCGGTGCGCTGCGCCGCGGCGGCGAACGCATCCGCCGCCTTGTCCAGCGGAAACCGGTGCGTCACCAGATGGGTGAGATCGACCTGCTTCTGTGCGGCCAGGTTGATCGCCCGCGGGTAGACCTCTTTCATCCGGCGGACCATGGCGATAGTGAGGCCTTTGCGCCGGGCCACGGAGGCCTGGAAGGTGGTCTTGTCGTCGCTGGGGATGCCGCCCAGCACCACCCGGCCGCCAGGCCGGGTCATGGCCATGGCCAGCTGCACCGCCTCGCTGGTCCCGGCCATCTCGAACGCCACGTCCACCCCCTCGTCGGTCAGATCACGATGGGCGATCAGGCGGCTGGCCCGGCCGGGATCCGCGACGACGTCGGCGCCGAACCGGGCGGCCGCTTCGAGCCGGTGCGGCAGCGGGTTGACGGCGGCCACCGAGCCGGCACCGGCCGCCCGCAGGACCTGGACGAGCAGAAGCCCGATCGGGCCGCAGCCGACGACCGCGACCGATGCCCCGAGCCGCACATGACCCAGGTCGAGAGCGTGGATGGCCACGCCCAGAGGCTCGAGCAACGAGCCTTCAGCGTCGGTCAGTGCGGCCGGCAGCGAGCGCAGCAATTCCGAGGGCCAGGTCATGAAGTCTTGCATCACGCCGTCCTGGCCGGCGTGCCCGGCGAATTTGGTGTGGCTGCAGAGGTTCCGGTGACCATCGCGGCAGGACCGGCAGGCGCCGCAGGGGACGGCCGGATCGATCGCCACATGCTCACCGTTCCGCGGACCTTCCACGATCACCCCGGCCGCCTCGTGCCCGAGGACCAGGGGCGCCGCCAGGGTCGCGTCTCCGATGCCGGCCTCGCCCCACCAGTGCAGATCCGAGCCGCAGATGCCCACGGCCGTCACCCGGACCAGGCTCATCCCCGGTTCCGGCGCGGGAACCGGCACCTCGCTGATCCGGAGATCGCCCACAGCGTGCAATCGGACCACCCTCATGCGTTCCCCCTTACCCGCGGGCCGCAGCGCCGCCCGCCGGTCAGCACGCCCGGTACACGCGACCAGCCTACGAACACTTCCTGGCGGCGGAACCGGGGAGGCCGTCAGGCCGGGGGGAGCTCGCGGCGGGGCGGGATGACGAGCTGCAAGGTCGGGGGCGCGGCACTGGACAGAGCCGGGCGAGGGGCCTTGCCCGGGCCACCCGATGGCCCCGACGGAGTGAGCCTGAGGGCCAGCGCGGGGCACATCGAGACCGCCTGCTGAGCCTCCTTCTCCAGCCAGAACGGCACCGGCATGTCCAAGAACACAGGAAAGCCCTGATTATCGAGCTGCACAAGTTCCGGCACGACGCTGCGGCAGAGCCCATGTCCCTGGCACCGGGTCCAGTCCACCTGCAGGCGCGCTTCGTCGTCTTCCGCCGAAAGCGGCAGGACGCCGCGGACTGGCTGCCCGCATGAGCCGCGGAACATGTGCGCAGCCAGGTCGTCGGTGAACACGTCCAGCGCCGAGAGGACAAACCTGGACGTGCCGTCCGGGTGGGCGCAGGCACCACGTCCGCGGACCACGGAAGCAGCCCGGCGGGCGGCGTCCAGTGCGTCCATCCCGCCGGAACCGTCCGCGAGCGCACTCATCGAGCGGGCAATGCCTGGCAGGCCGAGCTTGCACGGACCGCACTGGCCCGACGATTCCTTGGCCAGGTACCGCACGATCCGGGCCACCTCGCCCAGCGGGCAAGTGCCCGCGCCGAGCGGAAGGACGATGCCCGCGCCGAGCGTCCCGCCAGCAGCATCGAGGCCAGCCCGGGACACTGGTACCTCGTCAGCGACCTCCGAGGGGAGCCACATCCCGTGGTAGCCACCGACCAGGACGCCGTCGTGCGCCGTGGCCTCGCAGATGTCCAGGACGTTGCCGAGCGGCACACCGGTGGGAACCTCCACCACCGCTGGGCGGCCGGCCGACCCGCCGACCGTCAGCAGCATCGTCCCTGGTTCCTCCGCCGTCCCGTCCGAGGCGTAACCCTCCGTGCCGAGCATGGCGAGCACCGCGAGCTGAGCGAACGTCTCGGCGTTGGACAGGTAGGTGGGCACCCCGTCCACCCCGACATCGCTGGCTCGCCGCTTACGGCCAGGCGGCAGGGCGACCTTGCCATTGACGGCGTTGACCAGGGCACCGCCCTCACCCGACACGAACCTGTCGGGTACCTCCACGATCCGCAGGATCTTCCTCAGGTCCGGCTCCGCCTTGGCCGCCTCCACGACCGACTTGGCCACCCGGCCGCCTCCGGTCACCCCAATGACGATCTCCCTGGCGCTCAGGGCCCGGGCCGTGAGCAGGGCACCACCGAGGACGAGATAGGGCGACCTGAGCAGCAGCATCTTGTCTTTGGCGCTGCCCGGCTCCCCCTCGGTGCCGTTGACGAGGACCACCGGCCTGCACTTCCGCGCGGCGGCCGTCTGCATTACCGCCCTGATCTTGCGGCCGACCGGGAATGCCGCCCCGCCACGGCCGCGGAGATCGACGCTTTCCGCCATCTCGACCAGCTGGCGCGCGGTCATCCGGCGCATCGGGCCGAAGATCTCCTGGTGAGTGGCCAGGTCGATACTCTCGTACCGGTCCAGGCCCGCGGTGAGACGGGCACGGCCTATCCGCATCGCCTCCGGGGCGGCGAGTTCCTTCACGGGCGCGTCCCGTAGCGGGCGAACGGAATGGCCGGCAACGGGCCGGTCACCTCATGATCGGCGTAATCCTCCTCGAATGAGGAGCCCTGCTCCTGGCCGTAGTACCCGCGCGGGTCGTCCTGGTCGTAATGGCCGCCGGTGTCGTCCGGGCCGTAGCCACCGCGCATGTCGCCCCGCGGGTAACCGCCGCGCGCATCGTCGCGGCCGTAACCGCCGCGCGGGTCGCCCGGCGGGTAACCGCGCATGTCACCCGGCGGGTAACCGCGCGCGTCATCGCGGCCGTAACCACCGCGCATGTCGCCCGGCTGGCCACCGCCCCGGGTGTCGCCCCGGCCGTAACCACCGCGCGGGTCGCCTTGCGGGTAACCGCCGCGCGTGTCATCGCGGCCGTAACCACCGCGCATGTCGCCCGGCTGGCCACCGCCCCGGGTGTCGCCCCGGCCGTAACCACCGCGCGGGTCGCCTTGCGGGTAACCGCCGCGCGTGTCATCGCGGCCGTAACCACCGCGCATGTCGCCCGGCTGGTCACCGCCCCGGGTGTCGCCCCGGCCGTAATCACCGCCCGGGTCACCCGGCAGGTAACCGCCGCGCACGACATCGCGGCCGTAACCACCGCGCGTACCGTCCTGGCCATAGCCGCCGCCCGGGTCGCCCGGCGGGTAACCGCCGCGCACGTCGTCGCGGCCGTAACCGCCGCGCGTACCGTCCTGGCCATAGCCGCCCGGGTCGTCCGGCGGGTAGCTGCCGCGCACGTCGTCGCGGCTGTAACCGCCGCGCGGATCGCCCGGCGGGTAACCGTCGCGCGTGTCGTCCTGGCCGTACCGGCCGCGGGTGTCGTTGCCGAAGTACACCCGCGCGCCCTCTTGGCTGACCGGCACACGGATGTCGTCCTGGCGGTAGGCGTTGACCTGGCCGTACCGGCCGCGCGTGCCGTCCTGGTAGTCGCCCATGTCGTTGCCGAAATGCACGCCTGTGCCGTCGGAGGCGTAAGCGGCACGTGGCTCGCCGTGGCCGGACTCATTACCATCGGCCGCCTGACCGCGGCCGGCCGGAAGAGCGGCCGGCACCTTGACCGGTGCGGCGGCGGGCGGGGCAGGCAGGGCTCGCTGGAGTGGCCGGGCGGGCGAAACCGCAAGGGGCGTGGCCCCGAAAGCAGGCTGGCCCAGAACGGGTGGCCCAGCCGCGGGTGGCCACGATGGAGCCGGGCGCTCCGGAACCGGTTGGGCGATCGCGTGCTCGGCGGCGCGGTCCTTCGCGACGAACCGCACCACGAGGGCGACGCCGACGAACGCCACGCACGCACCGTAACTCCAGGGGACAAAGCCGGCGGAACCGAAGAAAGGGTGCGCGGTCCGGCCGGCCAGCAGTCCATGCGCGATCCCCATCAACCACGAGGCGTACGCCGTCCCGTGAACGGCCCGCCACGCCACCGGGGACATGGTGCTGGCGAGACGGGCCCGGAAGATCCCGGTCACCGCGATCACGACCATCAGGTCGGAGGCGACCGTGCCGAGGCCGAGGTAGAAGGTACGGCCTTGATCCAGAAAGGGAATCACGGCGTCGGCCGGCTGTGACCGCCCGACCGCTATCTCCGAGACGATGTGGATGATGAGAAAGGCCAAAGCGCCGGTCGCGACGGCCCGGTGCACAGCCTGAGCGGTGACTCGCCTTTCGGGTGACATGATGATGCGGTCGGTAGCGACCAAGCCGATGACGACCGTGCCGGTAAGCGCCAGGAGTACGAATACTCCCGCGTAATACAGGAGAAAGCTGCCAGTTGTCGCGCCGACATGCCGACCTATTCCTGTCGCGGCCAGTATCAAGACAGCGACGCCTACAACTGCAAGCATCCAGAATGCATAAGGAAGCCAGGGCCTAGATCGTGCGACCCGGGCATCCTGGTAGGTGGGACCTCTACGCAGCCAAAAACCACGTGAAGGCCCAGCCGTCGGGTCACCCTTCGCTGACACGATTCCCTCCCGGGGAAGCAATTCCACCGCTCATTTACCATTACCGTGAAATAGCTGCACGAGGGCAACATTGCCACTGCCGGGAGGATCCCGCTTCTCCGCCGGGCTGATACGGATGCTATCGCGCTCGATTCCGGTTACGCAACGAAACGATATAGAAAGTGAGCTGAGCGGCCGTTTTGGCACGTCAGCGGGGGGGTAACGGCCAACTCAGGGGCAGGTCGGCCTTCCTCTCGGTGGCCGCGCCGTGTCCCTGACCTCGCATAGCGGACAGATCCTACCTGGTCTGACGGCAATAACGAGATGCGATCACCGGTCGTGATCACAGATCATGGGGCATGGCCTGGTTCCTGACCGAGGATCCTGACGGGTGCCTTGCCGTGGCGGGCGGTTCCGCGTCGTGAACTACGCGGAGCGGACCGGCGGGGCCGAGATGGCCGATGGGACGTAGTCCACCGTGACGGGCAGGTGGTCAGATGCTCGCCTGGTCAGTTCGGTGTCGGTGACATGGTGCGCCCGCAGTGCGCCGAGCAGTCCGCTGGTCACCCGGATCGCGTCGATGCGGCGCCGGACGCCGTGCGCGGCATGCTCGTCAGCGGGATGATGACCGGTGGTCGGCTGCCACGGCGAGCGCAGGGCCGCCGCCGCGTCGTGCAGGCCCCCCGCCCACAGCACCTCGCCCGGGCCCCGGTCGACCCAGTGCCTGCGCTGGCCTCGGGAGTCATAGTCCCACTCGCACTGGTAGACCATCTCCCCGAACCATGCCGCGCCGGCGTAGGGGTCACCCGGCTCATAGAGCCGCCACTCGCCGGTGCTCTCATCCAGGACGCGGTCCGCGCTCTCGCCGTTCCAGTCCGCCCCGACCAGCGTTGGTGGCCCCCAGGGCGGCCGGGCGAGAAAAGCGACGACCAATTCGTTTTGGTCCGATCGTATTTTCCGGCCAAACGGAGGGGCGTGGTAAGCGGCATGTCGCACCGTGTGGCCCCCGAGGTCAAGCGTTACCGTCGCCAGGGAATGCCAGAAATCGTTCTTGCGGTTGCGGAATGTGCCTGGCACCGGCTCGATTCCCGGCCGCCACAGCAGGCCGACGTGGTAACCATGCGACCCCATGCCGATCGCCGGGAGCGCATAACCCAATTCTGGGCCGGGGACCTGGCAGTCCATTTCCAGGTCATCGCCCAGCTGCAGCAGCCGCTGGCGGGCCACGGTCCCGCTGGGAGCGCGGATCTCCTGGATGGCGAGGACGTCGGTGCCCAGGGCCCGGATCGTCTCCACGACTTCGTCGTAGTGCGCGCGCCCGCCGGGACAGATGTCGGCGAACAAGTCCAGCACGTTGTAGGTGGTGAATAGCACGGACTCCGGCGAGGCCCGCAGCACGCCCCCAACGCCCGACATCCGCGGCCTCCGACGCCCAGTCGCCCTCGCACCAGTCCGACCCCCGACCTGACCCTACCGATGTTCCGGCCGCGAGACGCCCAGGTCAGCGAGCCGCGAACTCCGCGGCGACCAGTCCGGCGATCTGCGCGGTGTTCAGCGCCGCTCCCTTGCGCAGGTTGTCGCCGCAGACAAACAATTCGATGGCGTTCGGGTCATCGAGCGCCCGGCGCACCCGCCCCACCCAGGTCGGGTCGGTGCCGACCACGTCGGCCGGAGTCGGGAACTCCGCGCGCTCCGGGTCGTCGTTCAGCACCACACCGGGTGCCTCGCTCAGCGCCCGCTGCGCGCCTTCCCTGGTGACCTCGCGGCCGAACACCGCGTGCACGGTCACCGAGTGGACGGTGACCACGGGAACCCGGACACAGGTCGCGGAGACTTTCAGGTCTGGCATGCCGAGGATCTTCCTCGATTCATTGCGGACCTTCATCTCCTCGGATGACCAGCCGCCTTCCTTCACGGAACCGGCCCAGGGAACCACGTTGAGCGCCAGAGGGGCGGGGAACGGCCCGAAGTCCCCGATCGCGGCCCGCAGGTCCCCGGCCCGCTGGCCCAGTGCTCGTGACCCCGCGACTTTGTCCATCTGCGCGTAGAGCGCGTCGATCCCAGCCTGGCCGGCGCCGGATGCCGCCTGATAGGAGGAAACGACCATCTCGCGCAGGCCGAACACCCGGTGCAGCGCGGCCACGGCGACGATCAGCGAGAGCGTGGTGCAGTTCGGGTTGGCGATGATGCCCTTGGGCCGCCTGGCCGCCTCACCCGGGTTGACCTCGGGCACCACCAGCGGCACCTGCGGGTCCATCCGGAACGCGCCCGAGTTGTCCACTACGACCGCGCCCCGTTCGGCCGCGATCGGGGCCCACTGTGCGGACACCTCATCCGGCACGTCGAACATGGCCACGTCCACCCCGTCGAACACCTCCGGGGCCAGGCCGAGGACCTCGACGTCCACGCCGCGCACCCGCAACTGCCGGCCAGCGGAACGCGGCGAGGCGACGAGCCGGATCTCTCCCCACACGTCATCGCGGGTGGACAGCAGGTCGAGCATGACGGTGCCAACCGCGCCGGTAGCGCCGACGACGGCCAGCGTCGGCCGGGCGCTCACCGGCCTGTCCCTCCGTACACGACGGCCTCGACCTCGTCCGCTTCCAGGTCGAAGGCCCGGTGGGCCGCCCCCACCGCCACATCCACCTCGTTCTCGTCGACCACGACCGAGATCCTGATCTCCGAGGTGGAGATCATCTCGATGTTCACCCCGGCATCGGCCAGCGCGCCGAAGAACGTGGCGGTCACCCCGGGGTGGGACCGCATCCCGGCCCCGATCAGCGAGACCTTCCCGACCCGGTCGTCGTAGAGCAGGCGGTCAAAGCCGACGACCGGCCGGATGGCGCCCAACGCAGCCATGGCGGCCTGCCCATCGGCGCGCGGCAGAGTGAACGAGATGTCCGTGAGGCCGGTCGTGGCCGCGGATATGTTCTGCACGATCATGTCGAGGTTGATGCCCGCGTCGGCGATGGCCCGGAAGATCCGTGCCGCCTCGCCCACCCGGTCGGGGACGGCGGCTACCGTGATCTTCGCCTCGCTCCTGTCGTGCGCGACCCCGGAGATGATGGCCTGCTCCATGGTGGCTCCCTCCGCCTTCTGTTGCGCGTCGCTGACCCTGGTCCCCTCGCGGTTGCTGTACGAGGACCGCACATGGATCGGCATCCCGTACCGCCGCGCGTACTCCACACAGCGCAGTTGCAGGACCTTCGCCCCGCACGCGGCCATCTCCAGCATTTCTTCGTAGCTGATCCAGGGAATGCGGCGCGCGGTGCGCACGATCCGCGGATCGGCGGTGAACACGCCGTCCACGTCTGTGTAGATCTCGCAGACATCCGCCTTCAGGGCCGCGGCCAGAGCGACCGCCGTGGTGTCGGAACCGCCGCGGCCCAGGGTGGTGATGTCCTTGCCGTTCTGCGAGACTCCCTGGAAACCCGCGACGATCGGGATCGCGCCCTCGGCGAGGGCACCGGAGATCCGGCCCGGCGTCACATCGATGATGCGGGCCTTCCCGTGTGCCGAATCGGTGATGACTCCCGCCTGGGATCCGGTGAAGGAGCGGGCACTCAGGCCGAGGTTGGCTATGGCCATGGCCAGCAGGGCCATCGAGATTCGCTCCCCGGCGGTGAGGAGCATGTCGAGCTCGCGGCCCGGGGGGAGCGGGCTGACCTGCCGGGCCAGGTCGTGCAGCTCATCGGTGGTGTCACCCATGGCGGACACCACGACGACCACCGAATGGCCGGCCTTGCGGGTGGCGACGATGCGCTGGGCCACCCGCTTGATGCCGTCGGCGTCGGCCACCGAGGATCCACCGTACTTCTGCACGACAAGCGCCACGGGCGCGCCGCTCCTCCCGGTCGGGCTGCTAGCGGCTTGAGTGTACCTACCCAGGAAGAAGAGCCCTCCGGATTTTATCCGGACTCAGCCTCCGGCCCTGGGCCCGGTCACGACTGGGTGCTCTCCTCCGCCACGTCGAGCATGGCGTGGGCGAGGACAGCGTGCAGCGCCCGGAGCGCCGCGGTACCGTGGGTGCCCCAATGGTTCACGTAGGAGTACTGCCACCACCAGAGAGCCTCCAGCGAACGCCCGGCCTCGTAGTGCTGGAGCCCGTGGATCAAGTCCGCGGCGACCGCGGCGAGATCATCCGACAGCCGGAACGAGGTCAGCCTGGTGTCCGTATAAGGATCGAACAACTCGGCATACTCGTCGCAGTTGACCAGGCGCCGGGCGAGCCCCGAACGCAGCACGTCCAGGTCTGGGTCCGCACCCACGTCGGGCTCCCAGTTATCCGGCAGGATCACGTCCTTGCTCGCGCCCAGTTGCGCCCCGGCCAGCAGGATCTGGGATACCTCGAGCAGGAGCATCGGGACGGTCTCCTCACCACCTTCGCCGCGGGCCAGGGCGGCCGCACCGTCCAGGAAATCCCGTGCCTGGACCGCGATCCGGTCCGCCAGCGGGTTCCACCCGTCAGGACCAGCCCTAGACATCCAGGAGCCTCCGTCCTTCGAACGCGCGGCCGAGGGTGACTTCGTCCGCGTACTCCAGGTCGCCACCGACCGGGAGCCCGCTGGCCGGCCGTGTCACCCGGAGCCCAAACGGTTTGACCAGGCGGGCCAAGTATGTCGCGGTCGCCTCACCTTCGAGGTTCGGATCCGTCGCGAGGATCAGTTCGGTGACGCCGCCGTCGGACAGCCTTGCCATGAGTTCCCTGGTCCGCAGATCCTCCGGGCCGATCCCGTCGATCGGGCTGATGGCCCCACCGAGGACATGGTAGCGGCCACGGAATTCACGGATCTTCTCGATCGTCGCGACGTCCTTGGGCTCCTCGACGACGCAGATCACCGACTGATCGCGGCGCGGGTCGCGGCAGATGCGGCATTCCTCTTCCTCGGCCACATTGCCGCAGATCCGGCAGAACCGAACCCGCTCGGTGACCTCAACCAGGATGGACGCGAGCCGCCGCACATCCGTCGCGTCGGAGGCAAGCAGGTAGAACGCGATGCGTTGCGCGCCCTTGGGCCCGACGCCCGGCAGCCGGCCCAGCTCGTCGATGAGGCTCTGGACAACCCCTTCGTACACCTGAGGACCTGACCCCTCAGCCGCTGCCTGGCGGGCGGCCCGGACTGTCCCCAGTCCCCGGGAATCCCGGCAGGCCAGGCAGGTCCGGCAGTCCGGGCATGTCCGGTAGGCCCGACCCGCCACCAAGACCGCCGAGGCCGGCCGCGAGCGGTCCCATCTTTTCCTGCTGAAGTTCGGCCGCCGCGCGGTAGGCGTCGCGGACCGCCGCGAGCACCAGGTCGGCGACCGTCTCCGCGGTCTCGGCGGGGTCTCCGGCGTCGATGACGGCCGGGCTGATCGTGAGATCCACCAGGTCGCCTTGCCCGTTCACCCGGGCCTTGACGAGCCCGCCGCCCGCGGTCCCTTCGACCTCGGCATCGGCTAGCTCGCGTTGCGCGCTCATCAACTGATCTTGCATCTGCTGCGCCGCCGCGAGCAGTTGCTGCATGTCCATCTGACCGCCAGGGTCCACTGCGCCCCCACTCGGAAGGATCGCTCGTTATCACTCTGTCGCTTCGAGCCTACGGCCTGCCGGCACGCTCAGTTGCCGCGGCGCGGCGTGTGCGGGCCGCCAAAGCTCCCCCCGGTCTCGCGCCTCCCGTGAGTCTCTCCCGCTCCCAGCGCAGCCCCGTCCCCCCAGGCTGTGGAAAACGAAGATTGGTGAATTTTTTTTGCCCCCCCCGGGGCAAAAAAATTCACCGATAACGAAATATCCAGGTCGGCTACGCTTCGTCGATCTCGGCGATGATCCTGCCGCCAAGTTCCCGCTTGATGAGGTCCATGCCGGTCAGGTCATCCCGGCTGCCCGATAGGGAAGCGGGTGCCCGGTCGGTCGGCTGGGGGTCGGACGGCACGGGACCAGGCCGGACCGGGCCAGACCGCGCATCGGGACGGGCAGCACCAGCCGGGCCACCGCCGGACTGCACCGTGTCAGACCCCACCGTGTCAGACCCCACCGTGTCAGACCCCACCGTGTCAGACCGCACCGTGCCAGACCGCACCGCGTCAGACCCACCCGGGCCAGGCGGCGTTGGATCGGCCTGCCCCCGACCGGGCGGCGGGGAATCAGACCGCGCGGAACCGGCCCCCCCAGGACCGGGTCGCGCCTGGCCGGACCGCTCGTCGTCGGACCGCGCCGGATCGGACGGGTCGGGCGCCGCGTCGTCAGACTGCCCAGGATGGGCCGGCGCGGCGACATGAGAGTGCTGGCCGGACTCGGCCGACGGACCACTGGGCCGGGCCCCGAAGACCGCTCTGACCTGAAGCTTGAAACCAAATCCGGCCGCCAGGACCTGACCCAGGTCACGGTCGCAACCGCTGCTGGAGAAGCCCTTCACGTCGCCTTCCCGGGCGAACCGGACGGTGAGGACGCCGTCCTCCACCGAATCCACCGCGGCATTGCTGAGCAGCATCCACGCCACCCGCCGCTGGCCTTTGACGGCCTCAAGGATCTCGGGCCAGCGCTGTCGGACCGACTCGAAGTCGGCCCGGGCCGGACCCGGCGGCGCCCCAGCGTCCGGGACGGCGTGGACCTGCGAGGCCGCCTCATCCGCGGCCTCGCGCGCGGGAGCGGCAGGCACCCGGGCGGCGGCCCTGGGCGCCGCGGCCGGAGCGGGGCCCCCGACCGGACTGGAGTCCCGAGCCGGAATGGGGCCCCCAGCCGGACTGGGGTCGGCTGGGATATCGGACCGGGCTGCCGCAGTTTCTTGCGCTCCGGCAGCGGGCTGTCTGGCGGCGCTCGGCGGGGCGGGGGGGTGCGCAGATGGCTGATGAGCCTTGGTGGTCTCCCGAGAGCCGTGGGACTGACCTGCCCTCTGGGACTCGCTTGCCCTCCGGGACCGATCTGTCCTCTGGGACTGACCTGTTCCGTGGGGCTCGCTTGCCCTCCGGGATTGATCTGTCTCCTGGGGCTTGTCTGCCCTCTGGGACCGATCTGCCCTCTGGGACTGATCTGCCCTCTGGGACCGATCTGCCCTCTGGGACTGATCTGCCCTCTGGGACTGATCTGGCCCCTGGGACCGACCTGCCCCCTGGGGCTCGCTTGCCCTCTGGGACTCACGCGACCCGTGAGACGCCTCGCCGTGACCCGGGTCGGCCGGCGGTGGACCAGCCGATCCTGAATCGGCCGCCTCCAGCCTGCGCTCCAGCCGCTCCAGCCTCGTCAGCAGTGCCTTCTCCCCGGCCCCCGCCCCGGGCAGGAGCACCTGGGCACAGGTGAGTTCCAGCAGCAGCCGCGGCGACGTCGTCCCGCGCATCTGGATGAGGCCCTCGCTGAGGATCTGCGCGGCGCGGGCCAGTTCGGCCTGGCCGAACCGGTTGGCTTGCTCACTCATCCGGTCCAGCCGGTCGGCGGGCAGGTCAAGAAGGCCGGTCTGGCCTGCGCCGGGGACGGCCGCGAGCACGATCAGGTCACGGAACCGGTCGAGTAGATCACCGGCGAAGCGTCGCGGGTCGTGCCCGCTCTCCACGACGCGATCCACGGCGCGGAACACGGCGGCGCCGTCTCCCGCCGCGAACGCATCCGCGACTTCGTCGAGCAGGCTGTCGTCGGTGTACCCGAGCAGGGAGACGGTCTGGTCGTAGCGCAGCCCATCCTCGCCGGAGCCGGCCAGGAGCTGGTCGAGGACTGACAGGGAATCCCGCGCCGACCCCGCCCCCGCTCGGACCACCAGGGGCAGCACCGCGGGCTCGTAGCTGATCCCTTCCGTGCGCAGGATCTCCTCCAGCAGTTCCCGGAGGACCGCGGGTGGCACGAGCCGGAACGGATAGTGGTGCGTCCTGGACTTGATAGTGGCCAGGACTTTTTCCGGCTCGGTCGTGGCGAAGACGAACTTGAGGTGCGGCGGTGGTTCCTCGACGAGCTTGAGCAGCGCGTTGAAACCCTCCCGCGTCACCATATGAGCTTCGTCGATGATGTAGATCTTGAAGCGCCCGGACACAGGGGAGTAAAAGGCTCGCTCGCGCAGGTCCCTGGCGTCGTTGACGCCGCCGTGCGAGGCCGCGTCGATCTCGATCACGTCGAGGCTGCCCGGGCCATCCGGGGCGAGGGCGACACAGGATTCACACTTCCCGCATGGATCGGGAGTAGGTCCCTCGGCGCAGTTGAGCGAGCGCGCCAGAATCCGCGCGCTCGACGTCTTGCCGCATCCCCTCGGCCCGCTGAAAAGATAGGCGTGGTTGACCCGGCCGTTGCGAAGGGCCTGCCGCAGGGGCTCGGTTACGTGATCTTGGCCTTTGACTTCAGCGAACGTCGCGGGCCGGTATCTGCGGTACAGCGCCAGCCGTGCTGGTGGCCCGCTTCGGGGGGCCGGGTCCTCAGGGGCGGTGCGGGGCATGTCGCCTGCCATTGAGCTCATCCTCGCCAGGCCGGAAAGGGGACGACCCCCCGCACACCCGCCAGGGCCCGCGTACCCTTGCTGCCTTCCGGCCCTGGGGGAGTTGGCGGGGTAGCGCCGTGCGAGGGGTCTGCGGTCAGTCTAGCGGCGGACCGGAAGCGGCCGTGCCCCGATCCAGCCCTCCCGCAGCGCGGCGGCCTGGATCCGCCGGTAAGCTGACCGGCGGAGGATTCGCCTAGTGGCCTAGGGCGCACGCTTGGAAAGCGTGTTGGGGGCAACCCCTCAGGAGTTCGAATCTCCTATCCTCCGCCAGATCGCTTCCCACTGGGACCACTGGCCGGGCTCGGGCGCCGCGCGCCAGGTGCGGTGCGGCCGCAAGGGCAGCACCGGCTCGAAACGGGCGCGCAGCAGCCGGTCCAGCTCGGCGGCGGCGAAGAAGTGAATGCGCAGGTGGCGCTTTGGTCCAGCTAGGTAGCGGACGGTCAGACTGCCGTCGCGATAGCGCTCGGTCACCTCGTGCTCCGGCCAGATGTCTGTCCCGGTCGCGTTGACCCGCAGGCAGAACAGGCCGCCTACCGCCACCCGCGCCTGAGCCGACCTGATATGCGCATGGGTGGCCGCCCGGTCGCCGTGCTGGAATACCTGAATCCCGATAACCAGCGGGTACGTACGGCCGGGCGGCAGAGCGGAGAGATCACCGCATATGAGGTCGGGACGCCGGCCAGGAGCGTGGGCGGCGAGCTGGGCGAGGGCGGTACCCGAGATGTCCAGGCCGGTCAGGTCCAGGCCCCCGGCCACCAGCGGCAGATAGTTGCGGCCGTTGCCGCAGCCGATGTACAGGCCACGCGTCACCCTGGCCGCCCGGGCGGCCGCGAGGATGTCCCCCGTGAAAGCCAACGGCGGCTCGTGGCGGTACCGTCCCGCGCGGTACTCGGCGTCCCAGGCCGCCGCGACGGCGTCCTGCTCGCTCACGGGCCGCGCTCAGCCTCTCGCGTCGCGGGGTGGGTTTCCCGGGTGGCTGGCTCGGGCCAGGGCAGCACGGTCAGCGCTGGCCATTGCCGGCGCCACCGCCTGATCTTCGTTTCGTAGACATCGCGCGACGCCAGCACTGAGTTGGGGCGCACGACGAGGTTGAACACGTCGGCCAGGCCGTACGGCGCGTAGATCCGCCATCTGCCGCCGGGATCGAGGCGCACACCGAGGCACGCGGCGGTCGCCTCGTAAGTGTCGATCGCCGCCTCGGTGGACTCGTGCGGCGGGCAGGGCAGGCCGAACTTCTGCTCGAACCACAGGTGGACTCGGGCCTGGTTGCGGATCTGCACCGGGGCGGGCAGGTCACCGAAGATCACCCGCCCGGCCCGGATGACCGCGTCCTCCGCTTCCCAGGACACGTCTGAGGCATCGAAGTAGACCAGGTCATAATCGACGATCCCGGCCTCTGGCGGCTGGCCGCTGACGAAGTTCCAGACGGTCTGGCTCAGGCACCCGGCGACCAGATACCAGTCCGGCAGGCCCAGGCCGGCCGCCCGCTCAAGCGCCTCGCCCAGGGTCTGGTTGCGGCTCAGTACCGCACGGAAGTGCGCCAGTTGTTCATCAACGGGGAGCCGGCCGATCCGCATGCCGACTGTCTATCATCCCACCTCGCTCACGGATCGGCGCGCCGGTCAGGGACGGCTGCCCAGCAGATCGCCGCGAGGTTGCCGCAGCTCGCGCGGCCTTTCTCGTGAGGCTGGGGTGATCGGGGGGCTCCAGGGTGGCCATGGAGCGGCCGATGATAGGGCATGCTCCTGATACGTGTGCTTACTACCTGTTTGTCCATGCATCCCACATGCTGCGTTATTGGCGGCGTTTGACTGCGAACGCGACACCTGTCCTGCCATGCTGCCTGATTGAAAGTGGATGGCAGGGCCCGGCGAGAGCCCCGGGGGGCTGCGTAGGCGGGCGGGTCGCGGCGTTAGGAAGCTTCGTGAGTTCACTACCCATGCATCGCAGGAAGAGGAAGATCAGGCGCACCGGGCAGCACACGACGCCCTCTCAAACCGGGAAGGTAGTGCAGAAGGCGGGCATGGCGGCTCCCGCCGTCGCGGTCGTGGGCGCGCTGGCCGCGGCTCCGGGGATCCAGAGGCCGGCCCAGGTCAGGCCGGTGGCGGCCGCCCAGCAGGTGGTTCATGCCCGGCTGGACGCGGCGGTGTTCCCGGCCCACCCGGCCCGCCCGGCAGGCCGCGCCCACCCGGCAGGCCGCACATACGTGGTCCGTCCGGGGGACACCCTGTCTGGGATCGCACAGCGGTTCTACGGTCGCGCCGCCGACTGGCCCTCGCTATACGAGGCGAACCGTTCCAAGATCCGCAGTCCGGGTTTGATCTACATCGGCCAGGTCCTGAGCATCCCGGGTGATGGCTCTTCCTCTTCGCACACGGCCGACCCGCACTCGACCGCCCGCACGCACACCAGCGGCCGCACGCACACCAGCGGCCGCACGCACACCAGCGGCAGTACGCACACCACCGCGTACCGGCCGAAGCATTCCAAGCCGTCGTCCGGTCGCGTCACTGACCTGCAGGGGACGTTGAGCTGCGGCGGCCTGGAGGCGCTGTGGCGGTCGGCCGGAGGAGCACCCTGGGCGGAGGTCACGGCGGCGTCCATTGCCATGGCCGAGTCCGGGGGCCAGCAGTACGCCACGGGCGCCGCCGGTGAGCGCGGCTACTGGCAGATCAATCCGGTCAACGGATGGCTCTCCACGTACAACGCCTACGGCAACGCACGATCGGCGGTCATCATGTCCCGTGATGGGACCGACTGGTATCCGTGGACCACCTGGACCGACGGGGCCTACGCCGGACGCTGCTGATCAGATCGCCCCCCGGGGGGCGGCCCGGTGACCAAGGCCCGGTGGCCAGGATGCCAAAGGCCTGGAATTTTATGCCCGTTTGGGGGGATTTACCGGCTACCGGTGAACCGGACGGCGGTGCGGTCCGTGACAGTCCACGAACGGACCTTCCAGCCAGACGGGGCAGTGTAATGACCACCAAACGCCTTCTTATAATCATGCCCGCCGCGGTGATCGCGCTCGTTACCGCGTGCGGCAGCCCATCCCACGCCAATAGCAGCCACCCGGCCAGCAGCCACCCGGCCAGCAGTTCATCCCACACCGCGGCCAGCCAGCCGGCCAGCAGCAGCCCGGCTGCGCCATCGACCCCGCCGAGCACCACCCCGCAGCCGACCCCGAGCACGAGTACGAGCAAGAGCACGAGCGGCGGTGGCGCCAGCGGCAGCGGCAGCGGCAGCGGCGGCGGTGCCAGCGGCGGCATCCCGCAGAACGGCGGCGGGGATCACGACGCAGACAACAGCGGCGGCCCCAGCGACGGCGACGGGAACATCTGAGGCGCGGCCGGGAGCGGACGGGACGAGGGCCAATGCGTCTCCACCGAAGCCGGGCCGCGATAGCCATGGCCGCGACGGCCGCGGGGATGGCCACCGCCCTCGTCCTCTCGGCGTGCGGCGGCCAGGCCAGGGCCGGCCAGACGAGCGGCGCAGGCCACGCCAGTAACGGGCGGACCAGCGGTGCCGGCCAGGCCAGGGCCGGGCGGACCAGCGGTGCCGGGCAACTCTCAGCCCGGCACCGCATCCCGGCGCAGTTCGCCTGGTTCCACGCCCGGCCGGCCCCGGACGGCTGGCACCGTATCTCGCTGCCGGACGGCCAGGCCGTACTCTCGTATCCACCGTCCCTGGACCCGCTGCGGGGCGACCGGGGAACCGTCTCCGCGGGGCTGACCACGAAGTCCGGCACCGTCGCGGTCTATCTGAACGTGACCCCCAAGCAAGGCCACGAGACGCTCCGGGACTGGCCCGACTTCCGGGTCCAGCACCTGCTGGACGACGACGCGAGCACCGCCCAGAGGACTGGCCAGGCCATGAGCCTGACGTTCCGCGGCGGCCCAGGTTCATGCGTCCTCGACGCCTACACGACCAAGGTGGATGCCCACCGCTACCAGGAGATCGCCTGCTTCGTCCAGGGGGCCCGCGGTTCCAGCGTCCTGATCGCCGCCACACCGGCGGCGGACTGGGCGACCTACGCGGTGCTGCTCGAGGAAGCGGTCAACACGTACGCCGTGAGCTGATTGTGACGACCAGCCCCCCAGCCAGAAAGGAGAAAGAAGATGAGCCCCAACGCACCGCCCCGCCCGGCTCCCGCCGTCCGCGCGACGAGGTCGGGAGTGCTCACCGGCTACCTGCTCCGGGGATGTGCGGCCGCAGCGCTGATCGTTAACGCCGTGGTCCACTGGAGGGACGCGCCGTTCTACGATGTCGCTGGGAAGACGCTGAACCAGGGCCAGTTGTTCCGGATCGAGGCGGTGGTGGCCGTCATAGTGGCGCTCGCCGTCCTCGTCTGGCCCCACCGGGCGGTCTGGGTGGTCGCGTTCCTGGTCGCCGCCAGCGCGGTGGGGGCCGCTGTGCTGTACACCTACGTTGACGTGGGGTCCCTGGCCTTCCTGCCCAACATGTACGAGCCGTCGTGGGGGCCTCCCGGCAAGTTGCTGTCCGCCATCGCCGAAGGGGCGGGCGCGCTGTTCGCGCTGGCCGGGCTGGGCTGGTCGATGTACCACGGGCGCCGGGCTTGACGCTCGGCGCAGTGCGCCGGTAGCACTCGCTGTCCTCACCTAGACTCGTGGCGTGATCTTTAAGGAGATAGGGGAGGGCCGCCCCTATCCCGATCACGCCAGAAGCACCCGCGAGTGGGCCCAGGTCCCGCCGCGCCCGGTCCGGCTGGATCAGCTGATCACGACCAAGGCCGTGCTCGATCTGCATCTTCTGCTGGCCAAGGATTCCACGTTCTACGGCGATCTTTTCCCGCACGTCATCCGGTGGCGCGGAGAGCTGTACCTGGAGGATGGCCTGCACCGCGCCCTGGGTGCAGCGCTTCACCAGCGCTCAGTGCTGCACGCCCGGGTGCTCGATCTCGACTCATCGCCCCGGCCGGAGAGTTCCCCCCCGTCGGCACGGGATGCCGTACCGCCGCGTTGAGCGCGGACGTCATCCATTCGAGCAGGGGCGGCATCAGGGCCCGCCAGGTGGTCATGGTGTGCCCGCCGCCCGGCTCTATATGCAGTTGCACATTGGGCTGGCGCGCGAGCAGCAACTGCTGGAACTGGCGCGCCGCCGCGACGCCGGGTTTGTCATTGCCCCCCACTCCGAGCCAGAACTGGGGGATCCGGGCACTGACCGGCAGCGCGGGCAGGCGGTGGAAGGGCGTGTTTTGCTCGCGCAAGACGGAGCTCTTGCCGAACGGGGAAACGAGCCGCGGCGGGTTGCCCAGCTGGTCCCTGGACGGCACGAAGTATCCGCTGAGCACGCCGGCGTACCCGTAGCCCAGCCGGTAATTCAGGGCCAGGTTGGCGGCACAGTAGCCGCCTTCGGAGTACCCAGCGATGCCCCAGGCCAAGCCCGGGGGTTGCAGCCGTAGGACGCGGGACAGGTACCTGGGGAGATCCGAGGCCAGGAACGTCGCATCCTGCGGTCCCCGCACGACGTTCAGGCACTGGAGCGAGACGCGGCGCCCGCCTTCGGGATCGGGCATCACCAGCGCGGCCGGCTTGACCACGCCGTCGCCCAGCAGCGTGCTGTAGGTAGCGGTGATGCCCACCACGTTGATCCAGTCCTGCGGACCGCCGGGGAAACCATTGATCAGCTCCATGACCGGGAACCGGTAGCCGCGGTAATCCTGGCGGAAGTACTGCGGCGGCAGGTACACGTACACGGACCGGCTGAGGTGGCTGGTCGCGCCCGGCACGGCGAGGCGGAACGTCTGACCCTGCTGGGCCGCGACCGCGACATTGACGGAACGGCCCAGGATCGCGCTCAGGTCATGGCCGGAGGCGGTGTCAACGGTCGGCAGGGTGGGCGCCTGGTTGCCGCCCTGGCCGCCCAGATCGGCTGCTACCGCGCCCCAGGTTTGGTAGTACCCGTAGTACTTGTTGACGGCGGCCACCCCGAAGAGCATCGCCGGGATGAAGGCGAGGCACGCGGCGAGGATGCGGAAGACGGTCTGCCTGGCCGTGGCCAGCCAGTACAGCAGCACGCAGAAAGCCACGATGAGAAGGAGGAACACCGCCGTGCTCTGCGGCTCTAGCACTCCACTCCCCTATGCGGCACTGCACTCCCCTATGCCTGTGTGCGCAGCGCAGATCACGGGGCCCCTATGCCGGTGGTAGCAGCCCCGCGCTAACCACGGATCGTGCGCCTGGAGAAACTGGCGGTGGAGGTGGGATTTGAACCCACGGAAGGGTTGCCCCCTCACACGCTTTCGAGGCGTGCGCCCTCGGCCACTAGGCGACTCCACCGCGGCTGAGCCTACCCGACCCGCGCCCCCTCGGCCGTCCGGCGACAACGGTCGCGGCCTACGAGCGGACCGGGGTCACTCGCGGTCACGCCTGCGCTGAGCGAAGAACTCGCGGAGCAGATCTCCGCATTCACCGGCCAGGACGCCGCCGATCACCTCGACCCGGTGGCCGAGCCTGCGGTCACGCAGCACGTCCCAGAGCGAACCGGCGGCGCCTGCCCCCGGGTCGGGCGCGCCATACACCAGTCGCGCCATCCGGGCGGCGAGCGATCGCGCCCGCGCACATGGTGCACGGCTCCAGCGTGACCACGAGGGTGCAGCCCGCCAGGCGCCAGCCGCCGATCGTCCCGCGCCGCCTGGCGGATCGCCACGATCTCGGCGTGCGCGGTCGGATCGCGCGTCCGCCTCGCGCCGGTTGTGGGCACGGCCGATGATCGTTCCGGCCGGGTCGAGCACGACCGCTCCGACGGGCACGTCGGGGCGCGGGCCCCCCGCGTCGACCGCTTGCGTGAGCGCGGCCCGCATCGCGGGCTCGAACTCCACCTGATAACCGGGGTCACGCCACCGGCCGCCGGCGCCTCACGGCCCGAACACGACGTCGAGGGCCCGGTCCAGCGCGTGCCCGAACCCGAGCCTGGTCGCGATCTTGGCGATGGCCTCGTCGGGAAACTGTCCAGATCGCCAGCGAGCGCGCCGAGATCCATCTCGTCTATGCCCAGATCGGCGAAGATGGACATGTCCCCGGCCGGGAGCACCTGATCGAGGTCCTCGTCACCCGGGATCGGTATGTCCAGGTAGTCAAGGACCTGGCGGGCCAGCGGCCAGTCCACGGCGGCCGTCAGATCGGACAGGAATACCGATACCTGACCGCCGACCACCCTGAGCGCGACGAAGAAGTCGTCGCCGACAGTGACCAGCCCGATCGTCCCACCGATGCTGGGCTGCTGACGGAGGGCGTGAACCAGCCCGCTCAGGTCCTCGGTCAGCGCCGTTGGCAGCACCTCGGTATCCCACGTCTCGTCCTCGCGGTAGACGATCACGGCAAGTCGCTGTCGGTTACCTCCGTCATCACTCACCAGGCCCCTTCCAGCAAGGAATGGTGCCAGATCGGCGGCTCTCCCGCTTGGCATTCCCCAGCCTCGGCACCAGGCTGTGATGGCTTGAAAACGGCTTAGTCACCGAAAGCGGTGTTCTACGTACTTATCGTAGCTGAAGGGTTTAAACCCGCCACACGCCGCTACGCTCTATTCGCGTTCGTGCCGGCGGGGGAGACCGCCCAGCGGCCGTGCAGCAGGTACGTTGGCTCCCTGCTGACGGCAGGCATTGGTATAGAAATTACTCTGGGCTAAACTGAGGTAACGGACCGGCGCATGTGCGACCTGGGAGTTGACCATGTCATTGAAGAAGATCCTCGGGTGGGCGGTGGTCATCTTCATCGCGTACTACCTGTTCACCGATCCTGCGGGAGCCGCGAGCGTAATGCGGAGTATCTTCGGCCTGCTCAGCAGGGCTGGTAACTCACTGGCCACCTTCCTGACGTCGCTCTGAGTGAGATGAGGCTAATCTCGCCGGGCCACACGGGCCCCGCCGCAATCAGTAAGTACCTGCTGCCGTACGAAGAGCGGGTCGTCACCGTGCGTAAGCACCCCGCGATCCTGGCCCGCTCGATCGCGTTCACGCTGGGCGGGCTGCTCATCGCGCTGCTGCTCGCCACGACCGTCCTGTCGCACAACACCACGGCCCAAGAGGTCCTGCTGGTCTTGTGCCTCCTGCTCATCCTGCGACTGGCCTTCCACACCTACGAGTGGTGGGACTCATACTTCGTGGTCACCTCGCAGCGACTGCTGGAGGTGAAGGGCGTCATCACCCGCAGGGTGCTGATGATGCCGCTCAAGAAGGTCACTGACATGAGCTTCGAGCGCTCGACCCTCGGCCGACTGCTCGGATACGGTAAGTTCATCCTCGAATCGGCGGGCCAGGATCAGGCACTGACCAGCGTCGACCACGTCCCTTATCCCGAGCAGTTGTACCTCGAGATATGCAGGCTGATATTTCCGGGCAAAGAGGACGACGGCGACGACTGAGCGTCCCGCCCGCCAGCCCTCTCCCCTTCCCCGGGGTTCGTGCGGCCGGATGAACGCGGCTCAGGCGTCCGGCCGCACGAGCTTGCCCAGATTCCCCGATGTCTCGGCCCCCGCGCCCGGGGGCCGTTCAGACGGTGACGAGCACGACGCCGACCGCGGCCAGGCCCAGGCCCAGTCGCTGAACCAGGCGCATCCGCTCGCCGAGCAGCACGCGGGCGAGCAGGACCGTGACCCCCGGGTACAGCGAGGTGAGCACGACCGCCATGCCCAGCAGGCCGACCCGGGTGGCCAGGACAAAGCAGATGTTCGCCCCCGCATCGAGCATCCCTGACGCGATCGCCGCAACGAGCAGGCGCCGGTTCGCGCCCCGCCAGGCCGGCGGCGCCCCCATCCAGACGGCCGCGCCGATCATGATGACCATCCCGCTGATGCGGGCGGCGGCGACCGGCCAGAGCACGCCCGACGTCCCCGCGTTCCGCAGGAACAGGAAAAACAGCCCGAACGCGATCCCCGATGCCACCCCGCACCCGATCCCGCGGGCGGCGGCCGGGCGCCCGGCCGCCCGGCCGCCCGCCCCGCCCTCGCTGCTCACCAGCACGATCGCGGCCAGGCAGGCCAGCGCGCCCAGATAGACCTTGGGCCCGGGCCGCTCGCCAGATACCAGCGCCACGCTCACCGGCAGGATGGTGGACACCAACGCGGACACCGGCGCCACCACGCTCATCGGGCCGGCGGCCAGTCCCATGTAGAACACGATGAGCCCGGCGCCCCCCGCGGCACCCCCGGCGGCCGCCCAGCCGAGCCCAGACAGCCGCGCCGGACCACCGAAGGCCAGCGCGCCAGCGAGAATGATGATGGCGCCGGCCGGTGCCGACACGGTCAGCACGGAAAGCGCCCGGGCCCGCCGGGACGCCGCACCCCCGAGGAAGTCAGCGCTGCCATACAGAACCGCGGCCACCAAGCCGAAGACGACGACCATGAATGCGCTCCACAGATGCCGGTCGGAATAAAGTACCTTATGGTTCACTCTACCGACCGAACGTCGCCAGCAGAAACGGATAAAGATGGCTTCCGCCGATATTTCGGGCGCCCTGGCCCGGACGCTGCAGTTCCTGCGCACCGAGCGGGGCTGGTCGCTAGACCAGCTGACCGCGCGGTCCGGGGTGAGCAAGGGGGTGCTCGTCGCGCTGGAACAGGGCCGCTCGAACCCTAACCTCGCCACTCTGGCGAGGATCAGCGACGCGTTCGGTGTGCCGGTCACCCGCCTCGTGGATGTGCCCGACCAGCCGAGCGTGCGGATCACCGGCCCGGCTGATTCACGGGTGCTGTGGCACGGGCCCTCCGGCGGAACGGGCACGATCATCGCGGCCACCGACCCGCCGTGGGCGGCCGAACTGTGGCGGTTCAGGTTGCTGCCTGGCGAGCGGTTCGGCGGGGACGCCCACGCCCCGGCGACCCGGGAGATGGCGTGGGTGGAGGAAGGCGTTCTTACCCTGACGGTGGCCGGGGTGCGGCACGAGGTCTCCCCCGGGGAATGTGCCAGGTTCTCCGGCGGCCTGCCGCATGCTTACGCGAACGAGGGCGCGCAGCCGATCGTGCTGACGATGATCGACGTCGTCCCCCCAGCTCAGGGCTGACGTGCAGCGGCCGGTACCCGG
The DNA here is from genome assembly GCA_963822825.1 of uncultured Actinomycetes bacterium. Classification (GTDB taxonomy): domain Bacteria; phylum Actinomycetota; class Actinomycetes; order Streptosporangiales; family Streptosporangiaceae; genus JAWWPY01. The sequence continues at coordinate 162,391 of CAWGIW010000012.1, read as the reverse complement.
ACCCTACGGACGCCGAGGCGCCCCCGGGAGCATGTCACGGCCAGGTTAGCTTCAGACCGCTTCGGGTGACGCTCGTGTCGCCAACTGATCAGATGCCATTTCACTCGCCCACCAAGCCAGACATTATGTGCAGTAAGGGATGGGGGCTTGGATGCGGATAAGGGGCGGGATCCGGGCGGCCGAGGGTTTCTTAGGATCGCCCTCCCGGGGACCGGGCCGGCTAGTGGATCGCCCGGAGCCACTGACGGAGGTCGTGCGCGCGCTGCGCGCCCGCGAACAACTGGTGGCGGTCACCGGGATCGGCGGGGCGGGAAAAACTACCCTGGCCGCGCTGGCGTGTGCGGATCGTCAGGTGCGACGGGCGTTCCGGGACGGGATCACCTGGCTGGAGGCCGGTCCCGGGCCGGATCCTGTGGTACTGCTGGCCACCCTGGCCCACCGGGTGGGGCTGTCGGACGCCGCGACCGGATTTGCCACGGTCGAGCAGGGCCGTGACCAGCTCGCGCCAGCGCTACGGGGCAAGCGGATGCTTATCGCAGTGGACAACGTGTGGGACCGGCCTGTGCTGGACGCCTTCACCGGCCTAGCCCCCACCTGCACTGTCTTGTTCACCACCCGCCTGGCCCAGCTGGCGGCGACGGTCGGGGCCACCGGGATCCTGGTGGGCAGGCTGACCCGGGAGCAGTCCCTGGAATTGCTCGGCCGCTGGACGGACCAGGCTCCGGCCACGCTGCCGGACGCGGCCCGGACGCTGTGCACCCTGGCCGGCGACCTGGCGCTGGGCGTCGCCGTGGCGGGCGGGATGGTCGGCCGCGGCCAGTCCTTTGCCGACGCGGCGGAATCGATCGAACAGGTCCCGGTCCGGGCCGCGGACGATCCGGATGCGGCCCATGACTACCAGACGCTGTTCCGCGTTATCGAGGCCAGCATTGCTGCTTTGCCCGAGGCCGACCAGCTACGGTACGGGCAGTTGGCCGTGTTCGCCGGGCGTGGCCCGTTTCCCCGCGACGCCGCCTGGGCGCTGTGGCAGTCGGAGTTGCCGGACGATGAGGTGGACCGCCTGCTGGCCGACCTCACCGACCGGTCCCTGCTCACCGCCGAGGGCGATGGCTGCTATGCCGCGCATGACCTGGAATACGACGTCCTGGGCGACCGGCTCGGCGCCGGTGGGCTCAGCGCCGCGCATTCCCGGCTGCTGGACGGCTACCGCCTCCGCTATCCAGGCGGATGGGCCGATTCGGCCGCCGACCCCTATCTGGCCAGCACCTTGGCCGGTCACCTCCACGACGCGCACCTTAACGACGAGCTACGCGCCGTGCTCACCGACGCACCCTGGATTCAGGCCCGCCTCACCCACGGGCACCCGTACGACCTGATTCCCGACTACGGCTACGCCGGGGATCCGCTCACCCGCCAGATTCTCCGGACCCTGCGCCTGTCCGCGGCATCCCTGGCCGCCGATCCCACGCTGATCCGCTCTCGGCTCGCCAGCCGACTGCTGGACCACCCTGATCCTGGCATTACCGCCTGGGCCGCTGGCCTGAGCCACAACGGCGCTGGTCCCTGGCTAGCGCCGGTCACCCCCATCGGCGCTCCCGGTGCCAACTCACTCGAGCGGATATTCACTGGCCACACCGACGGGGTGCGGGCGATAGCGGTCACTCCGGACGGCACCCGCGCGGTGACCGGTGGCGAGGACGCGTCCGTACGGGTCTGGGACCTGGCCACCAGCCAGGAGGAAACCACGCTCACCGGCCACACCGACTGGGTGCGGGCGGTAGCAGTCACCCCGGACGGCACCCGCGTGGTCAGCAGCGGCGACGATGGGACAGTGCGGATCTGGGACCTGGCCACCAGTCAGGAGCAGGCCACGCTCACCGGCCACACCCGCCCGGTGTGGTCCGTCGCCGTCACCCCGGACGGGACCCGCGCCGTCACCGGCAGCGAAGACGCGTTGGTAGAGGTCTGGGACCTGGCCACCGGCCAGCAGCAGGCCACGCTCATCGGCCACACCCGCCCGGTGTGGTCCGTCGCCGTCACCCCGGACGGGACCCGCGCCGTCACCGGCAGCGGCGACGGGACATTACGGATCTGGGACCTGGCCACCAGCCAGGAGCAAGCCACGCTCACCGGCCACACGGGCGAGGTGTTCTCAGTCGCGGTCACGAAAGACGGCAGCCGCGCGGTCAGCAGCGGCAGCGACGGGACGCTGCGGGTCTGGGACCTGGCCACCGGCCAGGAGCAGGCCACGCTCACCGGCCACACAGGGTGGGTCTGGTCGGTGGCCGTCACCCCGGACGGCGCCTGCGCGGTCAGCGGCGGCGAGGACGCGTCGGTGCGGGTCTGGGACCTGGCCACCGGCCGGATGCAGGCCACGCTCACCGGGCACACCCGCCAGGTGTTCTCGGTGGCCGTCACCACGGACGGAATGCGGGCGATCAGCGGCGGCGACGACGGGACGCTGCGGGTCTGGGACCTCGCCGCCCGCCGCGAGCAAGCCACGCCGGCCGGCGACACCGGCTGGGTCTTCTCGCTGGCGGTGACCCCGGACGGCACCCGCGCGGTCAGCGGCGGCGACGACGGGACAGTGCGGGTCTGGGACCTCGCCGCCGGCCGCGAGCAGGCCACCCTCACCGGCCACACCCGCCCGGTGTGGTCCGTGGCCGTCACCCCCGACGGCACCCGCGCGGTCAGCGGCGGCAGCGACGGGACAGTGCGGGTCTGGGACCTCGCCGCCGGCCGCGAGCAGGCCACCCTCACCGGCCACACCCGCCCGGTGTGGTCCGTGGCCGTCACCCCCGACGGCACCCGCGCGGTCAGCGGCGGCAGCGACGGGACAGTGCGGGTCTGGGACCTCGCCGCCGGCCGCGAGCAGGCCACCCTCACCGGCCACACCCGCCCGGTGTGGTCCGTGGCCGTCACCCCCGACGGCACCCGCGCGGTCAGCAGCAGCAGTAGCGAACTACGGGTCTGGGACCTCGCCGCCTGCCGCGAGCAGGCCACCCTCACCGGCCACACCCGCCAGGTGTTCTCCGTCGCGCTCAGCCCGGACGGCGATCTAGCCGTCAGCGGCAGCGGCGACGCGACCGTGCGGGTGTGGGACCTCGCCGCCGGCCGTGAGCGGGCCATCCTCACCGGCCACACCCGCCAGGTGTTCTCCGTCGCGCTCAGCCCGGACGGCGATCTAGCCGTGAGCGGCGGCGATGACGGATCGGTGCGGGTGTGGGACCTGGTCACGGGCACAGAGGTCGCCTGCTGGATCGGGAACTACCCCATCATCGGGTGCGCCGCGCTCCCCGGCCGGCCCCTCAAGATTGGCGTAGGCCAGGGACAGGGGCCGCCTAGTCTGCTCGAACTGCACGGCACGCCGGGATGGGCCGCCGACGGCAGCGATCACCGGGGAGCCCAGCCGAGGGCTGGTGCCAGGCGGCGGCCCTAATTGAACACCGGACGTGTGCGGCAAGCCCCATACGGCAAGACCACACAACACGCCCATACACCTACAAATGCCTATCTTCGTGACGCTCGAGCATCGGTCCTTGTGCGGCATGGGGTGGCCTTTCAGGCAATGGCCTGATAGTCCCCGCTGTTACCCGATCTCCTTCGCGGGAGTTTCCGGTGCGTGCGGCGCCGCGAAGACCTTCTCCTCGATAGGGGCCGGACGGGCCGGCTCGTCTGGCCGGATCCGCAGCCGTAGGTCCGCGGGCGGCTCAGCGCCCAAAAGCCAGCGGCCAAGCCAGGCCATGGTTGCCTTGCCCCCAGGCCATGGTTGTCTGGCTTTGGTGAGGGTAGGCGCCAAAGATTATAACTAAAATGTAACGGAAGTCACGGAAACGTCATCCGCGACGACCCGGTGGACGTCTACAGTCTGCTTGGCAACTTTGGACGGGTTCGGACGCACTTGATCCTTAGATGAATGTCTCGGCAGAACGTACTATATTGGGGGGGCAAGGGGGACATGGACTGCATACGTCTGTGCCATGAAAACTTTGTCGCTGGGGACCGCGACGTGTCTTTAATAAACGTGGCCACCCGATGAATTTTGGGTCGCCCCCGGGGGGCGGTGAAGCCGCGATTCTGCCCCGCCGTTCCGGCCTCGACGGCCAGCGCGGGCGCGCCGGAGCTACGTCATCTGCCGCTCTCCACCCGGCCAGGCCAGCCAGCAGGCGGCCCGCATGAAGATAGCGATGATGACCGAAGGTACCTATCCCTTCGGGTTCGGCGGCGTGAGCGTGTGGTGCGACCAGCTCATCCGTGGGATGCCTGGTTACGATTTCCACTTAGTGGCCATGGTGGCGACCGACGCCGAGCAAACCGTGTGGTCGCTGCCTGACAACGTCACCTCGATGGTCAAGGTGCTGCTTTGGGGCCCCCCGCCGAATAGGCGCGCGATGGGCCGCCGGGATGTGCTCCCGTTCCGCCTGCTGCGCGAGCTCGTCGAGGTCTTACTCGACTCCTCGGCGCAGGCCCAGCCGCGCTTCGGCGACGTGCTGCGCGAGCTGTTCGAATACGCCCAGCGCGGGAATCTCAGCGCCGGCCTGGGCAGCGAGAAGGCGGTGCGGCTGCTCAGCGAGGCCTGGCGGGGCCGGTGGTCGGACTCAGAGCAGACCGCGCCGAGCTTACACGACGCGGTCAGCGCGATGCAGCTGCTGGATCACTCCCTTCGCCCGTTGTCGTACCCACCAGTCGAGGCGGACATCGGCCACGCGGTAACCAACGGGCTAGGGGTGCTGCCGGCGCTGGCGGCGAAGTGGCAGTACGGCATGCCGATGCTGGTCACCGAGCACGGCGTATATCTGCGTGAGCAGTACATGCAGAACCGCAGGAGCCCGTACCGGTGGCCGGTGAAGGCGTTCCATCTCGGGTTCATGCGGCGCCTGTGCGCGCTCGGCTACAGCGAGGCGGAAACGATCACTCCTGGCAATGTCTACAACCGGCGCTGGGAGGAAAAGCTCGGCGCGCGGCCGCAGCATATCCGCACCGTGTACAACGGCGTGGACCCGGCCAACTTTCCCGCTCTCACCGGTGAACCCGAGGCGCCGGTGATTTCGTGGGTCGGACGCATCGACCCGATCAAGGACCTGGAAACGTTGCTGCGTGCGTTTTCCCTGGTGCACCGCGAGATGCCCGAGGCCAGGCTGCGCCTGTTCGGCTCGCCACCCAAGGGCCGGGAGCCCTACCTGCAACGTTGCCAGGCGCTGGTGGCAGAACTCGGCATCGGCCAGATGGCGACGTTCGAGGGCCGGGTCGAGAACATCCGTGACGCCTATGACGCTGGCCGCATCGTCGTGCTATCCAGCGTCTCCGAGGGCTTCCCGTACAGCCTGATAGAGGCAATGACCTGCGGCCGGACCTGCGTAGCCACCGATGTCGGAGGGGTCACAGAAGCGGTCGGCGACACGGGCCTGGTCGTGCCGCCACGGAACCCAGCGCTCATGGCCCAGGCCTGCCTGACCTTGCTGCGGGACGCCGGGCTCCGACACCGCCTCGGCGCCGCAGCTCGCACTCGCGCGCTGGAGCACTTCACCGTCGACAGCGCGATCAACACCTTCGACGAGATCTACAACTTCCTCGGTGCCGGCCGTCCGCTGCCGACCGCGCCGCCAGAACCGGACCCCGATGATCAGCTAGACGACCTGCTGCCGTGGAAGGCCGTGGGATGAGCGCGCCCACTGTGCCGGTTCGGGAGGAGCCCCAGGGACACCCGATCCCGAATGGGGCCAGGCGGCGGTCGATGGCCGCCCCGGCGGAGGATTTCAGGCCGCGCGACGTCGAGGAGCTGTGCGAACAGTTCGTCCTGGTGTGTGAGTCCGCGGTCGACCCGCTGGAGATCTCCAGCGCACTGGAGTTCGACGGCTTAAGTGACCAGGCGGTGCGGAAACGTTACGGCGTCTCCGATGTGTTCGCGCTGGCCGAGGAGATGTACCGGCGGGTTCCCCGGCGGCCCGCCGAACCCGAGCCGGTCCCGGATCCGTGGCAGGTCAGCAAGCTCCGGCCCGCCCTGCATGGCCTGCTCTACGGGTTACCGACCGTCTGCTTCCCGGCCGCCGCCGGGCTGCTGGCCGGCCGCGGTGTGCTCAGCGCCCTGATTGTCGCGTTACTAGCCTCATGGGCACTGAGCCAGGGGCTCGCCTACCTCGGCTACGTCCGCCTGGGCCGGGGGGATCCGGCCCAGGCCGCCCGGCTGCTTCTGGTCGGCATGGTCGCCGGGACGGCGGCGGTTGCCCTCGCCATGGCGGCAACGGCCCTGGTGGGGCACATGCACATCCCAGCGCTCGTCTTCGGTGTGGGACTGGGCGCCTACATGCTGGGCGCCACCGTGCTCATGGTTCTCGGCGCCGAGCGACTGCTCCTGGTCGTGCTCGCGCCCGGCGTGCTGGGCAGTGCCGTGTTTCTCATCCTTGGCCGGCCAGCGCAGCTGGAGTACGCGGTCTGGGGTGCGCTGGCGGCCACGCCGCTGCTGGGGCTTGGGCTCGCCGCGGCGCGCGCCGGCCAGGAAGCTGGTCTTCTCGGCCGGGGTCGCAGCGGGCGTGCGCGGACCGGGCTGCGGCCGGCCACCTGCTCGTGGCGGCGGACGTGCGCGGCGCGCTGCCGAGCGCCGGGTTCGGGCTGGTCGCCGCCGGGTTGCTGGTGCTCCCGGTCGCGGTGGGCCTGCCGGGCCACCGGGGTGCGAATACGGGCGCATTGCTCGCATCGCTGCCCTTGGCGCTCAGCATGGGGGCGGCGGAGTGGATGCTCATCTGGTTCCGGCGGCGCACGCAGCGGCTGCTGCGCACGACGCGGGAGCTGCGGGCTTTCACCATACGGTCGCGGCTGCTGCTCTTCAGCGCACTGCTGCAGTACCTGGCCGCCGCGGTGCTGCTGACCGCCGCCGTGATCGCGGTCGCTGCCGAAACCCAGCTCATCCGGCCGCATTGGACGCTGCTGCCACAGGTGGCGGCCTATATCGCGCTGGGCGGAGCCATGTTCATCGCGCTGTTGCTCCAGGCCTTCGGCAGCCGCATCTTCCCCCTGGTCGCATGCGCGGTAGCGCTGGCCGTAGAAGTCGCCTGCCGCGGTTTAGGGGTGCCCGCGCAGATCGTGACGTGCACCGAGCTACTCCTGGTGCTGGCTGGCTACGCCGCCTTCGTGCTGGGGAGAGCCGTGCGACATGCCTGCTGAACCGCCGTGTGCATAGCGGATCAATCCCACCCAAACGTTTCCTAGAGAGGGGAAGTGACCATGACGGACCAAGTCGCGGTGACCGGGGCCGAAGGTTTCATCGGCTCTCACCTGGTCGAGGCGCTGGTGCGCCGGGGACACCGGGTACGGGCCATGGTGCTCTACAACATGTACAGCTCGCAGGGCTGGCTGGACGCGCTGGCACCCGACGTCCTGGACCAGGTCGACGTGGTTTTCGGCGACGTGCGCGACCCGGCGTCGGTGCGCGACGCTGGTCGAGGGCGCAGTCGGTCGTGTACCACCTGGCCGCGCTCGTCTCGGTCCCCGTATTCCTACTCGGCGCCCCGGTCGTTCGTGGACACCAACGTGATCGGCACGCTGCACGTGCTGGAGGCGGTGCGCGCCTGCCGGACCCCCCGCCTGGTGCACACCTCGACCAGCGAGACCTACGGCACGGCCCGGACCGTCCCGATCAGCGAGGCGCACCTGCTGCAGGCCCAGTCGCCGTACGCGGCGTCCAAGATCGCCGCCGACAAGCTGGTCGAGTCCTACTACCTGAGTTTCGGGACACCAGCGGTGACGCTGCGGCCGTTCAACACGTTCGGCCCCCGCCAGTCGGCCCGCGCCGTCATTCCGGCCGATCATTATCCAGCTCGCGGCGGGTGCCCGGCAGCTCAAGCTGGGCGCGCTCGCCCCGACCCGCGACTTCTCCTATGTCACCGACACCGCCCAGGCGTTCGTGCGGCTTGGCGAGGCCCCGGCGTCGGCGGTGCTCGGCGAGCTGTTCAACGTCGGCCCCGGCGCGGACGTCTCGATCGGCCAGCTTGCCGAGGACATCGCCGCGCTCATGGGCGTGGAGGCCGACATCGTCGAGGACGCCCAGCGGCTTCGCCCCAAGGACTCCGAGGTGATGCGGCTGGTCTGCGACGCATCGAAGCTGCGCGAGCGCATCGGCTGGGAGCCGCGCTGCACCCGGGACGAGGGCCTGCGCCGGACCATCCAGTGGTTCCTGGAGCCAGGCGAACCTGGCCCGCTACAACCCCAATGACTACAGCGAGTGAGCTAACGGAGACACCATGCATGCGGTCATCCTTGCCGGGGGCAAAGGCGTCAGGCTCCGCCCTACACCACAACGCTCCCCAAGCCGCTTAGTCCCGATCGGCGATGAGTACTCGATCCTGGAAATCGTGCTGAGCCAGCTCGCCCTGTGCGGCTTCCAGCGCGTGACCCTCGCCATCGGCCACTTCGGCGAGCTCATCCGCTCCTACGTCGGCAACGGCAGCCGGTGGGGCATGGACATCGACTACACCGACACCCGAGGAAGAGCCGCTGGGCACCATAGGCCCGGTGCTGCGGATCCTCGACCGGCTGCCTGAGCACTTCCTGATCATGAACGGCGACGTGCTCACCGACATCGACTACGCGGATCTGCTCAGGCAGCACCGGGAAACGGGCGCGTCGCTCACCGTGGCCACGTATGAACGCCAGGTACGGATCGACTACGGGGTGCTGACCACTGATGAAGGCCAGGTTACCGAGTTCACCGAGAAGCCAACGATCGATTACCGGGTCAGCATGGGTGTCTACGCGTGCAGCAAGCGCGCGCTCACCCACTACACCCCGGGCCTGCCCTTCGGGTTCGACGAGCTGGTACTCGACATGCTAGCCCGCGGCACTCCCCCCAGCGATTACGCGTTCAAGGGGTACTGGTTCGATATCGGGCGCCCCGACGACTACGACCGCGCCAACGCCGAATTCGGCCTCATCCGGGGAAGCCTGCTGAGGGAAACCTGAACTCATGCGCATCCTGGTCATCGGTGCGAGCGGGTTCCTCGGCGCCCATGTGCGGCACCGGGCCTCGGCCGCCGGGCTGGACGTCGTCACAGCGGGCCGGTCCGAGCTAGCTGATTCACCCCGCCACCAGCCTGTAGACCTGGCCGAGGACGACCCAGGCCGGATAGCGGCGATGCTCGCGGATGTGGCTCCGGACGCGGTGGTGAACTGCGCCGGAGTTACGGTGGGTGACCCGGATGCGCTGGTCGCGGCCAACGTCAACGGCACGTACACGCTGGTGCGGGCGATGCTGCTGACCCCGGCGCCGCTCCGGCTCGTCCACCTGGGATCCGCGGCCGAGTATGGGCGCGCGAAGCCGGGTGTTCCAGTGACCGAGCGGACGGTGCCCAAGCCCGCCGCCATGTACGGGGCGACCAAGCTGGCCGGCACCCGGCTGGTGGAACTGGCCGGCGCGGGCGGGCTCGATGCTGTGGTGCTGCGCGTCTTCAACCCGGTCGGCTCGGGCGCACCGCCGACCAGCCTGCCTGGCCGGTTGGTGGCCCAGTTGCGCCAGGCGCTCACAGACGGTACCGATGTGCGGCTCGGATCACTGGAAGCAGTGCGAGACTTCGTCGACGCCCGCGACGTCGCCGACGCGGTGCTCGCCGCGGTAATCGCGCCGGAACTGCCTCACCCGGTGCTCAATATCGGCAGTGGGCGGGGGATACCGGTGCGCGCGATGGTAAAAGAGCTGCTCGCGATCAGCGGCTGCACTGCTGCGGTACGCGAGGACGCGCAGGGCTTGGCCCGCTCGGCCGACATACCATGGCAGCAGGCCGACATCACTCGCGCCGTCGAGGATCTGGGCTGGACGCCACGCCGTGACCTTGCGACCTCACTAACCAACCTGTGGGAGGCAAGCCCTTGACCCCACGCGCACCCGACGGCACCGAACTGGTCATGCCCCAGCTCATTGTGCCTGCGTACTTCCACCCGGCCACCCACCCGGACGAGTGGGCGTGGCTGGCCGAGCGGCCAGCACGGATCAGAACGATCGTGCTCAACCTGGCCAACGGCCCGGGCGATCAGCCCGATGCGGTTGTCTTCCCGGTGCTCGACCGGCTGCGCTACGCCGGGGTGACGGTGATCGGGTACGTGGACACCAACTATGGCCGGCGCTCGACCTACGAAGCCGTGGCTGAAATTCGCCGGTACATGGACTGGTATCAGGTGGGCGGCGTGTTTTTCGACCGTGCCGCAGTTGCTCCCGAGGACGTCAGCCTCTATGCGGAGCTGTCAAGCCGGGCACGGGACCTGGGAGCGCACATAGTGGCGCTCAACCACGGCGCGCACCCGGTCGAGGCTTACGCCGAGCACGCCGATCTCTTAGGCACGTTCGAGGGCCCCTGGATCGCCTATACCGAGCTGACCGTGCCGCGCTGGGTCAGGTCGCGGCCGGGCTGGGCAGTTCTTCCATCTCCTGCACTCGGTGCCCGAAGCATCCTTCAGCGACGCGCTCTGGCTCGCCGCCCGGCGCAACGCAGGCTGCGCTTACGTCACAGACCGTGGCGGGTCCAACCCATGGGACGGTCTCCCCGCTGGCGAACTCGACTCGCAGACGCTGTGATCCATCGTCCGCACACAGGCGGACCCAGGCATACTCGGCGGCGGCCCCCTCCGGCGCGCAGGCGGCGTCTGCTTTCGGTGCTGGCGGCCATCCTCCTCATCGCGGCCGCCGGTCTTGCCGCACGGCAGATCCTGGTCGGCAGGCGACCCTGCCAGAAGGTGCTCGTTCCGGCTTACTTCTACCCCGGCCCTGACTGGGGCCGGGCGATCACCAGCAAGCCCGTGCCTAACATCATGATCCTGGATATCACGAGCTCCGGCGCTGGCGGCTCGCCGGACCGGAACTACCAGGCGGCCATCAAGCGGGCGCAGGCCGCCGGTATCAGGCTCGTGGGCTACTCCAACACGGACTACACGCAGCGCTCGGCCACGGCGGTGGAGACAGACGTCAGGCACTACAAGGCCTGGTACGGCGTAACCGATATCTTCCTCGACGAGGCCTCCAGCGGCAGCAGGGGCATAGCCTACTATCGGCATCTGGCCGACTATATTCACGGTGTGAATCCGGGTTCGATGGTGATGCTAAACCCAGGCACCTATCCTGACCAGCAGTACATGTCCATCGGTGATGTCGTAATGGTTTATGAGAATACTTATGCCAGCTACGCTCACCTGCACACGCCCAGCTGGGTGGATAATTATCCTGCGGCCAAATTCGCGCACGTAGTTTATGCCACCTCACGCTCGCAACTGGGCAGTGCCATCAGCCTGGCCCAGCGGAGGCACGCCGGTTATGTCTACGTGACTGGTAACGCCGGGTCGAATCCCTACAGCTCGCTGCCTAGCTACTGGTCAAGCGAGAATGCCATGATCGCGGCGAAATGTTCTAGCTGGTGACGGGCCAGCGGTCATCTACTGGCAGGGATCGCGCGGCCCGGCGAGAGTCGATGTGAACAACGTCCCGTCGATACCGCGGGAAACATCAGCCGGGCAGAATCTGCGGAGATCCATAGCGCTGGGGGCGCCCCAGTCGTCGGTGTACTCGACGTTCAGCACCAGCTTCCTGGCCCTCACGTACGGCGGCGTCACGATCCCGCAAGTCCGGTAGAAGTTGCATTCCTCGGTCAGCAGGAAGTCTGTGGTGGGCTCCAGCGCCGCCGAAAACGCCGGATCGTTGTCCCCGTTCTTCTGCCCCCAGGCGAGTCCGAGGCTGTGCGCGTACGCGCCGAGCATCTTGTCATACCTTTCGTTCTCCGCCTCGGTGATGTGGTAGCCGGCGCTGTTGGTATAGGAGTCATCAATATCTGGCTCCACCGCATCGAAGCCCTTGGCCGCGCACTGCTGCCGGATCATCGACTTGATGACGGACACCGTTGACGCCGCGTTGATATTGAGATAGGACTCCGGGTATCCCTGCACCTTGCTGCCCAGGTCTCCGGCGGCGGCCAACTGTGCGTAGTAGGTGACCGGGATGCCCTCGTGGGCGGCCGAGTAGTAGTTACCAGCCGAGCCGACCTCGATGTAACAGATCACCTTGGCTCCCGACCTGTGCAGGGCGGCTACCGTCGAGGCCGGGTTATCGATGCCATCGATGTCGTACACGGTCGGCCTGGACGCTACGTGCCCGGCGGCGTTCAGCGTTCTCCCGCTCATATCGGCCGCGCTGCTTGTGCTCAGCGGATGATCCAGTTCCCATTGGAATTCGGGACCGTTGTTCGAGCCGCCATCCGAGGGATGCCACCAGGTGAGCGCCGCGGGCCTGGGCCTGGGCCTGCGATTGCCAGCCGCAGGCGTGCCGGCCGGCGCCGCCGCGACGGTGGCGGCGGGGACCCCTTTCGTATGCGTTACCGAGACTTGGGGCGCGGGCGCGGTGGCACGCCCTTGGCTCTGGCCACCGCACGCGGCCGCAAGCAGCAGGCTGAGCCCGCCGGCGATGATGGATGTCTTCTTCAAAGAGATGAGGCCTCGCTTGGCACCGGTCTCCGGTACCGGCCTGGTCACCCTATCCGTTTGAGCCGTTCACCGCGGCCGGGGGATTCACCGCCGCCGGGGTGTTCACCTCGGCGGTGACCTTGGTGATGGCGATACCGCCCGCGTTCAGGAGCGGAGCGGCCTGGCTGAACCTCCCGCTGGCGCTGTACACGCCGGCTCTTTCGAAGTCTTGCAGCGCGGACTGGTAGACCTTGGCGTCCGCCGGCGGCATTGGCCCGCGGAGCGCGGCCTTGGCATCCGTGGCCAGCTGCGCGCCAGCGGTCTCAGCTGCATTCCGATGGCCCGCTCGGCCGGCCGCGGCGAGCCGGCCCAGGTCGCCGTTCACAGCGGCGAGAAGTGTGCCCGAGGGGCCGGTGATCCATTTGGCTCCTTTTGTGACTGCGGCTTCCCGCGGGGCGGAGGCCGTGCCGCCGGGATTCGCGCCGGTGTTGCCACCGCCGCTGGTCACGGCGGCAACGATGCCGGCCACCATGACGAGGAGCAGAACTGGCAGCCCGATGACCATTCTGTGCCGCCATGCCCACGACGTGTGAGGCGATCCTGGTGATCTCGGGCTATTGACGGACTGATCTCCCGGTCGTGTCATCTAGCTCACCGTCAGGGTGAAGGTCTGGGTGGCGGTGCCGACGGTGTTCGTGGCCGTGATCGTCAGGGTGTACTTTCCGGCGGTAGCCGGGGTACCGGACAGGGTCGCCGTCCCGTTGCCATTGTTGGTATAGGTCAGTCCCCCCACGGTCCCGGTGTGGGTGACGCTGGCCAGCGGGTAGCCGGTGGCGGTGAACGTGAAGGTAAAGGCCTTCCCGTGGGTCGCCGTCGCGGTCGCGGCGCTGGTGATCGCCGGGGCCTGGCTCACCGTCAGCGTGAACGCCTGCGTCGTGGCGCCTGAGGGGTTCGAAGCCGTCAGTGTCAGATGGAAGACCCCGCCCTGGTTAACCCCCGGGGTACCAGCCAGCGTGGCCGTCCCGTTGCCGTTGTCGACCCAGGTCAGGCCCTGTGGGAGGGCACCGGCCTCGGTCAGCGTCATCGGCGCCGGGGCTCCCGTCGCCTTGACCGTGAAGTTGACGGCCGAGCCGACGGTGGCCGGGGCGCTGGCTGCCGTCGTGAACGTCGGCGCCGCGGTGACGGTCAGGACGAAGGACTGGGTGGTGGTGTTCCCGGCATCATCGGTCGCCGTGAACGTGATCGGGTATGTGCCGCCGCTGGCCGCCGTCGGCGTACCGGTCAGCGAATTGCTCCCATCACCGTTGTCGCTGGCGCTGACCCCCGCTGGCAGGGTTCCGCTTTCAGTCACATCAGTGGTGTAACCCTTAGCATCGGTCGGATAGCCATTCGTTGTGACGTTGAAGTTGAGTGCTTGCCCCGCCGCCACTTTGGTGGCGGCCGGACTGGTAAACGTCGGCACCGGCTCCGTTGTGTTGGCCGCGGTGACGGTCAGCGTGATCGTCTGGCTGGCGCTGCCACCGGCGTTGGCCGCCGTGACTGTCATTGTGTACGTCCCGGCCTTGACCGCGGTCGTGCCCGAGAGGTTGCCGGTCCCGTTGCCGTTGTCGGAGAAGCTCACGCCAGCCGGCGGGCTCCCGCTGCTGAGTTTCGCCGTCGGGTATCCCGTGCTGCTGACCACGAAGGCGAAAGCCGTACCCGCCGTCTCCTTGATTGACGCCGCGCTGGTGAAGGCCGGGGTCTGGTTCACCGTCAGCGTGAAGGCCTGGCTCGCCGCACCCGTCGAGTTCCTGGCCGTGAAGGTCAGCGGGTAGGTCCCGCTCGCGGTCGCTGCCGGGGTACCGGCCAGGGTGGCCGTCCCGTTGGCATTGGCGGTGAAGGTGATGCCCGCGGGCAGGGTTCCGGCCCGCGTCAGCGCCGGTGCGGGCGTGCCGGTGGTGGTGACCGTGAAGCTGAACGCCTTGCCCCCGGTCGCCGCCGCTGAAGTCGCGCTCGTGATGGCCAGTCCGCTGTTCACGGTCAGAGCGAAGCTCTGGGTGGCCGTCCCGGATGAACTCTTGGCGGCCACGGTGAGCGTGTAGGTGCCCTGGCTGCCGGCTGGTGGCGTGCCGGCCAGGGTGGCCGTCCCGTTGCCGTTGTCCTTGAAGCTGACGCCGGACGGCAGGGCCGGGGTGCTCGTCGCCGACACGGCCGCCGTCGGGAAGCCGGTGGTCGTCACCGTGAACGTGCCCGCCGTCCCGGCGGCGAAGGTCGCCGCGCCGGCACTGGTAATGACCGGGGCCGCACTGGCGGGGTTGACGGTGAGGGTGAAGCTCTGGGTGGCGTTGGAGCCGACCCCGTTCGCCGCCGTGATCGTGATCGGGAAGCTGCCGTTGCTCCCCGCCGCCGGGGTGCCGGCCAGGGTGGCCGTCCCGTTCTCATTGTCGGAGAAGGTGACGCCGGACGGGAGTGCCCCGGTCTCGGTGATCGCCGCCAGCGGGTTCCCGGTGGTCATCACCGAGAACGACCCCTGCGTGCCGACCGTGAACGTCGTCGCATTGGCGCTGGTGATGGCCGGAGCGGTGGGCGCCTTGTTCACGGTCAGGGTGAAGGACTGGGTCGCGTTCGGAGCCGGCCCCGTTCGCCGCCGTGATCGTGATCGGGAAGCTGCCGTCGGTCCCGGACGCCGCCGTGCCGGCCAGGGTGGCGGTGCCGTTGCCGTTGTCCTTGAACGTGATGCCCGTAGGCAGCGCACCGGACTCAGTGATCGCCGCCGTCGGGCTGCCGGTGGTCGTCACCGAGAACGATCCGGCCGTGCCGACGGTGAAGGTCGCCGCGCCGCCGCTGGTGATGGCCGGGGCCTGCCGGACGGTAATCGTCAGCGTCTGCTGGACCGAGCCGTATGCGTTGGTCGCGGTAAGCGGCACCGCATACGTGCCCGCAGTGGTTGGCGTGCCGGACAGGGTACCGGTGCCATTGCCGTTGTCGGTAAAGGTCACGCCGGGCGGCAGGTTGGACCAGCCGAGGCTCGGCGCCGGAGATCCGCTAGTCGTAACGGTGAAATTGAACGCCGTGCCGGCCGTGCCTGTAGCGCTGCTGGCGCTGGTGAACGCCGGGGCCTCGCCGACCACGACGGTCATGGTCTGGGTGGCGTCGGGGCTGATCCCGTTGCTGGCCGTGATGGTGAGCTGGGCAGGTGCCGGTGGCGGTGGGCGTGCCCGGAGATGAGGGCCGTGCCGTTGCCGTTGTCGATGAAGGTCAGCCCGGCGGGCAGGGTCCCCGTCTCGGTGATCGCCGGCGTGGGCGATCCGGTGGTGGTCGACGGCCACCGCCCCCGACTGGTTCAGCGTGAAGTCGGCGGTGGCCGACTGGTGATGGTCGGGGGCGCTGGCCGCGTTCACCGTGATGGTCAGGGTCAGGGTGGCCGTGCTGCCCGAGGCGTTGGTGGCCGAGAGGGTGACCGGGTAGGTGCCGGCGGTCCCGGTGGCCGGGGTGCCGGAGATGGTGGCCGGTGCCGTCGCCGTTGTCGGTGAAGGTCAGCCCGGTCGGGCAGCGTGCCGCTCTCGGTGATGGTGGCCGCCGGGTAGCCGGTGGTGGTCACCGTGTAGGTGCCGGCCACGCCGGTGCTGAAGGTGGCCGTGCTGGCGCTGGTGATGGCCGGCGCCTCGGCGTCGGTCAGCGTGAAGGTCTGCGTCGCGCCGTCCCGACGCTGTTGGTGGCGGTGATCGTGATCGGGTAGCTGCCCCCGGTGCCGGCCGCGGCGGTGCCCGGCGATGGTGGCCGTCCCGTTGCCGTTGTCCGTGAAGGTGATGCCCGCTGGGCAGCGCTCCCGGATCTCGGTGAGGCCGGGGCCGGGGCGCCGGTGGTGGTCACGGTGAAGCTGAACGGGGCGCCCACGATCGAGGTGGCCGACGTCGGCGCTGGTGATGGCCGGGGCCACGTTCTCGGTCAGCGTCTCGGTCGCGCCGGTGCCGAGGTTGACCCAGTCCGACAGCTCGCCGCCGTAGGCCTGGCCGAAGGCGGCGCCGTTGACGGTGGTGCCGGTGGGCACGGTGACCGGGACGTTGACGGCCGGGCCCGGTGTTGGTGACGGTGACCGTGCCGTTCGGTCTCGGTGGCGCTGACCTGGCCGCCGTTCTGCGGCCGTGGTCCAGGCCGCCTGCTCGGCCAGGTCTGGGCCTCGGTGACGTCGGTCATCTGGACGAGCGGGGCGGTGGTGTTGTACCAGCTGTTGTACTGGCTCAGCATGTCGTTGATCAGGTCCAGGATGGTGTAGCCGTAGTCCTGGCCCCGTTCTGGGTGGCCGGGCCGATCAGGTCGGTCTGGTGGGCGTAGCCGACCCGGGGGTTGTTGGCCAGCACGTGGCTCAGCATGATGCGCGACTCCGAGGCCAGGAGGTCGGCCTCGGTGGCCGGCGTGCTGCAGGCACGTCGTGGCCGAGGTGTCGGCGCAGTGCCCGGTCTCGCTCGGGTAGGTGGCTGTTGCCGATCGAGTCGCCCTGGGCCACGTACAGCGTGTTGTACTCGTTGAGCTCGTCGGGCCAGTTGGAGGCGTTGTAGTAGATGTTGCTCGGGTAGCGCGGCGCGCGCCAGCGGCCGACGCCCGAGTCGCGAGTACTGGCTGGGGCTGGCGGGAGGCGTCGGCGGCGAACGTGGTGACGCCCGGTGCCGGCCAGGGCGGCGGGCATGTTGGGGTTCTCGATCCCGGAGTGCTCACCGGTGACCACCGCGGCCGGGGTGTAGTTGGTCAGCCCGTTGGCGGCGGCGAAGGCCTGGTCCAGGCCGATCTCCTGCTCGATGGAGGAGTCGGCGGTGGTGCTGGTGGCCGGCAGCCAGCTGCCCGCGGCGCTGGAGCAGTCGATGCCGGGGTTGGTGGCGGTCGGGGAAGCTGGCGCCGGAGTCGGGCGCCGCCCCCGGGGTGGTCCCGGTGTCGGTGAAGCTGTAGGTGGTGGACGCGGTCGGCCGGGTTCTCGGGCACCTGGCCGACCAGCCCGTAGGTGGTGGCGCCCGGGTTCTCCCGGTAGATGTTGTAGCCCCAGAAGCCGGTGCCCCCGGTGTGGGTGGCCTCCTCCTGGGCCAGGGTGGGCCCGGGGTGCCGTCGGTGCCGGTGCCGTTGGTGGCGTCGGGCCAGGTCAGGGTGACCGAGCCGTTGGCGCCGACGGTGGCCGTCTGGGGCAGCGACGGCTCCGACTCGCCGTAGGCGGTGGCCGCGGTGACCTCGTAGCTGTAGGCAGCCGGCGGCGAACGTGCCGCCCGAGCCGTTGGCCGTCGACGCGAGGTCACCGCCTGGGGCTGCCAGACGGTGCAGCCCAGGAACAGGTGCGACCAGGTGTGGGTGATCCAGTTGAAGTCGCTCTGGTTGGCCAGCAGGGCGTTGACGAACGCCGGCGTCGTTGGGAGTCGGTCGAGTCGACCGCCTGGCCGGGATCGGTGTAGGTGGCCGCCGCTGTCGGTGACGCTGCCGGTGCAGTTGGCACTCGACTCGGCGGCCGCGCGTCGGTGCGGTGCAGGCCCCGACGGCGTTGAACGCCAGGTTCAGCTTGATTCCGGTCTGCTTCTCCCAGTTGACCACGTAGGCCACGTCGGCCGCGCTCATCTGCACATCGGGCGGCGTGTCGGCCGGGTTGTTGGCCACGCCCGGCGGCGGGCAGGTGTAGTCGGGCGGGTCGGTGGCCGCCGGGCGTGCACTGGAACTGCGAGCTCCACTCGTTGTCGGCGATGAACATGTCGTCGATGTCCTGGCCGAAGTAGTTGCGGTACAGGCCGAGGTGGGTGTCCTGGGTCACCCAGTTGATCAGTCCCGGGGCCAGCAGCAGCCACTGGAGCTGGTTGGCGTTGTAGTCGAAGTTCAGGGCCAGCTCCGACACCCCGGCCTGCGCGTCGGTGCTCGGGTGCTGGTACACCCCGGCCAGGGTGTTGCCGGCGGTGTTCGTTAAGCCACGGGGTGAACGGCGCCCCGGCGTTGACCGTGGCCGCATAGCCATAACGTGCCGGTGTCGAACGGGACCGGGCCCTTGAGCTCGGGCAGAACGCGGCCAGGCCCGGCGCGGTCAGCGTGCCCGGTCGTGCCGTCCAGGGCCCCGCCGCCCGCCTCGGTCACGCCCAGCGCCGGGTCGGGGTACATGTAGCCGTCGACCTGGCGCACACCGAACGTGGACTCGTAGGCGTCCAGGGCGCTCAGTTGCCCGCTGGCGAAGTCCGTCGGCGAATCGGCGATGACGACGCCGTTGTAGTTGCCCGTGCTACCCGCTCGACAGGGCCGGCAGGGTCACCGTCTCGATCCAGGAGCCGCGCCTACCGCCGTCACCTCGGTGTAGGGCACCCCCTCGCTGGTCAGCGCCGACTGCCAGGCGCCGGTCGTGACGTCCGTGGACCCACCACCGATCAGCAGGACCTTCATATCCAGCGTCGGAGGCGACGCGGCTAAGGCAGCAGTAGCCCCAGCCCCGGCCGTCGCCGCCAGGCCGCCCACCGCCAGTACCGCAGTCAGGCACGCCGCCAGCCGCGAAGTCGCCCCACGCCTAAATCCGTTCAATGAACTCCCCCGCCAATCCCGAAATGATCTTTGTGCCCACGGCAGCGGACACAAAGCAGCCCTAGTGATCAGTCCACGGATGAAGGCAAAACCCCTCTATATCCGAGCTAACACCTAATGTGACGTTTAGGGAAGCATTTCGGATTACGGCTTTAGCGAAAGTTTTCCCCCGGCCGCCCGTCCCCGCTCAGCGCGCTAGGATCTCGGGCGGGCGGAGGCTCGGGATTTTAAACCCAGATGGGCTTTTGACCCAAACCACATTATCCACCACCATTTGTCCCGACTTCGGCTGTGCCGATCATGACCGGATACTCCTGTTCTTACTGGTCAGGAACCTGGCCGTGGGCAGTGGGCCGGGCTATCGCCGCGACCACACGGCCGGGATCGGCCTCTCACAAAACCCGTGAATCCGTGACTTGCAAGTAACGCTGCATCCGGGGACATAACACTGCCTTCCGGGACATAGTGCTGTGACACGAGCCTCCAGCGGAACGAGCACCATCATCGCGGCCACCGGCCCGCCAGGGCGTGTCCTAAGCCGCAGTCCGCCGTCCGCCGGGCGAACTCGGCCCGGCGCCGGCCCGGCATGGTCGCGCTGGCCCGGTGCGGGCGGATGGCCCGCACGTCGCTCACGACTCCCTCGGGCCATTCCTCAGCCAGGCGAGCGCGGACGGCGAACGACGCGGCCTCGAGCCGCGAATGGACGCCCAGCTTGGTGAAGACCGACTGCAGGTGGGCTCGCACCGTGGTCCGGCTCACCCCGAGCCGCGCGACCATGGCCGCGGTGTTCAGCCCTTCCACCAGCAGCAGGAGGCATTCCCGCTCGCGATTGGTCAACCGGGCGGCGAGCCGCTGCGCCTGGCTCGGCCCCTGCCAGCCGCCCACGGACGCGACCGCCGGGACATCGATCACCACCTCGCCCCGCAGCACCCGGTCCAGGGCCGAGACGAGCGCGTCCACCCCGCGGGACTTGTGGACATAGCCGCATGCCCCGGCGCCCAGCGCTCGCCCTACCGCCTCGCTGCGTGGATCGGAACTGAGCACCACGGCGCTCGTCTCGTTGCTCGCCGCGATCACCCCGCCGATTATCTCGGCGTCGTCATTGGTCGCGAGGCGCCGGTCGATCAGGCACAGATCGGGCTGCCGGCTGCGCACGAACGCGACCATTTCCTCTGCGCTCCGGGTCACCGCAGCGACCGTATGGTTGTGCTGGGTGAGCACCGTGGACAGCGCATCCAGGAAAAGAAACTGGTCATCACCGAGTACCAGAACGGCCACCGTGATCAGCCGCCGAGCCGACCGTGCATAGTTGCTCCCCCCGCCGTAGGCCGCCTCGTCGCTGACCCACACATTCAGGCCGGTCCCACCTCGGTCGCCATCATCGTCGCTGCGCGGCCGCTGGTGGCTAGGAGGGCCACGAGCCCTGGCTAACGGGCCCCTCCCCGGAACCTTGTCCTGAGAAGTGGACGCCTATGTCCGGACATATGTTTACAAGAACCGCAGGTCCAGGCGGAAGTTTTCTGGGGCACTAGACGCAACGCGACGGCCGGTGACCACCGGTGATCTCCGCGCCGGTCCACCCGGGCCAGGTTCTGGGCCCTCCGCCGGGCCGACGCCGATCGGCCGCGACGAGTAGCGGCCTCATCCGCGGCCGGGCCGGCGCCCGAGCGATCGGCTCCGTGCCCGTCCTCCGGCGTACCGGCGATGGGCAGGCTGGTCGCCAGGGCCGGCCGCGAGCGGAATATGGCCGAAGAAGCGATTTAAGCACCGGGTACCGAGCGCAAAAGTGACCCACATATTACCTGTGCCCTTTATAAGGAAACGATATCAATTGTACAGTCGACCTTTACATTCCGGGCACCGGGCTGCCCATGACCCATAGACCAGGCACCCGGGCCGCTACGTAGTGCATATTCGTGGCCGCAGTTAGTCACAGTGATTCCGTATCCGGGTTCCAGGCGAGCCGGCCGCGAGTAACAGAAGGCAGGGCCCCACCGCGCGGCACGGCGTGCTGGCGGCAGCCGGGGCTCGGGGCCGCCAGTACCGCCGATGCCCTCACTTCAAGAGAAGACCTGGCTATAGTGGACAAATCACGATGACGTTTATAAGGATACTTTTAGGCTTGGGCGAGGTCCATGATCTCGGATCTCGGCCGGCCATCTGGCTGGCCGCCCGGCCCGCCATGATCCAGTACCTGCGAGCACCTCATTTGGTCATGGAGTCCGCATCGCCCCTATAAACGACCTGCCACACAAGGTCCCCCAGCGGTCTGAGCCGCCGGGGGCCAAGTCGCAGCGGTCGCCGATCGGCTGGACGCCTGCGTCCCGGCGCAGAATCGCCGCCGAGCGGCAGGTGGCAGCGGAGGATGCCCAGAAGGCACACGAGTTGCTGGCGGACGCCGCCGGCCAGCTCAGGCACGACTCCGCCGCCGTCCGCCTGGCCGCGGTCCACCTGCTGGCCCGTTTCGCTGATGAAGACCCTGCTCACCGGCAGGCGTGCATCGATGTGCTGTGCGCGGCCGTGCGGGGCGCACACGCGCCGCGCCCGGAGGAGGATGAGCAGGAAAACAGCGCCGAGCTGTCGCCCACCTGGCGTGGGGACCGGGCGTGCAAGCATGCGATTCTGAGCATTATCACCGCGCGTCTTCGCGCTGATTCCGTCATCTCGTGGCGCGGCCATAGCCTCGATTTGAGCGGGGTGGTTTTCGACAGCGGCGAACCTCCGGCGGAGGGCGCCGCCGACATGCCTAGCCCCGGCGACATGCAAAGCACCCCGGGCGACACGCCCCGCCCCGCTGCCGGCACGCCCAGCACCCCCGGCGGCACGCCCAGCACCCCCGGCGGCACGCCCAGCACCCCCGGCGGCGCGCCCAGCACCCCCGGCGGCACGCCCAGCACCCCCGGCGGCACGCCCAGCACCCCCGGCGGCACGCCCAGCACCCCCGGCGGCACGCCCAGCACCGCTGCCGACCTGCGAAGCTCCGCTGCCGACCTGCGAAGCTCCGCCAGCGACACGCAAAGCTCCGCCGGCGCTGGACTTACCGCCCGGGAGGTCAGCTTCGCCGGAGCACAATTCACCGGCGGCGAAGTCAGCTTCGCCGGAGCACAATTCACCGGCGGCGAAGTCAGCTTCGCCGGAGCACAATTCACCGGCGGCGAAGTCAGCTTCGCCGGAGCACAATTCACCGGCGGCGAAGTCAGCTTCGCCGGAGCACAGTTCAGCGGGGCGAAGGTGAACTTCGCCGGGTCAAAGTTCACCGGGGCGAAGGTGACCCTCGTTGGCGCCATGTTCGCCGGCGGCGAGGTCAGCTTCGCCGGGGCCGAGTTCTCCGGCGGCAAGGTCAGCTTCTGCTCGCGGTTCACCGGCGGTCATGTGGCCTTCCTCGGCTCGCGGTTCACCGGCGGCGCCGTCGGCTTCCTCGATGCTGAGTTCACCGGCGGCGAGGTCGGCTTCCTCGATGCTGAGTTCACGGGCGGCGAGGTCGGCTTCGTTGGCGCTGAGTTCAAGGGCGGCGAGGTTAACTTTATAGGCGCTGAGTTCAACGGCGGAACGGTCAGCTTCGTCGGAGCGAAGTTCACGCAGGGAAAGATCAGCTTCGTCGGGGCTGAGTTCACTGGCGGCCAGGTAAGGTTTCGCTGGACGGAATTCAGCGGCAGTGAAGTGCGATTTTCGGGGGCGAAAGTTGATGGCGGGCAGATGGATTTCGCCCAGGCCAAGTTCGGCGCGGGCGAGGTAGATTTCACGAGTGTGAATTTCTCGCGCGGCTTGATGGACCTCTCGGGTGCGATCGACTGGTCAGCCCCGCCATCGTTCGATGACTGGACAACCAGTCCGGCCAGTCTCCGGCTGCCGGCGCGGCACAAGCCGGCGTGAGACCTTCCCCTCCCGTCTGGCGACGGCTGGCGACGGCCAGACAGCCCGCCCGCGACGAGCACGACGCTCAGGAATCCACCGCCGCGCTCTGCGCGTCAACTGGTTCACCGCTCGCCACCTGGACCCCGGTGTACTTGACGTACCGGTAGTGCCCACGCGCGATAAGACCGGCCGCCACCAGCACAGCCAGCGCCGCGCCGAGCAGTATCAGCGGCCGGTCACTCTTCACTGGCTTAAGGCTGTAATCAGTGGTAGTTATCGTGCCATCGGAATTAGTGGTCAGGCCGAAACTTAGTGCGGTCGTGCCCGCCGGGACGGCAGGAGTAGTCCACGCAGCCTGCTTCCAGAATGTGGCAACCGGGAAGACCGGGCTCGTGGCCCAGTAGATCCAGCTTCCCAGCGAAGTCCGACGGTAGACCTCGATCCGCGTTTGGCAATTCGCTTTGTACCAGACCCCGGCCGCATAAGCATTACCGGAAGCAGTGACCGGCGGTGCACAGAGACCGAGATCCATTGTCTGCAAAAGCTTCGCGTTACCGGACCCCGGCTTCGAAACCCGGACTGTTTCAGTCGCGGAATGATGCGGCCCGCCGCCCCTGTGGTAGACGAAGCTGGCGACAGTCCCGCCGTAATTCACTTCCTGGAAGCACGCTGGCTGGCCAGCGCCGGCCTTGAGCAGATTGGCGTTGTTAACGCCGGAAGAAGGTGGCCGGGTGCGGGGGGCGGGACCACGCACGGGTGGCCGCACCGGGCCACCGATGACCTGGCGCATGGTCTTCACCACGATGCTGCTCCCGGCCTGGCTACGCAGCCACGTGAGCACGCTGGCGAGTATGGACGGCGTGGTCCCGAGGGCGCACTGCGCCGGGCACAGGTCGTGGATCGTGAAAATGACCCAGCCGCCGCCGTGCCGCCGCGCCGCCCGGACGATGGATTCGTACGTGCTCGCCGTCCAGGTCGTGTTGACCGAGTTCACCTCGATGGGAGTACGCACGTTCAGGGGGTTCTGCGGCGGGATAGTCTCCGCCCACGCGCATGTGGCGCAGAGCCCAGCCCCCCTGAGGGTTCCGGTGCCGAGCCCGGCGTTGTAGCCGCACTCCCGGGTCAGCGCCTCGACGGCCGGGTTCACAACCGCAAACGGGTAGGCGAAGTCGGTAGGCCGGAAGCCCCACGCGGCCAGGTTTGACCGGTCGTCGCAGATCTCCCGCTTGGCCTCGGCCACGGGCATCGTGGTCAGCTGCTCGTGCAGGACGCTCAGGCCGCCGATCTCGTCGCCGTCGGCGGCGATGTCGTGGAGATCGCCGATCGTGAAGTACGGCGAAGACTTCCGGCACTCCGCCTGGCTCAGCTGACATACGAGGCCTGAGGCGACGAAGTAGGTGGCATGCATTCCGTATTTCCGGAACATCGACAGCGATCGCACCTGGTCAGCCAGCCCGCCGCCCCAGGCAAAGGTGACGACAGTCTTCGGGCCGACCGTGCTGGCTTCGGCCCGGGCGGGGCGGCCGCCCGGCGCGGAGGCGGCCAGCGCCAGGCCTGAGGGCAGCGTGAACGCCGCGACCGCGAGCCCGGCCAGCAGGATGGCCGTAACACGCCTGATCCACCGCTCAGCTAGAGGCATGATGCCTCTGCGTTTCTGGCAACGAGGTTTCTGGGAACGAGGCCGCTTCTTCCAAGGCAACAGCCTCAGGCACATATACCGCGTCACGGGCGTCCGGGAAGGCCGTCGCGGGTACCGGGCGTGCGGCGATCTCGCTGTGTCGGCCAGGCTCAAGCACGCCCCGCCGAACCGGGCTCTTCCACACTCCGTTCGAATTCGCGAGCCAGGCCAGAGGGATCGCCCACAGACCGATGGCCGCGTCCAGCACTCGCATGAATGGGAAGAAAACACCCGCCAGCAGCAGGCGCGGCCGACGCTCGACGGTCGCGACCAGGCAGGTCATCGCGAGGTCGGGGACGATAACTCCGTAGAAAATACGGGTCAGGGTTATATGCGCCGAAACTACCGCGTACAACGACCCGAAGCCGGGCCAGCTCACGGCACTGCCCACCAGGTCCGGGACGGCCAGGACCAGCGCGATCAGCGGGAGGGTCACGAACAGCAGGCTTGAGGTGATCAGCTCCGTCAGCGTCAGCGCGAGCATGGCGGTGAACAGGTTCAGCCGGGGGGGTGACGGCGAACCGTCTGCCACAGCCCGAGGGCCCACCGCCTCGTCTGGCGGACGTAGTCGTGGAGGTTGTCGGGGTCTTGGGTGACCGCGACGGCGCCCAGGGTGAAGCCGACCTGGCCCAGCCTCTTCTGGTAGACCTCGAAAGTCATATTGAAGTCTTCGATCGCCAGGCCAGGCGGATTGATGTTTATCCGGGGCAGGACCGCGGTGCGGTAAATGCTGGCGAAGCCCGGCACGATGGGCGTTGCATTCAGGTACCGCGACGTCTGCCCGAACTTCAGCGCGCGCTGGCCGACGGCGTAGATCCTCAGGCGGTGGCCGGTGAGCAGGTTCCCCACCGGTGAGAGCATCCGGTGGGTGTCGGGCTTGACGCAGCCCGCGACCGCCGCCACGTTCGGCGAGTTGAACAACGGCAGCGCGGCGGCGAAGTAACGGGGCTGGACCCGGGTATCGGCGTCCAGGAGCATGACGACCGGGAATCGCTCCGCGAGCTTGAAGCGCTCGATGCTCTCGCTCAGCGCGCCAGCCTTGCCGACGTTCTGCCGGGTTTTGATCGCCTTAACCCCGCAGCGCAGCGCGATCTCGAAGGTATCGTCGGTCGACCCGTCGGACACAACATGGACGTTCTTGCGTGGGACAAGTTTTGTGATCGCCCGCAGGCTATCCGCGATGACGGCCGCCTCATTGTGCGCCGGGATGAGGACGGCGACGTCATCAACCGTCAGATTGATCTGGCGGGAGCGCTTACCCCCGGCGTCGTGGCGAAGCGCGATGACATTCCCCGGCTGGGGACCGTTCTTTCGCGAGCGCCACCGGCCCACGGTCAGCTGATGGAAGAGCCGGGTCAGGCCGACCGCGCCCCAGAAGGAGAAGTTCACACCAAAGACAAGGATGGCGAGCGCCCACCATGGCATCATGACGGCCCCCGAGGCGCCGGGGCGGCAGAGCCAGAAACCACGGGCAGCGCCTGGCGCAGCGCCGACCAGGTGCCCGGATCCGGGGAGCCGTACATCCACAGGTAGACGCCACCGACTCCGGCTTCACGGGCCTGGTTGAATTTCGCCCGGGAACTCTCCGCATTCTCGAACCACACGGTGTGCTGGTGGCCAGAGGCGTCGGTATAGCTGAACCACGGGGACTGGCTCGATGCGTCGTAGTCCGGCTGAGCACGGTATTGCCGCGACAACTGAAGGGCCTGCAGCCAGGTGACCGACGTGCCGTGGCTACCGGACCAGTCATATCCGTACTGCGGGATACCGAGAACGATCTTCGACGCGGGAATCTGCGTCTTCGCGTACCTGATCACGTCACGGACCCAGCCGATCGGGGCGACCGGGCCAGCCGGAGAGGCGGCCCAGTGGTAGTCGTAGGTCATCAGCCGCACCTGGTCGGCGACCTTGCCGATGGCCGCGTAGTCCTGGGCGACATTGCGCGGGGCGTATCCCGCGTCCGTCGTTTTGGCGAACAGGGCGACGGACAGAACCTTGCCCTTGGCGTGCAGGGCGCTCGCGAGGTCGGTGACGAATGCGGTGAATGCCTGCCGGTCGCCCGCGTGCAGTTCCTCGTAGTCCAGGTCGATCCCGGCGTAGTGATTCGACTCGGCCAGGGTGACGATGCCCGCTATCTGCCGCGTGGCCATGGCCGGATCGTGCAGCGTGCGTGCGACCGGCCCGTAGGACCAGTTCCCTTGGGCATCGACGTTCGCGAGCGTTGGCACCAGCGGCAAGCCCTGGGCGCGAAGGCGGCTCAGGTAGACGTCGATCGAGGACTTGTCGATTCCAGAGTCGAGAATGATCTGGCCGTTACTGCCGACCCCGTACATCCACGGAGAGACCTCATTGACGTCCCGCCGGTTGGCCAGCACCGCTTCGGTTCCCGGGCCGATGCTCCAGTACGGGAGGGACGCCACCACGACCCCGCGGCGGGCCGGGGAGGTGCGCACCGGCTGATTGGCGTGCGCGATCAGTACCACCGCGAGGATGGCGGCGGGCACGACGGCCAGCCACGCGAAACTGCCGACCCCCCGGCGCCGGCGCCGCGGACGGCCGGGTGGCGGCGGCGGGGCGTCCGAGGTCTCCGGGCGGGCCAGGGCGAGCCGCGGCCGGTCACCATCACTGGATCGGCGGGACCCCAGCGGTCCCCGCTGAGGGTGTGGTGCCGCCGGGCGGTGCCCGTTGCTGGCCGAATCTTGGCGCACGGTGGTAGTCCCGCAATCATGAAGCCGCGGCCGGATTGCTGCTGGCTTCCTGGTCTTCCTGGTCTTCTATGACTGCCTCGATGATGTCGTCGAGGGTGCGGTGCGGGGTGAAGCCGCAGAGGCGGCGGGCGAGGCCGCAGTCAGGCATGCGGCGCTGTATGTCCTCGTAGCCGGAACCGTACGCGGCGAGGTAACCGGAGTGAGTGATGGCGCTGGTGGAGTGGCTGGCCACGATGATGCGCTTGGCCAGGTCGTTGATGGAGATGGGCTCGTCGTTACCGAGGTTGATGGCCAGGCCGTAAGCGGCGGGGGTGGCCATGAGCTTGGTCAGGGCGGGGATCACGTCGTGCACGTGGCAGAAGCAGCGGACCTGGTCGCCGGTGCCGTAGACGGTGATTGGCTCACCGGCCAGGGCCTGGCGGGTGAACCGGGGAATGACCATCCCATACCGGCCGGTCTGCCGCGGGCCGACGGTGTTGAAGAACCGGATAATGACGGCCTTGAGGCCGCGTTCACGGCTGTAGGCGTCGATCAGGCTTTCGTCGATCGCCTTGGCCTCGGCGTAGCTCCACCGCGACCTGAGGGGCGAGCCGATGATGCGGTCGTCGTCCTCGCGGATCCCCGGTGTGGTGTTCTTGCCGTAGATCTCGCTGGTCGAGGCGGCGAGCAGGACCGCGCCGTGGCGGGCGGCGGCCTCCACGACGTTCTCAGTGCCGTGGATATTGGTGCGCAGGCTCTCGAGAGTCCGGTCACGGATGACAAACGAGCCGACTGCGGCAGCCAGATGATAGACCTGCTGGCAGCCGGCAGTGAGCTCGTTGACCAGGCTCTGGTCCAGGATCGAGCCCCGGACCAGGCGGAACCCCGGGTGGTCGGCGACCGCGGGCAGGTTGCTCAGCCGCCCGGTGCTCAGATCGTCCAGCCCGGTCACCTGGTGCCCACCGGCCAGCAGGTGCTCCACAAGGTGCGACCCGATAAATCCGGCCGCGCCGGTCACGAAAATCTCCATCACGCATCCCTGGCTGACTCTGGTGCCGGGCTGGCCGGCACGTTCCATATACGGCTTGTTCTGCGGCGGCGAGTGCGCCAGGTGCGCCGGGCGGCGAGCTCGTCGTAGAGAGCATCGATGCGGTTGGTGACAGCCTGGATCCCATATGCCTTCTCGACGGCCGGCTCGGGCACCCGGTCGCGCTGGCCTGCGCGCACTTCAGCCGCCATGGCCTCACGAAGCCCAACGACGGTGGAAGGAACCTGGCAGGCCCTGGCCACCTCCAGGCCTTCCAGCGCCGGGCAGGTGGTGTACAGGACGGGAACTCCGTTGCCGAGCGCCTCCAGCACGGAAAGGCCGAACGTCTCCTGCGCCGAGGACGCCACGAACAGGTCCATCGCGGACAGCACCGCCGCGACGTCATGCCGTTCGCCGGCGAAGAGGACCTTGTCGGTCACGCCGCATGTGGCGGCCACCTGCTCCAGGTGGTCCTGCTCTTCCCCCTTGCCGACCACCAGCAGCTTCACGGCGTCATTCAGCAGCGGGGCGGCGGCCTCGATCACCAGATCGAACTGCTTGTTGGGATCCAGACGGCCCAGCACCCCGATCACGTAGTCGCCGTCCAGGATCCCGAACTGGGCCCGCACGACAGCCCGGGCCGCGGAATCGAACATGATCCGGCTGAGGTCTACCCCGTTCGGGATGACGGTGATCCGGGCGGGCCGGACGCCCCAGGCCACCATCCGGTCCCGGACCGTCTGCGACACCGCGATGGTCGCATCCGAGAACCACTCTGTCGCCAGGTACAGCGCTCGCACACCCCGCGTCATCTTCCGGCGTTCCAGGTGTGTGTCACCGATCGAGTGCTCGGTGCTGAGCACCACCGGCGTGCCCGCCAGCCAGGCCGCCGGGCGACCATAGACCTGCGACCGGTACAGGTGGGTGTGCACGACGTCATACCGGCCGCCGCGGATGAGGCGGTACAGCGCGAGCAGCGCCGACAACTGCGTGTTCCGGGTCATGCCCAGGTCGCGCACCCGGTTCCCTTCACCGCGGATCATCTCCGCTATCGGGCCCGGGTTATACAGCGTCACCACGTCACACTCATGCCGGGTGTGCTGAAGGAACGACTTCAGCTGCATCTCGGCGCCGCCAACACCCAGGCCCGTGATTACATGCAGGACCTTCACACCGTCACCGATGCCTTTCTGGTGCGCCCGGCTCTCGCGACCGTGGTCAAGGTCCGGGCCAGGATCACGACGTCGAGCCAGAGCGACCAGTTGTCGATGTAGAGGTTGTCGAAGCGGACACGCTCGCGGATGGACGTGTCCCCATGCAGCCCGTGAACCTGAGCCAGCCCGGTGAGCCCCGCTCGCATCCGGTGCCGGTCGTCGTACCGGGGGATTTCGCGGCCGAACTTCTCGGCGAAGTAGGGCCGCTCTGGCCGGGGCCCGACCAGCGACATGTCACCGCGCAGCACATTGATCAGCTGCGGCAGCTCGTCCAGGTGCGTGGCCCGCAGCCAGCCGCCCAGTGGGGTAATCTGCCGCGTTGGCACCACCCAGCACGTATCAGCGCCGGGGTGCACCCCCATGGTGCGCAGCTTGATGATCTCGGCCAGCCTGCCACGGCCGACCACTCGCACCTGGCGGAAGAACACTGGATGGCGACGGCGTACCTTGATCACGAGGGCGATCGCACCCAGCAGGGGAGCGGCCAGGATGAGCAGGATCGCCGCGGCGATCACATCGAATGCTCGCTTCAGGGACATGCGCGTCGCCGCCCGATGCTGCCGCAGCGGAACAAGGGGGATACCCCAGATCTCGTCCAGGCAGGCTCCCGGCACGGCCATTCCCAGCCCGCGCAGCCGAGGCACCACATAGATGTCCGCGCGCAGGTCCCGGCAGTCGCGCAGCACAGATTCGAACTCCTCGTCACGGTCGTCGGGGAAGCACACGATGATCCGCCGGATGCGGTGCCGCGCGACTATCGCGGCCAGCTCAGCGAGGGCGCCGAGGACCGGCATCCCGGGCTGGGTGGTTTGTGGCCGGGAATCGACGAACCCGCAGGGCCGCAGGCCGATCTCGGGGTGCTCACGCAGCAGGCCGAGTATCTGCTCACCGGCTGGGCCCGCGCCGGCCAGCAGCGCGGGCTCGGTCAGGTAGCCGCGGCGGCGCGCAGCCCGTAGCGCCAACGCGGCGGCCACCCGGAAGGTGAGCAACAGGCCAACGGACCACAGGACCAGGCGCAGCGCGGTCACCGCGGACAGCCATGGCAGAAGGACCAGTGCCGGCCCGGTGACAGCGGCCAGGATCCGGCCCATCTGGTCAGATACCCGCGGGCAGATGCGGAGGCGCTGCAGGCCGCTGGCCCAGAGAGCGACGAGGACCGTCGCTGAGTACCCGGCGGCCGGCGAGCCCGGCCACCCGGCCGCGATGCTGGCCGCGGCCAGCGCCGCGGCCAGCGCTACGGCATCGGTGAGAGGCAGCACGGCGGCTAGCGGGACCCGGCTCTGGGCCGCACCGGCGACCGCCGGGCCGGCCCGGCGAAGCGGCTCTGCAGCATGCAGGCTCATGGTCATATGCGAAACCTCCGCCTAGACGACGACGCGGTGCGGGGGGCTGACGAACTGGTACGTGGCATCCAGCACCCGCGGGCAGTCCTGCACCCACGCAAGGTCCACGCCGGGGTGCACGGTGTGGATCACAGTCAGATCCCAGCCGGATCCGAGAGGTACGTCCTCGCCGCGCATCTCACTGCCATCCGGTAGCTGGATGCGGGGAATGAGCGGGTCGTGGTAACCCACCTCCGCGCCCTCGGCCCGGAGGTCAGCGATAAGCGGCAGGGCCGACGACTCCCGAAGATCCTGCACCCCCGCCTTGTAGCTGACGCCGACGACTATCACCCGGGCGCCCGCCAGCCCCCGGCCATCGGCCGCCAGTACTTCCACCGCCCGCTGCGCCACCCGGCTCGGGCGCAGGCGGATCGATGTCATCGCTTGCTCGATGAGCGGGGACCGGCGGCCCTTCATGCCGAGCTGCCACAGGAGATAGTGCGGGTCGCACGGGATGCAGTGCCCGCCGACGCCGGGGCCGGGGAGCACACCCAGGAACCCATACGGCTTCGTCGCCGCCGCCAGCGTTACCTCAACCGGGTCCAGGCCCAGCGTCCCGCACGCATCAGCGAACTCATTCGCCAAGGCCAGCGACACCGCGCGGAAGATGTTCTCGTACAGCTTCGTCGCCTCGGCCGCCTCCGGTGAGCTCACCAGGTACACCTCGTCGGTGAGCTGGCCGATGACCGCGGCCGCCCTCGCCGCGCATTCGGGGGTGATCCCCCCGACCACCCGAGGCGTCTCCCGCTGGAGGTGATCAGAGTTACCCGGATCAATCCGCTCCGGGCTGAACGCCACGAACACGTCCGTGCCCACGTGCAGGCCCCGCCGCTCCAGCGGCTCGGCCAGCAGCTCACGCGTGGTTCCGGCGTAAGTCGTTGACGTCAGGATCAGCGTCTGCCCGGGCCGCGCGTGAGCCACCACGCTCGCGCACGCGCCCCGCAGCGCGCCAAGGTCCGGAAGATAGCTGCCGTCCACAGGCGTCGGTACGCAGATAATCACGGCATCTGCCTTCGCCACGGCGGCCGGGTCACCGGTCAGCTCGAGAGACCCATCGCTCAGCGCGGCACCCAGCCGGGCACTGTCCGGGCCACCCAGATCGGCTTCCCTCGCCGCGACCTCGCGCAGGCGCTCCGGGTTGGCATCGATCCCGATGATCCGCTCACACCGTCCGTGCAGAGCCGCTGCGGTCGGCAGGCCGACATAGCCCAGCCCGACGATTGCCGCCGACCAGGTGGCAGCGCCGTTGCCATTCGGGTACCCGACCGAGGCCGCTCCAGGCTCCCCCGGCGCCTCGAAAAGCACCAGCCCGCCCTTCAGCTGATGCTCCCGGCCGTTCACCGCAAGCGACAACGTGGTCTTGCCCATTATGAGTTCTGTCCTCTCGATGGATCAAAGAGATCGGGGCGAAGGCGCTGGTACGCCCATCACGGTGGGCCGGTGCGGCGCCCAGGTCATCTGGTGAAATCGCCAGGCCGGCACGCTCAGCGTCGTCACGCCGGTCTCCCCCGGCGCGCGATGTAGCTTCTGTACAGGCGCCTTTTGACCGCCATGCGGGCTGCGCCGTCCTGCTGCCCTATGTAGATACGGGGCAGCGCCATCAGCCCGACGTGAGCCACGGGCGTCTCCACCGCGCACGCGTAGTCGTAGCCCGCGGCACGGACCGCACGCCGGGCCGCGGTGTCCATCGATCCGTAGGGATAGGCGAATCCGCGGATCTCGGCCCCCACCAATTCGGCCAGGACGGCCCGGCTCGCACCGACCTCGGCGGTCAGCTGTTCGGCATTCGCGCCAGCCAGCCGCATGTGCGTGACGCCGTGCGAGCCGATCTCGACGCCGGCGGCAGCGAGCTTGCCGACCTCGCTGGCGGACATCAGCGGCCAGGCTGGCCCGGCGTCCCACTCGTTGGTGCCGCCCAGCCGGCCGGAGATAATGTAGGCCGTCGCTCCGAAGCCGTGGCGCTGCAATTCCGGCAGCGCCACCTCGAGCACGTTCACGTACCCGTCGTCGAAGGTGATGCCGACCAGCCCGCGCTGACGGCCATCCCGCATCGCGTTGACGAGCGAGCCGATTCCTACCCCCCGCAGCCCGCGCCGCTCGAGCCACGACATCTGTTCGGCGAAGCGGCGCGGCGTCACGCACAGCTTGTTCGGATCTTCGGTCACCTCGGCCACGCCGTGGTACATCAAGATCATCGGCATGTCGCGCAGCAGCAGCGGGACCTCTCGCCCCGCGAGGTCGGCGGGCCCGTCCACATTTCCGGCGGCCGGGTCCCGGGGCCGGACGTAGTCCGGTTCCGTCATCGGCCTGCTCCCGCGGAAACCGGCGCTCCATGACTAGCCCGGCCGCCCAGCTGCCGTGTCACGGTGCGCGCTGCGTGGTCTGATCCGTACACGAAGCGCATGACCGGCCCGAAGGTCGGAGCCACGGCCGGACCGATGAAGTACAGCCCGCGCACGGACGACTGGTACCCGCGATCCACCACGGCGGTCTCGGCCACGGTCCGCAGGGCAGGCCGGAGCTGGTCGCTGAGGAACGTCAGGCGGCGCAGGTCGGCGCGATAGCCGGT
The DNA here is from genome assembly GCA_963822825.1 of uncultured Actinomycetes bacterium. Classification (GTDB taxonomy): domain Bacteria; phylum Actinomycetota; class Actinomycetes; order Streptosporangiales; family Streptosporangiaceae; genus JAWWPY01. The sequence goes on along the minus strand of CAWGIW010000012.1, from coordinate 129,034 downwards.
AGCCGCGATGACGTGGTCCGCGGCCAGCTCAACGTCGGCTCCGCCCGGCCCTTCGAACCCGAGCACCACGCCACCGCCGTCCGCCTTCCCCCACTTCAGCGCGTGGCCGGTCACGATGGGGAACTGCCCTTCCACCCGGCTGGGCAGCCAGGAGGCACCAGCCGGCCCGAGCGCCGTCCGTGCGCGGTATACCCGGGTATTCCGAGGCAGGTGCCGGAACAGCTCCGGATGCCGGGAGTAGAACCAGGTGCTCCAGCCTGAGCCAAGCCCGGCCTCAGGCTCCCGCAGCCGTTGGATGAGGGGACGGTCGAGCGGCAGCGGGGGGCCGTTCCATATGATCTTCGGCTTCCGGGCGACGAGCCGGACGTTCGCACCGTTCTCATGCAAGAGCGCCGCGGATTCCAGCGCCGACTGGCCCGCTCCGAGCACGATGACGTTCTTGTCGCGGAAAACGTCGAGGTCGGCGTGCACAGAACTGTGCGTGCAGACGGACGGGGGCAGCTCGGCCAGTTGCTCAGGAACGAAGGCGAAATGCTCCACGCCGGCCGCGACCACGACCTTGCGGGCCTGCGCCCGCTCCCCGTTGGCCAGGCTGATCTCGTAGTGGCCGTCCTTCAGAACCGCTTCGGTGACCAGCGTCTCCTCGAGATCGGGGACAAGTTCCCGCTGGAACCACTGGCCGTATGCGACGAAGGTGTCCAGCGGAACCGGCAGGCCGTAGCTGGCGTAGGGGCGGCCGGTGGCGGCGCAGAAGGCCTCGAGTGTGTGCGCCCCGTCCGGGCTGGACAGATTCGACGCGAAGCCCTGTGACTTCAGGAACATCCCGCGCGGCATGGCTGTCCGCCATAGCCGCATCGGCAGCCCGAATTGCCGGAACGGCAGGGCCGCCGCGCGCAGGTGGGCGGCGAGCGAGAGGCCATACGGCCCCGCTCCGATGATGGCCACGCCGACGTCGTCGCTCATGTCCTGGTCCCCTCCCTATTCGAACGCGGCGGCGCTGGCCGCGCTGTCAGGTTCTGCGTGATCGCCTCCGGCCGCGCCGCGGCGGAGCGAGGTCTGGCCGCCGCGCGGCCGGCCCGGTAACGGGGGTCGTTGCGGGCGATCCCGTTGCTGGAAGTTCCGTTGCTGGAAGCCCCGTTGCTGGAGGCTCCGTTGCTGGAAGCAGGGCGCTCCCGCCGTGACAGGGGGCGGGTCGCCATGCGCCAGCCCATGCGCAGGCACATGAGCCCGAACGGCCGCAGGTCGTCCCGCGCGAACCAGGCGGTCTCGTTGACCGTGCGCAGGGACGCCAGCCAGGATCCAAGCCCCAGCTCACCGCGGCGCCAGTAGCCGAGCGCGCCGATCGGGTCGTAGTTCTCCACCAGGAAACCGCGCCCGCTGACCTGCTCGGCCGCTGGGCGGGCGCAGCCGGCCAGGTCCAGATAGGCGGCCATCGCGACGTCCAGGCCGGCCGTGTCGCGGAAGACCCGGAACTGCGCACCGAGCCGGGGGTTGAAGTCCAGCAGCTTGTACTGGCCGTCCCGGGGATCCAGGCGAAGGTCCAGGTCCAGGAGCCCGCGGTAGCCAAGCCGGACGAGCAGCCCGGTCATCTCGTCGCGCAGGGAATCGTTCGGCACCGAGCGTCCCAGGCTGGTCAGCCCGGCATGAGCCGGGTACGACCGCTCCTTGACCCCGGTGAAGGCCGGCCGGCACGTCGAGGCGGCGTCGCAGTATCCGTGAAAGAACCAGTCCTGTCCCGCCCCGCCGGGGATGAACTCCTGAAGCATCAGCCCGGCGCCGGCCTGCGCGCAGGTCCGGTAGATGCCATCCAGCTCCGCCCGGTCGGCCACGATCGAGGTGCTGCGCACCGTCCGGCCGCCATGGGTCCACGGCGTGCGGAGCTTGGCGATCAGCGGGTAGCCCGCTGCGGCGGCGAACTCCCTGGCCGCTGTGAGCGATCCGGGTACCGCTGCCTCCGGGCACGGTACGCCAAGCTCGCGGCAGAACTCATACAGCGAGTACTTGCCCGCGAGCCGCCGCGGCAGGTCCCTGGGCGGCTCCGGGAAGAGAAAGCAGTGCCGCAGGCGGTCACCGTGTTCGGCAAGGAAGATCGCGCCGGCGTCGTCGGTCGCGATGAGCACGGCCGCCTGGCCGATGCGCTCGGCCAGCCGCAGAAGTCCCTCCCGCACCCGGTCCACGTCGTCCGGGCTCGGTTGCCAGAACCAGCGGCCGCGCAGGTACCGGGAGTTCGCGGCCGGAGCCCACGGACCTTCATGCACGCCGTAGACCGGCACCCCGATCCGGCCTAGGCTGCGGATGACCCCGAGCCCGCCATGGTGCATGACGTTGGGATCGAACTTCAGCACGACCGCCGGCGTACTCGTATCGACGTGCGACTCTCCCTCACTCATCTGCACGCCAGTCGCACTAAGCACAGGCCAGGCACAGCGATGATTTGCCCCCAAATAACGGTGTATCGGGCCCCTCCGATGCGTACGGCACCAGACGCTGCCATCAGGGGCATCGCATGTCATCCGCCATCAGGGTGAGAACTCCTACCCAAATCGGCCCATATTTGCCCAGCCGCACCGGCCGTGGGCGCACGTAACGTGCACCGCACGGAACGAGGGGCGGAACGGCAACCTCACCCTCTGTACCGCAATAACCGGCAACCCGGCCGGGGTGGGCGTTCGTCCGGCCGACGTCAGGAACTCGTGAGGATGACGAGTTGCTGGGTCGCGCGGGTCATCGCGACATAGCGGTTGACCGCTCCTTCGATGCCCCTGCCGAACGCCTCCGGGTCGACGAGGACGGCCAAGTCGAACTCGAGCCCCTTCGACAGCTCCGGGGTGAGCGACCGGACGCGGGACGTCGCCGCGAACGTGGGATCGCCGATGACGCAGGCGATCCCGTCGGCATGCGCGGCGAGCCAGGTGCCGACGATCGAGCCCAGGTCCGACGCAGATCCGTGTATGACGGGGACGCCGGTGCTGCGGATGGAGGTCGGCACGTTGGCGTCCGGGAGCACGGCCCGGATGACCGGCTCGGCTTCGGCCATGATTTCTTCCGGCGTCCGGTAGTTGATGCTCAGGGAGGCCAGGCGGATCTGGTCGAACCCGATCCGCTCCAGCCGTTCCTGCCACGATTCCGTGAACCCGTGCCTGGCCTGGGCGCGGTCCCCGACGATGGTGAAGCTCCGGGACGGGCTGCGGAGCAACAGCATCTGCCACTCCGCGTCGGTCAGTTCCTGAGCCTCGTCCACGACGATGTGCGCGAACGGCCCGGCCAGCCGGTCCGGATCGGTACCGGGCAGTGCGGCCTCATTGACCAGGGCGCCGGTGAAGTCCTCGCCGCGCAGCATCGTCACCAGGCCCACGCCATATTCGTCGCCAGGGTCGCCGGCCGCCTCAATCAGGCGGTCGACGACCCCGGCCATGCGCTCGCGTTCGGCGGCGACAGCGGCGTCATGCCGGCGCTTACGTCGTGATGACTCCGGGTCGCCGAGCCGCTGCCGGGCCGCGTCCAGGAGCGGCAGGTCGGACACCGTCCAGGCCTGGGCGTCCTCGCGCTGCAGCTGCGCGGCGTCATCGGGGCTGAGCCAGGGAGCGCACAGCCGCAGGTAGGCGGGTACCGACCACAGGTCTCCGACGAGCTCAGTCGCTTCGATCAGCGGCCACGCGCGGTTGAGGGCCGTGCGCAGCTCCGTGCTGCCCAGCAGCGACTTGCGGAGCAGGTCAGCCGGCGCGTCGCCGTCGCGGGAGTCCATCAGGATCGTGATCAGCTCCTCCCAGATCTGGTCGCGCGCCTCGTTGTGCGGAGTACCGGGTTCTGGTGCTTCGAACGCCTCGGCCCAATCGGCGGCGCTCAGCCAGATGTCGGACCAGGGGGTCTCGACCGTCATCCCTTTGGTGGGCGGGTTCTCGTAGAACCTGACGGCTGTCTCGATCGCCTTCACCAGGTCCGCGGACGACTTCAGGCGGGCCACGTCCGGGTCGGCCTCGATCGCTGCCGCGGCTCCTTCGGCGACGAGGTCCCGCAGGGTGCAGGTCGCCGCGCCCTCCTCGCCGAGGCTGGGGAGGACGTCGGAGACGTAGGCCAGGTAGGCCTGGTGCGGACCGACGAACAGCACGCCGCCCCGGCGGTGGCCGAGGCGGGGGTCGGAATAGAGGAGGTAAGCGGAGCGGTGCAGAGCCACGACGGTCTTCCCCGTACCCGGACCGCCGTTGACGACGAGAGCGCCGCGGGATCCCGCCCGGATGATGGCGTCCTGGTCGGCTTGGATGGTGCCGAGCACGTCTCGCATCCGGGCCGACCGGCTGCTGCCCAGGCTGGCGATGAAGGCGGACTGGTCGTCGAGCGCGGCGTGCCCGACTAGCCCGTCCGGGGTGAACACCTCGTCCCAGTAGTCGCTGATCCGGCCGCGGGTCCAGCGGTACCTGCGGCGGCTGGCCAGACCCATCGGGTTGGCGTGGGTCGCTCCGAAGAACGGCTCAGCCGCGGGGGAGCGCCAGTTGACGAGCAGCCGGCGGCCCGCGCTGTCGCTAAGGCCAAGTCGCCCGACGTACACGGGCTCGGGGTTGTCCGCGCTGACCATGTGCCCGAGGCACAGGTCCAAGCCGAAGCGGCGCAGGGTGCGCAGGCGAGCGGTCAGCCGGTGGACCTGCATGTCCCGGTCCATCGCCTCCTGGCCTATGCCGCCAGGCGCCCTGCGCTGGGCATCGAGGCGGTCGGACAGGTCGGCGATCGACTGCTCGAGGCTCTCCGCGATGGCCGCGAAGTGCTGCTCATCGCCGGCGATCAGCGTCGGGTCGGCCTTGGCGGAAAGGCGGTCGGGAAGGTCAAACGCGCTGGTAGTCAGCGGGTTCACGTCACCAGCTCCGATCTGAGGTCGCTTGCAACCGGCCTCGGCCAGCGATTATGCGGCACGACCCGGGTCTTGCCGCAAGCCCCCCGGTGCGCTATACGTTGAAAATGGAGAGGAGTGGGTACTCTCCTTATACCTTGATCGCCCGCCGTGGACGGACAACCTCCTCGCGGCCATGTGCGCGCAAGCGTACTGAGAACGCGAAAACAGCGGCTCCCCGGTGGGAGTCCACCAGAGGAAACCGCGCTGCGGCTGCGCATCCGCGACTACCTCGTTGATAATGCTGGTACACGTGAGGACCAGCGGCGGGCGGATCTGGTGCGGTACCCGCCGGTTCACCTTGGAGGGACAGTGGCGCACATCGACCTGGTCGGCCATGGCCCTGGTCTGGGTCTTCCTGAGTTAGTCTTCGCGCCCGCTCATCCGGAGACCCGCCAGAGCGAAGATCTGGTCTTCGAAGTGCGTGAACTGGCTGATGGCACGCGCGTGCTGCCGGTGTACAGCAGCACCGGCCGGCTGGTGGCCGCGCTCGGCCCGGCACAGCCGTGGGCGGCACTCCCGCTCCAGGCCACGCGGGAGCTGATGGCCAGAGCCGGGGTGGAGCTGATCGCGCTGGATCCCGAGGTCGCGCCCGGTGCCCCGCGCTGGCGGGCCGCCGATCTGGCCGAGCTGGCGGCGAGTATGTCCGACCGAGCCGGAGAGGAGCCCCGATGAGCGCCGGCTTCCAGGTAGTCATGCAGGACCTGCTGGCTCTGTCCGGCACGTTCCGCACCGAGGCGGAGACGTGCAAGGCCATCATGCCCGCCGACGGGCCAGCCTGCCCGGATGGCGGGGACGGTGCGCTGAACGGGATGATGCGGTCGGTCACCGAGGCCCTCGGGCTCGCGCACTTGCAGCTCTCAGGCGCGATGGACTTGCATGCGGGCAAGCTGCAGGCGGCCCACGGCCGGTACGCCGATACCGAGATGAGCCTGGCCCAGCTGGCCAGTAACGTGACCGCCCAGGCCGGGATCGGCTGAGGGAGGGCCCGTGGCCGCGAAAAGCCCGCCGAGCCTGCCCTCGTTCGCCGGCAACTGGGTCGGCGGTGACATTCACGGCCTCTGGGCGTTTGCCGCGACCCTTTACCGGTACGTGCCGCAGTTCGCCGACGTGGTGACCGCGCTGGACACGAAGGTGTCACAGGTCGTCGGGTCCGCGGGCTGGCAGGGCTCGGCCGCGTCGGCGTTCAGCACCAGCTGGGACCGTGACGCCACGGCGTCCAGGGCGCTCGGCGTGGCCTTCGATGAGGAAGGAGACATCGTCGGCCAGCTCGCCCTCAACCTGGCCACCATCGAGCACGCACTGGAATCGGCGGCCCAGAAGGTGGAGCAGGAAGGCGTCCCGGTGGGCGCCGGCGGCCAGCCGCCCGCGGCGCGTTTGGCCGATGCCACCAAGCAGCAGTGGGCCCAGGCGTACCAAGCGTTCTGGGAGCAGTGCATGCAGGCCGCGCGGCAGGCGCGGCAGCAGGCGGCCAGCTCGCTGGACGGCCTGTACGCGCAGGTCGGTCCCGGCACCAGCGGGCCGAATTATGACCAGCTCGGCCAGGAAGACTCGCTCGCCGATTACGTGCGCGGCCTGTTCGCCCTGCCCACGGCCTACCGCGGGCTGGTCGAGGCCAAGATTCCCGGCTTGCGGGTAGGCGCTGCTGCGGCCCGGGTAGCGGCACGGGAAAACGCCCGCGGATCGGACGGCCGATTCGGCCCGTGGTCGGCTGAGGACCGGCAGGCGTTCGCCGACCAGCGGACCCAGCTGGCGTCCGTCGAGCAGCAGACCGCGAACGCGGCGTCCCACGAGAACCTGCTCACGAAGGCCCTGGGCAGCGGAGCCGGGGACGTCATGGACGGCAGCGAGGATTGGGGACGGGTCGGGAAGTTCTTCGGCGACATCCCGTTTGCCAGCGAGGGGCTGGCCGGGGTCGGCGTCGGCTTGACCATCGCGGGCGATCGCAGCCAGGGCGAGTCGTGGGGATTGTCCGCCGCGGACGGGGTCACGTCCAATGCCGGCGCCCTGGTGGCGGGCGAGGCAGCCGGGGATCTGGGGGCACTGGGTGGTGCCGCGGCGCTGGGCGCGCTCGGCGTCGGTGCGACGGGGGCAGCGATCGGTGGCGTGGTTGTCGCCGGAGCGGCCGGTGCGGTGGTCGCCGTGGGGGTCGGCGACCTGGTCCATAACGCGTTCCAGGAGCACTGGGGGGCCGACATTCAGCAATACGGCGTGGTCGGCGGGATCGGCCATGGCGCGGTGGATACGCTGGACAAGACCGGCCACGATCTTGGAAATATGGCATCGGGTGTCTGGCATGGCATCACTTCCATCTTCTGACCAGCCGGGTGACGGCGCGGCGGCCCGGCGGGGCGGAGCGTTGCCGCCACGGTCCGGGCTGCCACGCGGAATCACCGTGGAAAAGGTCCAGTGGGTTGGTACGACGTGGTACGAGCGCGGGCTCGCTTACTGGGCGCGGCGCTCGGCCCTGACCGTATTTGCGGCAGCGATTCTGGCCCTCTTCACGGCCATTCTCGTGCTGTTCCTGCAGGGGGTGTACCGGAGTTCAGGGCGGCATGCCTGGTTCTACGGGCTGCTGTGCTTCGAGGTCGTGTTCTCCCTCACCACCGGCAGCTACCTGATGTACCGCATGGTCAAGCACCCAGCCGCTACGACGACCGCCAGCCTCACGGCCGGGCGGCGCCGGGCCGGTGGCGCGGGCGGCCTGGGCATCCTGGCCCGGTCTGGCGCGGTATTTGCTCAGCTCTTAATAGTGCTCGCGGCCGCGCTCAGCTATGGCCTGTGGATGGCCGCACTGCTGCGCTCGCTGTCCCCCGTGCTGCCCCCCGAGCGCCAGGCCAGGCAGCGCATGGCCGAGCGGCTCCGCGCCCGAGGCTACGATGTTTCCGTTTCATAGCCGACTGACCAGCCCCGGCCGTCGGCCCAGGCCCAAGCCGCGGCACGGGCCCAGCCCAGGCGTCGGCACCCCCACTGACCGAAGGCACGCGCATGCCGTTGTTCGATCACACCGCAGAACGCATGGCCAGGGGACCGACCCTGGCTCTTACCGCTGAGCCCGCTGGGGCGGTCGCCGACCTCATGCACCGCTATGACCCCGCCGTGCACGCACGCGGGGACCACTTCGTGTTCGGTAACGGCGTGCTGCTCTACGGCCCGATCGAGATCACGCCAAAACTAGCCGCCAAGGCCGGGCTTCCCGCCGGGACGGCAACCGCCTACCGGGCCAGCATCCTCCCGCCAGCCAAACGGCAGCGCCGACCCGAGGATGTGACCAGGCAAGATGCCGAACGGCTCGTCCGCGGCCTCGCGCTGCGACTCGGCGGCAGCGTCCACGGCAGCCGGCCACCGACGGCTATTGACCTGCGGGCGTCGGTCTACAGCCCGCAACGGCTGCCGGCCGAGCACGTCATCAGCGTGCTGCAGCCCTATGCGAGCGGCACCCTGTTCGTCGAGGACAACGAGGATGTGCCGGAATCCTATTTTCTCCTTACGGAAGAGAGCCCCCGCTTCTTCACCGCCTACTGGCCGCCGCGCCTGTCACACTCAACGCTCCAGCCACCGGCACCAGCCATCGGGGCGCTGCGCGACCGGGAGCCCGGCCGCTGGGAGCTCACCACCAAGCACGCGGCGGCCACCGCCAGTGCCGAGATCTGCCTGACCGTCGGCCGGGCCGCGCTCGACCTGAGCCGCCAAGCCGACGGCATCGTCATCGACACCTACGGCTTTCCCGTTGACCAGCCCGAGGACCTGCTGCCCCGCTGAGGACGCGACGCCGCCGTCGCGGAGGAACTCGCGGAGCAGGCCGCGCAGGCGATCTCCGCGTTCGTGCCGCGCCCGCACCCGCGAGAGCGGCTCGTGACCGTTCGTGCCATCAATGTGCCAGCAGGAGGAACAATGATCTTCAGTGCAAACCCTGGAAGCCCGTACCATCGGCACGGGCTCCCGGGCAAGCGGCCCAGATCAGGCGGCAGTCGGGAGGGTGACGCTCTGTCTGCCGTAACGGTCATGGGCCTGGGACATGCCCTCAAGTCTCCAACGCCGGATGCCTGAGGCGCCCTCAGCCAAGGGCCGGGACACAATGTGACAACTACTCCCAAGTGCGGGTGACCTGCCGATCCTGGCTTGGGCAGGCATGGTGTGGCGGTCGGCGCGCAGGTTGCCTGTTTGGGTGCTGGCCGGCCGTCGGCATCGTATGCGCGCGGTTTTCGTGTCAGGCGGCGCTGGTTGTGGCGCGGAGGGTGCTGATGAGCAGGCGGATGACCGAGCCGGGCGAAGCGAGCCCGTCCCGGCAAGGACCTGTGAGGCCGGCTGCGACCTGGGTCAAGGTGCCCAGGATGACGGTGGCGAGCGGTTCGGTCTGCCCCGGATCCAGGCCGGGAACCCGGGTTAGCGCGGCGCGCAGATCGCCGGACCGGTACTGCTCGTCGATCTCGCGCCACCGCTGCCAGCCCAGTACCGCCACAGCGTCGGCATACAGCAGGCGGTGCAGTCCCGGCGTGGCCGGGACGGCATGGAGATAAGCAATGCAGGCTGCCTCGATCTGGTCCCAGGAGTCCCCAGCGGTGCTGGTCTGCCGGAGCACGGCGGTGCGCAGCTCACGCTGGGCCAGGCGGACAACCGCGTCGAGCACCTCGGCCTTGGAGCTGAAGTAGTGGTACAGGGCGCCTTTGGTCATGCCGCAGGCAACAGCAATGTCGTTCGGAGATGTCGCGGCGTAGCCGTCGCGCAGGAACAGGTCGCGCGCGACGGCGACGAGCTCGCGGCGGGTCGCCTCGGCTCGCTGCTTGTTCGGCCCGCGCCGGGTCACCTCACCCATTCCCTTACATTCCATCCCCTGTCCGGGGGTTGAATTTGCATACCTGAGGTACGTAGATTCAGGATATGCAACCCGGCATCTCGGTGGCCGACGCCGACGAGGTTCTCCGCACGTCGCCGTTCGGCCCGTGGTGGGGGTTCGAGACCATCACCGTTGGGGCAGGCACCGCCACGCTGCTGCTCCCTGCCCAGCCGCACCACTATCGCCCGGCAGGCATACTGCAGGGTGGCTGCTGCATGACACTGGCAGACGTAACGTTCTGGATCGCCTTGATGACAGTCCACCGGGCGGGCGGCCCGGCCGTCACGCTGGAGATGAAGACCAACTTCCTCGCCGCCGCCACCGGCGACCTCACGTGCACCGCGCGGCTGGTGACCAACGGGCGGCTGGTCGCGTTCGGCACGGCTGAGACCCTCGACGCCGACAGCCGCCTCATCGCGCACCATACCGCGACCTACCTGCGCCCGGGCCAGCGCCCGCGAAGGCACGCAGGCAGATCCTGAACGAGCCGGTCACCACCGCTGACCCGAGAAGATGGAGAGGCTCATGACCATCCCGGTTCGAACCCTCGGCCCCCAGTCGCTGACGCCGGGGACCGGGGCGCGGGCGCCCTCGCCAGTTAGCAGCCCCGGGCTGCGCTGTCACGGCGGCTGCGATGCGCCGCCGCCCGTCGTGGCGCGCCGCCGCCTGCTCCAGTGCTCCGAGGACTGCTTCCGCGCTGAGCCCGGGCTCCAGTTCCGCCATCAGCGCGAGCAGGCCGGCGCCGGTCACTGCGCCGTGCCGGTGATCCGCGCCCGCTTCGGTCGCAGGGCGCCGACCCCCGCAGCGTCCCCGGCCCCGCCGGCCGCAGCCTTCCCGGCCCGCCGGGCCGGGCTAGCCGCGGCGACAGGCTCGATCAGGTCATCCATGGTGCAGTCCAGGATGTCGAGGAGCGCCATCAGGATCTTCAGGCTCAGCCGCCCGGGCTCCGTGACCAGGCGGTAGACCTGGCTGGACGACAGCGTGATCTCACGCTGGGCCAGCGGGCCGATGAGGTCGGTGGTGGAGAACATCCCGCGGTCGGCCATGACCTTGCGCAGGTGCCAGCGGTAGTCAAGCCTGGCGGTCATCTTTTCTCGCCTCCTCACGCGCCGGCGAATGCCGGTGCCAGCGCCCTGCTCAGGGCGGTGTTCATGAAGTCGTCGCTGACGTGTAACGGCCCAGTCGGATATCAGAACTGTCTGAATGGGCTGCATGGACTAAGTTGGAGGACTCTCTGGCGGTCTTAGCCGGGGGAGCCTATTTGGTTTCGTCCGTGGAGTTGGTTAGTCCTGCGGCCTGTGCGAGGATCCGGGCCGTCGTTTTGCCGGCTTGCTGGGCATGGCCGGCGCGGACGGGACGGCACCGGCCCAGGCGGGGATCGTATTCGGTCATGACGACCCCGGCGTGATCGCTTTCCGGCGTGTCGATCGATACCGGCCAGTTCCGTTCCCGCATTTTGGTGAACAGTTCCCGGGAATGGCGGACGTCCACCACAGTGTCCCCGGTGCCGTGGACGAGGTAGACCGGCAAGGGGCGGGCTTGCCGGGTCAGCTCATCGAGCGGGCTTGTCCCTGTGGTCGGAGCGGCAGCCTGGTAGCTGGAGGCGATGCCAACGACGGCAGCCGGCCGCCATCCTCCGGCTGTTTCGGGGTGCATCGCTATTCCCATTGCGGCCCGGCCGCCCATCGACCATCCGGCCAGCACGAAGTGTGCCGGATCGCCGCCCAGCTCGGCGGTGTGGCTGCGGGTGAACTGCAGCGATTCCTGGAGGTGCGCCCGTCCGCCGTCAGGAGCATCCGAACGCCAGTCGGGGACCACGACAGCCAGGCCTTTCGCTGCCGCCGCGCGTGCAAGCGGTGACAAGACATCCCGCTCATCTGGTCCGCGGCCGTGCCAGAGCAGGATCAGAGGGGCCGGCCAGTGGATGCTGCGGGCCGGTAGATGTCGAGTAGCTTTCCGCTTTTGCCGTAGCGGATCCCGTGTTCGACCTGAAGGTCAGTGGTCACGGATTCTCCTTCTCGTGGCGGCGGCTGACGTCGGCGGCGTAGGTCATCCAGTCGCCGGCGGAGGCGCGTTGCCAGGCGACGGCGACGTCGATGTGGATGCCGAGCATGCGGGCGAGGATGGCGGCGGGGAGTTCGGTGGCGAGCTGGAACAGTGCGGTGGAGCGGGCTGGCCCGGAGCGGATGCCGATCTGGCGGAGCCGTCCGTTGAGCCAGTAGGGGCTGATCGGCTGGCCGGGCCGTCCGCCGGGCAGCAGCCATGGGGAGGTGCCCTGGTCTCCGGTGCTGGCATGGCCTTGGGTGGCGACCAGGTGAAGGACGAGACCGGCGAGCGGTTCGGGGAGAACGACGGGTTCCCGGCCGAGCCGCAGGTGTACTTTGTCGCCGCTGGGCTGGACGTGACCGAGGGTAAGGCGGCTGATGGTGGCGGGCTGCTGGGCATAGAGCAGGACGAGCAGTCCAGCGACCCGGTCCTCGGGCTTGAGAGCGCCGTCGTGCAGCAGACGCCGGGCTTGTGCCCAGCGTCCTTCGGTGTCGATGACACGGGAAGGTCCCGCCCACCGGGTGGCGGGGAAGTCCAGGCTGGCCAGCTTCTGGTTACGGGCCCAGCGGATGAAATGGCCGGTGTGGCCCCGCTGGCTGGTGCTCGCGCTGGCCGTCCACTGGTCAAGGTCGGCCTGCGGGCAGGAGGTCAATGTGAGCTCGCGTGCGGCCAGCCACTTCAGGAATGCCACGGCAGCGGCGATGTTCCGGCGGGCGACGTCGGCCTGGTTGCAGGTCGCGTGGGTACTGCGGATCCGGTGGCGCAGGCGGCGCAGTACATGCCAGACCGCGTAGCGGTGCAGGATCTCCTTCTCCAGCGGATCAGCCCGGCCAGCGACGGTCTGCGTGGCCCAGCGTTCGAGCTGGACGAAGTGCTCGTCGCGGGTGAGAATCTTCAGGCTGAGGCGTTCGGGTCGTTCCACGACCAGCCGGTAGACCTGGCTGGAGGACAGCTTTATTCCATGTTCGGACAGCGGGCCGAGCAAGTCGGTGGTGGAAAACATGCCGCGGGTGGCCATCACCTGACGCAGATGCCACCGGTAGTCGAGTTTGGCTGACATCAATGCTCCTCTCGTCCACGACTGGCCCCCTGGCCCTGGCCGGTGCAGAAGGCCGGGGCCAGCGCCCTGTGAAGCGCGGTATTCATGAAGTCGCTGCTGACATGCGTGTAGACAGCCGTCGAACTATCCGCCTCGTGCCCCACATTGACCTGGATGAAGCGGCGGTTGACGCCGTCCTCGGTGAGGTGACTGACATAGGAATGCCTCAGGCTATGGACGACCAGGGCAGCCGGGAGACCGAGGGCCTCGCGGTAGGCGACGAACCGGGCATTGATCTCCGCCAGCTTCACCCGGCCCCCGCGCTCGGTTACCCACAACGCCGGATGATCCCCGCACCCGAACCGGGGCCGCACGTTCTCCACGTAGTTGACGACCGCCTCGACCGCCCAGCCCATCACCGCGGCGACGTTACGGCGCCGCGGCGGCTGGCCCTTCTTCGCCTTCAATGCATCCCGCCCAGACACCACTCAGACATTAATCAGACACTTTCCCGGCAATATCTTCGTGTCTGATGAACGTCTGATCTGACATCAGTTCCCGTCCTGCCATCGCGTGTCTAGGAATCCGGGGAAAGACCGCGCGGAAACGAAGACCAAATTGCTTCTGGACGACAACTCGATGGATCTTGCCGGACGGCGTTGTCTGACCGGTGTCTGTGTCTGACACGGATCTGACCAGCGATGTCAATGCCGGGCGGGAAGATCCATGCCGACCGGCCGTGGCCTCGCTACCCGGCTCTTGCCAGCATGCAAGAAACGCAAGCCTGCCATACAAGCGCCATACAACCGGCAGACTCCGCGCGCTCGCTGCCCTGCCCCGCCATTGCGACCAGAGCGCTCCCCAGCCGCCCGGCGTAAGATCGCGGCGCGCGATCCAGCGACAAGGCTAAAGGCGTGCGGGAGAAGCTACGCGGAACCCTGTGGGCCACACAGAGCGCGCCGAACCTCGCCGTTCACGGGAGACCGATCCGGGTGCAGAAGAAACAGGGCGGGCGAGCATCCCGCGGCACCCTTGGGCGTGAGTGGCTGGCTCAGCTCGCCGCGATGGCCATGCCATCGGACCTGACTCGCTTCTTCAGCCGCAGGCCGTGACGCGGGCTGATGCCAAGCGCGCGTCCCAGGTCCGCCCCGGTCATGTCCGGCTGGTTGACCAGCAGTTCGGCGGCCTTGGTAAGCGGATCGCCTGCTACCCCGTACGCCGCCAGGCCCAGCCCCAGCGTCGCCGAGACGCCGACAGCTGCCCGCTGCACGCCACTGAGCCTGACCGGGCGCAACACCTCAGTCATGATCGGGACTCCAAGGCAGGCGACGGCCGGCACAAACGATCGGTGACTCACGGACGCCCGCAGGATCGCAAACACGGCGGATGGCAGGACCGGAGAGCCCGGCGTCCGGCGTTCCCGCGCCGATTGTGCGCGCATTGTGCGCGCAAGTGCCCCAAAACGCGAAACCAGGGCCTTCCCCGAGATCGGTGATTCCGGAGAAGGCCCTGGTCAGGGGCGGAGGCTCGGGGATTTGAACCCCGGATGGGCTGTAGACCCAAACCGCATTAGCAGTGCGGCGCCATAGACCGGACTAGGCGAAGCCTCCCGACGACCAGACGGTCGGCCTCAGCGTACCGGTCCGCCGTGGGGCGCGCCAAAAGGAACTCCGTCATCACGGGACAACCGGCAACGGGGTTCAGCGGACCTCGGTTACCTCGTAGTCACCCTTGGCGTAGGCGTCCCGGATCCGGGTCTTGGCGAACTTGCCGACGCTGGTCTTCGGCACCTCGTCGATGAACGACCACCGCTCGGGCAGCTGCCAGTGTGGCAGCCGGCCGCTCAGGAACTCGCGCAGTTCCCCGGCGGTCACCTCGGAGCCAGGCCGGCGCACCACCGCGGCCAGCGGCCGTTCCCCCACTTCTCGTCCGGGACGCCGATGACGGCGGCCTCGGTCACGTCGGGGTGCGCCATCAGGGCGTTCTCCAGTTCCACGGAGGAGATCCACTCACCGCCCGACTTGATCACGTCTTTGGCCCGGTCGGTGAGCCGCACGAAGCCGAGCCGGTCGATGGCGCCGACGTCCCCGGTGCGCAGCCAGCCGTCGCGGAACTTGGCCGGGTCATCGTCTCGGTAGTACGACCCGGTGACCCAGGGCCCGCGCACCTCGACCTCGCCGACCGCCTCGCCGTCGTGTGGCAGCGCGTTGCCGGCGTCACCGACCAGCCGCGCCTCCACCGTGCAGAAGAGCCTGCCCGCCGAGTCCCGGTACTTCCACTCCTCCTCGGCCGGCAGCCCGGCGGGCGGGTGCGCGATGCTGCCCAGCGGGGAGGTCTCGGTCATCCCCCAGGCCTGCACGATCCGCACCCCGAGCTCCTTCTCGTACGCCTCCATCAGCGCATGAGGGACCGCCGAGCCGCCGCAGACGACCAGGCGCAGCGACGACAGGTCCCCGCCGTGGGCGCGCACGTAACGGAGCAGTTCGTTCCAGATCGTTGGCACGGCCCCGGCCACCGTGGGCCGCTCGGCCTCGATCAGCCGCACGAGCGGTTCTGGCTGGAGGAACCGGCCCGGCATGAGCAGGTCGGCGCCGGCCAGCACCGACGCATAGGCCAGGCCCCAGGCATTCGCATGGAACATTGGCACAACGGGAAGCACCCGGTCCCGCTCGGACAGGGCGAATGCGTTACCCAGGCAAACGCCCATGGAGTGCAGGTAAGCGGACCGGTGGCTATAGACGACTCCCTTGGGCAGGCCGGTCGTGCCGCTCGTGTAGCACATCGCCGCCGCGGACTTTTCGTCCAGGTCAGGCCACTCGAACGAGGTTGACTCGGCCGCCAGCAGGTCTTCATACGAGTGCACCTGGCGCCCGGGGCCGGCCAGGGACTGGGTCTGGGCGGGATCCGTTTGGCCGGAAGGTCCGGTCACCAGGACGTGGCGCACCGTTTCCATACCGGGCAGCACCCGTGCCAGCAGCGGTACGAGAGTGGCATCCGCAATGATCACCTGATCCTCGGCGTGGTTGGCGATGTACGTGAGCTGGCCATGGTCGAGCCGCAGGTTCAGGGTGTGCAGCACCGCGCCCATGGACGGCACGGCCAGGTAGGCCTCGAGGTGCTCGGCGTTGTTCCAGAGCAGCGTCGCGACCCGCTGGTCACCGTCGATGCCCAGCCCGCGCAGGGCGTTCGCCAGCCGCGCCGCCCGCTCGCCGGTCGTGGCGTAGGTCTGACGCCGCGTGCCGCCCTCCTCGGCGGTGACGACCTCCTTGTCGCCATAGACCGACGTGCCATAACGCATGAGCGCTGTCACTGTCAGAGGTACGTCCATCATCGTGCTTCGCACGGCCCACCTCCTCGTGGTCGCGCCCGGCGTCGGCTGCACCAGGCGTTATTCACCTGTCGGAGGGATCGTGTCACGACCTGGGGCGAATCGTCATCCTCCGAGGAGCTCGGCATCAATCCGGAGCTTGGCCACGGCGCGGGACACGGTGCTCTTGACGGTGCCCTGGCTCACCCCGAGCACGTCGGCGATCTCCGCCTCGCTCATGTCCTCGTAGTAGCGCAGCACCACGGCGGCGCGCATCCGGCGGGGCAGCCGCTCGATCGCGCGGCGCAGCGCGTCGTGCAGTTCCCCGTCGGCCGCATGATCGGCCACGGCCCGTTCCGGGATGTCGTCAGTCGGGTACTCCTCCACCCGGCGCCGCCGCCACCAGGAGATATGCGTGTTCACCATCGCCCGGCGCACGTAGCCGTCCACCGCGCCCCGGTCCTCGATGCGATCCCACGCCTGGTACGTCTTGGCCAGGGCCGCCTGGACCAGGTCCTCGGCGTCCGCCCGGTTATGGGTGAGCAGGAAGGCCATCCGGAGCAGGGAAGCGCTGCGTGAGGTCACGTACTCACGGAAGGCCGGGTCACCCGTACTGGAAGTCCGGCCACGCTCCAGGCCAGTGTCCCGGCCGCCCTCGTCCCGGCCGCCCTCCTCCCGGCCGCCCTCGTCCAGACCGCCCTCGCGCAGGCCGCCCTCGCGCAAGCCGACCTCCAGGCTGGCGTCCAAGCGCACCTCCAGGCTGGCTCCCGGCCCGGTGGCAATGGGATCGCCACCGACCTCACAGCCCAACCGTACTCAGCCGCGACCGGGCGCACACTACCTGGCCCGGGCCTCGGCGAGCCATCTGACCTGGACTTTTAGCCGTTGTACCGGCATATCCGCCTGGCCGCGTGAAGTCCAACGTGACCGAACCGCTTGACGCGGGCCAGTCCCGCACGCATCGTCGTGGTCGGGGCTGTGCTGCCGGGGAGGGATCATGCTGGACCAACGCGGTCACGGAACGTGCTGCGATCGCGGCGCTCAGTCGGGCACCGAGGATCTCATCGCGCGCCGCCGCTTACTCAAGGCCGCCGTCCTGGCGCCACCGGATCGCCGGCGCCAGGTCTCCGCGGCCCCCCGGGCCACGGGGCCGGCCCGGGCGGCACCAGCTCGGTCCCCTTCGGGGACGGGGCCAGCTCAGTCCCCTACGGGGACGGGCGGCCGGGCGTCGTCATCGGGACGCTGATGGATGCCAGCCCGCACGTCCTCACGATCTGCCGGGCAGGCCGTGAAGAGCGGCTGACCCTGATGCCCGCCGTCCCGGCGTGGAAGGGTGGCCGGGCGGACCCGACCACCCTTGAGGTGGGAGACCGGGTGGTCGCGCGTCTGCACCCATCGCGGCCGGGGGTGGCGGACCGGATCTGGGCCAACATCGGCCGCGTCACCGGGGTCATTGTCGAACGGGACCGCGAGGGAATCGTCGTCGAACGCGGGGAAGACCAGGGGACGCCAGGTCATCGTCATCCCGGCCCACGCGGAAGGCCGCATCCAGGTTCGCTTCCCGCGCCTGGAGCCTGGATACCTCATCGACGTCATCGGGCTGCGCCGGGGCGGGGTCGTCGAGGGCCTGGTGCCCGCGACGTCCCAGCCTGCCTACCGCGCCGATCAGATGCCACGGCCCCAGCACGCGGGGAGCCGCGCCCTGGGCCGCCTCGGTGGCTCGGCCACCTGGCACGAGCCGGTGGGCCAGCCGGATGACGCCGAGGGGATCGCTTATCCCATGCTCGACCCGGACATGGGGTGTGCCGAGGAACCATCCCCGTATCCCGGCTGCGTTCGCATGCCTTATCTCTCCGTGGGCAGCCTGCTTGACGTCCGCAATGAGTGCACGGGCAACTCCCGCCTGCTCCCGGTGACCAGCTGCGGAGTGGCCGCCCGGCTTTTCTGCGACCGCTGCGTCTGCTGCGGAATATCCCCCCGGGGCCGGGTGGCGGACCTGGCGCTGGCCAGCTTTGCCGCCCTCGGTGGTGAACTGGAACGTGGATGCTTCAGCGCGACGATCACGATTGACCGATGACGATGCATGCCGTGACCGGTCTGGTCAGCGACGTCAGGGAGATCCAGGTCCCGGTCGTCGCGGCCATGCTGCTCGGGGCGTGCGCCGCCAAGCTGAGCCGGGCCATCCGGATCGGCTCGCTGGACGCCGGCCTGGGCCCTACGGAGCTGTTTCCGCTGCCGGTCCGGCGGTCAGCCGCCATGCTCGCGTGGGCGTGCGAGCTTGCCCTCGGGGCCGCATTGCTGGTCACGGTGGCTCCCTCGGCCCGCACCGGGACAGGTGCGCTGGATGGCGCCGCCGCCGATGGCGCGCGCATCGCCGCGACCGCTTTCTTCCTGGTGGCGCTGTGTGCCCTGATCGAATTGCGTGGCCGCCGCCCGGACGTCGGGTGCGGATGCTTCGGCGACCTCAGCGTCCGTCCGGTGGGTGCCCGCTCGGTCGCCCGCTCGGCACTGCTCGCCCTGGCCGCGCTGGCCTCGATCGGTGGGCCGGGCCTGCGCCTACCGCCCCCGGGGGCAGCGCCGCACTGCTGCTCGGCATCCTCTGCGCCGAATTCCTGGTGATCGCGCTGCTGTCCCCGGAGGCCGGTGAGGTCCTGGTCCGGCTCGGCTATTCGGAGCCTTGCGAATTGCGCAGCGTGCCCGCCCCGCGTACGCTCGCCGCGCTGCGCCGCAGTTCGCACTGGCGGCGGCGGGCCAGCGTGATCTGCGGTGACGTGCCGTCCGACATGTGGCGGGAATTGTGCTGGAGATACGTGGTGTACCCGGGTCGGCTGGACGGCGCCGACGCCGACGTGGTGTTCGCGGTCCAGGTGAAGCAGCGCCGCCCGGCCATTAAGTCAGCCGTCGTCCTCAGGGAAACGCCGGCCCCGTCTCCCGGGAAGGCGGCACCGGCTGGCCTTCCGCCGGGGGTGGCTCCGTTGCACGCTATGCCGAAATCTAACGTCCTCTAGCGGAGGCGGTAGATAAGACCATACTCCGGCAGAGGGACCCGCTGTGGTAATCAATTCGGGCTGATGCTCGCCCACTCGCGAACGCTCGGATGGGTCGGCTCGACCCGGGCAGTAACTGGTGTTACCCTGATTCTCAGGGTAACTTTAGGAGGCGGGCATGGACCGGGCGACTCTGGATCTCGGTGAGAAGCAGATTTACGAGGAGGCGAAGAAACGCTTCCCCGGGGCGGTGCGGCGGGTCGCGCTGCTGCAGTATGGAGACGACCCGGTGATCGAGCCGGGAGAGCTGCTGGTCCGGGTGTTCATCGAGGCGGGCGGACCGGACGAAGACGACCTGCGCGACTCCCTGGATACGTTCGAGAACACCCACCGCTCGGCCATAAAGCAGTTCCGGCAGGATCTCTCGCAGCAGGCTCCCGAGGCCAGGCGGCTCGAGTTCCTCACCAGCGACGAAACGTGCCGCGGCCCTCGGATGGTGCTGGCCGGAAGTGCCCGCCCGCTGGGTGAGGGCGAGCGCGCCGGGGGCGATCTCACCCCGGTCATGGCCCGGCTCGCACCCGTGGATCTCGAAACCCTGGACGCCCTGATCACCGCCGGCATCGCGCCTAATCGCGCGGAGGCTGTGCGCTGGGCCCTGGCCCGCATCCGGGAGCGGCCAGCGTATGCGCAGCTCCGCCAGCGGGCGCGCGAGATCGAAGACCTCAAAACCCAGTTCTAGCTCCGGGGAATTCCTCCCGGATCACGGTGGCCGTGCGTTTCGTGGCGCTCATCCGGGCTCATCCGGTGGCGCGAAAAGAACGCCGCAACGGGACCGGCCCACGGAGTCAGGCGGGCTGGGCGCGCAGGAACCGGCCGAAATGCGGGACGGTGAACGCGATGAGGCCGCGCTCGGAACTGTAGATCAGGCCTTTCTTGATCAGGCCGTCCCGGGCCGGTGACACGCTCGACGGCTTGCGGCCCAGTTCGTCGGCCACCTGCGACGTCTGGACAGGGTCGTCCCCGAGCATCGCCATCGCCCGCATGTACTCCCGCTCCGCCGGGGTGGCCCGCTCGTACCTGCTGCCGAAGAACCCGACCGCCAGTTCGCCCTCCGCCTGCGGGCTCGCCACGCCCACATCCCCCGCGGTAACCGGGCTGGCGGCAGCGACATCCCAGGTCACTTTGCCGTAGGCCTGAACGAAATACGGGTAACCGTCGGCCGCCGCATACAGCGCGTCGAGCGCTTCCTGCTCGAAATCAGCCCCCTCCCGCCGCGCCGGCGCGAGCAGGGCGAGGTCAGCGGCGGCTCGGTCCAGCCGGTCGATTGGCACGTACCGGAACAGCCGCTCGGAGTAGCTCTTGCTCGCCGACAGGACCGAAGGGAGATGCGGCAGGCCCGCCCCCACCACGATCAGCGGTCCGCCGGACTGCGACAGCTCGTGGGTGGCCGCGCACAGCGCGGACACGTCGGCCGACGGGACGTCCTGCATCTCGTCGATGAACAGAGCGATGCCCACGCCGAGATCGGTGGCGACCGACGCGGCGTCGGCGAACAGTTCCGTGAGGTCGATCTCGAGGTCCCCGGAGTCAGCGCGCCCGCGCAGCGCGGGCACGTCGATGCCCAGGTGAGGCGCGAACGTCCCCTTGGGCGCCTTCGGGTCACGAGCGGCGAATGCCTTCAGCACGCCGAGGAACTGCTCGATCCGTTCCGGCGCCCGATGCCGCGGCGCCAACTCGCGGACCGCCATGTGCAGCGCGCCAGCGACGGGCCGCCTGAGCGACTGCTCAGGGCGCGCCTCGATCTTGCCGGTACCCCACAGCCGCTGAAGGGCCATGGACCGGAACGAGTTCAGCAGCACGGTCTTGCCGACGCCGCGCAGCCCGGTGAGCACCATGCTTCGCTCCGGGCGCCCCCGCGCGATCCGTTCCAGCACCACGTCGAACTGGCCGAGTTCACGGTCCCGCCCGGCGAGTTCAGGCGGTCGCTGACCAGCACCTGGCGCGTAGGGATTCCGTACCGGGTCCACAGCATTGGAGCTTATGGCCCTGTCTAGCGAGTTCCTTAGATGTGCGTAGAAAGCCCTGCCGGCGTGTCGCGCCCCCTCATACGCGGCACGCCGGCAGGCGTCCAGCTGGCCCCGATACAGCTGGGCCAGGACAGACAGCTCAGTGCGGGTAAATCAGTGCGGGTAAATCAGTGCGGATAAATCAGTGCGGATAAATCAGTGCAGCAGGTTGAGCGTGTTCGCGGCGTCGTCCACGTAGTAGACGCCAGCTCGGTACGGCGCCACGGCCAAGCCGAACAGGGCACCAGCACCCGGAGGGGTGCCCGTGTTGTCCAGCAGGTGGGTAGCGACCTGCTTCCCGCCTGGGGTCGTCTCGACGATGAACCCGTCTGCGGCATTCACGGTCAGCACGTCACCATTGGGAGCGATGGCCAGGCCGAGCGGTGTGTTGAGCGCCCCGCCGGTGGTGACCGTGTGGCCGGTCCCCGCGCTGGTCAGGCGGATCGGCGCGAACGGGATCGCGGCGACCCGGTTGGCCACGCTGTCCGCCACGAACAGCGTGCCGTGGGAGTCGAGGCCGACGCCAGTAGGCCCGACCACCAGCGCTGCCGGATCGGTGCGCTCGGGGAAACCAGAACCGATCGTGGTCACGGCGACGAGTTTCGGCGGCTGATTACCGCTCTGCACGAGAACGAGCCGCAGCACCGTGCCCTGGTTGACGATGTTCGGGCTGTTCGCCACCGTTCCGTTGAGCACGTTGGTGACGAAGAGCTCGGAGAGGTTGCCCACGCTCAGCGAGGTCATGTCCCAGGGCCCGTTGATACCGTGCCCGGAAATGGTCTCCCGCACGTTGCCATGACTGTCCAGGACGATCAGGCAGCCAGCGGACGCGGTGGCCGAGGTGCCATCGGTGGTGGGCAGGCTGCCGACGACCACCCACCCGCCGGGCAGGACGGAGAGCGCCGTGGTGAGGCCGACCCCGCCGGGACAGGCACCCGGCAGCGTGGCTGGGTTGATGCCGGCGAACTGGGTCACCGTGCCGCCCGGCGAGACCTCGACGATCGTCGTCCCGGTGCCCTGCAGGTTGTTAACGTTGTTGAAGTTGCTGATCAGCACGTCGCCGCGGTGCAGGTTTCCCGTGCTCTGGGGGATCACCACTGTGCCGTACGGGTTAACGTCCCCGTTGGCCGGCACGGTCGAGGCGATCGTCGTTGTGGTATGAAATTGGCTGATGAACGGTGTGGCCGAGGTGGACTGCGCTCCCGCGGCTGGCGCCATCACCAACGCCGCTGCCGCTACAGCTCCCACTGTCCCGGCGAACGTGAGGGCGATCCGGTGGATCACCGACATGATTTGCTCCCCTCTCGAAGGTCCCTTCGTGCGCGGTGACGGGAATGAGGGTGAGGTTCCTCATTCAGTTGCCTGCCGCTGCGCACGCTCCACCCTTGTTACGCGCCGCGTCCGCGCCGGGTTCAGATGGGAATCGCGCATTTCACGGCCATCGGGTTTCGGCGCCGCCATTCCGCGGGTTCCGGCTGGCTATCTGGCCGCTAGGCCGCGTGCCGGTGTGATTCTGGGCCGCTGGAGGTGGCCGAAATGCGGCTGGGTGGCGAGGTGCCGCTGGGTGGCGAGATGCTAGGGTCGGCCGCCAGCGCCGCGCCCGGGCTGGTTCAGCCGGGCGAGGTAGGCGTTGTACGCGGCGAGATGCTCGTCATCGTCGATGCCGCCGGTGCTGCTGGTGCTGCTGGTGCTGCTGGTTTTGGCTGACCCCCGGGCCGGTCGGCCTCGCTGGCGTTGCTGGTCTCGCCGCGTGTGGCGGGCGTGCCGACCAGCTCATCGAAGCTGGACTTCCGCACGCCCTCCAGCCAGCCCTGAGCGTGTGTGTCGGTCAGCTCGTCGCGGCTCCACAGCAGGAAAACGATCATCATGAAGGCGAACATGATCGCGTCGCCGCCGATCCACATCACCGCGCCGCCCCAGTGCACGTCCTCCACCGGGCTCGGCGACCCGGGCGGGCGCATGGTCGCCGCCATGCCTGGCATCCCGGTGGTGGCGTAGCCGAGTACCAGGCCGGTGAACGTGTCCACGGGCATAGCCAAGAGCAGGATCAGCAGCCGGACCGGATAGGAGACGCGCCAGCGGATCGGCTCACTGCCCACGAGGGGCAGGAAGAACAGGTAGCCGACGACCAGGTACAGCGCGTGTTCCGCGTCATGCAGCGCCGGGTTCCTCATGACCAGGCCCATCAGGCCGGTCAGGTGCGTTCCGGCGATGGTCACGGCGTAGGCGGCGAGCGCGAACGGCGGCCAGGTCAGGAAGCTGACCGCCCGGGAGCGAACGACCCGCTTGGTCCAGGTGTGCAGCGGGTTCCTGCTCGCGTGCAGCAGGAGGGTGACCGGCTGGCCCGCCACCAGCATCGCCGGGGCAATCATGATCAGCATCAGGTGCTGGATCATGTGATCCCAGAACAGCACGTCGTCGTAGGTGCCGATGCCGCTCTCGGTGGCGAGCACCACGACCGCAAGTCCGCCGAGGAACATGGCGGTCCGCCACCACGGCCACGGCCGGGCCGGATGACGCCGTGCCACCCGCCACGCGCCCCACAGATACAGGGCGGCGGCGATGACAGCGACAGCGGTGACGACAGGCGCGAAGTCCCAGCGGTCCAGCACCGCCTGCCAGCCGAACGGGGGCAGCATGAAGGCTCCTTCAGTTCCTCCCGGCGAGCCTACTCACCCGCGCTGTGCTGGTTACTCCCGGACTCGGGCACGGCGCTATCGTGGTCGCCTGGAGGGTTCGCCTAGTGGCCGATGGCGGCGGTCTTGAAAACCGCTATGGGGCGCGAGTCTCATCGTGGGTTCGAATCCCACACCCTCCGCCTTTAACTTTGAAAAGTGCCTCTGGCTTGCGCTTATGCGCAACCTGGGCCGTCTCTCTGTCGCTCTGCCTATGCGACTGTATGTGCGTCTGCGCGGCCGATGCGCCCGCTGTGGCGAATACGCGGCGAAGTGCTCTATGTGGGGCCGATCCTCGCCTGTGTGGTTATGAGGTCCTGGGCGCGATCGTGTCAGCTTCCGGCTGCCGTAGGTGTTCTGTCTTGCGGGGTGCGCGGTGGCCCAGGGTTGTGGAACGTTTTGGTCGGCTGAGATGGGCCAAGTTCAGGCTCTGGAGTGGGGATTTCTTCCGTTTCCTTATACCCAGGCGGACCGGGCGTGGGCGGAGTGGGTCGCGGGGAATCTAGGGGTCCCTGGGCACCGGGTTCCGGCCGGCGTGGGATTTCGTCCGGGCAGCAACTGGATCCAGGCATGAAGGAGGGGGTACCCGGGCGGGGGGGGACGATCGCTGTGCTGTCCTGGGCGTACCTGGAGTCGTAGTTCGGGGGGGCCGAGTGGAGGCGGCGCGGGGCAGGAGATCCGGCTGCCCGACGGGACCGGAAGCTGCTGGTCGCTGCGGGTGGCGGGAGTGTGACCGGCCGGGTTTGCTGTCCGGGGTGGTCAGCATCGACCTGTTCGGGGTAGCGGAGGCGAAGGCGAAGGCCCGGCTGCGCTCGATGGTGTCTGGTGCCATGTCAGGCCGGGCCAAGCCCGACAAGATAGGCCTGGTTTCCCGCGGCAGGCGGGGCGAGCGAGCGCGAGCCGTGGTTCCCCGAGCGATGCCGCCGGTGTGGAAGGTCCCGGCCCGCAACCCTAACTTCACCGGCCGGGGCGGCGAACTGGAGGACCTGGCG
The DNA here is from genome assembly GCA_963822825.1 of uncultured Actinomycetes bacterium. Taxonomy (GTDB): domain Bacteria; phylum Actinomycetota; class Actinomycetes; order Streptosporangiales; family Streptosporangiaceae; genus JAWWPY01. The sequence continues at coordinate 104,203 of CAWGIW010000012.1, read as the reverse complement.
CCAAGGCATAAGGCGGGTACGCGGGTGACGGTGGAACGCTGCGGGGGATGGGCGGGGTGGGGAAGACCCAGCTGGCTACCGAGTACGGCCACCCGCGTGCCGGGGACTTATGACCTGGTGTACTCGATCACTGCGGAGGAGCCCGCGGCGATCCCTGACCAGTTCACGCCCTGGCCAAGCGGCTTGGCCTGGAACCGGCCCCCGACCCGGAGGGGCTGCGGGTGCAGGTTCACGACGGCTCCGCCGGCCGTGCCGGGGTGGCTGCTGGTCTTCGATAACGCCGACCAGGGAAGATGTCGGGGCTTGGATGCCGGGGGGGCCGCAACCTGCGGGGGATCCCCGGGCATGTGGTCGTCACCACCCGGCGGGCCGGGTTCGCCGCCCTGGGCCCGGTCCTGGAGCTGAATGTAATCGACATGGCGGGCGCGGTACGTAGCTCCGGGCCCGGGTCCCGGACTGTATGAGGAGATCGGCCGCGCTTATCGCCGGGGAGCTGGTGCTGCCGCTGGCGCTGGCGCAGGCCGCAGCCTAGCTGGACCGCTCGGAGATGCCGGCGGGGAATATCTGGCGCTGCTGCGCCACGGGCCGAGGAGCTGAATTCCCGGGGCCGGGTCAGCGGCCGGCCGACACGATCGCTACCTTGTGGGAGATCACCCTCGGACGTGTCAGCGCCGACAGCCCGGCCGCGGTGCTGCTGCTGGACCTGTGCGCCTGGCTCGCTCCGAGCCGGTACCGCTGGATTTGTTCACCCCACGCCGGGCTACTGCCCGCGCCGCTGGCCTCGGCGGCTGCAGACCTACTTACCTTCACGACGCGATTGCCGTGCTGGTGGATTATTCTCTGGCCCGGCGGACACAGGCGGGCCTGCAGCTGCACCGGCTGGTGCAGGGCGCGATCAGGCCGCCACCCTGCCACGCCTACGGCCGCCCGCGGCGGGAGGGGAGGACCGCTCCCTGCTGGTGGGGGGAACGCGTGAGCCCGCTGGCGGTGGCGCTGGGGTTGCTGGCGGGCGCGCCGCGCGATGATGGGGCGTCCGGGGGACTGGCCGCGGTGGGGGGTGCTGCTGCCGCATGTGCTGGCCGCCGCCGGTCACTCCGACCATGCTCGGCCGCAGCTGGACACAGCCAGGCTGGCGGAGGATGCGCGGCTACTGGGCCGGGCCGACGCCTACTTGCTGGTGCATGCCCGGCTGACCGATGCTTGGGCCCTGGCCGAGCGCGCGGTGGGCATCACGAGGCCGTCGACGGCCCCGACACCCCGACGTCGGCTCGCGGCTGAGCGTCCTCGCCCAGATCCGGCGGGTCCTGGGCCTAGCCGGAGGATGCCCGGCCGCGGCCGAACGGGCGCTGGCCTCACCGAGGCCGCCCGCGGCCCCGACCACCCTGATGTTGCCATCCCGCTGAACAACCTGGCCGTGATATTGCTGGGCCTGGGACAGCCCGAGCAGGCGCGGCCGGTGGAAGAACGTGCCCTGAGGATCAACGAGGCCGCCTACGGCCCCGACCACCCCGAGGTCGCCATCCGGCTGATCAACCTGGCCTCTTTTGGGAGGAGCTGGGCCTAGCCGGAGGAGGCACGGCCGCGGCCGAACGGGCCGTGGCCTTCACCGAGGCCGCCTGCGGCCCCGACCACCCTGATGTCGCCACCGGCTGAACGTCCTGGGCGGGATCTGGCGGGGCCTGGGACGGCCGGAGCAGGCGCGGCCGGTGGAGAACGCGCCCTCGCCATCACCGAGGCCACCTACGGCCCCGACCACCCCGACGTCGCCATCCTGCTGAACAACCTCGCCACCATCTGGAAGGACCTGAGCCAGCCGGAGAAGGCCCAGCCCCTGGGCGAGCGCGCCGTGGCCATCACCGAGGCCGCCTACGGCCCCGACCACCCCGACGTCGGCACCTGGCTGAGCAACCTCGCTCTCATTTGGCAGGACCTGAGCCAGGCCGGGGAGGCCCGGCCGCTGGCCGAGCGCGCCGTGGCCATCACCGAGGCCTCCAGGCCCCGACCACCCCGACGTCGGCATCCGGCTGATCGTCCTCGCCACCATCTGGCGGGACCTGGGCCAGCTGGAGCAGGCCCGGCCGCTGGCCGAGCGCGCCCTGGCCATCACCGAGGCCGCCTACGGCCCCGACCATCCCACCGTCGCCGTTTTGCGGACCAATTTGGCTGTTCTAATTCAGGAAACTGATAGTAGCGCGGCCACGGTTAGCGGCGCCTCCCGGGCGGGCCAGCAGGGCGATCATTGCGGCAAGGAGGGCACGGACGGCGGTGCCTGACACCTTGGTGGCGTACTGGAGTGAGCACCGCGCGCAATTGCGCCAGTCAGAGGCCAGCGGGCAGCGCTGACCAATTACGTGCTGGCGGTCGCTGCTGCCATCAGCGGGCTGGTGGTGCAGCAGCGTTTCGGCCGAGACGCTGCCGTTGTCGGTGCTGGTGGTGCTGATCGGGTTGTACGGGGCGCTGGCCGCTGCGAAATATCACGAGCGGGCTAATTACCACCTCGGCGAGGCGCGGGCGCCGACCCGGGCGCTCGTGCAGTCCGGGGACCTGCCAGACAACGCTGCGCTGCTGGGCCAGTTCCGTGACGAGCATGCCCGGGCATATCCGCGGTTGTATCGGGTCCGGCTGCACTGGCTGTGGACCGGCCTAAACCTGGGCGTGGCGGGCTTACGGTCTAGTGCTGATCATTCTCACGGTGACGGTGCGCTGATGAGCCAGGCTCCATCGGATCAGGATCCCGGCATGCCGCTGGCGGTGGTGCTGGGGTTGCTGGCGGCGCCGGAGCTGAACTCTTGTGCCAGATCCACCACCAGGTCCGGCCGGTTGATGCTCTGCCAGGCTTCCTTGGCGGCCGTCACATGTGCCTCGCGTTCCGTGCCTGTGGTGAGCCGGGCCAGGCGCTGGTGCACCCCTCCGATCGAAGACGGGTCAGCGATCTGCCGGTAGAGCGCTAGCGCTTGCTGGTAGCCGGACCGGGCCACCTCATGATCCGAACGGGCCAGCGCGATGTCGGCCAGGCGCTGGATGCAGTTGGCTTCCCCGAGCACGTCCCCGGCCTGCTGGTAGAGCGGCAGGGCCTGCTGGTAGCCGAACCGGGCCACCTCATGATCCGAACGGGCCAGCGCGATGTCGGCCAGGCCCTTGATGCAGTTGGCTTCCCCGAGCACGTCCCCGGCCTGCTGGTAGAGCGGCAGGGCCTCCTGGTAGCCGGACCGGGCCACGTCATGATCCGAACGGGCCAGCGCGATGTCGGCCAGGCCCTTGATGCAGTTGGCTTCCCCGAGCACGTCCCCGGCCTGCTGGTAGAGCGGCAGCGCCTGCTGGTAGCCGGACCGGGCCGCGTCATGATCCGAACGGCGCCAGCGCGATGTCGGCCAGGCCCTTGATGCAGTTGGCCTCCCCGAGCACGTCGCCGGCCTGCTGGTAGAGCGGCAGGGCCTGCTGGCAGCCGGACCGGGCCACGTCATGATCCGAACGGTCCAGCGCGATGTCGCCCAGGCGCCGGATGCAGTTGGCCTCCCCGAGCACGTCGCCGACCTGGGGTAGAGCGGCAGCGCCTCCTCGTACCGGCCGGGCCGCGTCATGATCCGAACGGCGCAGCGCGATGTCGCCCAGGCTCTGATGCAGTTGGCCTCCCCGAGCACGGACGCCGACCGGCGGTAGAGCGGCAGCGCCTGCTGGTAGCCGGACCGGGCCGCGTCATGATCCGAACGGCGCAGCGCGATGTCGGCCAGGCTCTTGATGCAGTTGGCCTCCCCGAGCACGTGCCGCCCGCGGTAGAGCGGCAGCGCCTGCTGGAAGCCGCGACCGGGCCGCGTCATGATCCGAACGGCGCAGCGCGATGTTGGCCAGGCCCTGGATGCAGTTGGCTTCCCCGAGCACGGCGCCGGCCTGCTGGTAGAGCGGCAGGGCCTGCTGGAACCGGACCGGGCCGCGTCATGATCCGAACGGGCCAGCGCGATGCTGGCCGCGGCGTACAGGATCTGAGCGTGCTGCTGGTCGCTGCCGTGCTGGTGGATGGCGGCCAGCACGGGTTGCAGCACGCCGGGGATGTCCATGCCGGTGAACCGCATGTACTCGCTCAGGCCATCCGCGGCGTCCACGGCTGGCTGCCAGCGGTGCTGGCCGATCGCGGCTGTGATCATGCGGGTCAGGTTGCCCGGCTCGGCGGCGATCCGCTGGACCGCGTGGGAACCCCCCGCGCAGCCCACCTGGCCGCCTTCGGCCGCGGCCAGGGCGCAGTAGTGGGTGATGGCCGTGGCGAGGTCATTGGCGGCGGGCGGCTGCCGGCGGCGGTGTGCTCGCGGATGGGTGCCAGCATCCTCACCCGGCCGGTCTCGCTGAAAGCCAGGCCGAGCTGGCGCAGGTTCGCCGCGGCCCGCAGGCGTCGCTGGGCAGCAGGGCATCCAGGTCGGGGTCGGCGATGCCGTCGGGCAGCTGCCCGAGCAGGCTCATCAGCCGCCGTCCCTGGGTGTCATCTGCGGGCTGGTGACCGACAGCTCCACCGACACGGCGACGCTCAGTTCCCGGGATCTCCCGCCCGCACGGGCCAGCAGCTTGCTGCGCTCGGTATCCCAGCGGCGGGCCGGACGGCCAGGTCCGGGTCGCCCTGGGCGTTGCAGGCCAGCAGCTCGACCGCCAGCGGCACCCGGTCCACCGCCTCCAGCAGCCCATCTAGCCGGGCATCACCAGCAAACTGCCCTCCCGCGATGCCCAGGAACATCCGGCGGGCATCGGCCAGCGCCAGCGGCGGCAGCGGAGCCGGCTGCGCCACCGCAGCCCAGCCGGCCGTGCTGTCCCCCGGATCGCCGCCGCCACCACAACCCCGGCCGCGGCCAGTACAGCGAGCAGCCGTTCCACCGCGATCGTGTCCGCGGCCCACGGGGTCTCCAGGTTGTCCAGGACCAGCACCCCCGGCCCTCGCCCAGGGCCGCGGTGACCCAGGCCAGCGGGCCACCCGCCGGTGCCTCCCCGGCCAGGCCCAGCTCCGCGGCGACCCGCTCAGCAGCACTGCCGCGTCCGACGCCCGTCACACGGACGAACGAGCGCGGGCCGCCGAACGGGCCGCCACCCCATCGTTGTTAATGCGGTCAGGCACCGTGCTCTCCGATCCCCGGTGCCCCACACCGCGACCCGCTCGCCCGGTCGGCCAGCATCGCGGCCGCCAGTCCGCCACCAGCTGATCGCGCCCGACGCAACACCGGCGCCGCCGGCAGCCCCGCCGCCGCAACGGGCCAACCCGCACCGGGCTTCCGCCTGCCCTCCGGCCGGCGCTGGGCAGGGGCGCAGGAACGGGGCCAGGTCCTCATGCCGCTGCGATAAAGACGGCCATGATCCGTTCCTGCGGCCGGTGCTGGGCCGCGACCGCCGGGAGCTCGTCCTGGCGGCACAGCGGAAATGCCGGTACCCACTGCCCGGCAGCGCCGCCGCCAGCCACTCCGCAACGCAGTGAAATCGGATCCGCCAGGCCGCCCGAACCCGGCCAGCAGCAGCGACCGCAAACCCGCCACCGCCCGGCTGCACCCTGCGCGCGCCGGATCCCCAGCACCGCCTCATACGAGCGGATCCCAGCACCACGACTCCGGATCCCGCGAGAACCCATGCAAATGCAGCACCCCACGCTCATCACCGCGCAGCACCCGCTGCACCCGCGCCCCGTCCCGCCACGTCACCGCGGGCCAGCCCGTCACCTCCTCGATCAGCCCGTCATAATTCGTCGTCGCCACCGGCACCCCCAGCCCCGCCAGCGCCCCGATCACCGCACCATCCACCACCCGCAGCCCCCCGACACTCTCAGCCAGCCACCGCCGGAACTCACCACCCGACCGGCCCCCCAGCCGGACCGTGACCTCCTCCGCCGCCGCCAGCATCCAGCCCAGATCACCCGAACCAGCCTGCCGCCCAACCAGCTCACCCCACCCCGCGGGAGACGGCCCTGATCGACTTCCACCGCCCGGCGGCACCCATCCGCCAGCAACGCCGGCAGACGCCACAGTGCTGCCGCCGAAGCCGCCACCGACACACCCGCCCCCGCCACCACACACACCCCCCGCAGCCACCAGGCCGCGAAGATCCTCCACCAGCACCCCACCCGCCATCGCCCCTCCCCCCCAACCCACCCAGCCCACGTCCCAAGCCCGAAGCTACCCCCACCCAGGCGATCCCGGCATACCCCACCCGGACCACCCAGTACCCAGCATCAGTCCAACCGCAGCACGACCGCGCTACCAAGAGCCGATCATGCCGAATACGTGCCAAACAAACCTCGCCACAGACCAGAACTCCGCAGGTCAGCTCAGTTCAGCGGTCTTGAGATCCGCTAGGGCGCAATCCTGGGTGAGGGTACGTCGCGCAGGGTCGCATCAGACAGCCCATGCGCCAGTGGGCCAACACCGAACCGTCAGGATCGGTGGCCGATCACCCCGCTCTGGCGGGCGACCGTCGGCCAATCGCAGCAGGACGGATATGGCACCGAGCCTGCTCACGGCAAATACGCGGGCCAGGCACTCGCCACAAGGGCCGTTGGCGCAGGTCACGACGATTTTGGCGCAGGTCCTGAAAACCGCTATGGGGCGCAAGTCTCATCGGGGTTCGAATCCCACACCCTCCGGCACTGTGAGGCAGCTTGTCTAGACGAGTAGAAGCTGGACTGTCAAGGGATTACCGGGCGGGAAGGCTGTAAGCCAGGACGTACGCGTCGGCGGCCATGATCGTGTCGCAGACTTCGACCGCACGGCCTTCATTGTCATACGCGGTGCGGACCAGGTGGAACACGGGGACGCCGGGAGCCAGGCGCAGGGCGCGGGTCTCGCCAGGCATGGGCATCCGGGCGCGGACTTCCTCGTCAAAGTGGTCGAGGGTGGCCCGGCCTCCTCGAGGCGGGCGTAGATGCCGCCGGGGCCGGGGTTCGGCTCGGTGATCGCGGTGCCGGTGGCGATGTCGAGGGGGATGTAGGAGACAGCGGTCTCGACGGGCTGCCCGTCGAGGAGGTAGCGGCGGTGCCGGGCCAGGACTTCGCGGGTGGTGCCGAGCCGGGCGGAAATGTCGCGGGTGGGGCGTTCCTCGCGGATGATGATGCTGTCCACCTCGGGCCTGCTACCCGCCTGCTCCGCCTCGGCGATGAACGCGGCCTTCCCCTGCTCCCGGTTGCGGCACGCGAACCGGTCAGAGGCGAGCCGCCGGACGGGGGGCCGGGGCCGGACGAAGACGCCGCGGCCGTGCTCGGCCAGGACCAGGCCCTCGGACTGGAGACCCTGGATGGCGTGCCGCACCGTCATCCGGGCCACGCCGTAATGCTCGACCATTAGGGTCTCGGAGGGAATCTGCTCGTTCTCGGCCAGGCGGCCTTTCTCGATGGCGTCCCGCAGGTGGTCGGCGATCTGCCGGAAGACCGCACGGTCGCTTGTAGGGTCGAGTGTGCCGAGAACGGCCGCTAGATCTGGTGACACGAATACTCCTCGACCTGTCTATACGTGTGATCTACTGGGGCAAGAGTAGCGCTGGAGGTGACGCGCCGATGGCAGAGGGCCCACGGCACTCGGTGAGCGTTGCCGCCGTGGTCGTCGACGGCCAAGACCGGGCCCTGCTCATCCGGCGGCGCGACAACGGCGACTGGGAGCCGCCCGGCGGTGTCCTGGAGCTCGGCGAGGAGATCACCGATGGGCTGCGCCGTGAGGTCGCCGAGGAAACCGGCCTGGACGTGGAGCCGTCCGCGCTGACTGGCGTGTACAAGAACATGAGCCAGGGCATCGTCGCGCTCGTCTTCCGGTGCCGCCAGACCGGCGGCGCCCTGGCCAGCGCCAGCGAGACAGCCGCGTTCCGGTGGGCCAGCCGCAGCGAGGTCGCGGACCTGGCCGACCAGGCGTACGCCATCCGCATCCTCGACGCCCTCGATTTCGCCACCCCGCCCGCCGTACGCGCGCACGACGGCGTCCGGCTTATCTAGCCCCTGGAGGAACATTGCCTGCTCGCTATCATGATCCAACTTATCTAGACGAGTAGATGACTATCGATCACAGTACCCGACTACGACCCGCAAGGAAAGAGTCATGCACCAGCCAGCACCTGCGACGGCAAAGACAGCGATGTTCAGCCGCGTCTACCTGGGAAGTCCAGACCAGATCCGGGCCGTCCGCGGAGACCTGCGCGGGCTACTCGACGGCTGTCCCATCGCGGACGACGCCATCTTGTGCGCTTCGGAGATGGCCGCGAACGCCGTCCTGCACAGCCACTCCGCGCTGCCCGGCGGCCAATTTACCGTCCGCGCGGAACTCAGCCCCGGCGGCTACGTCTGGATCGAAGTCGAAGATCAGGGCGGCCACTGGAGCCCCGCCGTCGCCGAATCCGGCGGGGGACACGGACTCGACATCATCCATGCACTCGCCACCGGTTGGGGCATCGACGGCGACTACCGCACCCGTACTATCGGGTGCGTTTCGACTGGCCACCAGACACACAACCGTCCGCGCACACCCCAGCAGGCACCGGCCGCCGCCAGTCAGCACGCCAAGGCGGAGAACCGGCTACAGCCTGCTCCAGCCCCGCGGCCCGTCCTCGCCAGCGCCAGGACCACTCGCCCGGCCCAGCGGTGGACCGCCGCCCTCGACGGCCAACGACTGCGGCAGCTGCGCCGCCTGCACGGCCTGTCACAGGAAAGCTCGCCGCCCGGGCGGGGATAAGCCCCGCGACCGTCGCCAGGCTCGAACGCCATCCCCAACCGTCCTGCCGCACCCGCACCTTGGCCCGGCTCGCCGCCGCACTCGGCGAGCACCCCGCCACCATGACCCGCGCCCTTACCGACATCACGCCGCACCCCGGCACCTGAAACAGCGCGAGCTGCGCCGCCGCCAAGCGCGGTCCACCAAGTGCGGTCCCTTCTTTGCCTAGCTCCACTTGACGCGCGACACATCGGCTCCGCTTGATGCGCGACACACCCTAGGTTTTACGCGCCCCTGATGCTAATCGGGGTTGGGGACAGTGCCGGGGGCGCATCCGAAGCCGGCTGCCCCACTGCGCGGCCTATAGTCCTGGTCCGGCGGCCTGGCCGGGCGAGGCGAGGCGAGGACCCCAATGATTTCGTTCGTGAGAACCGGGTTCTGGCGCAAATAACGTGAAGGTAACGTTTCGATCTTGAAACGCCCGGCTGGCCGTGCAGGCCAGAACCAGCTCAGCTACTGCCCAGCAGAGGCGGCGCTACGTGGCGCGGCTGGTCGCGATCACCGGGGAGGGGCCTGGCCTGCTGCGCATCCCGGGTGCTGGCGGAGACCGCCTCCTCCAGCTGGGCCAGCCAGGCCAGATGCCCCTCCACCGCGTGGCGACCTTGCGCGGTGAGCCGGAACCACGTGCGCGGCCGCCGGCCGACCGCGCCCTTGCGGACTTCCACGTACCCGGCGTCTTCGAGCACGCGGGACTGTTTCGACAGCACCGAGTCGCTGATCCCGGCCGCGTCACGCAGCGCGGCGAACTCGACCCAGTCCGCGCCGGCCGCGAGCAGCCCGCAGATCGACAGCCGGGTGATCGGGTGAATAAGCGGATCGAACTTGGCCTTGGCGGTCACGCCACCCCTCCGCCACCTCGCAGCTCCCGGCGGGTCACCCGCAGAGCGGCCTGCAGGAGGGCCATCTCCGCCGCGACCCCGACGGCCGCGACTACGATCGCGGCCACGAGCAGGCCGCGTTCGATCAGGAGGAACTCGGTCTCGCTGGCGGCGAGGAACGCCACGAGGATCGCGATCCCTACGGGACGGCCCGGGGAGGGATAGCGCAGGTTCCGGAAGGGCGACTTTATGCCGGTGGCCCGGGTCAGGCCCCACTGCATCAGGCAGGCCACCGCCGCTGCGGCGACAAAGATGGGCCAGGTGGGAACCCCCCGGGGAAGGTACCGCGAGCTGAAAGGGCCCGCGAAGACCACTGCCCACACGATGGCGGCACCGGTCCGGTACCACCACGGCAGCCGCATCCGGTCCGCCAGCCGGCCCCGCTGCACCCGCAGCAGCTCCAGCGCGGCCGGGTTCCTTGCCGCATCGCGCATTCAGGCTCCTCTGTCATGTACTTTCCATTAAGAAAGTACATGACTGGCCCGCGCGCGGCAAGCCTGCCGGCCAGCGGCCGCGCGAGCCGGCCGTGACGCGGCGGTGGCCTCAGGTGACGCCTGGCGGTGTCATCGGCCGAGGATCCGTGGGCCTGTCCAGGGAGCGGCCAGGTGCACGGTGAGGTAGGCGATTATCAGGCCGCCGATAATGGACGCGGCCAGCAGTAGCGAGCGGGCTGAGCGGCCGGCCAGGACCTGCCGGGTCCGGTCATGGCCGGCCACGACGCGCAGATCGGGGCCGACGAGCCGAGGGAGCCTCCAGGCGTAGGCCAGGACGTGAATCGCCATGACGCCGAACCAGAGCACGAACGTGACCTTGTGCAGGAGGAGCCACGGGCCTACCCCTGGCCCCGTGTAGGCCAGCAGCACCCCCGTGCCGAGGACCGCGAGAGACGTGGCCAGCACGAACGGCCCCAGCAGACGCAACAGCGGTGCAGGCGGACCCTTCCTGCGGTAGTCCGGAACCCCTGTGTAGTAACGGACGAACCTGTAGCAGGTTGACAAGGCCTTGAGCGTGACCGGCCCAAGGAGCAGCATTCCGATAAAGAAGTGCGCCGTGAGCAGCCGGTGTATCCGCAGGATGGTCACGCCCTCCGCAGCGAGCAATACCAGCAGAACGGCACCGGTGGCCGCGGTGAGCCGCTCGTTTCCTTCCGCGCCACCTCCCACGGCAGGCGCGTGCTTAGGGGGCATGGCGCAATACTGGGACACGCACCTCTGAGAACGCTCTCAGGCGGCAGCATCTCCAGTGTCGGTGAGCAGGCGCAGCGGCTGGCCCGGATCGCGCCAGCGCGGCGTCAGCGGCCGAGGGGGGCCGGGTCGGCGCGGGGCCGATGAGTTCGCCCTGCATCGGAGGTCAGCGCTGTGGAGCCGGGGCGTCGGGCGCTCCGGCTCGACCTCGTGTCGAGATGACCTAACCAGGAGGAACCGTGCGTGAGTTGAGGGTCAACATGTTCAGCACCGTTGACGGGTACGGCTCTGGCGGGCCGCAATCTGCCCCCTACTGGGGCTACGGGGCGCCGGGTCTGTTCGATTGGATCCACGGGCAGCTCGCCGAGGAGCACGTCATGCTCATGGGCGCAACGACGTACCGGCAGATGTCCGAGATCGTCGCGAACGGCGACGACCCGACGTTCCCCCGGATGGCGCAGCTTCCCAAGATCGTGTTCTCGAAGACGCTGACACCGCCGCTGACGTGGGCGAACACCACGATCATCGACGAGCCGGTCGAGGTGGCCGTGCCCGCGTTGAAGGCCACGGCCGACGGCGTGCCGATGCGCACCATCGGCAGTCCCTCCCTCGTCCGCAGCCTCTTCCGGCTCGGCCTGGTGGACCGGCTCCGCGTCATGGTCTTCCCGACGATCCACGGTGCGACCGGTGAGGGCCCGGTCTTCGCCGAGCTGCCCGACGTCCGCCTGAGCCTCATCGGCACCACAGTCATCGACGAACGTCTCGTGCTCCTCGACTACCGCGTCGGCGGGGACTAGCGGCTCGAACGCAACGTCAACCAGGTAATTGATCTTGGTGGACGACCCCGTCAGGCTGCCCCGCACGTCGAGTGTGGGTGGTCAGGCGAGGAGGAGAGGTGAATGGCATGGACTTTGGCGAGCGTGTGAAGGTCTCGGCATCCCGACGGATCGCGGCGTCCGCGACGGAGATCTTCCGGGTGCTGGCGGCTCCCGCGAACCACCCGGCGCTGGACGGCTCGGGCATGCTGCGCGCGGTCCAGGACCAGCCGGTGCTGGCGAGCCGACCGGTTTAATCTGCGGCGGCGATTGGCTACGGCGGCGCGTCGCCGGCCTTCCTCGATCCAGCGGGAGATCAGGCTGGTGTCAGCGCCAGCATTGATGCACAGCTGCGCTGCTTGAAGGTGACGCGCTTCGTCCAGATCGCCTTCGTGGCAGCCGACCGCCAAGCCTGCGTGCTCGGCGAGCAGATCGGCCCGGCCGTCCGCGGCCGCGTTCAGTTCCGCGACCGCTTCCTCTTGCTCCGCGCGGGTGAGCGGACGGCCACGTGCGTGGCGGTATGCGGCACCGGCGATCTGGGCGACAATGATGCGGTCTCTCTCCGTCGAAGCCATCTGACGATAGTAGAACATAAATTCGATTCGTACTCGCAAACTGGCTTAGAGGGAGAGACGGATCTGTGTGTGACTGACAGCCGTGTCTGGCCACTGTCGGCTGGACGTGGCCGGTGACCTCGCGGACGTTCTCCTGGCCGGATCGCACAGCGCGGAAGAACGTCGCGAGGTCACCGAGTGCGTTGCGACCACGGTCAGGAATAGGGCTTCACTTGGGTGAACCCCGCCGGCGGAACCGGGAGGTTTAGCTTGGCCAGGTTGGCCGCGGTCGGCGGCAGCCAGTGAAGGTCAATCTGCCTCACCAGCCCGTACCCCCAGGTCATCGTCATCCGAACGGGCAGATAGGTCGTGGCGTTCACCCAGTAGGTCACGGTGGCGCCGCCCCAATTCCCGGCGAGCTTGACGGCGGTGACGCCGTCGACGGTTCCGGTGCCGTCGGCCTTCAGCTCATCACAGGACACCGCGGTCCGGACCTGGGCAGCCATGTCGGTGGCGTTCCCGACGATGGTGCCGGGCTGGGTGTTGCTGCACGTCCACTTGATAGGAGGCACCGGGCCAGCAAGGTGGATGCCCGGACTGGCTGAACGCCACCAGGTTTTGTTCTGGTAATCGACTAGGACCGTCTTCCACGCCGTAGGCGTGATGGAGCTTCCGGCGTCCATTACGAGCTGGCCAGCCTGCGTGAATGTCTCGAACCGAGATCGGCCGCGGGTGGCCCAGACATCCCGCGCGTAATAGCCAGGACCCTGGCCGGGCGGGAGGAATGTCATTCGGTTAAACATGATGGTGTCGGCTGGCATCGCGTCGAGTGCCTGGGTGACGTGGCTGACGACATAGGCAGTCGTCTGCGTCTGCGTCTGCGTGGCGAGTCTGGCCCGCCCGGAAAGGATAACGGTGGCCGCCATGCCCGCCACGGCGGCCGCGCCGGCGGCCGCGGCCGCGCGTGCCGTGACACGGCGCCTGCGGTACCGGCGGTAGGCGCTCCGGGCCAGCCCGGCGGAACCTGGGCCGGGACACGTTCGATGCCCGCGCGGAGCTGGTCGGTGACTTCGGTGTTCATCTATCTCCCCTGTGGTGCGTAGTCGATTCCGCTGAGTTCGCGGAGCCGGTTCAGGCCACGTGATGTGGCCGATTTGACCGTGCCCACCGAGCAGCCCATGATCTCGGCGGTCTCGGCCTCGCTCAGCTCTTCCCAGTACCGGAGCACGATCGCGGTGCGCTGCCGCGACGGCAGCTGGACCAGTAGCCGCACAAGCTGATCCCGGTGGTCAACGTGGCTGGTGCCGTCGGGCAGGTACCCGGCATCGGTCGCCTGGAGCAGGCCCAGCTTGCCCCGCCACCTGCCGTTGCGCCGCCACCCGTCCGTGGCGAGATGCGCCAGGGTGCGCCGCAGGTAGCCCTCCGGGTCACCGCGGATCTTGCGCCAGTTCCTGAACAGCCGTTCGAGCGCGGCTTGCAGCAGGTCCTCGCCGGCGTCCCGGCTTCCGGCCAGGACTATCGCCGTGCGCAGCAGCTGCTCGCCGCGTTCGGCGAGAAAGCTCTCCACTTCGGCCACGTGCGGTGGTTCGCCCGGCATGCGTACCTCCCATCCTGTCGGCATCCAAGTACGAACGACAGGCCGCAAAGGTTGCCTCGGGCTCGGCGAAGGGGCACCGAATGTGAGGAGACGATCAGCGCCCACCAGGACGCGGCACCCGCTATCCGGCCACTGGCCGTCCTGTGTAGCGAAGACAGCCGGCCTTGATCGCGCCAGTATCGATCGCCGCCCGCTCGGCGGTCGCGTCGGCGTCCAGCAGATCTGGGAAGTAGTACGGCCCGCTGCTGTCATGGGTGGTGACGAAGCGGGCATCAAGCGCCTGGCGGATGGCGCTGGCGCTGTGCAGGCCGCGACGCTCCAGCCAGCCCCGGCGGAAGACCTCCCAGGGAAGTGCGGACTCGGCCCATTCGGTGCGAAGCTCCGCGAGCCAGGCACCGGGTTGCGTACTGTCGCGGAGCTTGTGGCGGAAGCACCACTGCGCTGTCGCCTCGTCGAAGCACTCCGAGATCCACTCGATGACGACGAGGGTGCCACCAGGAGCGAGCACGTGGCCGACGTGGTCGAGCATGGCCGCTGGATCTGCGACGTGGTGGAGCGAAAGGCTGGCGATCACGGCATCTACCGGCGTGTCTGGCCAGTAGTCCTCGAAGGCGATCCGCCGGTACGCCGGTCCTTCCGGCGCCTCGGGATCAACACCCGCGGCGTCGTAGCCGACGCTAAGAAGGGCCGTGAGCTGCCCACCGGCCTCGCCACAGCCGAGTTCGGCAATCATCGCAGGCGGCGGGGGAAGCTGCTCGCGGACGAACGGCCAGGTTGCGGCGAGCCAGATCTCATCGGCGGACAAGCCGCTACCGGTCATCGGCCACCTGGCCCGATGATGGCGGGGGCGGCGAGAGCCGGGCCTCGGCGAGGATCGGCTCGAAGAGCTCGACTGGGTTGCCCGATGGATCCTCAACGATAATCTGCTTGCCGCCGACGCCGGTCACGACGTCGTTGCGGAACCGGGCGCCACTCTTTCGCAGTTCCTCGACGGTGGCAGCGAGGTCGGGGACCTCGACGCTGAAGCGGTTCCACCCGCCCGGCTCTTGCATCCTGCCGTCGGGCATCGGCGCGCCGCCCCCAGCCGGCCCGTCTGGACCAACCGGCCTGACGAGCACCAGCCGGAGGTCACCGCGGACGAGCATCGCGAAGAGGTCATTCGGGCGCATCTGAACCTCGAAGCCCAGACGGGCCGTATAGAAGTCGATCGCGGCGTCGATGTCAGTGACGATGTAACGGACGCTGACCGTGCTCATCGGCGAATCCCTTCTTCCTCTGATACGGGCGCTTGATACAGACGCTCCAGGCCCGAGTTACTCATCGTGACGCCGGGGCGAACGCTCGTGATAGGCGGCGAGCGGCTCGAACAGCTCGACCGGGTTGCCCGAGGGGTCCTCCAGGAGTGCCTGGCGCACGGCGACACCAGTGACGACCTCGTGGCGGAACCGGACACCTCGACCCCGAAGCACCTCGACGGTTGCCTCAAGATCGGGGACCTGGATCAGGATGCGGTTCCAGCCGCCAGGGTCGGGCAGCGTCCCGTCCGGCAAGGCATGCGCTCCACTGGGCACGCTGAGTAGCAGACGCAGGTCACCGTGGTAGAGCATGGCGAAAGCCGGAGAGGGCCGCAGTTCCTGCTCGAAGCCGAGATCATCACAGTAGAACGCGATGGCGGCCTCGAGGTCGGCCACGAAGTAGCGGACGGTCGCACCGCCGACGGTCGCCGGCGGCTGTTCGCGACGGAGGCGGCGGAGCAGGCCGGCGGCGAACTCCGGTCGTGGCTCGACTGGCACGATCGGCAGGCGCAGGGCGTCGAGCGGGTCAGGCGTCACGGCCTTCCCCCTCTTCGTACACGCGGCGAAGCGCGGCCCGGGCCCTGGCCAGGAGCGTCTCGGTGGCATGAAGGCTCCGGCCAAGCTGCTCGGCGACCTCGGCCACGGACAGGCCGTCGAGATAGCGCAGCGTAAGCGCCGCGCGATGGTGGACCGAAAGACGCGACAGGGCTGCGTGGGCCGCCGCGACGTCGAGTCGCGCTTCCCAGGGGTCGTCCACGGCCTCGGCCCCGCTGTCGATCACAGCGAGGCCGCGGCGCTCCCGGTCGGCCCGCCGCCAATGGTCGACCAGCTTGTGACGGGCGACACCCACCAGCCAGGCGACGGTGAGCTCCGGCGGACGCTCCCGCCCGGCCGCCGCGACAGCCGCCATAAATGTCTCCGCCGTCAGGTCCTCGGCCAGCGCGGCGCTGCCGCAACGTGGCAGGAGGTACCCGTAGACCTGGGGCAGGGCGCGGCGATAGAGGGCAGCCACCGGATTCTGCCCGCCCGAGGCCTCCTGCTCAACGTCCACACCAGATCATCGTCCGACGGTCGCAGATTCCGAACATCGCTCAGCCAAAAGCATGCGGCAGGGGGCCGGAACTTCAGCGGGCTGATCCATGGGACTTGCCCACCGGAGTCATGTCGGCGAGCTGGCTGATGATCTTCGTCAGCGCACTTTGCAAGTGGCGTCGCTCCGCCTCCGTAAGGGTCGCGGTGGCCCGTTCCTCGAGGCTCGCCCGAGCCGCCTGAACCGCACCTTGGACAGAGCGGGCCCGGTCGGTGAGGTAAAGCCGGACCAGGCGGGCGTCGGCCGGGTCGCGTCGCTTGGTGAGCAGGCCCGATGCTTCCATCCGGCCGGCCGACTTGACGACGGTCGGAGTGCTCACGTGCAGGCGTTCGGCCAGCTCGCCCGG
This sequence comes from uncultured Actinomycetes bacterium, assembly GCA_963822825.1. Taxonomy (GTDB): domain Bacteria; phylum Actinomycetota; class Actinomycetes; order Streptosporangiales; family Streptosporangiaceae; genus JAWWPY01. The sequence goes on along the minus strand of CAWGIW010000012.1, from coordinate 87,730 downwards.
AGTCAGGCCGTCGGTCTCCCAGAGCACCTCCAGGATGAGGTTCTGGCCGACGCGCACCCCGTGGCGGCTCATCGCCTCGTCGGCCGCACCGCGCCAGAGTTTGGAAGCGCGGGTGAACAACGCGGTCAGCTCGTTCATAGCCAGAGCCTAGGTGTCGCTTGCCGTCTAACGACAGTCGGCGTGCCGCGGCGGCCCGGTGACCCGCGCATGGGCGTTCACCGGTTCACCTCCTCGAGAGCCTGGAGGCGCGGGTCAGCCGCCAGAGCCCGCAGCCCCCGGTGCAGCGCGACGCGGACCGCACCCGGGGATTTACCGAGCATCCCGGCCACCTCAGCCGTGTCCAGACCCGCGATGATCCGCAGCGCCACCGCCTCGGCCTGGTCGCGGGAAAGCCCGGCGACCAGGGCGACCACGTGCCTGGTTGACAGGTAATCGAGCACCTGATTCTCGACCAGGTGGTCGTCGGCCACGCAGTCAACGTCAGCCGTCATCAGCCTGTTGCGGACGCGCATGCGGGCCCGCGCCGCGTCCACGGCCCGATGGCGGCCGATGGTGAACAGCCAGCAGCGGAAGTCATCCGCTCCGCCATCGAAGCGGTGCACGTCGCGCACGACCTGGAGCCACGTTTCGCTGGCCACGTCGTCTGCGTCGTCACGGCTAAGAACGCGCAGGTAACGCAGTAACCGCGGGTGCAACTCGCGCCATAGCTGGAGAAAGCCGGCCTCATCGCCCGACCGAGCCCGGGCCAGCGCCTCGTTGAAGCCGTTCGCCTCGTCGCCCATAGCGTCTGCATGGTTGCACAGCGTCAGCATGGTTGCACAGCGTAGCGCGGCTCCTCCGTCGGCGGCCTGGCCAGCCCTCCGCTGGCCCGGCCGCCGACGGTGAACATTTGCCCGGCTATGCCACCCTGTCCGACACCCGGACGGTGACGATGGCGCTGTGCGCGGGGGCGAACCTGGAGGTTCCCTTGAACACCAGCTTGTACCGCTCGGTGGTTATCTGCTTCACCACGAAACCGACGTCACCCGCCTTGTTCGTGGTCGAACTACCGATCACCATGAACTTCGCGCGGGGCATGGCGGCTTCGAGGCTGACGAACTTGCCGGCCAGGCCAGTCGTCATGGCTCCCTTGAGCACACCGGCGACGCGGACCTTCTGCCCGCGCTTGATGATGCCCTTGGACACCCCGATCGACAGCGAGGTGCCGGCCTTGGCGGGCTTGGCGGCGCTGGGCGCGGCTTCAACGGTGCTGGTCACCGCCAGCGCGCTGGTCGCGGCGATCGCCGTGGCCGCCGCGGTACGGGTCAGCAGGGACATGCGCATTCGTCTACTCCTCAGGGTCGGGCCTCAGTCCATGAGGCGGTGAACTACGCCACTACAGCGACGCGGACTCCCGGCCCGTTACTCAAAAAGTCAAACTGGATGCGCAGAGTTACTCCTGGCGCCGGAGAACAACGACAGATCGGCCGGCGACCGGAAGAACCCGGCCGCTTTCCAGGGCGTCCCCATCCTGGGGCGCGCCTGAGGTGTCGAGGATCATCTCCCACCTCTCCCCCCACAGCTTGGGCAGCGTCCACTCGATGGGCTCATGGTGGGCGTTGAACAGCAGCAGGAAGCAGTCGTCGGTCACCCGCTGGCCGCGGCGTCACGGTCGGTGATTGCCTCTCCGTTGAGGAAGAGCCCGACCGTCGGGGCGGACCCGGCGTCCCAGTCGTCGTCACCCATCTCGGTGCCGTCCGGCTTGCACCAGCCAAGGTCCACAGAACCCCGGATGGGCAGGCCCTGGAACCAGCGCCGCCGCCGCAGCACGGGGTGCTCGCGCCGCAGCGCGATGAGGCGGCGGGTGAACTCGAGCAGGTCCTCGTCGAGGTTGTCCCAGTCGTGCCAGGAGATCTCGTTGTCCTGGCAGTAGGCGTTGTTGTTGCCGCCCTGGGTGCGGCCGGACTCGTCGCCGCCAAGCAGCATGGGGACGCCCTGCGAGAGCAGCAGGGTGGCGAGGAAGTTGCGCTGCTGCCGGTGCCGCAGCGCCAGGACGGCCGGGTCGTCGGTGTCGCCTTCGGCGCCGCAGTTCCAGGAGCGGTTGTGGCTCTCGCCGTCGGCGCCGCCTTCCCCGTTGGCCTCGTTGTGCTTCTCGTTGTAGGAGACCAGGTCGCGCAGGGTGAAGCCGTCGTGGGCGGTGACGAAGTTGACGCTGGCTCCGGGATGGCCGGCTGTCGCGCCTGGTAGAGGTCGGAGCTGCCGGTGAGCCGGGAGGCGAACTCGCCCAGGGTGGCGGGCTCGCCCCGCCAGAAGTCCCGCACCGTGTCGCGGTACTTGCCGTTCCACTCCGACCACAGGGCGGGGAAGTTGCCCACCTGGTAGCCGCCTTCGCCGATGTCCCACGGCTCGGCGATGAGCTTGACCTGGGACACCACCGGATCCTGCTGGATCAGGTCGAAGAAGGCCGACAGCCGGTCGACCTCGTGGAACTGCCGGGCCAGGCTGGCGGCCAGATCGAAGCGGAAGCCGTCGACGTGCATCTCGGTCACCCAGTAGCGCAGCGAATCCATGATCAGCTGGAGGGTGTGCGGGTGGCCGCACGTTGAGGCTGTTGCCGGTGCCGGTGGTGTCGTAGTAGAACCGCGGATCGTCGGCCACCAGCCGGTAGTAGGCGGCGTTGTCGATGCCCTTCAAGGACAGCATCGGCCCCAGGTGGTTGCCCTCGGCGGTGTGGTTGTAGACGACGTCGAGGATCACCTCGATGCCCGCCTCGTGCAGCGCCCGGACCATGGCCTTGAACTCCGCGACCTGCTCGCCGCGCTGGCCGCCCGCCGCGTACTCGTTGTGCGGGGCGAGGAAGCCGATGGAGTTGTAGCCCCAGTAGTTGCGCAGCCCCCGCTCGACCAGATGCGCGTCGTGGACGAACTGGTGCACCGGCAGCAGCTCCACCGCGGTGACGCCGAGCCCGGTCAGGTACTCGATGGCGGCGGGATGGGCCAGCCCGGCGTACGTGCCGCGCAGCGCCTCGGGGATGTCCGGATGGCGCGCGGTGAACCCCTTGACGTGGACCTCGTAGATGACCGACTCGTTGAGCGGGATGTCCGGGGGCCGGTCGTTGCCCCAGTCGAAGTACGGGTTGTGCACCACCGACCGGGGGACGTGCGGGCGCGCTGTCGTCGTCGTTGCGGGAGTTCTCGTCGCCGAAGTCGTAGGGGAAGCACGCCTGGGCCCAATCGACCTGGCCCTCGATGGCCTTGGCGTAGGGATCGAGCAGCAGCTTGGCCGGGTTGCAGCGCTGGCCCTGCGTCCGGCGCCCACGGCCCGTGGACCCGGTAGCCGTAGCGCTGCCCGGGCGCCACCGAGGGCAGGTAGGCATGCCAGCAGGAGGCGTCGACCTCGTCGAGGACCACCCGCTCCTCGCGCGCCGTCGTCGTCGAACAGGCACAGCTCGACCCGCTCGGCGACCTCGGAGAACAACGAGAAGTTGGTGCCGCCGCCGTCGTAGGTGGCTCCCAGGGGATACGGGCGGCCCGGCCAGATCTCGATGGGATCGGTCATATGTGGCTGAATCCTTCTGGTCGAGGATCGGCGAGCTCAGGATGGCGACCGTGTCAGGGGCAGGATCAGACTCTCGCCGCGTCCGCTCGACGCTGGCGGGCGGAAGCGGCGAGCAACTCTGCCGACGGACCGACCGGGAAGGTCCATGTCCTGCTGCCGAGGTTGACGGCCACGGCGACCGGCCCGCGGCGGACGACGATCCAGCCGGCCTCCTGATCGTATTCGGTCGAGGCGCGGTCGAGGCGCGGATCGGTGAGCGCCGGGATCTCCGCGCCGCAGCGCGATCAGCCGGCGGTACCAGGCCAGCAGGTCGGCGCGGCGAGTCCTTGCTGAGCTCGGCCCAGTCCAGCCTCGAGCGCTCGAACGTCGCCGGGTCCTGCGGGTCGGGCACGTCGCGGCGGATCCCAGCCGAACGCGGCGAACTCGCGGCGCCGCCCTCGCTCACCGCTCGGCCCAGCCCGGGATCGGCGTGGTCGGTGAAGTACTGGAACGGCGTGCTGGCGCGCCCACTCCTCGCCCTGGAAGAGCATCGGCACGAACGGGGCGGTCAGCAGCAGAGCGGCGGCGACCCGGAGCCGGCCGTCGCTCATCAGGGCGGCCGATCGCTCGCCGGCCGCCCGGTTGCCGATCTGGTCGTGGTTCTGGGTGCAGACCACGAACTGGCTGCCGGTCAGCCCGACGGGCGGCCGGCCGTGCACGCGCTGCCGGTGCGGCGAGTAGATGCCGTCGTAGACCCAGGCCTGGCGCAGCGCCTTGGCCAGCTGCGGCAGCGGCCCGAAGTCCTCGTAGTAGCCGCTCGCTCCCCGGTCAGCACGGCGTGGAGGGCGTGGTGCCACTCGTCGGCCCACGCGGCGTCGAGCCCGTAGCCGCCGGCGTCGCGGCTGCGGACGAAGCGCGGGTCGTTGAGGTCGCTCTCGGCGATGAGGAACAGCGGGCGGCGCACGTGGGCGGCCAGCGCGTCGACCTCGGCCGCCAGCGCTTCGAGGATGTGGGTGGCGGAGTCGTCGACGATGGCGTGCACGGCGTCGAGGCGCAGCCCGTCGCAGTGGTAGTCGCGCAGCCACATGAGCGCGTTGTCGATGACGAAGCGGCGCACCTCGTCGCTGCCCGGGCCGTCGAAGTTGACGGCGTCGCCCCAGTTGGTCTGGTGCCGGTCGGTGAAGTAGGGGCCGAACTCCGGCAGGTAGTTCCCGGCCGGGCCGAGGTGGTTGTAGACGACGTCCATGACCACGCCGAGGCCGCGGGCGTGGCAGGCGTCGACGAGCCGCTTCAGGCCGTCCGGGCCGCCGTAGGCGTGGTGCGGGGCGAACAGGTCGACGCCGTCGTAGCCCCAGCCCCGCTCGCCGGAGAACTCGGCGACGGGCAGCAGCTCGACGGCGTCGACGCCCAGGTCGACCAGGTGGTCCAGGTGCTCGATCGCGCCGTCGAAGGTGCCCTCGGGCTGAGAACGTGCCGACGTGGCACTCGTAGAGGACCGCCCCGGGCAGCGGCACCCCCCGCCAGGCGCTGTCGGTCCAGGCGAAGCGCCGCGTGGTCGACCACCCCGGACGGGCCGTCGATGCCCTCGGGCTGGAAGGCCGAACGGGGGTCCGGGCGGGGCGGCCCGCCGTCGAGCTGAACGCGTAGTCGGTGCCCGGGCCCGGCCGCGGCCCGCGTCCACCAGCCGCCCGCCGTACCGGCCCCGGCCACGCCGCTCTCCACCCGGGGGCCATCGGCAGGCGCTGCTCGCCGAGGACGACCTCGACGGCGCCGGGCCGCGGCGCCCAGACCCGGAACTCGTGCATCAGTCCTCCCGGCCCAGGACGGCGACCGGGAACCGCCGCAGCAGCGCGGCCAGCGCTGGCGCCGCCGCCGGCGACGCTCGTCCCCGGTGAGCACGTCGACCCAGCCACCGCCGGGAAGCGCGACGGTGGTGTCGGCCCAGTCGTCGCGCGAGGCCGGCGAGCAGCCGCGGCACGACCACGGCCAGCCCGCCGGCCGGGTGAAGGCGACCACGTGCGCGGCTTCGCGCCCGGAGACCGGAAGCGGCTCGTAGCCCGAACCGGGCCGGTAGGCGCCGGGATGGCGGCGGCGGTGCCCGAGCAGGCGATGGATGAGCCAGAGCTTCGGGCCGCCCTCGCCGGCGCGGGCCAGCGCCGCCTCCGGGCCGGCGTCGGCCAGGCGCCGAGCAGCCGCCGGCGCGGCGTCGTAGTCGACCGGCCGGCGGTTGTCGGGTCGACCAGGGTGAGATCCCAGAGCTCGGTGCCCTGGTAGAGGTCGGGTACGCCGGGGCAGGTCAGCAGCAGCGGGTCTGCGCCAGCGAGTTGACCCGCCCCGCTCGACGAGCCGGTGCTCGGCCAGGAACGCCTCGAGGTCGGCGACGAAGCCGGCGTCGGCGAGGACGTCGGCGACGAAGGCGGCCAGCGGCGTCGTCGTAGTCGGCGACGGGGTCGATCCAGGAGGTGTGCACCTTGGCCTCCCTGGTCGCCTTGGCCATGAAGGCGGCGACCCGCTCGGCGTCGATGCGGCCAGGCGCCGACCAGCGTCTGGTAGAGCAGGTACTCGGTGTTGCGGTCCGGCCAGCCGTCGCGCTTGTACCGCTCGTTGCGCGTGCGCCCAGCGCTCCACGCGCGTTCCCAGGCCTCGGGCAGCTCCGACAGCACGTTGATCCGGGCCCGCACGTCGCCGCTGCGCTTGGTGTCGTGGGTCGACAGGGTGAGCATGGCTTCCGGCCAGCGCTCGGCCGCCTCGGCCATGACCCGGTGGAAGTCCGCCAGGGCAGCGCCGAAGCGGCCGGGTCGCCGCCCACCTCGTTCAGCGAGACCAGCGGGTGATACCGGTAGAAGGCGGTGTCCTCGACCCCCTTGGCCATGACCGGCGCGCTGACCTGGGCGAAGCGCAGGGCGAACTCGGCCTCGGCTTCGCCCGGGTAATGGAGCAGGAGCAGCTCGCCGATGAACTCGACCAGCTCGCCGTCGAGGTCGGGCCGACGCTGCCGGGCGGCGGCCACCGCGGCCGCCACCTGCGCGCGGTCCGCGGCGGTGACGGGGCGCCCGGGGCGGACGTAGGTGCGGTAGACGGGGAAGGCGGCGATCACCTCGCGCAGCGCGTCGCGCAGCTCGCGGCGGGTGTGGTCGCGGTGGCGCCGGTGCCGTTCGCAGACCTCGGCCAGCAGGGCGGTGAGCCGCTCCACCTCGGCGGCGAGCTCCTCGCGCATGATCTGCAGCTTGGCGGCGTGCGCGACGTCAGGGTAGCCGTCGTCTCCCCGGTGAAGCGGGCATAGCAGGCGCGCATGGCGCTCTCGCCGGCGGGTCGACGAACAGCTTGTTGACCCGGTTCAGGAAGTCGTAGCCGTGTCCCGGCGACCGGCCACGACGCGGGCAGGGCCTCGCCGGCTCCAGGATCTTCTCGACCACGATGTAGGCGCCGCCGGTGGCCGTGCGCAGCCGGCCCAGGTAGCCCTCGGGGTCGCGAGCCCGTCGACGTGGTCGACCCGCAGGCCGTCGAGCGTCCCGCGGAGACCAGGTCGAGGATCGAGGCCGTGGGTGTCGGCGAAGACGGCTTCGTCCTCGACCCGCAGCCCGACCAGCGTCTCGATGTTGAAGAAGCGCCGGTAGACAGCTCCTCGCTCGCGGTGCGCCAGTAGGCCAGGCGGTAGTTCTGGCGGCGCAGCAGCTCGTCGAGCGCGTCCGGGTCGGGGTTGAGCGTCTCGAGCTCGGCGTCGATGGCCGCCGCCACCTCGGGCTTGGCCTCGCACAGCGCGCCGAGCATGGCGCGCAGCTCTTCCTTGCCGCGGTGCCGGGCGGCCACGTCCGCCGGGTCGGTCAGGATCGCGAGAGGCAGCCGGCCGAACGCGGCCGGCCAGCTCTGCCAGGTCCGCGGAACCGGCCCGGACCGCGGCCCGGCCCAGCAGCCCGTCGAGCGTGCGGGGCGACAGGGGCGCCTCGTGGTCGTAATACCGGACGGTGAACGACCCGGCGTCGCGCTCGACGGCCAGCTCCCCGGCCTCCAGGACCCGGCCGTAGTGGTCGCCGAGGACGGGCATCAGCACCGTGTCGGCCAGCTTGCGCCTGCGGCGGATCCCAGTCGATGTCGAAGTAGCCGGCGTAGCGGCTCGACGGGCCGTTCTCGAGCACGTCCCACCACCAGGCGTTGTCCCGGCCCGCGAGGGCCATGTGGTTGGGCACGATGTCGAGCACCTGGCCGAGGCCGGCGCTGGCCAACCGGTCGACGAGCCGGCGATGCGCGGCGGCGCCGCCGAGTTCGCTGTTGAGCCGCCCGTGGTCGACCACGTCGTAGCCGTGGGTGCTGCCCGTGGCGGCCTGCAGGTACGGCGAGCAGTAGAGGTGGCTGACGCCCAGGTCGGCCAGGTAGTCAACGACGGCGGCCGCGTCGTCGAAGGCGAAGCCGGCGTGCAGCTGGACACGGTAGGTGGCCGCCCGCGTGCGCCGCATCCCGGCACCTCATCCCATGTTGGCCCGAGTTGATCCGGGGTTAAACCGTGTCGGCCGACGTTGATCCGCCCGATGTCATATGACCTCGTTATAGCTATGTAAACGCAGAATGAGGTCTGCTCGGGCGGCGAGGTGACGTCGGAAAGATCACACGGGGCTGGATCGCGGCCCAGCATCCGCGACAGGCGTCCACGGTCCAGCTTTCTTCGGCCCGGGGCCGCAGCTCAGGGTGCGCCGAGCCGCCCGGCCCGGTCAAGCTTCGCCCGCAGCCTCTCCAGGTCGGCGGCCACGATCACCCGGATGGGCGCACCCGCTGACGCACCCGCTGACCCCGTACCTGCAGACCCCGCATCGGCCGCGTCGGCCGCGTCGGCCGCGCCGGCCCGGGAGACCGCCAGCCAGCCAGAGCCGGGCTGGACCCGCTCGACATGCCAGTCGCGGCCGAACGCGTGCGAGATCGCGGCCAGCTCGGCAGGATCGTAGCCATGCTCAAGCAGTGGCCGCAGGGCGGCCGCGCTCGGCGCCGTGAAGGTGACGGGCGGCGCTGGCGGGCGGCGGCGCTGCGCCCTGAGGCCGGGCCCGCGACGGCTGATCTCCCACAGCGCACCGTAGTCACGAAGGAGTTCGGTCAGGCTGACTGCATCATCGTTCATGCGCGCGATTATATGACGCACCGTGCCGCGCTATATAGCAGCATGAAGCTCTCTAGATATCCACGCTGCTCAGCACCGTTCTATGTTGATCTCCATGGCGCGCGTCCCCGAGTTCGACCCGGCGGCGGAGGAGCCCGCGTATCTGTACGCGCGCGTCGCTGATCACATCGTGGAACGGATCGATGCCGGGGAGTTGACGCCGGGTGCTCGCCTGCCGGGCGAGCGTGACCTGGCGGCCGAGTACGGGGTCGCGCTGGGCACGGTTCGCCGGGCCGTCGAGGAACTACGCAGCCGCGGCCTGGTCGTCACGCTGCCGGCCAAGGGTACCTTCATCGCCAGGCACTGAGGGCGTCGCTAGGCACTGAGGTCAGCTCGCTGCGCGGCACACCGGCCCGAAACCCGTTCGAGCGGCGTCTCGTGGGTGTGCCAGTATCACTGCGTGACAGGCAGCGCGAGGAACACCGGGGGCGGCGGTCAGCCATGCTCCTGACGATCACCTCGACCGCGGCGCCCGCGACGGATCTGGGTTTCCTGCTGCACAAGCATCCGGGTCAGGCCCAGAGTTTCGATGTTTCCGTCGGGCAGGCCCACGTGTTCTACCCGGAAGCGAGCGAGGGCCGGTGCACGGCCGCGCTGCTGCTCGAGGTCGATCCCATCGCGCTGGTCCGCGGCGGACGGTCCGCAGGCCCGGACACATTCTCGCTGGCCCAGTACGTCAACGACCGGCCGTACGCGGCGTCGTCGATGATGGCTGTCGCCCTGGCCCGGGTCTTCCGCACCGCGATGGCCGGGCGCTGCGACACAAGGCCGGAACTGGCCGCCGCCGCGCTACCGCTGGAGATCGCGATCCCGGCCCTGCCCAGCCAGGGCGGAGCCGAGGTCGCGCAACGCCTCTTCGGCCCGCTGGGCTGGACGGTCGAGGCGGCGCCGGTGCCGCTCGACCCGCTGATCCCGCACTGGGGCGACTCCCGGTATGTCGGGCTGCGGCTGGCCGGTCAGCTGCGGCTGGCCGACGCGCTGAACCACCTGTATGTGCTGCTGCCGGTGCTGGACAACGCCAAGCACTACTGGGTCGGCATCGACGAGGTGGACAAGCTGATCCGGGCCGGCGGTGGATGGCTGGGCCGCCACCCTGACCGTGACCTGATCACCCGCCGTTACCTGGCGCACCGCCGGGAACTCGTGCTCACCGCGACCGGCCGCCTGGCCGAGACCGATGACACCGAAGCGGAGACGCTGGACAACGCCGTGAGCGATACCGGGCCGGATGAGGCACCGCAGCGTCAGCTGTCACTGGCCCAGCAGCGGACCGGTGCGGTCGTCGCCACCCTGCGGGCGGCCGGGGCAACCACCGTTGTCGACCTGGGCTGCGGTGAAGGCACCTTGGTCAGGGCACTCCTCGATGACTCGTCCTTCAGCCAGATCCTGGGCGTTGACGTGTCGCACCGGGCCCTGGAGCTGGCGGCCCAGCGACTGCACCTGGACCGGATGCCGGACCGGCGGCGGGCCCGCGTGAATTTGCTGCAGTCGTCCCTGACCTACCGCGACGAACGGATCGCCGGATTCGATGCCGCGGTCCTGATGGAGGTCATCGAGCACGTCGAGGAGGCCCGGCTCGGCGCCCTGGAACAGACGGTGTTCGGCTCCGCGCGCCCCGGCACGGTCGTGGTCACCACCCCCAACGTGGAGCACAACGTCCGCTTCGCCGACCTTCCCGCCGGGTCGATGCGGCACCGGGACCACCGGTTCGAGTGGACCAGGGACCAGTTCCGCGGCTGGGCTGACGCCGTGGCCGCCCGACGCGGCTACCACGTCCGATACCTGCCGGTCGGCCCCGACGATCCCGAGGTTGGTCCCCCGACACAACTGGCGGTGTTCTCCCGTGACGGCTAACCCGCAGCCCCGGCCAGCCTGGACGCTGGGCATCCCGGAGATGGCCCTGGTCGTCCTGGTCGGCGTGTCCGGCTCCGGCAAGTCCACCTTCGCCCGCACCCACTTCGGCCCGTTCGAGGTGATTTCCAGCGACTTCTGCCGCGGCCTGGTCTCCGGCGATGAGAACGACCAGGCGGCGACCGGTGACGCGTTCGAGGTGCTGCACTTCATCGCGGGCAAGCGGCTGGCCGCCGGGCGGCTGACCGTGGTGGACGCGACGAACGTGCAGCCCGAGGGCCGCAGGCAGCTCGTGGAGCTGGCCCGGTCCCATGACGTGCTCCCGGTGGCCATCGTGCTGGACGTGCCGGCGGAGATATGCGCGGCCCGCAACACCGCACGGCCAGAACGGACCTTCGGCGCGCATGTCATCCGCCGCCAGCACGACCAGCTGCGCCGGTCGCTGCGCTCGCTGAGCCGGGAGGGTTTCCGCAAGGTCCATCAGCTCCACGGCGTCGCGGAGATCGACTCAGCGGTGATCGTCCGGGAGCGGCTGCTCACCGACTACCGGGACCGGACCGGGCCGTTCGACGTGATCGGCGACATCCACGGCTGCCTCGGCGAACTGGAGGCCCTGCTCGGCCGGCTCGGGTACGCCATCGAGCGGGACTCAGCCGGCCGGCGGCCGGCGCAGCCCACCCGGACCAGCGCACCGCGGTCTTCCTCGGCGACCTGGTCGATCGCGGCCCTGACTCGCCCGGCGTGCTGCGCCTGGCCATGGGTATGGCCGACGCCGGTCACGCCCTCGTGGTTCCCGGCAATCACGAGAACAAGCTGGTCCGGGCCCTGGCCGGACGGAACGTGCAGATCAGCCACGGCCTGGCCGAGACGCTCAGCCAGCTCGCCGCCGAGCCCGAGGAGTTCCGGAAGCAGGTCGAGGCGTTCTGCCGCGGCCTGGTCTCCCATCTCGTCCTGGACGCCGGGCGGCTCGTCGTCGCGCACGCTGGCCTGAAGCAGGCCTATCACGGCCGGGCCTCCGCGCGGGTGCGCGGCTTCGCCCTGTACGGGGACACCACCGGCGAGACGGACGAGTTCGGCCTGCCGGTGCGTTACCCGTGGGCGAACGACTACCGGGGCGCGGCCATGGTCCTCTACGGGCACACCCCCACGCCTGAGCCGGAATGGGTGAACAACACCATGTGCCTGGACACCGGGTGCGTGTTCGGCGGCCGGCTCACCGCGCTGCGCTACCCGGAGAAGGAGATCGTCTCGGTCCCGGCCGAACGGGTCTGGTACGAGCCGGCCCGGCCGTTCCTCGACCCTGATCAGCGGCCGCCCGCCGACCAGTCGCGGCCTGCTGCGGGCGCAGACCAGCGAGACCCTGACGGCCTGGACGTCCGCGACGTGCTGGGCAAGCGCACGGTGGAAACCCGGCACCACGGACGGGTCACCGTCCGGGAGGAGAACGCGGCCGGCGCCCTGGAGGTGATGAGCCGGTTCGCGATCGACCCGCGCTGGCTGCTGTACCTCCCGCCGACCATGGCGCCGTGCGCCACGTCGGTCCGGCCGGACCTGCTTGAGCACCCGGCGGAAGCGTTCGACGCCTACCGGGCCGACGGCATCGCCGACGTGATCTGCGAGGAGAAACACATGGGCTCGCGGGCCGTCGCGCTGGTCTGCCGGGACGACGCTGCCGCCCTCCGCCGCTTCCGCGTCGCTGGTCCAGCCGCTGGCCCAGGTGTGGCCGGGGCCGACGCGGGCGCTGGCACCGGTGCGGTGTACACCCGGACCGGACGGCCGTTCTTCGGGTCGGCGCTGAGCGGCGAATTGCTCGCCGCGCTGGGCGCGGCGGTCAGCGTCAGCGGCCTGTGGGACGAGCTGAACACCGACTGGCTGCTGCTCGACTGCGAGCTGATGCCCTGGTCGGCGAAGGCCGAGGCGTTGCTGCGGCACCAGTACGCCGCGGTCGGCGCGGCCGCCCGGGCCGCCCTGCCCGCTGCGCGCACCGTGCTGGAGATGGCGCTGGACCGCGGGGCGGACGTGGCCGCGCTGCTCGACCGGGTCCGCAGCCGGGCCGCCAACGCGGACGCGTTCACGGCCGCTTACCGGCGGTACTGCTGGCCGACCGATGGCCTGGACGGCGTCCGGCTGGCCCCGTTCCAGATTCTCGCCACCGAGAACGCCACCTACCACGACCATGACCACAGCTGGCACCTTGCGCTCGCCGACCGGCTGGCGGACGCCGCGCCGGGCCTGATCACGGCCACCCGCCGCCTGATCGTGGACACCACCGATTCTGACTCGACGGCCGCCGGGGCCGCCTGGTGGGAGGAACTCACCGCCAGCGGCGGCGAGGGAATGGTGGTCAAGCCGCACGCCAACCTCAGCCGGTCCCGGCGCGGATTGGTACAGCCCGGGATCAAGGTCCGGGGCCGCGAGTACCTGCGGATCATCTACGGGCCCGACTACACCGGCCCCGATAACCTCAGCCGGCTCAGGCCGCGGAACCTGGGTCACAAGCGCTCGCTGGCGCAGCGTGAGTACGCACTCGGCCTCGAAGCGCTGGAGCGAGCGGTGCGGCGGGATCCGTTGTGGCGTGTGCATGAAGCGGTTTTCGCCGTCCTCGCCCTGGAATCGGAACCGGTGGACCCGCGCCTGTGACCGGCCGGGCGAGATGCCGGGACTGCCAGCTAGAGCGCCCGTTGTCCGTGAGCCTGTGTCCGTTGGGGGCTGGGCGCCGCGGTCAGGATCCGCGCGGTCAATTCTGGGCGGGCGCCGACCGGGCCGCTCGTCGCGACCGCGCGAAGCCGTCGCCGACCTCGGCGGCCAGGGCCAGGTAGGCGTCGGCCGTCCCCCGGTTCAGCTGGGCCAGGTCAACCTCAGCACCCTCTTCCAGGTACGGGTCGTAGGGAATCCGCACCACGGCCCGGGACCGGGCCGCGAAGTGCTGCTCCAGCCGGTCCATGTCCACCGTGCTCTTGCTGCGCGGCCGGATGACGGACAGCACCACAACGGCCTGGCGCACCAGGTCGCCGTAGCCGTGCGCATGCAGCCAGTCGAGGGTTGCGCTCGCGCTTCGCGCGCCATCCACGGAGGGCGAGCTGACCAGCACGATCTGGTCGGCCAGGCGCAGAACGCCCGCCATGGCGGAATGCAGCAGGCCGGTTCCGCAGTCGGCCAGGCAGATCGAGTAATAGTGCTCCAGGACCTGGGCGACGTCGTAGTAGTCCTCCTCGCTGAACGCGACCGACACGGTGGGGTCACGATCGGAGGCGAGGACTTCCAGTCTGCTCAGCGCCTGGGTGGTGAAGGCCCGCACATCCGCGTAGCGCTGAATCTGGTCCCGCTCGTTCAGCAGGTCACGAACGGTCGCGGCGGTCTCAAGCCGGAGCTTGTCCGAGAGCGTGCCGCGGTCGGGGTTGGCGTCAACGGCGATGATCCGGTCCCCCCGCACGGAGGCCAGGGTGGCACCCAGGCCCACCGTGGTCGTGGTCTTGCCCACGCCGCCCTTCAGGCTCATCACCGCCACCCGGTGGTGGCCGCCGCTGACCGGGGTGCGGGCCCGCGAGGTCAGCTCGCGCCGCCGCAGTTCCGCCGCCGACTGTGGGGCCCGGATGAGACCGCCCGTGCCCCGGTAGACCGCCCGGCGCCAGCCGCCGGAGGGCGCCTTGTGCCTGCCGCGCAGCAGCATATCCGCGGTCAGGCTGTCGGCTGTCTCGCTGGTCCGCAGCCCGCCGGGCGGCCGGGCGGGCAGCTCCTGGACCGGGGGCTCGTCGGCCGGAGGTTCGGCAGCGGGCTCGCGGAGGGGCGGCTCGTGGACGGGTGGCCCGTAGATCACCGGCTCGTGGATCACCGGCTCGTAGGCCGGGGGTTCCGGGGCCGGGGGGGCCTGGGTATACGAAGGGAATTGTGGTTCCGCCTGGAATTCGGCCGGGGCCCCCACCTGGGGCTCGGCCCCGGACTCGGCCTGCTTCGGCTCGGCCCCGGACTCGGCCTGCCGGGGCTCGGCCCCGGACTCGGCCTGCCGGGGCTCGGCCCCGGACTCGGCCTGCTGGGGCTCGGCCCCGGACTCGGCCTGCTTCGGCTCGGCCCCGGACTCGGCCGGGGGACCGGCCGAGGACCCGGTCTGCTGCTCGCCCGGGGTCTCCGCGGGCTGCCCCAGGCCGGGTTCGGCCGTGGCTTCGGGGGTGATGTGCGCTTCCGGACTGGTACCCGGCTCGGCCGGGGGCTGCGCCGACGCGTAGGAAGCGGACGCCCGCTCAGCCGGAAAGTAGAGCGCCGGCTCCGGCCAGCAGGGCGGCGGCCCGGCCTGGACCAAGGGGCTCGCAGCCTGCGATTCCTGCAGATCAGCCCGGGCGTAGGACATCTGCTGGGGCCATGACCGCGCATCCGGCACGGCCGGAGCGTACGGAGTCGCCTGCGGTTCTGCCGATCCTGACGGATGACCCGGACCATACTCATCCGGGGCGTCGTAGTACTCCGCCGTGTCGTATCCGTCAGGCGGCCCGGTAGGCGCCGGCGGTGTCATAGCCGCCGGTCGGCCCGTACGCGCCGACCGGGCCGTAGGCGTCGCCGGAAGCCGCGGGCCGAACCGCGCCGGAAGCCGCGGGCCCGGAAGCCGCGGGCCCGGAAGCCGCAGGTGCGGAGGCCGCAGGTGCGGGCGCGGCGGGCGGCGGCGGATACGCGGATTCCGGGCTGGATGCCCGGGTGCCGAATGGCGGCTGCGGGCCGAGCGGACCAGTTAAGCCGGGGGGCGAGTAGCCGAATGGGCCTGCTCCGGCACCCGCGTCATCTCTGCGCTGATCGTCCTCGTCGCCAGGTCCGGACTTGCGCGGATCGAGTCTGCGTGGGTCGCCCGTGGCCGTCTGGTCCTGGTCGTGATCGGCCAAGGTCGTTCCCCTCAGCTCTCATCGATAGGAGAATGGCGTGCCCGAAAGCCCGGATGAGTGCCTCAAGCCGAAGCCTAGCCACCCAGCTACCGGCGGCACACCCCCGGTAACGATTTACTGTCAGGAGCTTGTATGCACGCCATCGTGATCACCGTTCCCGGCGGACCCGATGTCCTTCGCCTGGAGGAGGTTCCGGATCCTGTACCAGGGCCCGGTGAAGTGCTGGTGGAGGTGACCGCGGCCGGGATCAACCGGGCCGATGCCATGCAGCGCGAGGGCAGCTACCCACCTCCTCCCGGCGCCCCTCCCTATCCGGGGCTGGAGTGCTCCGGCCGGATCAGCGCAGTCGGCCCGGAGGTCACCGGCTGGCGGGTCGGCGATAGGGTGTGCGCCCTGCTGGCGGGGGGCGGTTACGCCGAGCGGGTCGCGGTACCGCAGGGCCAGCTCCTTCCCATCCCTGACGGCGTGCCGCTGACCGAGGCCGCGGCGCTGCCGGAGGCCGCCTGCACGCTGGAGGCGACGGTGTTCCAGCAGGCACGGCTGGCGCCCGGCGAGACCCTGCTGGTGCACGGCGGAGCCGGTGGCATCGGGACGATGGCGATCCAGCTCGCCAAGGCCTTCGGAGCGGCGGTCGCCTGCACCGCGGGATCACCGGCCAAGCTGGCCCGCTGCCGCGAGCTCGGTGCGGACCTGGCGATCTCTTATCGCGACGATGACTTCACGGCTGCGGTGCGTGACTTCACCGACGGCCGCGGAGCCGATGTCATCCTCGACATCATGGGTGCCCCGTACCTCCAGCGGAACCTGGACACGCTGGCCACGGGGGGGCGCCTCATGATGATCTCCATGCGGGGCGGCGACCGCGGCGAGGCCGACCTGGGTCTGCTCATGCGCAAGCGGGCCAGCATCCTCGCCTCCACCCTCCGGGCCCGTCCCGCCGCTGAGAAGGCCGTGGTCGTCGCGGGGGTCCGCGACCACATCTGGCCGCTCATCAGCTCCGGGCAGGTCTCGCCGGTCATCGAGCGGATTCTGCCGATGGCTGACGCGGCGGCCGCGCACCGGCTGCTCGATGACGGCTCGCACGTGGGCAAGATTCTCCTGGTCAATTGACTACGGCCCACTCACGGCCGGCCCGGGGCGCACCTGATCAGGGGAAGGCGCAAGACTAGGCCTATGGATGACCGGATAAACCCCGAAGCGAACCCGCCTGGCAAGGTGGTCGTGGTCGGTCCCGACGGGATGACCGTGGAGGGCGGCACTGGCGAGGCCGACGGCACAGCCGAGACCAGCGGTGAACGGCCCGTGATCGAGATGGTGGAGCAACCGGCCAAGGTAATGCGGATCGGCAGCATGATCCGCCAGTTGCTCGACGAGGTCAGGGCGGCCCCGCTCGATGAGAAGAGCCGGGCGAGGCTCAAGGAGATCCACCAGAGTTCGATCAAGGAGCTCGAGGATGGGCTGGCACCCGAACTGGTCAACGAGCTCGAACGGCTGTCACTGCCCTTCGCCGAGGGCGAAGTGCCCAGCGAGGCCGAGCTCCGGGTGGCTCAAGCCCAACTGGTCGGCTGGCTGGAAGGCCTGTTCCACGGGATCCAGACCACGCTGTTCGCCCAGCAGATGGCGGCCAGGGCCCAGCTCGAGCAAATGCGGCGGGCGCTGCCCCCCGGGATGGTGCCCGGTGGTCCTGAAGACGGGCCGCAGCAGCAGCGCTCCTCGGGCCCCTACCTGTAAGGGCGTGTCCCGCCCTACGCCGGCCCGCCCAGCGTAAGGGCGTGTCCCGCCCTCCGCAGGCCCGCCCGGCCGTATCGTCGCGGCCGCCTACACGCGGCCGTAACGCAGCCGTCCCAGCCACGCTGCGGCCTGCGCGAACTCGGCGTCCGAGGTTCCCTGGCGGACCTGGGTCGCGCCACCGTCATGACGCGGATAACTGCCGAGGAACCTGACTTCGGCGCATACCCGGCGCAGACCCATCAGCGCCTCGCCGACCCGTGCGTCGTCGATGTGCCCTTCGCAGTCGATTGAGAAGCAGTACTTGCCGAGGCCGTCCCCGGTCGGCCGGGACTCGATGCGGGTCAGGTTGACGCCGCGCACCGCGAACTCGGTGAGAATCTCCATCAGCGCTCCTGGGTGATCGTCCGCCAGGAAGGCGACCAGCGACGTCCGGTCGGCGCCGGTGACCGCGGGCGGCGACCCCGGCAGGCTCACCACGACGAAGCGGGTCACCGCCTCCACCCGGTCATGCACGTCGCGGGCGAGCACGGCGAGGCCGTAGGTGTCCGCGGCGAACGCCCCGGCCAGGGCGGCGTCGATCTCGCCATCAGCCGCCTGCCGCGCCGCCTCCGCATTGGATCGCGCCGGCCGCCACACGGCGTCGGGCAGATGCTCGGCGAGCCACCGCCGGCACTGCGGCTGGGCCTGCGGATGCCCGCCCACCGTCTCGATGTCCCCGATTTCGATCCCGGGCCGGGCCAGCAGCGCGAAGGCCACCGGGAGCAGTACTTCCGCGCGGATGACCAGGTCCGCTCCGGTGGCGAGTTCATCCAGGGTCGCGGTGACGGCGCCCTCTACCGAGTTCTCGATGGGCACGATCCCGCGCTCGGCGGCCCCGGTGCGCACGGCCTCCAAGGTGGCCTGGATGGTCACGCATGGGATGGCCTCGACGTCCAGCCCGCGGGCGAAGGCGAGCAGCGCGGCCTCGGTGAACGTGCCCTCTGGCCCCAGGTAGGCGTACCGGTCTGGCATGGCCTCATGATGCCAGCCGCCGACCCACAGTCAGTAATCGATCACAGCTATAGCCATCGAAGCTGTAGCCATCGAAGTGACATCGATGGCGCAAGAGTGCAATCGATGTCACATCGATGGGATTGAAGAGGAGCTGTGGAGGGCCGCGCGGGGGCGCAGCCGCCACAGGAGTATCACCAGCCCCACGGTGACGGCGAGCAGGATCACCGGGGTCACCCCCGTCCTGATGACCGACTGCAGCCAGGCGCAGGCCGGCAGGCATGATGATGCCCCTGGCCGGCAAGTACCCGAAGGCAAGCGCCGCGGTGCGCACCAGCAGCAGCCAATCCAGCGTCGGCACCGCCCGAACCAAAGCCGACCGCGCCGGGGCCGACCGCGCCGGGGCCGGCCGCGCCGGGGGTGGCAGCAGGGCGAGCGCCGCCCAGCCGAGGCCGTCATACCAGGGCAGCACGTAGGGCCACGCCAGCAGCCAGGCGAACGCGACCGCGAAGACGCAGCAGCCGACCAGGCCGACCAGGTCAACGCCGGGGCCAGAGCCGTAACCCGCAGTCCCCAGGGGGGGCCAGTTCCCGCCCGGGCTCACGCCGCGGGCCCAGATCGCCGGCCTCGCCAGGACGTGGAGCAGCAGCCCGAGCAGCACCGCCGCGAGCACGATCGCGCCCGTCCTGACCAGGTCATTGGCAACGTTCTCGGCGACGATGAGATGCAGCCCGTCCCGGGCCAGCCGCCATGGCGAGCCGATGGACACGAAGCTTCCGGCCCGCAAGGCCGGCCCGAACGTGGTGAACCCCCAGGGGATCAGCGATACGGCCACGACCATCGCGAACCCGGCCGCCAGGCCGCCGCCGACAGCGGCCAGCCAGCGCCAGCGCCGCCACCACGCGGCGACGGCCGCCACCGCGAGGCCGACCGCGACGAGGACCATGGTCAGCTTCACCGCGGCGCCCAGGCCGGCCAGGCCGCCCGCCGCCGCGGCGACCAGGAACCCGCGGGCGGACACGTGATCGTTGGGCATGGCCAGGGAGAACAGGGCCAGCGCGGCTACGCCGAAGAAGATGGCCTGGCTGTCCACATGCTCCCCGGCCACCAGGACCTGCAAGAGCAGCGGGTTGAACGTCCAGAGCAGGGCCGCGCGGAGCTGCCGCGGCAGGCGGCCGCGGGCGAGCCGGTGCAGCAGCAGCCCGGTGGCCACGAACGCGGCCACATTGAGCAGCGACAGCACGAATACGGTGAGCCGCACCGAAGTCCCGCCGGCCAGGGATGCCAGCGCCTGCGCGCCGGTGGCCAGGCTGCCGTACACCGACGGGCTGGTGCGCCAGTCCTGCACCGCCCTGGCCACCGGGTCGCCGAGCCGGGCGAGCATGGCCGGGGTGGTCGTGTAGGGATTGTGCCCGGTGGCCACCATGCGTCCGTAGGCGGCATAGCTCAAATGATCTGATGAGCCGAACGGAGGTACCAAGGCCATCGCGGCCGCCGCGACGATGCCTGCGCACAGGATCGCTCGCGGGGACACGAGCCAGCCCCGGTGCGCGGCGTGCAGGCACAGTCCGAGCCCGAGGGTGCCCGCGGCCAGCGCGGCGGCGGTCAGTGCGACGGCGAGGGCAGGCGGCAGGTGCGCGGCGAAAGCCCACGGCGGCTGGCCACGCTGGCCAGGCAGCCCCGGCTCCATCACGGACGGGCCGAGGACGGCCACCGCGAACGTGACCAGCACGCTCAGCGACGTGGCGACGAGGCCGCCCCGGCCCATCAGATCCGGGAAGGCCGCGGCACCGGTGCCATCGGCTGCCTGACCGCCAGGGCCCGGGCCACGTCGGCGAACTGGCGGCCGCGGTGGACCTGGGCCCGCCAGTCGCTGCCGGTCGCCCGGTGCGCCAGCGGGACTTCGACCTCGACGATCCGCATCCCCATGCGGTGCAGGTCGATGGTGAGCGCCGTCTCAGCACCGAAACCAGGGGCCAGCGGGCGGGCGGCCTCGAACGCGGCCCGGGTGAGGCAGCGCTGCCCGTTGAGCGGCTGAGCGGGGCACCACCCGGTGGCCCGGCGGATGCCCGAGCCGGACAGGGCGACCACGAATCCGTGCCCGCCCTGCTTCACCCGGCTGGTGAAAACGGCGATCGTCATGTCCGCATGGCCGGACCGGACCGGCTCGGTGAGCGGGCCGGCGTGGGAGGCCGACTCCGCCAGATCAGCGTCAAGGAAGAGCAGGTAGCGGGGGCTCTTCCGGTTCTCTTGGGCTTCCAGCAGGAGGACCGCTTCCGCGCCGGTCTCCATGGCCGCGCCCTTGCCCCGGGACCGCCCGTGCCGCAGCACGGTCGCTCCTGCCCCCGCCGCGATCGCGGCCGTCCCGTCCCGGGATCCGTCGTCCACCACGACGACCATGTCCACCCCGGCCAGTCCCGCGGCCGCGGTCACGGTCGCGTGGATGCGGTCGGATTCGTCTCTGGCGGGGATGACGACGGCAACGTCACCGCTCGGCGGCATGCGCCGATCTTAGAGCATGGGCAGCGGCCGGGGGCCGACCGCGGATCGGGGCGGCGGACTGCTACTGGCCCGGGACCGCCGCCGGGTCCTCGAGCACGGTGAAGACCGTCTCAAGCCCTGTCACCTGAAGGATCTTCCGCACGGCCGGCCGTAGGCCGGCCAGCTCCAGGGAACCACCCTGCTCGCTGGCCCGCCGGTGGGCCGCGAGCAGCACGTTCATGCCGGTCGAGTCGCAGAACTCGACCGCCGACATATCTACCACGAGCCGAGCCGGATCCCCGCTGGCCAGCGCCGCCGCGAGCTCGCTCTGCAGCCTCGGTGCGGTGTACAGGTCGATTTCACCGGCGAGTGCCACGATGGCACGATCGCCTTGAAACCGGGTCAAGACCTTGAGCTCCACGAGCCGCACCTTACCGGTCCCCGGCGTCAAGGACCAGATGCTCACGGAGAGCACACGGCCAAATCACACCCGGCCGGGGCTCGGGTGCGCGAAGCTGTCAGGGAGCACCCACCCGACAGCAGGCACGAGCGAGCCGGAGCGCCCAGGATGTACTCGCCCGAGAACCCGGATCAGCCGGACCGGCCGTATGTACGCCCACCGCGGGGCGGCCGCCCCTTGCCGGCGAGGGGGCCGCTGTGGGGCGGGCCACGGTCGGCACCCATGGCGGCCGACGTCCTGCCCGCCAGCACCAGCCCGCCGCCGCCCGTGCCACCTCCCATCCCCCCATCAGCGTCCGTGCCCGCGGCGCCCTCGCCGACGGACGAGCAGCGGGCCAGGATCTCCGGCGAGCTCGAGGGGCTGAGGCTGCGCGCCAGCGTCGCGGCGTCCTGGCTCGAGTCGAGCGGCCACTACGCCCAGCTGATCAACCGGGCCGGAGTCGTGCCGGTGACGGCCAGGTTCAGCCGCGAGGACCTCATGTTCCTGGGCGAGGCGCGCGGGCAGATGCTGCGGCACGCCGAGCTCACTTTGCGCATCATCGATCTGCATCAGCCGGGCGACGCCGACGGGGTCGGCACCCATCCATCCAGCCCCATCCTGCGCTGCAGGAGCTGCATGTGGCGCTGGCCGTGCCCGACGTTCAGCATTGTCGCCGAGGTTCTGGACCGCCCAGGTCCGACGTGACCCGACTGCCGCGGCCGCCTCGTGGCCACGCCGCGGCCGCTTCGAGGGCCGCATCACTCGTGCTGGAGACTATCGTGGGCTCATGGGCAGAATTTTCCTGATCCTCATCGCCGCGCTAGTCGTCCTGATGCTGGTGTCGGCGGTCATCGCGACCTTGCATCTGCTGTTCTGGTTCGCGCTGATTGCCGTGGTCGTCATCGGGGCGCTTCGCTTCAGCCGCGGCTCCCGGCGCCGGGTACGCAGGTAACACCGGCAGGCTCAGCGGGCGGGCATTAGCTGCTGCGTGCCCGCGGCGAGCCCGGGCGGGTTGCTGACCGCGGGCACGGTGCGCGGGTTTGGTGGCCGCCCTTCATCATGGCTTGCGGCCATCCCCGGGGCGGCGCAGGAGGCGGCCTCGGTGTCCGGCTCGGCGGCCGGATCCCGCCCGACCGCGCACGACATGCAGCGGGGCCCACCGCGCGCGCTGCCGAGTTCGCTCCCGGGAATCCTGATCACCTCGATGCCCGCGGCTTCGAGCCGGGCGTTGGTGGCCGCGTTCCGCTCGTGGCTCATTACCATCCGGCGGCCGATCACGAGGGTGTTGCCGCCGTCGTCCCACTGGTCCCGGCGCCCCCGGCGTGGATCGAGGCCGGTGTCGATCACGGTCAGCCGCCCGATCCCCATGGCCTGCGCCGCAGCCTCAAGGAATGGCTGCGGCCGGGACATCCGCAACCCGTCGGCGAGCGGGGTGATGGTGCAGGCATTCAGTGTGTAGGCGAGCGCGGGGTACATCACGATGGCGTCCTGGTCCAGCACCGTGCAGATGGTGTCGAGGTGCACGGCGTTCGCCAGCCCGCTGCCCATGTGGCCGTCGCTCTTATGCGCGGTGTCGAGGATGGCGATGGCGCTCTGTGTGATGGGCACCGCGAGCAAGGTGTGCGCGAGACCGGCCGCGAACACGCACCGGGCCAGCCGTTCCACGCCCGCCGGCGTCGTCAGCTCGCCGACGCCCACCACGACCACACCGGGGGCCAGCAGGAGGATGTCACCGCCCGCCAGGTGCTCGCCGGCCGGTCCGTACAGCCGCTTCGTCCCGGCGAACCGGGGATGGTGCGTGTACAGCACATCCAGCAGCGCGGTCTCCCGGCGCCTGCCCGCCCAGGCCAGGCTGGTGACTGCCACCCGGTCCCCGATCCACACGCTTGAATCCCGGGTGAAGACCAGGTTGGGCAGCGGGTCGATGACGAAGTCATGGCGATCCAGCATCTGGTACACGACCCCGCGCCCGGCGACGAGCTCGTCCGGCGTCAGCCCGGCGACCAGCACCTGGGCGAGCGCCTCCGGATCGAGGCCATCGAGGTACCCGCGGACCTGCCCACGGAGGTCGTCGCCCAGCTGAGGGCAGGCGAGGACCGAGGCGATCGCGTCATCCCTCGCACGCTGGTATTCCAGCGCGTCCTGGAGAAGTTCCGTCACGTAGAGCACCTCGACGCCACGGTCCCGGAGAACCTGGGCGAAGATGTCGTGTTCCTGCTGGGCGCGGCCGACCCAGGGGAGCCCGTCGAAAAGCAGCTGGCCCCGGCTACGCGGCGTGATCCGCCTCAGTTCGGCCCCCGGGCGGTGAACAAGAACTGCCCGGAGCCGGCCGACCTCGCTGTCCACGCCGTGGGTGTGACTCACAATCCTCCCCCGCCGGGTGCCACCACGCCCCCGGACGCGATGCCCCCTTGCTGGGAGTATCACCGTTTCCCAGGCCGTTTACTCGTGCGGAGATCAATAACCCCGGGAACCGTTCGGCGGACTCGCGGGATCCCTGGCTGGTCCTGGTGGCCTGCGCGGCGGGAAGCAGGGCCCAGACGGTGGTCCCGAGATCGTCGTCGCGGACACCCCAGCTGGAGCACAGGTGCTCGACGATGGCGAGCCCGCGGCCGCCGATCGAGGAAAGGGATGGATGGAAGGCGCGCGGCAGGGTCTCGCTGCCCCCGTCGCCCACCGCGAGCTCTATCCAGGCTGGCCCCAGGGCCCAGGACACCCGCACCCGGGAACCGGGCAGCGGCCGTGCGTGCAGGATGGCATTGCTGAGCAATTCGCTGACCACGAGCGCCGCGTCACCGATGGTGGCCGGAAAGATGCCCCAGGCACGGAGTTCCATGCGGAGCCGCCAACGGGCGGTGCCGACGCTGGATGGCACGCACGGGAGCAGCACGACGCTCGCCTGACTCACCTCCATGCGCGTCCCGCCCCGTGGGCGCGATCATGTCAACCCCTGGTACCAGGCAAAATGCCCCGCAGGTGGGTACCGGAAACCGCCATGAGCCCCATTAGCCTCTGCAGTCAATCAAGAGACACACCGTCACTCGGCTTGCCCTATCCGATCAGCCGGGCCCGGCTGGCGCGAAACGCCGGCCATTGCCCGCTTCCCCGTCGCCGTGGTAGCCGCCTCCGCTAACATTGGGTAACACAAATCGTCACCGAAAAACTACGGAACGTGCGGACTGGTCACGCTCCGCAGGGGGATTTCGGTGGCCCGGCCACCATGGGGGTGACTGGCCGGGAGGATCCTGGACGGGGTGAGTAGATGGACCGGGCGGCCCGTGGTGATCCGCCTGACCTGATGGCCGCTGGCGGGGCTAGCTCAGCCGGCTACACCGGCGGTGCCAGCTCGCCGCTCACCGGCGCCCAGCTCAGCCGGCTACACCGGCGGGGCCAGCCCATCCGCCACGCCGGGCCCGGCCACCAGCCGCAGCCACGTACCGGAACAGGCCGAACGTGTGCCGGACAAAGGCAGCCCCCCGGCGCCCTCACCCGCCGGCCCAGCCGGACGGGGCATTCCTCGGCGCGCCGCACCCCGGTCCATCGCAGGCCGTCCGGTGGCGCATCACCTGGGCCTGCTGATCTGCTACCTGGCCGCGGGTGTGGCCACCACCTGGCCCCGGGCCACATACCTGGCTGGCCGCCTGCCCTCCCAGCGCGACTCGGCGAGCTACGTGTGGGGCTTCTGGTGGGTGGCCCGGCAGGTGACCCACCTCGCCAACCCCTGGTCCACCGGGTATATG
Source organism: uncultured Actinomycetes bacterium (assembly GCA_963822825.1). Lineage (GTDB taxonomy): Bacteria > Actinomycetota > Actinomycetes > Streptosporangiales > Streptosporangiaceae > JAWWPY01. The sequence continues at coordinate 62,968 of CAWGIW010000012.1, read as the reverse complement.
GCCGCCCCGGTGGGGATCGACCTTGGGTTCCACAGTCTGATGCCACTGCCGGGCCTGCTGCTGACCCCCATCACCCTCGCGTTCGGCCCCAGCGCCTCCTACAACCTCATGGTCATCCTCGTTCCCGGCCTGCTGTGCTACGCCATGTACCGGGCCGCACGGCTCTGGCTCCGGTCGCAGCCGGGCGCGATCGCGGCCGGCGCGTTCTTCGGCCTGTCGGCGATGCTCGCGCAGGAGGACTGGTACCACCTGAACATCGCCGCCGGGGCGCTCTTCCTCCCCCTCGCGGTGGAAGCGTCGGTACGGCTCCGGCGGAATCCGGGGATACGCCAGGCCATCGCGCTGGGCCTGGTCCTGGCCGCGGCCATACTCACCGACCCCGAGTCCTTCATCATGGCGGCCATGCTGACCGCGCTGCTCCTGCTGCCCTGGCTGGTGCGGCAGCACACATTCCGGACGCTGGGAGTGGCCGCCGCCGCCGTGGCGGCGGGCGCATTGATCGCCGCGCCCCAGATCATCGCCATGGTGCGGGAAGTGCTGGCGGGCGGCCTCGCGATCCCGCCGCATCTCCTCGCGGTGACCTATAAGCAGTACGGGATCGGCCTGCCCGGGATGTTCGCACCGACGCCGCGCGTGGCCCTTTTCGGGCTGTCGAGCCTGGCGGCCCCGTTTCTGCAGAGCAGGGACAGCGAGGGGATGCCGATGTTCGGCGTGGTGCTGAGCGCCGCGGCCCTCTTCGGCCTGGCCGTCGCGTGGCGTCGGCGCAGCGCCCGGCTGCTGGCGTTGACCTGGGCCGGCGGCGCCGCGCTGGCCCTCGGCGCCTCCCTGTGGGTCGGCACGCGGCAGTACATCCCGCTGGGCCAGCTCTGGAATGGGGTGCCGGTATCGCGGATCATGCCTTACACCTGGTTCGTCCGGATTCCCGGCCTGTCCAGCTTCCGCGAGGCCGACCGGCTGGCCATCCTCGGCCTGGTGCCCGCCGCCCTGCTCGCCGGGGCGGCCGTCAACTGGCTGCGCTACCACGCCAAGCCGCTGATCGTCGTGGTACTGGCGCTGGGTGTCCTGGAAGCCGGGTACTCGGGCAGCTCGAAGGTCGGCTCCATGCCAACCTCGCTGGCCCGCCTCGACCGGCCTATCGCAGCCGACCACTCGGGCTCGGTTGTCCTGGACATCCCGTATGGCCTGCGGGGCGGCATCCCCGAAGACGGCAGCCCGTTCCCCCCGCAGGCACTGGTGCTCGCCACCGCCGACGGGCATCCGCGTGCGGTCTCCTACACCTCACGGGTGCCGGCCACCACCGTCGCCGCGATCAACAAGCACGTGTTCTACACCAGCCTGGTCCACACTCAGCACTACAACACCAGGCATTACATTCCGCTTTCCCCAGCGCAGATAACGGCGGCCCGGCGAGACGTCAGGCACCTCGACATTGGCTGGGTACTCCTCTGGCACACGAATCCCGCTACCTTGCGCTACCTCGCAGAGACCGGGTTCCGGTTCGACTACCGCGCCGACCACGTATTGGTGTACCGCCCGGCCTTCCGCTGATCGCGAGCTAACGGCCGGCGACGTCGCTGCTGCGGCAGACTCCGGCGAGGAGAATCGATGGGTCGAACCGACCGCGGCCTGCGGGGTCAGCTCACCAGCGACCCTTCTTCAACGAAAACACGACCATCCACCGAAATCCAGGAAGATACCGCAGGGCCGGAAAGCAGCCGGTCCCCGGTGCCCGCGGGCTCTGAGTCGCCGGCGGGGCGGCCCTGGGCCGGGCGGCTGGGCGCGGGACGGCTGGGCGCGGGACGGCCCTGGGCGGGGCGGTGGGGTACAGGGCAACCCTGGGCGGGGCGGTGGGGTACAGGGCAACCCTGGGCGGGGCGGCTGGGTAGTCACTGTGTGCTGCTGGCGTGTTATGTGGCGGCCGGGATCGTGGTTACCTGGCCGCGGGTCACTTACCTGGCGGGCCGGCTGCCAGCCACCCGCGACGCGGGGGGATACGTCTGGGACTTGTGGTGGGTGGCCCGCCAGGTTTCCCACCTCGCCAGTCCCTGGTCCACCCGTTATATCGCCGCGCCGGTAGGCACCAACCTCGGCTACCACACGCTGATGCCGCTGCCGGGCCTGCTGATGACGCCCATCACCCTCGCGTTCGGCCCCAGCGCCTCCTACAACCTGCTGTCCATCGCCTGCCCCGGGCTGCTGTGCTACGTCATGTACCGGGCGGCCCGGCTGTGGATCCCCTCGCCGACCGGCGCCATCGCCGCCGGGGCCCTGTTCGGCCTGTCCTCCATCCTGGCCTGGCGCAGCTGGTATGAGATCAACCTCGCCGCCGGGGCGCTGTTCCTGCCCATGGCCCTGGAAGCGTCCGTGCGGCTGCGCCGCCGCCCCGCTCGCCGCCAGGCCGTCATCCTGGGCCTGGTCATGGGCGCCGCCGTCCTCACCGACCAGGAATCAGCTGTCCTGGCGACCGTGCTGACCGCGCTGGTCCTGCTGCCCTGGATGCTGCGCCACCCCGCGCCCGCCCGCCTCTGGCCCCCAGCCCTTGCCACCGCGGTCGGCGCGGCGACCGCCGCCCCCCAGATCATCGCGATGATCCGGCAAGCCCGCGCGGGCGGCGCCGCATCGCCCTCCAGCTACCTGGCCAGGAACTACGTCAACTCAGGAGCCGGGCTGGGCCAGATGATCTCGCCGTCCCCGCGCATCAGCCACCTCGGCCTGCGGTACCTGGGCTCGCTGTATTACCGCCAGGGGCCATCCAGCCAGGTCGTGGCGACCTTCGGGGTGGTCTTGACCGTGCTGGGCCTGGCCGGCCTGGCCGTCGCCTGGCGGCGGCGCAACGCCTGGCTGCTCGCCCTGCTCTGGGCCGGCTGCGCCGCCCTCGCCCTCGGCTCCGCCCTCTGGATCGGCCCGCACCCCCAGGTCCCCGCCCCCCGCCTGTGGCACGGCACCGCCCTGTCCCAGGTCCTGCCGTTTACCTGGTTCGTGAAGCTCCCCGGCTTGTCCGGCTTCCGCGAGGCGGACCGGTTCACCCTCCTCGGGCTCATCCCGGTCACCCTGCTCGCCGGGACCGCCGTCGACTGGCTCCGCTACCACGCCAGGCCCCTGCTCATCCCCGTCCTCGCCCTGGCCCTCCTCGAAGCAGGCTGGTCAGGCAACCCCGGCATCACCACCATGCCCACCGCGATGCCCGCTCTCGACACCCCGATCGCCGCTGACCACTCCGCCTCCATCGTCGTCAACGTCCCCTTCGGCATCCGCGGCGGGCTGCCCGTCGTCGGCTCCGCCTTCCCGCCCCAATCCATGGTCCTGGCCACCGCCGACCACCACCCACTGGCCGACGCCTTCATCTCCCGCATTCCCGCCACGACCCTCACCGCCATCCACCATCACCCCTTCTACGCCGCCCTCCTCAACGCCGAAGGCGGCCGCCACATCACCACCAACGCCCAGCGCACCGCCGCCCGAGCCGACGCCCGGCGCATGCACATCGGCTGGATACTCCTCTGGCACCGCGAGCGGGCGGTCCTGCGCCTCCTCGGCGGGACCGGGTTCCGGTTCGCTTACCGGGCGGGCGACGTTTCCGTGTACCGGCGGCCCGGGCGGTAGGGCGTGTGCCTAGATGCCGTCCGCGACCGGGTCCACCGCGGAGGGGATGTCACCGAGCAGCCCTTCGGCAGCCAGCCCGCGGACCAGGCCACGCAGGCCGGCCGAGAGACCCGCCCGCTCCTCGTCGGACAGCGAAGCCACGATGCGGGCCTGGCGGGACTGCCAGGCCCGCCATACCTGCCCCGCGATCAGCCGGCCCTCGGGCGTCAGGTACAGCCGGATATACCGCTGGTTGCCCTCGTCGCGGCCACGCCTGATCCAGCCTTTGCGCTCCAGGCCGGCCGCGAGACGGCTCACCGTGCTCTTTTCGAGGCCGAGCAGGCTGGCCAGTTGCCCCTGCGCGATGCCGCGCGCCGCGACCAGTTCGAGCAGAGCCCTGGCTTCGGATGCCGACACCGCAGGCCGGGGCGCACTGGAAACGGCTCCCGGAGCCGCACCCGGTGAGCCGGTGTCGTCCAGGGCGGCGGCCCGCGCCAGCGACCCGACCGCCGCGGTCACTTCCGCGGGATTCACCACCCGGAGCAGTTGTGCCAGCAGCCCGGCCAACTCCGCGTCGTCGGTTGAGGAGCTCACATGAACAGTTGTACCGCACAACTTCCCGAGTGGTACGTTTTACGGATGATAGTTGCCCCGTACAACTCAGGGTTCAGGCCCGAGCTGGCGGCCGCCGGGCAGCTGCATACCCCGCTGCCTGCTGGCCTGCCCGCCGGCCGACCCGCCGGATGCGGCGGAGCGTGCGCGAGGACGCGGGCCGCCGTCGTAGGCTCGCCGTCGTGAGAGATCAGGGGCGGGTAAGCGGGCCGGGCCAGCTCAGCGGTCCCGGTGGACCGGCCGGACGTGCGGGCGCCGCCACCGCCGTGGTGCCCGACGATTTGCTGCCGGACGAGCCACTGCCCACCCTGGCCACCCGATACGGCCTCACGGAGACCGCGGCCCGTCCGCCCCTCGCTCGCTACCTGGCCGACCTCTGGCAGCGGCGTCACTTCATCACGGGATTTGCCACCGCCCGCAACGTGGCGATGTACACCGAAGCCCGGCTCGGCCAGATCTGGCAGGTGCTTACCCCCCTGCTCAACGCGGCCGTCTACTACCTGATATTCGGCGTGATCCTCGACACCAAGCGCGGCGTGCCAAACTTCATCGCGTTCCTGGTCGCCGGGGTCTTCGTCTTCAACTTCACCCAGCGGTCGTTCATCATCGCCTCCCGCGTGATCAACGACAGCCTGCCGCTGATCCGGGCCCTGTACTTCCCACGGGCCGCCCTGCCCCTCGGCTATGTGCTGATCGAACTCGAGCAGCTGATGGTCTCGATGGCCGTGCTGGTCGTGGTCGTCCTGGCTACCGGGGAACCAGTGACCTGGTACTGGCTGCTCGTGATCCCCGTGCTCCTGTTGCAGGCCGTCTTCAACGTCGGGGCCGGCCTCATCCTGGCCCGGGTCGGGGCCGGGCTCGACGACGTGAGCCAGTTGCTGCCGTTCATCGTGCGGACCTGGATGTACGCCTCGGGCGTGATGTTCAGCATCCAGACCCTGGGCAGCCTCCGCCACCACCTCAAGCTCAGCTATGTCCTTCAGGTCAACCCGGCGGCCGTCTACATTACCTTGGTCAGGACCACGCTGATCAGGTCGCAGCGGCTGAGCATCCCCGGCGCCGCCCCCTACAACGGGCACCTGTGCGACCTTTACTACGCGCATCCGAACACGTTTAAGTACGACAGCGCGCATTGCCAGGCCCTCGTCAGCCAGACCGGCCTCTGGCTGTACGCCGCCGGCTGGGCCATCCTGGCCCTCATCGTTGGCTTCTTCTACTTCTGGCGCGCGGAGGCGAGGTACGGCCGTGGCTGATCCCATGGTGGTCGTGGACGACCTGCACGTGGTGTACCGGGTGTACGGCGCGGGCGGGGACAAGGGAACCGCGGCCACCGCGCTCATGCGGCTCATGCGCAGGCAGCAGCGGCCGTCCATCCGCGAGGTGCACGCCATCCGCGGCATGTCTTTCGTGGCCTACCGGGGCGATGTCGTCGGCGTGATCGGGCGGAACGGCTCCGGCAAGTCAACCCTGCTCCGCGCGGTCGCCGGGCTGCTCCCCGCCGAAAAGGGTGCCGTCTACAGCGACGGCCACGCGGCCCTGCTGGGCGTGAACGCCGCGCTGCTCGATGACCTCACCGGCGAGCGGAACGTGGTTCTCGGCTGCCTGGCCATGGGCATGAGCCCGCAGGAGGTCAAGGAGAGGCACGACAAGATCGTCGAATTCTCCGGGGTAGGCGACTTCATCAACCTGCCGATGCGGGCCTACTCCACCGGCATGGGCTCGCGGCTGCGGTTCGCCATCGCCTCATCCAAGAGCCACGACGTGCTGCTCATCGATGAAGCCCTGGCGACCGGGGACGCCGAGTTCCAGCGCAAGAGTCACCAGCGCATCGACGAGCTGCGGCAGGAGGCCGGCACCGTTTTCCTGGTCGCGCACAACCTGAACGAGATCTCCGACACGTGCAACCGGGTCATCTGGCTGGAGAAGGGCCAGATCGTCCGGGCCGGCTCGGACGTGCCCGGGATCCTCGACGCCTACCTGGCGGCTTCAGGGAGCGAGCCCCGTTTCCGCCAGCTCCATGAGGCCGCGGAAGCCTGATTGCCGCCAGACGGCGCTGATATGCGGGCTGGCACGCTGTCCGCACCGGCCCTTCGTCACCTGGCCAGCAGCGACAGCAACGCCATCGCCTCCATCACCGCCAGGATCAGCAGCGGCGGCCGCGCCGAGAACGCGGCCCGCCGGACGTAGCCGTCCGAGGGCGGCAGCGCGCTGGTGCCGGCCAGCAGGTCCTCTCGTGCCGCCCGCATCCGGGTGGCAACCTTCCGTGTGTACCGGTAGCCCAGCAGCGCCCCGATCACCGAACCGCCATACATGATAGACCCGATTCTCTGGCCATTCCTTAGTTGGAAAAACAGGCCATTCCCGCCGCCGATCTCCGACAGCTCCCCCCATGGAATAACGTGCCGGATCAGCAGATTATCTACCATTACGCCGCTAGGGTCGATACGAACCTTCGAATGCCAGCCTATCAGCCAGAAGAAATAAACTAGCGACGAAATTATTAATGCGCCGAAGAATACGCTGGAATTGAAATCAAGGATCACGGCAACCGTGAAAACCGCTGCGGTTCCTGCTGCGCCCAGCGAGGCGAAGGCCGACATCCACCACTTGCGGAAGGTCACGCGCAGTAGGTTCACCCCTTCCTTTACCCATCCTCTGAGCATATTCCACGCCTCTGCTGTATCCTCAGGCCCGGCTGATGTTACGGCTCCACCCAGCACCTTTCCGCCGCTCCACGAGGCCGCGGAAACCTGGCCGCCCGCATGCTGGCCACAGGCATCGCCGCGCCACCTGGCCGCTGAGTGCGAGCCGTCGAAGCGATGACGCCTTCCTCACCTCAGCAGCGACAGCGACGCGATCGCCTCCATCACCGCCAGGATCAGCAGCGGTGGCCACGGTGAGAACCCGATCCGCTGAACGTAACCATCAGACGGCGGCAGTTCCGCCCTCCCGGCCAGCAGCTCGTCCCTGGCTGCGCGCATCCGCACGGCCACCTGCCGCGTGTACCGGTAGCGGAGCAGGGCTCCTATCACCGAACCCCCATACATGATCGACCCGATCTGACGGCCATCCCGCAGACGGAAGAACAAGCCGTTACCAACCCCAATTTCCGACAGTTCCCCCCACGGGATCACATGGCGGATCAGGAGATTGTCCACCGCGACCCCGTCTCGGCCAATACGGACCGCCGAGTGCCAGCCCAGCAGCCAGAAAAAATAAACAAATAGTGAAAAGCCAATAGCACCCGCGAGCAGGTCATTTAACTCCATGAATTACCATTATGACCATGCTGACGCCCGCAATTGCTATGCCGGAAGGTCTTTGCTGCTGGGGTCATCCGGGGTCCGCTCATACTTCAGTCGCACGGGGAGCTGAAGCTAGAGTAGTACTGCGCCGCACCGTGTGTGGCATTCACACCCGGCGCGATCCCCGTGAACAGATGATCCAGGCCGCCGCCAAACGGCCCGAAATCCCCTAGACTCTTAGGAATATAAGGAGTTGCACCCCCACCCTCTGACAAACCCGTGAATGGACACTTTCCCTGGATCAAAACAGCGCGGTGACAAGAACGGCCTCGGCGCCGATCACCGCCAGCAGCGATATCAGCAGAAGAAGATTCGGCCGCAGCTGCCAGTGCCGTTTACAGGCGGGCGCCTGGGCGCCCGGCGCTGGGCTGGCCGGGACGCGGCGCCACTCCACGATCCGCTCAGAAATCGTCCGTCGTGACGAGAAATTCGTGAAGAGCCCTGCGCTGACAAACGCAACTCCGCTTCCTGACGACCAGAACATCGACAGCCTGATCTTGCTGCCGTCGGCGAGCACAACCGTCAACGAGGACGGGGAGAGCACCACCCGGGCGACTTCGTCACGGCCCACAGTCCACGAAAGGCCCCACGTCACGATCCGCATCGTCGTCTCACCAAGGACTACCTTCTGCGACCCAAGCTTGTAAAGAGTCCAGGCGACCAGCACGGTAATCTCCCCGGCAATCAGGCGGTCGCCGATCGCGGACCAGTCACCCGCCCGGGGCATCGGCGCATGACTTCCGCCCGCACGCGCAATCACCGTTATGATGACGGCGGTAATAAGAAACCCAACGGCGCCAAGGTAGCCGAGGGCAGGCAGTGCGATCCCGGGCCGCAGCACGGCCGCAGGAACCCCCCCGCGGCCATGGCGCGCTGTCTGGCACGCCCTTCCGGCTCGGGCCACTCAGAGGCCCGCTGAACTTGAAGGCGCCGAAGAACTTCCCGGCCATACCGATAGTGGCATCTCTTCCAATGGGTACCAAGCCGGTCGTGGAGTAAATTCCGGCATCCAGCAGCTTCCCTGCCACGGCGCCGCCGCCCAACGTCGCCGCATCAATAAGAGCATCGGCTCCAAATGTCTCGGCAGCACCCTTCCAGTTCCCATTTCCAACGCCATTGTGACCCGGCCGGCGGTCTTTCACGAGCATGTCATCGATCTTCACGTACAGTGCGGTGAGCAGGGTGTCCAAGGCGGCGTCCACAGCAGGGCCTCCGGGTCCGGCGGTTTGGGTTAGCAACGCCGATCTTGGGCACCCTCGCCTGTTACGGGCGGGAACGACACGCCATGAAATCAGCCGCGAGGCAGCGTTCCGCGGTTGCGGGCGCGACCGGGCCGGGGGCAGGCGCAGTGGTAGCTTGACGTCATGTCCGCGCAGCAGGCGCCCGTGTATGACCGCATCGGCGGGCACTACCGCTGCGGGCGGCAGGAGGACCCGCGGATAGCGGCCCGGATCCTGGCCGCCCTGGAAGACGCGTCACCCGTGGTGAATGTGGGCGCTGGCAGTGGTTCGTATGAACCCCGGGACCGGCCGGTCGTGGCAGCCGAGCCTTCCGCGGTCATGTTGTCGCAGCGCCCGGCGGGCGCGGCAGCGGCGGTGCGCGCGGTGGCCGAGGCGCTGCCCTTCACTGATGGCGCCTTCGGCGCTGCGATGGGGGTGCTCACGGTGCACCATTGGCGTGACCGGGCCCGGGGGCTGGCGGAGATGCGCCGGGTAGCCCGCGGGCCGGTGGTGCTGTTCCTGCGGGACCCGCGCGCAGTTCCCTCCTGGTGGCTGCACCATTACTTCCCGGCCACCGCGCGGCTGGAGGCCAGCCGGGAAACCCCGCTCGGCCAGGTGGCGCGGATGCTCGGCGGGCGTCTCGACGTGATCTCGGTACCCATCCCGGCCGACTGCACAGACGGGTTCAACGCGGCGTACTGGCGGCGTCCCCGGGCCTACCTGGACCCGCAGATCTGGCGGCCCATGTCCGCACTGGCGCTGATCCCGGAGACAGACCGCGCGGACGGCATGCGCCGCCTGCAAGCCGACCTTGACAGCGGCGGGTGGGACCGGCGATGGGGCCACCTGCTCGCACTAGATGAACTCGACCTCGGTTACCGAGTGGTCACCGCCCGGCCGTAACAGCGCGTCCTCCCGCTCGAATGCCGGGCACCCCAGTAAGGAATCACTCGTCTAGCTCCGCGAGGCCGCGGAAACCTGATCACGCGGCTCCGCACAGCCCTAGCCGCGCCACATTGACAGACGGTCCCGACGCGATCGTTATGCGCCGGGGCGGCTCACGCTGTAGAAAATCAGCGCCGAGCCCGCGAAGGCAACAGCAAGGATTATCCAGAAATCACTGCTGCGCGGGAGACCGCGAGGCGCCTCTGACGGCTTCGACGCGGCCCCGGACCACTGCGGAACACATAGCGCGACGTCTGGTTCCGCCGGTAACTAATCATCCCCATCTGAGCACTTGAAATGGCAACAACGCCACCCAAGGCAAGCAGTAGGTATCCAGTCGTCCTTTCCCAGCCGCCATTCGGGAGAGACGCAGAGACGAAGGCTACGGCAACCGCTAGGATCACGCTCGCCATCATGGCAGCGAACCACGTACGAGCGGCGAACGCCTGGGCAGCCCAGAGCCGACCAGCGGACAGGCTCCCGCCATGCGCTACGACCCGGCACGCCGCTGGCCTGTCCTCGGGTGATCTCTCACTCCGGCGGACGCTCAGCCAGATCCTGCCGAAATAGTCGGCGAACCAGTACTCCATTACCAGGGACACGTGGATCCCTTTTCAAGTCGTTGATCCCGTGGTAGCGAGCCTCGTTTCCGCCAGCTCCGCGAGGCCGCGGAGCTGGCGGAAACCTGGCCTCATGTCAGGTGGCCGCCCAGACCTCCGACTCGCTGCCGTAGCAGTCCTGCTGATCCAGTTGAGTGCCGTTGACCGCGGTGTCGCCCGTATCGTCCAGGCACCGGCTGGAGTTCGCGTTGATCAGCTCGCCGTTGGGCCCGACCAGCCACTGCTGGTTGGCCGCGCCGGTGCAGGTCCATAGCTGGATCTTCGCGCCGTCGAGCATGCTCAGGCCGGTTACATCCAGGCATTTGCCATGGACTCGCAGGGTCCCGTCCGTTTCGAGGACCCACCTCTGGGCGGTGTCTCCGTTGCAGTCCCAGATCTGGATCTTGTTGCCGTCCGTGGCGCTGTTGCCGGCGTCATCGAGGCACTTGCCGGAGACGCCCGACTGCACCGGGCTGGCCACCAGCTTCCAGCTCTGGTTGGCTGCGCCGGTGCAATCCAGGATCTGGACCTGGGTGCCGTTCGTGGTGCTCGAGCCCGGGTCAGCCAGGCACCGGCCGGATACCGGGTTGACCAGCAGACCGAAGCCATCCAGGAACCATTGCTGATTGGCCCCGCCGGTGCAGGTCCACAGCTGGAGCTTCGACCCGTTGGCGGTGCCCTCGTTGATGATGTCCAGGCATTTACCGTGGATGGAGACGATGCCGGGACCGCCGGGGAACCCGTAGGGCACGAACTCCCAGTTCTGCGTGGCCAAGCCGTTGCAGGTATAGACCTGGATCTTGGTGCCGTCCGTGGCGCTGTTGCCGGTGTCATCCAGGCACTTGCCGCCCAGGGCGAGCTGGGCGGCGCCGGCGGCGCCGTGATAACTGGCCAGCATGGACGCCACCGTGGCCAGGGTGAAGGTCACCGACCCGGTGGCACCGGTCGCATCGGTGGCCGTCACGGTCACCGCCGGGCTCGACGTCGAGCCCGTGTCGGTGCCCGAGATGACCCCGGTCGTGGGGTTGATGGTCAGCCCGGCCGGGAGGCCGACGGCCGAGTAGGTCAGAGCCTGGCTGGCCACGGAGTCAACGGCCTGGATCGGCAGGGTCAGCGTGACGTTGGTGGCGATGTCCACGGTGCCCGGGTTGAGGACGGTGACGACGTCGCCCGCGGTGGCCTCGGAGAACCCAGCGACGCCATTGGGCGTGCCCCAGCCGGCGGGGCCGTTGTAACCGGCCGAGGAGTCCGCCGCGTTGCACAGGTAGAGCCGGGAGGACTCGCACGTGCCGTTGGACCCGCTGGTGACCTGGTTGAGCGCGGAGGTGTGCTGGTAGGGGTACGAGGACGGATAGGTGCCGGGCCTCGGGGTCCCGGCCAGGGCGTACACCGAGGCGATGATCGCGGTGGCCGCGCTCGTGCCGCCGAGTTCGTTGTATCCGTTGGTCACGCCGACTGAGTTGGGGTACGTGTCGTAGACCGCCACGCCCGTGCTCGGGTCGGCCACGGCGGACACGTCGTTGTCGGTGCGGTTCAGGCAGCCGGTTGTGGCATTGGTGTCGGTCTGCCAGGATGGCTTGGCCTCCAGCGCTGAGCAGCCGGACCCGCTGCCGGACCAGGCCGTCTCGGTCCACGCCCGGCTCGGCGGGGCCGACCCAGTCTGGGCCAGGGTGGTCCCGCCCACCGAGGTCACCAACTGTGAGGCGGCCGGGTACTGCGTGCCGTACCCGAAATCGCCCGACGCGGCGGTGATCGCCACACCCGGATGGTTGAAGTCATGGTCGAAAGAGTTCTCGCCGATGAGCTCGCCACCGCTGCCCCAGCTGTTGGACACGAAATTGGCCTGGCTGGCCGCGTAGTTCGCCGCCGGGGCCAGGTCGGTGATGTCGGCCGAATTGGCCTCGACCAGGAGGATCCGACAGCCCGGACAGATGGCGGACACCATGTCAAGGTCCAGGGACTCCTCGGCCTCCCACCCGCCGGTCGGGTCGGCGGCGGGCAGGGCGGTCCCGCCCGTCTGGTTAACGATCTTCAGGCAGCCACTGGCCACGGTACATGGGCTCAGACCCCCATCCGAGCGGTACTGGGCGAGATCGGACGCCGCGTTCGGGTCGTTGTACGCATCGACAATCGCCACGGTGGGGGCGGTGGGCGGTGGGGGGACCGCGGTCAGGCCGTATGCGGCCTCCAACTGGGCCGGCGTCCACCCGGCATTGGCCGGGATCGCGTTGGGCTTGATGGCCGTTTGCGGCTTGGCCTTCGTGTTGACCAGCACATCGCACTGCATCTGGCCGGCCCGTGCCGGAGTGGCGCACCCCCGCTCGATTCCAGCCGGCATCGGCGCCGCGGGCACCGGTGACACGAAGCGCGGCGCGGCCGGGGCCGATGCTTTGGGTGCGACAACCGCGGGCCCGGGTACCGCCGGCGGCGGCTGGGAGGTGGCCGCCCCGGCCACCGACGGCGCGCCCGTCAGCCCCAGGAGCGTGAGGGCGGGCACCACGGCGAGCGCCCCGGCCCACCGTAAACACGCGAATGCGCGCATGGATCCTCCGTGATGACGTATGAAGACGGCAAGCCCCGCGGTACCGCGAGGAACGGCGCGACGTCACTCCCTCCCCCGTGGCGCCACAGCCATACCAGCTATATCAGCCGCAAAGCACGCCGCCAATAGCCATTCGCGGAAGTTCGACAATCGCTACGAAAATGGCGCAAAGATCGCAGATCACAGACACGCGCCGCCGCGCCGGGCCGGCCGCGGGCGGGCTGGAGTTTCAGGAATTCGTGCAGCGCAACTGCAGGCGCATGCACGTGCCGCCGCCCGGCCGGGAACTGGCGGCCACCTCGCCACCCTGCGCCCGGGCCAGCTGGCGCACGATATACAGCCCCAGCCCGATGCCGCCGAACCTGCGCCGGTCACCGGTCTCGCCCTGCACGAACCGCTCGAAGATCCGCTCATGGTCTCCCGGTGCGATGCCGATACCCTCGTCCCGCACCGTGACCTCGATCCAGTCGCCCGCCCGCTGGGCCGCCACCGCAACCGTGCCGCCCTCCGGCGAGTACTTGAAGGCGTTCTCCAGCAACTGCCCGACGATGATCTCGGTCGCCATCGGGTCGCCGTGGGCGGGGGGCAGCCCATCGGGAATGTCGGCCGCCAGGGTGTGCGCCTCGGAGAGCGGGCGGAACGCCGTCGCTGTCCCGCGCAGCAAAGCCGCGAGGTCGAACGGGCCGTTGGTGACCGTGAGCTGATCCGCTCCCGCGCGCGAGCCGAGCAGCAGTTGCTCCACCAGCCGGCCGAGCGACCCGGCCCGCTCGGCAATGGTCTGCACCGCACTGCGGCGCTCGGCGTCGGTCAGCTTGTCCCACCGGCTCGCCAGCGTGCTCGCGAACCCCTGGACCACGGTGATCGGCGTCCGCAGCTCGTGACTGGTCGTGGCCAGGAACAGGTCCTTGGCCTCCTCCAGTTCCTTGGCGGCGGTCACATCCCGGAAATCGACGACCCGCTCGTTGCGGCCGTTCAGGTCGTTGCACAGTACGTCGAGCCAGCGGCCGCTGGGCAGCCGGTGGGCCAGCTTGCCGCCGCCGGGCTCAGGAACCGGGAACGGCAGCGGGCGCCCGGTGACCTCGTCGGCAGACATGCCAGTGAGCTGGTGCGCGGCGGGATTCCACTGCTGGATCAGCCCGTCACCGTCGAGCACCGCGATGCCATCCGCGCTCGCGTCGATCACCGCGCGCTCATGGGCCCGCTGCCTGACGACCTCCTCGAAGGCCATCGCGTTGGTCAGGGCAACGCCCGCGTGGCCAGCCATCAGCTCGAGCAGTTCCAGCTCGATGTGCCCGACCTTCCGCCTGCTGTACAGCGCGTAGAGCGCCCCGTAGGGGCGGCCCCCCACGTGGGAGAGGCTGAGCGCGATCGTGTGCAGCCCGGGCAGCGCGGACCAGATCAGGTCGTCGAAGCCACCGCTGGCATCGGTCGCCATCATGACCGTCTTGCCCGACCGCATCAGCTCGCCGACCAGGCTGGTGGGCAGGTCCGCCGTCCGGCCGCGCAGGCTGCCGGGCAGCCCGTCCATGCTGACCAGGCGCAGCCTGCCGTCCTCGATGATCACGAACCCGCCCGCGTCCGCGCCGGTCAGCTCGCGCAGGCTGGCGGCGATCCGGTCCAGCACGGCTTCCAGGTCTCGCTGGGCGGTCATGTCGGCCACCACATCGCCGAGCTTGCGGACGACCCTGGCCCGCTTCGCGATGTGATTCCTGGCCGCGTCGTCCTCACCAGAGCGGTGGCAGACATTGACCCAGCCGATCACATCGCCCGCCCGGCTGGTGAGCGCGCTGGTGTCAATGCGCAGGTCAAGCAGTTTGCCATCCTTGCGCGTCCGGCGGGTGGCGAACGAGATCTGGCCGCCGCTGCGAACCCGCTCCAAGACCGCGCTGTACTCGGGTTCCAGCTCCTCCGGGATGATCGGGGGCTCGTGACCGACGACCTCGGCGGCGGCCCAGCCGAACATCCGCTCGGCCGCCGGATTCCACAGCAGCACCGTCCGGTCGGTGCTGAACGCCATGATCGCGTCGGCCGCGCATTCGACGACTGCGCGTGCCGTCGCGTCCACCCGGTCCTGGTTGCCGACCGGCGGCGTTTCGACCTCCACGTCCACATCGTGCCACCGCGGCCCTGCCTCGGCTCAGCAAAAGGCAAGGTCCGGGTAATTCCCCCGCCGCACACGGGGACACGGGAGCCCGGCCTTCATCAGCGGATACGCCGGCCCGGCCCGGCCGGGCCGGGCCGGCGCCGGCGCTCCGGTCAGCGGATGACCGTCCAGGCGAAGGTGGCCGACCCAGCCAGCGCGCCGCAGGCCGCGGTGACCTTCACGTGGTACACCCCCGCCCCGACCGGGGCGCCGGCGATCCGTCCAGTGGTCGCGCCGATGGTCAGCCCCGGCGGCAGCCCGGTCGCGGTGTACCGGGGAGCCTGGCCGGCGAGGGCCATCATGGCCGCCTGGACCGGCGCCGCGGCCGCCCGGGTCCTGGTCGTCTGGTTCCCGGGGTCGGAGACGGGGACCGAGCGCGCGTTGAGCTCATTCAGGTCGGTGTTCCCGCTGGTGGGAATGCCTGGCACGGTGCCCGTGCTGGTGTACTGCCAGATGTCCCACGCGGCCCAGCCGACCGGCCGCGGCGGGCGGCCTCCCCCGTAGGCGGCCACCCACAGCGGGTCGTGGCCCATTCCATTGCCCGCGCAGGTGTTCCACCAGTCGGCGGTGGTATACAAAATCGGCAGCCGGCCCGTCCTGCGCGTGACCTCGACGCTGAACGAGCGCACCCACGAGGTCATGGCGCCCCGGCCGAGCCCGTAGCACTCGTTGGTGCCGTCGCTGGCTGAGTATGGGTCGTACTCGATGTCCAGCGCGATGGGCGCCACCCTGCCACTTTGATCGGCGGCCCGGGCAATCACGTAGTCGGCCTGGGCGGGGCCGCTGGAGGCGTTCGGGATGGCGAACTCGTATGCGATCACCGATAGCCTCGCCCGCTCCGCGCCCGTGAGGTCCGACGCGCGATACGGGTTGCCGTAATAGTTCCCCTCGGCGGCTTTGACGGCGACGAACTTGTACCCGGCGGCCGCGACCTTCGACCAGTTGATGCCGGCCCCGTTCACGTGCTGATAAGACGCGACGTCCACGCCGCGCACCGTCGGGCCGGCCGCCGCGACATCCGGAGAGGCCAGAGGAGGGGAAGGCAGCGCAGCGCCGGCGGACCCCGCGGGGTGCGCCAGGCTGGTCGAACTGGGCGGCCCAGCCAGCGCGCTCAGCAACTGAGGCGAGTGCGTCGCCCCGACGTTGAACCGGTCTATCGATGGCGGGCTCGCGAGCGTGGCCGCCGGGGCGGAGATCGCTGGCAGGCCGCTTACGCCCAGCACGCTCAAGCCGACCACCCCGAACAGGCCACCCGCGCGGCGCAACGCCGCGGAACGGACCAGACGCATGATTGCTCCCCAAATGACAGCTCGCCGCGCGAGTCACGGCGAGCAGCGAATCGTCATGATGGCAGCGACGCGCCTTCATCCGGGTGGGAATACGACGAAATTAGTCCGGAATACTCCAGGCGGCATTGGCCAACGCAAGCCTTGTGGCCAGCCTTCATTTCGTGCGAATCCCGGCAATAGTTTCCTGCTGTCACTTAGTGGAATGACAGGAGTTATTCCCGGGTGTCAATGTGAACTATGTGAACAGCACGCCGGGGTTGAGAATGCCCGCCGGGTCGAGCGCGGTTCGCACGGCGCGCATGGCGGCGATCTCGGCGGCGGACCGGCTCAGGCCGAGCCGCCCGGCCTTGGCCCGGCCGATGCCGTGCTCCGCCGAGATGGTGCCGCCGCAGGCGGCGGCCAGTCGCAGCACCGCGTCGTCGGCCGCCTCGTCCGCCGGCCCCGGGCCGAGCACGTTGACATGCAGATTTCCCGCGCCGATGTGGCCGAACACGATCACCACGGCGTCGGAGCCGGCCGCTGCCCGCACCGCCCCGCCGAGTTCCGCGCGGAACTCGGCGATCCGGCCCAGCGGGACAGCCACGTCCATCTTGTGCGGGATCCCGGCCGCGCTGATCGCTTCGGTGTGCCGTTCCCGGTACGCCCACAAAGCGGCGCGGCCGCCGCGATCCAGCGCGACCGCCGTGTCCCCGGGCAGTGCGACATCCTCGAGCCGTTCAGCCTCCTCGGGGGGGCCAGCGAACTCGGCGAGCAGGTAAGCCTCGTGCAGGCCGGCCAGCGGCAATGGCAGCCCGGCCGCCTCCCTGACCAGGTCGAGCCCGGCCGCCTCCAGGTATTCCGCCGCGCGCAGGCCGGGGACGTGCGCGCGGATCTCCGCGTACAGATCCACGGCCGCCGCGATCCCGCTGACCCCGGCCAGCAGGGCCGCCGCGACCGGCTCGGCAGGCCACAGCCGAAGCCGCGCCGCGGTGATCACTGCGAGTGTTCCCTCGCTGCCGACCAGTAGCTGCGCGAGGTCATAGCCGGTGTTGTCCGCGGTCAGGCCGGCCATTCGGGATACAACGGAACCGTCGGCGAGTACTGCCTCGGCCCCGAGCACCTGCGTGCGGGTCGGCCCGTACCGGATCGTATGGATGCCGCCGGCGTTCGTGGCGATGGTGCCGCCGACGGTGGCCGAGTCCCGGGCGGCCAGGTTGACGCCGTATTCCAGGCCGGCGGCCGCGGCGTGCGCGTGGAGATCCGCGAGCGTGACGCCGGCGCCGGCGGTGACCTGGGCGGCGAGGGTATCCACCGGATCGAGGCGGCGCAGCCGGCGCGTCAACAGCAGCACCGCGGCCTGGGGCGTGGCGGGCCCGGGCACGGACCCGCCCACCAGCCCGGTGTTGCCACCCTGGGTGACCACGGGCACGCCGGCGTCTGCGCAGTACCGCAGCACGTCCGCGACCTCCCGCGCCGAGCCGGGCCGGGCCACGCACCGAGCCGCCCCCGTGTAGCGGCGCGTCCAGTCCCATACGTACCCGTCCATCAGGTCATGGTCGGTGAGTACGTGCTCAGCGCCGATGGCCGCGGCCAGGTCGGCCTCCAGGCTGCTCATGACGACAGCCTCGCATGGGATCGCCGCCGGGCGGCGGGAACCGCCCTCTGACGGGATGCGTCAAATCAGCATGAGACTCTCCTTGCGGCGAGCACGTACCCCCGGCACGTACGTCCTGTCGATGGCGCTCTGCGCGCTGACCGCGGCCGCATGTGGCAGCGTGGCTGGCCCGGCCAAGGCGGGCGGGCCCACCTCCTCAGCGACCCCGAGCGCGGCGCCGGCCAAGATCTCGCTCCTCATCGAGGTGACACCGCGGCCCGGCGCGAAGCCAGAACGCTGGACCCTGCGGTGCGAGCCAACCGGGGGAACCCACCCGGACGCGGCCGCCGCCTGCCACCAGTTGCTGACCGCCACGCGGCCGTTCACCCCGCTGCCGCGCGGCATCATGTGCCCGATGATCGTCACCGGTGAGCAGACCGCGACCATCAAGGGAAAGTGGTTCGGCGCCCAGGTGGACGAGACCTTCTCCCAGCTCAGCGGCTGCGCGGCGGCGCGCTGGAAGGAACTCGGGCAGGTCTTCAGCCCGATCCACTGAGTCCCGCGGCCCGGCGCCGGCTTGGCGTCACCTTAGCCGGCGCGTGGTTACCTGAGCAGGCGCGACATCCGCCGGTCGGCCAGTGGCTTGCCGCCGGTCTGGCACGTCGGGCAGTACTGGAGAGCCGAGTCGGCGAACGATACCTCGCGCACCGTGTCCCCGCAGACCGGGCACGGCTGCCCAGCCCGGCCGTGCACCTGGAGGCCTGATTTCTTCTCCGCCTTGAGGTCACCCGCGGCCAGCCCGCCGACCGGGCGATCGCGGCCCGGAGCGTACTGAGGATCGCCTCGTGCAGCCAGGCGACCTCGTCGCTGGTCAGGCTGCTGGCCAGCTTGAACGGGGACATCTTCGCGGTGTGCAGCACCTCGTCTGAGTAGGCGTTGCCGATTCCCGCGATGATCTTCTGATCCCTGAGCACTCCCTTGATCTGGGTCCGGCGCCCGGCGAGCAGCCCGGCCAGGACCTCGACGGTGAAGGAGTCGGCGAGCGGATCGGGGCCCAGCGCGGCGACCCCCGGGACCTCGGCGGGATCGGCGACCAGGGAGACAGCGAGCCGTTTCTGGGTCCCAGCCTCCGTCAGATCGAATCCGGCGCCATCGGTGAACCGGAGCCGGAAGGCGAGTGGGCCCTTGCCCGGGCGGGGCGGCTCCGCGGGCAGGTTCTCCCGCCAGCGCAGCCAGCCGGCCCGGGCCAGGTGCATGACGAGGTGCAGCGGCTCACTCGAGGCCGCGTCGTCTGGATGCGCCGCCACCAGGTCGAGGAACTTGCCGTGGCGCACCGCAGTCCGCACGACCCGCCCGCGCAGGGCGGTGAGGTCCGGGCGGTAGGTCTTGAGCACCGAGATGGCGGCGCTGTCGGCCCGGTCGATGGTTCGCCCGGCGGCGCGCTCGCGCAGGTATATAGCGAGCGACTCGACTTCGGGCAGTTCCGGCACACCTCAATTCTGCCCCCTACCTGGGACTGCATGTTCCGGCCGGGCGCCAGGCCCGAGAGCGGGCCGTTCGCCTCTTCCCAGGGAGCGCCGGCGCGTGCATCCTCATGTCACGAGGCGGAAACGAGGTCGTGGCGACTGGGCAGGTGTATGCCGGGAGCATGAGGGAAGTTACTGCGGGTTACTAGGTTATTTGCTTGAGCGAAACTAACATATTTTGGGAATACCTCCGGTGCTCTAAGCATGGACTCACAAGGACGCGAAGCCATGGACCAGGCAGAGCCTCATCCAGACCAGGGCCAGCCTGCCGAACAAGGTCGCTGGGACCGCCGCGAGGCGCCCCTGCCCCAGCCCACCCCGTCCGGCCACCTGGATCATCCGGTCGTGGCCGGCTACGACGGCTCACCGTCGAGCCGTCACGCGCTCGCTTACGCCGCCGGGATGGCCAGGCGGCTGGGGCGGCCGCTGCTGGTCGCGTACGTCTGCTCGCCTGGCATCTACTGCGAACCACTGACCGGCCAGGTCATCGGCGCAGGCCGGGACATGGAGGAGATGGAGCGCTGGCTCGTCAACGAGCTCGACGAGGTCTGCGACCGGGCGGGACTGGACGTCCTGGTCCTCACCCGCCGCGGGAACCCGGCCCGGGAACTCGCCGCGGCCGCCCACGAGTTCAGCGCGGACGCCCTGGTGATAGGGGCGCCCGGGCACCTCTGGCACCATGTGGCCGGCTCCGTCCCCGGCTGGCTCGCCAGGCACGCCCACTGCCCCGTGATCGTCGTTCCCTGATCCCGGGCGGCCAGCTTCTCTCAACGTCCCCGTACCGACCATTTCATCTGGTCGCCGTCGGCGGGTCGGTAGCGCATGCGCGGGGGCGTGGGTAAGAAGGCTCGTGTGACAGTAACTCTGGGTGACCCAACTGGCGCGGCCGATGACGCGGGCGGCCCGCCGCCGGCCGGCCGGGAAACCCCGGTCGCCAGCGTGCGTGGCGAGACAATTGTCGAGGTCGAGCCCGAGATCGTGACCCTGCTGGTGGCGGTGAACGCCCGGGCCCCCGGCCGCCGGGAGCTGATCGAGGCGCTCTCTCTGCGTAACGAGGAGTGCCTGGCCCTGGTCAGGTCCTATGCGGACGCGATTGAGAAAATCCAGACCAGCCGCCTGTCGGTGGCCCCGGAACCTCGCGCCGGGCGGCCGGAGAAGACCCGGCTGTACCGTGGGTCGGTCCGCACCCGGCTGACGGTGCGTGACTTCTCCGTCCTGGGTGAGCTGGTCAGCCCGGCTCGCCGACTTGCACCTGGCGACGGTGGACGGGCCCTGGTGGCAGTTGCGGCCAGATTCGCCGGTCTACCGCCAGGCCCGGACGACCGCGGCCCGCGAGGCGGTGACCAGGGCCAGAGAGTACGCCGAGGCGGCGGTGCAGGCGCGCTTCACGATGTCGCCGCCCGCATCCCTCGATCCCTCGCCGGCCGGGAGCGGTGAGCGCCCCGGGGCGGCACCCACGGCGGCACCGCCGGAACCCGGCTAGAGCGACGGGGCGTTTCGTTGTGCCGGAATTATGGGTTAATGGGGGGGTTCCGCCGTGGCCGCCGGCGATACCGGGCCGGCCGACCTGCCCAACGACGATCCAGACAGGTGGCCCGGGCGCATAGGCTGCAGCCCAGAAGACCTGGTGGGCGAGGAGGGATTTGAACCCTCACGTCCTTGCGGACACACGGACCTGAACCGTGCGCGTCTGCCGTTCCGCCACCCGCCCTAGGCAAGGAGTCAGGTTAGCACGTCTTCGACCTGCCCCCTGCCGCCGATACCATCGGATGCGGATATGGGAAGGAGGTACCCGGGTGGGAGTTCTTCAGCGCTTCGAGCGCAGGCTCGAGGGCATGGTGGAGGGTGCCTTCGCGCGAGCGTTCAAGTCCGAGCTGCAACCCGTTGAGGTGGCCAGCGCGGTGCAGCGCGAGATGGATGACCGGGCCGCGATCGTGGCGCAAGGCCGGACGCTTGTGCCGAACGATTTCGTGGTGGAACTGGCTGACAGCGATTTCGAGCGCCTCGAGGTATACGCCGACAACCTCGGCATCGAGCTGGCCACGCTCGCCCGCGAGCATGCGCGCGAGCAGGGTTACTCCTTCGTCGGGCCGGTGCGGATGCGTTTCGAGGGTGTCCCTGACCTGACCACGGGTACCTTCCGGATCCGCTCCGGGGTCATCCGTGGCACCACGGTCGAGGGCGGTGAGATCCGCCGGCCCACCAGCGACCTGCCCCGGGCACCGGTATCAGGGTCTACGGGTGGCCGGCCACGGCTGCTCGTCTCCGGGCCTGAGCCGGGGGCCGACGGTAACACCCAGCGGACCTACGAACTGAACGCCCCGGTCACCATGCTCGGCCGGGGCACCGACTGTGACCTGCGCCTGGTCGACCCGGGCGTATCACGGCATCACGCTGAACTCCGGGTCGAGGACGGGGAGGTGGTCCTCGTTGACCTCGGCTCTACCAACGGCACCTTCGTGAACGGCCAGCCGGTCCGGCGGGTGTCGCTCACCGACGGCACACAGGTAACACTTGGGCGAACGACCCTGGTGTTCCGCAGAGACGGCATCTATTGATACCCGGCAAGGATAAGACTGACGCAGCGACCAGCACCGGCCACGGCCACCCCGAGGACATATGACCCGATGAACGCGCTTACTCTTACCCTCATCAGGCTCGCGTTCCTCGCGGTGCTGTGGCTGTTTGTCATCGCGGCGGTGGGCGTGGTACGTACAGACCTCTTCGGCGGCCCCGCGGCGGCGGCCCGTAAGCAGCGGCGGCCGCCGCGGTCCCGCCCGGCCAAGTCGCCCCGATCCCAGCGGGCCGGACGCGGTGAGCCGCAGCGCCTGCTCGTCACGGCCGGTCCCCTGGCCGGTACCAGCCTGGGTCTCACCGAACAGCAAATCACCATTGGTCGGGCAAATGACGCCACGCTCGTCCTCAACGATGACTACGCTTCAAGCCGACATGCCCGGCTTTTTCCTCAGGACGGTCAGTGGATCGTTGAGGACCTCGGGTCCACCAACGGCACGTACCTTGACCGCCAGAAGGTGACGCAGCCGACACCGGTGCCGGCAGGCGTGCCGATCCGCATCGGCAAGACCGTTCTGGAATTGCGCAGATGACACTTGCACTGCGGTACGCGATCCGCTCCGACGTCGGCCTCCTGCGGGAGGGGAACGAGGACGCGGCGTATGCAGGCCCGCACCTGCTGGCCGTCGCCGACGGCATGGGCGGCCACGCGGCCGGCGAGGTCGCCAGCGCGGCCGCCATCACCGCCATCGCCAAGCTCGATGGCGACGTGTCCGGCAGCGACCTGCTGGACGCGCTCGCCCACGCGGTCACCGACGCCAACCACGCGCTGCACGACATGGTCGCCAAAGATCCCGCGATCGAGGGCATGGGCACGACCCTGACCGCCATGCTCTGGTCCGGGTCCCGGATGGCCCTCTGCCACATCGGCGACTCGCGGGCATACCTGCTCCGGGGCCACGAGTTCCACCAGATCACGCACGACCACACGCTGGTCCAGACGCTGGTCAACGAGGGGCGGATCAGCCCCGACGACGTCCCCACCCATCCGCAGCGCTCGATGCTGTTGCGGGCCCTGGATGGCCGGGCGGACGTCGAGCCTGATCTGTCGCTGCGCGAGGTCAAGGCCGGCGACAGGTACCTGCTCTGCTCGGACGGCCTGTCCGGGGTGGTCAGCGAGGAGACCCTGCACCAGACGCTCTCGAAGGCCGCCGACGTCGACGTGGTGGTGCTCCAGCTCATCGAGCTGGCCATCAGGGGCGGTGGCCCAGACAACATCACCTGCATTGTCGCGGACGTCGTGGACAGCGTGACCGGTCCGCTGCCGCCCAGCGACGTGTCGGTCATGGTGGGCGCGGCATCCAACGGCACCGGCCGGCTCCCACTGCACACCGACAGCCCGGCCGGCCGGGCCCACCTCCTCACCCAGACCGCGCCGCAGGCCGCGATCGCGGTCGCGATCGCCCACGACGACCCGGTCCCGCGCGCGCCGGGCGCGCACGAGGGGCACGCGGGCCGGAGGCGGCGCTGGCCGCTGGTCACCTCGGCCCTCGCTGTCCTCGTCCTCCTGGTGATCGGCGGGGCGTACGCGGGGTGGCGCTATACGCAGGACCAGTACTACGTGGGCTCGGACGCCGGCAAGGTCGTCATCTACCGCGGCATCACGCAGAAGGTCGCCTGGGTGAACCTGTCCAAGGTGTACCAGCGGACCAGCATCCCGCTGGCGATGCTGCCCGCCACCGATGTCCAGTCGATCCGGTCCACCATCACCGCCGGCAACCTGGCCGGCGCGCAGCGGGTCGTGGGCAACATCCGCAACGACTACCAGCGTTGCCAGAATGCCTACCAGGCCGTGCGGACCTGGCAGAAGCTCCCCGTCAAAAAGAACGCCAAGGGCAAGGTCATCCCGAAGCCGGCGGAGCCCACCATCCCGCCGGACTGCCCGCCGATGCCGGCCAGCACGGTCACCGGGGGATCGCCGTGAGCGCCATCACCAACCCCCCGGGCGAGCCGCTGGGCGTCAGCTCCGCTACCGGGCCGATGAGCCCGACGGCCGCGGTTCCGATGCCGCGCGGCCGGCGCCGGACCGAGCTCGTCATGCTGGTCTTCGCGGTGGCCGTGGTCATGCTCGCGTACGCCAGCGTCGGGCTGGGCCTGAACGGCAAGGTGCCGTCGGGGATGTTCGAATACGGCCTGTCGTTCGCGGTCATCGTAGGCGCGGCCCACCTGGCCGTCCGCCGCCTGGCACCCTGGTCGGACCCGCTGCTGCTGCCGCTCGCCGCCCTGCTCAACGGCCTCGGCATCGTGATGATCTACCGGCTGCAGCAGTCCGGCCGGGGTGGCAACGCCGGCAACGTGATCAGCACGATGACCACGTTAACCACGGCCTTCCAGGTGATGTGGAGCGCCGTCGGCATCGCGGCCTTCGTGGTGGTGCTGGCCGTGATCCGCCAGCCGCGGACCCTGCAGCGCTACACCTACACGTTCGGCGCGATCGGCCTCGTGCTGCTGGTCATCCCCGCGTTGCTGCCCACGTCCATGAGCGAGATCAACGGGGCCAAGGTGTGGATCATACTGGGCGGCCTCGAGGTCCAGCCCGGAGAGTTCGCGAAGCTGGCGCTGGCCGTGTTCTTCGCCGGCTACCTGGTCAGCAAGCGGGATGTGCTGTCGCTCGCCGGGCGGCGGGTGCTGGGCGTCGATCTGCCCCGCGCGCGCGACCTCGGCCCGGTGCTGATCGCGTGGGGCGCCAGCCTCCTCGTCCTGGTCTTCGAGACCGACGTCGGTAACTCCGCGCTGTTCTTCGGCCTGTTCGTGGTAATGCTGTACGTGTCCACCCAGCGCACATCCTGGCTGCTGATCGGGATTCTCCTGTTCGGGGCCGGTACCTACGTGGCGAGCAAGCTCTTCGGTCACGTCGGCGCCCGGTTCACTGCCTGGCTGCACCCGTTCACCGCCGCCAACGTCTTCTGCAACCCCGCGACCCAGGCCCATTGCGTGACGTCCTACCAGCTGGTGCAGGGCCTGTACGGGCTGGGCTTCGGCGGCGTCCTCGGCACGGGACTCGGCCAGGGCCAGCCCTACTGGACCCCGCTGGTGCAGAGCGACTTCATCATCAGCGCGTTCGGTGAGGAACTCGGGGTCACCGGGCTGATGGCGATCTTGCTCATCTACGGGCTGATCGTCTCGCGGGGCCTGCGGGCCGCGATCGCGGTGCGCGACCCGTTCTCCAAGCTGCTGGCGGCGGGCCTGGCTTTCGTGCTTGCCTTGCAGGTGTTCGTGATCGTCGGCGGGGTCACCCGGCTGATCCCGCTGACCGGCATCACCACTCCGTTCCTCTCCCAGGGCGGTTCCTCACTGGTCGCCAGCTGGATGCTGATGGCGCTCCTCATGCGGATCAGCGACACCGCGCGCAGACCCGCACCGCAGCCGATCCAGGACGAGGGGATGACGCAGGTGGTGAGAGCCGGATGAACCGCGCCCTGCGCCGGATCTCCCTGGCCTGCCTGGCGATGTTCATCCTGCTCCTGGTGAACGCGAACTACGTGCAAGCGTTCGAGGCAAATACCCTGGCCGGCAAGCCCGGCAATTCCCGCACGTTCGCCCGGCAGTTCCAGTACCAGCGCGGCTCCATCGTCACCGCCGACAACAAGACGATCGCAGAATCCCGCCCCGTCAAGGGCGTCTACAAGTACCAGCGCTACTACCCCTACGGGTCCGTGTACGCGCCGGTGACCGGATTCGACTCGATCTACAGCGCGACCGGTATCGAGCAGGCGGAGAACCGGCAGCTGGCGGGTTCGGATCCGGACCTGGCCGTGCACAACCTGATCAACCTGGTCACCGGGAAGCCCCAGCACGGCGCCACGGTCCAGCTCACCATCAATTCGGCGGCCCAGCAGACCGCATACTCGGCAATGCGGTCGTTTGGCCACGAGGCGGGCGTGGTGGCGCTGAATCCGCAGACCGGCGCGATCCTCGCCCTCGCGTCCTACCCCACCTTCGATCCCAACCAGCTGACCACGTTCGACGGCACGCAGCTCAACAAGATCTACAACCAGTACAACACGAACCCCAGCCATCCGCTGGTCAGCAACGCCATCCAGGAGACCTTCCCGCCGGGATCGACGTTCAAGATCGTGACGAGTTCCACCGCGTTCTCCACCGGGAAGTACACCCCGGACACGCCGGTGTTCGCGCCGACCAGCCTCACGCTGCCGACCACCACCAACAAGCTGATCAACGACGGCGGCACGACGTGCAACAACGGGAGCAACCCGACCGGCAACGGAAAGGTGCCGGTCAGCTACGCGTTCACCGTTTCCTGCAACACCGTGTTCGGCGCCCTTGGCGAGCAGCTAGGCGGGAGCGCCCTGCGGGCGCAGGCCAACAAGTTCGGCTTCAACGACCAGAACCTGACGATCCCGCTGCCGGTGGCGGCGAGCAACTACCCGCCCGTCTCGGATCCCAGCCTCACCGCCTACTCGGCGATCGGCCAGTACAGCGACACGGTGACGCCGCTGCAGGAGGCGATGTTCTCGGCCGCCATCGCCAATAACGGCACCCTGATGAAACCCTATCTGGTCCAGAAGATCATCGCACCGGACCTGAGCTCGCTCGAGACGACCTCCCCGGCCACCTACAGCACCCCGGTGACCCCCACCGTGGCCTCGGACGTCAAAAGCATGATGATCAGTGTGGTGCAGTCGCCGGTCGGCACGGCCCACGCCACCGCGTTCCTCCCGAACATTGAGATCGCCGGAAAAACGGGAACGGCCCAGAACGGGATCAGCAACTCGAACTTGGACGACGCGGTTTTCACTTGTTTCGCGCCAGCCAACAACCCGCAGATAGCGGTCGGCGTCGTGGTTAAGGGCGGCGGCTTCGGCGCCGACGCGGCCGCGCCGATCGCCGTCAAGATCATCCAGGCGTACCTAGCTTCCCAGGCGAAGCAATGAACTCCGGATCCGCGAGATCCGTGGAATGAGAGCGATGCGGCACAGCAGAGATACCTGGACCACCGGCCGGGACCGAGGCTCCACCGGGATGACACGCCCCAAGACGCAGGATGGTTACTGACGTGCCAGACATGATTCAGTCCCGCCTCCTCGGCGGCCGCTACGAACTCGACGGTGTCGTCGGACGGGGCGGCATGGCCGAGGTGTACCGAGCGCGCGACATACGCCTCGACCGTGTGGTCGCGGTGAAGACCCTCCGCGAGGACCTGGCCCGGGACGCGACGTTCCAGGCCCGGTTCCGCCGCGAAGCGCAGTCCGCGGCCTCGCTGAACCACCCGTCGATCATCGCGGTCTACGACACCGGCGAGGACATGGAAGGCCCGTCGAACGTCCCGTACATCGTGATGGAGTACGTCGACGGCCGCACGCTGCGTGACCTGCTCAGGGAGGACCGCCGCCTGCTGCCGGAACGCGCACTGGAGATCACCGACGGTGTGCTCCGGGCCCTCGACTACAGCCACCGGCACGGCATCGTGCACCGCGACATCAAGCCGGCCAACGTGATGCTGACCCGGTCGGCCGAGGTCAAGGTGATGGACTTCGGCATCGCCCGGGCGGTGAGCGACGCCCAGGCCACCATGACCCAGACGGCCCAGGTCATCGGGACCGCGCAGTACCTGTCACCCGAGCAGGCCCGGGGCGAGCGGGTGGACGCGCGCAGCGACCTGTACTCCACGGGCTGCCTGCTGTACGAACTGCTGACCGGCAGGCCACCGTTCACCGGCGATTCGCCGGTGGCGATCGCCTACCAGCACGTCCGGGAGAACCCGATCCCGCCGTCCCAGGTCGACCCGGAGATCCCCGTGTGGGCCGACTCGATCGTGCTGAAGGCGATGGCCAAGGACCCGGCGGACCGCTACCAGTCGGCGGCCGAGATGCGCACCGACATCCAGCGTGCCCTGTCTGGCGTCCCGGTCGCCGCGCCGCCGCGGAACGCCGAGATGTACCCGGCCACCCAGCGTTTTGGCCCATCCTCGATGGACGTCCGCACCGGAGCGATCCCGCCGTACCAGTATGGTCCCGAGGAGGGCGGCGGGGGCCGCGGCCGGCGCCGGACGCTCTGGTGGGTGCTGGGCGCCCTGCTCGTTCTCATTCTGCTGCTGGTGGTCTTCCTGACCCTCAACACCGGGGGGAAGACCGACGCCGTGCCGTCCGTCGTGGGAATGAGCCAGGCCCAGGCCCAGGCGGCGATCGCCAGGGCCGGGCTCCAGTCCAAGGTCGTGCCGCAAGCCTCGTCGCAATACCCGAAGGGCCAGGTGGCCAGCACCAACCCGGCGTTCGGCAATAACGTCCCGGCCAACTCGGTGGTGACGCTGTACGTGTCCACCGGGCCGCAACTGGTCAAGGTCCCGGATGTGCAGAACGAACAGGTAGCCACCGCGCAGAACAAATTGACGAACAAGGGGTTCAGCCCGAACGTCGTGCAGGATCCGACCTCGACCAAGCCTCCCGGGACCGTCGACCGGCAATCGCCCCTACCGGGCACAGAACTGGCCCCGGGCAGCAAGGTCACGATCTACGTGTCGGGCGGCGGGGTCAATGTGCCCAACGTCGTGGGTGACCCGCAAGCCACCGCGCAGTCGATCCTGTCCAACGCTGGGTTCAACGTCCAGGTCACCACGGCGCCCGGGCCGGCCAGCGCCACCCCGGGCAACGTGTTCCAGCAGCAGCCCAGCAGCGGCACCCTGCCCAAGAATTCGACGGTGACCATCTACGTGGCCACCGCGGCCACGGCGTCCCCGACACCGAGCACGTCGGCGCCGGGGACACCGACGCCGTCGGGGACACCGAGCGGGACGCCCACCGCCACAGCGACTGGGCCGTGATTCCCCGGGCGGCGTTACACTCGGCCCAGTGCATGAGTCCAGTGCATGAAAGGCCCGAACCAGGAGAGCGACCGTGCCCAAGTCCCGCGTGAGAAGCAAGGCGGTCTATACCCCACCGCCCAGACCAACCAGGAGCAAGGTCAGCCCGCGCTGGCTGGTGCCAACCATGCTGGGCTGCCTCGTGGTCGGGCTGGCCTGGATCGCGCTGTTCTACGTCACACAGGGCAAGCTGCCTGTCCCGGCGCTGTCGGACTGGAACCTGGTCATCGGGTTCGGTTTCATCATCTCCGGGGTGGTTCTTTCCACGAAGTGGCGCTGATCAGCCCAGAGCGGGCTGCTCATCAGCGCAGCGCGGACACCGCGAGCTGGCTGTCACGCGACAGCACCGCGATGACGAGGACGGCCAGCACGGCCACGGTCGCGCCGACCTGCACCAGCGCTCGTTGGTGCCGCGGCGCGTACGCGTAGGCGGCGGTGATCAGCCCGCCGGTGACAAGGCCGCCTACGTGCGCCTGCCAGGCGATGGACGGCACCGCGAAGCTGATGGCCAGGTTGAGGACGATCAGGAACACGATCCCCCTGGCGTCCAGCCGCAGCCGTTTTGATACCACGAAATAGGCGCCGAACAGGCCGAAGATCGCGCCCGAAGCGCCCAGGGCGGACGCGTTCGACGGGGCGAAGAGGTAGAAGGCAACCGAGCCGCCGAGCGCGCTGAGCAGGTAGACGGTCAGGTAACGCAGGGGGCCCAGGAGCCTCTCAAGCGCGGGACCGACGATGATCAGCGCCCACATGTTGAAAATGATGTGGGCCGGGCCGAACCCGGTCAGGCCGGGCTCGTGCAGGAACGCGCTCGTGATCAGCCGGTACGCCTGGCCATGCGCGACCCCCACGACCTGGTGGATGGTGGGGTCATAGGCCCCGGCCACCATGTCGAGGTAGTTGACGATCTTCGGGTACACCCATTCGGCCAGGTAGAACAGCACGTTGAGGCCCACCAGCACCCAGGTGACCGTCGCGCCCGCCGGCAGGCGCCCGCCGAAGACAGCCCGTGGCTGGCGAACCCCGCGGTTGCCTTCCCTGACGCAGTCCATGCACTGCTGGCCGACCGGTGCCGAGCGGAGGCAATCCGGGCACGCCGGACGCCCGCACCGAACGCACGACAGATACGTCTCCCGATCCGGGTGCCGGTAGCAGATGGGAGGCGCACCTGAACCGTCATCTGCGCTCGGCTCGGCGCCCTGCGCTGCGGGCTCGTCCACGGCTCAGCCTGCGGATCCCGCGACACCGTCGGAGCCCTCGATCTCGACGGACTCGATGACGACGTCCTTGGCCGGGCGGTCCCGGCCGTCCGTCGCCGCGGCGCCTATCCTGTCCACGACGTCGGCGCCTTCGATGACCTCGCCGAAAATGGTGTGCTTACCGGTTAGCCAGGGTGTGGGCGCGGTCGTGATGAAGAACTGAGAGCCGTTGGTGCCCGGCCCGGCGTTGGCCATGGCCAGCAGGTAGGGCCGGTTGAACGAGAGGTCCGGGTGGAATTCGTCACCGAACTTGTACCCGGGGCCGCCGGTCCCGGTGCCGAGCGGGTCCCCGCCCTGGATCATGAAGTTGGGGATGACCCGGTGGAAGATCGTCCCGTCATAGAGCCTGGCGGTGCTGGCCTTCCTGGTGCGCGGATCCGTCCACTGGCGCTGGCCCTCGGCCAGCTCGACAAAGTTCCGGACGGTCTTCGGCGCGTGATCCGGGAACAACCGGATCACTATGGGTCCCTCGTTGGTCCGCAGTGTCGCGGTGAGCGTGTTAGTCATGGCTTGCATCCTCGCACGAACCGTCGCCGCAATGGCGGCCCGGTGCCCCGCAGTGCCGGCCCCTCACCATCCTCGCACGTCCTGGCGTATGCGACGAAGCGGCCAGCGAATGGTTGAGCCCGGCCCGCCGGGGAAGTGTGACGAGCGGAAGAACAGTGGGCATACTCCGGGAGGTTGATCGTGTCCCCTAGGACGAGAAAGCAGGATGCCCAGGCTGCGGCGAAGAGCGCCCAGGCTGCGGCGAAGAGCGCCCAGCAGCAGGCCCGGCAGGCCGCCAGGAGCGCCCGGCAGCAGGCTCGCCTGGCCACTGACCAGGTGACCCCGCTCGCGAAGAGCGCCAGCCAGACCGCGCGGCAGGGCGTGCACGACGCCCGGGTGTGGGCCGCCCCGCGCGTCGAGCGCAGCGCGCAGGTTCTGGAAGAGCGTGTCGCGCCCAAGGTCGCGGACATGCTGACATCGACCGCGCGCCGGCTGAGCCGGCCAAGCCTCGCCGCCGTCGGTGGCCGAAGGTCCTGGCCGGGATGGTCATGGTCGGTGCGGGCACCGCGGTCGCGGCGGTGCTGCGAGGCCGCTGGTTAACGTCCGTCACCAAGCCATTTAGCTCAGGCGAGTCCACGACGGCGCCGGCTGAGCCGGACGGCAGCCGCCCGGCGGCCGACGCGGAGACGGCTGACGTCAACGGCCAGGTGCGCACGCCGTAACCGGTAGCCGCCGGCCGCATCGGGCACAATGCGTGTGTGCTTCTGCAGGAACTGGTGCGCGCCTCGGACGCGGTCGCCGCGGCGCCTGGCCGCCGCGCCAAAATCGAGGAGATCGCCGCGCTGCTGCGCCGGGCGAGCCCCGCCGAAGTTCCGGTGGCGGTGGCCTTTCTCGCTGGTGAACTGCGCCAGCGTCAGATCGGGGTAGGCTACGGCGCCCTCGGCGGCCTGCTCCGCCCCGACGTGACAGCGGCGCCCCCCACAGCGGCCGTTGATGGCGGCCTGGCCGGGGACGGCCCGGCCGCGAGCCGGCCCTCACCCTGGCCGAGACCGACGCGGCATTCGCCGCCGTCGGCGCCGCCACCGGGCACGGCTCGCAGGCGGATCGCCGCCGGCTCCTGGCGGAACTCTTCGAGCGCGCCACGCCGGGCGAGCGCTCGTTCCTGGTCCGGCTGCTCACTGGTGACCTGCGCCAGGGTGCGCTGGAAGGCGTGATGGTGGAGGCGGTGGCCGGGGCGGCCGGAGTGCCCACCGAGGGAGTCCGCCGGGCGTACCTGCTGGGCGGGTCGCTCCCCGCGGTGGCCGAGGTCGCGCTGGCCGGGTCGGGCCCGGCGGCGGCCTCCGCCGCGCTGGGTCGGGTCGGCTTGCGGGTGGGCAGGCCGCTGCGGCCGATGCTCGCCGCATCGGCACCCAGCATCGCCTCGGCGTTCGAGCGGCTGTCGCCGGCCGCCGCCGAGTGGAAGATCGACGGGATCCGGATCCAGGTCCACCGGCAGGGGGACGACGTGAGCGTATTCACCCGCACGCTCGACGACATCACGCCGCGGGTCCCCGAGATCACCGACGCGGTGCTGGCGCTCGACGCACGCTCCCTCGTGCTCGACGGGGAAGTGATCGCGCTCCGCCAAGACGGCCGCCCGCAGCCGTTCCAGGTCACCGCCGGCCGGGTCGGCAGCCAGCTGGATGTGCGCCGGCAGCGCGCGGACGTGCCGCTCACCCCGTTCTTTTTCGACCTCCTGCACCTGGACGGCACGGACCTGATCGACGCCCCGGCCAGCGAGCGCAACTCCCTGATGGCGACCGTGGTGGGGGAGGAACTGCTCGTCCCGCGGATCGTGACCGGGGATGCTGCGGCGGCCGAGGCCTTTTTCGGCGATGCGGTCGCCCACGGGCACGAGGGCGTGGTGCTGAAGTCGCTCGACGCGCCGTACACGGCCGGCCTGCGGGGTGGCGAATGGATCAAGGTCAAGCCCCGGCACACGCTCGACCTCGTCGTGCTCGCCGCCGAGTGGGGGCACGGGCGGCGCCGCGGTTGGCTGTCCAACCTGCACCTGGGGGCCGCGATCCCGCTACCGGTGACCTGGTGATGCTCGGGAAGACGTTCAAGGGGCTGACCGATCAGCTACTCGGCTGGCAGACGGACAGACTGCTGGAACTCGCCGATCCGGCCGAGGCACGGCCGACGGGCGACCGGCGCGCCGCGCACGGCGTGCTGCGGGTGCGCCCCGAACTGGTCGTGGAGGTCGCCTTCGACGGGGTGCAGGCAAGCTCGCGGTATGCGGGTGGCCTGACGCTCCGTTTTGCCCGGGTGGTCAGGTACCGCCCGGACAAGGACGCAGCCGACGCCGACACCATCGATGCCGTCCGGGCCCTGTGGACCGGCACGGCGGACAGTGACGGCCAGTAGCGTCACACCCGCGAGAGGAAGAACGATGGGCCCGCATGTGCTGGACATTCCTGTCGCTGGCGGCCGCCTGCGTGCCCTGCGGTGGGGCGGGGGCGAGAACGTTATTGTGGCGGCGCATGGGATCACCAGTTCGGCGATGGCGTGGCAGGCGGTCGGCCGCAACCTGCCGGACGGCTGGTCGCTGGTCGCACCCGACCTGCGCGGGCGCGGCGGCAGCAGTCATCTTCCCGGCCCGTACGGCCTGGGCCGTCACGCCGAGGACGTGCTGGCCACGATCAGGTACCTGGGCGGGCACCCGGTCCTGGCCGGACATTCGATGGGCGGCTACGTCGCCCTCCTCGCCAACGACGCCGCACCGGGCCTGGCCGCCCGCCTGGTCCTTCTCGACGGCGGTCTTCCGCTGCCGGTACCCGACGGGGCTGACCTCGACGCCCTGCTCGACGCCTCACTTGGCCCGGCCCTTGTCCGGCTGAGCCAGACCTACCCCAGCCCGCAGGCGTACGTTCACTTCTGGCGGGCTCATCCCGCACTCTCCGAGGCATGGACCGCGGATGTCGAGGATTACGTGCGCTATGACCTCACGGGACCGGCCGGTGCCTTGCGGTCACGCGTGGTGGAGACGGCGGCCCGCGCGGACGGGCGCGAACTGCTCGCCAGCGGGCAGCGCGTTGGGGACGCGCTGCAACGGCTCGCACGGCCGACCGTCCTGCTGACCGCGCCCTCCGGAATGCTGGGTGAGCCACCAGGCCTGCTTCCCGACTGGCTCGTCGCCACCTGGCGCGAGCGCGCCCCCCAGTTGCGGCCTGAGATTGTTCCCGCGACCAACCACTACACGATCCTGTTCGCCGCGGACGCGGTGGCGACCGTCGTGGCCACGCTGACTGAGACCGCGGGCTGAGACCGCGGAAGGGTACCGGGGGCGCCGATCACCGCTCACTCAGCGCGAAATGATAGGTCGCGCGCAGAACCCGCCGAACTTCGCCACGCCTACTTGATCCACGGGCCCTGGCCCGTTCCGGGACCGGCCGGTCCCGGAAACCGGCAGTTCGGTAAGGAGAACAATTGTGAGAATCACCAGGCCACTCATTGGCACCGCCGTTGGCGCCGGTGTCCTCGGCGCGAGCCTGGGCCTCGGCCTGACCATGGCCAGCGCGTCGTCCACCGGCTCGGCGGCCACGGCGGGGACATCTCACTCGGCGTCCTCGGCGGCGTCCGTGTCCTCGACGGCGACGCCTACGGCGAAGCCGTCCGGCAAGCCGGGCTCGTCAGCGACGCACAAGTGCACGCACATGTCCGGCGGCAGCCGGCCATCGGGCGGCTCTTATCCCGGCGGCAGCCAGCCGTCTGGAAGCTAGGCTCCCCGCCGCGCCGGGCGTGGCGCATGCCCGTCTACTCAGCCTGGACGCCCCTGGGCTGCGCCGATCCTCGCTCGGGCGGGTCCTCCGGGGCCCGCCCGGGAGGTGACCAGGCCGACGGTCGTCGGCTAGCGTTGCTGACCGCACGCGTTTCGCACCGCCCGCTGCATCGGCGCTCGGCCCACCCGCCCCTCCCGCCCACATCAAGCCCGGTCCAGGAGCCTCATGGCACCGCGAGAACTCGCCGATCTTCCTTACGCCGCCGCCCTGACGCCGCACTCGGGCGGCCTGGCCGCGGACGGGGAGTACGACACGGTCCGATTCAGTGAACGGGTCTTCAACGAGCCCACGGCCCGGAACGCCAAGTTCCTGGAATGCGCCTTCACCGGGGTGTCATTCCAGGGAGGGCAGCTCAGGGGCAGCCGGTTCGGCGATGTATGGCTCCAGGACGTCCGGCTGACGGGTGTCGACCTGGCCGAGACGAACTGGCTGGATGCGACGGTCGTCGGGGGGGTGGCCGCGGGCGTCTCCGCGTTCGGGGCGCAGTTGCGCCGGGTTGCCTTCCACGGATGCAAGCTCGACTCGGTGAACTTCCGCGGCGCCTTGCTCGCCCAGGTCAGCTTCGATGAGTGCTTGCTGCGTCACGTGGACTTCGCCGGGGCGACGCTCACCAAGACGGTCTTCACGAAGTCACGGCTGGTTGAGACCGACTTCACCGGGGTGACGCTGGACCAGGTGGATCTGCGCGGTGCGGAACTCGGCATCATTATCGGCCCCGACTCGCTGCGCGGGGCCATCATCACCACCGCTCAACTGATGGACATCGCCCCGCTGATCGCCGAGAACCTGGGCATCGCCGTCGACCCGCCGTGATCGCGTTGCCGCACGCTCAGGCCAGGCGGGCCGGGAACCCGCCCGTTGCGATGGGCCCCCACTGCTCGATCGTGACACGGATGAGCACCTTGCCCTGGCGCCGCATCGCGGCCCGGTACTCGTCCCAGTTGTCGTGCTCGCCGGCGATGGCCCGGAAGTAGTCCATCAGCGGATCGAGCGCCTCGGGCAGGTCCAGCACCTCGGCCCGGCCGCGAACCTGCACCCAGGGGCCGTTCCAGTCGTCGGAAAGGACCAGGAGACCAACCTCTGGCCGGCGCCGGGCGTTGTGGGTCTTGGCCCGCTCGGGATAGCTGGCGATCACAATCCGGCCAGCGCTATCCAGGCCAGCTGCGACTGGCGAGAGCTGCGGTGCTCCGTCGCGTCGTTCCGTGACCAGCACGACCTTGTGGCGGGTCCGGACAAAGTCGAGCAGCTCGGCCCGCCCGACCACGTCCGACGTAGCGATCTGCGGGCTCATCGGCGGATCCACATGAGGCCCATCATGACATCACCGATGACGGCGGGCGGCGGGACTTAGCCACGGGACAGCGTGGCCGTACCGCCCTTGCGCGGATGGCCGGCGGGCGTCCAGGTCATGTTTATCTCACCCGATCCGGACAGGGTCAGGGTCAGCAGCGCCCTGACCACGCATCCGGTGTTCACCGCGCTGGTCGTCCTGGCTACCGCGGTCATGGGGGTGGTCGCGGGCGCCGCTATGACCAGCGTTCCCGAGCAGCCCAGTGACGGCGCATTGTAACTGCCGCGGCCGGACGCTGGAATGTCCAGTTCGATGTCCCAGCTGGTGACGGTCCATTTGGGCTGGCTCACGGTGCCGGTCCACGTTCCGGTGAAGGCCGCCCGGCCGGAGGACGCCGTGGACGGGCTGACCGGCGGGCGCGACGTCGCAGGCGTCGTCCCTCGGGACGTCCCTGGCTCCCGGGACACCGTCGGGCCCGGCAGCGGCCTGGCCGAGGGGTCCGACTGCGACGAGCGGCCGGCGCACCGTGGGCACTGGACTGCCCGCGGGCGTGGTGCGACGGACTCGCCGAGGAGTGCCCGGGGGCCGCGACAGCGGATGGGGTCAGGTGCCCGGGGCTCGCGCTGGACGGGCCGACTCGGCGGCCCAGCAGCGTGATAGCGGTCGCTGTCCCGGCCGCCAGGAGAACGATGGCCGCCCCGCCGGCCAGGATCTTCCTCCGTTTCTTCTGGCCATCGTGGGGCGGGCCACTGCCCGGCGGCGCCCCGGGCGGCCCGGGCATACCGGCGAGCAGCACATTCTGTTCTGCGTCGGCCGATCTCACATCGCCAGGATCGCCGGGGAAGGGCGCAGCGGCCGGCACCAGGCCGGGCCGATCGCCCGCGTCTGACGTCCCGGGGCCGGAGACGTCCGCACCGGACCCAGCCGGCCGATCACGCAGCTCGCCGGAGACGGTGCCCTCGTCCAGCACCCTTCCGGCGGAGTAATCGGTCCCGCTGGGAAACGTCGATTCCGCGGCCGCCGCGACGTGCCGCCCGGTGCCTGGGAAAATCGGGCCAACGGACGCCGCCGGGCCACCGACCGCGGCGGCGAATACCGCCGCGGGCAGCCATGACCGCTCGAAGGCCAAAGCGCCGTTGGCCTGCCGGGCCCGGCAGGCGTCGATGATCTCGCTGGTCTGCGGCCGCTGGGCCGGGTCTTTGGCTAGGCAGCGCTCGATCAGATGCCGCAGGTCCGGCGGGCAGCCGTCCAGGTTCGGTGGCTCGTTCAGCACCCGGTAGAGCACCTGAACCGCCTCGTCCACGCCGAAGGGAGGATGCCCGGCGACCGCGAAGGTGGCCAGCGAGCCTAGCGCGAACACGTCCACCGCCGGCGTCGTCGGCTGGCCGCGGGCCTGCTCAGGAGCCATGAACGGGGGAGAGCCGATACTGATGCCGCTGCGGGTCAGCGCGGGTGCCGTGGCGGCCCAGGCGATCCCGAAGTCGATGACGCGCGGGCCGTCGGCGGCGAGGATAACGTTGGATGGCTTGAGGTCGCGGTGCACGATGCCGACCGCATGGATTGCCTGGAGGGCCTCCGCCACCCCAGCGACCAGAAGGAAGACGCTGTCCGGCGGCAGCGGGCCGTAATCGGTGACCGCCTGCTGCAGCGACAGGCCGGCCACGTAGGCGGTCGCGAGCCACGGCTGCGGTGCGTCTGGATCAGCGTCGATAACCTGCGCCGTGTACAGGCCGTGGACTCGCTGAGCGGCGGCGACCTCCTGGCGGAACCGGTCGCGGAATTCCTCGTCGTCCCCGAACTCCGCTCGCACCACCTTGATCGCAACGGGTCGTCCGGCCCGCGTTAACGCCAGATATACCCGGCCCATGCCACCGGCACCGAGCCGGGCGCGTAGCTGATAGCCGGCGACTTCGCGAGGATCGTCGCCGGTCAGCGGCCTAGCCAACCGAGCCCACCTGCCTCCAGCCCCCCACGGCTTCGCTGCGGCTGGCGTGAGTCCCTTTGTTGCGGCCTGGCCAGCCGAACGATCTTGGTGGTGGCCAGAAAGCACTGTTATCCCCCGGACACGCCACTTCTGCATGCGCACGCTAGATTAACCCTCAATGCTGGCAGAGCGGCCCAGAACCTGTAGATGTTCACACGTCTGAGACTCCGTCGTGACTGCGCGCGCCGTGTTGCCCCCGGTGGTCTTGATCTCGGCCAGGCCCTCCACCGGCCGGCGGCCGTGGTGGCCCGGGGGTCGGCTAGCGGTCCTGGGCGGGTCTGCGTGGCACGCCGAACAGCCCCATCCTGAACAGCCCGGCCGGGAATTCGGGAAGCCCGTGCCTGGCATGCGCCCGGCGCGCCGCGAGATGCAGGAGATGGTACGCCATCGCGAAGAGAAGTGCGGCCAGGGGCAGTTCGAGGAGCACGGCAGATGCGATCGCGATAGCGGTGTCGGTGCGTCCCGATGCGGTCGTGATGTCGAACCACGCGTCGCAGGCGAGCAGCGTCGCGGTGATGAAAGCGGCGATCACCACGGCCTGCCGGCGGCGCCAGGCGAGCCACGCGGTGAGGCCGAGGGCACCGAGCAGAAAGACGTCGAATCCGACCCAGGTCAGGGTCCAATGGCCCGCTATGTAGCGGGGCGGCAGGGTGAGCGCGAGCAGCACGATCCACGGAATGAGGCCGACCGAGGCGGCCGTCAGCAGCAGCACGAGCCGTCTCCGTCGTTGATCGCCCGCGCCCAGCGACGGTAGCTCGGCATCGAGCGCGGCGAGGCAGCGCCTCAGGGCGGCTCTCTCTTCACGCGACATCTGGCGCAGAGTGTCTTCACTGATCATTGCCGCACATCCCAGCGTGGACGGGATCGGGTGTTGCCGTGCCTTATGACGATAGGACCTCCCACCTCGTCGTCCATACCCTCAGTTTGCCGAACTGGCAACGGAACTTGCTTGTGCCAACACCATCACCATCCACGACACGGTGCTGCGCGCCCGGCGCCAGGCGCGCCGGGCGCTCCCTGGCGACCTCAGCTGGCCAAGGAACGGTCAGCTGAATCGGCGCCGCGGCCGTTCAGGCCGGCGTTCGGCGGGCCGCTGTGAGGCTGTCGAGGATCGTTTGCTCTACCGGGGACGGTCGGCTGCCTGGTGACGCGGACAGCGGGTACTCCCCGTGCAGGGCCACGCCGGGCTGGGCGATCATTCGGGGGAAGCGGCCCCGGTGCGGCCAGGATGCGGCGTGCACGAGGAACGGGTGGCACAAGTACACATCCCCGGCCTGGCCGGTGGCCAGAGCCGTGGGGCGGTGCGCGCTGGCCTCCGCGGCCTGCCGCGCGGCCTGGGACCAATCGAACCCGTGCTCGCCTGCCGGGGCCAGGAGGGCGGGAACGTCGAGATGCGAGCCAAGGCGCACGCGGGTCGGCGCGCCGTTGGTCTCCACGTCGGTGAGCAGGTAGAGCGCGAGCAGCCCGCGGGCGCGGGAGCGGACATTGACGCGCCACTGCCCGTCCACCTCATAGCTGCTTTCAATGTGCCAGCCTGCGTCACCCGGGTCGTCCTCGCTGGGGAACCGCACCGGAATGGAGCCGCCCACGCCGACCCGCCGCCACCAGCGCCCGGGCCCAATCAGCTGGTCACATGCCTCATACAGCAGCGGCGAGGTACCAGCCTCGGCGAACGGGCCGCCTTCCGGGCATGGGATCCGGACCACCGGGGCGGTCCACGTCGCCGGGTCGTCGCGCTGTATGCCCCGCTCGTGCAATTCGGGCCAGATCGCGTCCTGGCAGGCCCGCATCACGTCGGCCGGGACCGCCCGGCGGACAGCGACGTAACCGTCGGCCAGGAAGGCGCTGATCTCGTCCTGACTGAGCACCAGGCCAGGATTCCACGGCCCGTGACGTGGCCGCCATCTTATAAAAGGCGGCCCGGACGCGGGCGTCACCCGGGGCCCAGGGGTCACGCCCATCCACTCAGGCTGGGTTCAGGGCCGCCGGCCCGTGAGCGGTACTGGCCCCTACATCCCGGTGGCGCCGTCGATCCTCTCGCGGAGGAGGTCGGTTTGACCGTTGTGCCTGGCGTACTCGGCGATCATGTTGACCATCAGCCAGCGCAGCGAGAACGGCTCACCCGTCCGCACTGTCGTCCCGGTCTGGTCAAGCGACTCTGCTGCGGCCACGATGTCCCGGGAACGCTGACATGCCGCACGCCAGACTGCGAAGGCCTCGCCGACGTCGCCGTCCAGGTCGTCGAAATCCTGGACCGGGTCGTCGTAGAGCGGCGCGACGCCGTCCG
Organism: uncultured Actinomycetes bacterium; assembly: GCA_963822825.1. Lineage (GTDB taxonomy): Bacteria > Actinomycetota > Actinomycetes > Streptosporangiales > Streptosporangiaceae > JAWWPY01. Next base: position 23,110 of record CAWGIW010000012.1, on the reverse strand, counting down.
GCCAGGGACCTTCGCCCGCGAACTGCTGGGCGAACCACCAGCCCTCCACCCCGGCCAGGTGCCGGACCAGTCCGTGCAGGGAGAGCGTCGAGGGCTGAATGGTTCGCTCAGAGAGCCGCTCCAGCGGTACGCCGATGCATTTGAGCTCAAAGGTGGCGCGGTGCCAGTCGAGGTAGGAAGTGAGGATCTCGCGCTCATCAGCGATCTTCGGCGGCCAGTCGCGGGCGTCGGGATTCCACACTGGCGAGTACGCGATGTCATCGGGCGTATCAGGCATGGATGGGTCCTGTCCTCCAGGGTCCGGCGATGGTTTCACCCGGGCATGGTTGCACGTTTCGATGTCAGAGTTTAACGTTCATCGTTAACGACGATCGATAAGGCGGCCTGGTGTGCGCAAGACCAGTTGACCACGAAACCCGCTCGAACCGATCGCCACCGCGGTTGGATGCCTGACCACGCAGACGGTGCTCTTCCTGCTGCTGAGCTTGCCGCCCGGGTCATGCGGATCGGCTTGACGATGCGCGAAGAACTCGATGTCACCGTCTATGAGCAGCCGGCTGACCATGGCATCGAGGTCCACCTGGACGAGATCCTGGTGGCCCGCGGGATGACCTTGACCGAACTGGCGGAGCGGGCCGGGATAACGATCGTGAACTTGTCGATCCTGAAGAATGGTCACGCGCGGGCGATCCGGTTCAGCACCCTGACCAAGCTCTGCCACGTTCTCAACTGTCAGCCCGGCGACCTACTCAGCTCCACTGTCAGCACCAAGCAGGCGGTGACGGCTCAGAAATCCTAGCCTGCGCGGCGAGAGCCGACCAGGTGCTCGGGCCTGGTTGATCCTCCCGCGGTCAGCCTTGGGCAGGCGGGTTATTTCTGGCCGGTTCAACAGTTCTGTAGGGTGCTGCGTCAACGGCGAGGCAGGAGGCTGCGATGTCAGGAGCTGCTGGGCAGGCCCCGAGCGGGAGCCATGCGAGCGGGGACGAGGCGCTGCGCCGCTACATCGACGGCATCGGCCCTGATTCCCGCCCCCTTTTTGACCGGCTGCACCGGCTGATTATGGCTGCGCAGCCCGGTGCTGTCCTGGTCTTGTCCTATGGGATGCCTACTTACAAGGTCGGCCGCCGCCGCCTGCACGTTGCCGCGTGGAAGCACGGCGTATCGCTCTACGGCTGGCCGCAGGAACGCGCCGCAGGGTTTGCTGCCCGGCATCCGGAGCTCCGGACGAGTAAGGGGACCATCCAGCTGCGGCCGCAGGACGGCATTGGTGATGACGAACTCCTCGACCTCGTAAGAGCCGCCCTGGAGCCGTAATGACGCTAGTGACCCAAGCACCCCGGCCGGGCTGCGTTGCCTCGGGCATCTCCCAGGTTTCATCTGGCCCTGCCGGGTAGCGGAGTCGTTACAGTCCAGATTGGATCGTGGTGATCCAAATGTCGTGGTGGGAGTCTCTCCTCTTCTTCGCCGCAGTGATCTTGGCAATCTGGGGATTCGCGAGCATGGTTGGTGTCAGAACGCGATTTTTGTCGCACCGGACTGACCGTACCGCCCAGGACATGTACGGCCAGTTCGCCGATTCGCCGCGCAAGCAGCGCAGGTATGCCCGACGTCACGGCGGCGAATGGCACAACGAGTAGGACCGGCGCCCGGTGGACCGTGCGGATCAAACTGGCAGAGTCGGCCAAACTGGCCGGGCCCAGCGGAATGGCTAGGTCCTTGTTCCAGTCCTTGATCCACTGGCGGACGTCTGCGCCGGTGCCGCCATGGACCGCCCGCTGTTCCCCCTGGTCTGGCTGACCTGGGCCTACGGGGCGGGTTCTCCGACGGGAAGGGCGTAGAGGTTCCGGGTGTCGCCCTCTACCGGAGCCTGCTTCCAGAAGGTGAATCCGAGCTTGCGGCAGACGTTTTGGGAGGCGAGGTTCTCCGGGGCGATGATGGCCAGCAGTTCACCGGCATACGTCTGGTGAGCCTTGGCCAGCAGAGCTTGGCTGGCCTCGGTGGCGTACCCGAGGCCCCTGCACTCCGGCACTAGCCGGTATCCCCATTCCAGCCAGGTCTTGCCCTCGAAGTCGATGTAGTTGACGCCGGTGTATCCCACGACAAGCCCAGAGGACAGCTCGATCACCGGCTGCTTGCCGAACGGTATGGCCTGGCAGACAGCGACCATGTGGTCAAACCGGCCCCAGGCCTCCTCCTCGGTGAGGACACCTGGGTAGAACACCATGAAGTCCTCGTTGCAGAAGAGCTCGACGAACCGGTCCCGGTCGGCCTCCCGGGGCGGGCGCACCAGGAGGCGCGCGGTCGTTACGGCATCCAGATCCGGGCCAGTCATATATCCTCCGCCGCCCACCTTGCCGCATCCCGGCGCGTCCCGGATCCCCGTGCCGGCCGCGTCCACCGCAGGCATCGAGCCACCTGATCTATGCGCGACCTCGATGCGCACGCAGCTGCCAGCCTGAGCTCGCTGATGCGCCGCATAGTCACGGCCGGGGGCGTACCTGCCCGGACCTGCGGACGACGACGGGACGGCAATGGCTACCGGGGCTCGCTAGCGTCCGAGCCTGGCAGTAAGCGGCGAGGGTTTCGAGGATCTCGCCGGCGGTTTGGTCCAGGTGAGCGCCTGGGTCTTTGTTCCACTCGTTGATCCAGGCGCGGATGTCGGCTGTGATCGGGCCGGGTGGCCCTCATTGGTAGTCAGGGGCGCCGGTGCCGCTGTGCGGTCCGGTTTCCCCATCCCCCTTTCAATCCGTACGTGCGGTTTTCCCGCATACGGCTTACCGATGATCTTCTTGGCATGGTTACGCTGCCTTCGGATAGCGGATGGTGCCACGCAGGCGGTAAAGGCCGTGCCCGTTGAACCACTCCTCGGTCCACTGCCGGGCTTGCCCGGCGTGCAGGTTGCGCCCACGTTTCTTGATCATCAGGCGTTTCAGCCGCCTGACGACGTAGTTGTCAGCCTGCCGGAATTTGGCGGCGGCGTTCCCGGTGCGGAAGTAGTTGCCCCAGCCGCGCAGCAGCGGGTTGACGTCAGCGATCACGTCGCGGATGTCTTTCACGCCTGTGCGGTTGCGGCCGGTGCGGTCCCGGACCTTGGCCCGGAGCCGGTTCATGGCCTGCTGCGAGGGCCAGCGGTGCAGGTAGTAGCGGATGATCCGCTTCTGTTCCCACAGCCGCCCCGACATGCGGGCATGGAAGTGGCAGCCCAGGAAATCCAGGCCTTCCCGGCCTTCCCTGAGGTCAACTACCTTCGTCTTCTCCGGGTGCAGTTCCAGCCCCAGCGACGCGAGGATGTCCCGCACCGCGCCCAGGGCCGCCTGGGCCTGCGCCTGTGACCGGCACAGCGCCACGCCGTCGTCGGCGTAACGCACCAGTTCACCCAGGTTGCGCCTGGTGAACTCGGTGTCCAGGACGTGCAGGTAGATGTTGGCCAGCAGCGGGGAAATGACCCCGCCCTGGGGTGTGCCAGCGACCGTCCGCTCGACACCCTGTTCCGTCATCACGCCTGCCTGGAGCCACATGCGGACCAGCTTGAGCACCCTGCGGTCTGACACCCGCCGCCCGGCCTCAGCGAGCAGCCGGTCATGGCTGATCTCGCCGAAGAAACTGCGGATATCAAACTCCGCGACGAACTGGCAGCCCTCGATGAAGCCGGTGCGCAGCCGTTCCATCGCCTGCGTGGCCGACCGGCGCGGCCGGAACCCATACGAGCACGGCAGAAAATCCGCCTCGAAGATGGGTTCCAGCACGAGCTTGGCCGCCTGCTGGGCCACCCTGTCACGGACCACCGGTATGCCCAGCGGCCGCTTCCCGCCTTGCGGTTTCGGGATCTCCACGCGCCTGGCGGGCGCGGGACGGTAACAGCCTTCGCGGAGATCGCGCTGAAGCTCAGCGAGCAGCCGCTCAGCCCCATACTCGTTCTCCACATACGCCAGGGTGATCCGATCCACCCCGGCGGCCCCGCGATTGGCCCGGACCCGTTTCCACGCCTCCCGCAGGACGTCACCCCTGCAGATACGGTCATACAGGGCGTGGAAACGCCGCTCCGGAGACTGCTTGGCCGCAGCCCATAGCCTGCGCTGAAGTCGTCGCACGTTCCCGCAAGACGCCCGCCCATCGAAAGCCGGCTGCGGAACCTCTCCCGGTACGGCAGGCGAAGGCCTGCCGGGGTGGCTGGGCCGGGCGGTCCCGGCCATGCCCTGACGCTTACCCTCATCCCAGGCGTGATCAAAGCGAGGGCCCTTCCCTCCCGGCGCGTTATGCTGCACGCCGATCACCGGTACTACGGCCCCCTCGGACTCCCGCTGCCCTCCAGGCGACTTCACCATCGGCTTATACGCCTGGTCTTTGCCCGACGCAGGCCAGGCAGACGGGTCTCTCCTGTTCCGGCCCAGACCATGCACACGTGCCGCCCTCCATACCCCGGGAGAACCCACCAGGCCATAACCGGAACGAGGCCTGACGGACGTGGCCTTCGCCGTGACATGAGCGGCTCGGCTCCTCCGTTGTGATTGTGACGAGGCTGCAAGGTTCGCTTTACGCTACGGCCCGCGTGCTTGCTCCCTCCAAAGAGGCTTTTGACACCCCGCTTAGCCCGCCGCCTCTCAGCGGCGAACCGGGGCCTGCTACCGGGCACTCCGGTGTCTACCCGGACGGGACTTCCACCCGCAGGCCTGGACCAGCTTCCAGGACGCAACATGTGACCACAACCTAGTCAAGGTAACCTTGACGCCGGACAGCCGTCAGGGCTACCTTGACGGTATGACGCATCCTCGAACTCCACCGCCAGGTGCCAGCCGACTCCAGACCCTGTGCTGCTCGTTCTGCACTAAGGACAAAGATGCTGTCGCCAAACTCATCGCGGGGCCAGGCGTGTACATCTGCAACGAGTGCGTGGGCCTCTGCGACCGGATCCTCGCCGAGGCGCTCGCGCCCGAACTCGGCTCATGGAACGAGCACCCGGACGATGAGATGCTGGCGAGCCTGGCGCGGACTCAAGCGGTGGTCGCCCAGGCCGACGCGGCCGTGCATGACCACGTGGCCGTCCTGCGCGATCGGGCCATCAGCTGGACCCGCATCGGGGAGGCGCTCGGCGTGTCGAAGCAGGCAGCATGGGAGCGGTTCTCCGGAGAGGACTGACTGCTGATGTCCGTCCGGGACGACCTGAGCCACACTTCAAGAAATACGTTTAATATCTCGATGTCGAACCTGTCGCCGACCGCCTCCAGCCGGTGAGGGTCGCCTGCGCTTCGCGGCATGCCAGAGCCGTCGATCTCGATGTGGCCTGCGGGTCGGTGACGATGAGAAAGATCTGGGGGGCTGTCGCAGTGATCCGACGGGTGACGGACACCCGGTCGACCGACCTGTTCATGGCCGGAAGAATAGACGGCAGCAATGGGGCAGAGGCTGCCAGACCTGGCACTAGGCACCAGGTGTCAGTGGCCGGGTCTAGCGTTTGGACATGGTGTTCTGGCAGTTGACAATCGACGCGAATGACCCCGCTGCGTTGGCGCGATTCTGGGCGCAAGCGCTGGGCTATCAGCCGGTGCCGCCGACGGAGCCAGCGACGACCTGGCACGCGCTCTACCATGCCCGGCTGGGGGAGGATGCGGCCTTCGACGACCGGCTCTTCGACCCGGCCGGGCTGTGTCCGCCGATCTGGTTTCAGCAGGTGCCGGAGGCGAAGGCCGGGAAGAACCGGCTCCATCTTGATCTTTACCCCACTGGCCGCGATAACGCGCTGCCCATGGAGCGGCGGATCGAGATCGTCGAGGCGAAGGTCGCCGAACTGATCGGGCTGGGTGCCAGCGTGGAGCGCCGGACCCGGCACGACGACCCGAAGGACCCGATCTACTTCGTGGTCATGCACGACCCGGAAGGCAACGAGTTCTGCGTCGGCTGAAACTCTCCGCGGGACACAGGCCGCATCCGCACGCGAGCTGTGGTCTCCCAAATTCCTCCCAGTTGATCAAGGAGTAGCCAGGCTGGCCGATGCTTATGGTCGTCCGCCGCCCGCTGATGATCCTCTGGCGCCGTTCGCTCGCGACATGCCCGGTCACGCGCCTGGCCGCGCTCACGCGCGGGCGGTATCGACCAGCAGTGCCGCCCGCCGCTCCTTGGGGAGCATCCGCAATCCTTCTCCGGTGATCGCGTCCCTACCTGCACTGCGCGGCCGTTCTCGCCGAGGACGACCAGCGCGCCTACCTCATGGAGGGTCACGTTCACCGGCTCGAACGCGAGGCGGTAATGGTTACTGCCCGGCGTCACGAATCTGGCCACGTCCCTGGCCTCGCTGATCAGCTCGTCAGCCCTGCCCTGATCGCCTAATGCAGCTGCGGTCCGCAGCATCAAGGCCCAGCAGCCCCGCAAGGCTGCCATGTTCCCTAGGCCATCTGGAAAGCATGTGGTGGGACTGATCCGTCAATCATGTGGTGGGACTCGACACTAATGGGGCACCGACGAGCGGCAGAGCCTCGGTAGTGCCCGGCGTTAAGCATGTCCGCAGCCGTCCCTAGATTCGTGCCCACCTGCGACGCCAGCCGTTCCTGCCAATCTTGACCAGGAAAACGATGTAGCCAGCGTGCACGACCGCCAGCAGGCCGCATATTGCCACGACGGCCCAGGCATGATGAAGAAGCCCGAAAATCGCTGCAAAAACAAACGCGCACTCGCCGATGAGATTGCCAGCGAGCACCACGCCCCATCGCGCCAGGAAGGGGACACGCTCGCGCCCAGCGCTCATTGGCCATCGCCTCCCTGAGGTCAGGAGAGACTACCCGGCGGGTGGTGCCTGAATCCCCGCAAGACGAGCCAATGGCGCAGGCAACCAAACGGCCACTCGGAGGCTCACGTTGGAATGGGCCGTCACTCAGGAGATCTACACCCACGAGGACTGGCAGGCCCAGCGCGACGCACTCACCATGCTCGGAGACGCTCTCCAGAATGACGGGCAGGCAACACAGTAAGTCGCACCCGATGGGTGTCAACTGCGGGTGTCAACCGCCACTTGTTGATCTTGGCACGATTTGATTGCCTGGTGGAGCTAAAGGACTCGAACCCCTGACCCCTGCGTGCAAATCGCCGTAATCATGCAGGAGCCACGACATGAGCTGGCCTGCATGCGGCCCATGAGTGACCGTGGCATGCCGCTGCTGACCGGTGTCACAGCCACGCTAATGGCCCGGAGCCACGCTGGCGCCTCGGTGTAGATGCTGCTGGTTCGCCGAAGTTACGGATGATCCGCCCGCCCAGTCCGGATTCCGGTTCGGGCCGCTCACCCGGAGCTGGCGGAACGGGCTCCCAGCTCGCGCAGCCAGGAGATGACGTTTTCCTGCCGGGTGCTCAGTCCGCTGGCGGCGTCCAGCGGTGTGCCATGCGCATAGTCCGGTTCCCAGTTCAGATCCGCGCCGCGCGACAGCAGGTACTCCGCAGCGCGGCGCTGGCCGCCGGTGCAGGCATGCCAGAACGCTTGCGACACGTCCTCCGCCGACGGGTCGCTGCCCAGGAGCGCTTCGAGGCGGCCGAGCATGCCCAGCGCGGCGGCGTGCCAGGCCTTGTCGACCCGCGCACCGCGCGCCACCAGCAGCCGGGCGACATGCCAGCAGCCATAGCCAACCGCGTTATCGAGCGGAGTGCCGATCGAGCCATCAGGGGTCTCGATATCGGCTCCTGCTTCGATCAGGGCTTCGGCCACGTCAGCGTCGTCGCTGCTGGCCGCGTAGTGCAACGGCGTCTCATCACCCGGACCAGGTGAATCCCGGCTGGCTGTCAGAGCATTGGGATCGGCGCCAGCATCGATCAGCAGCCGGACGATCTGCGGGCCGTTGGGAAAGTAGCCCGGCCAGTCCGTGACAAGGTGCAAGGCCGTCCCCGCGCCGCCATCCTTGCCAACCAGCCTGGCCGACGCCAGTACGGGATCATCATGCAGCAATCTGCGGATAGCCGCGACATCACCCGCGCGAACCGCCAACCCCAGCTCGACCGCGACCTGGCCGTCGCCAGGAATCCGCTTGCCACTCTCCTGCGCACTCATCGTGGCCCATCATGCCAGGGGCCGCAGACAGGAAGCCGCCGCGGCCGCTAGCCACTGGCCTGGCTCCAGCAGGCTAATGGCACGAGCAACCCCGGACCAAGATCACGAATGAGGAGTTTTGCCTGGTGAGCTAAGGGGACTCGAACCCCTGACCCCCTGCTTGCAAAATTCGCACGGTCCCTGGCCGGGCCTGATTAGCTTCGCCGGTCCACTGAGATCCGCCGAGATCCGGCTCGTTGGTGTCAGCCGTGGCTGTCAGCCGCTTGGGGGCCGGTTCGCTTCAGTTTCTGCCCCGACCATCTGATCCGCAGAGATCTGCGGGCACCTTGGCAATAGGCCCATATGCAGGCTGACGTGGTGAGATGCTGCTCATTTAGGCTGCGCTGGGGGTGACGACTGTCAAGCGTCGGTTGATACTCGATGCAATGATGCTTCCTTCGTCTCGAAGAGAACTAGCGACGCGCGCCAGCATGATTGCCACCGATCTGCTAGTACACTTTCGCCCAGCATCGTGCCCGGTCCGCCGAGATCATCCCAGGCGCGGTCGGAATTGGCTTTGCTGGCCACTGCATCCCGCAGTGCCCCGGATGCCTCCTCGGTAGGACAGTGTCGCTTATGGCTTTTGAGGCTGTAATTGGTTTCGTTGGCGTCCTGCTTGGCTCTGCGTCGACGGCGATGCTTACTGTGTACAGGGAGCGGCTCGTGAGCAGACGGGAGCGAGACGCACGTCAACATCAACGCGAGCAGGATCGTAATGATCAGCGTAACGCCTTTCAACGCGAGAGCCTGTTGGCCCTGCAAGACGCTGTGTCCGACCTAATCAAGGCCCTATTCGCGGAGCAGGACCGCCAGCTTAAGCAGATGCAGCGGACAAATGAATGGCCAGCTCGTGAATGGGAGACGCAGACTGCGACCGGTTGGGTGGATGCTGAGTTTCGACTACTGATCTCTCGGGCTCGAATCTTCGATAAGAATGTACAAAATTTAGCCGGAGAAATACGTAGTTTGGCGATGAAGTCAGTCTGGGCCAGCAGTCTCGACGAGGCGAAGGTACTTAATATGCCACTTGAGCAGAAACACGAGCGGTTCAACGATCTGGTAGCCAGCGTGCTCTCAGAACTCTACTGACCAATGGTCGGCCAATTGGAGCATATGGGACGCCACGTAATTCGTGGAATTCGAGCGGGCGCCGGGTGGGGAAACCTCGGTTCTGCCCCGTCCTCCTGATAGGTGCCGAGGCCTTGCCGGGAAAGATCGCTGTCAAGGGTGGCGCGTGGCGCCATCGCGTTAGCGACGCGCCGCAGGCGCGCCCTTGAGCTGTGATCTTCCCGGTGAGAGACTGCCCGGCGACCGGAGGACGGCCGGCTATCCGTGCTGGCGCGGTGCTGAGGGACCGTTGCGGCCGGTACCGCCTGCCTGCGGGTGCGGGGCAGCGGCGCCGCGGGGGCGCCCGCGACCGGAGGGCTACCGCCCCATAGGTCGGGGCAGGCCGCCGCCCCGGAGTCGCCGAGTAGCCCCGCCACTCTCCGCATCCTGGCGGAACCTCATCCGCTTCACGAACTCCCTCAGCGCCTCGCGGCTGTTCACGGAATCGGCCAGGGCCGCAACGGCGCCCGGCGCGCCCTGGTGGAGCTAAGGGGACTCGAACCCCTGACGCCCTGCTTGCAAAGATCGTGGACCTGGCCGCCTGACCTGGCCTTCCGCAGGTGAACGCCTATGTGGCGTGTCCGTGAGCGACCGTGATTCCCCGCTGGTCACCGTCCGATCGGGCGCGCCACGGGCACGACTAGCGGTTTCAAGATCGCTGTTGCATCGCTGCGTATCGAGGCTGTGATCTGCTCAGTTGCCGATCCACGAGCCTGCTAGCCAAAAGATCATCCCGCGAATATCCCGCGTCGAAGCCGATTGAGCGCCGACTCTGGTGTCTGACTGCCTCATACTCGGAGCTAAGCAGGCGTTCACCCGCGAGGTGCCGATGGATGACCCGAACGATCCGTATAGCCCGGATAACTTGTCATGGAACTGGCGGTTTGGGGGGCCGAAGTGGCGGCCGTTCAGCGGCCGGGCCGGGCGCGGGCCGCGCGTTCCACCGCCCCCGTGGGCCAGGAATCCGCCGAAGCCGAGTAAGGCCGAGCGCGAACAGGCAAAGCGCGCCGAAGCGCGAGCAGAGCGACTGCACCTGGCTAGCCTGACCAACGTCGCGGTGATCATCATGGGCGTGGTCCTCGGCGCAGTGGTGGTCATGCTGGTGCTGGTGCTGGTCAGCCATCATTAAGGGCTCCGCATGATCTCGGCGACTGGTACCTCCGTTTTCCTCGTAGGCGCCGGACCTGGCTGGCCGCGCTCAAGAAAGCGGAGTTGCCCACAGTGCATTCCCACGATTTGCGCCATGCCGGAAATACCCCCATCGCGACCGCTGGGGCGAACCTGCGGGAGCTGATGGCGCGCGGATGGGCCACAGCAGCACGCGGGTGGCGCTGATCTACCTGCACTCGACCGACGAGCGGCAACGGGAGATCGCGGACGCGCTCGGCGACCTGGCGGCCGGGGAGCTGAAACGGAAGCCACGCCGCGCACGCGGGACGGGAACCGGGAGCCGATCGGACGCAACGGGCACGGCGGCGGAAAAACGCCTCGTGAAGATCAACTAGAGGCCAGAAAAACCGCCGCTGAGCTGCGATTTCCCGGGAGTGGGGCTAAGGGGACTCGAACCCCTGACCCCTGCTTGCAAACCCGGGCCGATCCTCGCCCACCACGCTGAATGCTAAAAGGCCAGTTCAGGAGCTCCTCTTTAGCCCAGTTGAGAGGGGTCTGGGCAGGTCACACGAGATGTGATCTCCCAAATTCCTCCCAGTTGATCAAGGAGGAGCAGCATGTCCGACGACCGTCTCAACCAGTTCCGGGCAGGCTACGCGGCGGACGCGCTCAGGGCCATCCGCCGTACCGCCTGGGTGGGGTGTGCCTGCTGCCGGTCGCCCGCGGATGGCCGTCTCCGGCTGATCGCTGGCCTGGCCCTATTCGCGCTGGCGTCCATCACGGCCATTGTCAGCAACCTGCACGCGCTCGCGGTCGTCCGGGCGGTCGGCAATACCGGCGCGGTGGTGTACCTGATCCCGTGCGTGGCCGATCTGATGACAACTGGCCGCGCAGTTCGGTCTTAGCCGGGCCAAGGTGGCTACACTGATCGGCTCGCTCAACGGAAACAGTGATCCGGGTGCGGCCCAGGCGGAAGTCCCAGCGACTACGTACACTGGTTGACGTGAGTGAACCTGCGCGCGACATTCCCGCTGACAGTGGGGCCGTGACGACTGCTGTCGCCAACGCGCGCCGCGGGGTCATCACTCACCTGACGGTGGCTGGTGAGCGTGTCGCCGCCATCGTCCCAGAGTCGGTGATCGAGGCGCTCCGCTCTGCGGAGGACGCTGAGGACGTCGCCGAGGCTGACGCGGCCTGGGATGAGCCCGGTGAGTCGATTCCCTTGGAGGAGCTTGAAGCCGAGTTCGGGCGCTGATCTCGTGGCCGTCTACGCCGTCGAGGCGCGTCCGCGTGTCCGCAAGGCCTTGCGCCAACTCGACGCGGGCACCCGGAAGGACCTCCTAGAGGCGATGCGGAGCCTCGGCGCGGATCCGAGGCCCCAGGGGGTCAAACCCTTAAAGGGCCACCGGCCATGGCTGCGAGTACGGGTGGGTGACTACCGGATCATCTGCGACGTGGACGACGACGCCCGGGTGGTAACCATAGCTGTGGTCGGGCACCGCCGTGACGTGTACAGGGGCCTGGAACTGTAAGCCTGTACCGACCAGGCCGAGCCAGCCCGGAACCCATAACGGCCACTCGAGCGACTGCCCGCACCAGGTGGCCATGACTGCCGACGGCGCGGTCATCAGCACCTGCCTGCACGGCCGCGACTGACGCCTGCGCCGGAAGCGAATGGGCGACGACAAGCACCGAGAAACGCTGGCGTGGTGCCGCGAAGGGATACAAGCGTGCAGGCTCAGCCATTGGTGTCGGCTGCTGCGGATCGAAACCGGGTGAGGATCTTCCGGATCAGGGCAACGGCGTGGTACGCGATGACCAGGGCGATAGCCAGCGCCACCGCGGGGTCCAGCCAGTACCAGCCCCCCGTGGTCAGAATGATCGCTCCCGCCACGGCCACACCGGCTGCCGCCGCGGCGTCGGCGATGGTGTCGAGCAGGACCGCCGCGACGGACAGGTCCCCGTCCCCAGCCTCACCGTCCTCTCCGTCCCGGTGAAGGATCAGGGCGCCGATGGTCATCACCAGCGCGGCGATGCCGCTGACCACGAGCACCGGCAGGCCGTCAACCGCGGGCGTGCGGTTCAGCAATCGATCCGCTGCTGCGCCAGCGACGAGCAGTTCGAGGAGCAGCAGCCAGCCGCTGTTGATCAGCGCGGCGACGCTGGTGGCGTTCGGGTGGCCCTTGGGCCGCGCGCGGTCCGCCGGGCGCGCTGACAGGCCGATGGCGAGCAGGGCCACCCCCACGCCGGCGGCGTCGAGGAGATAGTCTCCGCCTTCCGCGAGCACCGCGAGCGAATGCGCCGTCACGCCCACCGCCACCAGGCCGGCCACGAGGGCAAGATTGAGAACGAGAACTATCGCCAGGCGCCGGGTTCGGGACACGCTGGCGATCCTACGAACCGGCCGCGCAGGCGACGTTCACTTAAGCAGCCGGCTTTGCTAGATCGGCATGAGGGAGCATGCGGGCCAGCGCTCCCGGGATGTAGCTGAGGAGGGCAGAACCGTTCAGTTCCCGCGTCCCATTCGACGCCCGCATATAGAAACGCTCGCCGCCGTCTTATTTGCGCGAACGGGACGAACATACTTCGGGGGCGATCCCCGGATCCCGGCCGACCCTTAGCTGCGCCCGACCGGGCAATCACGATCTGCCGTTTCCCGTCTGGAGCCTGCCGAAGCTAGGACTGCGCCTAAGCCGGTCGATCTCCCGGACCCGCTCGCGGAGCTGCTCATATTCGGGCTGCTCGCGGAAACGGGGCAGCACCAAGCGAATCGCGTCCGCGCGATCATCGGCGATACCCGCCATGATCAGCGTGTCAACTGTTTCCAGTCCGGCCGGTCCCAGCCGGGCGGGCACATGCGTTGCTTCCCCCAGTTCCCATGCCTGTAGGTCTACTAGCCGCTGGCCGAATTCCATTCTGCTACAGGGGCCATCTTGCTCGCTGGTGACGGGGTTATTGCTAAAGGTGAACTCGACCAGCCGGATCTCGCGGAGCTTCGCGACCAGCTCGAGCAGGAGCTCTTCGATCGCCGCCTGATGATCACGCTCGAACGCCAGGATGATCTGCTCGTAATCCTCGGGCCGGTCGGCTCGGAGGAAGACTCGGACGAACAGCTCCCCCGGCTCGATTTCCGGGTCGTCGCCATAGTGCAGCAGCACGGTCCGTCGCACTGCGTCGCTGGGGAAGCGCTTGTGCACCTCGTGTTCGATCTCGCGCTCGATGCTGTCGATCACGGCGCGGTCCGTGTCCGCCTCCGGCAGTGGTCTGTGAACCGCTCTAAGCCGGTCGATCTCCCGGACCCGCTCGCGGAGCTGCTCATATTCGGGCTGCTGGCGGAAACGGGCCAGCACCCAGCGGACCGCGGCCGCGCGATCATCGGCGATACCCGCCATGATCAGCGTGTCGAGTGCTTCCAGGTTGGCAGGTCCCAGCCGGACGTCCACACGCGTTGCTTCTCCCAGTTCCCGTTCCCGTACATCTGTTACCCGATCGCTGACGATCAGGCTGCGCCGGGGACCGTGGCCCCCGCTGGTGACGGGGTTATCGGGAAAGGTGAACTCGACCAGCCGGATCTCGCGGAGCTTTTCGGCCAGGTAGCGCGGGATCTCCTGCATCGCCGCCCGATGATCACACTCGAACGCCATTAGGATCTGCTCGTAATCCTCGGGTCCGTCGGCTGGGAGGAGGATCCGGACCCACAGCTCCCCCGGCTCGATTTCCGGGTCGTCGCCATAGTGCAGCAGCATGGCCTGCTTGATCACATCGCCGGGGAACCGCGCCCGCACCTCGTGATCGATCTCGCGCTCGATCCCGTCGAACACGGCGTGATCCATGTCCGCCTCCCGCAGTCGCCTGTGAACCCCACGGTAGGCGCATGATTTCCCGCCAAGCCAGTCATTATCGGCCAGGACGAGCCGGTGCTCTCCCGCTGCGCTCCTCGCCAGAGCCTGAGCGTCATGGTCGGCGCTTCCGCTTAGATCCGCCACCTTCGCCGTCACCGACCCCGCCGCGGACGCGTACGCCGCCTGGGCGGCCCGCCGACACCCTGCACGGCGCGGGCGTCTGCGCTGCGCAGCCGGGTGCTGCGCCAGGCCGCTGATTCCTACGACCGCGCCGCCCGCGCCCCCTACGGGCGCATCCCCTCACCCCGGCCGGGAACAGCTTGCGCCGCGCAGCCCGGCTGCTCTCTGCCGCTGTCTCTGTCAGTGGCGACCCTGCCGTTGCCCAGATCACGCTGGTCACGCGCCTTGTCGCGCTCGTGGAGGATATTGCTGACCTGCCTTGAGGCACAACGGCGCGCCGCTCAGCTGCCGCCGCCCGCCACGCGGCCGAGCGCCTGCACGCCGCATGAGATACCCGGATCGCGCCGCCGGCGGCGCAGCGCGCCACGGCCCGGACAGGGCGGCCACCGGGCCGGCCACGAGTTCCCTGTCCCGATCAGCGCGGTGCTGGCCGCCGCAGCTCGACAAGCACATAACCCTGCCCAGCCCGTCTCTCGCCCAACGCGCAGCCCCGGACCGCCACGCCTCCGCGCCCAATCCGGTAGCGCGTCGGCCCCATGACGATGACGACCAGATCATGGACATCTACGCTGAGCTGCACCGCCTGCTGGGCGTGGATCCGCCGGACGCCACGGGACGGCTCAAGCCGCCATGTTGCGACTAGGCCCAGGACCTGCCACCTCTCCTTGGAGGTTCCCTCACCGAGATCCTTGATCGTGCGACCAAGATCCGCAAGACAAGACGATCCCCGTAGGCAGGCGGCCTGCGCCGCGCGAAGGGCAGGACTCCGGCGATGCAGCCGACCTGGCGGCCGCCTTCGTGCCCGCGGTCAGGCGGCGTGACGACCAATGGCCATCGACGCAGTGCAGGCCGAGGGTCGGCCGACAGGTGGCGTCCGGCGGAGGGTCAGCTGAGCTCGCGAACCTTGAGGGTGTCGACGTGCTGCTGGAAGGCAACGGCTTTGCCACCGTTCATGCGTCCACACATGGACCATCTTCACAACGGCCGGTTCTCCGGAACTCTTGTGCTTCCACCCGTAGCTCCCGAGCGCCACGACTGTCTCACCGTCGGCGACGAACTGCTCGGGCACCACGGCGAAGTCATCGCCGATTTCCCCGAGTCGCATGAACACCCCTTCGAGCACCTCCTGAGGACCGACGTACGTGCCAGCGAGTGGAAATCCGTCGGCCTCGGTCCACTGGATGTCGTCGGCCATGGCACCGAGGGCGGCGGGAACGTCGCCCGTCGCGAAGCTCGCATAGGCGTTTTCGACGATTTCCTTGTTGCTGGCCATCTCGTGTCCTCTTTCCTGCCAGGCACCGTATACATGACAGTGTTATGCATAACACTGTCATGTACCCGATGTCAATGACGGTGTTATGGATATGCTGTCGGGACGTGCCGCCCCGTCCGCCGACCCTCATCTGCGCGAAAGGATCATCAACACCGCCGCGCAGCTACTGGCCACCGAGGGCGCCGTGTCGGCTCGGCGCCTGGCCCGCGAGCTGGGCACGTCGACGATGGTCGTCTATACCCACTTCGGCGGGATGGACGAGCTGACCCGACAGGTGATGCGCCGCGGGTTCGCCGATTTCGGAACCGAGCTGGACCGCGGCGCGGTCACCGACGATGCCGTCGCCGACTGGATGACCTACCTCTGGAGCTACCGCCGCTTCGCTCTGCGCGAACCCCACCTGTACGCGGTGATGTTCGGTCCTGGACTGGCCGCGTTCAGGCTCGGTGATCCCGCCGACCTCGAGGCGGCTAGGTCCACCTTCGTCTCGCTCCTCCGTCGCATCCACGCCTGCGTCAACGCGGGCCGATGGGAGGTCGACGACGTCACCACCGCCGGCGAAGCTGTCTGGTCCGGTGTGCACGGCCACACCACGCTCGAGGTCACCGGGTTCTTCGGTGCGGTCGGCCGCGACCCAATGCGCTCGTACAGCGAGATCCTCACCAGGATGTCGATCGGCCTCGGTGACCACGCCCTAGCCACCGCTCGCTCGCTGTCGACCGCCAGACGGCGGGCCGTCCGCGCAGACCGAGCCGAGGCGGCGTCTGCACGATGAGCGCTGCCGTGACCCACGACCGCACCGCCACCAGCGTTGCCGCGTGTCGCGCACCGCCACCGGAAAAACACGGCGAGACGCCGCCGCCCATCGCCGTACCCGACATCGCAACCTGCCGCCACTGACCGACAACGTGCTCACGCTCGGCCCCGTCGAAGACGCGCGACGCAACCAAACGCGTCCCACCACGCGCAGCGGAGGCACCAGCCGCATGCGTCCCCGAAGTGCTGTAGGGAGAGGATCGTCGAACCCAGTGTGGTTCAGCCGATCCTGGCGACGCGTTGACCGTCGAGACACGTCATGTCAGGGCTTCGTTAACGAACCCGAAGGTTGTGGTCGTAGGTATCGACACGTAGGTATCGACACCATATGAACCAGCGACGACCCGGGATCCCGGTAGCACTACAAGCGCCGCGCGCCGCGATGATCTACCCGCACGCCACGGCCGAAGCTGACCAAGTGATCGCGGACGCACTCGACAAGCGGATCGAGGGTGCCAAGGAGCCAGCCGAGCAAGGCCGAGACGATGACGACGACGGGACAGCCGGTGTGGTTGCCAGACGGGGCACGTTTAAGGCACGAACACCCCGGACCAAGATCACGAACGAGGAGCTTTGCCTGGTAGAAGTGGAGCTAAGGGGACTCGAACCCCTGACCCCCTGCTTGCAAAGATCGTGGACATGGCTGTCTGACCTGGGCCAGCGCAGGTGAGGGCCAACGTGGCGTGTCCGTGAGCGACCGTGATTCACTGCTGATCACCGTCTGATCGGGCACGCCACGGGGACGCAGTTTCGTGGCCGCTTGGAGGCCAACGAGGACGCATGAATCGGAATCAGATGCTCAGTCAACGGTCAAGCACGCCCGTCAACGATTTGGGAGAACGCCAGGCCTGGTGGAGCCCACGATAGGACGTCGCCCCGCCGGACGAAATAGAGCATCTGACTACGGATCAGAAGTTTGGTGGGCGCGAGCCTGAAGGTCGGCAGCCTGTCAGCTTGGGAATCTGTCCGGGTCAGGCTCCTTACCCGCCTTAACCGGAAGCGGCGGGCGGTCGACATCGACTTGAGCCACCGATCTCATCCTTTAAGCTCTGGCCGGGGTGTTGGTCGGAGGTCTGGTATTCGCCAAGCTGTGAGTGTCACCGTGGGCTGCGCCGGCTCGGCATGTGGTGCTGTTGCGGCAAGGTTGCTGCCAGCGGGGTCTCCGATGGGCTGCGGGTGGGTCAATGCGAAGTGCCGGCAGACCGTCCGCAAGGAAGCGCTCGACGGCGTCCTGTACGGTGACGGCTATGCCTCGCCCGCTCACTGGCAATCAGCTCACCAAGCTGGGCAAGCGATTGGCCCAGGCCGGGGCGATCAGCGACGAGGACTACGCGTTGCTTGCCCAGGTAGCAGCGTTCTATCAGGCAGTAACTGACGAGGTTCAAGAGCGCCTGCAGAGTATCGGGTTCGAACCCACTACGCGTGGATTCAAGTCCACAGGAACGCTCGTGGAAAAGCTCCGGAGGACCCATCTCTCACTCAAGGACATCCATGACCTCGGGGGTGCCCGGATCGTCATCGACGGCGGCCGACTCGATCAGGACCGCGCCGTCAAGCGCATTGAGCAGGCATTCCACGACTGCCCGAAACAGCCCCTCATGCTCGACCGTCGGAAGGAGCCAAGCCACGGATACCGTGCCGTTCACGTGATCGTCTACGAGAACGCCACGCCCATGGAGATCCAGGTGCGGACCAAGCTCCAAGATACGTGGGCGCAGATTTCCGAAAAGCTTGGCGACATCTGGGGCCGTGGCCTTCGATACGGTGAAGGCCCTGACCTGCCGGACACTCCTGTCCAGCTCGGATCAGCTACGACGCGCCGCGAGGTAGTAGAGCAGTTGGCAGAGTTTGCCGAAGCTATCCATGCCGCTGAGACCACGGAAGTCTTGCTATCTCAGGCCCGAGAGGAGATGCTCGGGCCAGACAGCGGAGTTCCGGACGAGATCAGGCAACGCCTAGCAGCGCTTATGCCACAGTTCGCTGAAGCCAAGAGCCTGCTCCAAGGCGCTCTAGATAAACTGTTGCAGGAGATCAGCAAGCTGGGAGGAGCGCAGTGAACCACTATCTAGTGATCTTCGATCGCTCCCACGGTGAGATGCTCCGCTTCCAGCGCTACGACGATCGCGACCAGGCGCTGGACGCCCGGTTCACCGCAGAGCGGGAGTATCGTGACCAAGCGGATATTGAGATCGTGGTTCTAGGCGCGATCTCAGGAGATTCTCTCCGCCGGACTCACGGTCGCTACTTCAAGAACTTCCAAGAACTGGCCGCAGGCGCTTTGGCCGCAGGCGCACAAGAGGCCTGACCCAGACTCCCGCTCGGTCTTCTGATCCGTAGGTACCCAAGCAGCATCCGACGTCGTTCGGACTAGTCAGCACATTCAGGCGTGGACTTCCCTGCGGTTCATCTCCGTCCGGTGTAGCAGGGGATCGTTCGGCCTTTTGGCTTCCAGCTTGGCCCACTCATCCCGCAGCTTGCAGGTCCAGGCAGCTTGCTATACGATCCTATTGTTAGATGGATCTAAAAGCATCTAAGTGGAGGAGAGCGGGTAGTGGACAAGACGACTGTGCTCCGGCGGATCGATGCAATGGAACAGATGCTTCAAGACTTGCGCAGTGACATCCTCTCGGATGATGCGGCAAGCGACGAGGTTGTCCAGGTGCCCGGTCAAGGCGAGTGGCGGCGCTCAATGCTGGCCAAGTTGTATCCCTACGTAGAGAACTCGCGAGGGGTGATCACGCTCTTTGACGTGCTCGCCGAACGAGCCCCCGAGCCCGCGACTTACCACGAAATCTTGCATAAGACTGGCTTGGCAGACCGGCAGCAGCGCAACGAGCACGCTGCTCTAACACGTTCGTCAGTAAAGCTCTTCGGTGACCGGACGTGGCCTATCGCCTGGCGACAGGCATCCGACGGCACCATGCATTATTGGATGCCCGTCCGGCTGGCCGATTGGTGGGGGGAGTTGCGCGGTAGGGCCACGTAGATTTGCTATTCTCCCCGTCCCTTCGTAGGCGCCAAATCCTTGTGAATGGTGGCCGTGTGCAGCACCTGATGGGGCACACCACGGGCACGAGGTGGACGAGCACCTCATGAAGATCAGCTAAAACACCCCTGAGCTGGAGAAATCGTGGAGCTAAGGGGACTCGAACCCCTGACCCCCTGCTTGCAAATCGCCGTAATCGTCCGAGTGACAGGCGTCCACCTGGACGACCGACTGCCCGTAAGCGACCGTGGCGTACCGCTGTTGGCCGGGGTTAATGGCACGCTAATGGCACGGTGATCTTGGACTGGGGGTTACGCGCTTGACCGGTTTCGCCACTGGCGGATCGTTGGCCGGATCAGGATGGCGATAGCAAGTACCCACAGGACAGCGGCCAAGCCCAGCAAGCGCCATGCCGCCACCCTGTCATCGCCCTGCCCGGTATAACTGCCAGCCGGGTTGCCGTAGGAGAACAGGAAAGTGAGCGCGTCTCCGATCGTCAGCGCGGCCAGGGGAATGGGCACAACAACGGCTGCCCCGAACCGCAGTGCCCTCAGCACGAGCAAGAGTTTTCCCACTTCGCATCCTGCGTTGAGGACCGGCCGACCTACACCATTGGCAGCGTACCTCGTCGAGGACGAAGCCCGCGTCACGCTCGCGGCCAGGGCGACCGAGGTCGCCGCTTCTCGTGGAGTTACCGTGCACCGCCTGACCGAATGAGCCCCATCCTTATCGGTCTGGCCAGCCACGGGTCGCGGCCCTACGACGCCGCGATCCGTGGCCGCCGGGGATTGCCTCGTCGGCCCGCCGTGCGGCCACGTTGCTGTCACTTCTGCTGTCAGGCTTCTCTTCGGGCCGAGTTGGCAGCCAGATGGCCAGGCTGCCACCCGGCACGAGGCCACGTGCGGCGGTTACCTGGGAGTTCGCTGGAGTCTCGGGTGGTCTGTGGAGCTGTACTCACCTCAGACGGGCCAGTCGAGCTGCGTTTCTGGGATAGCGAACTGGCGGCCGTGGGCCTGGGCTTCGGCCCGGCCGGCGTCATCTCCGCGCGCGTAGCGGAAGGCCTGGCCTGGGAACACCACGAATGTCTCGGTGGGAGACCGGAAGTTGACATACCAGCCAGGCTGGTCAAGAGCGCCGGCGAAGGTCTGGGCGAGGTCCTCTGCCTGGGCTTCGTCGGCTTCGGTGCGACACGATGTCGCACTGTGTGAGTGAGATAACTGGTAAAGGAGGGTCGAGAATGTTCGACGGTTAGCTCCGGGCAAGTGCTCGATGCCCGTCCCTGCTCCTGGCATGCGCCGCTGGTAACGGCGGGGTGTGGAGCCCGGGAGAACGCCCAAGGACCGCTGCCCCATCCAGGGGTTACAGGCAAAGGGAAGGCCGGAAGGGTGAACCTGGTGAACCGCTGTAAGCCTCGTTAACGAAGCCTCCGGGTAGATGGGAGTAGTACCGGAGGGCAGGGTCCGCCGCTGAAAAGCGGCAGTGGTGGCCGAAGTCGAAACGTCGGCCATGTGAGCACCACGGCCCCGGGGTATAGGCGGCACCCGATCCCGGCCGCATCTCACCAGTGCGGAACGTGGAAAACCCGTCACGGTCCGGCGGAGAAGACCAGCCGCCGGTAGGCCGACCGTAAGGAAAGGCGGAAACCCAGTGGCGGGACAGGATGGCCAAGAAGCGAATGGCGGCAGCCGAAAGGCAACAGGAAAGTGACAGCGCATGACCGGCCCCTCCAAGTACGGTTGCTGGCATATAACTGGCCGCATACCAGGCCTGGTGCCTGGGCCCGAAAGGGAGCTGACGTGAGCCGGGTGGCCCTTTGAGGAATCAATGCCAACGAAACGCTGGAGCCATATGGGTAAGTTAGGCGCCCTGCCGCAGGACGCGACCACCATGATGGTGGACATCGCGGCGCTCGATCTGGGCGGCGGCAGGGTGAACGGACCGGAGGGCTTGGCCTGCTGGGAGTCCATCAGCTGGGCGGACCAGGAGGATCAGGTACGGCGGCTACGGCAGAGGATCTACAAGGCGGCGCAGGCAGCGGACTACAAGAAGGTCCGCAATCTTCAGAAGCTGATGTTGCGTAGCCGGGCGAACGTTCTGGTCAGCGTGCGCCGGGTGACTCAGCGCAACACGGGCCGTCACACCGCGGGCATCGACGGGCAGGTCGCCCTGACCGGCGAAGCGCGCCTGGCGCTGGCTTGCCTGCTGCGGCAGGCAGGCTCGGGCCAGGCACTGCCGGTGCGGCGGGTGTGTATCCCTAAGAAAGGCGGGGTAAGGCCGCTTGGGATTCCTGTTATCGCTGACCGCGCCCAGCAGCAACGGGTGCGTAACGCGCTGGAGCCTGAGTGGGAAGCCCGGCTGGACCCCAAGCAGTACGGGTTCCGCCCGGGCCGCGGATGCCACGACGCGATCGAGATGATATTCCGCGCCCTCGCGGGAAAGAGAGCGAAACGCGCGGGTGCTCGACGCTGATTTGAAATCCGCATTTGACAGGATCGACCACAACTTTCTCCTGGACCGGATCGGGACGTTCCCCGCCAGGGAACAGATCCGGGGCTGGCTGAAAGCCGGTGTGGTCGATCGGGGCCGGTACTCACCGACCATTGAGGGAACTCCTCAGGGCGGTGTAATTTCTCCGTTGCTACTGAATATCGCGCTGCAAGGAATGGAAGCGGCCGCCGGGGTCATCTACAGATGCACCGGGGCCGTGAAAGCCGGGTGCCCGACCGTGGTGACCTATGCCGACGACTTCGTGGCCCTATGCCACCGCCGCCAGCAGGCCGAAACGGTCCAGGCCCGGCTAGAGACCTGGCTGAAGGAACGCGGGCTGTCCCTGAACCCGGAGAAAACCCGCATCGGGCGTGTCGAGGACGGATTCGACTTCCTGTCTTCACCATCGCCGCCACCACCATAAAGGCGGCGCGAAGCTGCTCACCACTCCCAGCCGCAGCGCGCTGCAGCGCATCGGCGGAGAAACGCCGAAGAAATACGCGCCCTGCGGGGCGCCAGCCCGGCCGCGGTGATCCATATCATGAATCCGGTCATCAACGGCCAGGCGAACTACTTCCGGCCCGGGGTGTCCAAGAGGGCCTACAAGACCCTGGACAACCACCTGTGGCACATCCTTACCAAATGGGCACGCTACAGGCACCCCAGGAAAGGCCGCCGCTGGGTCGCCGCCCGCTACTTCGGCCGCTTCTGCCCCACCAGGGCCGACCGGTGGGTGTTCGGCGACCGCGACACCGGCGACTATCTCCACCAGTACTCCTGGACGAAGATCGTCCGGCACTCTCCGGTCCCAGGCAGGCACTCACCCGACGATCCTGCCCTGGCCCATACTGGGCCGACCGGCACCGCAGAAAACAACCTCCGCAACTGGGCGAGACCTGGAAGTGCGCCCGCGCGCTCAGCGAGGACTGTGCCCACTATGCAGGGAAACGCTGCTATACGCCGACCGGCCACCAGATTCCCCCGCCGAATGGGAGACCTGGTTCAAGGGCATCCGCACGGCGCTGGCTCACAAGGCCATCACCACGGACGCGACCGGGAACACCCCACCCCGCCTCCTGCACGCCCACTGCGCCCGCCGCCATCCAGGTGGCCCGGCGCACGACACCGACCAGCCACACGAAGACGACCTGACCGCCCACGCGGGCTGCTTGAGCCGTGTGCCAGGACGACTGGCTCGCACGGTTCTGAAGGACCCCGGCGCGGCAACGCGCCGGGGTTAC
>CAWGIW010000011.1:0-261657 GCA_963822825.1 uncultured Actinomycetes bacterium | reverse complement strand
CTTAGAACTAACGTCGCGCTGGTAGTCATGCATATCGCCGGACTGATCCTCGGTTACCTGCGGATTACGTAGGCGCTCGTATGCTCTATGTGTAATCTGCTTGGCTTCGAAGCTCTCACGCGTATGAAATTGCAATTCGAAGGTTTGGCCTGTCTGCCTATCATTCCATTGAGAGTTAATGCCCTTGTACTCAGTATCGTTCCAGAAGTTCTTCAGCTTGATTAGATCGAATCCTTGGTCCTTCAGCCGTCCTAAGTCGGACTTGACCCCTTCTGTGTAGTCGGCGTCTTCGTACCGCAAGGTGTAACGCACGGCGTCGTGAATATTCGCCGAGAGTTGATCGAAGTCCGCCCCTGGAGCGCCCTCGCGGGCCGCGGCTATCTTGTCCTTGAGGCGGTCGCGTCCTTTGAGTCGGTAGTCCTTCCCGGCCAGTTCCCCGGCGGAGGCGCGTTCGGTTTCTTCGACACGGGTGGTGATCTGCGCTTCGGCCTTGGCGATCTGGTCACACCGAGCGTCCGCGCGGGCGTTGTCGCGCGCGCTCAGCCGCCTGCCGCTGTCCCCGCACCAGCTTCCCGGTCCGTCGGTGTGACGGTCGATCTGCGGGTGCGGCTCCTGCGGCCAGCGGTCCTGGTGGCGTTCCCACTGTTCCTTGAGGTGCGGGATTGCCTCCGCCCACGACCGGCGGTCAAGTCGGGAGGTTTCAGGAGGGATCTCGCTGTCGCGGGTCTCCTGACCTGTTGCCTCGCGTCTGTCTGTTTCGGCGGAGGCTGGCTCGTGATGCGTTGAGTCCCGGGGATCTGCGCCCTGCTCGTCGGGTAACGGCAGTTCCCGGTCCGCCGGCCGGGCAACGGGCGGTTTGCGGCTGCCGTCCTCGTGGTACGGAGACGAGGGGTGACCAGGCGGGAGCCGCTCCAGGCGCCGCACGAGGTCATCGCTCGCCGTCTCGGCCACGGACGGCCGGTCTTGCTGACCCGCCACGCGTATGTCCCCCTCCGATCCAGACTCGTTCTTGCGTCCTAGCCGCTCGGGTGCGGGTCTCTAGGCTTCTGACCCCCACTTGGCCCGGAACCGCTCAATGATCCTCCCCGCCTCGTCCTCGCTGATCTCGACGTAAGTGGTCGTGAGATCACCGCGCTCCCAACCTGCGAGCCCAGGGTTGTGCACCCAGCTGAGGTCGCGGCCGAGGGCCTCATCACGGACTCCTCCGCCGTCGAATACGCGGCGCCGGGCGAGTCCGGAGGGATTTTCTACGGTGCGATCACCGAGCAACATTGCATAGTAGCTGACTTTCTCCGGCATGTATCTCCTGTCACGGGTATTCTGAAATCTCTGGCGCGCCGCTTGGTATAGGGATTTGGGAGCTAACTTCGCGCTGGTAGTCGTGCAGCTCACCAGATTCGACCGGGGTTATCTGCGGATTTCGTAGCCGTTCGTAGGCTTTATGGGTGACCTGTTTGGCCTCGAAGCTCTCAGTGGTATGAAACTGCATCTCGAAGGCCTGGCCGCTGTTCCTGTCGCGCCACTGAGAGTTGATTCCTTTATACTCGGTGTGGCTCCACAGATTCTTCAGCCTTAGCAGTTCGAATCCCTGATCCTGCATCCGTTCTACGTCCGTTTGGACTCCACGTGTATATTCGGCGCCGTCATACTGAAGCGTGTATCGCACTCCGTCGTGCACAGACGCTACGACCTCGTCTACGTTGACGTCGATGTTGGTCGCCAGCTCTCCTGCCACCTTGTCCTTGAGGCGGTCGCGTCCTTTGAGTCGGTAGTCCTTCCCGGCCAGTTCCCCGGCGGAGGCGCGTTCGGTTTCTTCGACACGGGTGGTGATCTGCGCTTCGGCCTTGGCGATCTGGTCACACCGAGCGTCCGCGCGGGCGTTGTCGCGCGCGCTCAGCCGCCTGCCGCTGTCCCCGCACCAGCTTCCCGGTCCGTCGGTGTGACGGTCGATCTGCGGGTGCGGCTCCTGCGGCCAGCGGTCCTGGTGGCGTTCCCACTGTTCCTTGAGGTGCGGGATTGCCTCCGCCCACGACCGGCGGTCAAGTCGGGAGGTTTCAGGAGGGATCTCGCTGTCGCGGGTCTCCTGACCTGTTGCCTCGCGTCTGTCTGTTTCGGCGGAGGCTGGCTCGTGATGCGTTGAGTCCCGGGGATCTGCGCCCTGCTCGTCGGGTAACGGCAGTTCCCGGTCCGCCGGCCGGGCAACGGGCGGTTTGCGGCTGCCGTCCTCGTTGTACGGAGACGACGGATGACCAGGCGGGAGCCGCTCCAGGCGCCGCACGAGGTCATCGCTCGCCGTCTCGGCCACGGACGGCCGGTCTTGCTGCCCGGCCACGCTGGCGTTCCCTCCGATCGGGGATTCGCTATTGCGCCATCGTAGGCAGCTACCGGGTATCGGCGGGACGCAATGTCCAGCCTGCCGCCGCAACCGGCCGCCAGCGAAGGCGGCGTCCGTCAAGGCAGCTTCAGTCGTCGGTGGACCGGCGGAGGCGTTTGATCTGTGACCGCCGCTGCTTGGCGGCCAGCCGCCGCTGGACAGACCCCCGGGTCGGCTTGGTCGCGCGGCGGGCGGCGGGCGGCGGCGCGGTCGCCGCGGTCAGCAGGGCGATGAGGCGGCTGACCGCGGCCTCCCGGTTGCGCCACTGGGAACGGTGCTCAGATGCGGTGACCGTGATCACTCCGTCAGTCAGCCGGCTGGCCAGCGCGTCCAGGGCGCGTTCTTTGAGTGCCGGGCCGAGCGCGGAGGATGCTGCGATGTCGTAGGAGAGTTCCACGCGGCTGTCGCTGGTGTTCACCGACTGCCCGCCGGGGCCGGAGGACCTGGAGAATCGCCACGACAGTTCGTCAGCGGGAATGGTCCGTCCCCGGATCACGATCGGCTCGGTCACGCCCCTATGATCCGCCGGGAGCCCGTGTCGCGTCGAACCGTCCTAGTTACGGATGGCAGTGAGTGGCGTGTGTCGCGGTCCGGTAGCGGTGGTGGCCCTCGAGATCATCGACTGCTGGATCGCCAGCCTGCAGGCCCGCCCGCCCAGGCCCCGCGCGGGAAGGCCGCCCAGAGCAACCGTGCTGGCTCGCTCAGGTCAGAAACGATCATGTGCTCCATCCTCGATCCCTCGGCCGCGGATAGCCGCCTTTTCCCGCGCCCCCGCAGCGTTCCACTTGACGGTCGCCTAGGGTGGCCGCTACCGCCCAAATGGACGCACTGACCCTGGGTGGGCTCGGCGCGGCCAGCCGGGTGTCCTCCCACAGAGATCACATAAGCAACGAACATAACAATGCTTCGCTAGGGAATGGCATTGCGATGACGCAGACGAACACCGACTGGATCGAAGGCCTTACCAAGCCCCTGCTGGTGAAGCCAGGGTCGAAGGTGCACCTGGCGAAGGACTTCGATCCCGGCGACCGGGGCGGGTTCCGCAAGAAGCACGAAGGCCTGAGCCTGCTCGAGCAGGGTGTGCAACTGCTCGCGCAGTACCAGGACCAGCTGTCCGCCCAGAGCACCTACGGTGTCCTAGTGATCCTGCAGGCGATCGACGCCGGAGGGAAGGATGGCACGATCCGGCACGTGATGACCGGCGTGAACCCGCAAGGGGTCACGGTACACAGCTTCAAGGTCCCCTCGGCCGAGGATCTCGATCACGATTACATGTGGCGGTACGCACGGCAACTGCCGGCCCGCGGCCAGATCGGGATCTTCAACCGGTCGCATTATGAGGAGGTTCTGGTGGTGCGGGTTCACCCCGAGAACCTGGACCGCCAGGGGCTCCCGGCCCAGGCAACCGGCCCCGACGTGTGGAAACGGCGCTTCCGGGAGATCAACGACTGGGAGCGGTACCTGGTTGACAACGGCTTCCGGCTGGTCAAGCTGTTCCTCAACCTGTCCAAGGAGGAGCAGCGGATCCGCTTTCTCAAGCGGATCGACCGGCCGGAGAAGAACTGGAAGTTCTCCGCTAACGATGTGCGGGAGCGCCGGTACTGGGACGCCTATCAGCACGCTTTCTCCGACATGCTGTCGCACACGAGCACCGAGTGGGCGCCATGGCATGTCATCCCGGCCGACCACAAGTGGTTCGCACGGACCTGCGCCGCCGCGGTGATCGCCCAGACCCTGATCGAGATAGATCCGCGCTATCCCACGCCTGATGAGGCGACCCGGCAGGAACTGCTGCAAGCCAAGGCGGAACTCGAGGCCGAAGCGCCTCCCGGAGCCAAAGCCGACCCAGCCGCGGGGAAGGCCGCCACGCGGAGCTGACCCAGGGCACTCAACCCAGCCCCACAACCGAAGCTCGCACGGCCGTGTGCCCGGCACTCACGGCCGGGGATTGACGGCCCGGCACTCACGGCCGGGGATTGACGGCCCGGCACTCACGGCCGGGGATTGACGGCCGGGGATTGACGGCTGGGCACTGACGGCTGGGCACTCACGGCCGGGCACTCACGGTCCGGTGCTCGCGGCCGGGGATTGACGGCCGGCGGCCCCGGCCGGCCGGGGGTGCAGTGATGCGGGCGACGGGCGGTGATAGGCCACGGCAAAGGACAGCAGGCCCATGGTCACCGCCACCGCCGCGCTGATCCCGAATACGGCAGGCAGGGTGATGCCCGCGCTCCGCAGCGGACCCACGCCGAACGCGGCAATACCGTAGCCGAGCTGGTAAAAGGCGATAACCCCGCCTGCCACCGCGCCCGATATGGCGGTCAGTTTCTCCTGGCCGAAGCTGATGGTCAGCGGCAGCAGCGCGGAGCAGCCGAGCCCGGCCAGGGCGAACGCGAAGATGCCCAGCCCCGGCGCACCTGCTGGCAGGACGGCGATCACTACGAAAGCCCCCGCGAGCAGGAACGGGAGGAGATGGTAGGCGAGCCGGCTGGGGAACCACCGGGCGATGACGGCGAACAGCACCCGTCCGGCGGTGGTCATGGCCCAGAACGCCGTGAGCGCCAGTGAAGCCTGGGTCGCGGACGCCTTCAGGGATTCCATGTCGAGCTGCGACCAGTTACCGTTCATCGTCTCGCAGAAGCCGTACAGGACCGCGAAGCCCGCGAACACCCAGAACTGAGCCGGTACCCGCGTTCGAGGCCGCCGGGCGGTCTGAGCCTGACCAGGCCTCTGACCCGGGCCGGGCGCTTGGGCTGGGTGTGCTGGCGGCTCGGCCTGCAGGGGCAGGCGCAAGCTCACCACGAAGAGGATCACCAGCAGCGCAGCTGCCAGTATCGGCAGCCCCAGCCAGAACCCGAGGCTCACGAAGACCGTGACGAAGACCGGCGCCATGGCCGTGCCGAGCCCGAGAAGGGCATTAAGCACCAGCACGGAGCGGTCCACGGCCGCCGGATGGAACGCGGCGGTGAAGGTATTGATGGACGGTACCGTCAGGCCGAACCCGGCGCCCAGGCATGCTGTGGCGGCCAGCAGGAGCGGGTAGGCGATAGATCGGTCGGCCGCCACGAAATAGCTCCCCACCAGCAGGACCATGGCGGCCAGGTCGCCCGCCAGCCCGGCCAGGTAGACCTGCTTGCCGCCGAACCGCCGGCCGAGGCTGGCTCCCAGCAACGACGTGGTCACGGCCGTGATCACCTGCGGAATGAACATCGATCCGTACTGGCTGCTCGACAGGGCGTAGGAGCCTGGCGCGGTCAGGATCGTGCTGGCCGCGGGGAAGGTGACCAGGACGATGCCCTGGACTAGGCCGGCCGCGTAGATGGTCTGGCTCTCGGCCCGGCTGCTCATGAAGCCCGGTGCTGACGAACGCAGCGCGGTTCGGCCGCCCGGATCTCCGGCGCGGCCATCGGGCTGAGCATGACCACGCACCCTACCGGAGCAGTTGGCTGCCTGGCGTGGCCGCCTCGTCACGCAGTCCGGTGACCGGGAAATCGAGGCAGGAACGGCTTAGCCGCCTACAGTCGGCGGCCCGCTTGGTATGTTCCCGTCTGCCCCCGCTGGGAGAGCGTGGGCGCCGGCCCGCGGAAGGGGGCGGACGCTGGCTCGGTGTGCGCCGAAGGGAGCGACACGGATGCGTTTTGCCAACAAGACAGTCATCGTGACCGGCGCGGCAGGCGGCCTCGGGTCAGCCATGGCGGCCGGCTTCGCCCGCGACGGGGGGAACGTCGCGATCCTCGACCTGCCTGGAAGCGGCGGGGGCGAGGTGGTGCAAGCGATCAACACCCCGGGCGCCGCCGGGAGTGCCTTTTTCGTCCCCTGCGACTTGGCCGATCTCGACCGCACCGCCCAGATCGTGCGGGGCCTGGCTGGCGCGCACGGCGGAATCGACGTGCTGGTGAACAACGCGGCCGTCTTCCCGAGGAAGGAGGTCGCCAATTACACCGTCCAGGAATGGCAGAGCGTTCAGCGGATCAACGTGGACGCGGCGTTCGTGTGTGTGCAGGCTGTGCTGCCCGAGATGCGGGCCGCCGGGTCCGGCCGGATCGTGAACGTCTCCAGCATCACGTTCTTCGGCGGGACGCCGTTCCTGGCCCCCTACGTCGCGTCCAAAGGCGCCCTGGTCGGCCTGACCCGCGCGCTGGCCAGGGAGTGCGGTCCGGACGGGATCACCGTCAACGCCGTCGCCCCCGGGGCCTTCCCGACGGCCGCTGAGGCGATCCACCCCGATCCGGAGGGCTACAGCGCGTCGGTGCTGGAGCGCCAGGCCATCAAACGCCGCGGCGTGCCCGAGGACATTGCCAACGCCGTGCTCTTCCTCAGTGCCCCGGAGGCGTCCTTCATCACCGGCCAGTTGCTCTGCGTTGATGGTGGCTGGGTCATGCACTGAATCCAGGCCTTCAGGCCCCGTCGTCAAGCGCGAACCGCAGGTAGCGATCGGCTGACCGGCGCACGGCAGCCGCGCCGTCGGTCTCGATGACGCGCTTCCACCAGGCGCCGTAGACCCGCTCGAACGGATAGGGCTCGAGCAGGGACAGCCCCCGGCGGATCACCCGCGGACGTTCCGGAATCAAATTCGGGTAGCTTCGCATGAAGCTGACCCAGCGCCGGTCCTGGACCACCGTGAGGATGTCGCCGGAGAACAGCGCGCTCGCGCCGTCCGGCCCGGCCGCCCAGTGCAGCACCTGGCCGCCGTCGAAATGCGTCCCGACGTTGATCAGAGTCAGTCCGTCGCCTATCTCGCGGGTGTCACCGTCCCAGAAGACGACAGATGAGTCGGGCCTGGCGACCCACTGCCGGTCGGCGGCATGGATAAACACCGGGGCGTCGAAGGCGTGCGCCCACTCGATCATGCTCCCGTAGAAGTGCGGATGGCTGATCGCGATCGCGCTGACCCCGCCCAGCCCACGGACCTGTGCTACCAGCTCGTCATCGAGGTAGGTAACCATGTCCCACAGCACGTTCCCGCCCGCCGCCTGGACCAGCAGGGCCCGCTGGCCGATGGCGACAGACGGATCGGTGCCCACACCGGTTACGCCGGGTCCTTCGGCGGCAACATGGCCGCGGTATCCGGCGCCGGTCAGCGCGGCCAGCGTCGTCCACTGCTGGCCATCCCAGCCGACGTACTGACGTTCGTCCTGGCAGATGGGGCAGTCACCACGCGGCGAGGCGTACTGGACGCCGCAGGTCCGGCAGATAGGAAGGTCGGCGCGCACGTTTCAGATATACCGGATGACGGCGGCCCGGCGGGAGGGCGCGGCCTGGCCGGGGGAGGTGCGGCCTGGCGTGAGGCGCTCCCGGCGGCCAGTCACTGGCCGCCGGTCAGCCAATCCGGCCGAACCCCCTGGGAAACCGGTGCAGGGATTCCCAGCCGTCCTCCGTCACCAGGACCAGTTCTCCCGTCTGGACACCGGCCCGCTCGTCCCGGGTGATGACGTTGGGTTGGATGACCACGGTCATCCCGGCGGTGAAGGTGAATTCCGCGGCCCGCTCGTTCTCCAGGTCGGCTCTGGACAGCACGGGGGGGAGGTATCCGCCCCCGTATCCGTGGACGAGATCGTCGTAGACCGTGAATCCCGCGGCGGTGATGACGCCAGCGGCCGCGACCAGGTCATGGGCAGTGGCACCGGGGTGCAGCCGGGCCGTCATGGCGTCGAAGGCCGCGTCAGCAACGTCATGCATTTCCCGGTACATCGGCGATGGCGCCGACCCGACGCTGAACGTACGCAGCAACTGCCCGGGATAGTCCCAGTAACTGGCGCTGACCTCGCAGCTCAGCGCGTCCCCGGTCTGCAGTGGGCGGGCCGACGGCCACTGCGCGGGCACGCACTGGCTGGGCTGCGCCATGGCGGTGACCGCCAGGTAGTGAATGTGGGTGCGCCCGCCCGCCGCGATATACGCGCTTTCCAGGATGGCGCAGGCACCAGCCTCGGTCAGGCCGGGCCTTGCGTCCCGGGCGAGCGCAGCCACGGCGTCGTCGCTCATCCGGGCGCCCGCCCGCAGCCACTCCACCTCCTCGCCGGACTTGACCAGCCGCAGGCGGGTGTACTCCTGGTCAAGGAACTCAACCTGGCCGGCCGCCGCCATGAGCCGGTCGTGCCACCGCGCGGGCACCGGGCCGATGATCCCGGCCCGGCCACGCGCCGCCCCCCGGCCGCCCCCGCTCCGGCTGGCCAGCAGGGCCAGGCCCGCGGCGAGCGCCGACCCGCCCCCCGGGCGGACGTCTGCGCCGGGCGCGAGCAGGCGGGCGTTGGGAACGTGGTTATCAAAAGAAACGAAGAGCACATCACGCTCGCCGCGGGATATGACCGCCGCCGCCTCATGCGTCACCGGCCAGCCCGTCACCCAGGGGACGGCCGATCCGGAACGGTCGGCGCCGTAGAGGAGGGCGTGATCGATGCCGCGCCGCTCGAGCAGGCCGGCCAGTGCGCGGTGGCGGCGCTCCATCTCGGTCGCGGTGAATGCCGGGTACCAGGAATCGGGCGCCCCGGACACGGGCCAGCCTGGCCGGTTACTGATGTGCGGATTGTTCCCCGTGGGACTGCCTCCTGATGCCGTCATCTGCCCCAGCCGGGCATCGTCCCAGCCCCGATCAGTGTCCTAGTGTCCCAGTCGCTGCAATCGCTTGCAATGCCAGTTAGCTGCAGATCCTCCCGGCAATGCGGGCCTTCGGCCGGGGCCTGGGCGGCTCAGCGGGTATACCAGGCAGATGAGTCCCACCGCGGAGCACCAGAACAGCCTCACCATCGAGCAGAACTGGGATGGACTCGACATGGTGACGCCCGGCCAGGGACCGGCGGCCGCTGACGAATCGCTGTTCCCGCCGATCGGTGAGTACGCGTTCCTGTCTGATTGCGAGACTACCGCCCTGGTCGCGCCCAGCGGCAATGTGGAGTGGCTGTGCCTGCCGCGGATCGACTCGCCGAGTGTCTTCGGCGCCCTGCTCGACCGGTCGGCGGGCGGATTCCGGCTCTCCCCGGAAGGCGTGACCGTCCCGGCGGCCCGCCGCTACCTGCCCGGGACCATGGTGCTGGAAACGAGCTGGGCCACCCCCACCGGCTGGCTGGTCGTGCGCGACGCGCTGCTCATGGGGCCGTGGCATCACGACAGCGAACTGTCACATACGCACCGCCGCACCCCGACTGATTACGACGCCGATCATGTATTGCTGCGCACCATCCGGTGCGTGACCGGCGAGGTACAGGTCACCTTCGACTGCGAACCGGTCTTCGACTACGGGCGGCACCCTGGCACCTGGGCCTACACCGATGGGTCCTACTCCCGGGCCACCTGCCGCGCCGCCGATGCGGAGGTCGGAGTCTGGCTGACCCTCACCACTGACATGCGCCTCGGGTTCGAGGGCGGCCGGGCCATGGCCCGGACCCTGATGCGCGAGGGCGAGCAGCATTTCTGCGCGCTGTCCTGGACCGGTCATCAGTCACCCACCACCTACGAGGAAGCCCGGCGCCGCCTGCTGTGGACTGCCCACCACTGGCAGCACTGGCTCGCCCGGGGCCGGTTCCCCGACCATCCCTGGAGCCGCTACCTGCAGCGCAGTGCCCTGACCCTGAAGGGGCTGACCTTCGCGCCGACCGGCGCCATGGTCGCGGCGGCGACGACGTCGCTGCCGGAGGAACCCGGCGGCGAGCGCAACTGGGACTACCGGTACTGCTGGCTCCGCGACTCCGGATTCACGCTGTGGAGCCTGTACGCGCTCGGCTTCGACTGGGAGGCCGACGATTTCTTCTGGTTCCTCGCTGATCTGGCCCAGCGCGACGACGAGCTCCAGGTCGTCTACGGCGTGGACGGCGAGCGGGATCTCACCGAGCAACTCCTCGGCCACCTCAGCGGGTACGAGGGCGCGCAGCCGGTCAGGGCCGGGAACGCCGCCTACAAGCAGCCGCAGCACGACGTGTGGGGCACCGTGCTCCAGTCCATCCAGATCCGGCTCGGCAGCTGGCACCGGCTGGACGACCGGATGTGGACGGTGGTGCGCCGGCAGGTGGAGTGCGCGCTGAAGTACTGGCGGGAACCCGACTGTGGCATCTGGGAGGTGCGCGGTCAGCTCAGGCACTTCACGTTCTCGAAGCTGATGTGCTGGTCGGCGGCGCAGCGTGGCGCGCACGCCGCCCGCGCCCGCGGCGAGGCCGGGCTGGCCGCCGTGTGGCAGGAGGCAGCCGACGAGATGAGGGCGGACATCCTGGCCCACGGGCTCGACGGGCGGGGCGCCTTCACCCAGCATTACGACACCACCGCTCTCGACGCATCCCTGCTGCTGCTCCCGATGACCGGCTTCCTGCCCCGGGACGACCCGCGGGTCCGGACGACGGTCCTGGCCATCGCCGACGAGCTCACCGACGACGGGCTGGTCCTCAGGTACCGGCCGGAGCAGACCGACGACGGGCTGTCTTCGACCGAGGGCACGTTCACCATCTGCTCGTTCATGCTCGTGTCGGCGCTCTGCGAGATCGGTGAGGTGCAGCGGGCGCACCATCTGTGCGAGCGGCTGCTATCGCTGGCCAGCTCCCTGGATCTCTACGCTGAGGAGATCGACCCGCAAACGGGCCGTCAGCTCGGGAACTTCCCGCAGGCGTTCACCCACCTGGCCCTGATCAACGCGGTCATCCACGTGATCCGGGCGCAGCGGCGCGGACCGGGAGAATGGCGCCGCCGGGACACCTAGGAGAGGGGTGGGTAGCGGCTGGCAGCACTCCGGCAGACAATTGAGGTTTACCCGGAGGTGGAGGGAGCGAGAGTGGCCGAGATCATCAGGGCCGGGCTGGTCCAGCAGAGGTGGACCGGTGACAAGGAATCCATGATCCGCGCCTCGGTTGACGCGATCGGCCGCGCGGCCTCGGCCGGTGCCGCGGTGGTCTGCCTGCAGGAGCTGTTCTACGGTCCGTACTTCTGCCAGGTGCAGGACGCGGACTACTACTCCTACACCGAGGCCATCCCGGACGGCCCGACCACCCAGCTGATGTGCGAGCTGGCCAAACGGCACTCCGTGGTGCTGGTCGTGCCCATGTACGAGGAGGAGCAGCCGGGCCTCTACTACAACACGGCGGCGGTGATCGACGCCGACGGGCGTTACCTTGGCAAGTACCGCAAGACCCACCTGCCGCAGGTCAAGGGGTTCTGGGAGAAGTTCTACTTCCGGCCGGGGAACCTGGGCTACCCGGTGTTCGACACCGCGGTGGGCCGGATCGGCGTGTACATCTGCTACGACCGGCACTTCCCGGAGGGCTGGCGCGCCCTCGGCCTGGCCGGCGCCCGGATCGTGTTCAACCCCTCGGCCACCAGCCGGGGCCTGTCCCAGTATCTGTGGCGGCTGGAGCAGCCCGCGGCCGCGGTGGCCAACGAGTACTTCGTCGGCGCGATCAACCGGGTCGGTGTGGAGCCGCTGGGGGAGAACGAGTTCTACGGCCAGTCCTACTTCGCGGACCCGCGCGGCCAGCTGGTCGGCGAGGCCGCGCCCGACACGGAGGACGCGGTGCTGGTCCGCGACCTCGACATGGGTGTGCTTCAGGAGGTCAGGGACCTGTGGCAGTTCTACCGCGACCGGCGGCCGGATCAGTACTCGTCGCTGGTTCAGGCGTGAGGGGGGCGCGCGAGCGGGCAGGGGCGGCCCTGCGCTGCGCCTGCGGCGCTTTTACGCGCTGGGGCGCCCCCCCACCAACCCGCGCTTAAATGCATGTCCGGACCTTGTCCAGCCGTGAGTTCGAAGGGGAGGCCCCAGCTATGCGTATCGTGATCAGCGGTGGCACGGTTGTCACGGCCAGTGGCGGGGTGGCGGCTGATGTGCTGGTGGAGGGCGAGCGGATCGCCGCCCTGGCCGCGCCGGGCACCGGGGAGGCCCAGAGCTGGGCGGCTGGGGCGGACCGGGTGTTCGATGCGTCGGGGCGGTATGTGCTGCCGGGCGGGATCGATGTGCATACGCACATGGAGATGCCGTTCGGCGGGACGTTCTCCGCGGATACCTTCGAGTCCGGGACCCGGGCGGCGGCGTGGGGCGGGACGACCACGATCATCGATTTCGCGGTGCAGGCCAAGGGCACGTCACTGCTTGACACGCTGGACAAGTGGCATGTCAAGGCCGATGGCAACTGCGCGGTCGACTACGGCTTCCACATGATCGTTTCTGATGTCAACGAAGCGTCGCTGAAGGAAATGGAAGCCTGCATCGGCGCGGGCGTGAACAGCTTCAAGATGTTCATGGCCTACCCGGGCGTGTTCTACGCGACCGACGGGGAGATCCTGCGCGCCATGCACAAGGCGGCCGAGACCGGCGCCATGATCATGATGCACGCGGAGAACGGTATCGCGATCGACCAGCTTGTCGCCCGGGCGCTGGCCGAGGGCCGCACCGACCCCGTCCAGCACGGCCTGACCCGCCCGCCGGAACTGGAAGCCGAGGCCACCAGCCGGGCGATCACGCTGGCCAGGGTGACCGGCTCACCGCTTTACGTTGTGCATCTATCGGCAGCGGAAGCGCTGGACGCGGTCACCGCGGCCCGCGACACCGGCCAGAACGTGTTCGCCGAGACCTGCCCCCAGTACCTCTACCTGTCCCTGGACGACCTGGCCCGGCCGGATTTCGAGGGCGCCAAGTACGTGGCGTCCCCGCCGCTGCGGCCGCGGGAGCATCAGGGGTCGCTCTGGCGCGGGCTGCGGACCAACGACCTGTCGGTGGTCTCCACCGATCACTGCCCGTTCTGCTTCAAAGAGCAGAAGGAACTGGGCCGCGGAGACTTCTCGAAGATCCCTAACGGGATACCCGGCGTGGAGCACCGGATGGACCTGCTGCACCAGGGCGTGGTGGCCGGGGAACTGTCGCTGGCCCGCTGGGTGGAGGTGGCCTCGACCACGCCGGCCCGGATGTTCGGGCTCTACCCGCGCAAGGGCGTGATCGCGCCCGGCTCGGACGCGGACATCGTGATCTACGACCCGCGGGCCACCCAGACCCTGTCCGCCACCACCCACCACATGAACGTGGACTACTCGGCCTACGAGGGCTTCGCCATCACGGGCCAGGTGGCGACCGTGCTGTCCAGGGGGCAGGTGGTGATCGACGGCGGGGAATACCACGGCGTCACCGGCCATGGCCGTTTCCTGGAACGGCAGTTGTGCCAGTACCTGACCTAGCTGTGCCCGTACCTAACCTAGGGAACTAGGGGACAAAGCATGGATTTTGGCGTGGTGCTGCAGACCGACCCGCCCGCGCGCACCGTGATCGACCGGATGCGCGCGGCCGAGGACCAGGGCTTCCGTTACGGCTGGACCTTCGACTCGCACGTGCTGTGGCAGGAGCCGTTTGTCATCTTCTCCCAGGTGCTGGCGGCTACGTCCGAGCTGATGGTCGGGCCGATGGTGACCAACCCCGGCACCAGGGACTGGTCGGTGACCGCCTCGCTGTTCGCCACGCTCAATGACATGTTCGGCAACCGGACCGTGTGCGGGATCGGCCGGGGTGACTCGGCCCGGCGGGTGATCGGGCAGAAACCCATGAGCCTGGCCACGATCGCCGAGGCGATGCACGTGATCAAGGAACTCGCCGAGGGCCGCGAGGTCGAGCACCACGGCAGCCTGCTCCGCATCCCGTGGGTACGTGACGGCAAGCTGGAGATCTGGATGGCGGCCTACGGGCCGAAAGCCCTGAAACTCGCCGGCGAGCAGGCCGACGGGTTCATCCTGCAGACCGCCGACCCGGACATCGCCCGGTGGACGATCGGCTCGGTCCGGGAGGCCGCGCGGGCGGCCGGCCGGGACCCGGCCGCGATCACCATATGTGTCGCGGCCCCCGCCTACGTCGGCACCGATCTGGGCCACCAGCGGGACCAGTTGCGCTGGTTCGGGGGCATGGTCGGCAATCACGTGGCTGACCTGGTCACCCGGTATGGCGAGGATGGGCCGGTTCCGCGCGCGCTCACCGACTACATCAAGGGGCGCGAAGGGTACGACTACTCCCACCACGGCCGGGCCGGCAACCCGTCCACGGACTTCGTGCCCGACGTGATCGTGGACCGGTTCTGCCTGCTCGGCCCCGAAGCCGCGCACCTGGACCGGCTGCGGGAACTGGCCGCAATCGGCGCCGATCAGTTCGCGATCTACCTGATGCACGACCAGCCGGAGGAGACGCTCGCCGCCTATGGCAGCGTGATCATTCCCGCGCTGGGCTGACACCGGAAGCATCGGCCCGGCTGAAGCCCCTGATCGCCCATACTCGCGGCATTACGCTGTTCCTGGGGTAGCCGTTTATCCGGCTATGTGCGGGAAGCGACCCGTGGGCGTGCGTCAGCGCATCTGACGCACGACGCGGAGCCATACTCCGGCCACATCGGGAGGCGGACACGATGTTCTGTACTCAATGCGGCAGCCCCGTTGCCGAAGGCTCGGCGGCCTGCGGCCGGTGCGGCGCGCCGCTGGCGGCCATGGCCGCCGAGGGATCAGCGGCCACCGCCGCGGGCCGGGCGGACACGGCCGCCGGTCCCGGCTGGCCAGCCGGTCCCGGTATGCCAGCCGGTCCCGGAACGGCGACTGGCCCCGGCGCGCCCGGTGAGCCCCGGATGGGGACGGGCCACCGCAGGGCGGCTGGCCCCGGCCCGGCACCGGAAGGCCCCCGGTTCAGATTCGACCACAGCCGCTGGTCCCAGCCTGACCGGATCACCGGGATCGCCACTCTGGTCCTGCTCATCTCGCTGTTCATGCCCTGGTTCGCGGCGAGCACAGGCTTCGGCAGCTACAGCGCCGACGCCTTCATGGCGCACGGCTTCCTGTTCCTCGTGCTCCTCGTGGCCTTCGCGATCATCGCTTATCTGGTCATGGAGGCCGGGTTCGCCGAGATGCCGTTCCGGCTCCCATTCGGCCGCGCGACGATGCTGCTGGTGGCCACGGGCTTCAACCTGCTGCTGGTGCTCATCGGGTTCGTGCTGGTACCCGGTGGCTACACCTCCGGAGACGGCTGGGATTTCGGGGCCTTCGTCGGCCTGATCGCCGCCATCGTGGCCTTCGTGCCATGGGGGCGCCCGTTCCTCCGCGCCCGGTTCGGCCGGGCCCGACCTGCCAGACTGGGCCGGTGACCCAGTCTCCAGCTCCCTCCGTCCGGCTGCTCAGCCGCAGCGAGGTCCGGTCCCTGCTGCGGTGGCCGGAGCTGATCGAGGCCACGCATCAGGCGCTGGTGGCGCTGGCCACTGCCCCTCCGCCACGGCGGTGTCGGCTCAGCTGCCGTTTCCAGGCGGCTCGCTGCACCTGAAGGCCGGCGCGCTGGCCCAGCCGCCCGTGCTCTCGGTCAAGGCCAGCGGATCCGGCGGGGAACTGATCTCTCGGCAACCGGGCAGCGGACGCGAAATTCGCAATTTTGCTTCAACGAATGTACCGGCGTCGGACACTTAGTGCCTGAATATCCGTATTTTGCTACTCAAGATCCTCGTTTCCGGCAAGGTGAAGAGCTCAAGCACTCAGCGTGCGCGACGGTTGCCTCGCAACCAGGCGCCCTGCACCCGCGTCACGTCCGCACGCCGCTGCCTGGTCTCCTTCGCGGGTGACAGGCATGCGCTCCTGGGTGGAAGCCGAGCGCGCCGCGCCCGACCAAAGGTTCCCCGTGCCCTCCAGCAAGACTGTGTCTCCCAGCACGACCGTGTCCCGCGTCCGTACATCCCCACGCCTCAGCCGTAAGCTGGCGGGCGGCGCCCTGGCCCTGACGGCCGTAGCCTCCAGCGCCGTGATCCCCAGCATGGTGATCCCCAGCACGAGAGCCTCCAGCACGGGGGCCTCGAGCACGGCCCTGGTCGCCTTCACACAGCCACAGTGGCTGGCCGGTCCCGTTGCGGCCCGACGGCTCACACCGCGGCAGATCGCTTGGTCGCTGCTCAGGTCCCAGGGCTGGTGGACGGGAGAGTACACGTACCTGAGCCGGCTATGGGTCCGGGAAAGCGGCTGGAATCCGTACGCGAGCAATCCGTCCTCGGGCGCGTACGGAATCCCGCAGGCCGTGCCGGGCGGCAAGATGGCGAGTGCCGGCCGCGACTGGCGTACCAGCCCGCGGACTCAGATCTCGTGGGGCATGCGCTACATCAAGGTGAGATACGGCACCCCGTACCGCGCCTGGCGGCACGAGCTCAGCTTCGGCTGGTACTGATCCGGGCGGGCCGGGTCACGCACCGCCGATGGCCCGGCTCTGGTCAGAAGTTGGCGATAGGGACCGTGGCCGCGACATCCGGGTGGCGCCGGAGCCAGTCCTGGGCGAACGGGCACAGCGGCGCGACGGTCAGGCCCCGGCGCTTGGCCTCATCGACCGCGGCGGCAACCAGCTGGCCGCCGATGCCCCGTCCTTCGAGGGCCCGGGGCACGCCCGTATGGATCAGCAGCAGCCGGTCACCGTCCAGCTCGTACACGAGCTCTGCGACATGGCCGTCGGCCTCCATCAGGAAGCGGGAGGTGGCGGTGTCGTTGACGACTTGCGGGATGTCGTTCACGCGCCCATCGTCGCAGGCTCAGGGTGCGCCGAGCCAGCCGGGCAGGTCGAGGCGGAACAGTTCGAGCGGTGTGACCGTGCGCAGGTCCGCTTCAAGCGCCCGGAGGCGCTCCTCGCCGAGGGTCGTGGCCCAGCCGGCCCGCAGGTCATCGAAGATGCGTGCCGACCGAACCAGGCAGTTGACACCCCGCGGCGTGAGCCGCACGACCTTCCGCCGGGCGTCGCCGGAGGGTCAGAAGCGGCCGCCGGAGATCCGGCGGGTGCGCTGGATCTGGCCGGGCTCGCCGTACGGGTAGTCGGGCGCTCCGGGGTCGCTGGCCTCATCGAGCAGGTGCATCTCCTCCGGGCTGAGGCTCATCTCAGCCGCGGCCAGGTTGTCCTCGAGCTGCTCCATGGTGTGCGCGCCCAGGATGACCGAGGCGACGGCCGGGCGGCCCGCCAGCCAGGCGATCGACACCTGGGCCATCGATACCCCGCGCCAGTCGGCGACCTTACGGACCGCGTCCAGGACCTGCCAGTTGCGCTCGAGATGGCCGCGCTGGTTCCAG
The DNA here is from genome assembly GCA_963822825.1 of uncultured Actinomycetes bacterium. Lineage (GTDB taxonomy): Bacteria > Actinomycetota > Actinomycetes > Streptosporangiales > Streptosporangiaceae > JAWWPY01. The sequence continues at coordinate 244,268 of CAWGIW010000011.1, read as the reverse complement.
ATCCGCATGCCCTGGTCGGCATTGTCGGCCGCGCGGGTGCCCGCGGCCGGCGGCTGATCGCGCTGGTATTTGCCGCTGAGCCAGCCACTGGCCAGCGGCGACCACGGCAGCAGCCCAAGGCCCTCGGACTGGCAGACGGGGACCACCTCCCACTCGATCCCGCGGGCCAGCAGGTTGTATTGCGGCTGCACGGTGACCGGCCGGGCCAGGCCGAGCGCGTCCGCGATGTCCACGGCCTTCTGCACCTGCCAGCCGGTGAAGTTCGACAGGCCCACGTAGTGGATCTTCCCCGCCCGGACCGCGTCGTCCAGGAAGCGCATCGTCTCGTCGAGAGGCGTCAGCGGATCCCAGGCGTGCAACTGGTACAGGTCGATCGTGTCGATGCCCAGCCGGCACAGCGACGCGTCCAGCGCCGAGGCCAGGTGGCGGCGCGACAGGCCGTGCCCGTTCGGGCTGTCGTCCGTGGGGAAGCGGCCCTTGGTAGCGATCACGACGGCCTCGCGCATGCCGGGCGTACGGGCGAGCCAGCGCCCGATGATCTCCTCAGAGCGGCCGTCGGCGTAGACATCCGCGCTGTCCACCAGCGTGCCCCCGGCCGCAGTGAAGCGGTCAAGCTGCGCGAAAGAGCCGGGTTCGTCGGTCTCGTTGCCGAAGGTCAAGGTGCCCAGGGCGAACGCCGAGACGGCGCATCCGCTTTTGCCGAGCAGGCGGTACTCCATCGGTTCTCCGTTCGGTCTCGTGTGCGTGTCTGCCGTTACAGTTTCCCGGCCTGGCCGCGGGTAGCCCAACACGAGGACGGTTTGCGAGGTGCGGCCATCGCCCCCGCGGCGGCCAGCATGGGAGGGTTGCACCATGACGCACATCACCGCCCCGGGCCACGTCCCGGCGAGCGCGACACCAGCAGGCGATGGGGTGGTGATCGGGCAGGGCACGGTCACCGTGGACGCCTTTATCGACTTCCTGTGCCCGTTCTGCCGCCAATTCGAGCTCTCCTCGGGACAGGCTCTCGCCACCATGGTCGCGGACGGCCAGATCAGCCTGGTGTACCACCCCATGAACTTCCTCGATGAGGCATCGACCACGCGCTACTCCTCGCGCGCGGCCGCGGCGGCCGGGTGCGCTTCCGATGGCGGGAGGTTCGCCGACTATGCTCGTGCGCTGTTCGTCAGCCAGCCGCCGGAGGGCGGTCCTGGGCTGAGCGACGCTGAGCTGATCGAACTCGGCCTGTCCGTGGGACTGCCCAGCCCGGCGTTCGGGGAATGCGTGCCGCGCGGCCACTACCTGGACTGGCCGACCTACGTCACTGCGATGGCCACGGCGCGCGGGGTCAGCGCGACGCCCGCCGTTCTCGTCGAAGGGATCTCGGTACCGGCCAACGCCCGGATGATCGCTGCCGCGGTCGCCGCGGCCGCCGGTTCGTAGCGGCTATCCGGGCAGGCGCATCGCCTAGACGGGCAGGCGCACCGCCTAGAAGGGTGGCGGGGACACATCCGGCGATGGGCTCAGGAAGGCACCCCGGAATTCGCTGAGCCAGTCCTCGATCGGGCGGGCGTCCTCGCCGGTCACATCGCGCACGTCTGTCGTCACCGGGGCCGAGCGGCCGTGCCGGATCCAGTCGAACAGCTCAAGCGTGCCCTCGACCTGCCAGGGTGTCAGGCTGCTGGCCTCTAGCTGCTCCCTGGCCCGCTCCTCCGGCAGGTCGGCGTAGCTTACCTCGCGCCCGAAGACGGCCGAGATCCGCGCGGCGACGTCGCCGTAACCGAGCGCTTCCGGCCCGCTCAGGACGTATGTGGCGGCTTCATGGCCGGGGCTGGTGAGCACGCGGGCGGCGACGTCCGCGACGTCGCTGGCCGCGATGAAACCGACCTGGCCACGGCCCGCCGGAGCGTAGATCGTGCCTTCCTCACGGAGGGTCTCCGCCGCGCCCAGCAGGTTCTCCATGTACCTGACCGGCGCCAGGTAGGTGACGGGCAGGCCGGTAGCCGTCAGGTGCGCGGCGATCTGCCGGTGGCTGCGCATGAAGCGCACATCGCAGTCCGGCTCCTGGAAACCGTCGGCCGCCACCTTCACGATATGAGGCTGGTGACCCGCGCCCAGCAGGGCACCGATGAAGAGAATCTCAAGCTCGGCCTGGTTCTCATGGTCCGGGCTCAGCAGGAAGACCCGGTCGAAGGACCGCAGTACCTCGGCGGGAGGAGGATCGTCGAACGTCGCCACGATGTGCTTGGCCGATCCAGGCAGATCGGCGCCTTTCGCTTCCACCCGCACCATGGCGGTGGCCTCGGTGCCTGTGTCGGCCAGTGCCTCCAGCAGGCGGTAGCCGACCCTCCCAGTCGCTCCGGTCACCAAGATCACGGGCATGCCTCCGGTCGTCGGGGTGCGGGCCTGGCGGATGAGTCCGCGCGAGCGCCAAGCCCATCAGTTGCACTCATTCAAGCATCGCCGACCGCCGGGCGAGCTCAGCATGCCGGCGCCCCAGGGCTGTGGAAAACGAAGATCGGTGAACCTTTTTGCCCCCCGGGGGGCAAAAACGTTCACCGATAACGAGTATCCACAGTGTGGGCCGGGCACGCTGGGGCAAAACTGGCTGATTCGGGCGTCGAACCAGCGCACTTCCACGGCGCTGATATTTGGTATGCGATCCCGCACGTGCCTGCCAGCACACGTACCATCCAACACCGTGCCATCCAACCCGGGGCGGAAGGGGTATGCGGTGGATCTGCAGCTGGACGGGAAAGTGGCTCTCGTCACGGGGCGCGAGCGAGGGCATCGGGCGCCAGGTCGCCGAGCACCTCGCGCGCGAGGGCGCCGACGTCGCCATCACCGCGCGCAGCCTGAACTTGAAGTTCGTGGGGTATGTCCGTTCGATGCGCGCGGTCATGGGGAATATGCGTGAGCGGGGTGCGGGTGCGATCGTTCTCGTGGTGGGCAACGACGGCTTGAAGCCCAGCTACTCGTCGCTGGTCACGTTCCCGGCTTCGCCCCGCGCCAGCTTCATCAACGGCGCCCACATCCCGGTGGACGGCGCGCAGCGCAAACCGAACATGGACAGATAGGCAACGGGTGTGGAGCTCACGAGCGCGGTCCGCATCGGCCGTCCAGCCGGGGAGGTCTTCGATGCCCTGCTGGATGCCGGCATGGTCGCCGCGTGCCTGCCGGGCAGCCGCCTGATCGGCGAGGTGGCGGACGGCACCTACGCGGGCCAGATCCAGCTCAGGATCGGCCCGATCGATGCCGTGTACGCGGGCACGGTCCGCCTCGACGCCGCCGACCGGGCGGCGGGAACCGTGACCCTGCGCGCATCCGGCCGCGAGCGCACCGGCCAGGGCCGCGCCGACGCGCACGTCGCGGTCCGCGTCGAGCCGGACGGCCCCGCCGCGCGGGTCCTGATCAGCGCCGACCTGCTGATCCGCGGCCAAGCCGCACAGTACGCTCCCAGAGCGATCGGTGAGGTCAGCCAGCGCCTGATTGAGGAGTTCGCCGGGAACGTCGAGCGGCTGCTGGCCAGCCAGCCCGGGGCCAGCGTCGTCACTGCCCCCCGGCCGCTTGTGCCGACGGCGAAACAGGCGGCCGCGGCGGCCACGGCCGCGGCCGTGCTCGGCGCCGGGTTGCTCGTCGCGCTGGCCCTGCGGCGGATGAGGTCGCGCGCCTTTTCGATACCCAACGATCGTCCCAGGTATCTCCCGCACAAAGGGGCTGGCCATGGCTGACCGTCAGCGCGCCGGAGGCGGCCTCTCGGCCGGAACGGCGGAACTGCGCCCACTGCAGATCGAGGCGAACGGGATCAATGTGATCACCGACGCCGAGCGCAAGGGGCACCCGCGAGATCTGTTCTGGCCGTGGTTCGCGGCCAACGTTTCGGTCCTCGGCATCAGCTACGGCTCGTTCGAATTGGGCTTCGGCATCTCGTTCTGGCAGGCGATCGGCGCGGGGCTGGCCGGCATCATCGTCTCCTTCCTGCTTTGCGGCTTCATCGCGGTGGCTGGCAAGCGCGGGTCGGCGCCGACCATGGTGCTCAGCCGGGCCGCCTTCGGGGTGCGCGGCAACAAGCTGCCTGCCGCGATCTCCTGGCTGCTCACGGTCGGCTGGGAAACGGTGCTGATCATCCTGGCCACCCTGGCCACCGCGACCGTGTTCGAGCGTCTGGGGTGGGGCGGCGGAACCGCTACCAAGGTCATCGCGCTGATCGTGGTCAGCGCGCTGACCGTGATGGGCGGCGTCATGGGCTTCGACCTGATCATGCGGATGCAGGCCGTGATCACTGTGGTGACCGCCGTGCTGACCGTGGGGTTCATCGTCCTGGTCGCCGACAAGATCCACTGGCCCACGGTGGCGGCGATCCCCTCGGGCTCGGCCGAGAAGCTGATCGGCGCGCTGGTGTTCACGATGACTGGCTTCGGGCTCGGCTGGGTGAACGCCGCCGCCGACTACTCGCGGTACCTGCCGCGGCGTTCCTCAGGCCGCGCCGTGATCGGCTGGACGACGTTCGGGTCCTCCGTGGCCCCGATCTTCCTGCTGGTCTTCGGGTTGCTGCTGGCCGGCTCCTCGGCCAAGCTGAGCAGCGCCATCCAGACCGACCCGATCGGGGCGCTGACTACGCTGCTGCCCACCTGGTACCTCGTGCCGTTCGCCGTCGTCGCGGTGCTCGGCCTGGTCGGCGGGTCGGTGCTGGACATCTACTCGTCGGGCCTGGCGCTGCTCACCCTCGGCCTGAAGACCCCGCGCTACGTCGCCGCGCTCATCGACGGCACGGTCATGGTGCTGGGAACGATCTACGTGGTGTTCATCGCCAAGAACTTCCTGGCCCAGTTCGAGGGCTTCCTGATCACGCTCGGGGTCCCGATCGCCGCGTGGTGCGGCATCATGCTGGCCGACATCGCGCTGCGCCGGAAGGACTACGCCGAGCCTGAGCTGTATGAGCCAGCCGGCCGCTACGGCGATGTCCGGGCCCTCCCGCTGGCCGTCATCGTTGTCAGCACCATCCTGGGCTGGGGCCTGGTCACGAACGGCAACGCGAGCTGGCTGAGCTGGCAGGGCTACCTGCTACAGCCATTCGGGCTCGGCGGGAAGACCGGTGCCTGGGCCTTCGCCAACCTCGGTGTCCTGGTCGCCCTGATCATCGGTTTCCTCGTGACGTGGGCGTTCGAGCGGGCGACGGTGCGGGCACAAGAGTCGGCCCCGGTTCTGGCGCCTCCCGCGGCCACGGCCCAAGCATGAACGCGGCCCAGGCATGAGTGCGGCACCCGGGCTCGGACCGGGTGATGAGGCGCCGGGCGCGTGGCTGGCGGTCATCGACATGCAGCGGGTGTTCGCCGAGCCGGGCAGCCCGTGGCTGGCTCCGCGGTTCGGCGAGATCGTCGGCCCGGTGAGGCGGCTGGTCGAGGCGTTCCGCCCCAGGGTCACCTTCACCAGGTTCATCGCACCGGAGGTCCCCTCGGGCGGATGGCAGCGCTATTACGATGTGTGGCCGTTCGCGCGGCAGCCACCGGACGCGCGGATCTATGAGCTGGTGGACGATTTCGCGGCTTCGCCCGGACATACGCTGGATGCCGCTACGTTCAGTAAATGGGGGCCGGAACTTTCCGAGCGGGTTGGTGACGGCGGGCGGCTGGTGCTGGCGGGGGTGTCCACCGACTGCTGCGTCCTGTCCACGGCGGTGGCAGCGGCCGACGCGGGCGCGGTGGTTAAGGTGGTCGGGGACGCGTGCGCCGGCGTCAGCGATGTCAGCCACGGCCAGGCGCTGGACATCCTCCGGCTGTACAGCCCGCTGGTGGAGGTGGTCAGCCTGGCCGGTGTCCTGGGCCAATGACGGCTGAGCGGTTGTCGGCTGAGCGGTTGCCGGCTGAGCAGGCGCGCGCGGCCGGAGCACTCTACGGGCTGGCGATCGGCGACGCGCTCGGCATGCCGACGCAGTCCCTGCCTCGGCCCGCGATCGTGGCCCGGTACGGCCGGCTGCTCGAGGGGTTCCAGCCTGGCCCGCTGGACCACCGGCTGGCGGGTGGCCTCCCCGCTGGGGCGGTCACCGACGACACCGAGCAGGCTCTGCTGCTCGCGACGCTCGTCGTCGAGGGCGGCGGTGCGGTTGACGCCGCCGAACTGGCCATCCGGCTGCTGGCGTGGGAGGAGTCGGTGCGGGCGCGCGGCTCGCTGGACCTGCTGGGGCCGTCCACGAAGCGGGCCCTGTCGGCGCTGCTCGCCGGGACGGGTGTGGCTGACGCGGGCCAGTTCGGTGTCACCAACGGCGCGGCCATGCGGATCACGCCGGTCGGTATCGCCACTCCGCGCACGGACCTGGGCGTCCTGGTGGATCGCGTGGTCGAGGCCAGCCGGGCGACGCACAACACTGGGGTCGCGCTGGCCGGGGCGGCGGCCGTCGCCGCGGCGGTCAGCGCCGGGATGTCGGGCGCCTCGGTAGCTGAGGCGGTGCCTGTCGCGGCGGAGGCGGCCGCCCGGGCCGCCGGGCGGGGGCACTGGGTCGCCGCGGCGGACGTGGCGTCGCGGATCACCTGGGCGGCCGACCTGGTCGCCGGGCATGACCTCGACGGTGTCATCGAGATCGTGTACTCGCTGGTGGGCACCAGCCTGGCCACGCAGGAGTCGGTGCCTGCCGCTTTCGCGGTGCTCGCCGCCGCCCCAGACGACCCGTGGCTGGCCTGCCGGATCGCCGCCTCGCTCGGCGGCGACTGCGACACCATCGCGGCCATGGCCGGGGCCATCGGCGGGGCGTGTCATGGGGTGGAAGCGTTCCCGCCGGCCGCGCGGGACACCGTCGCGCGGGTCAACCACCTGCGACTGGACCAGGTCGCCGCGGATCTGCTGACCGTGCGGCGGCGGCCGCCGCGAACGCCGGGGCCGTGACCGGCCCGGCCGGCTGCCGTTCGGCCGGCTGCTGCACCTCGGCAACGTCGTCGTGGACGTGGTGCTGGACGTGACCGCGCTGCCGGATCGCGGCGGCGACGTGCTGGCCGACCGCACCGAGACGACCCCCGGCGGTGGCTTCAACGTGATGGCCGCCGCCGCCCGGCAAGGGCTCCGCGTCAGCTACGCGGGCGCGCACGGCAGCGGGCCGTTCGGCGCTCTGGCCCGCGCTGGGCTGGCGGACGCGGGCATCGAGGTCCTGCTGCCGCCGAAGCCGGGCCTGGATACCGGGTTCGTGATCGCCGTCGTCGACGCCGGGGGTGAGCGGACGTTCCTGACCAGCCGCGGCGCGGAGGCGGCGCTGACCATCCCCGACCTGGCCGAGGTGGCCGCCGAGCCGGGCGATGCGGTGTACCTGTCGGGTTACGGGCTGGTCCACCCGAGCAACCGGGCCGCGCTGCTCGACTGGATCGGGCGGCTCGGTGACGACACCATGATGTTCTTCGACCCCGGGCCGCTCGCTCGGTCCGTCCCGGCCGACGCGGCGGAAACCGTGCTGGCCCGCAGCGACTGGGTGACCACCAACGCCCGGGAATCGGCGCTGCTGACCGGCCAGCCTGACCCGGCCGGCGCGGCTGACGCGCTCGCGCGGCGGGCCGGCGAGGGGTGCTGGTACGCACCGGCCCAGCCGGGTGCCTGATCGGCCACCGGGATCGTGACCCGGTCGCCGTGCCCGGATTCCGGGTCAACGTGGTCGACACCAACGGCGCGGGCGACGCGCACACCGGCACCTTCATCGCCGCCCTGGCGCACGGTGCCGACGAGGTGACGGCCGTCCGCACCGCCAACGCGGCGGCCGCGCTCTCGGCCACCAGGCGCGGCCCCGCCACCGCGCCGACCGCCGCCGAACTCGCGCAGTTCCTCGCCAGCGACGGCTGCTAGCTATCGACCGGCCGTGCTCAAAACGACATGCTCCGAAGCAGGCGCCAGGCGAGCCCGGCCAGCTGACCTGTGGCAGGGTAGATCTCATGAGCGACGCCGAGAACGGCTCGACACGGATCTTGGCAGAAAGGCTGCGCCTCGGCTTTGGCTTCGGTGCCGCCCACCGCAGCCACGTGCTGGATCTGCTGTCCAGCCTGGAGCGGCACCTGGCGCGGTGGGACCCTGACCAGGTCGATCTTGAGATCTCTGTGAAGGATCGCCACGGGCCCGAGCAGAAGGTCACGTTGGAGGCCTGGCTGCCCCAATGGCCGCCGCTGGTGGCCACCTCGTCCGCCCGCGACCTCGATGCCGCGGTGATCGAGGTCCGCAGGGAAATGATCCGCCAGATCGAGGATGAGAAGGCCAAGCGCGGACCGCGTCAGCATCCCGGATCCAAGGACCGGACCGCCTGATCCGGGCCTGCCGGGCTGATCCGGGCCTGCCGGGCTGATCCGGGCCTGCCCCGGCCGTAACTGACCACGGGCCTGCCGGGCCTGTCCGGCCCGTAAGAAGACCGTCACACCGCGGGCACCGGCCGCCCGGTGTGCCGGCCGCTCAGGCCGACGTACGGTGAAATGGTGGCATTCGCGGCGGGATGCGAGCTCTGGTGAGCGTTGTCAGCGCTCAGGCACGGCGCCGCTGGTCTGTCGTGGTCGGTGGCATCGCCGTCCTGTGCGCGCTGCCCGCGGTGATCGCGGCGCTGCCGGTTCCCCAGCTGGCGATCAGCGCGGCCGCGCTGCGGGCCCGGATCATGTCCTCGGCGAGCGTGCCCTACCAGGGATATGCCGAGAGCACGGTGAACCTCGGACTGCCTGAACTGCCGGACCTCCAGGACGTGAGCGCGCTGTTTGATGGCAGCACCGACCAGTACGCCTGGTATCGCTCACCCGGCAGCTGGCGGGCGGCGGTCGTCACCGGAACCGGGGAGAACGACACCTATCAGGTGGGCCAGCAGACCTATCAGTGGGACTACGGGCACGACGTGCTGACCCGCATCGTGGGCGCGCAGCCCGTCCGGCTGCCCCAGGCCGCCGACCTGCTGCCGCCCGCGCTGGCTCGCCGGCTGCTGGATATCGCGTCACCCGCGGATCACGTGTCGCGGCTGCCGTCGCGGCGGGTGGCCGGCGTGGACGCGGCGGGCCTCCAGGTGGTGCCGGCGGATTCAGCCACAACGATCGGGGCCATCGACATCTGGGCCGATCCGGCTGGCGGCCTGCCGCTCGAGGTCGCGATCATTGGCCGCGGCTCGGCCAAGCCCATCCTGGTGACCAGCTTCCTGCAGGTGGACGAGCGCCGCCCGGCGGTGGCGACCGTGACGCCGGATCCGGCCCCGGGCGTATCGGTGACCTCGACCGGGTTGCCTGACGTCGAGCACATTCTGGGCGGCGACGGCGATGGCGACCACGACAGCACCCCGTTCCCCGGGCAGCTCGCCGGGCTCAGCCGCATCACGGTCCCGGGTGGCCCCATCGGCGTGGCCGTCTACGGCACGGGATTCTCCCGGCTCGTGCTGCTGCCGCTGCCCCGTGCGGAAGGCTCGCAGGTGCTCAACGCCGCGATCCAGGCCGGTGCCGCCACCATCGCACTGCCGGGCGGGACCGCGGTCCTGATCCGTACGCCGCTGCTCACGGTGCTCATGCTCCGCGCCGGTTTCCGTGAGACGTACGTCCTCACCGGCGCGGTGACACCGGCCCTGCTCGACAGCGCGGGCGCCAGCCTGCAGGCGTACAGACCGGAGCGCCGATGATCGTTACGAGGTCACTCACCAAGCGGTTCGGGCCCGTGCTCGCCGTGGACCGGGTCAACCTGGATGTCCGCGATGGCGATCGGTACGGCTTCCTGGGCCCCAACGGCTCCGGCAAGACGACGCTGGTCCGGATGCTGCTCGGTCTGGTGTACGCCACGAGCGGTGAGATCGAGGTGATGGGCAGGCCGATGCCGCGCCATGCCGCCGAGGTCCTGCCGCACATCGGCGCGCTGGTCGAGGGCCCATCTTCCTATGGGCACCTGTCCGGCCGGGCCAACCTCGCACTGATCGACGCGGCCGGCCGCGCGGGCCCCCGCCGGACCCGCCGGGCCCGGATCGCGGAGGCCCTGGAGCGGGTCGGGCTGGCCGGGATCGACAACCGCCCGGTGAAGCGGTATTCGCTCGGCATGCGCCAACGGCTTGGGCTGGCCGCGGCCCTGCTGCGCGCTCCGCGGCTGCTGGTGCTCGACGAGCCGACCAACGGGCTGGATCCGCAGGGCATCCGCGAGGTCCGCGACCTGCTTGCCGAGCTTAACCAGGGCGGCACAACGGTCTTCATGTCCAGTCACCAACTGGCGGAGGTCGACCAGTTGTGCACGCGGGTCGGCGTGATCAACCGGGGACGGCTGGTCGTGCAAGAGGAGCTCGAGGTCTTGCGCGGGCCAACCGGGCGGGTGATGGTCCGCAGCCCTGATGTGGATCGGGCTGCGGCGGTACTGGACGGGAGCGTCGAACGGATCGAGGGCGACACGCTGTTCGCGGTGGCGCCGGATCCGGCGGCGATCAACCTGCGGCTCATCGCGGCGGGCGTGCGGGTCAGCGAGTTCGCACCTGAGCGCCGCTCGCTGGAGGACCTCGTCCTGGCCGTCACCGGCTCCGGTTCCGACCGGGTCGACCGCGGTGACGACCGGCCCAGCCCGGCCGCAGGCTCCGGTGGCGATGCCGGACAGGCAGAGGATGGTGACCTGAAGTGATCCGGGTCGAGCTGGTGAAGCTGGTGCGCCGGCCGAGAAGCTGGGCCAGCCTGGCACTGCTGTGCGGGCTCCCGGTGGTCGTCGCCGTGTTCGTGGCGGTCACGCACCTGGCACCGCCGCCCGGCCAGGGTCCCGCGCTGCTGTCGGCCGTGCTGTCCAGTGGGTCGCTGTATCCCGCCGCGGCGCTCGCGATCGTGCTGCCGATCTTCCTCCCGGTCGCGGTCGCGGTCGTGGCGGGCGACTCCATCGCGGGCGAGGCCGGCTCGGGCATGCTGCGCTACCTGGTGGCCAGGCCGGTCGGCCGCAGCCGGCTGCTCGCGGCCAAGCTCGTCGCGCTCATCGTGTACGTCCTCGTCGCCGTCATCCTCGTCGCGGTGACCGCTTATGCGACCGGGACGCTGCTGTTCGGCTCCCAGCCGGCCACCGTGAGCCCGGCCAGCGGAGGCGGGGCCGCCGGCGGCTTCAGCGCATCCAGCGTCGCCGCGACCTCGCTGTCCGGCAACGGGCTGACCCCCGCCGACATCCTGATCAGGACGGCCGGCGCGATCGCGTTCATCGGGGTGTCCATGCTCGGGGTCGGAGCGATCGCGCTGTTCCTGTCCACCGTCACGGACTCGGCCCTCGGTGCCGCCCTGGGCGCGCTCGCGGCGCTGATCACCAGTGAGGTGCTCGTCACCCTCGGCGCGGCCGCCTCGGTCAACCCCTATCTTCCTACCCGCTACTGGCTGGCCTGGGTGGACTTCTTCCGGCAGCCGATCCTGTGGCGGAACATCGACCGAGGGTTCGCCGTGCAGGCCGTCTATGTGGCCGTGTTCCTCGGGGCGGCGTGGGCCCATTTCGCCACCAAGGACATCACGAGCTGACGGCCCGGCGGCGCAGGGGCGCCCGGACCCGACCGGTCACGGGCCGCAGTCGGCGCGCGCCGGTGCGGCGATCGGCCCAGCACCGATCGCCTGCAGCACGATCTTCGTGACCACCGGGCTGGTCGGCAGCTGGGAGTGGCTGATCTGCTCGCCGGGGCAGACCGACTGGATGGGCACGTTGATCGCACCGCTCAGCCGGGCCGAGTCCGGTGGTGTGACGGTCTGGTCGTCGGTGGTCCACAGCGACAGCCAGCGCAGCCCGGCGGGCGCTCCCCGGGTGAGTCCGGCCAGCAGGCGGCTGCCCGGAACCAGTTGCTGGCAGGCGGTCGGGCAGTCGCCCGGCACGAATCCCTCGGCCGCGGCGGCGATCGAGGCCCCGTGGAACGGTGAGCCAAGCGTGATCACCCGCCGTGCCTCCCGGCTTCCGCCGTCGTCCCGCGCCCACACCAGCGCGGCCACGCCGCCCGCCGAGTAGCCGATCACATCGACCGACGGTGCCCCGCCGCGCAGGGCACGGGCGGCCGCGGTGTCGAGCACCGTAGCGTCCTGGATGAGGCTGCCCGTGCCGTTACCGGGCAGGGAGACGACCGTGGCCTGGCGGCCGCTGGCCCGGATCCGGGCGGCCAGTACCGACAGTGAGTTGGTGCTCCCGCCGTATCCGGGGACCAGCAGCACCGGCCCGGGCCGGTTCTGCCGCGGGCCGTGGGACGAGGCGCTGCGGCCGATCGCCAGGCCGGGCCCGTTCCCGCCGCCGGCCGCGGCGACCGCCGCGGCCGCGGCCGCCGCCAGCACCAGCAGTGCCACCCCGGCGACGAGGATCCTCCGCCGGGGAGCCAGGCTGCTGAACCGGGTGATCATCCGGCTTGAGTCCGCAACGCTGCCGGGGCCGTTAGCCGCTCACCGGCCGGGGCGCCTCCCGCCTCTGCGGAACCGCACGGCTACCAGGACAAGATCGGCCAGGAGGATCACTACACCGATGATCAGGAGATAGACCAGGCCCTTGACCACGGCGCCGACTATTCCCAGCGCGATCGCAATGATGATCAGCAGCAGAAACAGTGCCATCTCCCGCCTCCGATCTTCCCGGCGTCATTGACGCCCGAGGCGCCGTTCGCCACCAACGCCGGGCTGGTAGCTCAGACCATAGTGCTTGAATATCGCCTCTTCGTCACTGGCGGGCAGAATCCCGTCGGTGTCAATCGACGGAGCGTCCTTCGCCTGGCTCTTGTCGTAGGTGACCTTGAGGTACCCCGGGCCGACCGTCGCACCGGCGAGGGGTACGAAGACCAGCCGGTGCCGCGTCGGCAGGCCGACCGTCACGGTGGCGAACGTCGGCTGGTCGGTGCCGGTGTCCACATACACCGATTCCAGCGTCCCGATCTTGTGACCGCCGCTGTTCACCACGTCGTGGCCGCGCCACTCCCTGATGTCACCAGCCTCGAACATCGCTGCCTCCCGTCGTTGCTTCCTGACTACCCAGACTTGCCCGGACCATCCGGCAATTCACGCCGGTACCAGCTCAGCGATGCTCTGCCACAACTGCCAGGCGACGCCCGGGCCCGCTTCACGGGTCCGCGGGAGCCGGTACTCGGATCGGGGACGCCGGTCGAACCAGAATCGTCCGCTGCCCAACTGCCGTGGATCAGCGGTGGCGAGCCATACGAGGCTATCCGCGCCCTGGTTGGCTGTGCGCAGGATCGGCCGCATGACCCGGTGGAAACCCGGCAGCATGGCGGCCAGTCCGGGGGTGTCCGCCCATCCGGGATGCAGGCCTCATCGCGCGCCAGGAAGTGCACGGCCGCGCCGCGCTCGGCGAGCTGGGCGGCGGCGGCCCGGCCGGCCCGGAGGCCGCTCCGGTTACGATGACGGCCCTCCCGAGCAGGGGCGGACGTTGGCCAACCGTGAACTGGTCATCTGTGAACTGGGGCAGCAGCCGGGAGCGGATGGACAGGCCGATCCGGGAGAAGCTGCCGACGACGCTGACCTCGAGCAGAGCGTCCACCGCCCGCGCCACCGGGGTCACGTGCCCGGCTCCGAGGCCGGGCGCGGGTGGGGGCCGCCGACAGTACCCGGGCCAGCGTGGCGGTGGCCCGGTCGCCGACACGGCGGAATCCCGGGCCCAGCAGCGGGTCGAGCAGGCCCAGCGGACCTCGCAGCCGGATCTCGGCGGAGTAGCTGACCTTCGCGCCAGCACCGTCTTCCGACACCACGATGCGGTCGGTGGCGTTCAGCACACTGCTCGTGGCATCCAGGACCACCTCCCGGGGTGGCGAATACACGGTGACCTGGTAGACGAGCGGGAGCCGCCTGCCAGGAACGGCACGATCAGGCGGAAGCGGGTGCCTGCCCGGACCGGTCCTGGATCCAGCTGCTCGGCGGTCAGGGTGCCGGGATCCCATTCCGCGGCGTTGCTGAAATCGGCCAGGTAGTCGAGCGTGTCCCGCGCCGAGCGCCGCGAGTCGATGGTGGCGTTGTAGTGAGCCATGAGCGGAATCCTCATTCCTGGGACTGGCCCGTCGGGCTGGACCCGGGGTGGTTTCGCTGGGTGGATGGGTTGCGATCTACGGTCGGCCCGCGCCGGTTTCTCGCGAGCAGCCGCAGCTCGTACAGGCTGTCTCCGGGCCGGCCGACGATGACGTCTAGTTCCGGGTGGGCCGCGGTGATGTCCCCGGCGGCCTCCCCGGCGCTGCGGCCGGCGTCGGGGATGGTGGTCGAGAACACGATGAGGCTGGCCCGGACGTTCATGGCCAGCCGTGTCACGTCGGCGAATGGCAGGTCGGCGGCCAGGTGGTGGACCAGCCAGCGCTCCTCGCGCAGGCATGCGGCCGCCATCAGGGCAGGCAGCCCGTGCCGCTCACCCGGTGGGGTGGCGACAACCGCGGTGCCGCGCGGCCGGCCGGGGGGCTGCTGGGCCCGCGTAGCCAGCAGCCGTTCGCAGATCGCGCTGGCCCGGTGCTCCTCAGCGATGGAGAGGCGGCCTGCCGCCCAATTGTCGCCCACCTGGCGCAGGGTCGGCGCAAGCACTCGCTCGCACAGGTCGAGCAGGGTCACCCCGCCGGCCAGGCCGTCCAGCCACTGGCGCGCCCGGGTCTCCTCGCCGAGGACGATGTCCCTGTACATCCGGTCGGCCAGGACTCCCCAGTCACGGACCTGGACGTGCCGGGTGGGTTCGCGGCCCCGCTCCCGCTGCGCCGCGAGCGACCGGACGGCGCGGTCCTGGACCTCGTAGCCGCGGCCGGGAGGCGGTATCGGGATGACGATCAGCAGAACCGGCACTTCGCCCGCGCGGACCGCCCGCTCCGCGGCAGACCGGCCACAGGCCGCCTTCCAGCGGATGTGGCATCTCTATCTCAGCTACTCCGAGGCCGGATTCCGCTCGGGCTATCTCGACGTTCACCAGCTCCTGCTGGAGCGCGGCGCTGGGTAGCGTTGCGCGCCGGGGATGGCTGGGCGATGATCGGTCGTGTCGGCTCCTGATCGTCTGGCGCGATCATGTCCCGCAGAGTGCGGCGGACGCTCGCCGCGGTGCGGGCGGCATCCGGCCCGCATGATCTGGAGGTCGGTCCATGTCCGTCAGTGTGGGCCTCGTCGCAAGTTCTGTATCTGGCCTCCACCGCGCACCGCTGGCCGCCGCCAAATCCACTTTCCCGGCGGCGGCCCTGATCGTGGTGCTCATCGTCATTGTGCTGATCATCGCGGTCCTGGCCGCCACCTTTTTCCATCTGTCCTGGTACTCAGGAGGACGGCGGTTGCGCCGGCTGAACCGGATCCAGCGGGCCGCCGACGAGGACGTGGCGGAAATGCGGAGAAATGACGACCTCTACGACCCGAACGGGCCGGGGCTCCACGAAGACGATCTGTGAACTCCTGGCCGCCCGTGTGGGCCGCCGCGGCGCTGCTATCCGAGTTTCTGGGAACATCGCCTGCGTCGCCGATGTTAGAACAAACGTTCTGATAGCTCAACGAAAGTAAAGCAATGCCGCAGTGCGTAACCTGCGGATGTGAGCTGCATCCCGAGCGAGCGCGGAAGTACAACTACTGCATGGCACGTGAGTGCCAGGACAAGAATGCCAAAGGCTTGACCATGGTCGCCGTGGGAGTGAACAAGGCGGCGGAGCAGTACCTCATCCTGGACGAGCAGACCCGCGAGGAATTGGCTGAGGGCAAGTACCACGACCAGCGGCGCGGTTCCTTTGGCCCGATATCCTCAGCCGGCGCCAGCGCGGCTCCCGGGACGGCGGCGGACCCGGCGGGGAGCACGGCCGTCCCGGGCTAAGCCGGCCCGTCGTCAGGACCCGGCCGCGCACCGTCCGGTAGCACAGAAGGCGGCCCGCCGTCCGTGGAGCACGTCGCAGGAGAGGCTGGCGCTCCTGTATAACGAGCAAGGGCTGAGGCCCGACGAGATCGCGCAGAAACTCCGGCTCAGCCCGTACCTGGTGACCCAGATCATCCTTACGTCCAGAAGCCAGGGGAAGCTCTGAGCGCTGGACCGCGCCGAGCCGCGCCTGCCTGTCAGCCACGGTGACCATGAGACACGCGGCGACCATTGGGCACGCCGCGCGGCCCGGAGCGTCGGCACGCGCTCCGGACCGCTTTCGGCCGTGGATTCTCAGTTGGGCGGGGGGAGCGGTGAGCCAATCCGCACGTGGTTGCCGGAGGGGTCGCGGAACGCGCAGTCGCGAACGCCGTAAGGCTGGTCGATCGGCTCCTGGAGTACCTCGGCACCCGTGGCGCGGATTCGCTCGAACGCGGCGTCGCAGTCGTCGGTCACGAACAGGACGCCGTTCAAGGCCCCCTTGGCCAGCAGCGCCCTCAAGGCGTCCGTGTCGGCCGGCCCATGTCCCATATCGGGAGTCGCGAGGACGATTTCGACACCGGGCTGGGACGGTGAGCCAACGGTCAGCCAGCGGAACTCCAGCAGCGGCGCGTCGGCGCGCACCTCGAGCCCGAGCGCGCCGCGGTAGAACTCCAGCGCTTTGTCCTGGTCGTCGACGGTGATGAAGCAGTGCGAGAGTTTGAGGTCCATGACGGGCACGCTACGCGGGGCTGGTCCTGCGCGCTTCTCCATTCCTGCTCGGTCGGGCCCAGGCCTTCGTGACGCAGGCCGGGACGACGGCGGTGGCGGCGTGATTGCGGGCGCGGTACGCGCTGGGGCTCTCGCCGACGATCTCGGTGAACCGCGAACTGAATGATCCGAGCGAGGTGCAGCCGACCTCCATGCAGACCTCGGTCACCGTGAGATCGCCGCGGCGCAGCAATGCCATGGCCCGCTCGACGCGGCGGGTCATCAGGTACCCGTACGGCGTCTCACCGTAGGCGGCGCGGAACTGGCGGGAGAAATGCGCCGGTGACATGAGCGCCGCGCGGGCCAGTGCGGGGACATCGAGCGGCCGGGTGTACTCGCGGTCCATCAGATCCCGGGCCCGGCGCAGGTGGGCGAGATCATCGGGAGTCACGTGTTCAGCATCGCACAGACTCCCAGGGCCAAGTGGCCGGAACGCTGGCCGCCTGCCGGTATTGAGGGCTATGACGATCTTCTGCTGAGTCCGGGTCTTGTGCTGATCTCAGGTCCGGCCGGGCTTGTGCAATGGTGTGGCAGCGGCATTGCCGTGGGAACCACCGGGGCAAGCGCATCAGCCGGGACCGGGAGGCGCCATGAGGGCCAGGTATCCGGGGGCTTCGTGGTCCGGGTCATTACCATCGGCCCGCGGGAAACGGCCGTTCTCGCCGGCCACAGGCGACCGCGGCGTTACACCGGAACCGGTTCGTGGCCGACACCGTCGCGGTAATGGACGACGGTTTGGGCCGCCGTGCGGTGATCGCGGGAATCAGTGATAGCGGCTGGCTTCGCTGCTCATCACACCTTGCCCCCCCGAGCGTGTCCTCGGCGTGGTGGCCGACCGCTTCCTGGGCGCCGGAACTGGTGCCGTGGCCAGCCCACCATTCCGTCTATGACTTCGACGAGGTGCCCGACTCCGAGGAGGGCTGGGCGAAGGAGAACCGACGCTAGCCGCATCGGCAATCGCAAGGTGAAGTTCATACTTTGTTTGCTTGCATTTAACTATTCCAACACTACCGTTGGCCGCGACGTTATGAAGCATGCTGGGATGACCGGGGTGGGCTTGTGGTGACTAGTGAAGTGTTCGAGTCAACCGCTAGCACCGTCTTCGACCAAGCCGGAACCGGCTCTACACCATCAAGGCAATCTTCGCGGCAAACGCTCGGCAGGTAAGTGCAACTACTTGTGGCCGCGCTCAGCAGGTAACTAAAGAGGGGTAATCTGAAATGCAACGTGTGCGCATCCAAGGGGTCGCGGTGGCGGGGGTCGCCCTGGCCGCGACGGCTTTGTCCCTCGCGGCCTGCGGTTCATCGGGCAGCAGCACCCCGTCGAGCAGCAACTCATCCTCGTCGGGCAGCGCCGCCAGCCTCACCGGCACGCTCAACGGGAGCGGCTCGACGTTCCAGCTCACCTTCCAGCAGACGGCCATCCAGCAATTCAAGACGACCCAGGCCGGCCTGACGGTCAACTACGGCGGCGGCGGCTCCGGCAAGGGACGCACGGACCTGGCCTCGGGAGTCGTCAACTTCGCGGGTTCGGACTCGACGATTCCCCCCGCCGAGACGGCGAACTTCAAGGGCAAGACGGTGCTCTACTTCCCCGTCGTCATCGGCCCGATCACGCTGTCGTACAACCTGCCCAGCGTCAAGAGCCTGAAGCTGTCGGCACCGGTCATCGCGGGCATCTTCTCGGGCAAGATCACGGCGTGGAACAACTCGGCGATCGCGGCGGATAACCCAGGTACCAGCCTGCCCAGCACCCCGATCACCATCGCCCGCCGCTCGGACTCGTCGGGCACTACCTCCAACTTCTCCAAGTTCCTCGTGGAGGCCGCGGGGAGCGCGTGGACGCTCGGCAGCAGCTCGACCATCAGCTGGCCCGCCAACAGCCGGGGCGGCAGCGGCAACGGCGGTGTGGCGCAGATCGTCAAGTCCACCGCGGGGGCCATCGGCTACGTGGACTATGCCGACGCCAAGGCGTCCGGGCTGGTCTTCGCTTCGGTCAAGAACATGGCCGGCGATTACGTCGCGCCGTCAACGGCGTCGGCCTCCGCCGCCGCCAGCCAGGTCACCGTCAAGCCCGACCTGACGTTCAGCGCGATCTGGGCGCCTGGCGCCGCCTCGTACCCGATCACGTACCAGTCGTGGGATCTGGTCTACCAGGCTCAGTCGAGCGCGCAGTCGGCGAAAGACCTCCAGGGGTACATCGGCTACCTGCTCGGGGACGGCCAGAAACTGCTCGGCCCGCTGAACTACGCGCCGCTGCCCTCCAACATTGATCAGATGGCCGTGGCACAGCTCAGCAAGATCGGCACGGCGGCCCCGGCGGCGAGCGCAGCGAGCTCGTCGTGAACACCGTGAGACAGGCGGACTCATTGCCGTGAGCACCATCACGCGGGAGGGTCAGGCCCCCCCCGCCAGTGCCCTGTCAGAGCGGCGGCCGCTCGGCGACCGCGGCTTCCAGGTCCTGGCGCTGGCGGCCGGCCTCCTGGTGCTGGTGATCCTCGTCCTGATCGCGGCCACCACCACCCAGCAGGCCTCCTCGTGGTTCGCCAAAGAAGGCCTGTCGGGGATCTTCTCCACCGAATGGAACCCCGCGGCCAACAAGTTCGGCGCGCTGGCCTTCATCTACGGCACGGCCATCTCGTCCGCGATCGCGCTCGTGATAGCCGTGCCGGTCAGCGTGGGCATCGCCCTGCTTCTGACGCAGGTCCTGCGCCCGCGGGTGGCGCGGCCGATCGTATACGTGATCGACCTCCTGGCCGTGGTCCCGTCCGTGGTCTGGGGCCTGTGGGGAATCCTGGTGTTCGCGCCCTGGATCGCCGGCATCTACAGCTCGATAGGCTCGGGCGTCAAGGGCATCCCGGTGCTCGGCGCCCTGTTCGGGCCGCCCACCAGCGGGGCCTCGTTCTTTACCGCCGGCGTCATTCTGGCCTTCATGATCACGCCGATCGTGACCTCCCTGTCGCGCGAGGTCATCGCGACGGTGCCGGCGATCGACCGGGAGGGCGCGTACGCGCTGGGTGCCACCCGCCTGGAGATGATCCGCGGCGCGGTCTGGCCGCACAGCCAGGGCGGCATCGTCGGCGCGGTGCTGCTCGGGCTGGGCCGGGCGATGGGCGAGACGATCGCGGCCGCGCTCGTGATCGGTTCGTCGGCCGAGATCACGTCGCACTTGTTCGCCCCGGGCGACTCCATGCCCGCGGTCATCGCGAACGAGTTCGGCGAGGCCACCGGCGAGTTCCACGCCGCGCTGATCGGTCTCGGCGTGCTCCTGTTCGTCATGACGATCATCATCAACATCGCCGCCCGGGGGATCGTGGAGCGCTCCGCCCGGCGGGCGAGGGGGGCCTGATGGCCGTGGCCGCGGGGCAATCAAAGCTCGACCTGCGGGAGCCGCCGTCCTGGCGGCGCACCAAGGACCGCATCGCGATCGCGCTGATGTCGCTCGCGGCGGTGCTCGCGGCGATCCCGCTGGGATTCGTCCTGTACACGGTGATCTCCAAGGGCGCCGGGATCATCAGCTGGTCGTTCCTGACCAAGCCGATCCCGCCGAATGAATTGCCCGCGAGCTTCGGCGGAATCGGGCCGGCGATCGTCGGCACGCTCGAGATCACGGCGCTCGCCACGGTCATGACCGTGCCGCTCGGCGTGCTGGGCGCGGTCTATCTCAACGAGTACGGCGGCAAGAACCCGCTGGCGCGGCTCATCGGGTTCATGGCCGACGTGATGACCGGCGTGCCCTCGATCGTGATGGGGTTGTTCATATTCTCGCTCTGGGTGCTGCACTTCGGCCTCTCGGGCCTGGCCGGCGCTTTCGCCCTGGGCTGCCTGATGCTGCCGGTCGTGATCCGCTCCAGCGACGAGATGCTGAAGCTGGTGCCGAACTCGCTGCGCGAAGGGAGCTACGCCCTCGGTGCCAGCAAGGCCCGCGTGACGCTGACCGTGGTGTTGCCGGCGGCGATCGGCGGAATCGTCAGCGGCGCCCTGCTCGCCGTCGCCCGGGCCGCGGGTGAGACGGCGCCGCTGCTGTTCACCATCGGCGCGGCGAACGCGGTGAACTCGAACGTGTTCAGCGGCGCCAACACCTCGCTGCCGTCGCAGATCTTCTCCAATGCGGTGCAACCGTATACCGGCGCGCAGGCCCGCGCGTGGGGTGCCGCGCTGACCCTCATCGTTATAGCCTTCATTTTGCTGGCTACCGCTCGGTTCGTGACCACACGATTCACCAGGTACTCGCGCTAGGAACATCATGGAACCCCCTGAGCAAAAGCTCGTGGCCACCCCCACGCCGAATTCCCAGCTGGCTGAGCCGGCGGTACAGCCGCAACTGCAGCCGACGCCGGAAGGGCATGTCTTCGATACAAACAATGTCTCGTGTTTCTACGGCTCGTTCCGGGCCGTCACGGACGTCTCGCTTTCCATATACGAGAACGAGATCACGGCGTTCATCGGCCCGTCCGGGTGTGGCAAGACGACGGTGCTGCGGACGCTGAACCGCATGAACGACCTCGTGCAGGGCGCCCGGGTCGAGGGTGATGTGCGCTATCGCGGGGCGTCGCTCTACGCCAAAAATGTCTCCCCGACAGCCGTGCGCCGCCGCATCGGCATGGTCTTCCAGAAGCCGAACCCGTTCCCGAAGTCGATCTACGACAACGTCGCCTACGGACCGCGCATCAACGGCATCCGCAACCGCGGCAAGCTGGACGAGATCGTCGAGCGCTCGCTGCGCCAGGCCGCGCTGTGGGACGAGGTGAAGAACCGCCTGAAAAACTCAGGCCTGGGCCTGTCCGGCGGGCAGGCGCAACGACTGTGCATCGCGCGCACGCTCGCCGTCGAGCCGGACGTCGTCCTCATGGACGAGCCCTGCTCGGCGCTCGACCCGATCGCGACGGCCGCCATTGAGGACCTGATGCGGGACATCAAGTCGCGGTACACCATCGTCATCGTCACGCACAACATGCAGCAGGCCACGCGGGTAAGCGACCGCACCGCGTTTTACTCGGTGCTCCGCGACGAAAAGAGCGATACCCGCACGGGTGTGCTCGTCGAGTACGGCCGGACCGAGCAGATATTCCAGGACCCGGTCAACGACCGCACCAAGGCCTATGTCACCGGCCGGATGGGCTGAGGCGCGGCTCGGACCATTCTCGCCGGTCCCTGGGCTGGGCGATGCGCGAGGCCGCGCACCATCATGTCCCGCTGATGGTCGTTTCAGTTCGCCCGGAACCAGTTCGCCCGGCCACCAGGGTTTTCTGGGCTGTGCACGACTCTCCCGACAGCGGCTTTAACCCGGAACTGGCGCGGAACGCGCTCCAGAAATTCGTGGATGAGGTCGCGGGCGAAATCGGTGACGCGGTGCCTGAAGTCACCGTGAGCGTGGTCACTGGGGATGCGTCGGAAGAACTCGTCAAGGCCTCGCGCGACGCCGACATGCTCGTCGTGGGGTCCCGCGGCAGCGGCGGGTTCGCCAGGCTCCTGATGGGCTCGGTGAGCAGCCAGGTCACGCACCACGCCAGCTGCCCCGTGGTGGTCCTCCCCGCGACCAGCTAGGCCCCGTCCAGCGGCGCACCATAACGGTCAGAGCTACGGCTGGGGCTGGGATCCGGCCAGGTAGACCACACGGCGGGCGATGTTGACGGCGTGGGCGGCCAGGCGCTCGTAGAAGCGTGCTACCAGTGTCATCTCCATCGTCACCGGTACTGCCATTCGTCCTGAGGCAAGTTCGGCTATCAAGCTAGCGTGAAGCTCATCCATCTCCTCATCACGTTCGCTTAGCGCCGCCGCGGCGGAACGGTCGCGCTGGTACCAGGAGTCCGCAGCCTGGCGCCACATGTCGGATACGAGGTCTCCCATTCGCTCGACGAGCCCCCGGCTGCGCGGCGAGAGGTCCTGGCCGAGAATGTGGTTGGACCGGTGAGCGATGTTGACGACGAGGTCGTGGGAGCGCTCGAGTTCGGGCACGATTCGCAGCACGGAGAGCAGGAAGCGCAGGTCTGAAGCGACGGGAGCCTGCAGCAAGATCTCCCGGTTGACCAGTTCCTCGATCTCCGGGTACAGGGCGTCGATGACCTTCTCGCGTTCGGCCAGCACCCGGACCACCTCGTTGTTGCCACCCAGAAGAGCACTGGTCGCCCCGGGAAGGTCCTCAGCGACCATGGCGAACAGCTCGATGACCTTAGCTTCGATCGCTTCCAAATCACGTTCAAATTCCTGCCGGTGCTCGACCATGCTCAAAGCCTACTGGGCGCCTCCCATTGCCTCAAGACGCAATCGGAAGCAGTGTCAGTGGCCGGCCGCGCTGTTCTTGCGCGCACCATCAGAAAAGCGAACTGACCGTGTAAGAAATTCAACGAGCTCCTGAATAACATGACAGCAACAGAGGAATGGGCTGTGGCCATGCTAGGCATTGTCTTCATCGCCCTGCTCAGCTGGGTCTGTTAGCGCGGCATCGAGGTCGAACTCGTTCCTGTTCGCGGTATTCATCTACTGGGGCTGGGACTGCGCCCTCAGCGTCTACGAACCGGCTGGGCTTACGGCGACGCCCAGGCCATATGCCGGGCCTGGCGGCCCTGCCTGGCAGAATGCCGTTCGTGCCTGGCCGTCAGCGCGGACCGTTCCGCGGCATGCCGCGCGAGGTGGCCATCCTCACGGCGGTCTCATTCACGGTCGCGCTCGGCTTCGGGATCGTCGCCCCGGATATCCCGGCGTTCGCCCGTCACTTCGGGGTCAGCACCGCTTCGGCCGCCAGCGTGGTCAGCGCGTTCGCTCTGCTGCGGGTGGCAGGCGCCCTGCCCGCCGGGCGGCTGGTGGACCGGTTCGGCGAGCACAAGGTGATGGCGGTCGGCATCGCCATCGTCGCGGCGAGCAGCATACTGGCCGGATTTTCCGGGTCGTTCGCGCAGCTCATCGTCTTGCGCGGCATCGGTGGCCTGGGCTCGGCGATGTTCAGTGTCAGCGCCCAGACCCTGCTGCTGATCAGCGTTCCCGGCGAGCACAGAGGCCGGGCCAGCGGCCTGTTCTCCGGCGGGTTCCTCCTGGGTGGCATCAGTGGCCCCGCGATTGGCGGGCTCCTCGCCGCCTGGTCGCTGCGGGCCCCATTTTTCATCTACGGCGGCATGCTCATCGTTCCCTCGTTCATCGCCGCGGCTGTCCTGCGGGACGTACCTCACCAGCACGCCCCGGGCCACCCGCGGACGGCGCGGCCGTTCGCCGGGATCGCCCGCGCGCTGCGGAGCCGGGCCTACCGCGCCGCGGCGTCCGCCAATCTGGCCGACGGTTTCGCCGCCGTCGGCGTGCGCAGCGCCATCGTGCCGCTGTTCGTCCGCGACGTCCTGCACAGGTCGGCGGTGTGGACGGGCATCGGGTTTCTCATCGTCGCCGCGTTGAATGCCGCGGCGCTCCTGCCTGCCGGGCGGGTGGCCGACCGGCTCGGCCGGCGGCCGGTCATCGTCGCCGGCTGCTTGATATCGGCAGGCGGCATGGCCATGCTGGCGCTCCTGCCCGGGCTCGGGGGCTACCTGACGGCCCTGGCCGTACTCGGCCTCGGATCGGGACTGCTCGACGTCGCGCCTGCCGCGATGATCGGTGACATCCTGGGCGGCCAGGGCGGCGGGACAGTGGTCGCGTCGTACCAGATGGCCGGGGACGTCGGCTCCGTCGCCGGACCCGTGACGGCGGGATACCTCGTCGATACGGCTTCCTACAGCGCAGCCTTCGGGCTGGCCGCCGGTGTCCTCGGCCTGGCGGCCGTCCTCGGGCTCTTCGCCCCGGAAACCCGGTCGGGCGACCGGACTACCGCCCTGACCGAGCAGGCCCATACCAGCGAACGTTGAGGCAACCGGGGGCAGGACGGCTCATCACGTTCGTCATGATGGGGCTGTGTGGCTGGGGCGACCGGGTCCGTTGTGTTCGGCCAGCGTGTAGCCGACGAGTGCCGTGGCGTGTCCGTGGCCGATGCCGTACTCGGCTTTCAGCCAGTCAACGAGTGCTTTATGCCTGGTCAGTTCAGACGTGCGGATGAGCTGTGTCCACTCGCTGATCGGCCGGCCGTACTTCTTCTCAATCGAAGGGAAGTAGTACGCGGGGCCTTGGACGGGCTGAGACATCGGGATCTCCTTGCTTGAGGGTGCGGAATAGTGGTGGGCTGGTTTTGGCGTGCGGGGCGGTCTCAGGCTGCGGTGTAGCGCAGCAGCAGGGCTCCGGTGTCGAAGGTTTTCGTTTCGGAATGGACGAGGTTATGCGCGCCCGTGCCTGGCGGGAACAGTCGCTGTCCGGCTCCGAGCACGACGGGACAGATGAACAGCCGGTATTCGTTGACGAGGTCGTTTTGCATGAGCGTTCGGACGAGTGCGCCGCTGCCGGCGACAAGAATGCTCCGGCCGGGCCGTCTCTTCAGCTGCGACACCGCGTGGACGACATCACCCGTAAGGTCCGCCGGCCGAGGAGCAGCGCGTCGACCTCGGACATCTCCTCGGTCTTGAACTGCCCGTTCTGCTCGTCGTGGAAGTCGAAGACCCACCGTTCTGGGGCTTCGATGACGCCGTCGAGCGTCACGAATTCGCTGACGATCAGCTTCCGCATGGCCTGCTCCGATGTGTGATGAGTTGTCGAGGAAATCGACGAGGGTGGCGGCGATGACCTTCGGTGTCAGCTTCTTGGCGTGGCCGAGGCCCTTGCGGACGACGAGTTGTGCATTGGGCAGTGCGTCGGCGACCGCTGCTGCCGCGTGGCACAGGAAGGCCGGGCTCTCCTGCTCGGTGCCGGACATCACCAGCGTCGGCATGGTCACCGACGCCCACTCCCCGGCGGGCAGCGGCTGGCCGGTCTGATACGCGTCGACGAGCAGCGCGTCGTAGGGAAGCGTGTGGGCGACGGTGGTCAGTCTCTTCCACACGCCTGGCATCACGCGCAGCATGCCGGGCACAAACGACGGTGCACCCATCCCGTCCACCATGTAGTACTTGACCGCGGCGCCACGCCGATCGGCGGCGATCAGCGCACTGATGCGCGCGTGCAGATCTGCGGGAGGCCGGCGGTCCCGCGCCTCGACGACGAAGGGCGGTTCTTGCAAGGCCAGCTTGGTGATGTTCCTCTCTGCGGCGGCGGCCTTGAGAGCGAGCGCGGCTCCTGAAGACAGCCCCCAGACGTACGCGGAGCCACCGGCGGCATCGATCAGCGCGTCCAGGTCCTCGATCTCCCGCTCGACGGAGTACGGCGAAGTGTCGCCGCTGTCGCCCCGGCCACGACGGTCGTAGTTGAACACGGTGAAATGCGGCGTGAGAAGCTCGGCCAGTTTCACCTGGCCCGGGTAATTGCGGTAGCTGAACGCGCCTGCGACGAGGATGAGTGGCGGTCCGCCGCCGGTGCGGTCATAGGTGAGGCGGGTGCCGTCTTTCGACGTCACTGCTTCCATGGCTAGCTCCGATCCTTCGTATGTGCGCTGGGGTGCTGGGCAAGGTAGGCGGCGTCAGCGGGTCACCCGTAGATGAGCAGGACGGGGCCACCGGCGAAAGTTCGCGAGTCGAGCAGCTTGAGCGAGAGTCGCGTCTCGATTTCGTCGAACAGCCGCCGCCCGCAGCCCACGATCACGGGGAACAGCAGCAGTCGGAGCTCGTCGAGCAGGCCGTCGTGCAGCAGCGACCGTACGAGTCCGGGACTACCACTGATGGCGACGGTGCGGCCCGGCTGCTGCTTGACGGCGGCGAGATCGGACGGCGCCGCCACGACGGTCGTGTTCTGCCAGTCGGCCGTATCCAGAGTTGTCGAACACGACGATCTTCGGGATGCCGTTCATCTGATCGGCCATCCCGCCGCTCCGGCCCGCGAAGGACGCGGCGAAGGTCTGGTAGGTACCGCGCCCCATGAGCAAGGTGTCGGCCTGTGCCATTTCCGATCCGATCATCTGACCGATGTCGTCGGTGAAGTACGGGCCGGTCCAGGTCTCGGGCGCCTCCACGACGCCGTCGAGGGATACGAAGAGGTTGGCGACGATCTTTCGCACGGGAACTCCTCGGGCAGGTGGGCCATCCGAGCGTTTGGCGCTCGGCCTTATCCACGCTTCGAACGAGGCGACGCTGGATCGACACCCACGAGACGATTTCTTCACGCACCCGATTCGGGAAGCCGACGTCTGGCGGAGGCGGCGGTCAGGGCGTCGGCGGCTTCGCGGCGTCGCTCGCGTCCGCAGCGGCGCGCGCCAGGAGGACTGCGCGGACGCGCTCGTTGGACGTGAGCGCCGCGGCGCGTTCGAACTCGGCCCGGGCCTCGCCGTGGCGACCGAGCTTGGCCAGCAGGTCACCGCGCACGCTCGGCAGCAGGTGGTAGGCCTTCAGCGCCGGCTCGCCGGTCAGAGCGTCGACGCGTTCCAGGCCCGCGGCCGGGCCGTGCACCATCGCGATCGCCACGGCGTGATTCAGCCGCACGACCGGGGAAGGGCTGAGCTGGTGCAGCGCTTCGTACAGGGCCGCGATCTGCACCCAGTCCGTCTCCGGCGCGGCCCGTGCCTGTGCGTGGCATGCGGCGATCGCGGCCTGCAGGACATACGGGCCCGCAACTCCGCCGAGCGGCTCGGCCCGCAGCAGGGCCGCGAAACCGCGACGAATCAGGAGTTGGTCCCATCGGCCGCGATTCTGCTCCAGCAGCGGGATGGGTGCTCCGGAGGGATCGGTCCGCGCGGCGGATCGCGATGCCTGGATCTCCATCAGCGCGACGAGTCCGTGGACCTCTGATTCATCGGGTGCGATCTCAGCGAGGATGCGGCCCAGGCGCAGTGCCTCCTGACACAGGGCGGGCCGCATCCAGTCGTCGCCGCCGCTGGCGGCGTAGCCCTCGTTGAATATCAGGTAGATGACCTCGAGCACCGAGGACAGCCGGGTCGCGCGCTCGGCTGCCGGGGGGACCTCGAACGGGATGTGCCGGTCGGCGAGGGTGCGCTTAGCGCGGACGATCCGCTGGGCCACCGTCGCTTCGGGGATCAGGAACGCCCGGGCGATCTCCTCGGTTGTCAGGCCGCCGAGAAGGCGCAGCGCCAGGGCGACCCGCGCGTCGGTAGACAGGACCGGGTGGCAGGCGATGAACATCAGGCGCAGCAGATCGTCTCCGACCTCATCGTCCAGCGTTTCGTCGACCTCCTCGGCCGCGGCCTCCTGCTCGGTCACGAGGTCATGGGCGAGTTGCTCGTGCTTACGCTCGAGGCGTTCGAGCCGGCGCACGCGGTCGATCGCGCGGCGCTTGGCGATGAGCGTGAGCCAGGCGCCCGGGTTGGCCGGGACGCCTGACTCAGGCCACTGCTCGAGCGCGGCGACGAGGGCGTCCTGCGCGAACTCCTCCGCCAACCCGACATCGCCGAGCATCCGGGTCAAACCGGCGATGATCCGGGCCGCCTCGATCCGCCAGACCGCCTCGATGGCGCGATGTGCGTCGGCCGCCGTCACGTCACCGATCACAGCATCGTCGTCTGTTCGGGCACAAGACCCCGCCGCGCTCGCCTACTCGGGGCCGAACACCTGACGGACGTCACCCTCACCGTCGCGGGCGATCTTCCAGAACCGCCGCGACAGTTCGATAGCCTCCTCCTTCGACCGGACGTCGATCAACGCGAAGCTGACGATCAACTCCTTCGCCTCGGCGTACGGACCGTCGGTCACGGTGATCTTCCCGCCCGAGGACGTGATGTGTGCCCCGGCCGGCTCCAGACCGCCGGTCGCGAGTAGCACGCCCGTCTTGGACAGTTCCTCGACAAACCTGCCCATCTCGGCGAACATCGTCTCGTCCGGTGGCGTGCCACCACCGTTGACCGTCATCAGAAATCGCATCGTCTTCTCCTCCTACTAGGTTCAGCAGTGCTCATACCTGCGCTTCGAACGAGGGACCGCGAAATCGACAACGCCAGCGGTCCGGGAGTCAACTCAGCCGAACTAGCTGTCAGGAATCAGCCGGAACACTGTCGCTCAAGCCCGGCTGGCCAGACTTCAGGGATCAGGCGGAGCGATACACAGCAACTGGTGGGGCGCCAGGGGCTCGAACCCTGAACCCACGGATTAAAAGTCCGCTGCTCTACCATTGAGCTAACGCCCCGAGTTGTGCGGGAGTAGGCCGGGATCCCGGTGCCGCCCTACCCGCCGAGTGTGCCAGACTTCTCCCCTCTGGGCACTTCTGGGGACCCTCGTACCAGACGCCGTGCGTGGCCGTTACCGGTACGCGGAGATGCCGGTGATCGCCTGGCCGAGGGCGAGGGTGTGGATCTCCTCCGTACCTTCGTAGGTGAGCACCGACTCCAGGTTGTTCTCGTGCCTGATCACTGGGTACTCCAGGGTGATGCCGTTCGCGCCGAGGATGGTCCGCGCCTGCCTGGCGATCTCGATGGCGGCCCGGACGTTGGCCAGCTTGCCCAGGCTGACCTGCTCCGGGGTGAGGCCCCCGGCTTCCTTGAGCCTGCCCAGGTGCAGGGCGAGCAACTGGGCGCGGGACAGGTCGGCGAGCATCCAGGCGAGCTTGCCTTGGGTGAGCTGGAAGCCCCCGATCGGCCTGCCGAACTGTTCCCGGGTGCGAGCGTACCCGGCGGCTGCCTCGAAGCAGGACCGGGCCGCCCCGGTGACTCCCCACACGATGCCGAACCGGGCTTCGGTCAGGCAGGACAGCGGGCCCTTGATGCCGGTCACCCCGGGCAGCACCGCGTCGGCGGGCAGCTTCACGTCGTCGAAATGCAGTTCCGCGGTGACCGAGGCGCGCAGCGACATCTTCTTGTGGATGGCCCGGGACGTGAAGCCTCGTGCGCCGCGCGGGACAAGGAAGCCGCGGACCCCGTCGGGCGTGCGGGCCCAGATCACCGCGACATCGGCGATCGACCCGTTGGTGATCCACATTTTGGTTCCGGATAGCAGCCAGTCCGATCCGTTGTGCCGGGCCTGGGTTTTCATACCGGATGGGTCGCTGCCGTGGTCCGGCTCGGTCAGCCCGAAGCAACCGATCGCCTCGCCGGTCGCCATTCGTGGCAGCCACTCCGCTTTCTGCTCCTCCGAGCCGTACCGCCAGATCGGGTACATGGCCAGCGAGCCTTGCACGGAGACCAGGCTCCGCAGGCCGGAGTCGGCGGCCTCCAGTTCGCGGCAGGCGACGCCGTAGGCGACCGGGCCCATGCCCGCGCACCCGTAGCCGGTCAGGTGCATGCCGAGCAGCCCCAGCTTGCCTGCCTCAGGGACCAGTTCACGCGGAAGCGTGCCCGCCTCGAACCAGTCGGCGATGTGCGGCATCACGCGGTCCGCCGCGAAATCCCGGACCGT
Source organism: uncultured Actinomycetes bacterium (assembly GCA_963822825.1). Classification (GTDB taxonomy): domain Bacteria; phylum Actinomycetota; class Actinomycetes; order Streptosporangiales; family Streptosporangiaceae; genus JAWWPY01. The sequence goes on along the minus strand of CAWGIW010000011.1, from coordinate 214,504 downwards.
GTCACGAACCAGGCGCTCCTCCGAGGTTAGCTGCTCATCAATGCGGAGCACGTCAAGGTCGGGGGCTGAGCTGGCCGATGAATACGACGACATGGGCGGGTCCTCTCTGCGTTGCTGCCGCCCAGCGTATGCGTGCGCGATCTGGCTGTCGTGGGCCGCCCGGACCGGGGATGATCGGGGCATGAATGAGCAGAAGGAAGATAAACGGCTGATCCGCACCCGAAGCGGCCGCATCGTGGCCGGCGTGTGCTCAGGCATTGCCGCGTACGCCGGGATCGACGCCAACGTCATCCGGGCCGTGTTCGCGGCCCTCACCGTGCTGACTGGAGGCTTCTTCGGGCTGGTCTACCTGGCCGCCTGGATCGTCATTCCCGAAGAGGGGGAGGATGCGTCGATCGCGGAGAACCTGATCAACAAGACGCGCAGTTAGGTCGTGAGCCCGGCGATCAGGAGCCTGACGGCGCATCCGCACCATCAGGAACGCCGCGATTGGCCGCTGGCGGTGCGGTCTGGATCGGCGAACGCAGGCAGCGGCATGTCGGGTGCGGGGGCAGGCCCGGAGGGCCTGGACGTCTCGGCCGCAGGTTGAGGCCGGGGAGCAGCCGCGTCTGGGGTGCGGCGGCGTGGGTTGCGGCGGGCTGGGGGAGGCTTGCGTGCGGTACGGGAGCCTGCGGCACTGGTGCCGGGCGGGCGGGGAGCCTCGGCGCGTCGCTCGCGTCACGATCACCTCGCCGCATTGCCGGTTCCAGTCTGTAGCGAGCGCCGCCGCCAGGACCAGGCCGACGGTGCCGGCCAGGGCCACCGCCGCCTGTGGGCCGACTCGCTCGGCGAGGGCGCCCCCGGCCAGGATGCCGAGCCCCTGCGCGGCTAGCAGCCCAGACTGGGCCATGCCGAATACCCGTGCGTGCCCGAAGGCCGGCAACGCCCGGACGAAGGCCGCCGCCGCGGCGAGATGGTACGCCCCGCCCACACCGGCGAGCCCCCAGAGCGCCAGCACCAGCCAGGACGGCGGATGCAGCAGGCTGACGATCAGCGGGGCGCAGGAGAGCATGGCCAGCCAGCCCATCGGGCGCATCCGGTCCGAGGGCCTGGCCAGATGGCCGATCACGAACACGCCAATCATCGTTCCGGCTGGCATGGCCGCCATCAGCAGGCCGACAGTGAGCGGGCCACCGCCGAGCGTGCGGCGCGTAGGGCGCGGCCAGGCCCTCGGGGACCACGGCGAAGCCGGCCAGCCAGCCGAAGAACACCAGGGTGCGCAGTAGCGGGTGGCCGAAGATGAGGGCGGCGCCCTCCCGGGTCACCGCCAGCAGCGAGGGCTGCGGTTCGGTCTCCCGCACCGGCGCGGGCCGCGGCACCACCCAGCGGGCGATGATCGTCGCGGACAGGCAGAACGAGAGGGCATCCAGCGCGAGGGCCCAGTCCGCGCCCAGCACCATCGCCGCGCCCGCGCCGAGCACCAGCCCGGCGATCTGGCTGATCTGGACCGTGACGTTCCCGATGCCGGGCCCGGTGACGAACTCCTCCGGCGGCAGGACATCGGCAGCAGCGCCGAGCGGGCCGCCGAGAACGGAGGGCCCAGCAGGACCGTGCCGAACAGCAGCGTGCACACTCCGGCGAACGGCATATGGGGGAGCGCCATCATCGCCACCAGCCCGGCCGCGCACCAGGTCCACTGTGATCATGACCCGGCGCCGGGGGAAGAGGTCCGCCAGCCCGGACAGCAGCGGGCCGCCCACGATCGGCGGGAGGTAGGTCAGGGAGTACGCCAGGGTGGTGAGGAATGGCCGACCCGGTCTTGGCTGTACACCAGCACGGCGATGGCGACCTGGGCGATCTGGTCGCCCGCGCAGGAAAGCGACCTGCGCCGACCACAGGCCACGGAACTCGCCGGTACGGCGAAAACATCCCGGTAGGAAGTTGGGCCGGCGGCGCCGGTGGCGATGCCGGCCCGGCCGGGCCATTCTGGTGTCGATTCTGACGGAGCAGGGTGTCTCCGCTTGGCATGCCGGCGCTCTTCTTCGGCTCCTGAGCACGATGTTGTCACTCTTCTGCACACTCTTCGACTGTGATGACGGCCCGGGGGATTCGGTCGATGGTCTGTAGTGACAGTGAGTCCTGTGTCGATTGCCTACCGTGTCGGATTTTCGCCGAGTGCGCAAGGGAAATCTAGGGATGATCGTCGCGGTATGTACGGCGTTAATGCCCCTGAGGCGTTGTGAGGGCCGCGTGCCCATGTGGCGCCTCGGCCCGGGTGCGTCGGCGCCGGCCCCGTCAGCGCTTTGCCGGGGGCGGGTTTCTGTCCCCTATGCTGGGGCGGTCCCCGACGGCGGGCGCCACGGGTTCTGGCGGCGGTAGCCGTCGTAAGCCCCCATCGTCTAGCGGCCTAGGACACCGCCCTTTCAAGGCGGCGGCACGGGTTCGAATCCCGTTGGGGGCACGGCTCGGCTTACCGTCAGCGACGCAAGGTCCTGTAGAGCAGCTTGGAGTGCTCGCCACCCTGTCAAGGTGGAGGTCGCGGGTTCAAATCCCGTCGGGACCGCTCGCCGGGGCGGTGACGGCCCAGGCATGGTCAGGTAGCTCAGTCGGTATGAGCGTCCGCCTGAAAAGCGGAAGGTCGGCGGTTCGACCCCGCCCCTGACCACCACCACCAGCGCGGATGCCCCCGCAGCTGACCTGGGTTTCCCCTGGTCAGTGGACAGATTCGGCACTATTTTAACATGCGTGCCGGGGTGTGCCGCGGAATGCCGTTTCGTCTGTGGGGGACCTGTGGGGCCGGTCCGGGAGGCAGACTTGTGGGATTTTTGTGGGGCTCACGCAAGGCCTCCGGCGATCCGTAGCTGGGCAGCTGAAGGCCCGGCGCCCTTCTTCGAGGGGCGGACTGCAGCTACGCCGGCGAGGTGCCGGAAGCCGGACTGCGACGATCCCGCCTGATTCCTGTGCTCGCTCAATCCTGGCGAGCACGACTGGGATCCCAGTTCACCCGGTATCCGGTTGGCCGTTGACTTGGGCAGGCGGGGTTTCCTGCCGGTCTTCGCGGCGTGGCGGGGATGCGGCCGAGTCGATGGATCTGCTGGTTGTGATGGCGGTGTAGATGTAGCGCCATCGTTCTTTGGTCCGGGGCTGCTCGCCGCGGAACTGGATGGAGGCGAGCATGCGCAGGTCGGCTTCGGGGATTCCTTCGTCGTCGGCGAATTCGCGGAGGCTGTCCGGCACGTGCGGGGTGGCGGCGGGAAGGAGTTTGCGGCCCATCAGGTCTGACATCGTGACGCCGAGGGCTTTCGCGATCGCATAGAGGGTCTCGGCGGACGGGCGGCGCGTGTCCTGGTCGTTTTCCAGGCTCCACAGGTAGCCTTTGCTGACTCCGGCTTCTGCGGCGAGCTGGCTGGGGTTCAGCCCGCGTTCTTCCCGGAAGCGGCGGATCTGGTCACCGATGCCGGTGCTGGCTGGCCGGGCGTGGTGGTGTTCAGGCGGCATGGTGCTGCCCTGGGCGGCGGACGGGTGTGACGAGTGCGAGTACGCGCATGTGCTGATCCCCTTGGTCGTCTGTGTACGGGTACAGGTCCGCGCTGATGTGGACGGGACCCATGGGGCTGCTGGTCAGGCCAGTCACCGTGCCGTCCTCGTTGACGGGGGCGCCGGCCAGCGGGCTGGTGAGGATGCTGCCCGCGAGGACCGACTTGAGGCGGGGTATGAACGGCCAGCTGCCGCTGCCGTGGACCCACTGCACGCGCAGTTTCGGCTCCTCATGCGGCGCGCTGGGCTTGCGGGATGGCTCCAGCGCGATGAGCAGCGTCGGGGCCTGGCGCAGGGTGACGATCCGGCGGGCGGTTGCCTCCAGGCTGGCGTCGTAGCGCTGGGCCAGCTGGCCAGCGAGCCCGAGGGTCGGGGAGTTGCCGGCCAGGTCGTTCAGGAAGGCCGTGCGTGGGAGGAGCAGCTCGACGGCCCCGAGGTCGCAGAGGGCTTCCAGGCCCGGATCGCGGGCGTGCGCCGGGGCGGGCGTGGTCGCGGGGTCGCAGCGGTACTGGGGGGCGAGCGCGAACCCGGGCATGTAGGTGTGCTTGACCTCGTGGAAGGCGGTGAAGCGCTTCTTGCCGCGGGTGTCGGCGGCGCGCAGCTTGATCACGAACCCGCCGCCGTCGCGCACCAGGCATCCGGCCCAAGGGAGGTCGGTTTCCTCGATCCGGGTGATGTCCCGCATGGACGCGACGATCTCGTGGCTGACCGGCGGCTCCGTGGCCAGCTCGTCGAGGGTGCGCTGGGCGAGCTCGATCACCAGCTGGGCGTCCGGTTTCCCCGACGATTCCAGCCGGGCGAGCTCGAGGTCGGACAGCGACGCGAGACTCATGTTCACGATCAAGAGTAACGCGTTCCCCATCGGGAACGCTATACTCGTTCCCGACCGGGAACACCGCGGTCGTGACCAAGAACAGAAGCAGCGTGGTGAGCGAGCAGCAGACAGCGGTCATTGAGGTGATCGGCGAGGACGAGGCGGTCGGCGGCGGATCCGGCCGGATCCGGGTGACCGCCGGCGTGTCGTGACCATCGACAACAAGGACAACGGGGACACCATCCGGCTGCGGGTGCCGGACAGCGAGACCGTGGCCGCGGTCATCGATGCCATGTACAGCGAGTTCCGGCTGACCCGGGAAACGGGTGACCGGCTGAGCTGCCAGCACGGCGGCATCGACGTGTACCAGTACGCGGCGCTGACCATCGCCGAGTACGTCCGGGCTGGGCACTGCCCGGACCTGCGCTGGGACTTCGTCGGCGGGACCGGGGGCGCGTGACCGTGACGGCGGTCCCGGCCCCGGCGGATCCCGAGATCGCAGCCGCGGTGTTCGCCGACCACGTGGCCCGGGTCAGCGGCAGCGGCCAGGCGCGGGCGCGCGGGTGGGCGTTCACCTGGCTCGACCCGACGCACCTGGTCGTCAGCGTCACCGGGACCCGGCCGGACGGCCAGCGCGACGGGTATTACCTCAGGCTGGGGGCCGAGTACTACGACCGGTACCCGCCGACAACCTCGTTCGTCTGCCCGCCCGGCCGGCTACCGGGAACGTGCCCGGCCGGGACGGGTGGACGGAGGCGCCCGCGGGGAGCCGGTGGCTGCCGAACGTCTCGCTGGAGTGGTTCGCGATCCACTCCAGCTACCCGAACTTCGCTGACGGCACCGCCCGGCAACTGGTGTGCTGCTCGATGACGTTCGAGTACTACATCACCGGGCACGGGCCCACCTCCAGGCAGCAGTGGCGGCAAGGACGCCCCACCCTGGCTGCGACCCTCAACCGCGTCCACGACGCGCTCAGCAGCCCGAACTACCAGGGACCCGCCGGTGCTGACGATCCCTGAGCCGGTGTGGGACACCGTGCTCACCGCGTTCGCGGCCGCGCCGCCCGGGCATGAGCGCGTCGCCTACCTCGACGGCATCCGGTTCCGCGGACCCGGCGGCACCATGCACGGCATCGCCACCACGGTCACGGTGCCGGACGCGGTCACCACCCCGTACAACTTCCAGGTGAGCCCCGATGCCATGGCGCAGGCCGGCGAGCACTTCACCCCGCTCGGCCTGGTCCGGCTGGCGCAGGTCCACACCCACGGCAACGCCTGCACCCGGCACTCGCCAACCGATGACCAGCGCGCCTACAGCCAGCGCGACGGCGCGCTATCGCTCGTGCTGCCGCACCACGCAGCCGGTGCCCTCCGCCCGGCGCAGGCGGGCGTGCACGTCCGCGAGCCGGCCGGCTGGCGGCGCGCCCACCCGGACGACGCCGCCCTGCTGGTCCGCCTCGTCCCCGGCCTGATCGATCACAGGAGCGGCACGTGGAACGCATCTCCGACCGGCACGAAGGCGACCTCGGCGGACACCTTGAGCCGTTCGCCAAAACCCGGCAGGTGGCGGTCACGGTGGTGGCCGCGCCGGGCACGGCGCACCTAGCCGCCGCCCAGCACACCGCGTGGATGCTGGTCAACCTGCTCGCGCGCGCCGCCGGGATCGTCACCGTCGTGCGGGTAGCCTGCCCTCATCCCGTGCCGCTGACCGGCCGCGTCGTCCCGCTCGCGGACCAGGAACTTGCCGTCCAGGACGCGCTCGTGACCGGCGGCCAGGCAATCGGCGCCGTCCCGGTGCAGGCAGCAGACCGCCCCAAGCCAGGCGATACCGTCATCATCACCGGCGGCGCCCATCCCCATGCGGCGCAGTGGCCAGGTGCCCGCTACGTCACCGGTCACGGCTGGTGGGGCGCTGTCTCCGGGCACCCGCTGGCGGCCTGCGGGCCGGCCAGCGACCTGCCGTTCGGCCCGTACACCGCTGCGTCGCTCGCCGCCGCCGAGGTGTACCTGCGCGCCCGCCTCCCGGGCGGCGCCTACGATCCCTCAGGGACCGTCGGCTGGGACTGCTGGGCGCAGGCACTCGCCCCTCACCCGGCACCCGGTGCCCCGGCCGCGCTGGCCGACCTGGACATGTCCGGCACCGCGCTCGCCGGGGCGGGCGCGGTCGGTACGGTCTGGATGCACGCGATATGGGCGACTCCCGGAGTGCGCGGGGACGTAATGATCGCCGATGCGGACAAGGAAGGAATCACCCGCAGCAACCTGAACCGGTGCCCGCTGTTCGGCACGGCCAGCCTCAACGAGCCGAAAGCAGCCGAGGCCGCCCGCATCTGCGGCGACGCCACGATCACCTGGGACCCGCACCACGCACGGTTCGAAGAACTCAGGACAACCCCCGGCATACTCGTCTCCGCGGTTGACACCAACCGTGCCCGTGAGGCCCTGCAGGGCCGCTACCCCCCGCGGATCTTGTCAGCCAGCACCCGCGACCTGCGCTCGGAGACGCTCCGAGCCGGACCGCCCGGCCAGGGCGCATGCCTGCGCTGCTACAACCCGCCCGAGCCGCTCCCCGCCGACGACGACCTCCGCGCGCAAGTCCGCGCAGGCGGCGAGCAGGCCGTGCGCGCACTCGTAGAACAAGCCAGCGTGGGAGAAGCGCAGGTCCGCCGCTGGCTCGCCCGGCCCGGCTGCGACGAAGTAGGCGACCGGCTCCTGGCCACGCTGCGCCGCGACCTGCCCGAGCCGCCGCCCCGGTTCGCGGCCGGCTTCACCAGCGTCATGGCCGGCACCATGCTCGCCGCCGAAACCGTCAAGCTCCTCCTCAGCCAGCCGCTCGCACAGGGCACGACCGGCGCCAGCAACGTGACCTTCCAGTTCCTGAAGCCGGCAGCCGCCAGCAACGCAGCCCGCGTGCTCGCCCGCGACCCGGACTGCCCCGCCTGCCCGCCCGCCAGCCCGGCGACACGCCTATGGCTGGAACGCTATGAACGGGCTTCCGAGCGCGACTCCAGGAGTCAACACGCGCAGCCTCTGATACGCCGCGGGGCGTCTTTGGGGTGATTGGGCCGGACTGCCGTCAGGATCAGTCTTCTCGAAGAGACCGGCGGCACCTGTCAGTGAACGGGCACCTGTCACGCCGTCCGCCGCGCTACTGCCGCCCGGGATGGGTGCCCGCTATTCCGCATGCCGACGTCACAGCGAAGGCTCCTTAGCACTTGCTAAGGAGCCTTCGCTGTTGTACGTTAGTGCATGTAACGGGTCGGCATGGTATCGGATCGAGGCGGGCGTCCGGGAGCGGAGAGCGCCGCCCCGGGTGATGCTGCGAGGGAGTACCCAGCGACCCATCGGAGCGCCGTCCCGCCCTGCATGGTCTGGACGCCTGGCAGGGCGGTGCGGCCTGATCAGCAGCCTCGGCGCGAAGCCGGGGCGGAGAGGAACAGTATATGTCAGTGAGTGATTTTCTTAACGCATGCAACCTGCATCCCTGGACACCGTGGGGCCTCCTGCCGGCACCTGTGGTGGTCATCATCGTGATCGTGTACGGCGGTTGGGGTGCGGCACCCGGCGGAGCTGCCCGTCTCGTGGCCGCCCTGGCCAAGCTGGCTTCTGCGGTACAGGAGGTGACGCGGGCCGCGCTGGATTGCCCGTAGTGCCGTGCTTAGCCTGCCAGGTTCCGGGCTCGGCGGCAGTATGCCGTGCCCGGGGCCGCGGGCAGGGGAAGCCCGGGCACACTGCGAAGAGGTTATGCGGACACGTTGTGGGAGGTGCTGCGTATGGCCGGGTATCAGGAGATCCCGCTCGGGTACCTGAGCGAGCTGACCGCCGGGCCTTCCGGGGCGCTGCTGGAGAATCTGCATGACGGCCCCGACGGCGTGCCAGTCATCGCGCCGCCGGATCTCACCGAGCAACACACCGTAGACACCCGGCGGCTGCGCCGGGTGCCGTGGGCGGAGGCCGAGAAGCTGTCGCGGTTCGCTGTACGAGAAGGTGATGTCCTCTTCGTCCGGCAGGGCACCCTCGGCCGTTTGGCGCTGATGGGAGCCGAGCACGCTACATGGCTTTACAGCTCAGCCTGCTTGCGTATCAGGCCCCGGCGCGAGCTCGTCGAGCCCGCCTACCTGGCCGCTTACCTGTCTTACGAGCCCGTGCAGAAAGCCATGCTGAGCCAGGCACTTCATGGCACGGTGCCCTCGCTCAATACTGCGCTGCTCCACGAGTTCCCGGTTACCGTTCCGCCGATGGAGCAGCAGCAGGCGATCGTGGAGGCGATCGCCGATATCGACGCTCAAGCCAGGATCCAGCGGGAAATCGCCGGCGCTTGAGGCCCTGGGGCAGGCCATCTTCGGAGAGATGATCCACGAACGGGGGCGCAGATGAGGCCGCTGACCGTCACGCAGCTGACCCAGCACCTGCTCGGGGCAGCCGCGATCCTGCGCAGCAAGGTTGACACCCCGGCATCGGTCGGCATCATTTCCGGGCTGCTGGTCCTCAAGCGGGCCTTCGACCAGCCAGGCATTTTCCGGGTTCCCGATCGTGCGCGATGGCCCCACTTCGCCGGCTCCTCGAGGGCGCCGCAGGCTGGGCGCGAGCTTCGTGAGGCACTGCAGGAGCTGGAGCACGGCAACCCTGACGTGCTGGACGGGGTCCTGCAGAACCTTGACATCCCCAGGGGGCTCGGGCCTGCCGAAATCAGCGCCCTGATTGATCACTTCGGGCAGGTCTCGCTCCGGGATGATGATCTGGAGTTCAGCGATGTCGTCGGCCGTGCTTACGACCGTTTTATCGGCCGTTCGGCGGAGATGTCCGGGAAGCGAGGCGAGTCCTTCACACCTCGTCCGGTGGCCGAGCTGATGGTACGCCTGGTACGGCCAGAGGCGGGGCAATCGGTCTACGACCCGTTCGCAGGCTCAGCCGGCATGCTCATCCAGGCCAGGGAGTACGTCAGGGAGCACAGCGGCGACGACGCTGATGTCTGTCTCTTCGGCCAGGAGATTAACGCCTCCGCCTGGGCCATCGCCCGGCTGAACCTCTTGCTGCACGGCGTTACGGTTAGCTCGCTGCTGCATGGCGATACCCTCACCGACCCCGGGCACACCGCCGCTGATGGCAGGCTGATGCTCTTCGACCGGGCACTGGCGAATCCCCCGTTCTCGATGAGTTACGCCAGGAAGCAGGTCACGTACCCCGAGCGCATGAGATACGGCTGGGCATCAGAGCACGGCAAGGCCGATCTGATGAATATCCAGCATGTGCTGGCGACTCTCCGCCCGGACGGCATCGGCGCTGTGATCACTCCCCAGGGCGTGCTGTTCCGCGGCGGGGCGGAAGCCGAGATCCGCCGCGGCATCGTCGAAGACGGTCGGCTTGAGGCGGTGATCAGCCTCGGGCCGAACGTATTCCAGTACACGTCCATCCCTGCCTGCATCCTCGTGCTCCGGGGGACGGATGAGCCGCCGTACGAGCGGCCCGGCCAGGTACTGTTCATCGACGCCGAGCGGGAAATGGCCACCGGCCGCACGCAAAACCGGCTGGAGCCGGAGGCCGCGGAAAAGATCGTGGATGTCTTCCGGGACTGGCCGGACATACCAGGCTTCTCGCGGGCAGTCTCGCTGCAGGAGATCGCCGATAACGGCTTCAACCTCAGCGTCCGCCGTTACGTTGACACCGGCCTGCCCGCCGAGCCGCCGCCGGACGCCCGCGCGATCATCTCCGGCGGCGTGCCCAGAAGAGAAGTCGAGGCACAAGCGGGCAGATTCCAGGTCTTCGGGATCGATCCCGGCGACCTGTTCCAGGCAAGGGAAACCGGCTACCTCGAATTCCCGCCCGAGGGGTGCGTGGCAGCGGCCGCCCGTATCCCGGAACTCGCCGCCCCTCGGGAACAAGAAATCGCCGCCCGCTGCCAGAGCTGGTGGGACAAAACAGGCTCCCGGATCGCTGAACTCGCAGGCGAAGGTCGGCTGCTGAAGTCGCGATCCCTGCTCATCGCAGCATTCCAGGCAGAACTCCTGCCCGCGGCACTGCTGGACCGGTACCAGCTGAGCGGCGTCTTCGCGGCCTGGTGGTCCACCTGGCACGACGACATCAGGGCGCTGGACCAGTCAGGATTCCAGGCAGTCACCGGCCGGTGGGACACCACCGGCACCGGCCGGACCTCCCGCATTCCGGAGGACGAGGCACGCGATCGAGTCCTCCGCCGCCTCGGCGCCGACCTGTGCTCACGCACGCAAACCCTGGTCGCTGCCGAACGGCAGAAGCTGGCCGGTACCTACCGGTCGTGGGGCGACCGGTACGCGACCTCCCTGATTCGCCTGGAAGCTCAGCGCGACGCCACCGCAGCCCGCCTCAGATCCCGCCTGAAGGAACTCGGTTACGCTGACTGAATCTGGCTGTCGTGCCGGGTTGGCCTGGCTGTGGGGCCGATCATGGATGCGCTGGCGAGCCTGGCCGCGAACATCGCGGTGGCCCCCCAGCACGTCCTGTCGCGTGCCGTCTTGCACGGCCGAACCCAAGGGCGCGTTCGGTCGCCGCCTTAGCAAGGATCCTTGCATTGACAAGCTACCTTGCCTTAGCAAGGTAGCTTGCGTAGGCTAATGCAGTGCCCATGATCACCAACGACGAGGTGGCCGAGCTTCTCATGGTCCTTCTTGCTGTATCGGACTACCTCCGCAGGGTTCGACGAGCCGGTACCCGCCTTTGCCCTACGCGGCGTTGCTGAGGTCCTCACGCGGTCGATTGAGGATCCGCAGCCCAATGCGTGACCATGTGACCTTCTTGCCCGCGACACCGGACGAAGCCGTCGTGCACCTCCGCTCTGCGGCTGCTGCTCTTGCATCGGCTGAGCAGGCGCGGGCGGACGCTCTCGCTGCTGTCCGCGAGGGTGTAGTGGCGGCCCGCCTAATGAAGGTTTCGTGGGACACCATCGGTAAGGAACTCGGGGTGAGTCGGCAGGCTGCCGCCGAACGCTTCGGCGGTGAGACCCGGGCGCAGCTCGTGACTGCCTGGCACAGCATCGAAGTGCTCCTTGCCCCGGTCGCAGCGGCCCGTGGCTTTCCATTTCGTCCCGTAGAACTCCTGAAGCAGTTCGGACGAGAGGGAGTTGTCCCGGCCGATGTCGTTGAAGGAGCGCTTGCGCTCTACGAGGCGCGGTCCAAGGCGGTGCATATCGCGAACTCTGAGGTGACTGCGGCCGATGCTGAACGGCTCACCGACGTCGCGATCCCGCTCGTCGGGATGCTCTGGCTGCTACAGCATGCCAACGAGGTCAACGAGAAACGGTGATAACCATTACTGATGCGTGTCTTCGGGCCGACATCGCCGTCGCCGAAGCCGGGTCAGCGGCCTTCTATGGCCACACGTTGCAGGACTTCAGCTGCATGCGTAAGCGCCTCCTTGAGGCTGTCGCCTGTCAGTCGGTCTGGACGGCTCGCTCTGAAATGTCCCGCGGGTCCTTGGCGCTCAAGCTCAAACAGGTATTTCCCCTGCCGGTTCGAGCTGAGACGCGCACGGCACTGAGATCCGCCGTCCGCCGCGATCGCTTCCCACGCCATGCCTGGCCCGGCGATGGTGACGGGCACCCACCGACACCTGCGGCCTAACTCCTTCCAGAGCGTGGCGCAGCTCGCTTGCCGAGCCACAGCGGCGGGCCGGTTCGCGGTGCATGGCCTTTCGCGTTACCCTGCGCAACCGATCATGGATGTGCGGTTGCCATTTGGTTCTGTCCGGATACTTTCCGGCAGCAATGAGGCTAGGGACATCCGCGTTGGGAGCGGCGAGCGCGCGCATCGTCTCGTCGCCGTTCAGCAGGCGGTAAAGCGTCACGCCCAGCGCGTACACATCTCCACCGGCCGTGTCGATGGCTCCGCGGCCTGCGAGAGCCTCGGGCGGTAGGTGCTCCGTATACCCCCAGGGCGGGGCGCCGACGAGATTCGCGATCTCGCAGGCCAATCCGAAATCGGACACCTTGATGCGGTTGTCGTCTCCGATCAGCAGGTTTGCTGGCTTCAGGTCACGGTGGAGGATCCCGCGAGCATGAAGCGCTTCTACGCCCCGGCAAGCTTCCTCTACCACGTGAAGAGCATCCGCCACGGGCAGCGGTCGTCCCTGGTAACGATCAGCGACGCTTCCGGCAGGCAGGTATTCCATGCGGATGACGGGCATCCCGGCCTCAGCGTCGGCGGAGTAAACGCGGACCACGTTGTCGTGTTCGGCCCCGAGCATCACCTGAGCTTCCGCGAACACCACACCGGTTGGCAGACGAGCAGAGTCCAGGTACTTGGCTGCGCAGTGACGGTTCAGGGCGACGTCCTCTTCCAGCCAGACCTCTCCGAAGAAGCCGCTCCCAAGGCAAGCCTTTCGGTTGTAAGGCATCGCGGCTACTCGGGAAGCAGCGCGACAGCCGACACGACCGGATCCCTGCGGCTCGCCCCGATACCATCGATGACCGGCAAGGCCGACAGGGCTGGTGTCAGCTCTGCGTTGTTTCGCACCCCGTACGCGCTGCGGATTGTCACGGCGACATGCCGGGCTTGGGCCAATCCTGCCGATGCCAGCGCCTCCTGTACGACACCTTCGACTTCGGAGCGGCCAAGACTGACGGATCGACCGCCGACTTCTGCAACCCGGACGGCAGCCGCTTCGACCGCATGGCGCTCAAGCAGCTCCAGGATCTCCTTACGGACCCAAGCAAGCTGGTCCCCCCGCTGGCCGGCAGGGATCGCCGCTTTCCGCTGCTCAATGACAGATGCCGAACAGCGCCGGGTACCGTTGACCACCGCCCAGTCAAGGTTGTCCTTGGTGCAACGAACGCCCAGGACGATCATCCGACTGCTCTGTACAGCACGAAGGACATCATCCTCCGGGACCTGAGGCGACGGAGCAAACGACACGCCCGCCATGACCCGCGGATGGCGCGGCGTGACGAGTTGAACCGGCCGGCCAGTTGCGTGCTGACGATGCCCCCGGAAGCGCCTGCGTGCCCTCTCCGATGCTGGACGGCACGCTCATAGCAGGTAGCGCGGGGTGTCATTCATGATGCGGTCGTAGGTGCGGCGGGCGCGGGCGCTGCGGGCGCTGGCGCCGTAGCGGCGGAGCATCTGCGGGGAGGTCCAGCCGTTGAGTTCCATCAGGTCGCCTTCGGGGCCGCCGTGGTCTAGCCAGGTGTGGCTGAAGTGGTGCCGGAACCGGTGCGGGTACAGGTCCACGCCGCATTGCCGGCCGCGGCGGGCGATCATCTGGTAGATCCCGCTGGCGGTCATCGGCCCCCGGTTGTTAATGCCCAGCCACAGCTGCGGCCGGTACGCCTGCGCGTGCCGTGCGCGGATGCGGAGGTACCGGTCCAGGCAGCGGGCGGCGCCGTAGGTGATCTTGACGATCCGGGTCTTGCCGCCCTTGCCGCGGACGGTGATCTCCCGCTGCCACAGGTCGATGTCGCTGCGCCGCGGGTCGCCGGGGTCGTAGCGGATGCCTGCCATCTCGGCCAGCCGGATGCCGGTCACCTTGAGCACCGTGATGATCGCGGCGTCCCGGCGCTGCGCGAATGTCCGGCCTGCGCAGACCTGATCGATCCGGGACAGCTCCCCGGCGGTGAAGACCGGGACCAGCTTCTCGGTGACGGCCGGCGGCTGCAGCCCAGCCATCGGGTCGGGGAGCTCGTCTTCGGCGGCCAGCCATTTGAAGAACTGCTGCAGGGCACGGTACTGGTTGCTGGCGTAGGCGTCGCTGTACCGGTCCAGCAGCCGTACCATCCACTCCTGGACGTCGTGCCCGTCTACCTGGTCCCAGCGAGTCCGGCTGGTGCTGCCGAGCAGGTGGACGGCGGCGAACCAGCGCACCGCGTCGGTGTAGGTCCGTATCGTCCTGGCTGACTTGCCCCCGGCGGCCAGGTGCAGCCGGAACGAGCTGATCTCTGCCTGGAATATCCCGGCCTCCAGCTGCCTGGACTGCCGGGAACGCGGCCGCGGTGCCGTCATAGTCTTTGCTCTCCTCTGGTGGCGCATCTATCCGCCGCCAGTGTTTCCCCAGGCGAGAGGCGTCAAAGATCAACACCGCAGAACCGCACCGGGCAGCTTCTCTGATGACACCGAGTTGCGCGTCATTCCTCATGGCCCCCGGACCGGTTCTCGAAGGACCTGACGCACAGTCCCCACAGGTTCGCAAGGAATCAAGGAATACCGCGTGCCCGCCCAGGAGTGGTCACAGCCTGCGATCGCAACTTCTGGACTGTAGCAGGGAATATAGTTGCGATCTAGGCAACTTTACCTAGGGTAGGAATCAACGGAGGGAGCCACCGTCATGGCGGAAGGGATGACTGGGCTCGCCGCGCTCGGTTTGACAGAGACCCCGCTGGAGTCTGCGGAGCCTGAGCAGCATGCGGCGCAGGTCGGGGCGCGTGTAGCGGCGGCGCGAAAACGGCGGCGCATGAGCGGGACCGAGCTGGGCGAGATGGTCGGGCTCCGTAAGGACCAGATCTCCAAGATCGAGTCAGGCCGCCGGCGTCTCGACGTCGCTGAGTTGCCGCGTGTCGCTGCCGCGCTGGGCGTCACGGTACGGTCTCTGCTGGGGCAAGCTGACCGGCCAGCGCTAGCAATAGCTGCCCGGCTGGCGGCCGGCGCTGGTCCCGATGCTATGCGCTCGGCGCGCCGGCGAGCTCGTCAGCTGTTCGAGATCGACGATCTGCTGACACAGGTGACGGCGATGCCGCCGGCTCGGCCCAGCCCGCAGGGGCTCCGGGTCGTTGAGCAGGCTCGTGCGAGGTTCCACGCGCTGCCTAGATCGAAGCCGGGAGCGCAAATACAGGGGCGGGAACTCGCTGAACTGACGCGCCGTGAGCTTGACTTGGGAAGTGACGCGCTCGGTGACGTCGCCGGACTGATTGAGCAACATTTCGCGGTAGATGTGGCATTGTCACCGTTGAGTACTGACGCTGACGGGTTGTGCGTTCACAGCGGTACGGCCGCGCTCATTCTAGCGAGCACTGATTCTCCAGATGGGCGCGTCCGATTCACCTTGGCCCACGAACTGGGCCACCATCTGCTGGATGATCCACGTGAGGTCATCGAGGAAGCCGAGCGCGATATGTTCGCCGAAACCGCCGCCGAGCGGCGGGCAAGCGCATTCGCCGGGCACTTCCTGATGCCGGAACCAGGCGTCCGGTCCGTGCTGGAGTGGCTTGGCGAGGAACCCGGCACCATCAGCGAGAGGGCCGCAGTCGCACTGATGGAGCATTTCGGTGTGTCGAAGGCAGCTCTGATCTACCAGCTCAACGTCATCGGCGTGCTGAGCTACAACGCGGGACAGCAACTGCTCAGCCGCAGCACGACGGCCCTTGTCGAGCAACATCGGGACGTCGCCCCATCAGGGGCCGCGACCACCGTCGGGCGTATCCGTCGTGCCCCCGAACGGCTCGCCCGCCGCGCACTCGCGGCAGCCCGCGAGCAGCGCCTCGGCCTGTCGGTCGTCGCATCCCTGCTAGAACGTGATGACGACGAGCAACTGTGGAATGAGATCATGGCAGGTCACGCACAGGCCACAGCGAGCACCGACATCGTCCTATGACCTCCGTGTCATCGTCCGGGCCAGCAGCGGGCAGCGCCAAGCGGCAGGTGTGGTTTCCCGATACCAGCGCCTTGGTGACCTTGGCCGTGCATCTGCCACTGCAGCGAGCCGTGGTGGCCACGCTCTCAGCCCACGGGCTGGTGCTGGTCAAGGCCGTGGCTGCGGAACTAGAGGGACTGGCCACGACCTCCGACACCACAGCAACATGGGCAGGCACGGCACTAGGCCAGCTGGACTGGCTTGGTAAACCGGTCCCCCTTAATGACCCGGCTAGTACGGAACTGGCGGTCAGGGTGCAAGAAGAGATCGCTGCAGGCCGACCGCTGAAACACGAAATGGAGCATTTCGGCGAGGCCGCGATTATCTCCCTGGCATCACGCGCTCAGACAGTGCGGCCGCTAATGCTCTGTGACGACTACGATGCGCGTTTAGCGGCGAAAAATCGTGACGTTGAGCCATTTAGCGTACACAAGCTGATGCACCTGATGATCAAACAGGGCAAGCTAACCGCCATAGAAGCGGCAGCTTTCGCCGATGCGCTACTGCAGGCGGGCCGGGCCCAGGACTACACGGCAGAAGAGCTAGCCTCCGGCAGACTCGGACGTGTCGGGCAGCCTTAGTGGTTCGTTTCGGAAGTTCTTCGGGGCGGTTCGGGCTGTCAGGCTGGGTTGTCCAGATAGAAGCGGCAAGCGCAGTCGAGGGCTTCTTCTGGGCTGCCGCTGGGAACCCGGAGGGCAGGATCTGGTTCTTGTAGTGATCGCTGCTGGCCAGGTACAGCCCGAATCCCCAATGCCGGGCCGAACCGCCATACCGCAGCCGGATCAAGGGTTGCACGTCCCGTCGGGCAGGTGCGCCGCCCTGGGATCGGCTCTGACGCGGGCCGGGAAGTTCCCGCTGGTGAACCTGGGTGTCGCGCTGGTGAGCATGGCGGTGGCGATCATGCTCGGCGCCACCAGCATGAACGACATCACCGTGCTGGCCCATCACGCCCCGGTGCTGGGCCGCGAGCCGAGCGACACGACGGTGCGGCGGACGCTGGAACTGGCCGATGCCCGCACCCTGGACAAGATCGCCCGGGTGCGGGCCAGGATCCGCGGGCACGCCTGGTCGCTGACCGGCGCGACCCCGCCGGGTTCCCGTGGCTGGCCATCGCCGGGAAGGTGCTGGCCGCGGGCTGGTCATCGACCTGGACGGCACGCTGATCACCGCGCGCAGCGACAAGGAAGGCGCCGCGCCCACATTCAAGAAGGGTTACGGCTTTCATCCCATGGGGGCCTGGCTGGCCAATACCGGCGAGTCGCTGGCGATGCTGCTGCGGCCGGGCAACGCCGGATCGAACACCTTCGCCGGCCACCTCACGGTGCTGGCGGCCGCGATCCGGCAGATCCCCTTGCGCATGCGGTGCCGGCTGCTGGTCCGCGTCGATGGAGCCGGTGCCAGCCACGAGCTGATCACCCACCTGCTGTCGCTGTCGTCCCGGCGCCGCACCGTGCTGTTCACCAGCGGCTGGATGATCACCGAGGCGGATGAGCAGGCAATCAGGCTGCTGCCCGCCTCCGCATGGCAGCCGGCCGTGGACCAACACGGCGTCGTGCAGCAAGACAAGCACATCGCCGAAATCACCCACCTGCTCAGCCGTGCGGGGCTGCGGTGGATCGTGCGCCGCACCAAGCCGTCGCGGCGGCAGGCCAGAAACCTGACCGCCTTCGAGCGCGCCACCGGATGGCGCTACTCCATCATCGTCACCAGCATCCCGGCCGCAGGCCGGGTCCCGGCGTGCCCGGCAGCCACCACGCCCAGTTCATCGACGTGCTGCACCGCCAGCACGCCGTCCGTCGAGGACGGGGTGCGCGCCGGCAAATCCATGGGCCTGCGCAACCTTCCATCCATAACCTCGAAGACCTGGCAGGTCAACCGCGGCTGGGTCATCGCGGCGAACATCGCCGCCGACCTCGCCGCCTGGACACGCCTCCTCGGTCACAGCGACGACGCGGACCTGCGGGAAGCCGACCCGGACACGCTCCGCCCTGGATCTGGCACATCCCCGCCCGCCTCGCCCGTCACGCCCGGCAGCGGATCCTGGGCATCAGCCCAGACTGGCCGTGGAAGGAGGTGTTCCTCACCTGCTGGCAGCGGCTCTGCGCCTTACCCGCACCCGCCTGACCAGCGCAGACTATCCCGGCGACACGAGAGGAGGCACACCCGGCGCGGTCGGAGCCGGTGCGCACCCGGGCACCCCGGGCGCTCCCCGCCCCAAGGAGAAACGGACATGAGGCTAAAAACGGATACCAGCACAATCAGTAACCGGACCTCAAACCGCCTGAACGATTGAGGTTAAGCCGAACCCTGGTGAACTCCAATGGGGTTAGAGGAGGCGGCGCTGGCTGAGTTACGCCAGATTTTCTAGTGCAACTGGTTAATTGGCGTATCCGAAAAGGTCTGATGGTAAGCCTGGTGAGCGAGTTTCACCTGAGGATGCCGTTGACGGAGGATCGATTTGCCTTCCAAATCGCAACGTCCAGCCCGACGCCAGTGGCCAGTCTGCCGCGATCTTCGACGCGCTGAACAGCCGACTGTTTCAGGCCAGATCGGATGATAGTTCACTGGCGCACGGTTTTGGGGCTTGACTCCGGCCTGCTCTCATATGCCCACGCCGCAAGTCTTGACGTAAATAAAGGTATCTGGTTACTAGTTGTATGTGGTGATAGATCTTGCAAAGACTCGCGTTATCTCCTCCTGTGTGGGCGAGGTCGGCATACTCTGCTGGCCGAGTCATCATATCGAACACTTCATGCAATATGGAGATTTTGTTACCAGCGTTACGGACACACATTCCATTTTGGTTATTAGGACTGCGCGGGCTGGTGAATGGCGTACCCGCCGAAGCTCGCGATGCACGGGTGCTGCGCATAAGAAAATAATTACAAAAAGGGGCGCGTGAGCATGCAGCCTGACATGGAAGCGACGTTCAAGCGCGGCCAGCGTGTCCGGGTTCGGGCTGCCGGAGTGCCAGAGTTCGCCACGATCCGCTTCGCGCTTCCCGGCGACCAGCACGGCTCCTGGGATCTTATCCTGGTTGACGACGAGCAACGCCGACACGAGGTGAATCTCCCGGCCGGAGACACCACGACCGTGCGGCTTCTGATCAGTGATGGCGGGGCGACTCGGCAAGGGTGCTCGCCGCGATGTGGACGCGGTGGATGGAGGCGGCGGCGACGAACGCCGAGTCCAGTGCGATGGCATCGACGCCGCTAAAGCCGTATGCGCACCAGACCACTGCCGTTTACGGCGCGATGCTGCCGCAACCGCTGCTGCGGTTCCTGCTAGCCGACGAGCCTGGCACTGGGAAAACGATCATGGCGGGGCTGTACATCCGGGAGATGCAGCGGCTCGGCCTGGTGAAGCGCGCAATCATCGTCTGCCCAGCGAACCTGGCCACCAAGTGGGTAGACGACTTCTCAGCGCCTGCTTGGCGGCGGGCTGCGGCAGCTTACCGCGGCGACAGTGCGCGAGGACGCGCTCAACGCTAACGATCTGTGGGTGGTCTCGCTTGAACTGGCCGCAGTTAATCCTGCAGTCCAAGACGCGCATACGGCCCGACAGGGCCGGATGGGATCTAGTGGTCTTCGACGAGGCGCACCGGCTGACTCCGACCGCTGCGGGATTCCACCAAGTAGGCCGGCTGCTGGCAAAGAACACGCCGCGGGCACTGCTGATGACCGCGACGCCGCACCGCGGTAAGGAATGGCTTTTTCGGCACCTGCTGCACCTGGTCGATCCCGCGCATCTACCCGGACCCCGGCAGCGACCCGCAGCGTCGAACTCAGTCGCGCTCCGTCCCGGCCCGATCCATTTCCTGCGGCGGATGAAGGAGGATCTGGTCGACTACGACGGCAAGACGCGGTTGTTCAAGGGCCGTACTGCCCAGAATCACAGCGTCCCGCTGTCGCAGGCCGAGTATGGCTATTACCAGGCTGCCCTTGAGATGGTCGACCAGTTCTTCGCACCCGCCAGCACAGCCGCTAGCCCGCATGGTGTATGGCAAGCGAGCCGCCTCCAGCCTGCATGCGCTCGCCGAGACTCTCCGTCGGCGACACGGCCGCATGGGTGCCATGAGCGAGGCAGAGGCCGCGCTTGTGGCTGAAAGCGACGACCAGGGCGACGAGACGGGAATCGACGAGGCGAAGGTAGTCCATGCGCCCTCCGCTTCAAGCAGGGCCGAACGGAGCGCTATCACGAGCCTCGTGGAACAGATCGAAGCCACGCTCTGCAGTCCTGGGTGGCGGCCGTCGAAGTGGACGGTGCTCGATTGACGACTGTCTGGGCAAGCACGGGATCCTTCCCGGGAACGGTGAGCAGGTCGTGGTCTTCACCGAGTACGCCGATTCGGCCGAGTGGATCGCAGAGAGGCTTAAGAGGCGAGGGCTACTCGCGCCCGGATCTACTCGGGGCGGCAGAGCAAGCCAGACAGAGACGAAGTCCGGAAGTCATTTATGCGCGGCGAGTTTCAGGTCATCGTCACGACCGACGCCGGCAACGAGGGCATAGACCTGCAGTCCGCGCACGTACTGGTCAACTACGACATCCCGTGGTCGCTGGTCCGCCTTGAACAGCGCATGGGCCGCATTCACCGCAGTCGGCCAGCAGCGCGACGTCTTCCTGTACAACCTCGTTGCCACCGACACCCGCGAGGGGGAAACGCTGCTGCGGCTGCTGGACAACTTCGTCACCGCCGCGAACGAACTGCGCGGCCAGATGTTCGACAGCCTCTCGGCGGTCGCCGAGATCACCGGAGTCGACTACGACAGATGGCTGTCGGACCTGTACGGCAACGACGAAGTCAGGAAGCAGCAGCGCCATTGACGCAGCCCGGGCGGTCCAGGCCCAGGAACTTGCCCGGGCCGCCCGGCAGGTACGGGACAGCGAACGGCGCCTGGCCAGCCAGGTCGACGCAGTGGCCGCCCTGACGTTGTTGCAGCGTGACCTTTTCGCGCGGATCAACCCTGCCATCGTCGAGGCCTACCTCGACCGGCTCGCCGCCAGCCGAGTGCTCCGGTCGAGCACCGACCGCGGCCGGTACCAGGTTTCCGCCGGCTATCACTGCGGCGAATCCGGGCACTGTTCCCGCCAGCCTGGGCGGGGGGAGCCGAGATCCACGTCGCCACCAGCGGCGAGGCAGTACATCGACGCCGCAGAGAGCATCGACGTCGGCGACACCATCACGCTCGGGCCTGGCGAGCCCGGATTCACCGACCTGATCCGCATGGCCGACCACGACTCTCGCCGAGGACCTGTACCAGTCAGGCGCGGTCGAAGACCCCACCAGCCTGATGCCCTATGACCTGTACGCCTACGAGGCCACGATGACCGAGAGCGATGGTAAGCGAGCCAGCGTGTGGGCCACTCTTATCAAGGTCGACGACAGCGGCAACGCGCGCGCAGTGCGCTGGGAGACTCTGGCGAACCTGGTGCCGACCGCACAGCCGGGGACGCCCCATCCGGCACGAGAGGGACAGTGCACTCATGGCGGCAGGAGAGGTCGCCGCAGACCACGGTCGCCCAGCACCGGAAGGTGCGCGCAGACTGGTTCGCCCAGGCGCGCCGGGACCTGACGAACCTGCCGTTGAGCCTGACCGAGAGCATTGACGACCGCGATGCCCGGCTTGCCGCTGCGCCGTCAGCTCCAGGCGCAGACTAGCGCAGCGGCTCGAGGAGCTCGGAGCGACTCGCGGACGTGCAGCTCGACCGAGCCCAAGCTGGTCGGCCGGATCCGGGTACTCGCCGCAGCCGACGTGATCCAGCAGGCCGAAATCGACGCTGAGCGGTGTCGATGCGGCACGTTCAGCAGCTGCTCGAAAGCGACGGCTGGGCAGTGGAGGATGTGCATACTGAAGGTCGCGGCTATGACTTGGACGCCCGCCGCGACAGCCAGGTCCGTCACGTCGAGGTCAAGGGCGTGCTTGAGGAGCGCGGCCAGCGACGGCATCCGGATGACGGGAAACGAGGTCGCTGATCGCCACCCAGCATCGCAGGGACTACTGGCTCTACGTCATCGACGAATGCGCTGACGGCAAGGGGCGATTCTTCGGGGCATACCAGGATCCGGCGACTCTCTTCGCGGCCGACATGACTGGGCACGCGATCTTCCGCGTCCGCGGCAGCAGCCTCAAGAACGCGCCGGGGAGCAATGTATGACCAGGATGATCGAACGGTGGTTTCCCTGCGCCGAAGTTAGCGCCAACAGCCGCTCTGGCTGGGGTAGCGGGAACACTGAAGTCGGCCTAATGACATGGTTCGCCAAGCGGCCGACCGCGCAAGCCAAAGCAGCCACGATCTGCTCACTCCTGCCTTGGCCAGACGATCCTGCTGAACAGACGGGACTGCAGGAGCTCGTCCGCGAGGCCATGAACGGCCGCTACGAAAAGCCGCCGAGATCCGGCGCAAGCTGATTGCGGAGCCACCCCGACGGCCTCAGCACCCTCGACCCGTTTAGCGGCCGCGGCATGATCCCCCTGGAAACCTCGCGGCTTGGGCTGCCTGCCTTCGCCATTGACTACAGCCCAGTGGCAGTCTTCGCCATCGCAGCTGCTCACTGATTTACCCGTTCCGGGCCTGGGACGACGAGCCGCTCGCTCCCCTACGCCCGGACGAGACGCCCGCTACTCCTTGACACCTCGCCCGACGGCTTGTCCGGGACGTCGATGCGGTGCTCAGCGAGATCGGCGCCCGGCACCGTGCCGCCATGGCCCCGTTACTACCCACAGGTCGAGGGCCGGCACGCGTGGGGCTATCTCTGGGCGATCAACATCCCCTGCCACGAATGCGTCACGTCACTTCCCGCTGGTCGGCCAGCTTGAGCTGCGCAAGCCGGGTACGCGGAAGAACCGCAAGGCGACAAGCGTGTTCCGCGACCTTGGACAGTCCTACTACATCGACGCAGACATAACGAGCGGGACGTGGAGCGTTATCGTCCACGACGGCCCGCCAAGAGGGGCGCCTACGCGCCAGGTCCCGCCAGGGAAGAGCAAGTTCGACAGTAATGGCCGCGTTGCCGTGTGCCCCTTCTGCCGGTGTCCGCATGACCGCCAAGTGCAGATGCGAATCCTCCAGAGCGGACTCGGCTACGACACGCCATTGCTCGCGGCTGACATCGACCCCGCGGTCGGCAAGTCATATCGCCCGCTCGAACAGCACGAGCGGTCGGCAATTTACGCTGCGTCCACCGCGCTACGCCACCAGCCCCAGTTCAACCGGTTCCTCCCGGCAGTACCCAACGAGCAGATACCCGCCGGCAACACCTGGACGGTCCAGGCAACTGTCTACGGCGCCAGCTGCTACGGCGACATGATGAACGCCCGGCAGACCCTATCATTCATCACCCTCGCCCGGTGCATCGAGGAGATCGGGAACGAACTTGTCAAGAACGGCAATAGCGACAATTACGCCCGGGCGCTTACTGGATACGGGGCCGCTGTGCTGGCGCGGAAGCTCCGGCGTGCCACGCGCGGCTGCACCCTGGACGTCAGTCGTATGGGCGTGCATGACATCTTCGCGACCGAGTCCAGCCTCAACTTCTCCTTCGACTACTTCGAGGTGGGCCTGGCGAACGGTCCAGGCAGCTGGGAATCGGTAGCCGAAGGCACGCTCAGCGCGCTCAACGGCATTATGCCGCCTGTCGACGGCACTCCCTGCGAGGTGACGCGCAGCTCAGCGCTCAGCCTTCCGTTCTTCCGCGACCGGAGCATTTCCGCGGTCATTACCGATCCGCCCTACGGCGCGATGATCGATTACACCGATGCCAGTGACCTGTTTTACGTCTGGATCAAGCGCGCACTAGCCGGTACCTGGCCCGAACTCGGCATAACGGCCCACGAGTTCGGCGTGCAGGAGAAAGCAGGAAGAGATCATCGTCAAGAAAGGCGGAACGAGCAACAACGATCACCGCGACGAGCGAGCACTACTACACCCTGATCACGAAGGCATTCCGCGAGATCGGCCGCATCGTCGCAGAGCGACGGCGTCGTCACCATCGTGTTCGGCCATGGCGAGCCTGAGGTGTGGCAGCGACTGCTCACGGCAATCCATGACGCGGGACTCGTTCTGACTGGCGCCTGGCCAGCCAAGACCGAATCCGGGAGGCAAAGGCGGCTTCACCAATATCGTGACGACCCTGACCATGGCCTGCCGACCTGCACCGGCCGACCGTCCTGAACGGACGCAAAGGCGCCGTCGAGGCCGAGATCAAGGCCGAGGTCAAGCGTCGCTACCCAGACTGGGAACGATGGGGCCTGGCACCCGCTGACATGCTCATGGCCGCTGTCGGCCCCGCCATGGAGGTCGTCGGGCGATACAGCCAGGTTCTCAACGCCCAGGGCGAGCCATCGACATCTACACATTCCTCCCACTGGCATGTGCGGCTGTGCAGGACGCCATGGCGTCAAGATCGACCACCAGCCTCTTGGAAGCATTCGACGCCCGAACAGGGTTCGCGCTGTGGTGGGTCCGCCTCTACGGACGTCAGCCCCAGGCCGAAGTCCGAGCTGCGATGGCAGGCGCTTGCCTCGTCTCTCGAACCTGGCCTCCGTCCGTGACCTGGTGCCTGATGCCGACAAGGGCGTCCGGTTCGTTACCTCCCACGAGTATCAGGGGCAAGATCCACGGCGACTCAGCCGTCATCGATGTCGTCCTTGCTCTCGCTGCAGCGTCCGAAGAGGGTCTGCGAGGCGATGGTCCAGGTGCTGGCTGCCGCGAAGCGGGAAGCCGACGACGTCTACCTCTGGGCAACGATCCAGTTCCTCGCGAACCGGCTCGCCTGCCAACGACCCTGACGCCATCGCGTTCACCAGGCTGCTCCGCACGCGGGACGGAATCCGGAACGCAGCCGAGGCTTTCACGGCCGACGGACATAAGGGCTCTCGCCCTAAGACACAGGACGACGCGCAGGCGAGGCCGCTACGACGCGCAAGCCGAGCACGTGCACGCACCCACGCCTAAACAGCACAGGAGGACAGCCGTGACCAGTGTGACGCCATGGTGGAAGGCACTGAAGATGCGCAAGGAGATCCTCGGCGCGTCTGGCCAGATCGACGAAGTGCGGATGTCCCTGTTCAGGGCCGTACACGGCATGGGGGCGGATCGGCCGCCGTATGCCGACGCTCGCTACTACGGCGAAATCACCCACCCCACCGAACGGCTCATTGACTTGCTCACCGAGATCGCCGTCCGCATCGGAGGAGGCGACGACTACCTGAAGGCCCGGGCCGTTACCCGGCTGGACCAGGGCATGGGCGGCGGCAAGTCGCACGCATGCATCGGCGCGTATCACCTGGCGGCCAACCCCGAAGGCACTGCTGAGCACCGAACTCGGGCAGCGGGTCGCCGACCGGGCGCGAGGCCAAGATGGGACATCCCCTTGCCGCCGACCTCGGCAGGCCCGCACGTGGTTGTCCTGCCTTGCGACAACATGACGCCCGGGCGGCGGTTACAAGAACTCGACGGACCAGCCGTCAGCCTCTACGAGCGATTCCTGTGGCGGCTGTTCTCCAAGGACTACTCGCTTTACGAGCGCTACCAGCCGTTTTGGAGCGACAAACACAAGATCGCCGAGGCGCATACGCGCGGTCAACCGGCCCGTCCTCATCATCGTCGACGAAGTGCTCGACTACATCGGCAACGGGCTCGACGGCGCCAACAAACCCGACCTGGCCGCCCAGGACATGGCTTTCCTGCGCGCGCTGCTCGACGTCGTCAACGACGTGCCGCACGTGGCGATGCTGGTCGTGATGATCGCCTCGGACGCCGACAAGACCGCGCTGTCGGCAGCCGCCCAGGAACGCCGAGACGACCTAACAGCCTGCTCGAGCGCAACGGCATCCCCGCCACGGTCACCGAGGTCGGGGACTTCGCCGACATCCTGCGGCGCACGGCTCTTCGACGCCGAGCCCGCCGCCGAGGTACTAGCGGCAACCGCCGCCCTCTACGAGCCCGTGTTCGCAGACAAGGCCTGGGAGAAGCACGTCTGGGAGCCCGATCGGCGCCGACTGGCGCGAACGCTGGGGCGACGAGGTCGCCGCCTGCTACCCGTTCCATCCGATGCTGATTGACCTCGCGAAGGAGGAGTGGAGTAAGGTCACCGGATTCCAGCGGGTTCGGTCGACGATCCGCATCTTCGCCGCCACGGTCTACGCCCAGCAGCAGCGTGGCAAGGCCGGTGAATGGGTTCCCGCTCTCATCGGACCCGGCGACTTGCCACTGTCGGATAGCGCGGTGCGGGAGGCGCTCCTGGGCAGCGGCCTGGTGGAGGATGAACGCACCATCGCCAACTATCGCAGTCTCGCCGAGATCGAGGTCGTCAACCACGACAGGCCAGCCGGCACCGCGCGTCAGCAAGATCTTGAGCGACCAGCGACCGCTGTGTGGCTCGAGGCCAATCCGCGGGCAGCTGAACGCGCTGCCACCTTCATCTTCCTCGCCAGCATCGTCGGCACCCTGCGCCCTGGCCGTGGACGTGGTGCCAGCGCGCCTGAGGTCAAGGCCGCCACCAGCGTGCCCGACATCAGCTACACCATCACCGATGCCGATAGCGTGGTCGGCGAGCTCGTCGAACCCCGACCGGGGCATGAGCGCGCTGGACGTCATCCCGGGTCAAGGCAACAACAAGACCTGCCCGGTACTTCCTGTCCACCCGGCTCACCCACCGCATGCTCGTCAACAACATCCGCCGCACGGTCACAGACGATGAACGCGACCAGGTGATCGCCAAGTTCGCACGGGACCTGGCCAGCAACGGCCCGTTCCGTGAGCTGAAATTCGTCCCAGCAGACCTTCAGCGGAGCCCGGCTGATGTCTTGGCCACCGCTGGACTCGATACCGCGTACACCACCCGCCTCATCGTGCTCGACCCGGCGCAGTACAGCCTCCGCAACGGCATGGAGGAGCAGACCATCGAGGCGCTGACGATGGCGGCGGGACTCGGGCAGGGCACGCAGCAACTGCCCGTGCAGTGGGCAAGCAGTGCCGTGTTCGCTGTGGTGAATACGCAGAAGCGCGTGCTAGCGCGCGGCATTGCAGTTGAGTTTCTGGCAAAGCAAAGGGCACTGGCGGCGCCTGAGGTTCAAAACGATAATGAGCTTAAGGAGACTGGTGCCAGTGAGCTTGACACCGCGCGGGATCGGTTCACGAAGGCTGTCAAGCAGGCTTACCGGCATGTTGTCTATGTTGTTCAGCCCGACCCGGACGGGGAACGGTACCTAGACCAGCTCACGTTCGACGGTGAAAGCGAGACCGCGCTCGATGGCACCCTTGTTTGGAAAGGGCTCGCGGAGCGAGACAAGACTTTCGGTCAAGAGAAGTTCGGTGCCAAGGCACTCTTGCACAACCTTCGTGATCAGGACTATGGAAGAACGCTCTCCGACGTTCGGGCAGCGTTTTACAGCGCCCCCAGGCTGCCGTTGCTCTACAGTGGCGACAGCGACCTTCAGCGGGCAATTCACGATGCTGTCAGCCAGGGCCTGCTCAGGATCGTGGATGGGGCGGGTACCGAAGTCGCGGTGACCACACCAGGCCAAGTCAACCTCTTGAGCGCAGGGCTGCGGCTGGCCAGGCCTCAGCCCCAGGTTTGTCCCGTATGCAGCCAGCCTGCCCATGAGGGCGGATGCCCGGCAGTCGTCGGCATCGCTGACCGCGGTGACGCCCACGGCGCCGGCACCGGGTTTGGGTCGCAAGTTGGCTTCGGCAGCCAAGCGGTTGAAGCGGCAACCGGAGGTGCCGATGCACCCCTGGCAGTATCCACGGAACGGCAGGTCTCGTTCTCGTTCACCAGCAACCTGCTTGCCAGCAGCGAAAACGCTGACAAGCTGGCGGCACTGTTCCGCGCGTTCTATATCGCGCTGGACGAGAGGCAGATCAGCTACCTGCAGGGCACGATACAGCTCATGCTGCAAGAGGGAGCTGCCGAGCAGATCCAGCGGCAACTCGCCGATCTGGGAATCAGAGCAACGTCCAGGGAAATCTAGCGAGGCCTTGCAGAGGGGCGGCTATCGAACTCAGAATACGACGGTCCGCACTATGCCGGACTTGCCAAAGCGTCACTACTGATACCACAGACCTTGCCGCAGGCGCCTAACATCATCAGAAAACTTGGTGTCTGTCTGTCCCTGTTTCGAATCTAGATCTATGCGCGGGAGACCAGACATGAGAGCCAGGACCATCCCCGGAAGATTGCCTGCTGGTAGGCGCTCCACGCAAGCAACTGTTAGGTAGCGGCTGAGATATGTTCTAGGTGAGTGGGATTTGTCCGATGCGGCTGCCTAGTTTCGGCGTGCGCGAAAATTGTCACGAGTAAATGAACGAGGGGGATAATCGAATTTGGTAGCTATAATTGACGGCAAGGGTGTAGGGGAACGTCTCCAGTCAAATACACTTGGAGGAAAGCCGATAACTTTCTCGCAAGCATGGCGTCGATCGGAGTGGGAAGGGGCGCAACCTCATCTGGCGCTAATCATAGTTGATGGCGAACTTAGCTTGCTAGGGCGCGCTCAAGGTGGGTCTTACATCACGACTGTCAACCGGATAGTGCGAGTTACCGAAGCCCAACATATCAATCCCATTCCTCTAGATGAGATTCGACGGGCTCTGCCTAGTCGGCATCAGGGAATCATGGACCGAGTAGGGATCCTCCCAGTGCGCGGGGGCGAAGAGATCGTTCGTGTAATCGTGGACATGCTTCCTTATGCCGCAGATCTGATCCGTAGCTTGCAGCGACAGACGGACGTAAGATTCCCGCGGGGTGCTGCGGGCGAACTCCTCAATCAAGAACGCGATGGCCTGGGACTGCTGCTAGGTCTAGCGGGTATCGGACGCCAAATTATTCGGTCGTGGTCATCGTCGCAGACCGGAGTTCCGTTCCTGAATGGCTTGCCTGATAGGTCAATATTGGAAGATCATCTCATCGTGCACGACACAGGTCGGTTCGGCTCTTGGTTGCCGCGAGAAACTGGACAGGTAGCCTGGCGCTCTTTTACAGATGGACGCCGCAGAATATTCGTCATGAATGCTAACCGTACGGCGGTGGAGCATACTTTGGGCGTTGATGTCGTCTACTGGAACGAGCAGCGATCTTCATTCGTCCTCGTACAATACAAGAAGATGCTTAGACAGGGGAATGAGCCAAGAGGACTCACTCACCTCGAATATCGACCGGATCGCAATTTGGGCGGCGAGTTGGAGCGAATGCGACAGGTAGACGCTCAATGCGCACCCCATCCGGAAGACTTTCGGCTTCTGTCAATGCCCTGCTGGCTTAAGCTTTGTGATCCCAGCAGTCGTTTCGGTGACCCGGCGGACTTGATCAAGGGCATGTACTTTGCAAGAGAGCACTTTGAAGAACTGATCCGAACGTGTCGAGGTCCAAGAGGCGGAACCGTAATAACCTATGAGAACAGCACCAGGCACCTTAGCAACTCGCTATTTATTGAACTAGTCCAGGATGGATGGATCGGTAGTAGCGGTTCAGCTTCTGATCAGATCCGTGATCTCATCCGTGAGAGTATTTACACTGGGCACTCGGTGCTATTCGGCGTGCAAACAAAAGCCTGACACGGCGTTGGAATCGGCGTCTAATTGCGTTAGCGGATAAAAGGGGATAATGTGGTCGATTTGAAGGGTTAGTGCATATCAAAAAAGCACCCGTCATTACATCGTTAAGGTAATTTGCGACTAGGGTCGCCTTCTATGTTGGGTACATGTTGCGTCCTGGAAGCTGGTCCAGGCCTGCGGGTGGAAGTCCCGTCCGGGTAGACACCGGAGTGCCCGGTAGCAGGCCCCGGTTCGCCGCTGAGAGGCGGCGGGCTGAGCGGGGTGTCAAGAGCCTCTTTGGAGGGAGCAAGCACGCGGGCCGTAGCGTAAAGCGAACCTTGCAGCCTCGTCACAATCACAACGGAGGAGCCGAGCCGCTCATGTCACGGCGAAGGCCATGTCCGTCAGGCCTCGTTCCGGTTATGGCCTGGCGGGTTCTCCCGGGGTATGGAGGGCGGCACGTGTGCATGGTCTGGGCCGGAACAGGAGAGACCCGTCTGCCTGGCCTGCGTCGGGCAAAGACCAGGGGTATAAGCCGATGGTGAAGTCGCCCGGAGGGCAGCGGGAGTCCGAGAGGGCCGTAGTACCGGTGATCGGCGTGCAGCATAACGCGCCGGGAGGGAAGGGCCCTCGCTTTGATCATGCCTGGGGATGAGGGTAAGCGTCAGGGCATGGCCGGGACCGCCCGGCCCAACCACCCCGGCGGGCCTTCGCCTGCCGTACCAGGAGAGGTTCCGCAGTCGGCATTCGATGGGCGGGCGTCTTCCGGGAACGTGCGACAACTTCAGCGCAAGCTATGGGCTGCGGCCAAGCAGTCTCCGGAGCGGCGTTTCCACGCCCTGTACGACCGTATCCACAGGGGTGACGTCCTGCGGGAGGCGTGGGAACGGGTCCGGGACAATCGCGGGGCCGCCGGGGTGGATCGGTCACCCTGGCGGATGTGGAGGACGAGCTACGGGGCTGAGCCGGCTGCTCGGCTGAGCTTCAGGCGATCTCCGCGAAGGCTGTTACCGTCCCGCGCCCGCCAGGCGCGTGGAGATCCCGAAACCGCAAGGCGGGAAGCGGCCGCTGGGCATACCGGTCGGTCCGCGACAGGGTGGCCCAGCAGGCGGCGAAGCTGGTGCTGGAACCGATCTTCGAGGCCGATTTCCTGCCGTGCTCCTACGGGTTCCGGCCGAAGCGGTCGGCCACGCAGGCGATGGAGCGGCTGCGCGTCGGCTTCATCGAGGGCTGCCAGTTCGTCGTGGAGTTCGACATCCGGAGCTTCTTCGGCGAGATCAGCCATGACCGGCTGCTCGCTGTGGTCGGGCGGCGGGTTTCGGACCGCCGGGTGCTCAAGCTGGTCCGCATGTGGCTTCAGGCGGGTGTGATGACGGAACGGGGTGTTCGAGCGGACGGTCGCTGGCACCCCGCAGGGCGGGGTCATTACCCCGCTGCTGGCCAACATCTACCTGCATGTCCTGGACACCGAGTTGCACCGGCGCGGCCTGGGTGAGCTGGTGCGTTACGCCGACGACGGCGTGGTGCTGTGCCGGTCACAGGCGCAGGCCAGGCGGCCCTGGGCGCGGTGCGGGAGATCCTCGCGGCGCTGGGGCTGGAACTGCACCCGGACAAGACGAGGGTGGTTGACCTCCGGGAAGGCCGGGAGGGCCTGGACTTCCTCGGCTGCCACTTCCATGCCCGCATGTCGGGCCGGCTGTGGGAGCAGAAGCGGATCGTCCGCTACTACCTGCACCGCTGGCCCTCGCAGCAGGCGATGAAACGCGCTCCGGGACAAGGTCCAGGACCGGACCGGCCGCAACCGCACAGGCGTAAAGACATCAGCGACGTGATCGCTGACCTCAACCCGCTGCTGCGCGGCTGGGGCAACTACTTCCGCACCGGGAACGCCGCCGCCAAGTTCCGCCAGATCGACGACTACGTCGTGCGGCGGCTGAACGCCTGATGGTCAAGAAGCGCGGGCGCAACCTGCACGCCGGCAAGCGCGGCAGTGGACCGAGGAGTGGTTCAACGGGCACGGCCTTTACCGGCTCTCGCGGCACCATCCGCTATCCGAAGGCGGCGTAACCATGTCAAGAAGATCATCGGTAAGCCGTATGCGGGAAAACCGCACGTACGGATTGAAAGGGGGATGGGGAACCCGGCCCGCAAGGGCACCGCGCCCCTGACTACCAATGGTTAGAGTATTAGTGCTGGTAGTTGTGGGCCGAGTTTCCATGGCGATTGCTTGACGGTAAAGCGGCGAACCGGGTGCGCAGGTAGACGACCGCTGGGGCTGTGCTCGGGGTTACCGCAGGTACCATCGCGCGCCGTGCCGGAGCCAGCCCGCCTCAGGCGATCCTGACCGCGGTAGGGCAGTCGAAACCATCATTGGCCGCGTTCTTCGCTGCAGTGTCCACCCACTACTGGCCGAGCCAGACGTCGGCCAGATCCCAGCACCGGCCGCATCTGAGCTCCGTCGAACGTAGCGATCCACCCTGCTCCCAGCCGCGCGTAGTCGGCGATCGGCGGTGGCAGGCCGGATTCAGCGCTGCCTGATTGTTGACGCTGCGTGATGGCCATCGTCTCGGCCTGACGGCCGCCGCCGGGGCAGATTCCGGCAGCGCCTTGCTCTTGGGGGTCGTCGGCATGGTTTCGGCCGTGCACGATGGGGTGGCGACGGCGGATGATGCCTGAATTGGCGGAGGAGGTGCCCGGTGTCCGTGCCTGGCACGCCGTCACGGGCCGTGTTGCCCGTGCGCAAGCGCCTGGCGTGGCGCGCTGCGGCGCGCCGTCCTGGCCAGGGTCAGGGGTTGCCGGTCATGATGCGGTCGTAGGTGCGGCGGGCGCGGGCGGCGCGGGCGCTGGCGCCGTAGCGGGTGAGCATCTGGGGGGAGGTCCAGCCGTTGAGTTCCATCAGGTCCGCTTCGGCGCCGCCGCGGTCGAGCCAGGTGTGGCTGAAGTGGTGCCGGAACCGGTGCGGGTACACCGCCACGCCGGCCTGCCGTCCGCGGCGGGCGATCAGCTGGTAGATGCCGGTCGGCGGTCAGCGGCACCGCGGCCGTTGGCGCCGAGCCACAGCCGGTCCCGCCAGGCCTGGGGGTGGCGGGCGCGGGCGCGGAGGTAGCGGTCGAGGGCGCGGGCGGCCTGGTGGCCGATCTTGACGGTGCGGGCGGTGCCGCCCTTGCCGGTGATGCGGATCTCCCGGCGGCCCAGGTCAAGATCATCACGGTCGGGGTCGTCCGGGTCGTAGCGGATCCCGGCCATTTCCGAGAGCCGAATGCCGGTCGCGGTGAACACCGCGATGATCGCGGCGTCGCGGCGCTGGGCGAAGGTCCTGCCGCGGCAGGCATGCTCGAGGTCCGATAGTTCTACGCTGGTGAACACCGGGACTTCCGCACTGCCACCTTTGGGGCGCGGAGCCGGGCCATCGGGTCGGGGATCTCCTCTTCGGCGGCCAGCCATTTGAAGAACTGCCGCAGTGCGCGGAACTGGATGCTGGCGTAGGCGGTGCTGTACCGGCCCAGCAGGTGCACCATCCACCGCTGAATATCCTGCCCGTCGACCTGGTCCCAGCTGCCGCGGCCTGCCTCGGCAGCAGCCAGCCGGCGGCGAACCAGCGCACCGCTCCGGTGTAGCCCTGGATGGTCCGGGCCGACTTGCCCTCGGCGGCCAGGTGCAGCCGGAACGAGCCGATGTCCGCCGCGAGCGGCCCGGCGTCCAGCTGCCCGCGCGGCCGGGCACGCCGCCGCAGCACCGCCATAGTTTTACTCTCCTCCGCCGGGTCAGCCGCCTTCGGGCGGTCCGCGGGCCGGTGCTCGCGCCGGGTGGGCGGGCCCGGATGAGTCGGGCCGAAGGGTCATGATCACCAGGCATTTCCGGGTCTGCCCAGGTCAGGAGAGGTGTCCCGCTGTCACTGGCCCGGTGGCCTCAGGGGGCGAGCGTCCGCCTGAAAAGCGGAAGGTCGGCGGTTCGACCCCGCCCCTGACCACCACTTCTGACCAGCGCAAACGCTGCTACTGACCACTTCTGGCTCTGCCGCTTGCTAACGGATTTGCTAACGCGAGCCCTTAACTGCCTGGGCGAAGATGTCGCCGATGCTTGCTGTGTGCTCGCGGAGGACGTGGGAGTAGACCCGCAACGTCACGGCGGGGTCGGCGTGGCCAAGCCGTGCAGCGACCACGTGCACCGGGACTCCTGCCAGCAGCGGTGTGGTCGCATGCAGATGGCGCAGATCATGCAGCCGGGGCATGAGGCAGCGGCTTGACCGGGGGAGTGACCGACTTGTTGTGCTGGTTGATCAGCTTGGTCATGAGCGCGGTCGCGGTGTCGGGGTAGAGCGGTTCACCCCATCGGGTGGTGAAGAGCAGGCCGCCGTTGTCGTTCCAGGCCGATCCGGCGGCCAGTCTTCGTTCGGCCTGCTGGCGGCTATGCTCCCGCAGGACCGTCACGGTCTCGCGGTCGAGGCTGACCGTGCGGGACCGGCCGCCTTTGGTGGTGCCTTCGACGCGTCGTCCGCGCACCACGGCTGTTGAGCCGCCGAAGGTGACTCGGCGGCGGCGAGGTCCAGAGCATCCCATCGGAGATACAGCAGTTCGCCACGTCGTGCGCCCGTGTAGGCGGCCAGGCGGTAGAAGGCAAACAGCCGGTGAGACCGGGCGGCGGCGAGGAACGAGCCGAGCTGCTCGACGGTCCAGACTTGGACGGGCTCGATAGCGCTGCTCTTCAGCTGTTTCGACCGCGCGGCCGGATTGGCGGCCAGCAGTTGCTCGACGTTGACGGCGTCGGCGAGGGGCCTTGCGCAATGTGCGATGGATATGAGAGACCGTGATCGCTGACAGGGGCCGGCCGTCGCGACCGCCGCCCGTATTGCCCGCTTTATTCCTATACGGTGAGGACTTTCCTTACGATCATCAAGGGCGCGCGGAGCGCGCCGGGTCCGACTGGCCCGCCGATCTTGGTAAGCGCCGCGAAGGAAGCGCGACCGGAGCGCGGCGCAGCACCCGCCGGTGACCGGGCGGGCCCGTTCGGGCGAACGTTGCGCGCTGGGCGCCGCCCGCCGCTCTTAGGCCCTGCCGGGCCACGGCGGCGTCGGCGCGCGAGTCGTCCCGCGGCCCCGCACCGGCTCAGCGCCGCAACGATCAGCGCCCTGCTCGCGGGCTGCAAAGCGGAGGCCATCCTGCCGGCGCTCCAGTGTGAAGCCGGGCAAGATCACGCGCAAGAACGCTTCGCGTCACACGTGATGGCCTGCGGCCACTCCTGCGCGTGATCTTGCCCGGCTCGGGTTGGCGCCTATCGGGGGATGGCCAGGAGCGAGGCTCCGAGCTGGTGCGGTGCACCGCATGATCCGGCGACGGTTCCCGCTCGATCGGCCTACTGACCGTTGGCCTGCAGATCTGCGCCCGAGCCGACAGGCAGGGTGTCATGAAGGCCGAGCGGGCAGCCGGATGCGGCGGGTGGACTGCGGCGTGCAGAGTGGCCAGAGTTCGGCGTGCAGAGTGGCCAGAGTTCACGGTCGCCAGTTACGTGTCTCGCGGTCGGCAAACCGGGCGTTCTCCGCTGCGCAGGCCCATGTTAGGCCTGCGGACGGCTGGGTAGAGCCCACGCATTCACCCGGACGAAAGGCGGACATCATGGAACACGCCGCCGATGATGTGCAGCCGCCTGCCGAGGACCGTTCTGCGGAGGAACTCGTCAAGCTGCTGTCGGAGCAGGTTTCCGCGCTGGTGCGCGACGAGCTGAAGCTCGCGCAGCTGGAGATGACCCGCAAGGGCAAGCAGGCCGGAGTGGGCGTCTGGATGACTGGGCGGCAGCGGCCTGGTCGCCTTGTACGGCGTGGGCTGCCTGATCGCATGCGCGATCATCGCGATCAGCGGGGTGGTGGCGGCATGGCTGGCGGCGCTGATCGTGGGCGCGGTCCTGCTGGCCATCGCCTCGACAGCGGCGCTGATCGGTAAGAGCCGCCTGCAGAAGGCCACGCCTCCGGTTCCTGAGCAGGCCGTGGACAGCGTCAAAACCGATGTCGAAGAGATCAAGGAAAGGGCGCGGCGATGACCACCAGCGGACCGGCAGGAAAGCCCGCGGGACGGCACGCCGCCGACCCGCGCGACGTCTGCGGGCATCGGCGGGCCGCAGAAGCTGCGCCGGATGATGGCGCGCCGCAAACCGCCCGCGCGCCGATGGCGCGAGGCGGGCGCCGCCTGATGACGTTCAGGAACTGCAGCAGGAGATCGAGCAGACCCGCGAGCAGCTCGGCGACACGGTCGAGCAGCTGGTCGCCAAGACGGACGTGAAGGCAAGAGCGCAAGACAAGGCAGCCGAGCTGGCCGGCCGGGTGAAAGGACAAGGCGAGCCAGGCCCGGGCGCAGGCCGCCGCCCGCGCTGGGAACGTGCGCGATCAGCTCGCAGGCAAGACCGGCGGCGCGGGCCAGAGAGGGACGGTGCTGGGCGCCGCGGCCAAGGAGCAGCGTTCCGGCCGGGTAGCGGCGGCGGCCGCGCCTGTGCGGGAGGCCACGCCCGAACCGGTACGGCAGGCCGTCGCGAAGGGAGCCAGCAGCGCCCGGCAGCACCGGGTGCCGCTCGTGGTGGCTGCGGGCGTGCTCATTGTCGGCCATCCTGGCCATCAGGTGGTGGAGAAGGCGATGATCAAGCTGTTGTACAAGCCGGTGGGCATGCTGGTCAGCGTGCTGGGCGGGGTGCTGGCCGGTGCGATCTTCAAGAAAGTCTGGAAGATCACCGCACGGGAAGACGATGCGCCCAAGGCCACCGACGCGCAGGCGGGGCTGGCGGGAGGTCCTGCTGGCCGCCGCCCTGCAGGGCGCGATCTTCGCCGTGGTCAAGGCCGCGCTCGACCGCGGCGCCGCCGAGGGCACGCGCCAGCTCACCGGCTTCTGGCCCGGTGAGGAAGGCCAGCCATCCGGTCAGGAGACATGACCATGGCCGAGCCAGACCGCCAGGACCGGCGCGACGGTTCCCGCCGCGGGGAGGGAACCGAGACGATCCCCCCGCAGAACGAGGTGTCCGGTGGCCCGGACACGCCGCTGGAACTCGGCGAGACCGGCTGGCGCAACACGATCAAGCGCACCGGGAAGAAATTCGTCCGCGACCGCTGCAGCATGACGGCCGGGAGCCTGGCCTACCACTGGTTCCTGGCCCTGTTCCCGGCCCTGATCGCGCTGCTGGGCCTGGCCAGCCTGATCCATCGTCGGGCGCCAGCACCGTGCACCGGCTGGTCAACGGCCTCGACAAGGCGCTGCCGCCCGGCGCGTCGGGGGTGTTCAGCCAGGCCGTCCACGCCGCCACCGCCCGGTCCGCTTCGGCCTCGCTCACCGCGCTGATCATGGGCATCGTGGTCGCGCTGTGGAGCGCCTCGGGCGGCATGGCCGCGCTCGAGACCGGGCTGGACATCGCCTACGAGGTGCCGGTCGACCGCAAGTTCGTGGCCAAGCGGCTGCGGGCCTTCCCGCTCATGCTGGCCACGCTCGTGCTCGGCGGGATCGCCGTCGGCGCTGATCGTCTT
Organism: uncultured Actinomycetes bacterium; assembly: GCA_963822825.1. GTDB lineage: Bacteria > Actinomycetota > Actinomycetes > Streptosporangiales > Streptosporangiaceae > JAWWPY01. Next base: position 177,549 of record CAWGIW010000011.1, on the reverse strand, counting down.
CGGCGCCTCGATCGGCCACGGTATCGAGGGTCATCTGCCCGCGGTCACCGGGACGGCCTTCGTCATCGCCTGGACGGTGCTGCGCTGGCTGCTGACGATCGTCGCCATCTCGCTGCTGTTCTCGGTCTACTACTATCTACGGGCCGAACCGCGAATCGCCGCGCTGGCAGTGGGTCAGCCCCGGCGGCCTGGTCGGCACGGCCATCTTCCTGCTCGCCTCGCTCGGCTTCTCGTTCTACGTGGCCAAGTTCGGCTCCTACGGCAAGACCTACGGCGCGTTCGCCGGCGTGGTCATCCTCATCTTCTGGCTCTACCTCACCGGGCTGGCCGTGCTCCTCGGCGGCGAGATCAACGCCGAATCCGAACGCGAGGCGGCCGCGCAGGCCGGGCACCCGCAAGCGCAGGCCAGCGCCGAGGAAGTACGCAAGGCCGGATAACACCCGTTCCATTAGCCGCGACGGCGGGGATGTTTTGCGCAGGCCCACGCCAGTTCCGGTAGCCGTGCGACGGGATCGGTTGTCGCAGCGGCGGCGCCGCCATACCACGCCTGCAGTCCGCTGCCCCGCGGCCAGTGCGCGGGCGGCGCTCGTCTGCTGGCTATCGCGTAGCTCAGCCCAAGATCGCCTGGCACGCGTTCGTCGCCGGACCGCACTGGGCCAGCGCTCATGAGCGTCGATCAGCGCGCCACCGCGCGTCCCTTCGGAATGCTGAATCTGAAGTTGCGGCCGGTACCGGGATGTGTTGTCCCGCCAGCGGGTAGGCGGAAGGTCCGCGACTTTGCTGTCGGCCTACGATAACTTGAAGGTTCCAGAGTTGCGGCGCAGGGCCAAGAAGGCTGGCATCAAAGGCCGGTCAACCATGAACAAGAAGCAACTCATCAGGGCGCTGCGTACCGCTTAAGGGCGCCTGCCATCTCGCACCGACCGGGTTTCGTCGCGTCACAGTGCTGGACCCGGCCGGGCTGGCCAGCATAATTGGTCTGCTCGGCAGACACGTGGAACCACTCTCCCGCACGGCAGCCGGATCAGCCAGGCCGCCCGTAACTTAGACCCTGCTAATGACAGTGCTAGCGCTGCACCGAATCGATCGAGACTGATGACGAGGCTGCGCCTGTAAGCATCGGTGACGGCCAGCAGGAGGCGGGGTTCGAGTCCCTCCGAGCACCGGCTCGTGGACGGCGCGTTACCCGGTAGCCTGAGCGTCCGTTGCCTACTCGCCAGTCTGGTCGTCTACCTGCGCGCTGGGCGCGTTTTCCTTGACCGACTCGCGCCTCTATGGTGGAGCGATGGCGTCGGTCAAGCAGTTCCAAGTCACCTTCGACTGCGCAGAACCTGAGCGCGTCGCTCGTTTTTGGTGCGAGGTGTTGGGGTACGTCATACCGCCGCCACCGGCAGGGTTCGCCACTTGGGACGACTTCGGTCACTCGCTGCCGCCTGAGGATCAGGGTTCATGGTTCGCATGCGTCGATCCCTCAGGTGTGGGCCCGCGACTGTTCTTCCAGCGCGTTCCCGAAGGCAAGGTCGTCAAGAATCGGCTGCATCTTGACGTGCGGGTCGGCACCGGGCTCGTGGGTGAAGAGCGCCTGGCCGCGCTTGAGGCCGAATGCGCACGGCTGGCCGCGCTCGGCGCCGTACGCGTGCGACTACTGCCTGCCGATGACGACAACGAGTCGTGCATCGTGATGCAGGACATCGAGGGCAACGAGTTCGATCTCGACTGAGTGCCCGTCGCACGGCGCCGATGTGCCCGTCGCACGGCGCCGATCCAGATCATATGGGCCCTTGACACGCGCTCTGACCTATGCAGATCCCGAATCCCTGGTCAGCGCGGACCGCTGGCTGTGAGCCACACAGAGACGTGAGCGGGTTCGAACACGTCGTGGATGGCGTTGACGAGTTCCCCCTGTACGGTGTCGAGGTCCACGGAGTGGCGCAGTCGCGCGGTGAAGGTGGCCACGACGGCCTCGGCGTTGTAGCGGGCCCGGTTGAACCGGCGGTTGACCGCGCGCTGAACCCGGCGCCGCAGCGGGTTGAATAGCGCCGCAACGGCAAGCGTAGAGGCCGCGACCGCCACCGGAGTCTTGACTGGGAGCACGTTCGTGGCGATGACCACCAGCCCGGCGAACAAGCCGGCGAGTACGGCCGTGATGATGGCGTAGACAGCACCGGGCTGATGATGCGGTCGATCTCATACAGGCGGTACTTGAGCACCGCGACGCCGATGCAGACCGGGAGAACCGCCAGTCCGAGTGTGCCGACGACCTGCCAGGGTGATGAGGAATCACCCGAGGACTGCGCGCTGACGACCGCGGAGACGACGAGGACGGCGGCGCCGCTGTAGAGCCACTTGAGCTGCTGCCGGCGTTCACCGGCCGACCGCCGGTATTTGGGCACCTGCAGCGCCAGCCAGGCAAGCCAGCTCGCCAGGACGGCGACGACCACCACATCCCGGACAACGGCCCATACCCCAGCCGGGTTGGCGGCGAAGTTGCCGCTGGCGTTCGACCGGGGTGGCACGACCAGCGACGGCAATAACATCACCGGCCGAGGCGGCCAGCCCGAGCAGGACTACCGCCACGACAACGGCCACGGACATGCGGCGCCACCGTCCCGCCGGGAGTCTCCCATCGGGGAATAGCCACAGGAAGAGCGCGATGAGGACCAGCCATATCGGCCAGGCCGCCGCGAGCGCCACCGCCATCGTGCCGAACGGCAGAGTCCCGTGACGCGCATCCCGTAATCCAGGTAGGCGTAGTCGCTGCTGGGCGCGGCGGAGAAGAGAAAGAACGCGTGCTTACTGGGATGCCTGCTCCCTTCAGCCCACTCAAGCCGAACAAGCCGAACAAGCCGAACAAGCCGAACAAGCCGAACAAGCAGACTTAGGTGCGGAGCGTTCCGAGACCGTTACGGTTCATCTGCATCAACGAGACGCCTGAGGTCCTGACCCAGCTCGCACACTTGCCACGGGTGTAGCGCGCGTCGAGAATTCGCTCGCGTTGCCTGACTGGCGACGTCCGAGCCGTCTGAGGCCGTTCGAATGGGGACGGGGCCGCCAGTGTGCTGGCGGCCCCCGTCGGGTCGGGTCGTGCCGGTTACGGGACGAAGATCAGGCCCTTGGGCGTGACCGCCCCGTCGATGGCGACCTTGCCGACCGTGCCGGTCTTCAGGTTGATTGTGCCCAGGGAGTTGGCCAGGAAGCCGGGGCCAGGGCAGGTGGTCGGGGCGTTGTTGGCGTTGCACGGGGTCACCGCGGTGTACGCGGTCCCCGGCGTGAACGAGCCCGTGATGGCATCGACCGCGTCGGCGGTGGAGTCCGTCGTGTACAGCGAACCGCTGGCCGAGGTCGCCCAGGCGGTGTCGTTGACCGGGTCAGAGATCTTCAGGACCTGCAGGTTCTGGCCACTGGCGCCGGAGAAGATCAGTTCCTGGTCGCCCTGGGAGTTCAGCATGAAGTCCCCGGCGAACTCCGGCGAGCTCGACGGGACGACCCCGTTGGAGTCCGGGTCCGTGAGCGCGAGGGTGACGTTCTTGCCGGCGTTCGGGGCGTTTACCCCGGCGGCTGTCGCGTTGTCAGCGAAGAACGGAACGACCGCGGCGGTCTTGGCCCCGGCGTTCAGCGTGACCGCGAACACCGCCGGAGCGGACGCCGGCGCCTTGCCGGAGGTGCCCGGCGCGGACGCGCTGATCAGGATCTTCCCCTTGTACGTCGCGACGGCGTCGGTGCCGCCCAGGTGCGGCAGTGACGACGGGGAGTAGGTGTAGTGCGTGACGGTGCCGCCGGAAACCGTGTACAGGCTGGATTCCGAGTCCTCGTTGACGGTCACGATGACCTGCCCGGTCGAGGTGTCGGCGCCCATCCCGTCGATCTTGCCCGTCACGTCCCACTGCTTCACGACGGAACCGGCGGGCGTGAACTCGACAAGGGTGCTGTCCAGGTTGCCGGAAGCGCTCGCCTCTCCCTGCGAGCCGACGCCGTTCTGGAACCCGACGTAGAGGTGGCCGCCAAGGGGCACGATGTCGTCCGGCTGGGTAAGGGACTCGGTTCTCGCGGCGCCCTTGCCGTCCGCCTGATAGCTGTGCTTCAGCGTCGTGGCCAAGACGATCTGCTTAACGGTAAGCGTCTTATTAGACGCGCTGGCGCTTGCAGAGCCAGCGCCAGAGCTAGAGCCAGCGCCAGAGCTAGAGCCAGCGCCAGAGCTAGAGCAAAGAGCATCCGGCCGTGCCCAGCACACCCGCGACGACCGTGGCGCCCAGCCAAGTAGCTGTACGCATGCTGAAAATGTTCACAAATGATTTGTATGCGATCCGAGTGACGTACGGCGCAGCGGAGTTAAACGCGCAGGTGAACGGCCCATGGCGAAAAGAGGACCATATTCTATAATTCTGGTCAACGCTCCGCGCGGTTCCCGGGCGGGCAGCGCGTTGCGCGCGTGGTTCACCCATCTGACTGCCGTGAGCCGCGTGCGTGAAGTCGTCGGGGCTGCTCAGCTTTTCGGTGCGCTAGCTGCCCTTGCCACCGATATCTGTGGTGCGGCTTCGCACCGGTGCTCCCGGTCGGCATCGCTCACAACCCGAGCCTCTCACGTGCCGTTTTCGGGCCTAGGACCTGGCAGCAGCATGACGTGATCGTTTGCTACATGCGTAGCACAGGGGCTACACTTGCGCCATGAGTGCGATTCCGGCGCGCGATCTCCGCAACCACACCGCCGAAGTGCTGCGACGTGTGGAGGCAGGGGAGGAGATCGAAGTTCTCAAAGACAACCGCCCCGTGGCGAGGATCATCCCGCTTTCACGACGGCGCCAGTGGCTGCCCGCGTCGGAGATCGGCCACGAACTCGCCCGCCTGGGTCCCGACACTACTGGTCTGGCTGAAGAACTGCGGACCACCCTCGCCGAGACGACTGACGACCTGCCATGGTGAGTTCCCAGCGTGCACTAGCTGACACGTCAGTGCTCATCGGCTTGGAGGCGGCGCGATTCGACGTCGGCCGGTTCGCGGATTTTGAGTGGGGTATTTCGGCGATCACGCTTGGTGAGTTGCGGCTCGGAGTGCTGCAAGCCCGGGATCCGGAAGCTGCGTCCCGCAGGTTGTCGACCTATCAGCTCGCACAGCGTTTCGAAGCGATCGCGGTGGATGAGGCGGTCTCCGATGCCTGGGCGCTGCTGGTTTCGCGACTGCGCGCAGCAGGCCGGAAGGTGCCGGTTAACGATAGCTGGATCGCGGCCACCGCGATCGCCCATCATGTTCCGATCGTGACGCAGGATTCTGACTATGACGCCATGCCCGATGTTGAGGTCATCAGGATCTGACGCGAACTGTGGCTATGATCGCGCTGATGAGCCTGTTCTGCGCGGCCCAGCCCGCTATCCAGCCTCGCTGGGGTGACCTCGCCTAGCTCACCCGCTGGCTTGGTCCCAGCATTCGGCAGCCGCCGCGGCCCGCCTCTAAGGCCGCTCAGGCGACGGGGCGGAGACTGCCGCGGCGTGCCGGGCGCGGGCGAGCATGAGCACGCTGGCGGCGACGCCGGTGCAGCCGAGGAAGGTCAGCCGCGGATCAGACTTGTGCACGCCGTAAACGCCCCAGCACAGGAGTTCGGCGAGGATGAGCAGCCACGTTCCGGATGAGATCCCTGTCGGCCGGTCGGTGCGGTAGGCGGTCCAGACCGACGGCGCCACCTGGAGCACAAACGAGGCGGCCAGCGCGGTGCCAAGCCAGGCTCGGCCGCCGGCCGCCTCGGCGAGGATCAGCAAGGCGCCCCAGCCGGCGGTGACCGCGGCGGGCTTACGAGGGACGCCGCCGCGGCGGCCGAGCATGACGGCGAGCGTGCCTGCCAGGACGGTCGCGGATGTCGCCGGCACGAGCGCTGTCCAGAACCTGGAGAGCGCGAAGTAGGCGATCCATCCGCCGTTGCTCACGCTCGTCAGCGCCGCCCACGCCCACGACACCCCGGCCGCGTCGCCGGTGCGCCATAGGCGGGCGAGTTGCGGCAGGAACTGCGGCACCGCGAATACCGCCGCCGCGACCGGCAGCCAGTCCAGCACTCGGCCCACTTGTGGATCGCCTTTCCCGGCCACGGAGCGGCGGCCGCGTGATCGGCGAATATACGCCAATTCTGGCCACGATTTATTATAAGTTTGTGCCCATTGTTGATCTAAAGTGCAAGAATCATGCTTGTGGACGCGATTGACAGGCAGATCCTTGCTGAGCTTCAAGTCGAAGGTCGGCTGGCCGTCGCCGAGCTCGCCGAGCGGGTCCGGCTCAGCGCAGCGCCGTGCCACCGGCGGCTGCGCGAGCTGGAGCGAACGGGGGTGATCAGGGGGTACCGGGCCGTGGTTGACCCGGCTGCGGTGGGCCTCGGGTTCGAGGTTCTCGTCAGCGTCACGATGGGCTGGGAGGACGCCGCCACCATCTCCGACTTCGAGGCGGCGCTCTCCGCTGTCCCCGAGGTCCGGCACGCGGAGCGGCTGTTCGGCGATCCCGATTACCTGCTACGCATCGTCACGACAGATCTCCCCGGGTATGCGTCGCTGCGCGACGAAGCGCTCGCCACCTTGCCCGGCGTGCAGCGGCTCACCTCGACCATCGTGATGAAACGGGTCGTCGATGACCGGCCACTCCCCTTCCAGCCAGCCGCGGCCCGCAGCCCGCAGCGCGCCCGCCCGCGCAGGAAACGCTGAGTACAGCGTTCGCCCGGCAGCGGTCCCAATCCACCATGTTTTCATTCCTCCCAGGATCATTCTGGCCTGCTTCCGGCCACGCCGCAGACGGGCGTGGCGGCCGCGCGCCGGGTGGCTGGGCCGGCGCTCGAATCTGGCGGGCATGACCGCGGTCGCCGGGCTCGTGGTAGAGCAACTGGAGCAGACCGGCTGGCCCGGCACCGGGCCACGCGAGCGGGCCGCGCCGGATGGGACCTTCGGTCGTTCAGTGACCGGTGAGACGACAATGGCGTCGGGTTGTGACGGTTCGCGCCCGGGGGCCGGATAAGGCGGCTTCGAGAACCCCGACCCGGCGGTCGGTCGTGAGACGGCTGCGCGACGTGCCGACGTAGGAGCCCGAGGTCGGCGCCACGTCAGAGTAGTCGCGGCCGGTCGCGACCGTGACGTAGCCGTTGCCCGCCCGGCAGCCGTTGCACGGGTCGAACGCCACGGCGATCGCGTCGTGCGCCCGGGGCACGACGACCTCAACCCAGGCGTGGGTGCCCCCCTGGCCGAGCAGGTGGCCCGAGACGTAGCGGGCGGGCAGCCCGACGAGATGGCACACGGCCAGCATCACGTGCGCCGAGTCCTGGCAGACCCCCCGGCCCCCAGCCAGCGCCTGAGCCGCCGTCGTCCGTATCGATGTGACGCCGCAGGCGTAGGTGATCGCGCCGTGGACAAGGTCACAGATCTGGGCCGCCCGTTCGAGCGGCGTGCCCGCCTTCCCGGCCAGACCGCCGGCCAGGTCACGCAGCCGGCCGTCGGCCGCGGTGAGCCGGGTCGGCCGGAGCAGAGCCGGGCTGTGCAGCGCCTCCACCGGAAGCACGAGAGGCCCGTCGTCGCGCACCCGCTCGACCACGGCGGTAAGCCGGAACTCGACGGTGTGTGCCACCTGTTCGGCGCGCAGCCAGGCGACGACGTTGCCGTGTACGTCCCGGTGCAGGGAGCGCCGGGCACGGGCGCCGTTGACCTCCAGGAGGTGCGCGCGCCGGTACTGGCTGCCATGGCGGGCGGGCGGCACGATGACCAGCCGCTGCCGCAGCGACTTCACCGGTGCATCGTAGTCGTAGCGGAAGCTCTGGTCGATGATGTAGGTAACCCGCCCGGCGGCGTCAAGATCCAGCCCGCGGTGATCGAGTACAGGCGCCTTCAGCAGCTGGGAATCGAGCATCAGCCGGTCACCTCCTCCTCGGCGTGGACCACCATGTTTTCGAGAAACGGGCCGCCGAAGGTCGTCGCCATGGCCACGTCTGACGCGTCGCGGCCCCGGCCGATCACGATGCGCCCCTTGCGGCGCATATTGTTGCGGGGATCGAAGGTCCACCACTGGTCGCCGAGCCAGACTTCCATCCAGGCCGCGAAGTCCATGGGCGCGGGGTCGGGCGGAACGTCCATGTCGGGCAAGTACCCAAAGACATAGCGGGCCGGAATGTTGAGCGCCCGGCAGAACGAGATGGCCAGATGGGTGAAGTCACGGCAGACCCCGCGCCTGGCCTCGTTGACGTCGGCGGCCGTTGACAGCGAGGTCGTGCTGCCGTACTGGAACGTGAGATGACTGTGGACGTAATCGCAGATCGACTGGACGCGACCGTAGCCGGGAAGAAGGCCCCCGAAGCGGGACCACGCCTCGTCGGCGAGCACGTCGGGCAGGCAGTAGCGGCTGGGCAAGATGTAGATCAACGTATTGTCCGGCAGCGCATCGGGTGCGCGTTCCGGTGCGCTCTCGTCGGCATCCTCGGTGGCATCCAGGACGTTGGCCACCGCGCCCCACTCCAAGCTCGACCGGCCAGACGGGAGGACCGCGCGGGCACATGGGTTGCCGTACAGATCGGTATAGCCGCGGATCGCCATCGGTGGCTTGGACGACCACTGCTCGCCCTGGAGGCCTATGGTTGGGGACTCGCCCGGCTGCACCTGGAAGATCACCGGCGTGTCGATCTCGGCCACATACGTGAACTCGCAGCCGATCCGGATCCGCCGTGACGCCATCGCCCCATCGTCCACGCTGAATGTTTCCCCGCGGTTACGGCGCGCCGGGGAGGCCGCGCCCGCTGGGTGCTTCCAGGGACTGCGCTGTATCTCCCGCTCCTTGCGCCTCTGGCGGATGATCTCCACGAGCAGTACCCCCGGCGTTGCAGGCGGCGCCCAGGAACCCCAGCAAGGTCCTGGGAACGAGCCAGTACATTCCACCGCCGGATCCTATGGCAGCGACGCACCCCCGAAGACCAGGCTCGCCAGCGCCACCTCGACGGCCAGCGCCCTGGCCGGCTGGGCGTCAGGGCCAGGCTGGCGATGACGAGCACCGCGAGGAGGACGCCGGCGTTTCAGCCGGGGACGAGCGACGCTCCGTGCCACACCCACGAAGCGCGGCGAGTTGCGGGCCGCGGCAGGTCGGCGGCTCGTTCTGGTTAGATCATGCGAACGCTGGGTAGTCGGGCGGCCTACGAAGAACAGCGATCGGGGCGACCCATCGGCGGAGGAGCGGATTTCTATGGATGAGGGCACGCGTGGCGTGGCGGCCGCGAATCAAGATCGCCCGATCGGTGATCTCGCCAAGGAGCTTTCCGAGCAGGTCTCGCGGCTGGTGCACGAGGAGCTGCGGCTGGCTGAGCTGGAAATGACGCAAAAAGGCAAGCGCCTTGGCTTCGCCGCCGGAATGTTCGGCAGTGGCGGTGTCTTCGCGCTGTACGGTATAGCCGCGATCCTTGCTGCGGCCATCTTGGCCCTGGCCAAGGTGGTGCCGGCGTGGGGCAGCGCGCTGATCGTCGCAGGCGCGCTGTTCGCCATCGCGGGAACGCTTGCGGCGCTGGGCCGCAGGCAGATGCGGCGGGCCACGCCACCGGTGCCGCGGCAAACCGTAGACAGTGTCAAAGCCGATGTTGAAGAAATCAAGGAGAGGGCGCACCGATGACCGACAGGCATATCAGCGAGACCGGCAAGCCCACGACGGAGAGCTTTCTGGCTGATACGGGCATCTCGTCCCAGACGCCGGGGGAGCCGGGGACGCCATACCGAGTGACCCAGAGGCCCTGGCCGAGGACATCGAGCGCACTCGCGAGCGCCTCGGTGAAACGGTCGAGGCGCTCACCGCGAAGCTGGACGTGCCCGCGCGGGCCCGTGACAAGGTTAACCAGGTGAAGGACCGGATCGCGGACAAGACCGGCGACGTCAAGGACAAGCTCGCGGACAAGACCGGCGACGTCAAGGACAAGCTCGCGGACAAGACCGGCGACGTCAAGGACAAGCTCGCGGACAAGACCGGCGACGTCAAGGACAAGCTCGCGGACAAGACCGGCGACGTCAAGGACAAGCTCGCGGACAAGACCGGCGACGTCACCGGCCAGCTCGCAAGCAAGACGGGGACTCTCAGGAAGCAAGTGAGCACCAAGACCGCACAGGTCACGCGCGCGGCGGGGCAGCGGCCCGTTCCGTACGCGGTGGCGGCGGGAGCGGTGCTGCTCCTCGGCATCTGGCTGACCAGGGCGATCAAGCGGCGATGAAGAAACTGCCTTTCAAAGCGCTGAGTCTCGGGCTCAGTGTGGTCAGCGGAGCAATCGCTGGAGTTCTCTTCAAGCAGGCGTGGAAGCTCGTCGCGGGTGAGGACGAAGCTCCGGAAGCTACTGACCCCGACCGGTCCTGGAAAGAGATACTGCTGGCCGCAGCGGTGCACGGGGTGGTGTTCGCGGTGGTGAGGGCGGCTGTGGACCGGGCCGCCGCTCAGGGCGCTCGCAGGCTGGCACCATCCCAGATCGATGGCTGAGACGGGCGGCTGGGGCTGGCCAGCCAGCCTCGGGCCCAACGGCTGAGACCCGGCGGCTGAGTTCTCAGGCGCACCTGGCCGCCCGCCTCACCGCCCTGCGGAACCAGCCCCGGCCAGCGGCGCCGTGCCCGTCTCCAGGACGGCTGGATCATCCAGGGAGTTCGGGCCGCCCAGATCCCGCTCACCGGCGATGCCGAGCAGAGTGGCGGCGAACCGGCTGCCCGGTGCCTGGCGAGCGACCTCGTCCGCGTCGGCGGCGGTGTCCACGTCGATCAGCTCCGGAGCCAGCCGTACCCGCAGGCTGGCGCGGAGCAGACGGGAGAGCTGACCCCGGCCCGTATGGGTCTGCGACATGGGAACGCCCAGGATGAGGCTGGGATCGGGGCGGCGCAGGCCGAGCAGCCAGAAACCGCCGTCCCGGGCCGGGCCGAATACCGCGTCCGCCTCACCGCGGGCCAGCGGGCGCGTCACCCGCTCCAGCAATCCGGGGGTCACCTGCGGGGTATCCATCCCGACCAGCACGACCGGGACCGGCAGCCGCGCGTAGGCGTCGTCGAACGCGGCCGCGATCCGCTCATCGAGCCCCTGCCCGCGCTGGCCAGTGACCTCGAAGCCCGGAGGGAGCCATTCTGCGCGCGGGGGGCCCCCCAGCCCCCGCCGGCCGCGGAGCGCGGCGGACGCGCCGGCCAGGGCCAGCACACGGCGGGCGAACGGGGCACGGGCCGCGGCCTCCAGGGTGTCAGCCAGCGCAGCCTCGGCCAGCCGGGCTGCCTCATGCGGGGTGAACGGCGGCGTGAGCCTGGTCTTGACCAGGCCCGGCACGGGCGCCTTGGCGATGACGACGAGCTGCGCCGCGAGCCGGGTCATGACGCCAGTACTCGCCGCATGTCGCGCACGGTACGGACGGTGCCTCCGACTGTGCCGGTGACCTTGGACCGTCCGGACCGGGGGAGGTAGGGCACGTTGGTCTCCTGGATCCGCCAGCCCGCGGTGGAGGCGGCCATCACCATCTCCAGCGGATAACCGAACCGGCGGTCGGTGAGACCGAGGCGCATCAGCGGCTCACGGCGGGCCGCCCGCATCGGCCCCAGGTCGCGCACGCGCGCGCCGGTGCGGCGGCGGAGCTGTGCGGCCAGGACTTTGTTGCCGAGCCGGGCGTGCAGCGGCCAGGTGCGCAGGCCACGGGCGACCCGCCGGCCGAGCACCAGGTCGGCCTGCGCAGCCAGGATCGGGTCAGCGACCAGCGGCAGGTCGCCGGGGTCGAGCGAGGCATCGGCATCCATGAAGCAGACGACTTCGCTGGTCGCGGTCAGCAGCCCGGCGTGGCAGGCGGCGCCGAACCCTCGCTGTGGTACCCGGACCACGGTCGCGCCGAAGTCGGCGGCGATGGCCGCCGACGTATCCGTGGAGCCGTTGTCGGCCACTATGGGGTGGAAGCCAGCCGGTATCCGCGAGAGCACCCACGGCAACGCCTCAGCTTCGTTCAGGCACGGCAGAACCACATCGATCACCATGCCGCACGACAGTAGCGATGAACTGCCCAAGTCGACCCTTACAGAGCTGTGACGGTTTATCTGGGCCGAATCACCGCAGGCCGGCGGCGTGTTTGGCTGGCCGTATGCGAATACTCGTGACCGGGGCCGCCGGCTTCATCGGCTCGCACATCGTGGACGTCCTGCAGGCGGCTGGCCATGAGGTGCAGGGGCTGGACTCCCTGGCCCCGGCGGTCCACGACGGGCCGCCTGACTATCTCCCCCCCGGGTTCGATCTGACCGTCGGTGACGTCCGCGATCCCGCCGTGGTCAGCCGGGCGGTCGAGGGCGCGGACGCGGTGTGCCATCAGGCCGCACTGGTTGGGCTCGGCGTCGACCTGGCCGATCTGCCGGCCTACGCCGACGTCAACGTCACCGGCACGGCCGTGCTGCTTGAGGCCATGGGCCGGAGCGGCATCCAGCGCCTCGTGCTGGCGTCGTCGATGGTCGTGTACGGGGAGGGCGCCTACGACTGCCGCCGGCATGGCCGGGTGCGGCCTGCCCCCCGCAGCGCGGACGACCTGTCGGCAGGCCAGTTCGAGCCGCGCTGCCCGCGCTGCGGCGAGGAGCTCACGACCGCCACGGTGGCCGAGTCGGCGCCGCTGGATCCCCGCAACGCCTATGCGGCCAGCAAGGTGGCCCAAGAACACCTGGCGGCCACCTGGGCGCGGATGACCGGGGGCTCGGCGGTCGCGCTCCGCTACCACAATGTCTACGGGCCGAGAATGCCGCGCGACACCCCGTACTCCGGCGTCGCCGCGATCTTCCGTTCCGCACTGGAAGGCGGCCGGCCCCCCCAGGTCTTCGAGGACGGTGGGCAGCGCCGCGATTTCGTCCATGTACACGACGTGGCCCGGGCGAACATGAGCGCGCTCAACGCCGGGGACCTGGGCACGCTGCGAGCGTTCAACGTCGCGAGCGGGCATCCGCATACGGTCGGCCAGATGGCGGAGGCACTCGCCACGGCGTTCGGTGGGCCGCCGCCCGTGGTGACCGGCAAGTTCCGGCTCGGGGACGTGCGCCACATCGTGGCCTCCCCGTCGGCCGCGGCGCGCGATCTCGGTTTCCGCGCCGAGGTGAGCTTCGGCACCGGGATGGCTGAATTCGCCCGGGCGAAGCTACGGGATCCCGCCGCTGCCGCGCGGATCAGCCCCGCTGCGCGTACGCCGGCCGCACCGGTTCCGGCGCGTGGGCAAGCGGCAGCCGTATGACGAACCGGCAGCCGGGGCCGGCGTTCGTGACCGCGATCTGGCCGGCGTGGGCCTCGACGATGCCGCGGGCGATGCTCAGCCCGAGCCCGGCTCCGCCGTCCTGACCGGGCGTGCGGGCGGTCTCGCCGCGGAATGCCACGTCGAACACCCGCGGCAGGGCGTCGGCGGCGATCCCGCCGCAGGCGTCGGACACGCTCACCCGGGCCATGCCCCGCTCGACCTCGCCCTCCACCTGCACCAAGCCGTCCGAGGGGGTGTGCCGGATCGCGTTGGTCACCAGGTTGCGGAGCGCGCGGCCGAACTCGTCGGCGTCCACCAGAACCGGAAGGCCGCGGACCGCCGAGCCATGCAGGCGGACGCCCTTGACCCGGGCCAGCGGCTCGGTGCTGGCCAGCGCCTCGGCCACCAGGTCGTCCAGGCCGACCAGCCTGCGGGACAGGCGCAGGGCACCCGCGTGGATGCGGGACAGCTCGAACAGGTCGTCGATCATGGTCGTCAGGCGGTCCGCCTCGCGGCGCATCTGCGTGTGGTAGGTACTCACCGTTTCGTAGTCCCGGACGATGCCGTCCTCGAGCGCCTCGGCCATCGCGCGCAGCCCGGCGAGCGGGGTGCGCAGGTCGTGGCTGACCCAGGCGACCAGTTCCCGGCGGCTCGCCTCCAGGGCGCGCTCCCGGTCGCGGGCCAGCGCGAGCCGCTCATGGGCGGCGGCGAGCCCGTCGGACAGCCCGGCGAGTTCGGCCGGGAGCGTCACCCGCGGCGGCTCGTAGAAACCGGTCTCGCCAACGTCCCGTACCGCGCCGAGGAGGACCCGGCTGGACTTGCTGATCTTCCGGCCGACGAGAAACGCCACGGCGAACCCGGCCAGGCCCGCGATCCCGAGGAGTTCCAGCATGACCTGCTGGTCGCCGGGGGAGGCCAGCATCAGGTGCGCGATGGCCCCGACCCCGGCCAGTGACGCGACGACCGTGACCATGGCGACGACGGTGAGCATCGCGCCGATGGTGCGGCCGGCCAGCATCCGCAGCGCGACGAGCCCGATGGCGCAGGTGACGGCCGCGATCGAGGCACACCACTCGGAAACGTGCAGCAGATCGGAGGGGGCGATCGCGGTCATGCGTGCTCCGGTTCGTATCGGTAGCCGACGCCCCAGACCGTGACGAGCCGCCTGGGCATTGTTGGGTCCGGCTCGATTTTCTCCCGGAGCCGCCGGATGTGCACGGTGACCGTGGACGTGTCACCAAATGTCCAGCTCCACACGTGCCCGAGCAGTTGCTCGCGGGTGAAGGCCTGGCCCGGATGCTGCATGAGGAACGCGAGCAGGTCGTACTCCCTCGACGTGAGGGCCAGGGCGCTGCCGTTGAGGGTGGCCGCGTGCGCCGCGAGGTCGATGACCAGGTCGCCGTCCTTGACGACACCGAGCGAGTGGGCGTCGGGCAGGCCACCCCCGCGGGCCCGGCGGAGCACTGACCTGACCCGCAACGCCAGTTCGCGCGGGCTGAACGGCTTGGTCACGTAGTCGTCGGCCCCGGTCTCGAAGCCGACCACCCGGTCGGTCTCCTCGCCCAGCGCGGTCAGCATCACCACGGGGATGGGCCACTGGGCGCGCAGCCTGCGGCATATCTCCAGGCCGTCGATCCCAGGCAGCATGAGGTCCAGCACCACCAGGTCCGGTGGCTCGTCCGCGATGCGGCGGAGCGCTTCGTAGCCATCGCCGAAGCACTCCACCTGGTGACCGTCGCGGACCAGATAACGCCCGACGACATCGGCCAGTGTGGCATCGTCGTCGACGACCATGATGCGGCCGGGACGGTCGGTGGTGGTCACAATGTCACCCTCCGGCGCCAGCGCAGCCGTGCCGGACTGGCGAAGGTCCATCCGTTGCATACGAAATTCCTGGTCACAATGCCAACTTAAGGCCGTAACGTGGCGCGCGAGGAGATCTGGGATCATTCCGTCACCGGAACGTAAGGGTAACCCGACCCCCGGGACGCCGCCGGAAGCTAGGCTTTTCGCCGCCGGACTGCCCGTACGCGCTGCGGAGGAGGTGACCTCGTGCTCGGTGAGCTCTATGAGGACGCGCTGGCTGGCCTGGCCCGGCCGGAGATCGAGCACGCAGATGGCCGCCGGACCCCGCTCAAGGCCGACGAGTGGACGCGCACCCTGCCGGGTGACGGATCGATTCTGGACCGTTGCCAGGGGCACACCCTGGATGTCGGGTCCGGGCCCGGACGCCTGACGGTGGCGCTGGCCGAGCGCGGGGTTCCGGCCCTGGGCATCGACGTCACTCCCTACGCCGTGTGGCTCGCCCGGTGGTCCGGGGCGCTCGCCCTGCGCCGGGACGTCTTCGGCGCCGTGCCAGGAACGGGGCGCTGGGCGACGTTGCTGCTGGCCGACGGGAATATCGGGATCGGCGGGGACCCGGGCGCGCTGTTGCGCCGGGTCGCCGAGCTGATCATGCCGGGCGGACGGGCGCTGGTCGAGGTGGAGCCGCCCGGTGCGTCCCTGCTGTGCGAGCGTGTCCGGCTGAGGCATGGGGGCAAGCTGAGCGACTGGTTCCCGTGGGCGTGGATCGGCGCCGATCAGATCGGCACTGTCGGCCTCACCGCCGGCCTGACGGTGACTGAGGTCTGGAGCGACTCGGGCCGCTGGTTCGCCGCGCTGAGCCCGACCCCGTGACGGGGCGGCCCCTCCGGCCGGCCCGCCCTAGCGCGGTCAGCCTGGCTGGCGGGCGTCGATCGTCTCCACCAGGCGGTTGAGCGCGGCGAAAAACTGCTGCTGCTCCTCGAGAGAGAACACCTCGAAGAGTTCCGCCATCGCATCGAGCCGGGGCGCCAGAGCCTGCTCGGCTTCCCTGTCCCCGGCCGGCGAGAGTTCGACCAGGGTAGCCCGGCGGTCAGTCGGATGCGGGCGCCGGACCACGAGCCGGGCCTCCTCCAGCGCATCGACCATGGCGGTCATGTTCCGGGGGCTGACTCCCAGTTGCACACCGAGTTCGCGCATGATGGCTGGGCCGCCGCAGTGCAGTGCTTCGAGAAGCCGCAGCTGGGCGTAGGTTAGCCCGCCGCAGGATCGCCGGTCGGTCCACCGGAGGAAGGCCGCGGCGAAGCGCGCGGTCTGAGCGACCAGCGCCCGCCGACGTTCGGTCTCATCGAGGTCCGCGAGATCACTAAGGCCCGAGACCGGATCGGCGCTCTCGTAGGCAGCCACCGCCACCTGTTCCGCCGCCTGATCCAGTTCCACCAGTTCAGAGTACCTGGGTGGTTAAGTTGACACGATTATTACGTTCGGTAATATCGTGATAGTAAATTTCACCGCCCCAGAAACTCCGAAGGGCAGCGCCAGCGCGCGGGCCAGCCGAGGGAGGCACCCACACCATGACCACAGCAGACGGACAACCGCAGGTCCAGGCGGCCGCCGAGGACGCGCTCGACAGCGCGCTCGCCGGGCCGAGCAACTGGTCGCTGGATGCCGCGCAGTCGTCGGCGGCCTTCCGGCACAAGACCGCGTGGGGCCTGGCCACCGTGCGCGGCACGTTCTCCGAGCTCGCCGGGAGCGCGGAGATCCTCCCGGACGGCTCGGCGCACGGTCGGCTGGAGATCGGCGCGGCGTCGCTGAACACGAAAAACGCCAAGCGGGACAAGCACCTGAAGTCGCCGGATTTCTTCGACGCGCAGGCCCATCCCCAGATCATCCTGGACGTACGGCGGGCGACACGGGCAGGCCGCACGGTGACGGCCTCCGGCGACCTGACGGCGGGCGGGACCACCCGGCCGCTCGACTTCACCGCGACGGTGATCGAAGCCACCCCCGATGCGGTCACCCTGAGCGCGGACGTCGAGGTGGACCGGGCGAGTTTCAACATGACCTGGAACCAGATGGGCATGCTGAAAGGCCTCGCTACCGTGTCTGTCGTGGCCCGCTTCACCCGGTCGGGCGCAGAGCCCGCCCGCTGACCGATGCCCGCCCGGCCCCGTAACGTAAGTACATGCGCGCATGGGTGGTCCACCAGCCCGGGGCGGTGGCCACTGGCCCGCTCCGGCTGATCGACCGGCCGGTTCCCGAGCCCGGGCCCGGCCAGCTGCTCATCAAGGTCCGCCGCTGCGGTGTCTGCCGGACCGACCTGCATCTCGCCGAGGGTGACCTGCCCCCCAAGGCGCCCGACATCACGCCCGGGCACGAGGTGGTGGGTGAGGTCGTCGAGACCGGGCCCGGCGCGCTCAGGTTCAAGCCCGGTGACCGCGTCGGGGCCGCCTGGCTCGGCGGGACCGACGGCTCCTGCCCGTACTGCCGCCGTGGCGCCGAGAATCTGTGCCCCGCGTCGGTCTACACCGGGTGGGACTACCACGGTGGCTACGCCGAGTACCTGGTGGTCGCCGACGCGTTCGCGCACCCGCTACCGGAGGGGTTCAGCGACTCCGAAGTCGCGCCGCTGCTGTGCGCCGGGATCATCGGATACCGCGCGTTGCGGCGGGCCGAACTGCCGCCGGGCGGCACCCTCGGCATCTACGGCTTCGGCGGTTCCGCGCACCTCGCCGCGCAGATCGCCATCGCCCAGGGCGCGGCCGTGCACGTGTTCACCCGGGAGGCGGCGGCCCGGGAGCTCGCGCTGTCCCTGGGCGCGGCCTCGGCGCAGGGTTCCGAAGACCCAGCGCCCGAGCCGCTCAACTCGGCCATCCTGTTCGCCCCGGTCGGCACGCTGGTGCCCGCCGCCCTGGCCGCGCTCGACCGGGGCGGCACTCTCGCGATCGCCGGCATCTACCTGACCGACATCCCGCCGCTCAACTACGAGAAGCACCTGTTCCAGGAGCGGACCGTGCGCAGTGTCACGTCGAACACGCGGGGCGACGCGGCCGACTTCCTCAGGCTGGCGGAGCGGCTGCACATCGCGGTCACCACGACCCCGTACCCGTTCAGCCAGGCGGACCAGGCGCTGACTGATCTCGCCGCGGACCGCGTGCATGGCGCCGCGGTCCTGTCGATGTGACCAGCGGCGGGACCAGGCGGCCTGGCCCGCCGCCCGTTCAGCTGAAGTGCGTGACCGGCCGGGCCTGCAACTCGCCGTCCAGGTAGACGTCCACCTTCTCGTTGTAGAAGCAGGCCAGGCCGGCGATCTTCTGGCTCTCCGGCAGCGGGGTGCGGTAGATCCACACGATGTCCTCGTGCACCCGCGGCCCGCTGTCCACCGACCAGTACGCCGCGGTGCCCTTGTAGGGGCAATGCGACTCGCTGGCCGAGGGCCGCAGCAGGTCCATCCGGGTGTCGGTGAGCGGCAGGTAGTAGCGGGGCGGCAGGCCGGTCTCGAACAGGATCCGGGGCTGGCGGGAGTCGGCCACGGTGACGCCGTCGACCTCAATCCGGACGTGCCGGGAGCTGACCAGGATGTCCACCCGCGTGTAGGGATCGCGCGGGTGGGTGTAGACCGGCTCGTCCTCCTCGAACCACTCGCTCATCGCGGCCCAGTCCAGCCGCACCGTCTCTCGCAGTTCCTCCAGCGGGGAGTCCGGGTACCGGCGGGCGGCGTTGTCGGCGGTGGCGCCTGCCACCTTGACGTGGTAAATCTCCGCGTCCCCCCGGCTCGGCGAGTGCTCGGTGGTACCGGCCGGAACCAGCTTGGCCCGGATGTCGCCGGCCGGGATGTAGTAGACCGGGAAGTACGGCCATTCCCAGACCAGGACCGGGTGCATGGTGTCAGCGACCAGTTCGCCCGCCAGGTACGCGCGGACACGCTTGCGACCGGGCTCCGAGCGGACCCGGCCCGCGGATTTGGCCATTACTGCCTCCGTTTCGCCGCTGGTGTGATCGCTCAGTCCCCCCGTTGAGTAGCGTCAATGTATGCGACTTGGTGTCCTCGACGTGGGATCCAACACAGTCCACTTCCTGGTGGTGGACGCGTACGGGGGTGCGCGCCCGACCCCCGTGTTCTCGCACAAGGGCGAACTGCGCCTTAACGAGCACCTGGTGGACGGCAACCACCTGTCCCCGGGGGGCGAGAAGCAGTTGCGGGCCTTCGTGGTCGAGGCTCTCCAGATCGCCGAGGACAAGGGGGTGGAGGAACTGCTCGCCTTCGCCACCTCCGCCGTCCGGGACGCGACCAACGGGGACGAGGTGCTGGCCCGCATCCGCACCGAGACGCAAGCCGACATCCAGGTGCTTCCCGGGGAGGATGAGTCCCGGCTGACGTTCCTCGCGGTTCGGCGCTGGTTCGGCTGGTCGTCGGGGAAGATGCTGATGCTCGACATCGGCGGCGGCTCGCTGGAGATCGCCTCGGGCGTGGATGAGGAGCCCGACGTGGCCATCTCCCTGCCGCTCGGCGCCGGCCGGCTCACCCGTGACTGGTTCACCGCGGACCCGCCGCCGCCCGGCGAGGTCCGGCGGCTGCGTAAGCATGTGCGCACGGAGATAGCCAGGAGAGCGGGTGAGGTGATGCGCGATGGCCTGCCCGACCGGGCCGTTGCCACCTCCAAGACCTTCCGCCAGCTGGCCAGGATCGCCGGCGCCGCGCCGTCCAGCGAGGGCTTCTACGTCAGGCGCGTGGTGAGCCACGCGGACGTGACCGGGCTGGCCGAGCGGCTGGCCAAGATGACCGCGCAGGAGCGGGCGGGCCTTCCCGGCGTGTCCCACGGCCGCGCCCCGCAACTCGTGGCAGGCGCGATCGTCGCGGACGCGGCCATGGACTTGTTCGGCTTGACCGACCTGGACATCTGCCCATGGGCGCTGCGCGAGGGCGTGATCCTGCGGCGGCTGGACGCGCTGTCCTCGTGAACCCGGGGACGCCCGTCCGGCCGCCGCAGGCCGCGGTGGTCGGTCTACTCGCTATTCGGTGATGCGGTCAGCTCGCCGGGTCAGCCGGGTCGCTGCCCGCGCCGCGGCCCGGGGTGCCCCCGCGGGGGGGCACGCCGCGCGGGGCGACCGGCGAGTCGGCCTTCACTGACTGGCTCGGGTCGCTGGCCCGGTCGGCCTGCGCGGGCGGGCCGACCCGGTTTCCGGGCCGCACCGAAGTGGCCGGGGCATCGGCTGCGCCATGGCCCGGATCCTGCCCGGCCCGTTCCGGTGCCTGGGTCGCCGGCTGGGGCTCCTGGTCGCCTGCCCGCGTGGCGTTACGCGTACTGGCCGGCCCGGTCTGGGGCGACGGGGACGCCGCGGCCGCACCCGGCGCGTGCCTGCCATCCGTCCCGCCCGGCCGGGTGCCAGCCGCCGCCCCGCCCGTGCCGGAACCGGAGATCGCGCTGGCCACGGACCTCGCGACCTCATCCTCCAGCGATCCGCGGGCGGCCTCGCCCGCGACCAGGTTGGTGACCACGTCGCGGACCTCGGTGAGCCGCCTGAGGGTCTCCGTGTGCCTGGCCACCAGCAAGTTGAGGCGACGTTCCGCCCCGTCATGGATCGCGGTGGCGCGGGCCGTGGCTTCGTCGAGCATCTGCTTGGCCTGCGCCTTGGCCGCGGCGACCGCGTTCTCAGACTTCTTCTGGGCCTCGGAGATGGTGTGGTCCGCCTCGGTGCGCGCACTGGTGCGCGTCTTGTCCGCCTCGGCCCGTGCGCTGGCGATGGCGTTCTCGGCCTGCTCCTGGGCCGCGGCCAGCATCCGCTCGGTCTGCTCCCGGGCCTCCGCCTTGAACCTGTCTGTCTCTTGCTTGGCATCGGCGCGGAGCTTGGCGATTTCTTCGAGCGCACGGGCCTTCTGCGCCCGCGCCTCGTCGTCGGCGAGCTTGAGGATCTGGCCCATCCGCTCGCTGACCTCTTCATAGGCCGGCTTGCTGTCCTCCGCCTTCTGGCGGCTCGCGGACAGTTCCAGCCTAAGCCGCTCGACCTCGTCAAGTGAGCGGGACAGCCGCTCCTCGAGGTCGCGTGTCTGGCTGCGGGAGCGGGCGACGAATTCGTTGACCTGACGGCGGCTGTAGCCACGCATCTGTACTTCGAACGCGTCTTCAGAGTCAAGGTCAGGTATGAGATCAGTGTGCTCGGTCATGGTGTCACCCGTGAAGTGGGTCAGGCAGGTAGCCGCCGTGCCCGAAAGTGGCGCGGGCGAGTTCCCTGAGATGGGACGGGATCGTGGCTAGGTGGTCTTGAGGTGCAGATACAACGGGCTCGACTCTTGTCCTGAACAGCCTCGCGCGCAACCGAAACGAACGACTGTCCCGTTTTGCCCTGATTGTGCGGCATCCCATGATGAGGTGATGGCTGAGCATACCGGGATTGAGGCAGGCTCAGCCGAGTTACCGGCCTCGGCCCGGAGATGCGAAATATGCCGTGAATATCCGCTGCGGGGAGGTGCCCGATGAGGATGAGCCTGATTGGGTCGATCGATGGCATCGCCCCGGCGGTCCATCCGGAGGCGTGGATCGCCCCCGGAGCGGTATTGGCCGGCCGGGTGGCCGTGGGCCGGAGCGCCAGCATCTGGTATGGGTCGGTGCTGAGGGCCGACGACGACGAGATAGTGGTCGGCGCGGAGTGCAACATCCAGGACCTCTGCTGCCTGCACGTCGATCCGGGCGAGCCGGTGATCCTTGGCGAGCGGGTGTCCGTCGGGCACCGGGCCACCGTGCACGGGGCTCATGTGGAGGCGGGCGCGCTCATCGGGATCGGGGCGGTGGTGCTGGGCCGGTCGCGCATCGGGGCCGGCTCGCTGGTGGCGGCGGGCACGGTGATCCGGCCGGGCCAGCAGATCCCGGCGGGCGTCCTGGTGGCCGGCGTGCCGGGCCGGATCGTGCGCGAACTGACCGCCGAGGACCGCGACTCGTTTGCCAATACGGCTGCCCGATATGTGCGCCGCGCAGCGCGGCATCGGGACGCCGTCTGGAGTGAACTCGCAGGTTATTAGGCCCCGCGCGGAGGATGTGCTACCGCGTCTGGATACCGGTGGTCGGCAACTTCTTGGAATTGTTACCGGTGAACTGGGTAAAATCACACTCGAGGATGGTCCAGGAAATGACCCTGATGGGTCATGCGGGGCGTGGAGTCGCGCCGTAGCCTTGAGCCAAGGTCCGCGAATCGGCTGGGCGAGGAGGTGGGCGCGGTGCGGGAGCATCTCGATCTTCGCGTCCCCGACCGCGTCGCACTCGACGAGATCGAGCTCTATGCCGAGGTGCTCAGCGCGGTGGCGGTGAGCGATAGGCCACTCACCGCGGAAGAGCTGGATGCGGTTCTGGGGATCGCGTCGGTATCACGCGTTTCCCGCACCGGGGATTGAGCACGTTCCCCGCGGTAACTCGTTGCGCTGAGTAATCGGATTTCACTTAACGTATTCGCCCGCCGGTAAACAGCGGGCACGTGATCCACGCGCTTTACGGGTGCCGGAACATGATGTCGGTATCCCAGTGCGTGAAGCCCAACGATTCGTACAGCCGGACCGCCGCGACATTCTCCTCGTCCACATACAGCATGACCTCGGGAAGGCCGCGAGCCCGGAGGTAGCGCAGCCCGATCAGGGTCAGCGCGCGGCCCAGCCCGGTGCCTTGCTCCCCAGGATCGACGCCCACCACGTAGACCTCGCCGATCGCCTCGTGGCCATGCGCGGGTGCCCCGGGTTGGCTGCCATGGACCTTGGTCCAGTGGAAGCCCACCAGTCGTCCGCCGCGCTCGGCCAGGAAGAAGCCATCCGGGTCGAACCAGGACTCGCGTTCGCGGAGATCGAGGTCGGCGCGCGTCCAGGCACCCTGCTCGGGGTGGCTGGCGAACGCCTTGCCGTTGAGGGCGAGCCAGGATTCCTCGTCCTGGCCGACCCGGAAGGTGCGGATCGTGATGCCGTCGGCGATCTGGGGTTCCCTGAGGGGGGCCAACAGCGGGCGGCGCATCGTCCAGAGCGCGCGCACCCGCTCGAATCCGGCGGCGCGGGCCAGCGCGTCCGCCGCGGGCAGATCACCGTGCGCCCAGAGCCGGAGCGGCCGCGGCCCGGCCTCGGCCAGCAGCGCGCGGGTGAGGGCGAGGCCGAGCCCGTGACGGCGGTACGCCGGGTGAACGACCAGTTCCCCGCTCGGGCCCTCGACCGGGTCGGTCGGATCCAGGTGGGCATACCCGGCCAGCTCGGCGCCCCGGGTCAGGAGCAGGTTGCGGGCCTCGGGGTCCCCGCCGTACCGCAGGTGGAGCAGGACGTGCTCGGAGAGCGGGCTGACGTTGTCCTGGCCGGTGGCGGCGGCGACCAGGAGCAGGACTTCGTCCGCCTGCGGCCGGCTGATCGGGCCCGCCACGCGGATCCGGACCTGCTCGCCGATCTGCGCCAGGTCGTGGCCGCCCGGTCCGCCCGCCTCGCTCGCCCCGGAGGTCCCGGGCCGCGCCTCGTCACCGCTCGGCGGGCGCAGCGCTGGCCTCCCTTGGCTCCTCCGCGTCAGCGGCGGGGTCGGTCTCCGGAGGGCGCACGCCGTGCGGAGCCCGGCCGTCCTCGCCGATCTTGGCCGGCACGAAACGGTATCCAACGTTGCGGACCGTCCCGATCAGCGCCTCGTATTCCACGCCGAGTTTGGCCCGTAGCCTGCGCACGTGCACGTCAACCGTCCGGGTGCCGCCGAAGTAGTCATATCCCCAGACCTCTTGCAGCAGGTGTGCCCTGGTAAAGACGCGGCCCGGGTGCTGGGCGAGGAACTTGAGCAGCTCGAATTCCTTGAAGGTCAGGTCAAGCGCCCGGCCGCGCAGCCGGGCGGTATAGGTGGCCTCGTCGATCGCGAGATCACCGGAGCGGATCTCGTCCGGCGTGGATGGGGCCCGGCTCGCCTGGCGGCCGATGGCGAGCCGCAATCTCGTCTCCACCTCAGCAGGTCCAGCGGTGTGCAGGATTACGTCGTCGGCGCCCCACTCGGCGGTGATCGCGGCGAGGCCACCCTCGGTTACGATGACCAGCAGTGGTCCGTCCGGGCTGGCGGTACGCAGCAGGTGGCAGAGAACCTTGGCCTGAGCGAGGTCACGGCGCGCGTCCACCAGCACTGCGTCGGCCGGCGGCGAGTCCGCGAGCGACGGCGCTTCGGCGGGCGCGAGGCGGACCGCATGCAGCAGCAGGGCTAGCGAAGGCAGGATTTCCGCGGCCGGCTCGGCGACGCTGGTCAGCAACAGCAAGTCACTCAACGCTGCCACCTCCGCCCTGCGGTGCTCTATGCGGGAAACTACCCATGGACACACACAAGGACCCGAGGGCAGCTCTGCCCGGATCCAATGTGAGGAGGATAGCCGACATGGGCATCGTTACGGTGCGCTACTGGGCGGCAGCGAAGCAGGCCGCAGGCGTGGCCGAAGAGAAAGTGAGCGCCGGGACGCTCGCGGAAGCGCTCGCGGCGGCGACCGCCGCGCGTGGACCGGCGCCTGCCGCGGGTGCTTTCGCCGCCGTGCTGGCCAGGTCGTCGTTCCTCGTGGACGGCACGCCCGTGGGCTCCCGCGCGCCAGATTCCGTACCGTTGGCCCACGCGGCCGTCATCGAGGTGCTGCCCCCGTTCGCGGGCGGCTGACGCTGGGTCGGGGCAGCGGGCGCCCCCGCGAATAAACCATTGCCCGGCGGGTACGTTGGAACGTGAACCGTATGCCCCCGACATTCGTTACAAGGTACGTGGCACGGCACCGCGAGACCATAGGCAGGGGATCGAAGACCAAGATCTCCGACGAAGCACTGGTGCGCGCGCTCTATGCGGAGCACGCGGGGCCGCTCTTGCGTTATGCCCTGCGCCTGACCACAGGTGACCGGCAGCGCGCGGAAGACATCGTGCAGGAAACCCTGCTCCGGGCGTGGCTGCACCCCGAGGCCATCGCTCAGCGCCCGGCGCGCCCCTGGCTGTTCGCCGTGGCGCGGAATCTGGCCGTTGATGCCCACCGGGCGAGAACTGCGCGGCCGCGCGAAGTGGGCGAGGCGGCCCTGGAACTCGTGCCCGTGGCCGACGGTGCCGACCGGGCCCTGGAATCGTGGGCGGTGGCCGATGCGCTGCGGGCGCTGCGCCCGGATCACCGGCAGGTTTTGGTGGAAACGTACTACCTGGGCCGGTCGGTAGCCGAGGCTGCGGCAAGCCTCGGCATTCCGGGAGGAACCGTGAAGTCCAGGACATTTTACGCGCTCAAGGCACTTAAGCTCGCGCTGGAGGAACGGGGGCTCGCACCATGATCAGCTCAGCGGACTGCCATGACACCCGGCAGGCGCTCGGCGTGTATGTGCTGGGGGCCATCGATCCGGCCGAGCGTACGCTCGTAGACAACCACCTGAGCACCTGCCCAGAGTGCCGGGAAGAGCTCGCGGGCCTGGCCGGGCTGCCCGCCTTGCTGCGCAGAGTGCCGATCGCCGAGGCGGAGAGGCTGGCGCACGACGAACTCGAGGAGTTGTCGGCGGACCAGCCGGCCGGCGATGAGTTGCTGGAGCCGCTGCTGGCCAGGACGGCTGCGCACCGCCGGGGGCGGATGTGGCGTGGTCTGGCCGCGGCCGCGGCCGTCGTCCTGCTGGCCGGGGCGGCCGGAGCCGGCAGCTGGGACGTGCTGCACCCGGCCGGGGGCGGCACCGGTCCGCCCGCGGTCGCGGCTCTGCACTGGGACAGTGTCTCCGGGACGGACCACGCGACGCTGACCAGCATCAGGGTCCACTACGCGCCCCAGCCGTACGGAACTGCCATGAACGTCCAGGTCCAAGGGGTGGCACCAGGGACCGACTGCCAGTTCGAGGTCATTGATTCGTCCGGGCACCGGGCCATTGTGGGCGGGTGGACCGTGACATACAGCGGCAGGTTGACCTGGTACCCGGCAGAAACGTCGATCCTGGCCTCGAACGTGCGCACCTTCCAGCTCACATCGGGTGGGAAGGTACTGGTCAGCGTGCCGGCGTCGTAATCGTGCCAGCGTCGTAATACGGCCGACGGGTGGCTGGGGCAGATCAGCGGCCCGGCATCAGCGGCCAAGCATCGTTACCCCGGCGGGCGGGCACCAGGGTCCGGCCGGTTCCGGTCGGCCGGAAACTGGCCGAAATCCGGCGTCGCGGGAATGGGACGCCAGCCGGCTGCGCTGTAGGGTGGCGTGACCGCCGGAGCGCTCGTAGGGATCATCGTGCTGCTTGGTGCGACCACGTTTGGGCTGGCCCGGCGCCGCACCGACGGGCGCCAGCGGAAAGAGGCCGGGCCAGAGCGGCGGCTGAGCGAGGCCGACTTGGGACACCCTCTGGGCGAGCGCGCCACGTTGCTGCAGTTTTCCTCTTCCTTTTGCGCTCCGTGCCGCGCGACCAGGCATCTGCTCGCGGACATCGCCAGCTTCGCCGATGGCGTCACCCATGTAGAGATCAACGTGGCCGATCGGGTGGATCTGGTGCGGGTACTGGACGTCCGCCGGACCCCGACCACGTTCCTGCTCGACCCCGCCGGCCGGGTCGCTTCGCGGGCGAACGGCGCGCCCCGCCGGGAAGATGTGCTCGCGGCGCTTGGCGAGGTGGCGTGAGCAGCGCTAATATCCTACTCGTTGGGTCGGAAGGGTCAGTAATCCGGTTGGCGCATGGCATTCTGAGCGTGCGGGCGTCCGGTACCAAGGGTGGTCGCATGGCGGAGCATGGAGCGCCGCGACCAATGCTGCCCGGAGCTACGCGACCAAGGCTGCCCGGAGTATCGCGACCAAGGCTGTACAGCGCAAAGCGACCAAGGCTGCACGGAGCGTCGCGAGCAATGCTGTACCGAGGGCTGTGGCCCATGCTGACCAGGCGGCGTGTGGTGGACTACTGCCGGGTGGCGACCGCCCAGTGTCCGGCCCCGCTGTGTCCGGCCCCGCCATGTCAGGCCGCCCAGGCCTGAAGCTCGCCCGCCGGAGCACACCACACGGCATAGGGATTCGGGCTGCCCCACTGGGTGTGCCCCGTGATCGCGGGGCACCGGATCCGACAGCTAATTCCGAACCGGCTAACACCGGGCGAGAGGCACGGCCGATGAAGATTGACCCCCGAGGACAGCGCTTCAGCGCGGCCCTGTCCGCTATCGTGCTGGCGGTTGTGCTGGTCATGGGCAGCTGGTGGCTGCTGGCCGCGCAGACGGCCGTGTTCGGTGTGGGGGCCGTCGCCGGCCTGCGCTACGCGCCGTACGGGCTGATCTACCGCGGGCTGGTCAGGCCGCGGCTCGGGCCGCCCAGCGAGCTGGAGGCCGAGGCGCCGCCGCGATTCGCTCAGGCGGTGGGCATGGTCGTGAGCCTGATCGGGGTGGTCGGCTACGCGACCGGCCTGACCCCGCTGGGCATGGCCGGGGCTGCGTTGGCCCTGGCCGCCGCGTTCCTCAACGCAGCCTTCGGCCTCTGCCTGGGCTGCGAGATGTACGTCCGTATCCGCAGAATCTGGCCTGGTCACCAGGGACTGGTGCGGCCAGAGTCCGACAAGGAGGTTGCCGCATGAGCCGTCCCGACGTCCTCGTAGACGCCGACTGGGTAGAAGCGCACCAAGCTGACCCGGGAGTCGTTCTCGTTGAGGTAGATGAGGACACCAGTGCCTACGACACGGGCCACATCCCGGGCGCTGTCAAGATCGACTGGAAGAAGGACCTGCAAGACCCGGTCCGCCGCGACTTCGTGGACAAGGCCGGCTTCGAGGCGCTGCTCTCCGAGCGCGGGATCTCGAACGACGACACAGTGATCCTCTATGGCGGGAACAACAACTGGTTCGCGGCTTACGCGTACTGGTATTTCCGGCTCTACGGTCACCAGAACGTGAGGCTGCTGGATGGCGGCCGTAAGAAGTGGGAGCTCGACTCCCGCGAACTCGTCAAGGACGTCCCCCAGCGGCCCGCTACCTCATACGTGGCGACGGATCAGGACTCGTCGATCAGGGCCTTCCGTGACGAGGTCGTCGCCGCGATCGGTAAGCGCAACCTGGTGGATGTCCGGTCCCCGGACGAGTTCGCCTGGCCCTCGCGCCCGCGCACTTGCCGCAGGAGTCAGCCCAGCGGGCCGGGCACATCCCGACGGCCAAGAACGTCCCCTGGTCCAAGGCGGCCAACGAGGACGGCACCTTCAAGTCCGATGACCAGTTGCGCGCCCTTTACGGCGACGAGGCAGGCGTTGACTTCAGCAAGGACACCATCGCCTACTGCCGGATCGGCGAGCGTTCCGCACATACCTGGTTCGTCCTGCACGAACTGCTCGACCAGGCGAATGTGAAGAACTATGACGGGTCGTGGACCGAGTACGGTTCGCTGGTCGGGGTTCCGATCGAGGTTGGAGACGCAGGATGAGCAACGAAGGCTGTGGAGCCCCGGCTGGCGGGGTCCCCATCCCACAGGACGTGGGTGGTCAGGCGATCGTGGAGGGCCAGGTCACGAAAGATGGCCTAGCGCTACCGGTGGGCTACGCGCGACTGCTCGACGAGGGCGGCGACTTCGTGGCCGAGGTGCCGCTCGGCCAGGACGGCGGGTTCCGGTTCTTCGCCGCTCCCGGGACCTGGACCGTGCGAGTGCTGGCCCCGGGCGGGGCGCACGCCGAGCAGACGGTCACGGCCGACTGCGACCACGTCACAGCGGTGCAGGTCAGCGTCTGAGGTTCGGCGGCCCTGCTCCGCGGCCGCCGCGGAGCAGGGCCGCAGTGTTATCCGGCTTGTCATCTGCTCGTCAACTTTTGCTCCCCCTTCCGTTCAGCTGCTCGCCACCTAAGTCCCTACTAATAGAGCTAGCCGACGGGACTCGTTCCCGGTCCTTACCATTCAGCGAGAACGGGGCGAGGCTTACAGTGTCGATGACGGCTGACCCGGCGGGTTCCGCGCCAGGGCAAAGTAGTCCTGTTCCGCTACCTGGATGACCAGGACCAGAGCGGATGGCTGTCGTCCCACGTCAACACGGCCGTCAGCTGGCCGTCGGCACCCGGCGCGCTCGCCGAGACCGGCAACAGCAGCATGGTCGCGGGCTGAGATTGCGCTGGTGCCCATAAACATCACCTTGACGCCAACGTCACCCCCCGGATGCTGGTCCTCAAGGTATCCGGCACCGCTCGTGCGGTCGGTCCTGGCCCGGGTGCCTGCCTCCAACCGCGACGGCAGGCGAAATGCGGAATGACCGACAGCCACGTGGAGTGGGACGGGCGGGGACCCGCTCCTGACCGTGCCCAGTCCACGGGCGTGCTCGCGGACCGGATCGCCGCCGCGCTGCTGCACCATGAGCCCGGCTGGCGGCTTCCCCGGCACACCGCCCTGGCCCGCCGCTACAACGTGAGCGCGGCCGAGGTCGAGGCGGCCATCGATGACCTAACCGAACGGCATCTGCTGCGCAGGCTGCCCGATGGCCAGGTCTACCGGGCCAGCCCGGCCGAGTACCGGCTGGCCCTCGAGGGCATGTCCGGGCTCACCTCGCAGGTGGACCCGATGGGCGGCGAACTGGCGGTCAAGACGCGGCATGTGTCCAAGCGCCGCGCGCCCGAGGACATCGGGCGGGTGCTCGGGGTGGCCCCCGGCGACACCGTGCTCGTCATCCGCTCGCTGTGGACCGTGGGTGGCGAGCCGGCCGCCTTTTCCGCGACCTACCTGCCCGAGCGTCTGGCCGGCTTGCTCACGGAGTTCGCCGCCGTGTCCTCTCCCATGAAGGGCTCCCCAAGGCCGGGTCGGCCCGCGCGCTGCAGATGGAGATGCAGCCGCCGTCGCCTTCGGTGGCCCGGAGCCTGCGGCTGGCCGTCGGCCAGCCCGCGACCACTGTCACCATCAGGTTCGAGGAAGATCTGAGCAGCCAGCCGGTGGCCCTGATCGTGGCCGTGCTCCGGCCCAATCTGTTCCGCATCGTCGTGGAGTCACAGCCGTCCTCACTCGGGGCATTAAACGCGGACGCTTCGTCAGTCGCCTGGACACACGGCGCGGAGGACTGGGAGCCTTGACCCGATATGCCTGCCGCCCCGCTGACCGTGGCGGCGCGCGAGCCGCGGCGCGCCCGCTACCTCATCCCGAGGGACCTGCCACGACGCGGTGAAATCATTGCTGCGCTGACCGCGCTGGTGCTCGTCGGCCACTTATTGTTCGCCCAGCTCACGATGCTGCTGGCGATCGCGTTCCACGTCATCAGCCGGGCCAGCCGGTGGCGGCCGCAGTGGCTGGCCGCGCCAGCGGCCACAGGCCTGGTGTGGGTCCTGGCCATCGGGCCTGGCTGCCGCACTGGCCGGTTTCGTTGATGGTCCCCGCCTCGTAGGGGGGTACCTGGCCAAGACCGCGCTGGACCCTGCGAACATCACCCACCTGGGCACCGTCTTCGGCGGCTTGGGCCAGTGGTTGCCGCGGCAGTTTCCGCTCGCCCTGATCGTGGCGTCCGGCGAGGCGGCGGCCGCCTGGTGGCTGCGATGGCTGCACACCGACTTCCGCGATCTCCCGGCCGCGCGCGCTGGCCTGATGACCCTGGTCGGACGGCAGGTGCGGGCGGCGTCCGTTCGGGCCGGCGGGGTTGTCACCAGGGAAGGAGCCTGCCTGGGAGTCGCGACCGCGGCCGGTGAGCGGGTGACGATTTCCTGGCCCGAGGCGGAGCGCGGCGTGCTCTGCACGGGGTCGTCGGCAGCGGCGGTCGCCGCAACGAGCTTCCAGGTGGTGCACGCCGCGATCCGGCGGCGCAAGCCGGTCATCGCGGTGGATCTGACCGGGGCCACCGGGATGGCCGAGTCACTGGCGGCCGTGTGTGAGGCGGCCGCCGCGCCACTGCGGATCTTCGGGCCGTCCGGGCCTGGGTACTACGAGCCGCTGCGCGGCGGCGGCCCGGCCCGCAAGGCCGCGCTGGTGATGGGCATGATCGACTGGAGCGGCGCGGCGGACCAGGCCAGGCGCACCTGCGGCGGCCACCTCAACGATTTGTTCGCGGTGGCGGCCGCGGCACCGGGCGATCCAGCGATCCCGGTCATCGATGACCTCGTCCACCTGCTCAGCCCGGCGGCGCTGCGGGCCCGGGTGGAGCGCGTGCCCGCCTACCATCCGCGGCGCGTGCCGCTGGCCGAGCGGGTCAGGGTGTCCGCGAGCCTGCTCCAGGCGGATCCCTCCGCGGCCGCGGTCCTCGCCGAGCAACTCACCGCGCTGCGGGCGTCCCAGCTTGGCCGGTGGCTGCGTCCGGAGCCTTCCTCGGGCCGATCAGCCAGGTCCGCCCGGATCAGCCTGAGCGGGATCGTCAGGGACCGGGCCGTGGTGCTCTTCTCGCTGGACCAGGCGGTGTATGGCCAGCCCGCCGCGATGCTCGCGAACATGGTCGCGCTGGACACCGCGGCGGTCTTCGCCGCCTCCCACCGGCGTGAGGTCGAGGGGGACGGGCTCGCCTGGTTCAGCCCCTGCGACACGGTTGACCACTCGGCGCTCGCCTACTTGATCGGCACCGGCGCCCAGGCCGGGCTCGCCTCGCTGCTCGGCACGGCGTCACCGGAGGCCGCGGGACGGCTCGCCGGGCTCGTGAACGTCCTGGTCATGCACCGCCTGGATGACCCTGTGCTGGCCGCCCGGCTGGCCCCGCTGACCGCCGCGACGCCGCCCGCGGGCGAGCCCGGTGCGGCCGCGGCGGGGGCCCGGGTGGGTTATGGCGCTCCAGGCCCGTTGACCACCGTCGCGCCGCTGGCCGTCCAGGGCGCCCCGGCCGCGGCAACGACGGCCTTCCCCGCGGCTCAGGCCGCCGCTGCGGGGGCCTCGCCCGGCCGGGGACCCTGGACGGCGGATGGGGGGCCGCGAGCGGCCGGATCCGTCCTGGCGGGCGCACCACTCGTTTCCCCGGCGGCCCTGTGCCGTCTCCGCCAGGACGAGTTCACCCTGACCGTCGCGTGGCCGGCCAGGCGGGTCGTGCCCGCAGGCCGGTTCGTCTCCGGAGGACCACGGTGACGGCCACGCCGTTCCGGCCCGACCGGGTCTACCTGGGCTGGCAGTACGCGCTGGTGCATCCGGATCCGGGGCCGCCGCCGCGCCGCCCGGTGCCGCCCGAGCAGGAGCAGCTCAACCAGGGCTGGCTGGCCGCACAGCGCCGGGAGGAGAACCTGCTCAGCCGCCCGCTGAAGCTGACCATCGCCGGGCTGCGTCGCATTCGCCGCCCTCGTCGTGGCGCTGGCCGTGGTCGGTGTCCTGAATATCGCGCTGACCAGCCTCGGGCTGGCCGCGGCGGTGACGGGCGCGGCGCTGTCCGGCCGCGGCATCTGGCTGGGCGAGAAGGAACTGCGGGGCCGGATCGAACAGGAGGAACAGCGGGTGGCCCGGGCCCGTGCCGCGCAGGAAGCCCAGCTGTTCGGCTGGCAGGAGGAGCACGCCAGGATGTCCCGCGACTGGCAGGCGCGCGGGCGCGCTTTCGGCAACCAGTTGCAGTGGTACGCCGTGGCTCTGCCGGACGGGATCGACCGGGTGGACGTGGCCGGCGGCACGCTTTCCGGCTGGTCAGCGATGCTGACGATGATCGCGGGTCCCCGGCTGGCGGCTGGCGGTGAGGTGACGGTGCTCGATCTGCTCCGGGGGCGCCGTGGCTCAGGACCTGCTGGCTGTGGCCCGCGGCTCGGGTATCGACCCGCTGGTCTGGGTTCTCCCGGCTGACCTGCCCCGCTTCGAACTCGGGGCCGGCCTGCCCGCCCGCGCCCTGGCCGACGTGCTGGCGATCAGCGTGGCCACGAGCGGCGACCCCGGGCCGGCCGACCCGATCCGGCACACGGACTATGCGCCATCCTGGAGCGGATCCTCGAGGTGATCGACGGCGAGGTGAGCATCGCCCAGGTCGCGGCGGGGCTGCGGGCCCTCGCCCAGGTGGGCGATCCGCGGGAGCGACATCGGCCCGGGGAGCTGATCACCGCCGCGCAACTCGAGAAGATCACCGCACTGCTACGGTCGTGGCGCCGCCGAGCGGGTCGTCATTGAGCGCGCCTGGGCCCTGGAGGCCAAGCTGCGCACGCTCGAAGCCCCCTCGGGTCCGCCCCCGTCCGCCCTGCCGCCGAGCAGGCTGCGGGTCGCCTCGCCATGGACGCCGCGGCGGGCAGCGGCGGGCAACACGGTGCTCGGAACCTACGTGACCGTCGCCCTGACCCACGTGCTCCGCCAGGAGCCCCCGGCCCCGGCCCCGCCGTGGCAGCGCACGCTCTGCCTACCTGGCGCCGAGAAACTCAGCGGTGATGTACTCGACCGGCTCTGCGATGCGTGCGAGGCAGCCAGGACGGGGCTGGTGCTGGCCTACCGATCCCTGCCCGGCCACGTCAAGGAGCGGCTCGGCCGGGGAAACGCAGCCGTCGCGTTCATGCGACTCGGAAACGCCGAGGATGCCAAGGTCGCCAGCGAGCAGATCGGGACGGAGCACCGTTTCGTGCTCACGCAGCTCACCGACACGGTAGGCACCTCGGCCACCGACACCGTCGGGGACTCGTACACCAGCACCATCGGCGCGGCCGACTCGGTCTCGGTATCCGCCTCGACCAGCGAGACGAGCGGGCGGAGCCGGGGCAGCGGCCACAGCCGGGCCGGATTCGGCCCGTTCGCGCCGTACACCGAGTCCGGCGAGCCGGGACGGCAGCCGCTCCTGGGGTACCAGCGACACCGAGTCCATCACCGAGGGGATCAACCTGAGCACCGCGTGGGGGGTGAACACCTCGAAGGCGATCGGGGCCAACTCCTCTCTCGCGCGGACCACCCAGCGATCCCGGGAGTTCCTGGTCGAGCAGCATGAACTGCAGCAACTCCCGGCGAGCGCGATGATCGTCAGCTACGCCTCGGGCCGGGGCCGCCGCCTGGTGATGGCGGATGCCAACCCCGGCATCCTGGCCCTGCCGACCGCCACCCTGCGCAGCCTGGACGAGGTGCGGGACTGCCGCACCGATGGCCCCCGGCGCCGATCGGCCCGGTGCTGGGGATCACCACGGTACTGGCGCTGGCGGAGCCGCAGGCCTGGCTGGCGGGCCGGGTGCGGCGGCCGGGCCGGGTGCGGCGGCCGGGCCGGGTGCGGCCCCGCACCCGGGTCCGGTGCCACCGGACGCCCCAGTGCCACCGGCCAGGGCCCGGTGCCGCCGCCCACTCGGGATCCCACCGCGGCCCCGGTCAGCTGGCGAGACGCCGAGGAAAAGCTCCCGCCCAATCTCGGCCCGCCTCCCGAGCCGCTGGACTGGCGCAAGCGCCGTAAGTGACACTCTCGCAGGCTCCGGCAGAGTCGCCGGCCAGTGGATGAGTGAGCCCTGGTGATCGTCTGCCGCCCAATTCGGTGGGAACCTGGCGGGATTCTCCTCGACCTGCCGCCAGATGCGGTCACCCGGTTGGACGAGGTCTCCGGTTACTGGCCTGAACGCCTACCGCTAGATGCGATTCCGGCCCCGCGCGAGTCGCGGGACTGATATGCACACACCGTGCGGGCAATCCCAGATCTCTTACGGGACGCGGGGCCCTGGTACCGGGTCCTGGCCATCGCAGCGCCCGGGCGGGCGACTTCGGCGGAAGAGGACTTCATCGCGATCCTGCCCGCGGTCCTTTCCACGGCCGGCCGTGGCCGCCCGTTCGCGATTGGCTGGCTGTCGCGCGGCGGAGGCGCACCGCTTGAGCTGATCACCAACGCGGGCCCGCTGGCCGCGGCCGGGATCCCCAGCGTCGCCTTCTCTGCTTCCGCGGTGCCGGATCCTGCGGTGCCCGATCCTGCGGTGCCGGTGCCGGTGCCGGTGCCGTCCGTGCCGGTGCAGCGGCCGCCCGCCCGCATGGCCTTCCGCTGGGACTGCTTTTCCCCGGCGGAGCCCGGGGCGCGCCCGTCTCGGACGGCTGGCTCGCGGCCCTGGACAGCATGGTCTGGGCGCCCTGCCCCGGTCGGCAGGCGCCGCCGCTGGCGGCACCCGGCCCCGGGAACACCAGTCCGCCGAGCAGGCCGGAAACGCTGTTCGAGTCGACGCTCGTGACGCTCATGGACAGGCCGTTCGGCTGGCTGGTGGTCGCCGAGCCGACCGGGTTCATCGATGCGGAAGTCGCCGAGCTGCGTACCCATCTGAACGTGCTCCGCAGCCATGACGAAGAACAATCTCGCTTCGACGTGGAGCGTGCGCAACGCCGCCTGGCCGAGCTGGACACGTTCCGTGAGGCAGGCCTCTGGAACGTCCGGGTACTCGCCGGGGCGGCCTCAGACAGGGAACTTGGCCTGCTGGCGCCGGTGCTCGTCGGCTCGGCGGACCTCGGCCGCCACCCGTACCGGCTGCGCAGTCCTTATCAGCCGCGCCGCGGCGACGGCGGCCGGTGCCTGGCCGACGCGCTGATGGCGAAGGTCCAGGACGCCGGGGACGGTGCGCACGCGCCCTTCACGGTGACCGCCGGTGCGCTCGCCGCCCTCGCCGGGTTACCCCGCCGCGAGGTACCCGGGCTGCGCGTGCTCGACGCCGGGTACTTCGACGTGACGAGTGAGACCGGACACCAGGACGGCGAGGTCATCGAGCTGGGTGCGATCCTGGACAGCCAGGACCGGCCGGTGGGTGTCTTCCGGGTACCGTTACCCACCCTGAACCGGCATGCCTTCGTGACGGGGGCGACCGGTTCCGGCAAGTCGCAGACCGTGCGGCACATGCTTGAGCAGCTTGCCCGAGCCGGGCTGCCCTGGCTCGTGATCGAGCCGGTCAAGTCCGAGTACGCCGCGATGGCGGGACGGATCGCCGGGCTGGGCCGGGGGGGCCGGGGGGGCCAGGTTACCGTGATCAATCCATCTGACCCTGGCGCCGTGCCGCTGTCGGTCAACCCGCTGGCGCCCGAGCCCGGGTACCCCGTGCAGGCCCACATTGACATGGTGCGGGCGCTCTTCATGGCCGCCTTTGACGCGGAGGAGCCGTTCCCGCAGATCATGTCGCAGGCGCTGCAGCGCGTCTACGAGGCGAGTGGCTGGGACGTCGTCACCGGCGGCGGGGTACCGGGAGCGCTGACCCCGCCCGCCGTCCCCACGCTGGCCCAGTTGCAGCGGGCGGCGCTCGCTGTTATCGAGGACGTCGGGTACGGCAGCGAACTCCAGGCTGACGTCAGGGGCTTCGTCGGCGTGCGGCTCGGCTCCCTGCGCACCGGGTCCGCGGGCCGGTTCTTCGAGGGCGGCCACCCGGCCGACATCGGCGAGCTGATCCGCCGAAATGTGGTGCTGGCCATCGAGGACGTCGCGAACGACGAGGACAAGGCGTTCCTGATGGGCACGCTGATCATCAGGATCGTCGAGCACCTCCGGGTGCGCGCCCGCCGGGGCTCCCGTGACGGGCTGCGTCATGTCATCGTCATCGAGGAGGCGCACCGTCTTCTCCGGGCCGGCCGGGAAGGACGGGCCAGCGCGCACGCGGTCGAACTGTTCGCGAGCATGCTCGCGGAGATCCGTGCGTACGGCGAGGGGATCGTGATCGCCGAGCAGATCCCGGCCAAGCTGGTTCCCGACGTGGTGAAGAACACCGCGCTCAAGGTGGTCCACCGGCTGCCTGCCCATGATGACCGTGACATCGTCGGGGCGGCCATGAACCTCGACGACGCCCAGTCCAGGCAGGTGGTCTCGCTGGAGCCGGGGGTGGCCGCCGTGTTCGCGGACGGCATGGACCGGCCGCTGCGGATCCGGGTGCCGTTCGGGGGCGACCGGGAAGCGGCCCCGGCCAGCGCCCCGCCGTCTCCGTTCCCGCCGTCTCCGTTCCCGCCGCCACCGATTGTGGGGCGGCGCAGTGCGGCCTGCGGCCCGCGGTGCGCCGCTGAGCGCGCCTGCACGCTGCTCGAGCTCCGCCGGGCGGACCTGCTCGCGGGATCCGGGTCAACCGGCGACGCCTGGCTCCGGATCTGGGTGGAGGCGCTGGTCCTGGCCTTCCTGACCAACCGTGGTTTTCCCGTTGTTCCCCTAGGGTTGCAGCGCAGATGGGCGGGGCTCGACGGGCGCCTGCGCGAGTGCCTGCTGGCCACGGTCCTCGACCGGGTGACCGGGAATCGCGCCCTGGCCGTGCGGGCCAGTTACGATCCGCAGCGGCTGGCCGCGAGCGTCGCCACCGTCGCGCTCCGCTTGCTGGGGGACAGGATGGGGCGCCGGCCGAGCCGGCCCGGCTGGGTCATCCCGCAGATCCGCTGGCTGCATGAGATCGAGCGGGTGTGCCCGCTGCGCGGCCGCGAGCCGGGCGCGCTGGACCGGGCGCCAGCTCTCGACTGTGACCTGCCCGGCATCGCGGACTGGCCGGACATGCGGGTCGGGCACCGGCTTCGGGCACTGCGCCGCCACCCGCTGTCCATGGGGCTCGCGCGAAACAGGGCGCCCGCCTGGAGCGTCCTGCTCGGCGATGACGACCAGCGGGCCTTCACCGACGACCTGGCGAGCGCGCTCGTGGGTGTGGGTGCGCAAACCCAGGTGCGCCGGGCCGCCGAAGCCATGGGGATCGCGGGCTGGCTGGAAGTGGTGCTGTCCTGGCCGCGCAGATTCATCGCGGATCACGAGCGATGGGCGGCCGGCCCGAACGAATGCGAGCATGACACCGTGGGCGGATAGCATCATCGCCCATGGGCAAGCTTCCGATCCGGGCGCGGCTGGCCACGACCATTGGTGGCGCGGCGGGCAGGATGTCGCGGCTGGCGGGCCGCGGCGATGGGTCGGTGATCGGCGGGGTCATCGGCTTGCGGGTGGAACCCGGGCTGCTCGCCCTGCTGTCAGCGGATCGCCAGATCGTGCTGGTGACCGGGACGAACGGCAAGACGACCACCACCCGGCTGATTACGTCCGCGCTGACCGCAGCGCTGGGCCAGGAGGTGGCGTCCAACGCGTTCGGTGCCAACATGGAGGCCGGGCTGACCGCAGCGCTGGGCCAGGCCCCAGACGCGCCGTACGCCGTGCTGGAGGTGGACGAGGCCTACATGCCGGCCGTTCTGGAGGCGACCAAGGCACGGGTTGTGACGCTGCTCAACCTGAGCCGCGACCAGATGGACCGGGCGGCCGAAATCTGGCTGCTGGCCCGGCGCTGGCGGGACGCGCTCGCCGCGGCCCCGTACTGCCGGGTGGTCGCCAATGCCGATGACCCGCTGATCGTCTGGGCGGCCAGCGGGGCCGCGCAGGTGACCTGGGTGGCGGCGGGCCAGCGGTGGCACGAGGACTCGTGGTGCTGCCCCCAGTGCGGCTCTCATCTGAACCGGGATGACCTCGGCTGGCGTTGTGGTGAATGCGACTTCGCCCGGCCGCCAGCGAAGTGGGTGCTCGATGGCGACAGCGTCATTGACTCCCTCGGCCAGGTAACCGAGCTGCTCCTCGCGCTGCCGGGGCGCGCCAACCGGTCCAACGCGGTGGTCGCGCTGGCGGTGGCCGAGGTCTTCGGCGTCGGCCCCGCGCAGGCCCTGCCGAGGCTCCGCGAGGTGGTTTCGGTAGCCGGCCGTTACACCCAGATAGGGCGGCGCGGCCGTCAGGTGCGGCTGCTGCTGGCCAAGAATCCCGCCGGCTGGCTGGAGGCGTTCGACGTACTCGTCCCGCCACCCGTGCCGGTCCTGCTTTCCGTCAACGCCCAGATACCCGACGGCCGCGATACCTCCTGGCTGTGGGATGTTGACTACCGTCTCCTCCGGGGACGCCGCGTCTTCGTGGCCGGCGAGCGCAGACTGGATCTCGCGGTCCGGCTCGAGGCCGACGAGGTGTCGTTCGAGCTGGCCGAGGGGATTGACGACGTAGTTGACCGGGTGACCGGCGGCAGCCTCGACGTGATCGCCAATTACACGGCGTTCCAGCAAATCCGGACGGCTGTCGGCCGGGCGGCCTGAGGGGGTGAGCGGATGGGAACACACCGGCGCGCGGACTCGCGTGGACCCAGCGCCCTCCGGCTGATCTGGGTCTATCCCGACCTTCTCAGCACGTACGGGGACCGGGGAAATCTCCTGGTCCTGGAGCGCCGCGCCCGGCTGCGGGGCTTGGAGGTGGAATCCGTGCTGGTGAACGCCGATCAGCCGGTGCCACGTGAGGGAGATCTGTACCTGCTGGGCGGCGGGGAGGATTTGCCGCAGATCCTCGCCGCTCGCCGGCTTCGGGCGGACGGCGGCTTGGCCGCGGCGGCCAGCCGAGGCGCGGCCATCTTCGCCGTCTGCGCCGGCTACCAGCTGGTCGGCGCGGAGTTCAGCGGCGATGACGGGCAGCCCTTGCCTGGCCTGGAGATCCTGGACATCCGGAGCGGGCGCGGGCAGCGGCGCGGGGTCGGGGAAATCCTCGCCGACGTTGACTCCGGGCTCGGCGTTCCCCGGCTCAGCGGGTTCGAGAATCACCAGGGAGTGACGAAGCTCGGGCCCGATGCCGCGCCGCTCGCGCGGGTGCTCACCGGGGTCGGCAACGGGGATGGGACCGAGGGCGCCTACGCGGGCCGGATCCTCGGCACCTACCTGCACGGGCCAGCGCTCGTCCGCAACCCCGGCCTGGCCGATCTCTTGCTGAGCTGGGTGGCCTGCCCGCTCCAGCCGCTGGCGTCGGCCGACGAGGAGTGGGTCGTCCGGCTACGTGAAGAGCGTCTCGCCGCCGTTCCCGTCTGATCAGTAGACCAGCGCCTGGGCGCCGTCCGCGCAGACTTCAGCGACGAACGTCGGCGCGCCCGCGATGCGCACCCCCTCGATGACATCCTCCGGGGTGATATCCCGCCGCGCGGCGCACTGCGAGCACAGTGTCACCGTGCCGTCCGCCAGGATGCTCTGGAGCAGGTCGGCCAGCGGAGGCGCATGCGGGAGGGTGAAGTCCGCGGCCCGGCCGGGCAGCGAAAACCAGGCGGCTTCGCCGGCCAGCCAGAGCGAGGTACGGACGCCGCTGACCACAGCGGTGGCGGCGACGCTGAACGCCTGACTGCAGCGCTCAGGGTCATCCTTGCCAGCGGTGATCTTGACGACGAGGCTTCGCGCTGTCATGGACGCAGCCTAACGTGATGGGTCGTCGGCATGGCGGGCGCTGCTTCCGGGGACTGGTCCGTACACTGCCGTGTATGCAAGGGACGGTGAGCGGAGCGCTCTTGGTCGTGGCCTTCGCCGCGGTGACAGTATCGGCGGTTTTCCTGGTGGTGAGGCTGCTGCGGGTTACTCGCGGGGACGGCTCCGATGGCTCATCCGATGCCTAGCCCGGAGTCCGGGCCAGATGAGTCCGCTGAACAGCGCCGGGCACCGGATCCCGGCCAGGCCCGCGGACCTGAGCGGGACATGCCCCAGCCTCACCCCGATCTGGCCCCATTGCTCTTCCTCCTGGGCCGCTGGGAAGGTGCGGGCGTCGGGGGCTATCCGACGATCGAGAGTTTCCAGTTCGGCCAGGAAATCGTGTTCAGCCATAACGGCAAGCCGTTTCTGATCTATTCGAGCCGGAGCTGGCTGCTGGACGAAGAGGGACATCCGGGCCGCCCGCTGGCCATCGAGACCGGATACTGGCGTCCGCGGCCGGATGGGCAGCTGGAAGTGGTGCTCGCGCATCCGACCGGGATCACCGAGATCTACCTTGGCGAAGTGACGGGGACAAAGATCGAGATGAGCACGGATGTGGTGGCGCGGACTTCGTCGGCCAAGGAGGTGACGGCCGGGCACCGGCTCTACGGGATGGTCGGCGCCGACCTCGCGTGGGCCTACGATATGGCGGCGGTCGGCCAGCCACTGCAGCCACACCTGTCCGCGCAGCTCAAGCGGCCGGGTCAGTTCTCGCGGAACCAGTAGTTGTCAAATGCCTTGCCCTGGAACAGGGAGGTTGGCTGCCCGGCCACGCTGCCGGTGGTGCCGCCGACCTCGATGATCTGGTACTTGTTCCACCAGTGCGAGTTCAGCGTGCCGCGGTGGCCGCGCGAATCCGTGACCGTGACGCCGGAAAAACTGGCCGCGCGGTAGTCGGCGAGCGGCAGGGCCTGCCCTGAGCCGCTGGCCGGTGATTCGCTGATGACCTGTGCGGAGGAGCGCGAGCACAATGCGGCCCCACATGCCAGGGACCGGCTGAAATGCTGGCCCGTGGTGGTGTCGTCCAGCGCGAGCACGAACACCTTGGCTCGCGCGTTGTAGAACACCCTCGCGATGATCGAGTTACCAGCCTTGACTGAGAAGACCGACGATTCATTCCCTGGGTACATTTCGTACCATGCGTAGTATTCCGGGATCACGCCAACGCAGGCCGCCTCGACGCCCAGTTGCTCGACCGTATGGCTGTTAAGGCCGTCGAGGCCGACCCAGTGAGACGAGAAGGCATTCGGTGTGCTTGTGCAATCCACGTAAGGCACGAAGAATGTTGCACTGCACATACCGGAACGCGGTACCCGGACGGGCGGCCGCGTATCCGGCCCAGTTGGCTGAGTTGATCCTGCCGGGGTTGTTCGCAGAATTGATCGCCGGTGCGGGATAGCCGCTGGCCAGCACCATCGGCTGCCCGGGCTCGACGGAGGGGGCAACGGCGCCTGCCCGGGCGGTGGCCGTGGTCCGCGGGGTAAAGGTACTGGCCGTAAGCACGAGGCTCAGAGCCGCGACGGTGAAACCGGCGACGTGGAACTTCGTCATCTGGCGTCCTTTCATGCGGGTGACTCGGGCCGGCGGCTAGGCCCAGGCCGCATTCCCTGGGAGGGACAGGCGGGAATTAATGTGCCCAGTTCCGCACACGGCCCTTGGTCCGCTGACCACTTGGACTCGCATGGCCTGGAGCCTCGGGAAAGGTATTTTTCGGGACTTAGTATCCCTGCGGCTAGGCAATGTGCCGCGCCTACACTACGCGGGCGCTAAAGAAGCCGGAGACAAAATTGCGCAAGGATTCAGCGCTGATGTGGGAAAGAATCTGAATAGGGCGCTGGTGCGATTATCTAAATGTCTTTTGTTGTGCAGTGATTAGTGGGCATATGTGGGCACGGTCGCTCGTGCGGCAATCTGGCTGGCAGGCGTGCGAGCGGGCCGGCTTGGCGGGGCAGCGGGCGGGGGCGCGAGCGGCCGTCCTGGGGGGCAAGCGGGCGCGGGGTGCGAACGGGGGAGTGTCTCGGCCGGGATGCCGGTCCACGGGCAATAAAAACCCCCGGGGCGGCTCTCGTGGGCTCACCCTGGCAGGGCTGACTGACGCGCCGCCGCACATTGGCTCTGCGACGGGCACAGCCGCTCCGCGGAACGGAGGGCGAGCCGCACGGGGACCGGTTGGACGGACCGGTCAGCCCGGGGGTTCGGTGTCTGCCGAGTATTCGCCGGCCGCCGTGCGGCGCGTGTGCCGGTCATCTGACGATGCCGGTCCACGCCCGGACCGATGACTTGCACTGCGCGGCATACGCCACGGATTGTGCATCGGCGGGACGGCGGCTAGCGGACAGCCACCTCGCGAGTCCTACTGCTATGCATGCTGTTGGACCACCTCCTTTCCCGCGTTGGCGGCAGGTTACGTCAGGCACCGTCCGGACGGCAAGTGGGTAACGGCGGGACGTGTCGCGGCGCGGGCGTGGCCCCGCCGATCCAACGACAGCAGGACCGGGGTTACTCTCGGCCCATGGCGCAGGCGTGGGACGAGGAGCTACGGGCCCGCGGTTACCGGGTCACACCGCAGCGCCAGCTGGTGCTGGAGGCGGTGACCAAGCTGGAGCACGCCACCCCCGAGGCGATATGCGCGGAGGTCCAGCTGACCGCCCGGGGTGTGAACATTTCGACCATCTATCGCACGCTGGAACTCCTCGAGCAGCTCGGGCTGGTGACGCACACGCACCTCGGGCACGGTGCTCCCCGCTACCACCTGGCGGCCGAAGCGGAGCATGTCCACCTCGTCTGCTCGCAATGCGGCCGGGTGACCCAGGTCGGGCCCGACACGGTGAACGCGCTCGTCGCCGCGCTGAAGGACACCCAGGGCTTCGAGACCGACGTCGGCCATCTCACCGTGTTCGGCACCTGCGCGGAGTGCCGCGCCGCTGGGCGAGGTGCGGGCGGGCTGGGTGCGGTGCGGGCCCAGGAATCGTTGCCGTCCAGGACGGGTGGAGATGTCAAATAGCCTGGCTGGCATGAAGACCCCGCTGCTCGCGAGCCC
Source organism: uncultured Actinomycetes bacterium (assembly GCA_963822825.1). GTDB lineage: Bacteria > Actinomycetota > Actinomycetes > Streptosporangiales > Streptosporangiaceae > JAWWPY01. The sequence continues at coordinate 134,547 of CAWGIW010000011.1, read as the reverse complement.
CCTACTTGAGACACAGGGCGCCGTCCCGGCTGAAGGCCGCGGACGCCTGCGTCGCCGCGCACTACGGCGATCCCTACGCGGAGCAGCGTGCCCTCGCGCTCTCTCAGGCCTAGTGGACCGCTCCCACCGGGGTGTGCTCCGCATCACCGGCCAGGACCGGCTGTCCTGGCTGCATAGCCTCACCACCCAGGACCTGGAGCACCTCGCCCCGGGTAGCGCGGCCGAGGCGCTGATCCTCAGCCCGAACGGCCACGTGGAGCACCACCTGACCCTGGCCGACGACGGCACGGCCGTCTGGCTGCACGTGGAACCCGGCTCCGCGGCGGCCCTGCTCGAATTCCTGGAGTCGATGCGGTTCATGCTCCGGGTCGAGCCCGCTGACGTTACCGGCGCACTATGCCGTGCTCACCCTGATGGGCCCGGATGCCGGCGACCCGCCAGACGGGACGGCAATCACCGTGCGGAGCCCGTTGGGTATGGATGTGATCGTTGACCGCGACCGGCTCGCCGCGGCCGCGGCCGGGCTGCGGGAGCGCGGGGTGGCGCTGGCGGGCATGCAGGCCTACGAGGCGTTGCGGATCGCCGCGCGACGGCCGAGGTTCGGGCTGGACACCGACCACCGGACAATCCCGCACGAGGTCGGCTGGATCGAGACCGCGGTCCACCTCAGCAAGGGCTGCTACCGCGGCCAGGAGACGGTGGCGCGGGTCCACAACCTGGGCCATCCCCCCCGGCGGGCTGATGTTCCTGCACCTGGACGGGAGCGATGACCGGCTGCCGGGCCACGGCGACACGGTGACCGCGGGGGACGCCACCGTGGGCTTCGTCGGGTCGGCGGCCCGCCACTACGAACTCGGGCCCATCGGGCTCGCGCTCATCAAGCGGACCGTGCCGGTGGACGTGCCGCTGGTCGCGGGGGGCGTGCCGGCCACGCAGGAAGTCGTGGTGCCACCTGACGCCGGGGCGAACGTGAAGATCACCCTGAAGCGGCCGCGCGGCCTGGTCAGCCGGCGCCCTGAGTAACGTGACGCCGGAAGCGCCCCGAGGTAATCTAGGGCGGCAGCGGCCGGGCCCCGGCCACCAGCCGCGACTGCGGGAGGTTCCACCGTGCTCCGACGCATCCTGCTGGCCGCCTCGGGCAGTGACCGGGCTGCGCCGGCTGATCACGTCCACCCCGTACACGCGGGGTGTCGTCGCCCGGTATGTGGCCGGGGACGACGCCGCTGAGGCGGTGGAGGTCAGCAGGCGGTTGCTGGCCCGCGGCCTCCTGGTCAGCCTCGACTACCTCGGCGAGGACACCACCGATCCCGAGCAGGCGGCGGCCGTGACCGCTGAGTACACCCGGCTGATTGGCAGGCTCGCCGCGGCCGGGCTGGCGGCAGGCGGCCGCGCCGAGGTGTCCGTGAAACCCACCGCGGTCGGACTCGGCCTTCCCGAGTACGGGGACAAGACCGCAGCCGAGAACATCAGGCGGATCTGCGCGGTGGCCCGCGAAGCCGGTACCACGGTGACGCTGGACATGGAGGATCACACCCACGTCGAGCCGACCCTGCGGCTCGTCGCGGACCTGCGCAGTGAGTTCCCCGACCTCGGTTGCGTGATCCAGTCCGGGCTGCGGCGGAGCGTGCCGGACTGTGTGGCGCTGGCCCGCCCCGGCTCGCGGGTTCGGATCTGCAAGGGCGCTTACCGCGCACCTGAAAATGTCGCCTTCGGTGCCCGGCGGGATGTGGACCGCAGTTACGTACGCTGCCTGCGGGCGCTCTTCGGCGGCCCCGGCTACCCGATGGTAGCCACCCATGACCCGCGCCTGATCAGCATCGCCGCGGCCCAGGCCGCGCTGACCCAGCGGGCCGCGGGCACCTTCGAGTACCAGATGCTCTACGGTGTCCGCACCACTGAGCAGCAACGCCTCGCCGACGGCGGCGCCGCGGTCCGGGTCTACGTGCCGTACGGCCGCGACTGGTACAGCTACCTGGTCCGCAGGCTCGCTGAGCGACCGGCCAACGTCGCGTTCTTCCTCCGCTCGCTGGCCACGCGGGGCTGACGAGGGCGCTCGCTGGGCCGGCGGAGCTGACGAGGGCGCTCGCTGGGCGGCGGAGCTGACGAGCCCGCTCGCCGCGCTAAGCTGCGGTGAGTGATCGCAATCCTCGGTGCAGGCAAGATGGGCGAGGCGCTCATCTCCGGGCTGTTGCGGGCGGGCCGTGCTCCGTCCGGGGTTATCGCCGTGGTCCGGCGGCCGGAACGGGCTGCCCACCTGCGCGACGCTTACGGGATCCGCGTGGCTGGCGCCGCGGAGGCGGCGAAGAGCGCCGACACGCTCATCCTCGCGGTCAAACCGCAGGACATGCTCTCGCTGCTGGACGAGATCGCCTCGCACATTCCCGCCGACCGGCTGGTGATCTCCGTGGCGGCGGGCATCACCACATCGCTGATCGAGAACCGGCTTGGCGTGGACGTTCCCGTGGTGCGCGTCATGTCCAACACGCCGGTACTGGTGGACGAAGCCATGAGCGTCATCTCGCCGGGAGCGCACGCCCGCCGCGAGCACCTGGAGCGAGCCGAGGAACTGCTCCGCCCGGTCGGCAAGGTGCTGCGGATCCCGGAATCACAGCAAGACGCGGCCACGGCGCTGTCCGGGAGCGGCCCGGCCTATGTGTACTTTCTCGTTGAGGCCATGGTGGACGCCGGCATCCTGCTCGGCATGCCGCGGGGCACGGCCCTGGAGATGGTCACGCAGGCGGTGTACGGAGCGGCGACGATGCTGCGCGAGACCGGCGAGCACCCGGTGATCCTGCGGGAGGCGGTGACGTCACCCGGCGGGACCACCATCTCCGCCATCCGCGAACTGGAGCGGCACGGGGTCCGCGCGGCGTTCCTGGCCGCCATCGAGGCCGCCCGTGACCGCGGCGCCGAACTGGGCGGCGGGCAACCGGGCGGCGCCGGGCCCAGTGACCAGGAGCGGCGTGACCGGGAGCGGCGCGGCTGACATGACGAGCCGCCGGTGGGAGGGGCACTGTGACCTGCACTCTGCACGTCGCGTGGGACGACCGGCTCACCGAGTACGACTTCGGGCCCAGCCATCCGCTGGCACCCGTGCGGGTAGAACTCACGATCGCGCTGGCCCGGGCCTTCGGCCTGCTGGACGCCGCCGGCGTGCTGGTCGCCGCGCCTCAGCCCGCCACGCAGGCCGAGATCGAGTTCGTCCATGACCCGCGGTACATCGCGGCCGTGCGGCTGGAGGCGGCCGACCCGGCGTTCGGGCTGGGCACGCCGGATGATCCGGTATTCCCCGGCATGCACGACGCCTCGGCGCTGGTCGCCGGGGCCACGCTGGCCGCGGCCAGAGCCGTCTGGACGTCTCAGGCCGATCACGCGGTCAGCATCGCGGGCGGCCTGCACCATGCCATGCGCCGGATGGCCAGCGGGTTCTGCGTGTATAACGACCCGGCCATCGCGATCTCATGGCTGCTGCGCCAGGGCGCGGAACGGATCGCCTACGTTGACATCGACGTCCATCACGGGGACGGGGTGCAGGAGGCCTTCTACGATGACCCGCGGGTGCTCACGATCAGCCTGCACGAGCATCCGATGACGCTGTTCCCCGGCACTGGCCTGCCCACTGAGGGAGGGGGCCCGAACGCCCACGGGATGGCCGTCAATGTGGCCCTGCCCGCGGGCACTGGTGACGCCGGATGGCTGCGCGCGTTCGACGCGGTCGTACCTCCGCTACTCGGGGCGTTCCGTCCGGAGATCCTGGTCAGCCAGCACGGCTGCGACAGCCACTTCCTCGATCCGCTCGCCCACCTGGAGCTGAGCATCGACGGTCAGCGCCGCGCGCACGCCGCGCTGCACCGGCTGGCGCACGAGACGGCCGGCGGCCGATGGGTCCTCACCGGCGGGGGTGGCTACGAGCTGGTCCGCGTGGTGCCGAGAACCTGGACTCATCTGCTCGCTGAGGCGGCCGGGCGCCCGCTCGACCCGCAGCTGGCGACGCCGCAGGAATGGCGCGACTACGCCCGCGCCCGGACGGACGAGCAGGCGCCGGAACGGATGACGGATGGCGCCGAGGCCGCGTTCACCCCGTTCTCCTCCGGTTACGACCCGGCTGACGCGGTGGACCGGGCGATCATGGCCACCCGCACCGAAGTCTTCCCCTCACACGGATTGTTGCCATCTCCGTAACGGGCCGTGAGCTCCGCCAATCACTCTTGGGCTGATCATGCCTCGATGAGGGGGGTTGCCCTTTTCCGTACAGGACTTACGCTGGGGACGGAGGTGACTGGTGCGCCGAAAATCCGGCTAAGGCGCACAAGCACCCGCGCGGAGGTAGGGAAACCATGACTGCAACTGCAGGCGAGACTCCCCTAAGCGACGTCAGGTTCCTGACCGTGGCCGAAGTGGCCTCGATCATGCGCGTGTCAAAGATGACGGTTTACCGTCTGGTTCACTCGGGGGAACTAGAGGCGATCCGGGTCGGCCGCTCGTTCCGCGTACCCGAACAGGCCGTCAACCGGTACCTCAGAGAGTCGTTCGTCGCAGCGAGCTGACCGCGATGCGCGCAGGCGGTTTCGCGGGTCTGGGCGTCGGCGGGGTACCCTGTGGCGTTGGCGTGTGCCCAGCCGATCGGCGTAGGGCCTGCGCGTTGCATGCCTGATTGCCCGTGCGTGAAATTCCAGCGCGCCCAGTGCGAGCGCGTCGATCGAGGGTGGGTGCTGTGGGTTCTGTCATCAAGAAGCGTCGTAAAAGAATGGCCAAGAAGAAGCATCGTAAGCTGCTGCGGAAGACCCGCGTCCAGCGGCGTAACAAGAAGTAAAGCCGCGCTGGCGCCCTCGGGCTGGTCACGGGCCGGGCGCCTGCGGCGGCCAGCCGGCCACGACCGCCGTGGCCGGACGGAGGCGCCCGCCGGGCCCGGACCTGGCCGGCTGGGCGCGCCCTGGGGAGGGGGAGACGGTGAGGCAGCCTCCGGCGTTGGCTGGCGGCAGACTTCGCGGCGCGCCGGGGGGAATGCCGAACGCTGTGCGGTACGGAACCGTGCGCAACGGTAGTGGGGCGCGCGGTAATGGAAAGACCACCAACGGTCAGCTCAACGGAACCCTGGGCCAGTCGCAGATCCCTTCCGACGGGGACCAAGCAGCCGATCGCGACCAGGTCGCCAAGGATGCCTCGGCGCGGGCGGCCGAGTGGTGCGAGCGGATCGGCGCGGTCGTGGAGTTCACCCGCCGGCAGATGGCCGGCGAGGCCGAGGTCGATCAGTTCGGGTTCGACCCTGAATTCAACTCCAATGTGCTGATGCCGCTGGCCCGCGCGCTTTACCAGCATTGGTTCCGGGTGCGCATGAAGGGCCTCGGCCACGTGCCCGCGGCGGGACCAGCCCTGGTGGTGGCCAACCATTCCGGGGTGCTGCCGCTCGATGCGATCATGCTGCAGTCGGGGCTGCATGACGAGCATCCCGCCCACCGGAACCTGCGGCTGCTCGGCGCGGATCTTGTCTATGACCTGCCGGTCTTGGCTCAGCTGGCCCAGAAAGCCGGGCATACCCGCGCGTGCCCGGCCGGCGCCCACCAACTGCTGCGTTCCGGTGAACTGGTCGGGGTCTTCCCGGAGGGGTTCAGGGGGACCGGCAAGCCGTTCAGCGAGCGGTACAAGCTCCGCCGCTTCGGCCGCGGCGGGTTCGCGGTGTCCGCGATCCGGGCGCGGGTGCCCATCATTCCGTGCGCGATCGTCGGGGCGGAAGAGATCTTCCCGATGCTCGGGAACGCGAAACCGCTGGCCCGGATGTTTGGGCTGCCCTATTTCCCGATCACGCCGCTGTTCCCCTGGCTCGGGCCGTTCGGCGCGATCCCGCTGCCGTCCCAGTGGATCATCGAGTTCTGCCCGCCCGTGCCCACCAATGGCTACCCGGCCGGCGCGGAAGGGGACCCGGCGGTGATCGCGGAGGTGACCGCCGCGGTGCGCGGCACGATCCAGCGCAAGCTGGACGAACTGCTCGTGGAGCGCGGGCCCGCCTTCGGCTGACTTAGTGGTTCGTCAGACCCTTCTGACCAGATCACAGGACGTGCCGCATGGTGCCGATCACGCGGGTCAGCCGCGGGTGCGGCGCCGGTGCAACGCGACGGCGGCCGCGACCCCGCCGGCGACGGCCCCGGCCCCGGCCGCGGCGGGCAGGGCCATCAGGGTGGCCCGGCGGCCGGAGCGGAAGTCGTATATCGGCCAGTCCCTGGTCCTCGCCTCGGCGCGGAGATCGCTGTCCGGGTTGACCACGCTGGGGTGACCGACGAGTTCCAGCATGGGCACGTCGTTGGCGGAGTCACTGTAGGCGGAACAGCGGGCCAGGTCGAGCCCCTCGCGAGCGGCGAGCGCCTGGATAGCCGCGGCCTTGGCCTCACCGTGCAGCAACCCGCCGACGAGCCGTCCGGTGTACAGGCCGTCCGCGGACTCCGCGACCGTGCCGAGCGCGCCGGTCAGGCCGAGCCTCGACGAGATGATGCTGGCCAGCTCCACCGGTGTGGCGGTGACGAGCCATACCCGCTGGCCAGCCTGGAGGTGGCGCTGCGCGAGGGCCCGGGTGCCCTCCCAGATCCGGTCGGCCATGCTCTCGTCGTAGATCTCCTCGCACAGCGTGATGATGTCCGCGACCTGATGCCCGGTGACGAACGCGAGCGCGGCCTCCCGGGCCGCGTCGATATGGTCGGAGTTCTCCGCGCCGCGCACCCGGAAGGACATCTGGCCCCAGACCATCCGGGCCAAGTCCCGCGGCCCGAACATCTTGCGGGCGGCGAGGCCGCGGGCGAAGTAGTAGATAGATGCGCCCCGCATGAGGGTGTTGTCAACGTCGAAGAAAGCACCCGCCGACGGGTCGGGATCGGGTGGTGGCTGCTGGACTATGGCGGCCGCGGCGGAAGCCGCGCCGGCGAGGGCCGCCCGGCTCTTGCGAGCCGGCCTGGGCCTGCCACTGAGCTGCTCAGACGGCTCTGGATCGGGAGTAGCTGCGCGATTTCCCCGACCGGGCCCGGGGAGCCGTCCAGGCAGCTGCCTCATGGCTCCCCAGTTTACCGAGCCGGGGGGGAGATGCCTTACCTGGTCATCCATCCGGTCGCATCCGGGGCGCGCGTCAGGCACCATAGGCGGTAATGTCTATTTCTTTCTTGGCCGCGCTGGCCGGTGCGCTGGCCGCCGCCGCCGGTACCGTTGTGCTGGTGGTGCGGCTGGTGCGCCCGCGCCTGCTCCGCTTCGACCTGATCGCCTGGGCGGTCGCGACGGCCGGGCTCACTGTCGCGCTGGCCGCGCAGGTCCTCGGTTACCGGAAGGGGTTTGCCCCGACCACGTTCCGTGCGGTGCAGGTCGGTGCCCAGCTGGTCGCTCCGCTGGCGCTGGCCTGGGGGATTGTCGAAGTGACGGCGCGGAGCCTGCCGGCCCGGTTCGCGGCCCGGCTGGGCCTTTCCGCGCTCGGGGTGGTGGCCCTGGTCGTCCTCGGCACGGACCCGCTGAGTTCCCAGCCATTCAGCCGGTCCTGGCCCTCCGCCTCCGTGTACTTCCAGGTGATCCCCAACGGGCTGCTCAAGTTCCTGGCCGTGGTCACCGTGCTCGTCGCCGTGGCTGGCGCCATCGCTGCGGGCGTGCGGATACGCCACGACCGCGGCTGGCGGGACGCGTTCGCGGCGGTCGGCGTGGCTGGCGTGGCCGCCCTGGTGACTGAAGGGCTGGGGGTCCATCTGCCGGTGAACACGGCCTACCCGGTGCTCTGCCTGCTCGCCGCCGGCCTGGCCGTCCTCGCGTCGGTGCTGGCTGGCCGGTTCCAGCCGGCCGCTTTGCGGGCCGCGAGCGGCTCCGGTGACGCCGGCTGGGATCCGGCGGCCCGGGCCGGCGCGGCGGGCGGCGGGCGGTACGGTGCGGATGACTCGCTCGGCCTGTACGCCGACGGCGGCGGGTATCCGGCGCCGGACAACGGGTACGGGGACAGCGGCGATTACCGGACGTACGGCGACCTCGCCTACGGCGGTCCGGACGCTGACTACGACGGGCCGGTGACCGGCGCTTTCGAAGCGCGGCCGCGGGAGCCTTCGGCAGGCCGGCCGGGGGTGGCTTCGACGGGCCGGATAGCGGAAGTTACGACGGGCCGGTCACCGGCATGTTCGACCCCCTGTATCAGGAGAACGGCGTGGCCTGCCGGGGCACGGCGTGGGTTCCGGCCCGCTGGCCGCGGAGCGCGCCGGAATGGGGGTGGGAGATGAGCCCGGCGGAGCGCCGGCGCTGGCCGAGTACGACACCGAACAGCTCTACGGCCAGATCGCGATCTACACGCTGCTCGAACACGGCGCCGAGGAGTTCGACCGGCTGGCCGAGCAGGTCGTCGAGCAGGTGCGGGCGCACGAGCCGGACACGCTGGTCTACGTGGTGCACGGTGTCCCGTCCGCGCCGTTGCAGCGGATTCTCTACGAGATCTACCGCGATCAGGTCGCCTACGACGATCACGCCCGCCAGTCCTACATCCGGGATTTCGAGATGGGCCGCCTGCCGCTGGTGCTGGCGACCAACGTGATCGAGCTCGGCGTGCGGCAGGCCAAGGTCTCACCGCTCGGGGCGCCAGCCGGATCTCGGTCCAGCAGGCCGCCATCGTCCGGGGACCCGTTGTCCGCCGGGCGCCGGGCGCCCGGGCCAGTGTCGTCCGGGCCGGTGCCCGGGCCACTCCCGCCGGGGCCGCTGTCGTCTGGGCGGCGGCCGTCCGGGCCGGCCCCGGCCGGGCCGGTCCCGCCCGGGCCGACCCCCGCCAGGCGGCCCCCCGCCGGGCGGCGGTCGTTCGGGCCGATCCAGCCTGGGCCCCGGTCGTCCGGGTCTCCGTCGTCTGGGCCGGCTTCGTCTGAGCCGCCGGCCGACGGGCTGCCCTACGCCTCGCCGCCGGGCGGCCGGGGGAGAGGCGGCCGGCCGCCGGGGGAGCGGGCGCCGTGACCCGTGACCACGAGATTACGCTGCTGTCCCGGCCCGGCTGCCATCTGTGCGACGAAGCCCGGTCGGTGATCGCGCGGGTCGCCGCCGACCTCGGCGTCCCCTGGCAGGAACGCGACATCACCCGCTCGGACAGTGATCTGCGGGATTACTGGGATCAGATACCCGTGACCCTCGTCGATGGCGTACAGCACGATTTCTGGCACGTCAGTGAGGAGCGCCTGCGGGCCGCGCTGAACCGCTAGCCGGTCGTCCAGACCACGTTCAGGCCGGTTTTCGCCCCGGTTCATTAAGCCCCGACTTTGTGCAAACGTTCACAAGGGCGTACCGTGAATGACAGATTTTCCCGGCGGGCGGCTGGGCAGCCCGCAGTGCCCGTAGCGTCGATCCCCTCAGGAGCGCCGGCGCATGTCCCGCCGTACAGTGTCCGCAGCCGGCAGTCACGGCATCCCCGAGGCGACCATTGCCCGCCTCCCGGTATACCTGCGGGTGCTGTACGCGTTCGCCGAGCAGGACATAGCCACGGTGTCGAGCGAGGAACTGGCCGCCGCGGCCGGGGTGAATTCCGCCAAGCTCCGCAAGGACCTTTCTCACCTGGGCTCCTACGGCACCCGCGGGGTCGGGTACGACGTGGACTATCTCGTCTATCAGGTCTCCCGCGAGCTCGGGCTGACCCAGGACTGGCCGGTCGTCATCGTGGGGGCGGGCAACCTGGGCCGGGCTCTCGCGAACTACGGCGGTTTCGCGTCACGGGGTTTCCGCGTCGCGGCGCTGCTCGACAGCGACCCTGACGTCGTGGGCAGCGAGATCGCAGGCCACGTGGTGGGCAGCGCGGACCAGATCGAGCCCGTGGTCGCCCGGCACGGGGTGTCGATCGGCGTGATCGCCACCCCAGCCGGCTTCCGCGCAGGATGTCTGCGACCGGCTCGTCGCCGCGGGCGTGACGAGCATCCTCAATTTCGCCCCTATGGTGCTTAACGTGCCGATGGGCGTCGACGTGCGTAAGGTTGACCTGTCCATCGAATTGCAGATTCTTGCCTTCCACGCGCAGCGGAGGTCGGTCGTGCGCGTAGACACCGATGATCATGGCTGGCCGGACGAGCCGTCCGCCCTGCCCCCCAGCCATGGGCCAGAGGGCAACGGTGTGGCAGGCCGGGAGGTGCGGACGTGAGTGTGCTCGTGGTCGGGCTCAGTCACAAGAGCGCGCCGGTCGCCATCCTTGAGCGGGCCGTGGTCGGCGGCGACGCCCTCACCAAGCTGCTGCGCGACGTCTCCCAGGCGGGCAACGTGGCCGGTGTCTTCGTCGTATCCACCTGCAACCGGGTCGAGGTCTACGCGGAGGTGGACAAGTTCCACAGCGGCGTAACCTCCATCTCCGAACTGCTGGCCCGGCACTCCGGGCTCCCGCTCAGCGAGCTCACCCCGCACCTGTACGTGCACTATGAGGACCGGGCCGTGCAGCATCTGCTGGCGGTGGCGTGCGGGCTCGAGTCCATGGTGGTGGGCGAGAGCCAGATCCTCGGCCAGGTCCGCCAGTCACTCGGCGTCGCGCGTGAGCAGGGCACGCTCAGCCGCATCCTCGGCGACCTGGGTGCCCTGGCCCTGCGCACGGCCAAGAGGGCGCACACCGAGACCGGCATCGACCGGGCGGGCGCCAACTTGGTGGGTGTCGGGATCCGGCTCGCCGCGGAGCACCTGCCGACCCCCGGTGACGGAGAAGCGCCGCTGCGAGGCTGCGCTGTGCTCGTGGTTGGGGCCGGTTCGATGAGTTCCCTGGCCGCCACGACCGCGGCCCGGATGGGCGCACTCCGCATCGTGGTCGCAAACCGCACGCCGGATCGGGCGCGGCGGCTGGCGGCGGCGGTTTCCGGGACCACCGCCGACCTCGATGACCTGCCCAGCGCCCTGCCCGACGCCGACCTGGTCATCTCCTGCACCGGCGCCGTCGGGTTCGTCATCAGCGCGGACGACGTGACGCGGGCGCTGCGGCGGCGCGGTCCCGGGCGCCCCCTGGTCCTGCTCGACCTGGCGCTGCCCCGCGACGTGGAAGAAGCCGTCGGCCGGCTGCCCGGCGTCAGCCTCGTCAGCCTGGCGATGCTCGGCGAGGCGGCGGATCCGGGAATCACCGGGCAGATCGCCCACCGCGCCGACGTGGCGGCGGTCCGGTCGATTGTCGCGGAGGAGTTCGACGCCCGGGTGTCAGCCGAGCACGCGGCCCGCGTGGCGCCAACCGTGGTTGCGCTGCGGGCCAAGGCCGCCGAGGTCGTGGACGCCGAGATCGCTCGGCTGTCAGGCCGCCTGAACACGCTCGACGCGCGCGCCCACAGTGAGGTCGCGCGGGCCATGCGCAGGGTGGTCGACAAGCTGCTGCACGCGCCGACCGTGCGGGTCAAGGAACTGGCCGGCTCGGCCGCCGGTGACTCCTACGAGAACGCGCTGCGAGTCCTGTTCGATCTGGATCCGGCGGCGATCGAAGCGGTGACCCGCGCGGACGCTGGGCTGGTGCGGGCGGCCGAGCCGGATGGCGCTGCCCCTGACTCCGCTGCCCCTGACTCCGCTGGGCGTGATTCCGCTGGGCATGATTCCTCGGGCGAGCCAGAGGCGGCCCGGTGAGCACCCCGCCGCCTCGCACCCCCCCGCCTGGCACCCCGCCGCCTCGCACGCCGCCCGGCACCCCGCCGCCTGGCACTCGCGCGCTTCGGCTCGGCACCCGCAAGAGCCCGATGGCCATGGCCCAGTCGGGCCGGGTGGCACGCCTCGTCGCCGAGCGGACCGGGGCCAGCATCGAACTGGTGGGGCTGACCACGTTTGGTGATGTCACCCGGGCGGAATTGACACAGATCGGCGGCACTGGGGTGTTCGTGAGCGCCCTGCGGGAGAGCCTGCTGGCGGGCGAGGTTGACATCGCTGTCCACTCGCTCAAAGACCTGCCGGTCGGCTCGGTGCCCGGCATTGTGCTCGCCGCGGTTCCGCCCCGCGAAGACCCGAGAGACGCGCTGGTCGGCAGGGATGGCGCCAAGCTGGCCGACCTGCCGCCCGGAGCGCGGATCGGCACCGGCTCACCGCGCCGCGCGGCCCAGTTGCTGTTGCTGCGCCCGGACGTGCGTCCCGTTCCGGTCCGCGGAAACGCCGGAACGCGCCTGGGCAAGGTGGAATCCGGCGAGCTCGACGCGGTCCTCCTGGCCTATGCGGGGCTGGCCAGAATCGGCCGCCTCGACGTCGTCACCCAGGTCTTCGAGCCCGAGGAGATGGTGCCCGCGCCCGGCCAGGGCGCGCTCGCCGTGGAGTGCCTGGATCGGGATCCCGGATTGGTTGACTTGCTGGCCTGTGTGGATCACCCGGCGAGCCGGGCGGCCGTGACCGCGGAACGCAGCTTGCTCGCGGCGCTTCAGGCGGGGTGCAGCGCGCCAGTAGGCGCGTATGCTGCCGGAACGGAGATGCTGCAGTTGAGAGCGGTTGTCGCGGGCGCCGACGGGGGGTCGGCGATACGGGCTAGCGCGGGCGCTCCCGTGGGTGAGGCAGGCCGCCTTGGCGGCGAAGTCGCAGCAAAACTCCTGCGCCGAGGCGCGGGGAGGTACATGGCGATGTCTTCAGAAAATCTGAGCAACGGGGACGATACACAGTGAGTCTCGGATCGACAACCAAGAAGCCCGCGGCGGAGACTTCACGGGCCGCGGCGTCGCCCGGCAAGGTCAGCCAGACTGCGGCGGCAAAATCCGGGCTGGTCGCCTTCGTCGGCGCCGGGCCCGGGAACGAGGGGCTGCTGACGCTCCGGGCCGCTGAGCTTCTCGCCCACGCGGACCTGGTGGTGGGCAGCCCGGAGCTGACCGGCCGGCTGCGCCACCTGCTGCGCGCCGACGTGGTCGTCCCGGATTCCGCCAGCCCCGAGCAGGACCCGCGGATGCTGGCGCGGGCCGCGAAGGCGGGCCAGCTTGTAGTCAGGCTGTATGAGGGCGATCCGTTCATCTTTGGCCAGGCCGCCAGCGACGTCGCGGCCTGCACGAAGGCCGGGGCCCGGTTCGAGGTCGTACCGGGGGTGCCGGCGGCGACCGCCGTGCCCGCCTACGCGGGCATCCCGCTGACCTCCGATGCGAGTTCCGACGTGCGGATCATCCACGCGTCCGAGGTGAGCCGGCTGACGGCAGATGTCCAGCCGTCAGGCAGCCTGGTCATCCTCGGTGTCGAAGCCGGCCCGGTCGACCTCGCCAAGCTGCTGGTGGCGGCAGGCTGGCCGGACACCACACCGTTCACCATTACCTGGAACGGCACCACTACCGATCAGCTCACCGTCGTCTGCGCGCTCGGGTCGGTGTCGGCTGACCTCAAGGCCGCTGGCGTCAGCCTGCTCATGGAGCAGGGACCCGCCGTCGGCGTGGTCGGCGAGGCCGCCGCCGCGCACCGGGACCTGTCCTGGTTCGAGACGAAGCCCCTGTTCGGCTGGCGGGTGCTGGTGCCCCGGACCAAGGAGCAGGCGGCTTCGGTTTCGGAGCGGCTGCAGGCGCACGGCGCGGTCCCGGAAGAAGTCCCGACGATCGCCGTCGAGCCACCGCGTACCCCGCAGCAGATGGAGCGGGCGGTCAAGGGCCTGGTCACGGGACGGTACCAGTGGGTGGCCTTCACCTCGGTCAACGCGGTTCGTGCGGTCCGCGAGAAGCTTGAGGAGTACGGCCTGGATGCCCGCGCGTTCGCCGGGGTCAAGGTGGCCGCGGTTGGCGAGCAGACGGCGGGCGCGCTCCGCGAATTCGGCATCAAGCCTGACCTCATCCCGGACGGGGAGCAGTCGGGCGAGGGCCTGGCCGCGGTCTGGCCGCCCTACGACGAGATGCTCGACCCGATCAACCGGGTGCTGCTGCCCCGGGCCGACATCGCGACCGAGACGCTGGTCGCCAGGCTCACCGACCTCGGCTGGGAAGCGGAGGACGTGACCGCGTACCGCACCGTGCGGGCCGCGCCGCCGCCCGCGCCGATCCGCGAGGCGATCAAGGGCGGTGGGTTCGACGCGGTGTTGTTCACCTCGTCATCCACGGTGCGAAACCTGATCGGCATCGCCGGGAAGCCGCACGCGGTCACGGTGATCGCGGTGATCGGGCCGCAGACCGCGCGGACCGCGGCTGAGTTCGGGCTCCGGGTGGACGTGACCGCGCCGAAGCCGTCGGCCACCGCGCTGGTTAACGCGCTGGCTGACTACGGGGCGGGCCTCCGCGCCGCGGCGGCCGCCGCGGGCGAGCCCGTGCGAAAGCCAAGCGAGCGCCGCCGCGGCGCACGCCGTCGCCTGAGATAGAAACCGCCAGCACTGATGTTAGCCAGCCCTGTGTTACCAGTACTGAAATGAACCAGCAGGAGTTGCAGTGACCGCCGAGTATCCCGCGGCCCGGCCGCGCAGGCTGCGCCGCACCGCCGCACTGCGTCGGCTGGTCGCCCAGACCAGCGTCCAGCCGTCCGACCTGGTGCTGCCGCTCTTCGTCAAGGAGGGCATCAGCGAGCCGCACCCGGTGGCCTCTATGCCGGGCGTGGTCCAGCACACCAGGGACAGCCTGCGTAAAGCCGCCGCCGAAGCGGTCGAGGCAGGCGTCGGGGGGCTGATGCTGTTCGGCATCCCCGCGGTCAAGGATGCGCGCGGCTCGGCCGCCGACGATCCGGCGGGGATTCTCGCCGCGGCCCTGGCCGACCTGTCCGCCGAGGTGGGCGGGGCCACGGTGCTCATGGCCGACCTGTGCCTGGACGAATACACCGACCACGGCCACTGCGGCCTGCTCACCGAGTCGGGTGACGTGGACAACGACGCCACGCTGGAGCGGTACCAGGCGATCGCGGTCGCGCAGGCCTCGGCGGGTGCCGACGTCGTGGGGCCCAGCGGCATGATGGACGGCCAGGTTGGCGCCATCCGGGCGGCCCTCGACCGCGGCGGTTACGCCGACGTTGCGATCTGCGCGTACTCGGCCAAATACGCGTCGGCCTTCTACGGCCCGTTCCGTGACGCGGCCGAGTGCGCTCCCCGGTTCGGTGACCGGGCGTCGTACCAGCAGGACCCGCAGGCCGGCGACGCGCTGCGGGAGGTGCTTCTCGACGTGGCTGAGGGCGCTGACATCGTCATGGTCAAGCCTGCCCTTCCCTACCTGGACGTTGTCCATCAGGTGGCCGCCGCGGTGCCGGTGCCGGTGGCCGCGTACCAGGTCAGCGGGGAGTACGCGATGGCTGAGGCCGCGGCGGCCAACGGCTGGCTGGACCGGGACAGGGTGATCATGGAGACGCTGACCGCGATCCGCCGCGCCGGGGCGAGCATCATCCTCACCTATTGGGCCACCGAGGCCGCCCGGCGCCTCACCTAGGGGGCATCCGCACGTCGCCCCGCTGGCTTGCTTGGGTTGACAGCGGCTTCTGATGTCGGGCACGAGACGCCCTTGGCCTGGGGTGACCGTTGGCTACGGGTACGCCTGCGGGGCGACGTGCGGACGCCTGAGCACTGCGGCTTCTGATGTCGGGCACGAGACGCCCTTGGCCTGGGGTGACCGTTGGCTACGGGTACGCCTGCGGGGCGACGTGCGGACGCCTGAGCACACTGGGGGTTCTGATGTTGGGCACGAGACGCCCTTAGCTGGGGTGGCCGTTGGCTACGGGTACGGCTGCGGGGGGGGGGGCGGGCGGACGCCTGAGCGCTGTGGTGGTCTGTGTGAGATGGGTACGGGTTGTCGTTGCGGAACAGAGTTACCCCCGGGTATCCGTTGTGCAACGTGTCGGCCTCACCCGGCGGGGCGGCCTGCGGGGTGCCTGGTTCAGCGGGCATCATCGACCGTGAGGGGTTCTGGTGGGAGAGGAGCAGATGGTCGCACCGGTGCTGCGTCGGAGCCGACGCAGGGACGCAGGGCGGCTGGCTGCCGCGGCCGTGAACTACGCCGCCATGGGCTGGCCGGTGTGTACGGGAGCCCATTCGATGGGTGACGGCGCTGGGCCGTCCGCCGCGTCGCGCAGCAGGTCCTTCCTGTCCACCGCCCCGCCCCGCGACCGGGGCACCGGCCGCGCATGCTCCTGCGACCGGGTGGGCTGTCCCGCTCCTGGCGCACATCCGATCTCGCCCGCCTGGCAGCTTGAGGCGACTTCCGATCCGGACGAGGCCGGCCGGTACTGGCTGGAACGGCCGGACGCCAACGTGCTCCTGGCCACCGGGCGGGTGTTCGACGTCCTCGATGTGCCAGGCCGGGGCCGGTGCGGTCGCGCTCAGGATGATGCGGCAGTCCGGGGCGAGGCCAGGGCCGGTCGCGGCCGGCGTCGGCGGCCGCGCGCTGTTTTTCGTCGCGACCCGCGGCGCCCCCCACGACGAAGGCGAATGGTGGTCCTGCCAACTGGACTGCGAGCCGGAAAACGTCGCGCAGGTAGCGAGCCTCCGCTGGCATTGCCGGAACAGTTATGTACTGGCCCCGCCGTCCAAGGATGCCACCGCCGGGGCGCGCTGGCTCCGGCCGCCGGGCCAGCATCCGCTGCCCGACCCAGTACGCATGCTGGAGTTTCTGGCTGACGCGTGCGAAGGGGTGGACGGGTGACCGGAACGCCGAGGTCGGCCCAGTTCTTCAGCCGTGCCTGCGGCGTCATCCCCGGCGGTGTCAACTCCCCGGTGCGCGCGTTCGGCGCGGTGGGCGGGACTCCGGTCTTCATGGCCTCAGGCCGGGGACCGTACCTCACCGACGTGGACGGCCGGACGTACGTGGACCTGGTCTGCTCGTGGGGGCCGATGATCCTGGGACACGCCCACCCCGAGGTGACGGCGGCGGTGACCCAGGCGGCGGCGCGGGGAACGTCGTTCGGCACTGCCACCCCCGGCGAGGTCGAGCTCGCCGAGGAGATCGTGGCCAGGACCCCGGTGGAGAAGGTTCGCCTGGTCAGCTCCGGCACCGAGGCGACGATGTCGGCGGTCCGGCTGGCCCGCGCGTTCACCGGCCGCCGGGTGGTGGTCAAGTTCGCCGGCTGCTATCACGGCCACGTGGACGCGTTGCTGGCCGCGGCCGGGTCCGGGGTGGCCACCTTCGCTCTCCCGGACTCGCCGGGGGTCACCGGTGCGTCCGCGGCGGACACGATCGTCCTCCCCTACAATGACGCGCTGGCGGTCCGCCAGGCCTTCGTCAACCACGGCCCCCGGATCGCCTGCGTGATCACCGAGGCATGCCCGGCCAATATGGGAGTCGTACCCCCGACCGGCGGCTTCAACGAGATGCTCGCCCAGCTCTGCCGCGACCACGGCGCATTGCTGATCATGGATGAGGTGCTCACCGGATTCCGGGTCACCCACTCCGGCTGGTACGGCCGGGAAGGCGTCGCTGGGGACCTGACGACGTTCGGGAAGGTCATGGGGGGCGGCCTGCCCGCGGCGGCGTTCGGCGGCCGGGCAGAGATCATGGACAGGCTGGCCCCCAGTGGCCCGGTCTACCAGGCTGGCACCCTCTCCGGTAATCCGCTCGCCACCGCGGCGGGTCTGGCCACCCTGCGGGCATGCACGCCGGAGGTGTACGCCCGGCTCGACGAGGTCTCCGCCGCCATCGCCAAACTGGCGGGCGACGCGCTGACCGCCAGCGGGGTGCCCTGCCGGGTGCAGCAGGCGGGCAGCCTCTTCTCCGTGTTCCTCGGCACTGACCGGGCGGTGCGCGACTTCGGCGAGGCCCGTGGCCAGTCCAGTGCCGCCTACGCCGCGTTCTTCCACGCCATGCTGAAAGGCGGCGTCTACCTGCCGCCGTCGCCCTACGAAGCCTGGTTCGTGTCCGCGGCGCACGATGACGAGGCAGTGCAGCGGATCGCCGGGGTGCTGCCCCGGGCCGCGGACGCCGCGGCGGTAGCACTCGGCTGAACCGGGGCGGGTTTCGCCGCTCCGGGACCCGCCCTAACCCACCGCGATGCAGATGATTCCGGCGACGATCGTTGCCGCGGCGCCAAGGCGGCGGCCCAGGCTGCCCTCGCCGAGCAGCCTGCGGCCGAGGAGCACGCCGAACAGAACGCTGACCTCACGGGCCGGTGCGACCGCGCTGACCGCGGTGAAGCTCAACGCGGTCAGCACCAGGATGTACGCGAGCGGCGCCAGCATGGCCGCGCCCAGAACCTGGCGGCGATAGGTCAGCCACACACGGGCCGTGCGTGCCCTGTCGCGCAGCGCGAACGGGATAAGCGCCAGGGACATCACGGGCATGGCCGCGTATCCCTGGAACAGTGACGGAACCTTGAGCGTGCTGACGGCGTACTTGTCCCACAACGTATACGCGGCGATGAACACACCAGTGATCAGGGCGAACATGATTGCTTGGGTCGTGACTGCCTTCCTGGCGGACGCTTCAGGAATGCCGAGGATGATCAGGCCGGTCACGATGAGCAGGATCCCGGCGATCCCGGCTGTGCCGGGCCGCTCAGCGAGCAGGATGATCCCGGCCAGGGCGGCCAGCAGGGCCCCGGTGCCGCGCCCGATCGGGTAGACCAAGGACAGGTCACCCAGCCGGTAACCAGTCTGCAGGAACAGGAAATAGCCTGCCTGGATCAGGCCGGTTCCGGCCATGAACACCCAGGACAGCGCGGTCAGCCGGGGCGGGCTCGCGATCACGTCCGCGATGACCACGGGCAGGTACACCACGGCGGCCACCGTGGACATCAGCCAGACGAAGCTGGCCGCCCCGGCGGACGACGCCTGCTTGCTGAACAGGTTCCAGCTGGCGTGCGCGACAGCGGCTACGAAGATCAGGGTGAGGGCGGTGGCGTTCAGGAAGCGGCTCCAGGTCCGGCCCTCGCGGGCACAACGGATAGAGCCCTCGAGGTTTCTGTCCCGTGAGGTGTGGGTTCCCGTCATCGGCAGCCCTGCCGATGCCCAAGGCACCTGGCGCCGCTCGGTCCAGCCCGCCAGCCCTGGTTGTGGTCGTCGGAACGGGCGAGGCGCGGAACCCTAGGCGCAACCACGCGCTGACCTCAGCCTACCCCGGTTGGCGGGTCGGCGCGGAGCCCGGAGCCGGGCCTCGGTAACACCCGGACCAGGCCCGGTAGGCTATGCGGGCTATGACTAACACCGCGGGGGATTCTCCTCTGGCCAGCACCGCCGCCGTCGTCCACCTGGTCCGGCACGGAGAGGTGTACAACCCGCGCGGGATTCTCTACGGCCGCATCCAAGGCTTCCATCTCTCCGAGGACGGCCGCTTGATGGCCAAGGCAGCGGCGGGCTTCCTGGCTGGCCGCGACGTGGTAGCGCTGCTGTCTTCGCCGCTGGAGCGCGCGGTGGAGACCGCTGCTCCGCTGTCCGCTCAGTTCGGTCTCGATGTGGTGATCGATGAGCGGCTGATCGAGCCCTCGAACCATTTCGAGGGGACCACATTCGGCCCCGGGGCCGGGGCGTTGAGCAACCCGGCCCACTGGCGTCACCTGTACAACCCGTTCCGCCCGTCGTGGGGTGAACCGTACGAGACCATCGCGGCCCGCATGTTTGCCGTCATGGCCGACGTGGCCCGCGCCGCGCGCGGCCACGAGGCGGTCTGCGTCAGCCACCAGCTGCCGATCTGGATAGCCCGCCGGGCCGCGGAAGGCAAGCGGTTGTGGCACCACCCGGCGCGTCGCCAATGCGCCCTGGGCAGCGTGACCAGCTTTGCCTACGAGGGCGATGCCATCACCGGTGTCAGCTACGCGGAGCCCGCCGGGGGCGGGCGCCCGCAGGTGAGCGGGGCGTAAACAATTCTCGCGAGCGCCAACCCCAGCCCATCGCGTTGCTGCCGAACGACACCCATGGCGCACTGGTGCCGCCAGGACGACAGTGGTGGCGCTCTGGTGTCGTTTGGGCTCGCCGCGGGGGCCTGGGCGGTGGGCCCCCCGGCCGGCCACGGCGCGCGCAAAGGCCGGCCCGCTGTCGGGCTGGCTGACCGGGTCCGGCACAATAGGGCACGACTACTGCCTGTAGGAGATGCCTTCCGTGTCCCGTCTGCCGGGTTCCGCGCGTCCCGCGAGGCGCGTGCGCCGGGGCCGCCCGCTAACGATCCGCCCGCTCTGGATCCGCCCCCACGGGATTCGACCGCACGGGCAGCGGCTTGGCGTCATGGCGGCGCTGGCCGCGGTCGGCGCGATGACGATGGCGGGCTGCGCGGCCGGGCCTATCGCGCAGAGCACCCCGGCCAGCAACGGGCAGAGCTTCGTGTCGGGCAGCAGCGGGACGACGGTGTTCAAGGCGCACGGCGGGCCGGTGGCGCCCGCGGTCACCGGGACTGCGCTGGGCGGGGCGAAGCTCGGCCTGGCCGCCTACCACGGGCGTGTGGTGGTCATGAACTTCTGGGGCTCGTGGTGCACGCCTTGCCGCGCCGAGGCCCCGGCCCTCGCCCAACTGGCCCGTCAGTTCCGCCCCTCCGGCGTGCAGTTCCTGGGTGTGGACATCAGGGACAGCCCGGCCAGCGCAGAAGCGTTCATGCGCGACTTCGGCATCCAGTACCCGAGCTTCAACGACCCCGGCGACGAGATAGCCCTTGATTTCCGCAGTACTGTGCCGCCCGCCGGGATCCCCACCACACTGGTCATTGCGCGCAGCGGCCGGGTCGCCGCGCGGGTGATCGGCGGGGCCTCCTATAACGGTCTCAAGGACCTGATTGCCCAGGCGGCGGCCCAGCCCTCATGACTCGAGCCTTCATTGACACACCCTTATGACACAGCCTTCATGACACAGCGACCGCTGGTGGTGACCCGATGACCGGACTGCGCGTCCCGCCGGGGGCGAGGCACCCGGACGGATCCGCCACGGAACGGCCGGCGCAGCCCGCCGCCTCCGCGGGCGCGCGGGCGGGACCGACCGGGGCAGGTCCATTCGGCGCCCTGGGCTGGCTGCGGTGGGCGTGGCGTCAGCTCACCTCTATGCGCACCGCCCTCGTGCTGCTGTTCCTGCTCGCCGTGGCGAGCGTGCCCGGATCGGTGCTGCCCCAGCAGGGGATCGACCCGCAGTCGGTGCAGCAGTATTACCTCTCCCATCCCGCGCTTGCCCCGCTGCTGGCCCGGCTGTCCCTGTTCAACGTGTTCGCCGCACCCTGGTTCGCCGCGATTTACCTGCTGCTGTTCCTCTCCCTCGCGGGCTGTGTGGTGCCGCGGACTTTCCGGCTGGTGCGCTCGGCGAGCGCGCTGCCGCCACCCGCGCCGCGCAACCTGGCCAAGCTGCCGCAGTCGGCGCGGCACCAGACCAGCCTGGCCCCCGGGGACGCGCTCGATGCGGCGGCCGCCCTGCTGAAAGCGCGCAGATTCCGGCTGCGCACCGGTGACGGCTGGCTGTCCGCGGAGAAGGGCTACCGCAGGGAGGTCGGCAACCTGCTCTTCCACCTCGCGCTGCTGGCCCTGCTCGGCGCGGTGGCCCTCGGCGGCCTGTTCGGCTACAAGGCAGACCGGCTCCTGGTCGCCGGGAGTTCCTTCGCCAACACGGTCACCTCGCTGGATGAGTTCCATCCCGGGCGCGCGGTGTCCGCGGCGGATCTGCAGCCGTTCAGCGTCACCCTCAACCGGTTCACCGCTTCCTACATAACGTCAGGCACACTGCGCGGGCAGCCGTCCGCGTTCGACGCCCACATCAGCTACTCGGCCGAGCCCGGCGCGCCCGTGCGCCCCTACGATCTGCGCGTCAATCATCCGCTGAATGTGGACGGGGTGAAGGTGTTCCTGATCGGCCACGGATACGCGCCGGTCTTCAAGGTCACCGACGGGACTGGGCACGTGGCCTTCAACCAGGCGGTGCCCTTCATCGCGGTCCAGCAGTCCGGCCTGACCTCCGAGGGCGTCGTCAAGGTTCCCGACGCCCAGCCCAAGCAGCTAGGTTTCGCCGGTGTGTTCCTGCCCACCGCCGTGGACGCCGGGGGCACGCTCGAGTCGGTCTTCCCTGCGCCGCTCAACCCGAGGGTGAGCCTGGTCGCCTACGCGGGGAACCTGGGCATGAACAGCGGCCCGGCGCAGTCGGTATACACCCTGGACTACACCGGCCTGCAGAGGCTGCCGATCGCGCCGCGACCGCTGGCGCCTGGCCAGTCGATGAAGCTGCCGAACGGGGCCGGGACGCTGACGTTCACTGGCTACCAGCCATGGGTGAGCCTGGCCATCACCTACGACCCGGGGACGGTGCCCGCTTTGCTGGCCGGGATAGCGGCACTGGCCGGGCTGCTGCTGTCCTTCTTCGTCCGGCGGCGCAGGATGTTCGTGCGCGCCTACCCGGGCGCCGACGGCGGCACCCTGGTCGATGTGGCTGGCCTGGTGCGTACCGACGCGGGTGGCGGGTTCGAGGACGAGTTCGCCGGGCTGGCCGAGGCGCTCAGGTCCGCGCACGACGGCCGGGTCGTGGCCGATCCCGGGCCGCCCGGCCCCCATGATCCATCCCCCACCGATACAGAAGGGGAGTGAGGCTCGTGACCGTCAACGTTGGCCTGGCCCATCTGAGCAACGGCTTCCTGATCTGCGCTCTTGTCCTGTACTCGCTGGCGCTGGTCGCGTACGCAGGGGATTTCGCCTTCGGGCGGCACCCGGCCAGGACCGTGGCCCCAGCGGCCGAGGTACCCGAACTGGTGGCGGCCGGCGTCCCGGCGGTCACCGCCGGCCCGGGAGCGGGGGTGTCTGCCAGGGGCGCTGACGACGGGGACGCTGACGCCCGGGGAGCGCCGCGGCTGCCTTCCGTGGCTGGCCCGCGGGAACAGGGCCGCGGTTCCTGGCTGCCGGCCGGATCCTGGGTGCGGGTGGCCCTGCTGCTGAACGCCCTCGGGCTGGCCGCGCACCTGACCGGGGTGACGACCCGCGGGCTCGCCGCACACCGGGTCCCGTGGGGGGACATGTACGAGTTCGTCACGTCGGCGACCTGCGTGGCGGTCATCTTCTTCCTCGTCCTCATGATCCGATACCGGGCGTACTACCTGGGCCTGTTCGTGATGGCCCCGATCCTGATCGCGCTCGGGCTGGCCGAGACCGTCATCTATACCCCGGCCGGCCAGATCGCCGTCGCGCTGCAGTCGTACTGGCTTGCCATTCACGTGACCGCGATGACCCTGGCGGTCGGGGCTTTTGTGGTCGGGGCCGCCCTGGCCGTGGTCTACCTGCTGGCCGACCGGTACACCCGCCGGGTCGCGGCCGGCCGGCAGTCCGCCTCGGCGGGGGCCTTCCGGTTGCTGCCCGCGCCCGAGGTCATCGACCGCCTCGCGTACCGGACTGTGATGTTCGGATTCCCGATCTGGACGTTCGGCATCATGGCCGGAGCGATCTGGGCAGACCAGGCGTGGGGCCGGTACTGGGGCTGGGACCCCACCGAGACCTGGGCCTTCATCACCTGGGTGGTCTACGCCTGCTTCCTGCACGCCCGGGCCACGGCGGGCTGGCGGGGCCGGCGGGCCGCGTTTATCCAGCTGGCCGGGTTCGGCTGCCTGCTGTTCAATCTGCTCGGCGTGAGCATCTTCATCACCGGCCTGCACTCCTACGCCGGCCTCAGCTGACCCGCCCGGGCCCCGGCCCCACGCCGCGGATGTTCGTCAGTGGTCAACACCACTGGCCGACGGACCGGGCCTTAGGTGGTTAGGCGTCGTGGCCGCGCTGGCGGCGGCCGCGGATCAGGCGGTCCAGTTCGGTGAGAAACTCGGGATCGTCGTCCGGGCCGTTCGGGTGCGCCGAGACGGGGAACATGTTCGGCCGCTGCGCCGCTGCCAGATCGACGTCGTCGCTCAGCGCACGGCCCGCCGGGTGCCTCCGGAAAGCAGCCTCGGCCGCAGGTCCGGCAGGACGGACCGGCCGGCGTGGCCGACGTGCCCAGCGCACCCAGAAACCGACCGTGAGCAGGGCGAAGGAGGCGCCCAGCAGCAACATGGCCGAAGCCTAGCCGCCGCCGGGTCAGATTCGTTGGCGAATGCGGGTAGTTATCGGGAATACCCTAGTGGGCCGTGTCGCGTTACATTGAGTGACGGCAGATGACGTTGGGCATGTTTCGTCATACCCTTGCCCCTGGACCCCCTGGCACGCGATCGCGGGAGTGCGAGATATGCGGCTGCGGCTTTTCGATCGCGTCCGCCGGTCTATCTGGCCGGGCCGGGCTGGCGCGCGGTCACCAGCACGCCCGAACGCGGCCCCGCGGCCGAGCGGCCCGGCTGCGACAAGCGGCAGGCACCGCCGCGACGAGGGCTGGCCGCCCGCCGCCGTGGGCAGGATGAACGCCGCGGTAGCCCGGCCGCCATTAAACCCTCCAGCGGTAAACCCTCCTCCGGCTGGCCGGCGAGCTGCTGATCCACCGGCGGGCGACGGGCCTCCGCTTGGGCCGCCCACGTGGCCGGGCCGGCGCGCTCCCGGCGGCCCTCCTCCCCCCTTGCCGCGCAGAAAGGTCCCTAACCGTCCCGCCGTCCCGGGCAAGCCTGGCGTCCCGGGCGCGGTTACCCCCGGCGGTTCCGCCGTCCCGGGCGGCAGTCACCGGTTCGGGCAGGCGAGAGCCGCGATCCGTCCGGAGCCTGGCCGCGCTGACGTACAGGCACGTGTTGCGGACGGGCCGGCCCAGGCCAGGCCGAATCCCGCTGATACCCGCGCGCGACTGCCCTGGTATGAGATCGCCCACGCGCGGAGAGCGGCCGGCGGCCGCCGCGACTGCGGTGCGCTTGAGCACCTTCTGCACCGCGAGTGGCTTGCGGACACGGTGCCGCCCCCGGAGATCGTCCGGGCCATCGACCGTCTCGCCGAATTGCCGCACGCGATCAAGGAGAGCCTCGCGGCCGGCCTGGCGGCCATCCACGTGGGGGTCGGCGGCGTCCCGGAACTTGACGACATGGGCCGCCTTCGCGGCGTTCCGCTGCCCTCGGGCCGCGCCACCTGGGACGCCTGCGCAGGGGCCTATGGCGAGCGCAAGATCATCGTGGGCTCGCGTCCCTCGGCTGCCCCCGACGTCATGTGCCACGAGATCGGGCATGCCCTCGACGACATCGACGGTCCTGGCGGGCGGTGGCAGTCCGATTCCGCGGAGTTCCGCAAGCTCTACGACCGCTGCGTCGACTCCCTGGTCAGTGATTTCCACAAGCAGGCCGGGTCGCTCGGCCGCCGGGAGTTCTTCGCGGACGCCTTCGCTGCGATCGCATCCAGGCAGCGACCCGCGCTGGTTGACATGCTCGGCGGCAACACAAGAACGGCTCTTGATGTCATGCTGTACTTCAACATCCGTTACGGCGTCTAGAGTTATTGGCGATGTTCGTTATACGTCTTCCGAACGGGAATCTCATGGTTCCCGAGTCAGCCTTGGCCAAGCGCGGGCAGTTGATCGGTGACGCCTACGTGGAGATCGGCCCGGGTGATACGGAGTACGCACGCCTCGCTGAGCAGGCGCTGACCGAGCAGGAACTGGAGCAACGCCGCCGGAGATGGCGCGACGGGGATGCTGCTCTGCAACGGGAGTTCGCGGAATTCCTGGCCAGCAGGAGGGATGGCAACGGCTAGGCCAGCCTGGACCAGACCTTTCCTACCCAACGTTCCGTTTCCCCATCCCACGGCCGCCAGATAACTCCCAGAGCGGCGGGTGACCTAGAGCGGGCGAGGCTCGGAGTCGCCGCGCAGCAGGGCACGCACTTCGGATTCGCGGAAACGCCGATGACCCCCGGGCGTGCGGATGCTGCTGATCCGGCCGGAGGCCGCCCACCGGGTAACCGTCTTCGGGTCAACTCGGAAGAGGGCGGCGACCTCTCCGGGAGTGAGGAGGCGCTCATTGTTGCCATCCACGCTCGTTCCCCTCCAGACCACTGTCGGTACCCCTGTCCCAAGTGTGGCGACAAACAGGTGTTTTAGCCCTAGATTCCGGAAAACCCACTTGTAGCAATCCCTGTCAGCTGTGTTCCGTATAGCGCAGCTAGCAGCCCCTGCCGCCGCCATCCGGCCCCGCGCAGCCGTAGGGTTGGGCGCGTGCAGCGGCTGGTGTCGGTTGACGAGATCCGGTCAGCAGCGGCCCGCCTCGACGGAGTGATCGTGCGCACTCCGCTGGTGCCGTTCCCCCGCGTCACGCCCAGGTTGCTTATCAAGCCGGAGTCGTTGCAGCCCACTGGCGCGTTCAAGCTGCGGGGCGCGTACGCGGCGATCAGCGCCCTGCCGCCCGCCGTAGCGCGGCGCGGTGTGGTGGCGCATTCGAGCGGAAATCACGCGCAAGCCGTCGCCTATGCGGCGGCCCTGCTGAAGGTGCCTGCGGTGGTAGTGATCCCGGACAACGCGCCGCGGATCAAGGTCGACGCGGCGCGGGCGCACGGCGCCGAGATCGTGATATCGCGGCCGGGTCTGGCGGCGCGGGTCGCGGCCACCGAGGAACTGGTCGCCCGGCACGGCTACACGATCATTCCGCCCTTCGACGACCGTGTGGTCATCGCCGGGCAGGGCACGGTCGGCCTCGAGATCGCCGCCGACTGCGCCGAGGCCGACCTGGTTGTCGTCCCGGTCGGCGGCGGGGGCCTGATCTCCGGTATATCCGCCGCGATCCGGGAGTTCTGCCCCAGCGCGGCCATCATCGGCGTGGAGCCCGAACTGGCCGCTGACGCCCGCGACTCGCTGCGCCTGGGCAGGCAGGTCGCCTGGGCCGCGGATGACACGCAACGGACGATCGCCGATGCCCTTCGCGCTGACCAGGTGGGCGCCCTCCCGCTGCGGCACATGCTCAGCTACGTGGACGACATCGTCACGGTCACCGAGGACGAGATTCGTGAAGCGGTCCGGCGGCTGGCGCTGGAAGCGCGCCTGGTCGCTGAGCCGGGCGGGGCGGTGGCCGTGGCGGCATGCCTGCTGCGGGAACGGGAACTGCCCGCCGCCGGGACGCGGGTCGCCGTGCTGTCCGGGGGGAACATCGATCCCGCCTTGCTCGCCGGCATCCTGACGGCCGCGCCGGGCAGTCACGGTTGAGTAGGCCTGGTTCAGGAGGCCCGGTGGTTCGGGATGAACGGTTCAGTAGGCTGGGGGAGTTATGCGGTCAGCCCTCGCTTACACATCCGCCCGGATCCTGCTTTTCGTGGCCGCCATGGGCGTGCTCTACGTGGTCGGCGCCCGGAGCTTGCTGCTGATTGCCTTGGCGCTGCTGGTGAGCGGGATCGTCAGCTTCGTCGTGCTGTCAAAGCAGCGGGACGCCATGTCGGCGGCGTTCACTGGGCGCATCCGCGGATTCCGCAGCCGCCTCGACGCGGGTGCCCGCGCCGAGGACGACGTGACTGTGGAAAACGAAGAGCGGTGAACTTTTTTGCCCCCCGAAGGGCAGAAAAGTTCACCAATAACGACTATCCACACCTAGCCGGGGGGCGGCGGGGGGTGGGGGTTATTCGTTGTCTTGGTTGGGGGGGAGCCAGCCACCGGCCGTCAGCAGGCTCAGGACGGAGTTCACTGACTCCTGCAGGGTCATCGTCGACGTGTCGATGACCAGGTCCGCGTCGGTGGGCTCCTCATAGGGGTCCGAGACGCCGGTGAAATGCTCGATGAGCCCCGCCCGGGCCTTGACGTACAGACCCTTTCTGTCCCGGGCCTCGCACACGTCGGCGGGCGTGGCCACGTAGACCAGCAGGAAATCCCCGACTTCCCTGACCGCGGCGCGGACCTGGGCCCGGGCCGCGGCGTACGGAGCGATCGGCGCGCAGATCGCGATACCGCCATGCCTCGCGACCTCGGTGGCGACGTACCCGATCCGGGCGATGTTCAGGTCGCGGTCCGCGCGGGAGAACGTCAGCCCGGCCGACAGCAGCGACCTGACCAGGTCCCCGTCGAGCAGTGACACGGTCCGGTCGGCCCGCTCGCTGACCGCGTCACGCAAGGCTCTCGCGATGGTGGACTTGCCCGAACCGGACAGCCCGGTCAGGAAGATAACCAGGCCGCGTGCGCTGCGCGGTGGCCGGGCCCGGCGCAGTTCCTGCCCCACGGCGGCCGGCGTGAACCAGGCCGGCACCTCCTCGCCGCGGTCGAGGAGGTCCTCGAGCTCACCTGAGGCCAGGTCGGCCCGTTCCGTGCCTGCCTCGATAAGCGCCAGCGGCCGCCACACCTCGGCCACCGGATCGTAGGCCCAGTCGCCCGCGGGGAGAACCGGGATGGCCGTCGCCGGACGCGCCTCGGCGTCCTCGGCGCTTCGGCCGGCTCCTGGGTCCGGCGCGTCAATGAGCAGGTGCGTCGCGCCGTACGCGGCGGCGACAGCCGCGCGCAGCGCCACTTCGTCCCGGGCGTCGGCGCGGGGAGCGAGTGGGACCGGAATCACCACCGTGCCGGGGGGGAGGTGCCGGGCGGCGGCGCGGACGGTCCGGACCAGGGCGTCGGGCCGCAGCACCAGGTCTGCCGGGCCGGCCACCAGCGGAAGCAGCAGAAGCCGGGCCTTCAATTGGCCAGCGGCGTGCCGGAGCTGGCCTATCTGGCGGCCGTGCAGCGGGCCCCGGGTGACGTAGCCGAGCACCGGGCCGCCGGCGAATTCCGCGCGCACGTCGGCTGGGGGACGCCGCAGATGCCGGAACGGGCCATGCTCGGGCGGCTGGCACGCGGTTACCGGACCGCTGAGCCGGACCAGGCCCGCCTCGGCCGCATGCCGCCCGCCGCGTCCCTGCGGCCGTTCGCTGGCCCACCCCACAGCGAGCCGCTCGGTGATGTCCAGGACCGCGAGTGGCGTGCCCTCGGGGTCATTGAGCAGGACCCGGGCCACGTCCGGTGGCACGGCCTCGGCCGGCACGTCGAGGGTTACCGCAGCGGGCCAGGGAGTCCCATCGGGGAGCGTGCCCCGCTCGGTGACGGAGGCCACGTCCGCCCCGGACATGAACCCAGTCAGTGGGGCGAACGCTCCGGTCAGGAGCAATTCCAGATCTCCGAGCTGGCCTTCGTTCAGGGTCAGGGACGGCAGGCTCGCGAATTCCGCGGACAGCCCAGCAGGCGCTGCAGCGGTCACGTTCACCTCCGTCCCGAACGGCGGGCCCGCTCATGGGCCGCCCAAGGTCACGAGTACGGCCCCCCAGGGCATGCCTGAGGCTACACGGGCGGTCCCGCCCGGGCGAGACGGCCTCCGCACGGGCAGGTCACCCGCCCCGGCCGTGGCGGCCCGGGCGTACGGGGGGAGTCTGGCCGACCGGATGCGGCGGCCAGCCCGGAAGGTCTCAGAGCAGGCGGGCGAAACGGTCCTCGGGCTTGCGCATCACATACAGCACTTCCTCGTGGGCGTTGGTCAGGCGACCACGTGACAGGCGGGCCACCAGCCGCTGGGCCACCAGGTACCAGCCCGGCAGGCCCGCGTGGCCGCTGGCCTGGCCGGCCCGCGCCTGACGTTCCGCTATCACCAGGCCGCGCAGCCGGGCATAGTCCTGGACGCCCTGGACCGATGTCAGCGGCTCGTAGATGGCGGGATAGGGCCCCGGCGTGCCGGGTTGGCAGGTGCGCCAGAGCAGCCGCCTCGACCGCCTGGGCAGCAGACGATCGAGGAATCCGGCCGCGCAATCCCGGTCGCTGATCTGCAGCAGCAGCAGGCCCCCCGGCTTGATCGCCGCGACCAGGCGGTCGAGTACTAGCTCGGCATGGCTGATCCGGTCCAGTAGCCGGACGCACTGCACGATGTCGAAGGACCTGGGCGGCAGTGGAGCGGCCCGCAGGTCGCCGAGCACGCAATGGTCCAGTCTAGCCTGGGCGGACACGGCGGACCTGGTGACCGGCTCGCCGTCATCGATGAGGCTCACGGTGATGTCGGCGCCGCGGCGGCGCAGCTTGTCGGCGCCCAGATCACTGGGAGCCGTGGCCGCGCCGGCGAGCAGCACCGCGATCTGGCGCCCGGAACGCCCGGATACGTACTGCCGGACGCTGCGCGTGAACAGGTCAGCTTCCGGCGGGGCGGCCAGGCTCGTCAGGCGCTCGCTGACCAGCGTCTCCTGACGCTCGCCGGCTCGGCCCTGGCTGGCCTGGACGCCGCTGGCCTGAGCGCGGCTGGCCGGGACCCGGTCGGCCTGGACGCCGCTGGCCTGGATAGGGATACCGGCCAGCCGACCGTCGGGTACCGCTGGCCAACCGGAGACTGCCTGGCTGCCGGGGACTGCCTGGCTGCCGGGGACTGCCTGGCTGCCGGGGACTGCCTGGCTGCCGGGGACTGCCTGGCTGCCGGGGACTGCCTGGCCGCGGGGGGCCGCCCGCCTGCGGGTAGCCGCGTGCCTGCCGACTGCCTGCCTGTCTGTGTTCGGCTGCCTGCCGCTCTCCCGAACACCGCCTGCCGATGTCACGGATCCATAGCGTAGCCCTCCGAATACTCTCGGTGTTACATCTTGGCCATACCGAAGGCTCACCCGGGCCTGGTCTACCTCAGCCAGACCGTAAGCTGGATATGTCCCGCGCCCCGGCCGGAAACGGCCATCCCCACTCAGCGCGGGCCTTCGTGCTGCCTAGTCAAGGACACCATGAGCCTCTCCGGACTGCTCAGCGTCATCGCCGATGCCCCTCAGCTCCGGCGCGCCCTAGGCCAGGCCGACGGGGAGGCCGCCGACTTCGTCGCCCCGCCGGCGCTGCGCCCGTTCCTCGCCGCGGCCCTGGCCGCCCGGCCGGGCGGGCCGCCGCGGTTCGTCCTCGCGGTGACCGCGACCGCGCGTGAGGCTGAGGAACTCAGCGATGCCCTCGGCTCGCTGCTGCCAGCCGAGACCGTCGCGTACTTCCCGGCCTGGGAGACGCTGCCGCACGAACGGCTCTCCCCACGTTCCGACACCTCCGGCCAGCGGCTGGCGGTGCTGCGCAGGCTCGCCCATCCCGACCCGGCCAGCCCGGGGACCGGCCCGCTCACCGTGGTGGCCGCCCCGGTGCGCAGCCTCCTCCAGCCGATGGTCGCCGGGCTCGGCGACCTGGAACCCGTCCAGCTGACCTCCGGGGAGGCCGCTGACCTTCAGGCCACCGTGACCCGGCTCGTCGAGATCGGGTACGCCCGTACGGATCTGGTGCAGCATCGCGGCGAGATTGCCGTGCGAGGCGGCATCCTGGATGTGTTCCCGCCCACCGAAGAGCATCCCCTGCGGATCGAGTTCTGGGGTGACACGGTGGAGGAAATCCGCAGCTTCCGGGCCGCCGACCAGCGCAGCCTGCCCGCCGCCGTAACCAGGCTGTGGACGCCGCCGTGCCGTGAGCTGCTGCTGACCCCGACGGTACGGGAGAAGGCCTCGCAGCTCGCGGCCGACCACCCGGACCTCGCGGACGTGCTCGGCAAGATCGCCGAAGGCATACCCGTCGACGGCATGGAAGCGTTCGCCCCCGTGCTGGCGGACCGCATGGAACTGCTGCTCGACCATGTCCCCAGCGGGGGGCTGGTGCTGGCCTGCGACCCCGAGCGGATCAGGGCCAGGGCCGCCGACCTGGTCCGGACGAGTCAGGAGTTCCTCGAAGCGTCGTGGGTCAACGCCGCCGCGGGCGGGCAGGCACCGATCGACCTCGGCGCCGCGGCCTTCCAGCCGATCACCGCGGTCCGCGGCGCCGCGGACGCGCTCGGCGTCCCCTGGTGGACGGTCAGTCCGTTCGACAACGCCGAGAGCCTGGCCAGCCAAGTGACCGAGGATTTCGGCGCTGACGATGCGGAGCCGGGAGAAAGCGGCCGCTTGTCGTTGCGGATAGAAGCGAGCCCGGCGGACTCCTATCGCGGTGATACGGCGCACGCCGTCGCCGACGTCAGGCAGTGGCTGGCGGACGGCTGGCGGGTCGTGCTGATCACCGAGGGCCACGGCCCCGCCGAGCGGCTGACCGAGTTGCTGCGCGGCGAAGGGCTCGGCGCCCGGCTTGGGGATCTTGCCGAGGCACCGGAGCCCTCGGTCCCATCGGTCACGACCGGGATGATCTCGTCACGGCTTCAGCTGGCCGTCCGCGCGGCTCGCCGTGCTCACCGAGGCCGACCTGGCCGGCCAGCGCACCGCCGCCAAAGACATGCGGATGCCGAGCCGGCGGCGTGGCGGTATCGACCCGTTGCAGCTCACGACCGGCGATTACGTCGTGCACGAGCAGCACGGCGTCGGCCGGTACCTGGAGATGACCAGCCGCGACGTGCAGGGCGCGATCAGGGAGTACCTGGTCATCGAGTACGCGCCGAGCAAGCGCGGGCAGCCGCCCGACCGGCTGTACGTGCCCACCGACCAGCTCGACCAGGTCACCAGGTACGTCGGCGGGGAGGCACCCAGCCTGCACCGGCTGGGCGGCGCCGACTGGGCCAAGACCAAGGGCCGGGCCCGCAAGGCGGTCAGGCAGATCGCCGCTGAGCTGATCCGGTTGTACTCAGCGCGGATGGCATCGCCGGGACATGCGTTCGGCCCGGACACGCCCTGGCAGCGTGAGCTGGAGGACGCCTTCCCGTATGTGGAGACGCCCGACCAGCTCGCCGCCATCGACGAGGTCAAGCGTGACATGGAGCGGCCGGTGCCGATGGACCGGCTGATCTGCGGCGATGTCGGGTACGGCAAGACCGAGATCGCGGTGCGCGCGGCGTTCAAGGCCGTCCAGGACGGCAAGCAGGTCGCCGTGCTGTGCCCAACGACCTTGCTGGTCACGCAGCACTTCGCCACGTTCAGCGAGCGTTACGCGCCGTTCCCGGTCACGGTCAAGCCGCTGTCCAGGTTCCAGACCGATACGGAGGCCGCGCGGACCCGGGAAGAACTGGCCGCTGGGAAGGTCGACGTGGTGATCGGCACTCACCGGCTGCTGTCCCCGGAGGTCAGCTTCGCCGATCTCGGCCTGGTCATCCTTGACGAGGAGCAGCGGTTCGGCGTGGAGCACAAGGAGTACCTCAAGCGGCTGCGCACCGAGGTGGACGTGCTCGCCATGTCGGCTACGCCGATCCCGCGCACGCTGGAGATGGGAGTGGCCGGCATCAGGGAGATGTCCACCATCCTCACCCCGCCGGAGGAACGCCACCCGGTGCTCACCCTGGTCGGGCCCTACGACGAGAAGCAGATCGCGGCCGCCGTCCGGCGCGAACTGCTCCGCGATGGCCAGGTGTTCTTCGTGCACAACCGGGTCAGCTCCATCAACCGGGTGGCCGCGCGGGTCCAGGAACTGGTGCCCGAGGCGCGGATCGCCGTGGCGCACGGCCAGATGAACGAGCACACCCTCGAGAAGATCATGAGCGACTTCCTGGACCGGAAGTCCGACGTGCTCGTGTCCACCACGATCGTGGAGTCCGGGCTGGACATCTCCAACGCCAACACCCTCATCGTCGACCGGGCCGATGCCTACGGGCTGTCCCAGCTCCATCAGCTGCGCGGCCGGGTGGGCCGCGCCAGCGAACGCGCTTACGCCTACTTCCTGTTCCCGCCCGAGAAGCCGCTGACCGAGACGGCACACGAGCGGCTGGCCACGATCGCGCAGCACACCGAGATGGGTGCCGGCATGTACGTGGCGCTCAAGGACCTCGAGATCCGCGGTGCGGGCAACCTGCTCGGCGGCGAGCAGTCCGGGCACATCGCCGGCGTCGGCTTCGACCTGTACGTCAGGATGATCGGCGAGGCGGTCAGCGAACTGAAGGGCACCGGGCCCGCCGAGCGGCCGGAAGTGCGGGTGGAGTTGCCGGTCAACGCGCACATCCCGCACGACTATCTGCCCGGGGAGCGGCTCCGCCTAGAGGCATACACCCGGATCGCCGCGATCGATTCGGCCGGCGATTCGGCCGCTGTTCATGCCGAGCTCGCCGACCGGTACGGGCCGCCCCCCGAGCCCGTGCTGAACCTGCTGGCGGTGGCCCGGCTGCGGGCCGAGGCACGCGGCGCCGGGCTCACCGACATCACCCAGCAGGGGACGTACATCCGCTTCTCCCCGGTCACGCTGCCCGACTCGCGGCAGGTCCGCGTGGAGCGGCTGTACCCGAAGACCGTGCTTAAGCCGACGGTGCGTAGCATGCTCGTACCGGTGCCGCGGGCGGTGCCGGGCGGACGCCCGGGAACGCCCGCACCGCCAGGTACTCCGCTCTTGCGAGACCAGGACTTGCTCGCCTGGTGCGGGGAACTCGTCGAGGCGGTGTTCGGCGGAATCACACCGGTGGCACCTGACGCATCGGATACCCCGGACGCCTGAGCGCGTCCCCAGGACAGACGCATGAGAACAGAGGCATGAGAAGGGACGCCGTCGTGTTCCGCACCTCGATCACCCCGATCGCAATGGCCGCGGCCGCGCTGGCCGCGGCCGTCGCGCTCACCGCCTGCGGCTCCGTCACGATGGGTGCGGCCGCGATCGCGGGTGACAAGCAGATCTCGACCGCGACCCTCACCGCCGAGGTGAGCAACCTCAATACGGCCTACCAGGCGGGCAAGGGCAAGATCCAGCTGCAGTTCGCCGCGTCCGCGATGCCCCAGGAGGTGCTCAGCTGGCTGCTCAGGTTCCGCGTCCAGGAGCAGCTCGCGGCCCGGGAGGGAATCACCGTGACCAGCGCGGAAAGCCAGCAAGCGCTCACATCGGCATCCGCGCAGGCCAAGCAGAGCGGTGCCAGCCTGACGGACCTCGCCGTCGCCAACGGCCTCCCGCCCGACCAGCTTGCGGAGCTTGGCCGGTACCAGGCGATCGAGGATCAGCTGGTGCGGCGGCTGAACGGCGGGAAGCTGCCGACGTCGGCGACGGCCTCGACGGTCCTGCAAGAGCTGAGCGCGCAGTACGACGCAGCCCAGTGCCGGGCCGCCAAGAGCCTGGCCATCAAGGTCAACCCGCAGTTCGGCAGGCTCAACTACAGCGCGATCTCGGTCATCGCGGACGCCAACACCCTGTCGGCTCCGGAAGGAGCCCCGTCGCCGCGGCCGACCGGGACGGCCGCGCCAGAGCTCTCCCCGTCATGCTGAGGCCGCTGCCCGCCGCGCCGGAGCGGTCCCCGTCATGCTGAGGCTGACAGCCGTCAGGCGAGGGCGCTGGTGAGCGACCGGCTGGTGCTGCTCGGCACCTCGGCCACGGTCCGGGCCGGGCTGCTGTCCTGGCCGGCGTGGCAGGTGCTGGCCGGGGCCTCCCGGGTGCTCGCGGGCTCGGAGGATCATCCGCTGCTGCCCGCCCTGGACGAGGCAGGGATCAGCTGGCAACTGCTGCCGGGTGCCCAGACGGCGGGTGCCCAGACGGCGGGCGCCCAGACGGCGGGTGCCCAGACGGCGGGTGCCCAGACGGCGGGTGCCCAGACGGCGGGTGCCCAGACGGCGTCGGCCGGGCTGGCTCCGCTCCTGGCCGAAGCCGCCGCGACCGTGCCCGGCACCGTGGTCTGGCTGTGCGATCCCGGCGCGGTAGCCGGGCCCCCTGACCCCCCCGGCGGCGCCCCTGAGGCGCTGGCCAAGGCCCTGGACGAGCTGGGGCCGTCCAGATCTGCCGGCGGCGCGGTGGACGTCCTGTACGGCTCGCTGGACCTGCCGGGCGGGCACCTGCTGCGGCTCGTGGCGGTCATGGACACGCTGCGCACCGCGTGTCCCTGGGACGCCAGGCAGACTCATGATTCGCTGGCGCCGCATCTGCTGGAGGAGTCCTACGAGGCCCTGGAGGCCCTGGAGAGCGGCGACGCCGGCGCCTTGCGGGAGGAATTGGGCGATGTCCTGCTCCAGGTGATGTTCCACGCACGGGTAGCGGCCGAGCGGTCCGACGGTACCGGCTACACCGTGGACGATGTCGCGGACGGCATCGTGAGCAAGCTAGTCCGCAGGCACCCGCACGTCTTCTCCGACGTGACCGTCTCAGGTGCGGACGAGGTGAAACGTAACTGGGATTCGATCAAGGCCGCAGAACGGGAGTCCGCCGCTGGCCGCCCAACCTCCGCGCTGGACAGCGTGCCGTTCGGCCAGCCCGCGCTCGCCTTGGCGGCCCAGTTGCAGCGCCGTGCTGAGCGGGCCGGTGCGCCGGCCGAACTGGCCGACGAGCCTGGTTCTCACGCCGGCGGTCCTGACGAGGGCGGTCCTGACGAGGGCGGTGCTGACGAGGGCGGTGCTGACAAGGGCGGTGCTGACAAGGGCGGTGCTGACAAGGGCGGGGATATCGGGTCTGAGCTGTTCGTCCTGGTGGGGAGGGCCCGCGCAGCCGATATCGACCCGGAACTCGAGCTGCGTGCCGCCGCCCGCCGCTACCGCGACCGGGTCCGAGCCTGGGAGCGCTCCCGCCTCCCGTAGGGGTGGCCGTCGGGTGACCATGAGTTCTCACGCGTTACGACCATGATCACGAATAGTTTGTCCCAGTTCGTCTTCGCCTAGCGCCTAGCGCGTGATAAGACCTCCATGGCTGGATACGGCGCCCGCGCTCGATGGGAATCGGTCGGCCGATTCGGGTGGGCTGCGGCGGTGCGGGTGGGGCGGGGAGTTTGGGTGGGGGGCGGAGTGTGGGTGTGGCTGAGGCGGTGTGGCTAGGCGGGGGTGGGGGGTGGCCCGGGTGTGGGCGGATGGGGGAGGTACCGGTCGCGGGCTGCGTTGGCTACCGGGCACTTTCCTTCCTCGCGCCCGCACACGTCGGTGTCGCACATCCGGCATAGCCAGCGCACGGCGCCTGGTCCGCGGACCAGCCCGGCGAGCACCACGCCGATCAGTGACTCGAGCTCGTCGCGCTCGGCCGCCGACAGCCCGCCCAGCGACTCGCTCAGCACGCCGGCCCGGGCAGCGGAAACCCGATGCGCCGCCCGCCGCCCCGCCGCGGTGAGGGTCACCGAGGTGGAACGCCCGTCCTGTCCTGGGCCCCGCCGGACGTAGCCGGCCTCCTCCAGCCGGTTGACCAGCCGCACTGTGCCCGAGGAGGTGAGGCCGAGTACCTGGCGGAGCAGGTCCACCGACGGCGCGTCCAGGAAGTGCAGCAGCGCGGACAGGGCCGCGGCGGCCGACGGCGAGCTGCCGGCCGCCTCGTCCACGGCGTCGGCCGTCCGGTCCGCGATGACCTGGGCCAGGGCACCGAGCAGGTTCCCCGTCCGGTCGAGCGTCACGTCAGCCCGTCAGGCGATGTTGTAGTCGAAGGTGTACGAGCCGTCCGGCCCACTCGACGCGACCGCGGTTCCCTCGCCGCGCAGGCCCTGCAGCTCGCCGGTGCCAGAACCGGGAACCACCAGCCATCGGGTCCTCGCCTCGCCGCCGTCGTAGCTGCCGTCGGTTTGCAGCATGAAGCTGCCTGAGTACCCGTTGACCTGCCCGGTCATCCGCTGGAGCCCGACGATGGCAGCCGTGCCGCCGGCGCGGTAGAACATCAGGCTCTCGGAGCTGCCCGCCGCCTCGATGCCTCCGCTGAAGACCTGGTCGATCCGCGCCCTGGTCAGCTTCGAGGCGCCACCCAGCTCGTCATACGTGGCCTCCTCCCAGCCGGTGAGCTTGAACGTTCCCTCGGCATGCACAGTCATCTGCTCCTCCTCGGTCCGCCCGGCCGCGTACTGGACCCGGCCGTCACGTCGGCGGTCCGGCCGTTGAGGCTATTAAATGTATGAGTCACACATCAGTCAGCGTACACCGGGGTAACAACGGCGTGGCCGGTGCCCGGACGGGCGCCACTCCACTAGGCTCCAAAGCGGACATGTACGCCGACCCACGCGGGAGTTCTTCCTTGGCCTCCATCGAAGCTGTCCACGCCAGGCAGATCCTGGATTCGCGCGGCAACCCGACCCTCGAGGTCGAGGTCGTGCTCGATGACGGCACCCTGGGGCGTGCCGCGGCACCCAGCGGCGCCTCGACCGGCGCCTTCGAGGCGGTCGAGCTGAGGGACGGCGGTGACGAGTACGGCGGCAAAGGGGTCATCAAGCCGATCCAGGGCATTATCGACGAGATCCAGCCGGAACTGCTCGGCTACGACGCCGACGACCAGCGGCTGATCGACCAGGCGCTGATCGACCTGGACCGGACGCCGGATAAGTCACGGCTGGGCGCCAACGCCATCGTGGCGGTCAGCATGGCGGTGGCGAAGGCCGCCGCCGATTCCGCGGCCCTTCCGCTGTTCCGCTACCTGGGCGGGCCGAACGCGCACTTGCTGCCGGTCCCGATGATGAACATCCTCAACGGCGGCGCGCACGCGGACAACAGCGTTGACATCCAGGAATTCATGATCGCGCCGATCGGAGCGGCCACCTTCAGCGAAGCCGTCCAGTGGGGTGCGGAGACCTACCACGCGCTGAAGTCGGTCCTCAAGCAGCACGGCCTGGCCACGGGGGTCGGTGACGAGGGTGGCTTCGCCCCCGACCTCGAGCACAACCGGGCCGCGCTTGACCTGATTGTCGAGGCGATCGGCAAGGCGGGCTTCACTCCCGGCCTGGATGTGGCACTGGCCATTGACGCCGCGGCCAACGAGTTCTACTCGGATGGGTCCTATGTCTTCGAGGGGAGCCCGAAGGATGCGGCCGCGATGACCAGCATCTATGCCGAGTGGCTGGATGCGTACCCCATCGTGTCGCTGGAGGACCCCCTCTTCGAGGACGACTGGGCCGGCTGGCAGGCACTGACCGCGGCCCTCGGGGACCGGGTGCAGATCGTGGGGGACGACCTGTTCGTCACGAACCCGGAGCGGATCCGCCGGGGGATCGCCGAAGGGTCGGCCAACGCACTGCTGGTCAAGGTCAACCAGATCGGCACCATCACCGAGACGCTGGACGCGGTTGCGCTCGCCCAGCGCAACCGGTACGCCTGCATGATCTCGCACCGGTCTGGTGAGACCGAGGACACGACGATCGCCGACCTCGCCGTGGCCGTCAACTGCGGCCAGTTGAAGAGCGGCGCGCCGGCCAGGTCTGAGCGGGTCGCCAAGTACAACCAACTGCTCCGCATCGAGGAACTGCTCGATGACGCGGCGACCTACGCGGGAGCGGCGGCCTTCCCCCGGTGGACTGCGGGTGAGTGATGCCCGACGGGGGGCCCAGTACGCCTGAGCCACGTGAGCGGGCCCGGTTCACCAGCCGGGCCGCGGTCCTGGCCGTCGTTGTCTGCGCGATCGCGCTCAGCCTGGCCTACCCAGTACGGGAGTACGTGGCGCAGCGCCGCCAGATCGACCAGCTTCAGGCGGAGAACCGGGTGAGCGCGGGCCAGCTTTCCCGGCTGCAGGCGGAGGCGCAGCAGCTGAGCGATCCCGCCTACATCGAGCAGCAGGCCAGGGACCGTCTGCACCTGTGCACGCCGGGCCAGACCTGTTATGTGATCGTCGGCGGCCAGGTCGCCTCGGTCGGTCCGCGGCGAGCCGGGACCGCGGCGACTCCGTGGTACCAGCGGCTGTGGCACTCGGTACGCGAGGCGGATCAAGGCGCTTCCCGGTGACAGCCGCGCAGGAGGACGCCGCGGTGGTCAGGGCACAGCTCG
Source organism: uncultured Actinomycetes bacterium (assembly GCA_963822825.1). GTDB lineage: Bacteria > Actinomycetota > Actinomycetes > Streptosporangiales > Streptosporangiaceae > JAWWPY01. The sequence goes on along the minus strand of CAWGIW010000011.1, from coordinate 95,428 downwards.
GCCGGCCGCCGCGGTCGCTGCGCGCGGTGGCTCACCGCTGCCCGTGCGGACTGCCTGACGTGGTCGAGACCGCACCACGGCTGGACGACGGCACCCCGTTCCCGACCCTGTACTACCTCACCTGCCCCCGGGCCGTCGCGGCGCTGAGCAGGCTCGAGTCAGGCGGCGTGATGAGGGAGATGGAGCGCACACTGATCAGCGAGCCGGCCGTGCGCCTCGCCTATCTCTCGGCGCACTCGGATTACCTGGCCCGGCGCGACCAGGCGGCCCGCGCCTCGGGCCTGGAGCCGCTGCCGGCCGGCACCCAGAGCGCCGGGGGTATGCCCGACCGGGTCAAATGCCTGCACGCCCTCGTCGCGCACGAGCTTGCCGTACCGGGAGTGAACCCGCTTGGCCGCGTGGCCGCGACAGCCGCCGGGCCGTGGTGGGCGCAGGGCCCATGCGTCACGGCACCCCCGCCGTGAGCGGGCCAGCTGACAGCAGCCCAGCCGTCCCCCGGGTGGCGGCCATCGATTGCGGGACGAACTCGCTGCGGCTGCTGGTGGCCGACGTGGACCGCCAGGCGGGCTGGCTCGCTGACGTGGACCGGCGGATGGAGATCGTCCGGCTCGGGCAGGGGGTGGACTCGACCGGGCGTCTCTCCCCAGAGGCGCTGTCCCGGACGTTGCGCGCGTTGGAGGGCTATGCCCGGATCATCGAGGAGACATCCGCCGGCGCCGTCCGAATGGTCGCGACCAGCGCGGCCCGGGACGCCGCGAATGCCGCTGACTTTGTCCGCGGGGTAAGCGCTGTGCTCGGTCTCGAGCCCGAGGTGCTCAGCGGCCAGGAGGAGGCGTACCTGTCCTTCACCGGGGCAACAGCGGAGCTTTCTGGGCAGTCCGGCTCGCGCTACCTAGTCGTGGACATCGGCGGCGGCTCGACCGAGTTCGTCCTCGGCGGTTGGCCCCATTCCGGGGAACTGCCAGGGCGTGCGGGAACGGGGGTGCCCGAGGGAATACCAGGGCCTGCGGGAATGCCGGGGTTCGCGGGAGTCCCGGGACGTACGGGAATGCCAGGACGTACAGGAATGCCGGGGCGTACGGCAATGCGGCGGCGTACGGCAATGCGGGGGGTCGCGGGAATGCGGGGGGTCGCGGGAATGCCAGGGGGTGCGGGGATCACCGCCGTGTCCGTGGACATCGGCTGCGTCCGGATGACCGAACGCCACCTGCACGGGGATCCGCCGTCCGCGGCCGAGATCGCCGCCGCGACGGCAGACATAGACGGGGCGCTGGATGTGGTGGCCGCGGCCATGCCCGCCGCCGACGCCGACACCTTGGTGGGCCTGGCCGGCTCGGTCACAACTGTGGCGGGGCTGGCGCTGCGGCTTCCCGGTTACGACGCCGGGCTGATCCACCACAGCCGCATCCGTGCGGAGCAGGTCAGCGAGCAGACCAGCCGCCTACTCCGGCAGACGCGAGCGGAGCGGGCCGCGCTCGGTGTCATGCACCCGGGCCGGGTGGACGTCATCGGCGGGGGGGCGCTCGTGCTCGACCGGCTCATGCGACGCTTCGGATTCGCGGAGGTCCTCGTCAGCGAGCACGACATCCTGGATGGCATCGCCTGGGCCATGACCGGGCCATGACCGCCCCGTATCCGCCGGAGCCCGTCCCGCCAGATCCAGCCGCCGGGCCCGTGCCGCCAGGTAGTGGCTGGCCGGGCGACCCGGCCACGCCCAGCACGCCGGTCGCGGGTGATGCCGCCCAGGTACGCGATCTCGCGGCTGGGGCGGGCACGCTCGCCGAGCTCGTGGCGAGGCAATCCGTCTGCCGGGCCTGCCCGCGGCTGGTTGAGTGGCGGGAGCAGGTGGCGTCCGTGAAACGCCGGTCGCTGCGGGCCGAGCGTTACTGGGGACGGCCGGTCCCCGGCTGGGGGAGCGAGCAACCGCGCGTGCTGATCCTGGGTCTCGCACCGGCCGCGCACGGGGGCAACCGGACCGGCCGGATCTTCACTGGGGATCGCAGCGGTGACGTCCTGTTCGCTTCGCTGTACCGGTGCGGGCTGGCCGCGGCGCCAGAGAGCACCGCGGCGGGCGACGGCCAGCGGCTGCTCGGCGCCCGGATGGCCGCCGCCGTCCGCTGCGCGCCGCCGGCCAACAAGCCGTCGATAACCGAACGCGACACGTGCGCGCCCTGGCTGACCGCGGAACTCGCCCTGGTGGCCAGCTCGGTCCGGGTGATCGTGTGCCTCGGCGGTTTCGCCTGGCAGGCGATGTGGCCGCTGCTGCGTTCGGCGGGGATCGCCGTGCCCAGGCCACGTCCCGGCTTTGGCCACGGCACCGAGGTCTCGCTCACCTTCCCGGGCCCCACCGCGCCCGGGCGACCGGTCCTGGTGATCGGTTGCTATCACCCGAGCCAGCAGAACACATTCACCGGTCGGGTCACGCTGGCCATGCTCGATGAGATTTTCATGCGGGCCGGGCGAGCGGCCGGCGCGGAGGACATAGCGGGCGACTCGCTGTGATGGTTACGCTCAGTATCCGTTCCGTGCCGTAGCTCAGCGTAATGGTCACGCTTTGCATTCATGGAACGGAGCGGAATTGGATATGTAACCCCCAGGGGAAACAATCCAGCCGAATTCGGTTCGCCAAGAGTTGTTCCCGCGCAGCGGGGGTATTATTACCCAGCCCCCGTAGCCCAAGGGAAGAGGCCGGCCCCCTAAAAGGGTCCCCAGTGTCGGTTCGACTCCGACCGGGGGCACCGCACATCGCCTGACCTGGGACGATCAACGCCAGAAGCCCTGTGGGCCCTCGGCATGCCCAAATGGAGTTGCTCCTGCGATTGCCGATGCACGTGCATGGCGCAGGCCGCTGCTTCGTAACCAGTCCCATTTGCTGATCATGTTCTCGGCTAAAAGCCAGTTGTTTCAAAATGCGTGGTAGAACCACGTACGTCCGACTTGTGAATCAGCAGTAACTACGGTTGGAGCGGCCGAGGGCGCCGCTGCGCTATCCCGACCAGCCGGATCTTGCTCATTTGCGGGGGCGTCCGGGGAGGGCCGCGCGAATATCCGGCCGGACCGGGCCGCCGACCGCTGTATCCGGGCGGGCGCCGGGGCTGGTCGCTGGTGTGCGGCGGTCACTGGGCTCGGGCGGGGCGGCGGTCGGGCGCGGCGGTCACTGGGCTCGGGGCGCGGTCAGCTGCTCGGGTGCGGTGGCACTCAGTGGGCTCGGGTGCGGTGGCGGTCAACTGGCACGTGTGCAGCGCCGGCCTAGTCCCTCGGGTGCGGTGGCGGTCAAGCCGTTCGGGTGCGGCGTCAGTCAGCGGGCTCGGGCGGGATAGCGGTCAGCCGCTGGTGTTCGGCCCGGCGCGGGTGATTTCGATCCGGATGATCACCCTGCGCTCGCGGCGCATGGCGCCGCGATAGTCGTCCCACTCCGGATGCTCGCCGGAAATCGCCCGGTAGTAGTCAACGAGGAGTTCCATGGCGTCCGGCAGCGAGATGATCTCCGCGGTCCCCTCGACCTGGACCCAGTCACCGAAGAAACCTTCGGTGAAGACGCATAGCGATGCCCGGGGGTCACGCCGCAGGTTCCTGGTCTTCACCGCGGTCTCGCGCGTGCTGACCACCACGCGGCCGCTGGAGTCCAGCGCGCAGGCTACCGGCGACAGCTGAGGCCGCCCGTCAGCCCGGGACGTGGCCAGGACGGCGCGGTGATGCTTGCCCAGGAACGCCCGGGCAACGTCAGGATCCACAATCAGGCGCTGTTCAGCCTCATCCGGCGGCGCATCTCATACTCGTGCACGATCGCGCTCGCATAACCATGAGACAGGCCATGCTCATCCGACAGCCAGTGGGCTCGTTCCTCGCAACGCAAGAACGCTGGACCGGATTCTAGGCTTCTGAACCACTCTAGGAGATCCCGTCCGGTATTGGACGGAATGCGCGCGATGAGATTTTTGTGCGTTTCCGGGGAGTGATTCAGCGGCATGGCCACCTCCAGCGGCGAGCTCCTCTTGGTGTTGAGACTGCACCACCAGTGCGTCCCTGACAACCCCCCGGAGAGATGCTTCCTCGACACCTTGCCGATTCCATACCGTGATCCGGGCGAAACGGGCGCGTTACCAGCCGGGGATGGAGGGCTAGGGGTTGTCCCTAGGACAGTCTCTCAACGATCATCGCCATGCCCTGGCCGCCACCCACGCACATGGTCTCCAGGCCGAACGTCTTGTCGTGGAACTGAAGGCTGTTGACGAGCGTCGTGGCGATCCGGGCGCCCGTCATGCCGAAGGGGTGGCCGACCGCGATGGCCCCGCCGTTGACGTTCAGCTTGTCAGCGTCAATCCCCAGATCGTTGTAGGACGGGATGACCTGTGCGGCGAAGGCCTCGTTGATCTCGACCAGGTCGATGTCGGCGGTCGTCATCCCGGCCCGGCTGAGGGCCTGCCGTGACGCCTGCACCGGGCCGAGGCCCATGATTTCGGGGGACAGGGCGGAGAGCCCGGTGGAGACGATCCTCGCGAGCGGCGTGATCCCGAGATCGGCCGCCTTGCGGTCGCTCATGATCACCAGCGCCGCGGCGCCGTCGTTGAGCGGGCAGCAGTTGCCCGCCGTGACCGTTCCGTCGGGCCGGAAGACCGGCTTCAGCGTGGCCACCTTCTCCAGGGTGGTACCTGGCCGCGGCCCGTCGTCGGCGGCCACGACGGTGCCGTCCGGCAGGGTGGCGGGCGTGATGTCCAGTCCCCAGAAGCCGTCGGCCAGTGCCTTCTCGGCCAGGTTCTGCGACCGCACGCCGAACTCGTCCTGGGCCTGACGGCTGATGCCGCGCAGTTGCGCGACGTTCTCCGCGGTCTGGCCCATCGCGATGTAGACATCGGGGATGGCGTGATCCTCGCGCGGGTCGTGCCAGGTATCCGTGTTCGCACCGGACCGCCCCTGGGTCCGGGCCTCCGCCTCGGCGAAGACCGGGCTGTGAGTATCCGGCCAGCTGTCGCTGCTGCCCGTGGTGAAACGGCTGACGCACTCCACGCCCGCGGAGATGAACACATCGCCCTCGCCCGCCTTGATCGCGTGGAACGCCATCCGGGTGGTCTGCAGCGACGATGAGCAGTACCTGGTGACGGTCGTGCCGGGGAGGTGGTCGTACCCGAGTTCGACGGCCACCACGCGGGCCAGGTTGAAGCCTTGCTCGCCGCCCGGGAGGCCGCAGCCGAGCAGAAGGTCCTCGATGTCCGCCGCGTCGAGCTGGGGCACCTTGGACAGCGCCGCGGTGATCATCTGGCTGGCCAGGTCATCGGGACGGATAGTGGTGAGCGATCCCTTGAACGCCCGGCCGATCGGTGACCGGGCGGTGGCGACGATGACTGCCTCGGGCATGACGAGCTCCCTCGATCCTCATTGATTACTGAGGAGTAGCTTATGTCAGCCGACGGGCTGTGCCCATGCCCTGGTGACCCGTGGGATAGCGTCGGTGCCCACAGGAACTGACCGTGACCGCACGGCACTGGCCAGCGGCGGGCTGGTGAGCGAGGTGGCTGGTGATGCAGGTCCATGATTCCCTGATCGAACTGGTCGGGAACACCCCGCTGGTCAGGCTCAAGGCGGTGACTCGCGGGCTCGGGGGCGGCGGCCGGGCCCCGGCGGTGCTGGCCAAGGTGGAGTACTTCAACCCGGGCGGCTCGGTGAAAGACCGCATCGCCCTGCGCATGGTCGAGGCGGCGGAGGCCTCCGGCGCGCTCCGTCCCGGTGGCACGATCGTGGAGCCGACCTCGGGCAACACCGGGGTGGGCCTGGCCATTGTCGCGGCCGAGAAGGGGTACCACTGCCTGTTCGTCTGCCCGGACAAGGTGGGGCAGGACAAAATCAGCGTCCTGCGCGCCTACGGCGCTGAGGTCGTCGTCTGCCCGGGTACCGTGTCGCCGGACCACCCCGACTCGTACTACTCGGTGTCGAGCCGGCTGGCCCGGGAGACCCCGGGCGGCTGGAAGCCGGATCAGTATGCCAACCCCGACAACCCGGACTCGCACTACCACTCCACCGGCCCGGAGATCTGGGCCCAGACGGACGGCACCGTCACCCACTTCGTGACGGGCATCGGCACCGGGGGCACGATCACCGGGACCGGCCGTTACCTGAAGGAGGTCTCCGGCCGCGCGGTGCGGGTGATCGGGGCTGACCCCGAGGGCTCGGTGTACTCGGGCGGCAGCGGCCGACCCTATCTCGTGGAGGGCGTGGGCGAGGACATGTGGCCCGCGAACTACGATCCGTCGGTATGCGACGAGGTCATCGCGGTGAGCGATGCGGAATCGTTCCTGATGACCCGGCGACTGGCCCGCGAGGAGGCCCTGCTGACCGGCGGCTCATGTGGCCTGGCCGTCGTCGCGGCGCTGCGGGTGGCGGCCACGGCCGCGCCCGATGATGTGATCGTGGTCCTGCTACCGGACGGGGGACGTGGCTATCTCTCGAAGATCTTCAACGATGAGTGGATGGCCGACTATGGGTTCCTTTCCGCGGAGACCACCGAACCGCTGGTCGCCGACGTGCTGGCCCGCAAGCAGGATGGCCTCCCGGAGTTCGTGCACGTCCACCCCGAGGAGACCGTGGCCGCCGCGATCGGGATCCTGCGCGAGTACAACGTGTCACAGCTGCCGGTGATGAAGGAGGAGCCTCCGGTGATGGCCGCCGAGGTCATCGGCTCTGTGGTCGAGCGTGACCTGCTGGACGCGCTCGTCTCCGGCCGCGCGAGCCCGCAGGACGTGATCGGCGGCCACATGTCAGCGCCGTTGCCCATGATCGGGTCCGGCGAGCGGGTAAGCCGCGCGGTCGAAGCGCTGGAGAAGGCGGGGGCGGCGGTGATCCTGGTGGACGGCCGGCCTGGCCTGATCACCCGGCAGGACCTGCTCACCTTCCTGGTCGGCCCGGCTGACCTGGGTCCCGGGGGAATCCGGGGTCATTAGCGCCCCCGGCGGGCGGATCAGTCGGCCAGCGCTCACATCATTCACACATTAAGAATCCACGTAAGCGGACTGTAAGATTGGCTATCCGCTAGTCATGTGATCTTGTGAATCGCGCTTTATACCAGCTCAGAGCCGATTCTGGGCTACCGGCCGCCCCATTACCGCCATGAGCCGAAATAGCTCATGATGAAATTTCAGGCTAATAAGGGTTATCCCGGAGCCAGGCCAGATCTATGTTTAGCGCGTTCTCTTACCCCGCCCCTGCCTAGGGAGCCACGCGCCTCAGGTTCCGCTGCCTGTGCCAGCGGACGCCGCGCGCTGAGATACGGCAGGCGGGGTCTCGGAGGCAGCCAGCCTGCCCTCCAACGTCCAGGAACGGCGCCACCGTCGCTGACGGGAACGCCGCAGCCGACGAAAGGAAAGGTCATGGACGCGGCGGAGCTTAAAGGCATAGTCATGAGCAGACGGTCGGCGATCAAGGGAGGGGGCGCGTCAGCCTTCCTGGTATCTCAGGCCGTGCTGTTCGAGCGGCTGGGGTCGGCGCCCCGCCGGGGCGCCCACGGATCGACCGCCCGCACCGCGGCCGCATTCTCTGACATCCAGTTCGACATGGCTGCCTTCATCAACCCGGCCCAGGTCTTCGACGACGGCGCCGGCGCCGTCACGGTCTCGTTCCCCCCGGTTTACACCCTGTTGCAGCCGGTCACGCTTAACCGCACGCCGACCCGTGATGACCAGGCGACGCTCGCCGATGCCCTGACCATCATCGAGGCCAGCTACGCGGCCAGCCCGTCGGGGCTGCTCATCTTCTCGGTTTCCTACGGCCTGCCGTACTTCAGTCGGCTCCCCCGGACGCTGGTGAACAGCACCGTGCCGACCCTGCTCGCCGACCCGGCCCTGTGGCTGCAGGACAGCGACAACCTCGACGGTCGCCGCGTGCCCTCACCCGACTTCAACGGGCTCTTCAGCTTCCAGGCCCCGCGCATCCAGTTCGTGCAGCCCGGGCTGCCGCGCGCGATGGCCGACGAGCGGGGCTTCGAGTTCGCGTCCCGGATCAATCCTGATTCCTCCATGGCCATGGGCTTCGTCGACCAGCAGGTCAACGCCAGCGGGCCGCCCACGATCGTCACCTTCGCGGGCAACACGTCGGCCCGGCTGACCAGCGCGGTGCCGGGCGACTACTTCGACAACGGCTCCGTCGCCCACTTCTCGCACGTCATCGAGGACCTGTACCAGTTCTACAGCCTGCCTGGCCAGGACCCGCGGCATGCCGACGGCGAGCCATTCACCGAGCGCTGCCAGTACATGTTCCGCTCGAACCAGCTCGGCACCACCAACGGGATCCCCGCCGCGGGCAACACCGACCAGTTCACCAACGGGGGCGGGCCGGCCTTCGTCAACAACGTCTTCCAGGGCACCGGTGCCGCCGTGGCGGCCGCCCAGGACAGTGCGGGCCTCTTCACCCCGGCCAACCAGACGCTGAGCGCGACGTTCACCAGCCTGCCCCGCGTCGGCCACGAGGAGGCGCTGCAGCAGGTGTCGCGGGCGGCCGATGGTACGCCGCTGCACATCCGGGCCGACGGCCCCGGTCTCGACAGCATGGACGTGCCCGCCTTCCGGACCTTCCCCGAGCCGGACGGGACCGACGTCCCGGCGCGCAGCAAGCAGTTCAAGCTGCAGTTCCTGTATGTACGTGCCGACCGCCGACCTCTTCGCCCAGATGCGCAATGCGGCGGCGGCGCAGCAATTCCAGCAGCAGTTCCTGGGCGGCCAGGACGACGACAATGGCCTGGAGCGCTTCATCACCGCGACCCGCCGGCAGAACTTCCTGGTCCCGCCGCGCAGGCACCGGGCCTTCCCGTTGCTGGAGCTGACTTGACGCTGAGTTCCGGTGCTATGCGAAGGAGGAGCCCCCGGCCGGGCCGTCATCCTGCCGCTGACCGCGAGACTGGTGTTGCGCCCGGCATCCGGAGATAGGCAAGTGGCTGTTTACAGCAGCTGCTGAAATTTTCAGCCGATAATGGCCAGCGTACGCCAGCAGGATTGGCCACAAAATAACACATGTGATCTTGTGAATCCTGCATATCTGCAGTTCACAGGGATCTCAGACCCACGGCCCAGCGTATTGCGCCGACGGCCATAATGGCCCGGCCTAGCATGACAAAAATGTCATGCTAATGGACGATAGATCCGGCGGCAGCCGATCTATGTTTGGCGCGATCCTGATCTACCCCCACCCGCCGCCTACCCCAGCCCCCGCCCCAGCCTCGCGTCGGTGCTCCGGATGTCATGCGCTGAGCCCGGCGCCAGGCCTCGCAGGCCGTCAGGCCTGTACCCCCGTTTGGGAAACGGCTCCGTCGTCGCTGACGGATCCGCCGCAGTTGAAGGAAGGACCCGGCATGGACGCAGAGGAACTCAAGGGCGCAGTCATGAGTCGGCGATCGGCTCTGAAACGAGGCGCGGCCACGGCCTTCCTGCTGTCTCAGGCCGCGCTCCTGGAGCAGTTGGCCTCGCCGCTGGTGCGACCGGCCTCCGCGGCGACCACCTTCTCCGACATCCAGTTCGACATGGGCGGCTTCATCAACCCGGCCCAGGTGTTCAACGACGGCGCGGGCAGCGTCACCGCCCAGTTCGCGCCCACGTACGCTCTGCTGCAGCCGGTCAAGCTGAACCGCACCCCCACCAAGGCCGACCAGGCCACGCTGGCCAACGCGCTCACCACCATCGAGGCCAGTTACCCGGCGAGCCCGTCAGGCGTGCTTATCTTCTCGGTGTCCTACGGCTTGCCCTACTTCAGCCGGCTGCCGCAGTCGGTGGTGCAGGCCAACATGCCGACGACCGTCAGCTACGCCGGGCTGGCCGCCGGCCGGCCGGTGCTCGTCGAGGCGGTCCCGTCCCCGACCGACGTGGTGGGCGGCCTGGTCGGCGGCCCGGGCGCGCTGATCCCCGGGGTCACCAAGGACCGGTTCAACGTCAACGTGGTGATCGAGAACAACGACATGCTGTTCGAGATCCGCAGTGACTCGATGGTCAACCTGAGTGCGATCCCGCTGTGGTTCCAGGGCAGCAACAACCTCAACGGCAAGGGCGTGCCGTCGCCCAACTTCAACGGGCTGTTCAGCTTCCAGCCGCCGCGCATCCAGTTCGTGCAGGTCGGCCTGCCGCGCTCGATGGCCAACAACTACGGCTTCGAGTTCGCGCCCCGGATGAACCCCAACTCCTCGATGGCCATGGGCTTCGTGGATCAGCAGAGCAATGCGTCCGGGCCGGCCGCGATCACCACGTTCGCCGGCAACTCCTCGGCCAAGCTGACCAACGCCACGCCCGGCAGCTACTTCGACAACGGCTCCATCGCGCACCTCTCGCACGTGATCGAGGACCTGTACCAGTTCTACGCGACGGCCAACCAGGACCCGCGGCACCCGGACGGCGAGCCTTTCACCGAGCGCTGCCAGTACATGTTCCGGTCCAATCAGCTCGGCACCCCGAACGGGATACCCGCCCCCGGCAACACCGACCAGTTCACCAACGGCGGCGGCCCCGCCTTCATCAACAACGTGTTCCAGGGCACCAACGCCGCCATGCTCGGTGCCCAGGACAGCGCGGGCGTGTTCACGCCCAGCAACGCGACGCTCAGCGCCACGTTCACCGGTGAGGGCCGCATTGGCCACGAGGCGGCGCTGCAGCGGATATCCCGTGCGCCCGACAGCACGCCGCTGCACGTCCGCAACGACGGCCCGGGCCTCGACGGCATGGACGTGCCCGCCTTCCGGACCTTCCCGACCAACGTGGGCGACAACATGCCCGCCGGCAGCGCCCAGTTCAAGCTCCAGTTCCTGATCTACGTGCCGACCGCCGACTTCTTCACCTCGATGCGCTCTCTCCAGGCCGCGCAGGACCTGCAGAAGCAGTTCACCAACGTCAACCCCGACGACAACGGCGTCGAGCGGTTCATCACCGCGACGCGCCGGCAGAACTTCCTCGTCCCGCCGCGCCGGCACCGGGCTTTCCCCTTGCTGGAACTTACCTAGAGCCCGCTCGGCCCCGTGGCCGCCGCCGGGACATGGCAGAGTGTCTGCCGTGACGACGAACCCCGGCGGCGGGTTCGAGACGCTGGCGATCCACGCGGGCCAGGAAGCTGACCCGCTGACCGGCGCCGTGGTCCCGCCCATCTACCAGGTGTCCACCTACAAGCAGGATCGGGTGGGCGGCCCGCGGGGCGGTTATGAGTACTCCCGGACCGCGAACCCGACCCGCGCGGCGCTCGAGGAGTGCCTGGCCGCGCTGGAGGGCGGGGTGCGGGGACTCGCCTTCGCCTCCGGGATGGCCGCCGAGGACTGCCTGCTGCGCACGGTCTGCAGGCCCGGCGACCATGTGCTCATCCCCGACGATGCCTACGGCGGCACGTACCGGCTGCTGGCCCGGGTGCTCACGGAGTGGGGCATCAGTTACGCCCCCGTGCGGCTGTCGGACACCCGGGCCGTCCGGGACGCCCTCGCGGAGCAGCCCGCCCGGGTGCTCTGGGCCGAAACGCCCACCAACCCCCTGCTGTCCATCGCGGACATCGCCGCGCTCGCGGAGATCGCCCACGAGGCGGGCGCGCTGCTGGTGGTGGACAACACGTTCGCCTCGCCCTACCTGCAGCAGCCGATCACGCTCGGCGCTGACGCCGTCGTCCACTCCACCACCAAATACCTCGGTGGCCACTCTGACGTGCTGGGCGGCGCGCTCGTCGTGCCAGACAGCACGCTCGCCGAGCGGCTGGCCTTCCTGCAGAACGCCACCGGCGCAGTGGCCGGGCCGTTCGACGCGTGGCTGACCCTGCGCGGCGTCAAGACCCTGGCTCCGCGGATGGACCGGCACTGCCAGAACGCGTCGCGCGTGGCGGTCATGCTGGCCGCGCACCCAGCGGTCGCGGAGGTGTTCTATCCGGGGCTGCCCGGCCATCCCGGCCACGATGTCGCGGCCAAGCAGATGCGGGACTTCGGCGGGATGGTGTCCTGCCGGCTGCGTGGCGGCGAGCAGGCGGCGCTCGCGGTCTGCGAGCGGACCGCGCTGTTCACGCTCGGCGAGTCGCTCGGCGGGGTGGAGTCGCTGATCGAGCACCCGGGAAGGATGACGCACGCCTCGGCGGCCGGGTCGGCGCTGGCCGTGCCGGCCGACCTGGTCAGGCTGTCGGTCGGCATCGAAACCTGCGACGACCTGCTGGAGGACCTGCGCCAGGCCCTGCACTGACAAGCCCGGCACTGACAAGCCCGGCACTGACAAGCCCGGCACTGACAAGCCCGGCACTGACAAGCCCGGCACTGACAAGCGGGCAGCGGTCAGGAATTCCACACCATGAGCACGAGAATCACCAGCCAGATGAGGCTGACCACGCCGGCCATGGAGGCGATCCGGCCCCGCTCCACCGTGGCCAGGGCGGGGCCTTGCGTTCCGCTGGGCGCGGGGCTGGGGGGCTCCGGAGGGCCAGGCTCGTCGTCCTGGGCCCCGGTGGGGTCGGGCGCGGCAGGCTGGCCGTCCGAGCCACTGACCACCGGAACTTCCACCCCTTCCAGGGCAACGATGGCCCGGTGCTGGTCCCTCATAATGAGCACGAGCAGCACCAGCGCGACGATGAACAACGTCATCGACGCGGTCACCCACGCTTTGGTGATGTCGTGCAGGGATTGGCTGGCGATGATGCCGAAAAGCAGCACGCCCAGCGAGGCGGCGCCGAAGATCCTGGTCATCCGGGACAGGTAGCGGAGCACGACCAGGTTGCGGGTCCGGATGTAGCGGGGTGAGGACAGGGTCGCGATGGTGACCGGGCCGATTGCGAAGATCACGAAGCCGACGTGGAACCAGACGATCAGCCGGTCGGTAAAGGACATGGCCCGATCCTAGGGGCACGCGGGGCGGGAGTGACGGTCGCCGCGCTCGTCGCCACCGGGCCTGAAGCGGCGGTACCCCCGCGACAGGCCCGGTTCGTCCCGCTCCCGATGACCGCCGTCAGTCTCCGGCTGGCGAGGCGCTGCCCGGCTTGCGGAAGGCGGTGAACAGGCCGACCACGATCAGGACCACGCCCACGACGAACGCAGCGATGGCGTGCAGCGGGTGATGCCCCGACGAGCCGGCGATGTGACCGGGGATGAAGCTCGGCAGTGAGCTCGCAGGCTCCGCCACGTAGATAATCCCGACGATTATCGCCAGAACGCCGATAATGGCCAGGACAACGCCACCAATGAGCTTTCCGGATGAACGTGTGCCCGATTGGGTAACAGTACTCACGTGGGGTCACTCCCTCAACTAAGCTGAACTCTCCGTAGCGCGCGGCCATGTGGCCGGGCCCGGCGAAAGACCTGACTGCCGAACGCTACTACGCGAGACGCGGTGGATGGCGTCGGCCGAAAAGCCTTAAACGAAACGTTACCGCCTGGACTGGCGGCGGGCGCGCAGGAAGTCCCGCACCACGAACTCACCGAGGCGCTCAGGGATCGCATAGAGCACCCGGCCGCCGTTACGCCGGGCCACGTCGTTGACAAAGGCGGACAGTCCCTCATCCTCAGCCAGCATGAAGACGTTGAGTGCGGCGTGTCGGCGGGTCATCTTGTCCACCTCGGCGAGGGTAAGTTCCAGCGTCTCCGGTGCGGGCGGCCAGTCGAATGAGGACTGCCCGTCCCGCTGGAGGTGAGCGGTCGGCTCGCCGTCGGTGACGATCAGCACCACCGGATCGAGCTCGGGCCGGCGGTCGAGATACCTCCCGGCCAGCACCAGCGCGTGGTGCAGGTTGGTGCCCTGGACCATGTCCCAGCCGAGGGACGCGAGATCGGTCTCACGCAGTTCCCGTGCGTAGTTGGAGAAGCCGATCACCTGGATCGAGTCCTGCGGGAACCGGCTGCGCACCAGGGCATGCAGGGCCAGTGCCGTCTGCTTGGCCGCCCCCCAGGTGCCGCGCAGGTGCATCGAGTAGGAGAGGTCGATGAGCAGGCAAACGGCGGCCGCCGCGCGCCGCTGTGTCTCCCCCACCTCGAAGTCGGCGGCCGACAGCCGGACCCCGCCCTGGCTGCGTGTGCCCCCCGGCTGGCCCTCGGCCGGTTCCGCAGCGCGCCGGGGTCGCGCAGCAGGGCGTTCCGGACCGTGGCCGGGGTGTCGATCGCCTGCTCGTCGCCGAACTGCCACGGCCGGGTGGCCCCGGTGTATTCACCGGCCTGCCCCACGTCGCGCTGCTCGTGATCACCGTGGCCGCCCTCGGGAAGCTCGGCGAATACCCGGCGCAGCGCTGTCTCGCCGAGCCGGCGCACCGCCTTCGGGGTCAGCTCCAGCCGGCCCGCGGTCCGCTCCAGGTACCCCTGGCGCTCCAGTTCCCGCTCGGTCTGCCGCAGCGCCTCCATGTCATCGACGGCCTGGCGGCCGAGGGCCCGGCGCACCGCGCTCTCGTCAATATCGTCAAGTCGCGCGCCCGGGTAATCCTGGCGCAGCGCCGTCTCCAGGTCGGCCAGGTCGGCCAAGTCGGCGATCGCGGTCGTGGCATCGCCCAGGCCGAGCGGCTCGTCACCGGTCATTGGGTCACCGGACCAGCCAGGAAGATCCATGTCGGGGCGGCGGGCCCGCAGCAGGTCAGCCAGCCTGGCCATCTCCGCGGCCAGGCCGGCGTCCTGAAGAGTCTGGTCCATCAGCCCGGCGAGCTCGTCGCGCTGGCCCTCGGTGAGCGACTCGAGCAGCCTCTGCGCCGCGGATGCCCGGCGGACCAGCGAGTTGACCAGTTCCTCCAGGTTGCGCGGGTCGTCGGGGAACAGGTCCCGGTAGGAGTCCATGAACCGGTCGAAATCTTCTTGGGTGTGCTGGCCACGGGAATCGGCCTCGAGCATCCCGTTGAGGTCGGCGAGCATGTCCTTGACCCGCTGCATGGCCTCGCCGTCCGGGCGCTCGAGCACCTCTTTCATGCCGCGGAACTGACTGTCCAGCACCTCGCTGCGGAGCAGGTCCTTGAGGCGCTCGAACGTGTCCCGCGCGGCCGCCGAACGCCACGAGTAGTCGGCCAGGCGGCGGATCGCCTGCGCGGTGTCCGACGGAAGCGAGTCGAGTTCCTCCTCGCGCAGCCTCGCTTCGTCGCTCGGGTCGGGGAAGAGTTCCGCGCGCTCCTGGCCGACAGCCGTGTCGAGCAGTGAGCGCGCCTCGTCGAGGATGCCGTCGAGGCGGCCCCGGCCGCGCACCTCCCGCTGCCGCTCACGCACCCGCCGCAGCATGTCGTCCAGACCGCGCCGGCCCGCCATCCCCCGGCGCAGCAGGTCACGCAGCGCGCTGGCGGGATCCGCGCCGCTAAGCACCGCCTCCCCGAGTTCGTCCAGCGCGCCGCGGGCATCATACGGCGGGGCCAGCGGATCTGGCCCGTCGTGATACTCGCCGTACCGGTAACCGCTCACGCCTGCTGCGCCTCCGTGTTTCCCGATGCCGTGCTTCCAGGTGCGGTGCTTCCAGGTGCTCTGGTCAGGTGCGGTAAACGGCGCCGCCGTTGACGGCGTCCTTGGACAGCCGGCGCATCAGGTACAACCCTTCGAGGGCGAACTCCAATGCTGCGGCCGCATCGCCGAACGACTCGTCGCCGCCGTCCATGCCCAGCCGGGCCATGATCCTGGCCAGGCCAGGCACCTCGCCGATCCGCTGCAGCAGGTCGGCCGCGGGTACCAGGTCACCGGACTCGACGCTGCCACCGCCGTCGAAGGTGGCCAGCAGGCCGGTCATGTCGGCGTTGCCCAGCCGGGCCCGGAAGGTCTCGGCCACCGCACGGCGCAGCAGGTGCTCGAGGACTTCCTGCTCCCGGCCCTCCTCGCTGACCTCGAATTCCACCTTGCCGCGGAGCGTGCTCACCGTGGGCGGCAGGTCACAGATCCGGGCGACCGGCTGGGCCTCCCCGGTGAGGGCGGCCCGGCGCAGCGCGGAGGCAGCGGCCGACTCGGCGGCGGCGATAGCGAACCGGGCCGACACTCCCGACCGGGAATCCACCGCGGGAGACGCGCGCACCAGCCTGGTGAACCTGGCGATGACCTCCATCAGGTGCTCAGGCAGGGCGGCGCCCGGGTCGGTACCGGCCCACGAGATCAGCGACTCCTGCTTGGTCAGGGTGATCTCGTCTTCCAGGGACATCGGGTAGTGAGTGCGGATCTCGGCGCCGAACCTGTCCTTCAGCGGGGTGATGATGCGGCCCCGGTTCGTGTAGTCCTCCGGGTTCGCACTGGCCACCAGCACGATGTCGAGCGGCAGCCGGAGGGCGTACCCGCGGACGCCGATGTCCCGTTCCTCCAGAACGTTGAGCAACCCGACCTGGATCCGCTCGGCCAGGTCGGGAAGTTCGTTGAGGCAGAAGACGCCCCGGTTGGTCCGCGGCACCAGGCCGTAGTGGATGGTCTCCGGGTCACCCAGAGTGCGCCCCTCCGCGACCTTCACCGGGTCGATGTCCCCGATCAGGTCACCCACGCTCGTGTCCGGCGTGGCGAGTTTCTCGCCGTACCGCTCGCTGCGGTGCCGCCAGGCTACTTCCAGGTCGTCGCCCTGTTCCTGGGCAAGGCGCCGGCAGCGTGCGCAGGCGGGCTGGTAGGGGTGGTCGTTGATCTCGCAGCCCGCTACTGTCGGCGTCCACTCGTCGAGCAGGGTGGGCAGGGTGCGGATGAGCCGGGTCTTGCCCTGGCCCCGCTCGCCGAGCAAGATCGTGTCGTGGCCGGCCAGGAGCGCCCGCTCCAGGTGCGGAAGCACGGTCTGTCCGAAGCCGACGATCCCGGGGAACCGGTCGTCGCCCGCCCGCATCCTGGCCAGCAGGTTCCGCCGTATTTCGGCTTTGACTGACGCGTACGTATGCCCACTGGCCCGGAGTTCTCCCAGCGTGGCGATCGCTGGGCGGGGCGACGGGTCGGCGGCTGGATGAGTCTGGTTGGGTGGCTGCACCATTCGACAGTATGTGCAGGCCGGCCAGGTTCGCACATTGTCCAGGTCACGATCCAGGTCACGCTGGCCCGGATCGACCGCTGACGGGAGATGAGGCATGGGAGCAAAAGATCCCGCGCTGGCCATCGATATCGGGGGGACCAAGCTCGCCGTCGGGCTCGTCGAGCCTGACGGGCGGCTGCTGACCTGGGGCCAGATCCCCACCCCCCGGCTGGACGCCGAACAGCTCTGGCGCACCCTCGACTCACTGATCAGCCGGGCCATCGGGGAGGCCCACGTCGAGGCGCCCGGAGGCCTGGCCGGCGTCGGATGCGGCTGCGGCGGTCCGATGGAATGGCCGGCTGGGAACGTGTCCCCGCTGAACATCCCGGCCTGGCGCGCCTTCCCGCTCCGCATGAGACTCCAGGAGCGGTTCCCCGGCCTGCCGGTCCGGCTGCACAACGACGCGATCTGCGTCGCGGCCGGCGAGCACTGGCGGGGGGCGGGCCGGGGCAGGCGCACGATGCTCGGCATGGTGGTCTCCACCGGCGTCGGCGGCGGGCTGGTGCTCGACGGCAGGCTCATCAACGGGGCAACCGGCAACGCCGGCCACATCGGCCACGTCGTCGTGGACCCAGACGGGCCGCCGTGCGCATGCGGCGGGCGTGGCTGCCTCGAGGCGATCGCTCGCGGGCCCGCGCTGGCCGCGTGGGCTCAGGCCGAGGGGTGGCGCCCCGGCCAGGCGGACGCGACCGCCAGGGACCTCGCGGACGACGCGGCCCACGGTCATCCGGTCGGGCTCGCCGCGATGCGCCGGGCGGGGCGGGCCCTGGGCATCGCCATCGCGTCCGCCACTTCTCTGTGCGATCTCGAGGTAGTCGCGGTCGGGGGAGGGCTGGCCCAGGCCGGGGCGTTGCTGTTCGATCCGCTGGAAGATTCGTTGCGCGCGCATGTGGGTCTTGAATTCGCGCGGGAGGTCGTCGTGGTGCCGGCCGCGCTCGGCCAGAGCGCCGGGCTGGTCGGTGCCGCGGCGCTGCTGTTCGCCGCCGACCGCTACTGGCCCGGCGAGTGAACGGGCCGGGTGAACGGGGGCGCGTGAGCTAGGGCGAGCGAGCCGACAGATGCAAGACTGCAAGGCATGACGATGGCGTCCTCCCTGGTCCAGCCGGATGACGTGGCCGCCGCACGCGAGCTGCTGCGCAGTGTCCTGGCGCCGACTCCGCTGCTGCGCTCCCGTGTGCTGTCCGACCGGCTCGGCGGTCCGGTCTTCCTCAAGTGCGAGAACCTGCAGCGGACCGGGTCGTTCAAGGCCCGCGGCGCGTATCTGCGGATCGCCAGGCTCACCGACGCGGAGCGGGCGCGCGGCGTGGTGGCGGCCAGCGCGGGCAACCATGCCCAGGGGGTGGCCTTCGCCGCGGCCATGCTCGGCGCCAAGGCGACTGTGATCATGCCGGAGGGCGCCCCGCTGCCCAAGATAGAGGCCACCCGGTCGTACGGGGCCGACATCATCACCCGCGGGCAGACGGTGGACGACGCGCTGGCCGAGGCGCACAGCTACGCCAGCGAATGCGGTGCGGTCTTCATCCACCCGTTCGACCATCCCGATGTGGTGGCCGGCCAGGGCACGGTCGGCCTGGAGATCATGGAGCAGTGCCCCGAAGCGCGGACGATCGCCGTACCGGTGGGTGGCGGCGGGCTGGCCGCTGGCATTTCGGTCGCGGTGCACGGCGTCGATCCGGCGATCCGCCTGGTGGGCGTGCAGGCCGAGGCGGTCGCGCCGTTTCCCGCCTCGCTGGCCGCCGGGCATCCGGTGCGGGTCACGCCCGCGCCGACCATGGCCGACGGCATCGCGGTCGGCCGCCCGGGCGATCTGGCCTTCGGCATCATGGCGGCGTTCGGTGACCGGGTGGTGACCGTGTCAGAGGAGACACTGTCCCGCGGCCTGCTGCTCTGCCTGGAGCGCGCCAAGCAGCTCGTCGAGCCCGCCGGGGCGGCGGGTGTGGCGGCGCTCCTCGAGCACCCGGGCATGTTCGAGCCGCCGGTGGTGGCCGTGCTGTCGGGGGGCAACATCGATCCGCTGCTGCTGTCCAAGGTGCTCCGGTACGGCCTGTCGGCGGCCGGCCGCTACCTGGCGCTGCGCTGCCGCATTCCCGATCGCCCGGGCGCGCTGGCCACCCTGCTCCGCGAGGTCGCGAACCTCGGGGCCAACGTCCTGGACGTGACGCACGAGCGCGTCACCCCGCGGCTGCAGGTGGGTGAGGTCGAGGTGCTACTTCAAGTGGAGACCCGCGGCCCCGGGCACTGCGACGAAGTCATCAGCCAGCTCCGCCAGTCCGCCTACACCCTCATCTTCACCTAACTTCCCCCCGCAACAGCACCGATGCCGCCTTTGCTGTCGTTGGGACGACACCGGTGACGCACCGGTGTCGTTCAGAGGTTGCCGCGGCGGGACTGCTCGCGCTCGATCGCCTCGAAGAGGGCCTTGAAGTTGCCCTTGCCGAAGCCTTCCGAGCCGTGCCGCTCGATCAGCTCGAAGAACACGGTCGGCCGGTCCTGCACCGGCTTGGTGAAGATCTGCAGCAGGTAGCCGTCCTCGTCCCGGTCGGCCAGGATCCGCAGCTCCCGCAGGGTGTCGGGGGCCACCCGGGTCTCACCCGCCCAGTCACCGAGTGAGTCGTAGTAGCTGTCCGGCGTGTCCAGGAACGTCACCCCGGCGCCCCGCATGGCGCGGACCGTGGCGACGATGTCGTCACAAGCCAGGGCGATGTGCTGGACGCCGGGGCCGCCGTAGAACTCCAGGTACTCGTCGATCTGCGACTTCTTCCGGCCGGCCGCAGGCTCGTTGATGGGGAACTTGACCTTGCGTGACCCGTCGGCGACCACCTTGCTCATCAGCGCGGAGTACTCGGTGGCGATGTCGTCGCCGACGAACTCCTTCATGTTCGTGAACCCCATCACCCGCTGGTAGAAGCCGACCCAGTCGTCCATCCGGCCGAGTTCGACATTGCCGACGCAGTGGTCCACGTCGGTGAAGAAAGGCCGGGCGGGCGGCGCCACGAGCGGGTCCGCGGTCACGTACCCGGGCAGGTACGGGCCGGAATAGCTGGATCGCTCGACGAATGTGTGCCTGGTCTCGCCGTAGGCGGCGATGCTGGCCAGCACCACCTTGCCCTGGTCGTCCTCGAGCAACTGGGGCCCGGACAGGCCACGGGCGCCGCGGGCGGTCGCGTACGAGTAGGCGGCCTCGGCCGAGGGCACGCCGATGGCCAGGTCGATCACGCCGTCACCGTGCTCCGCGACGTGCCGGCCGAGGCCGGTGCCGGCCCGGACCGGCCCGCGCAGCACGAACCGTGCCCGCCCGGACTCCAGCACGTACGCGGCCTCATCGCGGCAGCCGGTCTCGGGCCCGCGGTAGGCGACGCACCGCATGCCGAACGCGGTGGAGTAGTAATGCGCCGCCTGGCGGGCGTTGCCCACGGCGAACACGACGGCGTCCGTCCCGTTGACCGGGAAGGCGTCTGTTCCGGCGACTGGGAAGGCGGCCGTTCCGTTGCGGTCGATGGGTGCCATCGGCATGCTCCCTTGCGCTTGTTCCGGGCCTGAAGGCAGCATGGGCGCTTATGGCAAGCTGCGCAATGCCTCTAGAAAATGCTGATCAGTTTGTATAGTATTAAGGCGGACTGATCGTTATATTTGTACACCCTGCGCCGATACTCGGCCAGGGGTCAGCGCAGGGGCACGTGGTGATCGACGAGCTTGACGCGCGGCTGATCGAACTGCTGGCCGCCGAGCCCCGGGTAGGAGTGCTCGAGGCGTCCCGACGGCTCGGCGTGGCCCGGGGCACGGTGCAGGCCCGGCTCGACCGGCTGCATGCCCGCGGCGTGGTGACCGGGTACGGCCCGGATGTGGATCCGGTCGCGCTCGGCCATGGTGTGACCGCGTTCGTGACGCTGGAGATCCGTCAGGTGGGCGGGCACGATCCGGTCGCGGCCCGGCTCGCCGGGATCGCCGAAGTCCTGGAGGTGCACACCGTCACCGGGTCGGGCGACATGCTGTGCCGGGTGGTGGCCCGGACCAACTCCGACCTGCAGCGGGTGATCGACGCCCTCGTTGACGTGGCGGGCGTGGTGCGCGCCTCAACGATGATCGCGCTCGCCACCCCGGTGCCCTACCGGGTGCTGCCCCTGGTGCGGGCGGTCGCCGCGGCCAGGCAGGGCTCCGCCGGCCAGCAGGGCTCCGCCGGCCAGCAGGGCTCCGCCGGCTAGGCCTGCGCCGGGGCGCTGGCGTCGGCCAGCCCGAACGCGATGTCCAGCACGACGTCCCGCAACTCGGCCGGCTGGCGGACGCGCTCCGCGAAAAACATGCAGCCGAAACTCACGCTGGCCAGGGCCACGGCCGCGCGGACCTGTGCGGCCAGCGGGGCGTCCGGCTCGCTGAGGATCCCGACCAGCCCGTCCATCCGCTCGCGGAACAGTTCGCTGCGGTGCTTGGCGTGCACCATGCTGCTGAGCGCGGCCTGGTTCTGCTGCAGCATCCGGAAGACCTCGCTGCCCTCCTCGACGACGCTGAAGTACCGGCTCAGCACCGTGCCCCGGACCTCGGCCGTTCTCGGCTGGCCGCGGCCCCACTCGATGAGCGCGTCGATCTGGCCGAAGTAGTCCTCGACCAGGCTGCCGATGATGTCTTCCTTGGATTTGAAGTGGTAATACAGGGCGGCCTTGGTGACCCCGAGCCGTTCGGCGATCTCCCGCAGCGAGGTCTTCTCGTACCCCTGCTCCGCGAAGAGTTCCAGGGCCACGGACTGGATCCGCTCCCTCGTGTCACCGCGAGGGTGCGCCGCGCCGCGGTCGGCCGGGTCCACCGCCGACTGGTCTTCGTTGTTCCGCATCTTGCCTCGCCTCGGCCGGGCTCAACCCACTTGACGGCCGGTTAGTACGCATCCTAATCTGGCCTTTGCGCATATGCTAGCCGGTCGGCAGGTAAGTTGCAGTGACCGGGCGGCGGCCAGGCCGCCCAACCCGAGGGAGAGCCCAGTATGGCAGGAACACAGGCCGCGCCCGCGCCCGACGCAGCGGGGGCCGGCGGCGGGACGCCGGACGCCAGCATCGGCCTCCGGCGGGAGATCCTCATCGTCCTCCCTGGCCTGCTGCTGGCGATCATGCTCGCCATGCTCGACCAGCTGATCGTGGGCACCGCGCTGCCGCACATCGTCGGCAGCCTCGGCGGGGTCGCCCACCTGTCCTGGGTGGTGACCGCGTACGTGCTCGCCTCCACCATCACCACCCCGCTCTACGGGAAGCTCGGCGACATGTACGGCCGCAAGAAGCTGTTCATGGCGGCCATCGTGGTGTTCCTCGTGGGCTCCGCGCTGGCGGGGCTATCCCAGTCGATGGCCGAGCTGATCACATTCCGCGCGATCCAGGGTCTCGGCGCGGGCGGCCTGATGGTCAGCGCCATCGCGATCATCGGGGACCTCGTGTCGCCCCGGGAGCGCGGCCAGTACATGGGCTACATCATGGGCGTCATGATGCTCGCCACGATCGGCGGCCCACTGCTCGGCGGGTTCATCACCGACAACTTCTCGTGGCGCTGGATCTTCTACATCAACCTGCCGATCGGCGGCGCCGCCCTGGCCTACCTGGCCGCCACCCTGAAGCTGCCGAAGCGCCGGATCGAGCACCGGGTGGACTACCTGGGCGCGGCCATCCTGGCCGTGGGGACCACGGCGCTCGTGCTCCTCTCGACCTGGGGGGGCACGGAGTACGCGTGGCGCTCACCGCAGATCATCGGCCTCGGTGCGCTGGCCGCGGCGGCCCTCATCGCGTTCCTCAGGGTGGAGGCGCGCGCGGCCGAGCCGATCCTGCCGCTGCACGTCTTCCGCAATAGCAACTTCGCGCTGGTCTCCGGGCTGAGCTTCCTGGCCGGCCTGGCGATGTTCGGGGCGATCACCTTCCTGCCGCTCTACCAGCAGACGGTGCAGGGCGCGTCGGCGACCGTCAGCGGCCTGCTGCTGACGCCGATGATGGTGGGCGTGATGATCACCTCGCTGATCGCGGGCCAGGTGACCACCCGGACCGGCCGGTACAAGGCCCTGCCGATCCTCGGCACGGCGGGCATGGCGGCCGGCATGTACCTGCTGTCCATGCTCGGGGTGCACACCAGCCGGGTGACGTCCGGGCTCTTCATGGCCGTGCTCGGCCTGGGCATGGGATTCCTGATGCAGACGACCACCCTGCTGGCCCAGAACAGCGTGGAGCCACGCGACATCGGGGTGGCCAGCAGCTCGCGGCTGTTCTTCCAGCAGATCGGCGGGTCGATCGGCGTGTCGGCGTTCGGCGCCATCTTCGCCCGGCGGCTGCAGGAGGCGCTCACCGCCCGGGCGCCCGGCGTGCACCTGAGCACGGGCGGCGGCCAGTTCAACCCGGCCACGGTGAAGGCGCTGCCCGCCCTCCTGCGCAACGACGTGTTCTACGCCGTCACGCACGCGATCCAGGGCGTCTTCATCTGGGCGCTCCCGGCCATGCTGCTCGCCTTCGTGCTGGCCTGGTTCATCAAGGAGGTCCCGCTGCGCGGCCGGGCGGCAGCCACCGAGGAATCAGCAGCGGCCGAACTGGTCGGCTGACCACCCGGGCACAAACATGATCACGGAGGATCCGCCGCCCTAGCCCGGAAAGTCGAGCTAGCGGGCACGGGTCCTCCGTGATCATGCAACAGGGGTGCGGCTAAGCCGGGTGGCCGCGCCGCTGGCCGGGTCAGATTCCCCCGTAGGGGACCGCCTCAAGGATCTCGACCGTCGCCGCGCGCCCGTTGGGCAGCGTGTAGGTGGCCGTCTCGCCGACCTTCTTGCCGGAGATGGCACTGCCCAGCGGCGAACGGGGGGAGTAGACGTCGATGGGCGAGCCGCTCTCCTCCCGGGAGGCCAGCAGGAACGTGACCTCGTCATCGTCGCTGTTGAACCGGACCGTTACGGTCATGCCAGGACCCACGACCCCGTCCGTGCGCGGCGGCTCCCCGACGCGGGCGTTCTGGATGATGTGGGTGAGCTGGTTGATCCGGCCCTCCCGCTGGCCCTGCTCGTCCTTGGCCGCGTGGTAGCCGCCGTTCTCCTTCAGGTCACCCTCGTCCCGGGCGGCCTCGATCTTCTGCGCGATCTCGACACGACCCGGGCCCGAGAGGTAGTCCAGCTCCGTTTTGAGCCGGTCGTACGCCTCCTGGGTAAGCCAGGTGACGTTGTCGTTGCGAGTCTCGGTCACGGGTACTCCTTGCCTGCAGTGCGGACATGGACATCCGCTGGAGCGCTGCGCGGCTCCTCGGGGTAATCCTCTAGGCTAACAAGGCTGCGCAAGTACGTCGCGTCAGTCAGCCACCTCAGTTGGTGGTCAGCATGCCCGAGATGGCGTCGGCGGTAGTCGGGCCAGGCCCCGCCCGCCCGGCCGAAGTGCGGGAATGTCCTCGTGGGGCGGGCGTGTTGTCCTGCACAATGGCCTGTCGGCGGGGCCCTGGCCGGGCCTGGTGAGATGCCGGCGTGGCCCGCCCGACTTAGCTCAATGCCACAGCGCTGAAGGGATTCGCTTGCCTGCCCTGCCCACTGACCCGGCCGAGGTAACCGGACGCCAGGCGGCCCCAGCCGAGGCGCTTTCCACCACGGGGCCTTCCACCACGGCGCTTTCCACCACGGGGCCTTCCACCATGGGGCCCGGTTCCCCCGGGGGCCTGCGGCTGATGGCCGTGCACGCGCATCCCGACGACGAGTCGAGCAAGGGCGCCGCGACCATGGCCCGTTACGTCCGGGACGGCGTGGACGTCCTGGTCTGCACCCTGACCGGCGGCGAGCGCGGCAGCATCCTCAACAAGGCCATGGACCGGCCCGAGGTCCGGGCCAACCTGCCTCGCGTCCGGCGTGAGGAGATGGCCCAGGCCCGGGAGATCCTCGGGATCCGCCAGGAATTTCTCGGCTTCGCCGATTCCGGGCTGCCCGAGGGTGATCCGCTGCCGCCGCTGCCCGAAGGCTGTTTCGCGCTGAAGACCCTGGAGGAGGCGTCGCAGCCGCTGGTCCGCGCCGTCCGTGAGTTCCGGCCGCACGTGATGCTGACCTACGACGAGCAAGGCGGGTACCCGCACCCAGACCACATCAAATGCCACGAGGTCTCCGTCGAGGCGTTCGAGACCGCCGCCGACCCCGACCGTTACCCGGGCACCGGCGATCCCTGGCAGCCGCTCAAGCTCTACTATTTCGCCTCCTTCCACAAGGCGCGGTTCTCCGCGCTGCACGAGGAGATGGTGCGCCGCGGCCTGGAGTCGCCGTACGCGGAGCGGCTGGAACGCGCGACGGAACGCGCCGAGGAGCGGCCGGAACTGGAGATCACCACCAGGGTTCGGTGCGGCGAGTTCTTCGGGATCCGCGACCAGGCGCTGATCGCGCACGCCACCCAGATCGACCCGGAGAGCTCCTGGTTCGCCTGCCCGCTGGAGGTCCAGCGCGCCGCCTGGCCGACCGAGGACTACCATCTAGCCAGGTCGGTCGTTGACACCGAATGCCCTGAGGATGACCTGTTCGCCGGCATCCGGGAGAGGGTGAGCCTGTGAACGTTGTGGCGGCCGCCTCCACGGCCAGTCAGATCGAGCCGGGAGCGCTCGGCTTCCTGGTCGTGGCCGGGATGGGCCTGGCCCTGTTCTTCCTGTTCCGTTCCCTGAACAAGCAGCTGCACAAGATCACCCCGGACGCGCAGAACCGGAAGGGAGCCAAGGCCGCCCGCGCTGATGACTCCGGCCGCGGCCCAGCCTCCTGATCAAGAACCTTTGCCTCAACGAAAACCCGGCCCCACTCCGCGCTCCGAGGCGACGCGGCCGCCCGGGAGCCCCACCAACCCGGCCCTGCTCCCGCGCTCCGCGACGACGCGGCCGCCCGGGTGGCGCCCGGAGCCCCACCAAACCCGGCCCCACTCCCCGCGCTCCGCGACGACGGGGCCGCCCAGAGCCCCTTCTGGCCCCGGGCCGCCGTCAGCCTCGCGCGCCCTCAGCCCGGCTCACGCCCGCCAGCCAGCAGTTCGCGCCCGTAAGCCAGCAGGGTGAACCCAGGCACGGGACACCAATCACGGTCCGGCATGCGCCGGAATCCGGCCGCCTCGTACAGATGCTGGGCCGCGAACATGTCGGGCTGTGTGGACAGCACCAGGCGGCGAATGCCCTGGCTGGACGCGCGGTCGGTAATCGCCTGGAGCAGTGCCCGGCCGATTCCGCGGCCCTGCGCGGCCGGGGTCACCGCGAGCGCGCGGATCTCGGCCTCCTCGGGGCCGCGGACCACCTGCCCAGCATGGGGCCACGTCTGGAGCATCACCGTGCCCAGGATCAGCCCGCCGTCCACGGCGGCGAGCACCTGGCCCTCGCCGCTGCGGCCGAGCCCGCGAAGCGTCTCGGTGTAGTGCGAGCCGTCCGACAGGAAATCCTGCGCCGAGTAGGCGGCGACCCGGAGGTCCCCTATCTCGGTGAGTTCGCCGGGGAGAGCGTCGCGGACGATCACGCCGGGCTCCAACCGCCCGCCGCCGCGGGGCATTCCGACGGGCGACATTCACCTGACCGCACGGCAGGATTCATCTGATGGTCCTTCAGCTGGATTGGCTCCCCTGGCAAGTATCGGCGCGGCCGGCATCTCCACGCCGTTCGATGTCGAGGCCGATTCGGCTCCGGCACTCTACGTGCACGGGCAGCCGGCGCGCACCACCGCCGCTGTCCGCTCGCTGGAACAGGCCGCCGCCCGGCTCACCGAGCCCGACCTGGCCACGGGCCAGACCGTCCCGCTCACCGACTACCTGGCCGACCCGGTTGAGCTGAAGCTGCTGCACATGGTCACCGGCGACCCCAAACGCACTCCGTCGCTGGTGCTGTTCGGCAACACCGATTTCTGGCTGAGCAGCGGTTCCGCGAGCTGCGGCAGCTCGTGCGTCACCGAGACGGCGAACACCGATGCGTGGAACCACGGCACGGTCTCGCCGCAGATCAACACGACCTGGCTCGGCCTGGTGGGGCCCGGGGTGGCACCGGGCGGCGTTCAACAATTCGACCTGGTCCGACCACACCGACATCCAGCCCACCATGATGTACCTGGCTCGGGCTGCGTGACGACTACACCCCGGACGGACGGGTGCTGGACGAGGTCCTAGAGCCCGGGGCGGCCCGGGACGCGGATCACGGCACGCTGCTGCGCCTGGGCCAGGTCTATAACCAGATCGAGCCGGCGGTCGGCACGTTCGGCCTGGATACCTTGCGGGCCTCCACCCGGGCGCTGGCCAGCAAGTCGCCCGGGGACGCCGCGTACACCTCGATCGAGAATCAGTTGCAGGAGCTCGGCAGTGATCGCGACCGCGTGGCCGCCCAGATGCGGGCCGCTCTGGACGGCGTCGCGTTCGACGGCCAGCCTCTCGGCGAGGGGCAGGCCCACGCGCTGATCCGGCAGGGGGAGCGCCTTCTCAGCCAGGCCGCGCGGCTCGCCGGGTGATCGTAGCGTCCGCGGGCCGCAGCATTGGCCGGATGCGCGGTCACGCCGGGAGCCGATAGTGTCGTCAACGCTTGCTAGCGTGACGGGGAACCGGGTACGGGTCGGCGCCGGCCCGCCGGCGTGGCGGCAAGGAGCGCTGGGCATGCTGGTCATCCACGGGATCTGGGCGCATGATGCGCTCTGCCTGTGGGCTGAGGACTCCCATGGCCCGGTGCGGGTCCCGCCGCCGAGCGGCCGCCCGTCCCGGGCGCCGAGGCCGCACCCGTTCGCCAGTGACCCGGATACCCTCGCCGAGGTGCTGGCTGGGCTGCCGGAGCCGTGGCCTGGACTGACCCGTAAGGCCGTTGAGGACGAACTGACGCTATATCTGCCGGCCACGGCGGATGGCCCGCTGGCCTCGCCGGAGCTGATCCGGCCGCCGGGCAATGAGGACATCCCGCCGGGGGCGGGCCGGGTCACCCTCGCCCCCTGGCGCGTCGCGGCGTTGATCTTCGAGCCAGCGGCGGCGCTTGAGTTGCTGGCCGGACTGGATATGCTCGCCGCCCAGGCCGACGTGGCCGCGCTAGATGCGAGCCCGGCGGTTGCGAGCCCAGCGGTTGCGAGCCCAGCGGACCCGGGCACGCCGGAGGCGGGGGCGGCGGATGTGACCGCGCGGGAGGCAGACCAGCCCGGCGCCCCCCTGGCCGCCGGGGCCGCGGCGAGCGGGTCGGCGATCTACTGGGCCGCGATCGCGGCGATGGCGGCCGACCTGGCCGGGCGGGGTCGTGTCCTGCCTGTTCTGGAGGCGGAGGACGCTGGATACGCGGCGCGGTGGCGTCCCGTGCTGGCCGGCCCCGACGCGCAGCGGGCCCGCGATCTCGCGGCGGCCATGCCTCCGCTCTGCCGGGCGGCCCAGCCTGCTGGGGAGCCTCCCGCGCCGGTGTTCGCGGCCGCGCTCGACGCCCTGTGCGACGGCGCAGTCCGGGCGCGGCTCGACCGGGACCAGGCAGGCTGGACACTGCTGCCCGCCCGCCGCGGGCGGCGTCCGGCCCAGATCGGCGTGGCTGAACGCTGGGCGCAGGCCCTCACCGGCGCCGATGCCCGGGTCGCGATCACCTCCGCGGAGGACGCGGCGGACGCCAAGGAACTCGCCAGTGCCCTGGCGGGCTGGCGCGGCGCCGCGCAGGCCCCGGCCGGCCCGGTCCGCACCTGCTTCCGGCTCGTCGAGCCGGAAGCGGTCGAGGCTCCGGCCGAACCTGCTGTGGACGACGGACTGACCGAACCGCCGCGCAGAGACGCAGCCGAGGCACCTGCTGTGACCCGGGACGGAGACGAGGCGACCGCCGACCGCGGGCGGTGGCGGGTGGAGTTCGCGTTGCAGTCCACCGACGACCCGAGCCTGATGATCGCGGCCGACGACATCTGGGCGGGTGCCGCGGGCCTGCCGGTCGGCGGGATCAAGCACCCCGAAGAGGAGTTGCTGGCCGGCCTGGGCACCGCGGCCCGGCTCTTTCCGGAACTGGACGCCGAACTGCGCCACGCCGCCCCGGCCACCGCCACCCTGGACACCGCGGGCGCGTTCCGCTTCCTGAAGGAGACCGGCCCGCTGCTGTCGGGCGCGGGTTTCGGCGTGCTGCTGCCGGACTGGGCCAGGAAGGCCCGTCTCGGCCTCAAGCTCACCTCCCGGTCGTCCAGCACGGGCTCAGCGGGTGGGCCGGTCAAGGACGCCGCGTTCGGCCTGAACGACCTGGTCCAGTTCCGCTACGACCTGGCCGTCGGCGACCAGGCCCTGGACCCCGACGAGCTGGCCGAACTCGCCCGGCTGAAGATCCCCCTGGTCAGGATCCGCGGCCAGTGGGTGGAACTCGACGAGCGGAACCTGAAGGCCGCCATGCGGTTCCTGGAACGCGGCCAGGCCGGCATGATGCGGGCCGGCGACGCCCTCCTGGCCGGCCTGCGCGGCCCTGAGGACGACCTCCCGGTGACCGGCGTGGACGCCGACGGCTGGCTGGGCGACCTGCTCTCCGGCCAAGCCGACCGCCGGATCGCGGCCGTCGCGGCTCCCGAATCCTTCCACGGCACCCTGCGCCCCTACCAAGAGCGAGGCGTGGCCTGGCTGTCGTTCCTCAGCAGCCTGGGGATGGGCGGAATCCTCGCGGATGACATGGGACTGGGTAAGGCCGTCATGACCCTGGCGTTGCTCGCGCATGAGCGTGCGGTCGGCAGT
The DNA here is from genome assembly GCA_963822825.1 of uncultured Actinomycetes bacterium. Lineage (GTDB taxonomy): Bacteria > Actinomycetota > Actinomycetes > Streptosporangiales > Streptosporangiaceae > JAWWPY01. The sequence continues at coordinate 65,892 of CAWGIW010000011.1, read as the reverse complement.
GTCATGCCGACATTGCTGGTGTGCCCGATGTCGCTGGTCGGGAACTGGGAGCGGGAGGCAGAGCGGTTCACGCCGCATCTGGCCGTGCACGTGCACCACGGGTCGGACCGGCTGACCGGGGACAGCCTGGCGGCGGCCCTGGCGGCGGCCGACCTGGTCATCACCACCTACGCCATCGCGGCGCGGGACCGGGACGAACTGGCCCGGGTCAGCTGGGGCCGGGTGGTCTGTGACGAGGCGCAGAACATCAAGAACCCCGGAACCCGGCAGGCCCGGGCGGTGCGGAGCCTGCCTGCCGGATCCAAGATCGCGCTGACCGGCACCCCGGTCGAGAACCGGCTCGCCGAGCTGTGGTCGATCATGGAGTTCGCCAGCCCCGGCCTGCTCGGCCCGGCGGAGAAGTTCCGCACCGAGTTCGCCATCCCGGTGGAGCGCCATGGCGACGAGGAGGTGTCCGACCGGCTCCGGCGGCTGACCGGCCCGTTCATTCTGCGCCGGGTCAAGACCGACAAGACGATCATCTCCGACCTGCCGGAGAAGCAGGAGATGAAGGTCTGGTGCAATCTCACCCCCGAGCAGGCATCGCTCTACCAGGCCACCGTCACGGACATGCTGGCCAGGATCGAGGCGGCCGCCGACGGCATCGAGCGCCGGGGCCTGGTGCTGGCGACGATGGCCAAGCTCAAGCAGGTCTGCAACCATCCCGCGCACCTGCTGGGTGACTCCTCCCGGCTGCCCGGCCGGTCCGGCAAGCTCGCGCGGCTGGAGGAAATCTGCGACGAGGTCGTGGCCGCGGGCGACAAGGCGCTCTGCTTCACCCAGTACGCGGAGTTCGGCCGGATGCTGCAGCCCCATCTCGCCGCCCGCCTCGGCCGCCCGGTCCTGTTCCTGCACGGCGGGACGCCGAAGAAGAAGCGCGACGCGCTCGTCGCCGAGTTCCAGGGGCTGACCGAGCCGGCCGTCTTCCTGCTGTCCCTCAAGGCCGGGGGGACCGGGCTGAATCTCACCGCGGCCAATCACGTGATCCACGTGGACCGGTGGTGGAACCCGGCGGTCGAAGACCAGGCGACGGACCGGGCCTTCCGCATCGGGCAGCGCAAGGACGTGCAGGTGCGCAAGTTCGTCTGCGTGGGGACGCTGGAGGAGCGGATCGACGCCATGATCGAGGAGAAGAAGGCGCTGGCGGAACGGATCGTCGGCACCGGTGAGGGCTGGCTGACCGAGTTGTCCGTCGCTGACCTGCGTGACGTGCTCGCGCTGTCCCCCGAGGCGGTGTCGGAGTGAGCCCCGGCGGCGGGATCCCCGGTGGGGGGACTCCCGTCGGCGGGACCCCCGGCGGCGGCGCGGCCTGGTGGCATGAGACGGCGGGCGGGCCGCGCCGGGTCGAGGGAGGCATCAGGGCGCGGAGCAAGCGGGGGTCCATCGGCGAGACATGGTGGTCTCGCCGGTTCATCGACGTGCTGGAGTCGTATGGCCTGAGCGGCCGGCTGTCCCGCGGCCGCAGCTACGCCCGGGCCGGGCAGGTGCTTGACTTCGAACTGAGACAGGGCCGGGTCACCGCGCGGGTGCAGGGCTCCCGCCCGGCGCCGTACAAGGTCCGCATCGGCGTGCTCCCGCTCACCACGCCTCAGTGGCGGCGGGTCGAGGAAGCGCTCGGGGCCCAGGCGCTGTTCCGGGCCAAACTGCTGGCCGGGGAGATGCCCCCGGAGATCGAGGACGTCTTCACGGACTGTGGCACCCCGCTGTTCCCGCGTTCCGCTCGTGATCTTGAAATGTCCTGCTCGTGCCCGGACTGGGGCGTGCCCTGCAAGCATCTCGCCGCCGTCTGCTACGTGCTCGCGGAGGCGTTCGACGACGACCCGTTCGCCGTGCTGGCCTGGCGCGGCCGGGGCCGGGAGGATCTGCTCGGCGCGCTGCGCCGGCTCCCGGCGGCCATCGCGGGCGAGCCTGGCCCGGTGATCGATGTGACCGCGCCATCGCTCGCGGAGTGCCTGCGGGACCGGGGCCCGGAGAGCTTCTGGACGCCGGGCATGAGCCGGGCGCGGCTGCGCGCGGTCCAGGCGGTCCCGGTGACCGCGCCCGACCTTGTGCTGCGGACCTTCGAGCCGCCGCCGGTCCGGGTCCGGGGCATGGACCTGGGGACGCTCCTGGCCCCCGGCTACCGCCGGCTCGCGGGCGGGGACTCAGCCTCCGACGACGCTCGCGACTGACTCCCGCCCGGGCAGATCGCCGGGGTTCCCGACATAACGGGTAAGCCCGGCATGCCCGGTCAGCGGGGCCGCGCACGCGGGTACCCTTCTCGGCGTGGCCGCCCGCAGGCCATCAGTCCTGGCCGTAGCGGCGGCGACGACGAGCAAAGGGGATCGGATGAACCAGCCATCAGTGCCGCAGGTACCCGCGGCCGACGTGCCCGCGGATGCCCGCCTGGTGGATGTGCGGGAGCATGACGAGTGGGCCGCGGGTCACGCGCCGGGTGTGCTGCACATCCCGCTGGGCGAGCTTGGTGCCCGCTACCAGGAGATCCCTCAGGACGGCGAGGTCTACGTGATCTGCCGGTCGGGGGCCCGCTCGAACCAGGCCGCCCACGCGCTGGCCGGCGCGGGCTGGCAGGCAATCAACGTCGCCGACGGCATGCACGGCTGGCACGCCGCCGGCCGCGCGATGGAGAGCCCGTCCGGGGGCACCCCCTTCGTGGCCTGACCCTCGGTCAGCGGCGGTAGCCCGGTGAGAGGACCGGGAGGACCGGGACGCCGCTGGCCGCGGTGCCCAAGTCGGCCAGAGTCACAGTGCCCAGGCCGCCGGCTGTCGTGCCGTCCGCCAGCACCGCGATGGCCAGCGTGTTCTCTCCGCGCGGGTTCAGGATGCCGGCCGGCAGGACGAACGTGTGCTGCGGCCCGACGTTGTTGACGTACTGACCGACGTTCCATCCGTTGAGGAAAATCTGGGCCCGGTAGGACTTCGCCGGATCGTCGCTGATGGTCAGGCCGAGGGAGGCGTCAACGCCTGTGGGCACCCGCAAGCCGAACGTCGCGCGGTACCACGTGACGCCCGGGCGGGAGTCGGAATTGGGCAGCGACACGTCCGCCCACCGCCGGTCCGGGAAGCCGGGCAGGTACCAGCCGTAGCGCTCGCCGTACAGGCCGCCGTTGTTGAGCGGGCCGCGAACCCGGTCGCGGGGCGTTTCGCCGCCGAGCGTGCCCTGGATGCGCCAGGTGACGGCGGCGAGGCGCCGGCGAAGGTCACCGCGGTCAGCCCGAGCGCCTGCTTGAACGCGTTGTTGGCGCCGCCGTCCTCCTGATGGGACATGGAACGGACCAGCACGGCGAGCAGGTGGTCTCCGCCGCCCTGGGCCGCGGCGGGGATGGGCAGCGTCACCGTCGCGGCCCAGCCTTGCGTGGTCAACTGGCTGGACGTCGGCACCGGCATCTCGCCCGACCCGAGGAACGTCCCGTCCAGCCAGGCCAGGAACATCCCGGCCTGGCCGGTCTGGTAGCTGATGGCGACCGACGTGGCGCCGGGCGCGGCGGACCACGAGCCCCGGTACCAGACGTCGCCGTAATGGAAGCCGTAGTCGTCGACGAAGAGCACCGGCTGGCCGACCGGCACAGCGGTGGCGCTGCTCGATGTGGTCTTGCTGGCCGACGGCCCAGCCGCTGTCGTCGAAGCCGGGCTCGGCCTCCGGGTTCTCGGTCGCGTGCTTCCAGCCGCCCGATGACCGGCAGGGTGAGCGCGGGCGGTGCGCCGAGTGGTGAGCGGGCCGCGATGCTGCCGGCGGACGTCCGCGAGGTGGCCACCGGCCGGCCGTTCCAGAACAGCGCACCGGCCTTCCTGGGACCCCACACTTCAAGTGGCGCGGCCGCCGTGGTGTCTCCCGTGAGTTCGAGGAGCGACCCGCGCAGCGCCGCGGTGCGGACCAGTTCCGGGCCGCTCACGATGACCGGCCCGGCGCTGGTGTCGAGGCGCCAGAAGGTGGCCGCCGCGATGTCGTCGATCACCACCAGCAGCAACGGGCGGCCCCGCCCGCCGGGGTCCACGCGGACCTGGGTGACGCCGCTGTGGGTGTAGCTGAGCAGCAGGTCGCCGGTGGCCGGGTTCCAGGACGAGGTCACCGGGGAGCCCGCCAGGACCGTGACCGCCGGTCCCGTGGCGGCGGCCGGGTAGCGCAGCACGGTCTCCCCGTCGTCACCGGGTCGGCTGGCGAGCAGCGCGACGTCCTGGTCCCCGACGGGCGCGTGCGTCATCAGGTGCGAGGTGGTGTAGACGAGATGGGCCGAGTCCATGCTGTACGCGGCGACGAGGACCTTCATGTCCTTGCCGTTGAGCTGGAGGGTGCCGGTCTGCGGGACGGTGTAGCTGCCGTCCGGGGTGGTGACCGGGAGGGTGAAGGTGAGGTCGGCGGTGTGGTCGTTGCGCGCGAAGTAGAACTGCGTGCCGGTGTCCGGGTTGGCCAGGTGGTAGGTCTTGACCGACGTGTTCGACGCGGCGACCGCGGTGGCCGGGGAGACCTTGGCGATGTCGGTGACGGACCGCAGGAAGTAGCCCATCTCCTTCATGGCCGGGATCTTCGCCGTCAACTGGCGGGCCTCGCTGATGGCCGCGCCATAGTCGTAGGAGGTGTAGACGACGGAGGCGGGCAGCCAGCCCCACGAGGTGCCGCCGAACGTCATGTACACGTTCTGGATCTTGATGCCGTTGGCCACGTTGGTCAGGTAGAACTGCCGCTCATAGGCGGGGCCGTCCAGGGACCGCTCGAAGGCGTAGCCCTGCCCCTGCCAGGGCGCCCCGCCCCACGGGTCGAAGAAGCCGCCGCCGAACTCCGCCTCGAACCCCGGCGTCGTGGGGCTGGCGGTGGAGCCGCCCTTGGGCCCCGCCGGCCCCGAAGTAGCCCCAGTCCGGCGGCGTGCCGTTGGCCGACGGGTAGCCGTCGAACGCGTACAGGTAGTTGCTGTCGCCGGTCGGGAAGCTGCCGGGGATCCAGTCGCCGTTGCGGCCCTTGTCGTTGTGGTAGATCGGCACGGTGATGCCGTCGGCGCGGGCCTTGGCGTACAGGTGGGCCATGTAGTTGATGCCGGTGGCGCTGCCGATGAAGCTCGCGTACTCGTTCTCGATCTGGTACAGCAGCAGCGTCCCCGACCCGTCGGTGACCTGGTGCTTGGCCAGGATGCCGTTGATCGCGGTGAGCCACTGGTCGGCGGCGGCCAGGTAGACGGGGTCGCTGGTGCGGGCCACCGCGGCCGTGGCGGTCAGCCAGCCCGGGAAGCCGCCCGCGTTCACCTCGGCGTTGATGTACGGGCCGGGCCGGGCCAGGACGTAGATCCCGGTGTCGGCGGCCATCCGCATGACCAGGTCCATGTCGCGGACGCCGGTGAAGTCGTAGACGCCTGAGGCGGGGGAGTGATAGCTCCAGCTGAAGTACATGCAGACCGCGTTATAGCCGCTGGCCTTCATCTTCTGCAGGATATCCAGCCACAGCGACGGGCTGGGCAGCCGGAACGGGTGGAACTCCCCCGACCAGACGAACAGCCGCGTGCCGTCGATCATCAGCGAGTACGGGTCGAACGTGACCTGGTGCGCGCCCGCGCTGGCCGCGCTGGCCGCGCCGGCCAGCGGTGCCGCGCCCCGGGCGCCGGCCGAGATGGCGGGCCGAGGCGGCAGCCTGGCCGCCAGGCCAGTGGCCGCGGCCAGCGCGGCGCCGGTCAGCACGCTCCGCCGGGAAAGGCTGGGGTGCCGGGAAAGGCCGGGGCCGGCCGCGGCCTCGTCGTCCGGAACGGGCAGGTCGGTCGGTGACGGCATCGTCGGTACTCCTCGCGGGGGTGGTCGTGGTCAGGTCCCGGCCGGATCCAGGCCGATCTGCACTCCGCCAAGATGGCGGGCCGAGGTGGCGGGTACCCCGGTTACCTGGGCGAAGGGCAGCGACGTGGTCGGGGCGCTGACCCGCTCGACCAGATAGGAGCGGCCGGCCTGGACGGTCAGGGTCACCGCGGCGGCCGTTGTCGGGCTCAGCACCACGGCCCCCCTCCGGCCGTCCACGACCTGCACCTGCTGGCCGGGCCAGGGATTGCGGATGAGCATGCGGTGGGTGGCACCCGCCTCGATGGCGGCCGTGGCCAGCGTGCCGTTCTCCACCTGGACGTCGACCTTGGTGGCGCCGGAGACAGACACCGTGCCGGAGACGTTCCAGCCAGCGGGCCACGCCGGAGCGATCCGCAAGGTGCCGTCATAGCCAGTGACCAGCGCTTCGTCCAGCGCGGTGGTCAGCACCCCGGACTGCTCGATGTACGGCTCGTCGCCGACGCCGCCTTGCCAGGCGCCCATCCCGGACGGGTAGGCCTGGTACTTCTCCGTGCTGGCGATCAGGTCGCTCTGCACCTGGCTCGCCATGTCCAGCCTGGCCGCGTCGATCGCGTCGAAGTTCCAGTCCGGGGTGTTCACGTTGGGCCGGTATTCGTAGGTGCGGTCGGCCAGCGCGGTCAGGTTGTCGCCGCTGCGCACGGTGCCGTCACCGATCACGCCGTACGGCCAGACGGTCTCCAGGCCGGTGTTTTCCGAATTGTGTATCGGTGCGGTCGGCTGGTAGGAATCGCCGATCACGTCGGTGCCGGAGGCATCGGCGGCCGGGGTGAGCAGTTGCGTGTGGGTGGCCTCGTCGGTGCGGGCGAATGGCGGCAGGTCGGTCACGGCCGTCTTGAGCTGCGCGGCGAGGCTTGCGTCAGTGTTCAGCAGGCCGGCCGCCGTCGCCACGGCCGGGAACAGCGCCTGCATGGCGGCGATGTCGGTGGTCGGGTCCGGCACGTCCCACTGATTCTCGTGAGCGTTGGCGACGGTATGCAGCAGCCCGTCTGCCCCTTTCGTCGCGTAAGCGAGCAGGAACTGGGCGGATTGGCTCATCAGCGGATAATACGTCCGCAGGAAGTTCAGGTCGCCGGTGTCCTGGTATTGCTGCCAGATCCACAGGCTGATCTCGGTCCCGGTGGTGATGGTCTCACCGTTCCAGGTCGGGGGGATGTTCTGGTCGCAGGAGGCGTCGCTGAACGGGGTGCCGTCATTCTGGAAGCCGTTACCGTTGTAGCGCATCGTCTCGGGTACGCAGATCCCGGGCCGCCCGCCCATGTACTTCTTGGTCCACGCCTCCAGGTTGGACAGGTTGGACAGGTACAGGTTGAACACCGGCAGGTTCAGCGCGAAGTTGCCGGAGCTGAGGTTGCCCGCCACCTGCATGCGGAGGTTCCAGAACCAGTACGCGGCCGGGTACCAGTCCTGATGATCCTGGGAGAAGTTGAACATGTCCGCCACGCCTGCCTGCGAGCCGGGGAGCGCGGACCTGCTGGACGCCGCCTCGGTGTACAGGTAGATGGTGCGCACGTTCTCCAGGTACTGGGCCGAGCCGTCGGCTGAGCTCATTTCGATGAGGCCCGAGTCAGCCCAGAAGTTATGCCACCACGCGAGGTGCGCCCCGGTCAGCGCCGCCTTGCCGAGCGTGGCGTCCTGGCCCAGCAGGCTCTGCGCGGTGACGATGGCGTTCCCGCCGGCCCAGTGCGGCGCGGCGACGACGACACGGAAAGATCCATCCGCGTTGGGCTGGAAACTGACCTGGACCGACTGGGGGCTGGTGACGCTGGCCCGAACGTCCCGGCCGCCCGCGGTGATCGCGGCCAGCGTGCCGAACGTCCGGCCTGAGCCGGTGGTGGGCACATTGTCCGACCATGTCTCCGACAGCGTCCCGACCGGGCCGGAAGCCTGCGCAGTTGGCGACCGGCCGGTCCACAGGTTCACGCTCGCGGTCTGGGGGGTGCCGGGGTTCGCGCCAGTCACGTTGACAACTAGCTCATCGGTGTTGGCCAGCACCCGCGCCTGGAGAGTCATGCCGCCACCCGACTCGATGAGCACACCGTCGTACAGGTCAAGCCGGCCAGTGAAGTCGGCCGCCATGGTCATCTTGGCCAGACCCGGGATCACCACCTGGCCGGGCGACTTACGGCCGGGGAACGTATCGGTCCGGTTCAGCTGCGCGGTAAACCCGCCCGCCGCCCAGACCGCGGCGGCCAGCCGCCGTTGCCCAGCGGCATGTACTGGTAGGGGTGGCCGTTTGGCTGTCCGAGGACGATGTCGGACCGGCGCACGACCCCGCCGGTGTCCTCAGCGAACCGGCCGTCGTGCCAGGCCGTGGTGACGGCACCGGACGTGACTAATGAGGCTCTCGCGGCCGCGACGGCCGGGGTGAAGCCGGCCCGGCGAGCCCGGAGGCGCCGAGGCTGGTCACCGCGGTGAGCCGAGCGAACCGGGACAGCAGGGATCGAGGACGAGTGAGCATCATTGCCTCTCCTCCGGGTAGACATCCGATGTGTGTCTAACACCCCGAGGCGGGGAGAGTCCATAGCCAGTCGAGAAGTACCAGTTAAAGGGCACTGTTATCGGTCACAAAGTTTCAAGGCGCCAATCCGGCCGCCACGCTTCCTTGATCATTCATCGGACCTCAGTCCCGGGTGCGGCTCTTCGCCAGCGGATCTCCGTCCGGGCGCGGTTCTTTCCTCAACGAATGTCAGCCCGCCGGTGTGGCTCTTTCCGCCGGGCGTGGCCGCCGCGGATGAGCCGGCCTGAGGCCGCGCGCCGCGGGGAGGGCGGGCGGCCGAGGCGGGTACTCCAGGCCGACCAGCCCGGCCAGCTCAGTCAGCGTGATCTCGAAGATGGGCCCTGGGTCGTCAAGTGCGAAGCCCAGGTGCCCGAACACCTCCATGCTCACGATCCCGTACAGCCGCACCCAGCAGAGCAAGAACGTGAGCAGGGCGCCGAGGGGCAGGTCCGCGCCGATCCCGTCGCGGTAGCGCACCAGCTGTTCCCGCAGGCCCGGGTCGATCTCCTCGGGCGACGGAACCGGAAACGGGTTCTTCTGCCACAGCTCCAGGAACAGCGTGTAGAAGGTGCCCGCGAACTTTCGCGCGCACTCTTCGGCGAAATCATCGTCCTCGACGTTGACGCCGGGCAGCGGCGTGCCGAACAGCAGGCCAAACTCCGCCGTGTGGGCCAGCGCCCACTGGCGGAACCCCTGCAAAGCCGCGGCCATCTTTTCGGCCAGATTCCCGGCCACGTCGGCGCCGCTGGCCGGGCCGACCGCCTCGATCGCCGCGTGGATCTCGTCGGCCAGTTCGCCGAAGATGTCCCCGCAGACGCTTCTGAGCAGTTCCTCGTGGCTGTCGAAGTACCGGTACAGGGCGGGCGCGGTGACGCCCATGTCACGGGCGATGGCACGCAGCGTCACCGCCTCCGGTCCCCGTTCGATGAGGATCCGGCGCGCGGTCTGCTTGATCTCCTCGGTGGTCTCGGCGCGGACGCGATCGCGCCGGCTCGGTGCCTGGACCACGTCCGCCTCCCTGCCCCGCCTGGTACCGGCCCGGCTCGTCCGGCGCCGGCTGGCCAGATGGCCGTCTCGTAAACAGCCTTGACATCAGTGAACTGTGTATGCGATGTTAACATCATTCTTGGTTTACGGTGTTCACCATCGTGATGGCCGGTAACAGCTTAGCCGCGGAGGCAGCAAATGTTCGAGGCCTGGGGGCGCGCCGTCTACCGGCGCCGGAGGCTGACCTTGGTGATCGCCCTCCTCGGGGTGATCTTCGCGGGTGTCTGGGGGACCGGGGTGTTCGGGGCGCTGCAATCCGGCGGCGGGTTCAGCGACCCCGGTAGCCAGAGCCAGCACTCGGCCGACCTGGCGACCGCCGCGTTCGGCCGGGACGCGGGCGACGTTGTGGTGCTGTACTCCAGCCCGACCCAGACGGTGGCGTCCCCGGCCTTCCGCTCGGCGGTGACCGGTGCGCTGGCCGGGCTGCCGCACTCCAAGGTCGACTCCTACGCGACGTACTGGTCCACGAGGTCGCCGCGGTTCGTCAGCGCCAGCGGCCGGGCCACCTACGCCGTGCTGGAGCTGGCGGGCGGCAGCGACAGCTCGCGGCAGAGCAGCTTCAACGAAGTCAAGAACCAGCTTGGTGCGCCCGGCCTCAAGACTCAGGTCGGCGGGCTGGTCCCGACCTACGCGGCCATCAACAAGCAGGTCACGTCCGACATCGGCCGGGCCGAGGGGTTCTCGATGCCCGTCCTGCTGATCCTCATGCTGGTGATCTTCGGCAGCCTGGCCGCGGCCAGCCTGCCGCTGGCGATCGGCGGCATCGCGATCCTGGGCTCGTTCACCGCGCTGCGGCTGCTGACCCTGGTCACCTCGGTGTCTATCTACTCGGTCAACATCACCACGATCCTCGGCCTGGGGCTGGGTATCGACTATGGGCTGTTCCTGGTCTCCCGGTTCCGGGAGGAACTGCGCCGGCCGGGCTCGGTGGAGGACGCGGTGGCGCGGACCGTGGCTACCGCGGGCCGCACCGTGGCGGTTTCCGGCATCACTGTCGCCATGGCCCTGGCCAGCCTGATGCTGTTCCCGGAGACGTTCCTGCGGTCGATGGGCTACGGCGGGGTCGCGACCGTGCTGGTCGACATGCTGGCCGCGCTGACCGTCCTGCCCGCGCTCCTGGCCGTGCTCGGCCACCGGGTGAACGCCCTGCGTATCCGCCGCCTGGCCGCGACGGCCGACCCGGCCGGAACGGCCGTCATGCCGTCCGCGAGGGCCTGCCGGCCCGAGCGGATGGCGCGGGGGGTCCAGGGGGGTCGCCCCCCCGGACTAGCAGAGTCGGCGCGGGGGGTCCAGGGGGGTCGCCCCCCCGGACTAGCAGAGTCGGCGCGGGGGGTCCAGGGGGGTCGCCCCCCCGGACTAGCAGAGTCGGCGCGGGGGGTCCAGGGGGGTCGCCCCCCCGACTGATGGTGCCTGGTATCGGCTGGCGCAGAGCGTGATGCGCCGCCCGGTGGCCTATATCACCGTGATCGTCATCGTGCTGCTGGCCTTGGGCTCGCCATTCCTGCACGTCAACTGGGGTGGGACCGACGCGACCGCGCTTCCCTCCGCAGCCGCGCCCCGGGTCGTCACCGAGGCGCTGAACCGGGACTTCCCCGGCAATCCGACCTCCCCGATCGAGGCGGTCGTGAAGTTCGCTGGCCCGGTGGCGAGCTCACCCGCGCGCGGCGCCTCGCTCGCCGCGTACGTGCACCGTCTCGGCCTCGTCCCGGGAGTCAGTGGCGCTCAGCTCACCGGCGTCCGGGGGGATGTCGCCCGCGTAGACATGGGTTACGTTGCTGCTCCTTATTCGTCGCGGGCGCGAGCCATCGCCGGGCAGGTGCGGGAGGTGGCGCCACCAGCCGGCACCCGGGCGTATATCGGTGGGCAGACCGCGCAGCTGGTTGACGAGCTGTCCAGCCTGGGCCGGACGCTGCCCTGGATGGCCCTGGTGGTGGCGCTGGCCACGTTCGTGCTGCTGTTCCTCGCCTTCGGGTCCCTGGTGCTGCCGATCAAGGCGATCGTGATGAACGTGCTGTCACTGTCGGCCATGTACGGGGTCGTGGTGTGGATCTTCCAGGATGGGCACCTGTCCGGGCTGCTCCAGTTCACGCCCACCGGATCGATCGACCCGACCATGCCGATCCTGATATTCGCGATCATGTTCGGCCTGTCCATGGACTATGAGGTGTTCCTGCTGTCGCGGATCCGGGAGCAGTACGACCTCACCGGGGACAACACCGGGTCGGTGGCGGCCGGGCTGCAGCGGACCGGTGGCATCATCACCAGCCTGGCCTTGCTGCTCGTGATCGTGGTGGGCGCGTTCTCCGCATCCGGGATCACCTTCATCAAGCTGATGGGCGTGGGCATGATCGTGGCCCTGGTCATCGACGCGAGCGTGGTGCGGGTGCTGCTGGTGCCCGCGACCATGCGACTGCTGGGCCGGGCCAACTGGTGGCTGCCGCGCCCGCTGCGCCCGGTGTACGCGCGGTACGGGATCCAGGAATCCGGCCGCCTGCCCGGGCCGGTGCCAGAGCCGGCCGGGACGACCGCCGGGACCTGACCGTCGGCGGCCTGGCGCGGCGCGCTGTCAGCCGGTGGTGACCGCCAGCGCGAGGGGCAGCACCGCGGGCGCTCCCGCTTCGCGGAGCAGCCAGGCCGCGACCGTCATCGTCCAGCCGGTCTCGATCCGGTCGTCGACCAGCAGTACCGGGCCGCCGGCCCGGCTGACCGCGTCACCAAGCGGGCCGGGGACCACCAGCGCGCGGGTCAGGGCGCTCAGCCGCTGCGCGCTGTTGGAGTGCCCGGACCGCGGGTCGCCGGTGCAGGTGAGCGCGCCCAGGTACGGGATCCGGCCGATCCCGGCGACGCGCTGGCCGAGGCTGGCGATCAGCTCCGGCCGGGTCCGGGACGGCAGGGTGACCACGCCGGCCGGCCGGCGTTCCCAGTTCCATCCGGCCAGGACCTTGACGACCGCTTCGATCAGGTCATCGGGAACCGGGCCGTCGGGTTCGGCGGACGCCAGCACGGCCCGCAGCCGGGGTCCCCAGCCCAGGTCGGTCAGCCGGCCCAGGGCCCGGCCGGGCTCGGCGGCCAGGCCGGGCGGGATCTTGCCGGCCACCTCGACACCCAGGTCCTTCATCCCGGCCGGCCACATCTTCCGCGGCGTGATCTCGATTCCCGGGCGGAGCAGCCGGTCGCGGGCGGCGGCCGCGCCGGCCTCGGACACGGTGAGCGGCCATGGCCGCTGCGTGCAGTTGTCGCACCGCCCGCACCGCGCCGCCGCCGGATCGTCCAGCTCGCGGCGCAGGTATTCCATCCGGCAGTCACCCGTGGCGATATAACCGAGCATCGCCTGCTGCTCGCGGGACCGCTCGGCCGCCACGCGTGTGTAGCGGTCTGACGTCGTAGGCCCATGGGCTGCCCGGTAGCCGCCCAGCCGCCGCTGACCCGGTGGACCGCCCCATCCACATCGAGGACCTTGAGCATCATCTCCAGGCGCCCCCGGCTGAGGTCGACCCTGGTCTCCAGCGCGGCGGTGGAGAGCGGCCGGCCCGCCTCGGCCAGCGCGGCGAGCGTGGCGCGGACCAGGGGCTCCGGCGGGAACGCCAGCGAGGCGAAGTAGGCCCAGATGTCGGCGTCCTCCCGGCCGGGCAGCAGGATCACCTCGGCACGCTCGACGCCGCGCCCGGCCCGGCCGATCTGCTGGTAGTACGCGATCGGCGACTGCGGGGCGCCCAGGTGCACGACGAAGCCCAGGTCGGGCTTGTCGAATCCCATGCCCAGGGCACTGGTGGCCACCAGGGCCTTGAGCTCGTTGGCCAGCAGCGCATCCTCGGCCGCGGTGCGCTGCGCGTGGTCGATCCTGGCCCGTGTACGAGGCGACGTCGTAGCCGCGCTCGCGCAGGAACGCGGCGGTTTCCTGGGCCGCGGCCACGGTCAGGGTGTAGATGATGCCGGACCCCGGCAGCTCGCCGAGGTGCTCGGCCAGCCAGGCGAGCCGCTGCTGCGGACCGGGCAGGCGGACCACGGCGAGACGCAAGCTGTCGCGATCCAGCGGGCCGCGCAGGACCAGCGTCTCGGGTTCGCGCCCGGCGCCCAGCTGCTCGGCGACGTCGCGGGTAACCCTGGCGTTGGCGGTCGCCGTGGTCGCGAGCACCGGCACGCCGGGCGGCAGCTCGTCCAGCAGGGTGCGCAGCCGCCGGTAGTCGGGCCGGAAGTCGTGGCCCCAGTCGGAGATGCAGTGCGCCTCGTCCACGACCAGCATCCCGGCCGCCGCGATCAGCTTGGGCAGCACCAGGTCGCGGAAGCCCGGGTTGTTCAGCCGTTCCGGGCTGACCAGCAGCACGTCCACGGAACCCGCCGAGACCTCGGCGTAGACGTCCTCCCATTGCTCGGTGTTGGCCGAGTTCACCGTGCGGGCGTGGATCCCCGCCCGGTCCGCCGCCTCGATCTGGTTGCGCATGAGGGCGAGCAGCGGCGAGACGATGACGGTCGGGCCGGCCCCGCGCGCCCGCAGCAGGGCCGTGGCGACGAAGTACACCGCCGACTTGCCCCAGCCGGTGCGCTGCACCACCAGGGCCCGGCGCCGCTCCGCGACCAGGGCGCGCACCGCAGTCCACTGGTCGCTCGCGCAGCCGTGGCTGGCTCGCCCGGCCAGGGCGCGAAGGCAGCGCTCGGCTTCTTCCCGCAGTTCAGCGTCGCCCGGCTTTCCAGCTCCGCCCGCCGGTCGTCGTCCGCCATGTGCTCCTTCGTACCAGCCAGCTGCGGATCTGCTCAGCTGGATATGCCATACTCGGGCAAACATCGGATGTGTCCCCGGGAGGATACTGCCGTGGCGCTTACCGACGAGGCTATCGAAAAGATCAAGTCAATGATCGTCTCGGGCACGCTGCGGGCCGGGGACCGGCTGCCCAAGGAGGCGGATCTCGCCGCCGAGCTGGGACTGTCACGCAGTTCCCTGCGGGAGGCGGTCAAGGCGCTGTCGCTGGTCAACATCCTCGACGTGCGGCGCGGCGACGGCACCTACGTGACCAGCCTGCAGCCGCCGCTGCTGCTTGAGGCGCTCAGTTTCATCGTCGACTTCCATCGCGACGGCACCGTGCTCGAGTTCCTGCAGGTCAGGCGCATCCTGGAACCTGCGGCGGCCGCGATGGCCGCCGAGCGTATCGGTGCGGAGGAGATCGAGGGCCTCGGCCGGCTGCTGGACAGCCTCGGTCCTCGTCCGGAGGTGGAGGACCTGGTCGCCAACGACCTGGAGTTCCACCGGCGGATATCGGCCTGCTCCGGGAATTCGGTGCTCTGCTCGCTGCTGGAGTCGCTGTCCGGGCCGACGTTCCGGGCCCGGGTCTGGCGTGGCCTGACCCAGGCGGGCGCCACCGAGCGCACGCTCGCCGAGCACCGGGCCATCCTCGACGCGCTGGCCTCACATGACCCCGAGGTGGCCAGGTCCTGGTCGACCGTGCACATCGCGAGTGTGGAGCAGTGGCTCGCCTCCGTGCTTTGAACACAGACTGGGCCGCGCGGGTCCCAAGCACATTAAGCGGGCGTGAGATCCTCAGGGACCGCCGATCGAAGGGCCAGATGGTCGATGATTTCTGGTCGTCCCAACCCGAATAGCAGACCGTGCCATCGTGGTCAGTGAGCCTGTGCAGGCTGAGTAACACTTCCCACATGAGGGCGGGCCCAGTCGCCAGGCGGATCCGGCCCAGATCCCGCCGTGCGAAATGTACGCGAAGCACGGTAATCACCACGTCAGGCTGCCCACCCGGCCTAATCCCCCCGTATCCGGCTATTATCGCCGATCCTGATCCTGCGGTTCAATCACTCTTGCCGTGAGCTTTGCCGAGGCCAGCTTGATCATCCCGGTGGCCAGGACGTTGCGCGGCATGGGGAGTGAGGCCGTAGGCCGTGACCGCGGTGGCGGCGAAGACGGCGTCGAGTTCGCTGGGCGTGAGGCGGCCGCTGAGCGCGTCCCGGGCCACCGCGAGTACCTCGCCGTAGCTGGCGGTGAGGGTGCAGACCGGCCAGTCGGACCCGAACATCAGGCGGCCAGGCCCGAAGCATTCCAGCAGCCGGCCGGCGTACGGGACGATCTGGGGGACCGTCCAGCCGGGTCCCGCCTCGGCCACCAGCCCGGAGAGCTTGCAGGTCACGTTCGGCCGGCGGGCCAGCTCGGCAACCAGGCCGGACCACGGTTCGAGGCGGCCGGACGCGATGTCCGGCTTGGCCCCATGATCGAGGACGAAGCGCACGTCGCTCAAGTCGCTGGCCACGCGAAGCGCGGCGGGCAGCTGCGCCTGGCCGGACCAGCAGATCGTAAGGCAGGCCAGCGTGGCCGACGGCCCGCATCCCGCGCCGCACGTCGGGCCGGTCGAGCCAGCCCGGATCCGGTTCGTCCTGGACCAGGTGGCGGATCCCGACCAGACGGCCGCCTCCGGGAAGTTCCCGCAGCCGGGCGATCTCGGATGCCACGTCGGAAGCGGTCAGGTCGGTCCAGCCCACGACGCCCGTGATCATGCTTTGGGAGGCCGGGGTGGCCGCCAGGGCCAGGAATTCCTCGGTCTCCGCCGCGCTGGCCAGCACCTGGACCAGGACGCTGGCCGCCACCCCGTGTTCCGCGGCGACCGCCGTGAAGTCGGCGGCGCTGAACCGGCGGCGCAGCGACGGCAGGCTGTCGAGCCAGGCATGCGGGCGGGTATCGGGATCCCACACGTGATGGTGCGCGTCAACGATCATGTGCCCCAACGCCCTAGGCGATCATGTGGCCGAACGCCAGGCCGCCCCGCCGGGAAACGAGAACTCGGCCAGCGACTCCGGCCTGAACTCCGCGGACGTCCCGGGCGTGGTCGGCGTGACGTAACGTCCCCGCCGCACCCGGGCGGGCGCGGTGAAGTGCTCGTGCAGGTGGTCGATCCACTCGATCTGGCGGCCGTCCATCGTCCCCGACAGGGCGACGTAATCGAACATCGACAGGTGCTGGACCATCTCACACAGACCGACCCCGCCCGCGTGCGGGCAGACCGGGATGCCGAACTTGGCCGCGAGGAGCAGGTTCGCGATGTTCTCGTTGACCCCGGCCACCCGGCACGCGTCGATCTGCATGATGTCGATCGCCTCCGCCTGGAGAAGTTGTTTGAAGATCACCCGGTTGGCGACATGCTCGCCGGTGGCCACCCGGACCGGTTTCACCCCCCGGCGGATCCGTGCGGTGCCGAGGATGTCGTCCGGGCTGGTCGGCTCCTCGATCCAGGCCGGACGGAACGGGGAGAGCTCGCGCATCCAGGCGATCGCGCCCGGCACATCCCACACCTGGTTCGCGTCCAGCGCGATGGCGACGTCTTCCCCGACGGCGCTCCGGGCCACCGTGCAGCGCCGCAGGTCATCATCCAGGCTCGCGCCCACCTTGAGCTTGACCTGGGTGAACCCATCCTGGACGGACTCTGTGCACAGCTCGGCGAGCAACTCGTCGGAGTAGCCGAGCCATCCGGGGGCGGTGGTGTAAGCGGGGTAGCCGTCGCGCTCCAGCACCTGGCCGCGCCCGGCTTTCCCGGCGCGGCCCTGTTCCAGCAGTTCCAGCGCATCATCGGGGGTGAGCGCGTCCGTGAGGTACCTGAAATCCACCATGGAGACGATCTGCTCGGGGGACATGTCGGCCAGAAAGCGCCAGAGCGGCTGGCCCGCGACCCGGGCGGCCAGGTCCCAGCACGCGTTCACCACCGCCCCGATGGCCATGTGCACCACGCCCCGCTCCGGTCCCAGCCAGCGCAACGGGCTGTCGCCGACCAGGCGTCGCGACAGCGCGCCAAGGTCGGACAGCGTCTCTTCGAGGTCGTGCCCGGCCAGGAATGGCTCGAGCGCCCGTATCGCTGAGAGCTGGATGTCGTTTCCCCGCCCGATCGTGAAGACGTGGGCGTGCCCGGCCAGCCCATCCGCCGCATCGGTCCGCACCACGAGGGCCGCCGCCGAGTAGTCGGGGCTCGGGTTCATCGCGTCCGATCCGTCCAGCGTCCGCGAGGTCGGGAAGCGCACGTCGAACGTATCGAAGCCAACGACCGTGGTCATGCGGCGCATCCCCCGTCAGGGCACGGCCCTGGCCCGTCGCCTGCTCGGCCGCGGGTCGCTCGGCGGCCGGTCACTCGGCCGCCGCCTCGCCGCCGATCACCCTGGCCAGGATGAGTGCGATGAGTATGACCGCGCCGTCAACGGCCTCAATCCAGTAGTTGGGGGTGTTGGCCAGGTCCAGGATGTTCTGCACCACGCCGAGCAGGAGGACGCCGGACGCCGCGCCCACCATGTTCCCCCGGCCCCCTTTCAGGCTCACTCCGCCGATCACCGCGGCGGCGAAGACCGGGAAGATGATGCCCTCCTGGAAGCCCTGCTGGCCGGTGACGGCGCTGACCCGGCCCGCCTCCATCAGCCCGCCGATCGCCGCGAGGATGCTGCCGGCGATGTACACGCCGATCCTGATCCGGTCCACTTTGATGCCCGCGGCGCGGGCTGCCGACAGGTTGCCGCCCACCGCGTAGATCGCCCGGCCCGTGCGGTGGTAGCGCAGGAAGACCCCGACCACGACGAAGACGATCACCGCGAAGATGAACGAGACCGGGCACGGCACCGAAGCTGGCCGAGCCCAGGTAGATGAACGCGGAGGGAAGGTTGAACAGCGTGTTGCCGTGCACGATGCCCAGTTGCAGCCCGGCCAGGATGATCGTCATGGCGAGCGTCACGATGAACCCGTTCAGCCGTCCCTTGACGATGAGCAGGCCATTCAGCAGGCCGATGGCGGCGCCCACCGCGAGCAGGACAACGATGGCCAGGTAGGGAGACAGCTTGGTGCCAGAACCGTACTCCGCGACGGGCACGATCAGCCACGCCGCGACCATCGGTGCGAGCCCGTAGGTTCCTTCCAGGGAGAGGTCCATCCCACCGATGAGCAGGATGAGGCTCTCGCCGACCACCGTGACGCCGAGCGCCGCGATCTGCTCCCCGATGCCAGAGAAGTTGGAAACGGTGAGGAACGCGCTGCTGACCAGGCTGCCGACGACGATCAGCAGGATGAGGACCGGCAGCAGCGCGGCCTCGCGGATCAGCGAGACCGCCGCGGTGCGTCGGCTGCGCCCCTGGAGGACGGCTTCCACCTCGGCCCGGCCGCGGTCGGTGACGGCCGTGGTACCGGAGTCCACTGGCTCGGTCATGCTGGCCCCTGTCGGTCGGAGTCGGGTGGGCTGTCACCTGGCTGGCGGGCTGGGCGCCGGACGTCTGTGCGCTGGCAGCGGCGCTCCCGGCGCTGACGCCGTGGCCCGCGGTGCCGTTCCTGGCCATGCCCTCGGTCGCCGCGATGAGCGCCTCACGGTCAAAGGGTGGTTCGGTGAACTCGGTGAAGCGCTCACCGCGGACGAGCACGATCACGCGATCACAGATGGCCAGGTCGTCAAGCTCATCGGTGGCGAGCAGCAGCGCCGCGCCGGTCTCCGCGGTCACCCGGGCCAGTTCGGCCAGGAGCAGCGCCTTGGACGCCACGTCCACGCCACGGGTCGGGGTGATGGCGACAATGAGCCGGGGCTTGCGGGCCAGGGCGCGGGCCGCGGTGACCTTCTGCTGGTTCCCGCCGGACAGCTCACCCACGGGCTGGTCCGGCCCCGCCGACATGATGGACAGCGCGTGGGTCAGCGGCGCCGCGGCCGCGGCCCTGGTCTGCGGGCGCAGGAAACCGGCCAGCCGGGCCAGCCAGTCGGTGATGGTCATGGTGCTGTTCTCGGCGACGCCGAGAACGGACACGAAACCGTCGGCCTGCCGGTCCTCGGGGAGATAGCCGACGCCCGCCCGCAGGGCCAGGTCACGCCGTCCCGGCGGAAGCTCCTGGCCGTCGAGGAGCACGCGGCCCGACTCATAAGGCGCGGCGCCCGCGACGATCCGGGCCAGCGTGCTGACACCGGCGCTGAGCAGGCCGGTGATGCCTACCCGCTCGCCGGGCAGCACCTGGAGCGAGGTGTTCCTGACCCGGCCGCCCGGTGACTCCGCGGAAACGTGATCGATCAGCAACAGAGGCGCACCCTGGCCGACGGCCAGCGCCGTGGCTCCAGGTGCCGCGGCGGATGGCGCACCTCGGACGGCTCGCGTCAGGTCGGCCGCGCGTGGCGGCCGCGTCCGGGCCGACCATCGCGGTCACCAGGTCGTCTTTGGACAGACCGGCGGCTGGCCCGCTGTCAGCACCAGTTCACCGTCGCGGATCACCGCGACGTCCTGGCAGATCTCGAAGACTTCCTCAAGGTGATGCGAGATGTAGAGGATCGCGACACCGCTCGCGGTGAGCTGCCTGACCCGCGCGAACAGCCGCTCGATGGCGCCGCGCTCCAGCGCCGCGGTGGGTTCGTCGAGCAGCAGGCAACGGGTCCCCGTGGCGAGCGCCCGGGCTATCTCGACGATCTGCCGCTGCTCCACGGTGAGGTCCGCGCAGGGCTGGTTCACGTCGATCTGGAAGCCCCACTCGGCCATGACCTGCGCGGGCCTGCTCTCGCATCCGCCGCCAGTCGACCAGGCCCGCGCGCCGGGGCTGGCGGCCGAGGAACACGTTCTCGGCGACGGTGAGCCCGGGGACCACCATCGAGTGCTGGAACACGGTGGCGATCCGGCGGCGCCAGGCGCCGACGTCACCGAGCGGGGGCGCGGGCACACCGTCGAACTGGACCTCGCCGCGTCGGCCGGGTAGATGCCGCTCAGGATCGACACCAGCGTGGACTTGCCCGCACCGTTCCGGCCGACCAGGCCCAGGCAGCGGCCGGGGCCAGGGCGAGATCCACGCCGCGCAGCGCCTGTGTGCTGCCGAACTGCTTGTGGATGCCCGCTGCCTCGACGGCCGGTGCCGGGTCGCCGAGGCAGCAGGCGCGAGCGGCTCGGTCATCCAGCCGCCGCGGACGTGCTGCACACGCCGCCGTGCGCGGCGCCGTAGACGTTGCCCCACAGCTGGCTGTCGGTGACCGGGGTGGTCTCACCGTGCCCGACAGCCCGTCACCGGCTTGACGTGGATGGTCTGGCGCGGTCTTGGTCACGAACGGGGCCACGATCGGGTCGGCCAGGTTGCTGTCTCCCTGGTAGCTGATCATCTGCAGCGCTGGGCGCGCCGCCGCCCGGGCTCGCCCGGCTGCAGCTCTGACGCCCCTGGCCGCGTCGACCGCGTACTTGAGCGCCCAGTACGGCGTACAGGTTCGCGGGCTGCGACTGGGAGGCGTTGACCATGTCCCTGGCGATGTCGCACATCTCGAACGGCACGCCGTCATCGCTGATCACGACGACCTTGCCGGTCAGGCCCTTGTTCTTGAGCAGCGGCATGATGCCGGTGTCCGGGCTGCTCCACTGCGAGTAGATGGCCTTGAGCTTGCTGCCGTAGGCGTTGATGGCGTTCTGCGCGTCGGTCACTGCGGTGGCGTCGACCAGACCGTCGGCTCCTTGAGCATCTTGACGCCGGGGTCGTTGGCGGCCATGCAGGACTTGAACGCGTTCGCCCGGTCGGCGCCGTTCGAGGAGGTCAGGTCGCCCTGCAGCTCGAGGACGTAGCCGGACTTCGACCCGCGAGCTGATGTAGGCGCACGCGTCCTGGCCGTAGATCAGGTTGGATGCCCGGACGACCATGTACACCTTGCCGACGCCGACGATCGTGTCGACGGAGATCAGCTTGCACGTGGTGCTGGGCCGCGTAGGTGATGGCCGGGCCGAGGCTGGTCGCGGTCTCCGGGTTGACGATGATCGCCTTGGCCCCCTCGTTGACCAGCTCCTCGATCTGCTGGTTCTGCAGGCTGGCGTTGGCCGCGGCGAGCAGCGGGCCGACGCAGCTTGATGTGCAGTTGCTTCGCGTACTGGTTCTCGTAGTTGATGTAGGCGGACCAGAACGCGGTGTTGTTGTAGGTGAGGTCCACGCCGATCGTGACCGGCCCGAGGCGGCTGCGACGAGCTGCTGGCCGCCGGAGCTGTTGGAGCTGCCGGATCCGCACCCCGCGAGCAGCGCGGCGACCGCGACCGCGGCCGAAACGGACACTAAAGTCTGCGAAGTGCCATCGGTCCTCCTGTGTCACTCCCCGGGCCTGCGGTCCGCGCCCTTCGCGTTCCGTCTGTGAGACGGCACCTTGGTCGTGTGCCAGGAAAATAGATCCGATGTATCGGGCATGTCAATGGCGATCCGGGCGGACAGCCACGACCGTCACCGAAACGATATGTGCCACTAACAGCGCCCTTGGCCGCCGCGTGCTGCACCAGCGGCCTGCCGCCGCGACCGCCAGAGTCATCTGATCTCTGCCCGCGCGCCGAGCTCGACGCCGAGGCCTCAGACGCCGAGGTCAGCGGAGGGCCTGGCCGGCGGCCGGAGGCGCAGCCCGGACATGCCGCCGTCGACGGCCAGCGCCATCCCGGTGCCGCCCCCGCCAGCGGGCTGGCCAGGTAGGCGATCGCCGCGGCGACCTCGGCCGCCGAGACCAGGCGGCCCATCGGCTGGCGCGCCCCCAGGGCGGCCCGTTCCGCGGCTGGATCGGGCGACGCCTCCAGCAGCCGCGGTACCCACGGCGTGTCCGCCGTCCCGGGGTCACGCAGGCCACCCGGATGCCCTCGGCGACGTGGTCCGCCGCCATGGCCAGCGTCAGCGAGTAGACCGCGCCCTTGCTCGCCGAGTACAGCGCACGCTGCGGAAGGCCGGCGCTGGCCGCGATGGAGCAGGTGTTGACGATGACCGCCGGCCACGCCGTTGCGCCGCGCGCCGCAGGTGCGGCAGCGCGGCCCGGCTGGCCCGGACCATGCCAAACACGTTGACGTCGAATACGCGGTGCCACTCCGGGTCGTCGTTGCCCTCGACCGTGCCCACGGCGCCGATGCCCGCGTTGTTCACCAGGATGTCGATGCCGCCGAGTGCCGCGGCCGCAGCGCCGACGGCCGGCCGCACGGCGGCGTCGTCGGTGACGTCGGCGATGACGGCACGGGCAGTTGCGGCGCTCGTCGCATCGGGGCGAGGATTGTCCCGGTCCAGGATCATGACCCTCGCGCCGCGCGCCGCCAGATGCTGGGCGGTGGCCTGCCCGATGCCGGAGGCTCCCCCGGTGACCAGGGCCGCGAGGCCGTCGAATTCTCCAGCGGTCATGGGGTGCCCTTCGTTGCGGTGGAAGGTGCGATTGACGTAGAAACAGACATCCGATGTATAGCCGACGACCAGCCCGGCCGTCCACTCGGGCGGGCGGCTCCGGGCGGGCCTGCTGGACCGTGCCCGGCCTGGCCGGAAGTGGCCGCTAAGAGGTCAGACGGGTCCGGCCGCCGGAAGCGCAACCGTTTACGATGGTGAGCCCGGGCCACGCCCCGGCCGGGCCCACGACCGCCGGAAGGGGCTTATGCGGATCGCGCTGTTCGTGACGTGCCTGGCCGACACGCTGTTTCCCGAGTCCGGTAAGGCCGTGGTGACGCTGCTAGAGCGGCTGGGCCACGAGGTGGCCTTCCCGATGGACCAGACGTGCTGCGGGCAGATGCACCTGAATTCCGGGTACCGGCGTGAGGCGCTGCCCCTGGTGACCGGCTTCACGGAAGCGTTCCAGGAATTCGATGCCATCGTCACGCCGTCGGCGTCCTGCGCGGCGATGGTCCGTGAGTACCATCCGGCGCTGGCGGCCAGCACGGGGGACCGCGCGCTGGCCCGGGACGCCGAGCGGATCGCCCCCCGGGTGCACGAGCTGTCCGGGCTGCTCGTGAACGTGCTGGGCGTCACGGACGTGGGCGCGTACTTCCCGCACCGGGTGACCTACCACCCCAGCTGCCACTCGCTGCGGATGATGCGGGTCGGCGACGCGCCGCTGCGGCTGCTCCGCGCGGTACGCGGGATCGACTTGGTTGAGCTGCCCGGCGCCGAGACGTGCTGTGGCTTCGGCGGCACGTTCTCGCTGAAGAACCCGGATGTGTCCGCGGCGATGTGCTCAGACAAGGTCTCCGCCGTGCGTCAGACCGGCGCCCAGGTGCTCTGTTCTTCTGACAACTCGTGCCTCATGCACGTCGGCGGTGCGCTGACGCGGCAGCAGACGGGAGTGGCCACGATGCATCTCGCCGAGATCCTGGCCAGTACCGAGAGTGCGGGCGGCGGGCCGGTGAGCGGCCCGTGAGCATGCCCACCTACCTCGGCATGCCGGCCTTTCCCGAAGCCGCCGCCACTGCCCTGCGGGACTCCCAGCTGCGAAGTAACCTCACGCACGCCACCGGCGCCATCCGCGTGAAGCGGGCGGCCGCGGTGGCCGAGCTTCCCGACTGGGCGGAGCTGCGCGCCGCGGCCAAGGCGATCAAGGATCACACCCTGGCCAACCTGGACCTCTACCTGACGCGCCTGGAAGAGCGGGTGGTCAGCGCGGGCGGCCAGGTGCACTGGGCGGCCGATGCCGCGGAGGCGAACGCCATCGTGGTCTCCCTGGTCCAGGCGGCCGGAGCTAGCCAGGTGGTCAAAGTGAAGTCCATGGTCACCCAAGAAACCGGCCTCAACGAAGCCCTCGCCGCCGAGCACATCCATGCGCTCGAAACTGACCTCGCCGAACTCATCGTCCAGCTCGACGGGGACCGGCCCAGCCACATCCTGGTGCCGGCCATCCATCGCAACCGCGCCGAAATCAGGGACATCTTCCTCCGGGACATGCCGGGTGCGCCCGGCCGATCTGACCGATCGGCCCTCGGACCTGGCCGGCGCGGCCCGGTCCTATCTGCGCCGTACGTTCCTGCAGGCCACGGTCGGGATCTCGGGCGCCAACTTCGCCATCGCCGACACCGGCACGCTGGTGGTCGTCGAATCCGAGGGCAACGGCCGGATGTGCGTGACGCTGCCCGAGACACTGATCTCGGTGGTGGGCATCGAGAAGGTGCTGCCCTCCTGGCGTGACCTGGAGGTGTTCCTCGCGTTGCTGCCCCGGTCGTCCACCGCCGAGCGGATGAATCCCTACACGTCGACCTGGACCGGCGTCACCCCGGGCGATGGCCCGCAGGCGTTCCACCTAGTGCTGCTGGACAACGGCCGGACCGGTGCGCTGGCCGACGCCACCGGCCGCCAGGCGCTGCGCTGCATCCGCTGCTCCGCCTGCCTGAACGTATGCCCGGTCTATGAGAGGACCGGCGGGCACGCCTACGGCTCGCCCTACCCGGGGCCGATCGGCGCGATCATCACCCCGCTGCTTCGCGGCGTCACCTCGCCAATCGACGCTTCGCTGCCGTACGCGTCCAGCCTCTGCGGGGCCTGCTATGACGTCTGCCCGGTGGCCATCAACATCCCGGAGGCACTGGTCCATCTACGCGGGAAAGTGGTGGACGCGAAACGGCACGGTTTTCCGCGCCCGGAACGGATGGCCATGGGGGCGGCCGCGTGGACGTTGCGATCCCCGTGGCGGCTGGGCGTGGCGCAGAGGGCGGCGTCGGGGAGCCGGAAGCTGGTGGGCCGTCGCGGCTGGATCCGGCGGCTGCCGCCGCCGCTCAGCGGGTGGACGCGGACCCGGGACGCGCCAGCGCCGCCAGCCGAGTCGTTCCGCTCCTGGTGGGCCAGAACCAGGGGACCCGGCCATGACTGAGCGGCCACGGGCAGGTCACGAGACCAGGCCTGGGGCGGCCCAGGGGTCCAGGGAGCGGCTGCTGCGCCGGGTCCGGGAGGCGATCGGCGGCGAGCCGGCTGACCGGGAGCGGCGCGTCAACGTCGAGTACGCCGCGCTGCCGCGCGACTACCTGGCCGCCCATCACGACCCCGCCGCCCACGACATCGTTGCCCTGTTCGCCGAGCGGGCCGCCGACTACCGCGCCGTCGTCGAGCGGGTGCCGGCCAGCTCGCTGCCGGCCGCGGTCGCCCGGGTGCTAGGCGAGCGCGTCACCGGCGCCCGGTTCATCGTCCCCCCGGGATTCCCGGCCAGGTGGCTGGCCCGGTGCGCCGAGGACAGTCCCGGTGCCGTGCTCGTTACCGACGATCCGCCGCTGGCCACCGAGGTCCTGGACGCCGCCGCGGGCGTGGTGACCGGGTGCGCCGTCGCGATCGCCGAGACCGGGACCATCGTGCTTGACCACGGCCCAGGCCAGGGCCGCCGGGCCGTTTCCCTGGTGCCCGACTTCCACCTCGTGGTGGTGACGCATGATCAGGTGGCGGCCGACCTCCCCGGCGCCTTCGCCCGGCTGGATCCCGCCCGCCCGCACACGCTGATCTCGGGCCCCTCCGCGACCAGCGACATCGAACTGGTCCGGGTCGAGGGTGTGCACGGTCCGCGCAACCTGCACGTCCTGATCGCCGACCCCGGCTAGCCGGGTACATCACGCACACGCTGGCCCTGCGCCGCAGCGAAGGGACCCGGGCGTCGGCGCTGATCCCGCTGTCCGTGGACGGGATGATCGTGGCTGCCTCGATGTCGCTGCTGCAGGATTCCCGGCTCGGCCGCCGGGCGGCGTCCTTCCGTGGATGCTCCTGATCGTCGGGGACATGCTCAGGCACGGGATCCCGTTCCCTCCCTCACGCAAGATCGTGTTCATCTGCCCGGCCGGGAGTATTCCAGGCGGCTCGCCGCCTTCCTGGCACAGGCCGGGCATGACGCCGCGGGCC
Source organism: uncultured Actinomycetes bacterium (assembly GCA_963822825.1). Lineage (GTDB taxonomy): Bacteria > Actinomycetota > Actinomycetes > Streptosporangiales > Streptosporangiaceae > JAWWPY01. Next base: position 39,943 of record CAWGIW010000011.1, on the reverse strand, counting down.
TCGCAGGCGGCGTGGTGGCCTGGCGCGACGCAGGCCGGCCACTGGAATCCAGCTTCACCCGGGGCAGCCCGGCCAGACGCGAGGTGACGTGATCTAGGGTTCTGCCGATTTTACTTCTCTAAGCATGGCAGCTTACAGTAAGCGATATGGCTGATAATAATGGATCGAAGGAGACATGTATCTGGACCTATTGGGTCCGGGCCGACGCGGAAGGCGAGTTCCGAACGTTGCTGGCCCGGAACTGGCCGACGCTCAATGGTCTCGGGTTCGTGACCGACGACCCGCCGCTGGTGTTCCGCAGCTCTGAAGAGCCACCGGTCTATGTCGAGATCATGACCTGGGAGGCTGGCGGGATGCGTCCCGCGCACGAGCACCCGGACGTGATCCCGATCTGGGAGGCGATGAAGCCGCTGGTCGAAGAGCGGCTGGACCACCACAACGTCCCGGGCATGACCTTCCCCTTCTACCAGCGGGTTGAGCTCGGCGCGTCGCCGGCCGCCGATGCGCGGCGTCGCCGAGCTAGAGGAGCTCGACCGGGTCTTCGCCGCGCTGGGTCACCATACCCGCCGGGCCATCCTGCTGGTCCTGCACGCCAACGGCGGCGTCATGACCTCGGGAGCGATCGCAGGGCGGTTCAGCTGCACCTGGCAGACCACCAGCCGGCACCTGCGGGTGCTGGAGGAGAGGCCGGCCTGATCTCTGCGGAGTTGCGGGGACGCGAGCGGGTCTACGAACTCCACGCCGGCCGGCTCCGGGCGCTCACTCTCGGATGGATCGACCGCTTTGGGAACAAGGGAAGGTAATCACTGCGGTGATCTTTTCACGATCGCCTGGGCGTTCTCCTTCCGCCCGGCCGCCAGCAGCCATCCCTGGAAGGCCCGTGTGGCCAGCTTGGCGGGGCCAGCAGCTCATCCGGGCCGCCAAGGTTCCTAATCACGAGATAGATAGGTGCCACGTCGGCGGTGGCCGCCCATGGTCCTTACCGGGGGCAGCGGGATAGCACGGGCAGCGGTGCTAGACGGCTACTTCCTACCCGGCTGCGGTCATGGCGGCGGGCAGCGCCGCAGCGTCCGGTGGCGGTTCAGCGGTGATCTTGACGGCCGGGGTCTCCAGGTCAATATCGGCCTCGGTGACCCCGGGAAGCCTGCTGATCTCGGTCTGCACGGCGTTCACGCAGTGCCCGCAGGTCATGCCCGCGACGGTGATGACAGTTGCACCCACGACAGGGTCCTCACGACGGAGAATCTCCGAGTCCAGGAAGGCACGGCCGGCGCGAGCGAACGTCAATTCCGGCCACACGGCCCGATTGTAAGCCGGTACGCGCGGCGGGCGTGGATCCAGCGGGGGCAGCGGCCGGGTTCCCCGCGGCTGCCGCGTGGGGCTAGGTGTGCCGGGGGCTAGAGCATGAGGATGAGCATGTAGCCCATGGTGATGCCCATGGCGATCTTGTAGGAGGCGGCGAGCCGGGGGGCGAGCATCGGGGTGGCTGCCGGCCGCTGATGCCAGGTACTGGCTTCCGGGTGCTGGTGCCAACTGGTGGCGGTACTGCGCGTGCCTGCGGTCGCTGCGGCGTCTTGCGTGCCCGAAGCAGCCACGGTGGCGAAGGTGCGCAGGGCACCGGCAGCATCCTGCGCGGCAGTCTGGGCTGTCCCAGCCGCCGCGATCCGGGTCAGGGACGTGAGCTGGTCGGCGGCCCACACGACGTAGCCGGCCATGAACAGTGCCAGCACGATGGCGAGGGCCGGGAGACTTACCCCGGCGCCGGGGGACCCGCCCATGCCGGACATCGGCGTTCCCGTCCCCGGGCACGCAGGCCGGGAACCGGGCACCGCGAGGAGCATGTAGAGCATGGCGGCGCACTCGACGAGGTGGGGTACCGGATGCGGGGACCGCCACCGGCCGGGAGGATGGCCGCCGCGGGCGCGGATCGCCTGCCAGGCGAACCATCCTGCGGCGCCGGCGAACAGTGCCTCCCACATGGTGGCGGGCAGGGGGCTTAGACGTGGCACGAGCATTCCGGCCATGGCGGTGCCCATGGCAACGTGGAGCCCGTCGGCGTCGAACGCGGTTTCCCGCTGCCACCGGCGGGAGAGAGCCAGCCGGGCTGCGCAGTAGACGGCGGTCACGATCATGACTGCCGCGAGGCCGCCCGCGAGCCACGACGGTCCTGCCACGTTACTGTCCTCCCAGCGGCTGCCCCTGACGCCTCCGTATATCTGCAAGGGACAGTTAAAGCGTAAATGGGCAGCCATGGCTGGCGCAATAGTGACGGGGGGAAATAGGCTTTCCGGCGTTGAGGATCCTGGTTCCCGGAAACCCCGGGAGGGTATTATCCGAACCTCCCCTGGGTATCCGGGAAACGCCCCCCGGGTATTCCGGAACCGTGGTGGGGTATTGAATCCAGCGAGGGTACCTGGCTTTTGCGCCTTCCGTGTTGCCGGGTCTTTCCGGAGTGTGTAGATTTCCGGTGCGGCGGTATCCGCAGGGTGCACCGCCGAGCAGACATCAGTCCTGGCCCGCCCCCGTCTGGCGCGGGTTCACGGTAACAAGGTTCCTGGCCTTCCCGGGAGGGTGATCTGGCATGTCATCGGCTGCACTGGCTGGTGGAATGCCGTCTGGGCTGAGGGAGGTTGAGCTCTCGGTCCAGGGAATGACATGCGCGGCGTGCGCGGCCAGAGTTGAGAAGAAACTCAACGCGATGGATAACGTCTCGGCAACGGTCAACTTCGCGACGGAGAAGGCCGGCGTCACGGCACCGGAATCAGTAACAGTGACGCTGCTCATCGAGGAGATCAAACAGGCCGGTTACGGCGCTGAGGTGATTGGCCCGGCCGCCGGTGGCGGGGGGACCGGGGCGGATGATGCCCGGGTCCGTTACCTTCGCCGCCGACTGATCGTCGCGCTGGTGTTCCTCGTCCCGCTGACTGATCTGTCGGTCCTGCTGTCGCTGTTTCCCGCCTACCGGTTCCCGGGCTGGCAGTGGGTCCTGGTGGCGCTCACGGCTCCGGTCGCGGGGTGGGCCGCATGGCCGTTCCACCAGGCCGCCCTGGAAAACGCACGGCACGGCACAAGCTCGATGGACACGCTGGTGTCGCTGGGGATCACCGCCGCGAGGATCAGCGACGATGTCCTGCTCCGGCGGGCCGGGGCGGTGGAGCAGGCATCTGGGCATCCGGTGGCGGCGGCGATCGCCGCGTTCGCGTGCGCCGGACTTGGGCCGTTGCCGCAGGCCGTCGGGTTCGTGGCGCTGCCGGGGCTGGGCGCGCAGGGTGCGGTGGATGGCCATGAGGTGATCGTCGCCGCCGGGACCGGCGTGGATGAGGTGATCGCCGGGCGATGCCGGATGGCAAGGTCGCCGTGATAACCGGCTTGCAGGCCCAGGGCCGGTCGGTGGCGATGGTCGGTGACGGGGTCAACGACGGGCCAGCCCTGGCCGCAGCCGACCTGGGGCTGGCGGTCGGCTCGGGCACCGACGTCGCGATCTGCGCGGCCGGCCTGATCCTGCTGCGCGACGACCTGGGCGTCGTTCCTGAGGCCATCACGCTCGCCCGGGCCACGTTCCAGACGATACGGCGCAACCTCGCCTGGGCGTTCGGCTACAACATCGCCGCGATCCCACTCGCCGCCGCCGGGTTCCTGAACCCGCTCATCGCGGGGGCGGCGATGGCCCTGTCCTCGGTGTTCGTGATGTTCAACAGCGTGCGGCTGCGGCGTTTCGGAGCCCCGGCGGCGGCCCGCCCGGGCCGGGACATGAAGGACCGGCGGGACGAGACTTCCGCCAGCGGAGCTGAGCAACAGGAGCAGGTGACGTCATGCCCGGGATGAACTCCGGCCTGAATGCCGATGACCCGACGGTGATCGCCGCGTTCCAGTCGGCGCTGCTGCATCAGGGGCTGATCGCGCTGCTGATCTTCATGGTGCTCGGGTTCGCCTGGGTGACCGTGCGGGCATGGCTGCCCGCGGCCGCCGAGGGCGGCACGGGCCCGGCAGTGACCGGGGGCACACCCGGCACCGCCCCGGCCTGGCGCCAGCTGCTGAGGATCGGCTTCGGCCTGCTGTGGATCTTCGACGGGATTCTGCAGGCCCAGCCGAAAATGGCGGTGGGCCTCCCGTCGCAGGTCATCGAGCCCATTGCGGCGAGTTCACCGGCGTGGGTGCAGCACGTGGTGAACTGGGCCGGGACCAACTGGTCGTATCACCCGATGCAGGCGGCCGCCTCCGCGGTGTGGATCCAGGTCGGGATCGGCATCTGGATGCTGGCCGCGGCCCGGGGTCCTTTGTCCCGGCTCGCCGGGCTGGTCAGCTTCGGCTGGGGACTGGTGGTCTGGGCATTCGGCGAATCGTTCGGCGGGATCTTCGCCCCCGGCCTGACCTGGCTGTTCGGCGCACCGGGCGCAGTGCTGATCTACGCGGTCGCGGGCGCCCTGATCGCGCTGCCCGAGCGGACGTGGTGCACCCAGCGCCTGGGCCGGGCAATCCTCGCCGGGACGGGGCTGTTCCTGGCCGGGATGGCGGTGCTGCAGGCCTGGCCGGGCCGGGGGTTCTGGCAGGGCACCTCCCAAGGGCAGCCAGGCACGCTCACCAGCATGGTCCAGACCATGGCGACCACATCCCAGCCACACTTCCTGTCGGCCTGGGTGAACGCCTTCGGCTCGTTCGACGCCGCGCACGGGTTCGCGGTCAACCTGATCGTGGTGGCCGCCCTGGCGGTGACCGGTGCGGCGTTCCTGAGCGGGCAGCCTAGGCTTATCCGCCCGGTCCTCGTCGCGTTCACGGTGCTGTGCCTGGCCGACTGGGTGCTGATCGAGGACTTCGGCTTCTTTGGCGGGCTTGGCACCGACCCCAACAGCATGCTCCCGATGGTGCTGCTGGCCGCCGCCGGATACCTCGCCCTGGCCCGTGTGCCGGTGACCACGGTACAATCCGCCCCCGCCGCGGTACCGCGGCCGGGCTGGCGGGACCGGGTCCGGCTCGCGTTCGCACCCCAGTCGCTGGCGGCGCTGAGCATCCGGTCGGTAGCATCAGCCGGCGCGGTCGGGGTGATCATCCTCGGCGCGGCACCGATGGCCGCCGCGCAGGCCAGCCCGGTCGCCGACACCATTCTGGCGCAGGCCATCGACGGCTCCAGCGCCCCGCTCAACTACCGGGCAGCCGCGTTCACCCTCACCGACCAGCACGGGAAGACCGTCACGCTGGCCGGCCTGCGCGGGAAGGTGGTGCTGCTGGGGTTCCTCGACCCGGTATGCACCAGTGACTGCCCGCTGATGGGGCAGGAATTCCGCCAGGCCAGCCAGCTGCTCGCCGCCGATTCCCAGCGTGTTGAGCTCGTCGCGGTTAACTACAACCCCCTCTACACCCAGGTGGGCTATCTCCGGGCGTTCGACCGCGAGGAAGGGCTCGACACGGTGGCGAACTGGCTGTACCTGACCGGCGGCCGCGCCCAGCTGCAGCAGGTATGGCGCGGTTACGGGCTGCCCATGCAGATTCTCCCGGCCGGGGCGATGATCGGCCATGGCGACTACGCGTTCGTCATCGACCAGGCCGGCCATGTCCGTCAGGAACTGAACTTCAACCCCGGCCCCGGCACGACGGCCACGAAATCCTCGTTCGCCGCGGAACTAACCGACGCCGCACACCAGCTGCTGAGGCGGTCATGAACCCGCCACGTCGCCCAGCCGTCACCATCCTTTCCCTGACGCTGGCCGCAGCGGTGCTCGCCGCGGGCTGCGGGAGCGCAGCCCCGGCCACGGGGGGATCGCCTGCCCAGGCCACCGCCCCCCGGCCGCCATCACTGAACACCGCCCTCGTCACAGCAGCCGGAACGTGGGCCGTGGCCGTGATGGGCGGCTCAACCACCCGGCACAACGACTTCTGGCAGCTGCTCGTCCGCCCCGCCGGGAGCACCCGCTGGAAGCTGGTCACCCCGCCCGGGGTCGCTGACAACGGGGGCCTGGTCCTGGCCGGCGCCAGCGGCCAGTCACTGATAACCGGGTTCCGGCCCAGCCAGTACCTCGCCTTCACCCCGCTGGCCCTCACCCACGACGGCGGCCAGGCATGGTCATCAGGCAACCCGCTCGGCGCCGCCCTCGCCGCCGTCCCCGACGCCCTCGCCGCAGCGCCCGGCACCGGGAACCTGCTCGCCCTGCTCGCTGACGGCACAGCCAAGCTCGCCGCACCCCCCTACACCAGGTGGGCCACCCTGGCCACCCAGCGGCCCCTCGCCGTAACCCCAGCCGGCAGGCACTGCGGGCCGCGCGGTCTCACCGCAGCCGCGTTCACCCCATCCGGGATGCCCCTGCTCGCCAGCGCCTGCAGCCACCCCGGAACCGCCGGCATCTTCACCGCCAAGACCGGGACATGGCAGGCCGCAGGCCCCCCGCTGCCCGCCACCCTGGCCCACCAGCCCATCACCGTGCTCAGGCTCACCCGGACCGCAGGCACCATCGAGGCTCTGCTGGCCGCCGGCACCGGGCCTGAAGCCAGCCTCCTCGCCGCCTGGTCAACTGACAACGCCAGCCACTGGACCCTGTCACCAGCGCTCCGGCTGAACGGTGCGGCGCTGACCGCCACGTCGTTCGGGCCCGCAGGCACCGCAGCCATCGTGCTGAACGGCAGCCGCGGCGTGACCATCACCAGCACCGCAACCACATGGCGCACACTGCCCAGACTCCCGGCAGGCACCGCGACACTGGCCCTGGGCCCGGCCGGCGGGATCGACGCGCTCGCCGTCCACAACACCAAGCTGACCATCTGGCAGCTCGCCCCAGGCTCCACGGCCTGGACCGCAACCCAGGCCATCATCGTCCCCATCCAGTTCGGCTCCTCAGGCTGACGCCATCTCACGTACGGCTTCCCAGCGCGCAGGACCCGCTGCCGCGCGGCGCGATGACCAGGCAGCCGTAGAGTGAGGAACCAGCACGCGGGAGGCCCCGCCAGCGAGGCCGGAGAACCATATGTATGGGTACACGCAGAACAAGAACGACTACCTCAAGCGGCTGCGCCGCATCGAAGGACAGATCCGCGGCCTGCAGCGCATGGTCGAAGATGACAAATACTGCATCGACATCCTCACCCAGGTCGCCGCCGCGACCAAAGCGCTGCAATCAGTGGCACTCGGCCTGCTCGAAGAACACCTGGGCCACTGCGTGGCCGGGGCGATCGCCGAAGGCGGCGATGCCGCCGCCGAGAAGGTCCGCGAAGCCTCCGACGCGATCGCCCGGCTGGTTAAGTCCTGAACTCCGCCCGCAAAGGAGTCGGCAGCTAACGGCTGGAAATCCGGCCGGGCTCGCACACAGGCCTCGAGGCATACCAGCAGGCACAACACCCGGCACCGGCCGAAGGCCGGGTCCGTGACCTGTCACCATGCCCGGAATCAGGCGGATATGCCCAAATGGTGTGTCCGGGGCGTGATGTACCCGACCGTCAGCAGCACGTTGGCGTAGAGGCGGTCGTCGCCGGTGGCGACGCACAGCGCCAGGTCGCTCTCCCGGCAGGTGGCGTAGAAGTCAAACCGGCCGAGTGGCTGGAGCGGGAGATCGCCCCCGAGCAGTTCGCGGTAGCGGCCGAATACGGCGGGCTCGGCGCCGTCGTCGGGGCGCATGACCGTGACCGCCTCCACCGGAACCGAGGCCAGCACCGGCTCCAGCACCTGGTCAACGGTGACCAGCCCCGGACGGACGTTGAGGAAAATAAGGCCAGCCCGGGGGCTGATGTTGGTGCTGTGGGAGTAGTTGGCATCGGCGATGAGGATCCGGGCGCCGTGCCCGGCGGCGCCGAGCGCGGCCAGCAGCGGGGGATGGATGAGGGGAAAGCGCAGCATGCCGTTCAGTGTCCCGCAATGATCTCAGGGTGCCGCGGTGATCGCCTGGGACAGGGCGCCGTTGGGCGAGACCAGAGTGGCGAGATTGAGCGGCCGTCCGTTGAGCGTGACGGTCGGGGTCGCGTTGATTCCGCTCTTGAAGATCTGGTTGCTCAGCGGGACGAGCCGGGCCGCGTACCGCTGCGATGTCACGCACTGTATGAACGCGCCGTCGGTGAGCCCCATCCGCCTGCCGAAGGCCAGCAACTGGGCGACCGGGAATCCGTTCTCAGCGGTCTCCGCCGGCTGGTCCAGGTAGAGCAGGTTGTGGTACTTCACCCACGTGCCGGCGGGCACACACTCGGCCGCCGCCCAGGCCCGGGTGGAGTTCCCCTGGCGTGGCTGGCTGCCCACGAAGATCGTGAACAGGTGGTAAACGATCTTGACTCGTCCCTGGTCGGCCAGTTTCTGGATCGGGCCGCCGTTGGCCAGCTCGAACTCGTCGCAGATGGAGCACTGGTAATCCTCGTAAATGACGAGGACCGGCTTGGTGACGCCGGGCTGGGCCATGGTCATGGTGTCGTCCGCGGTCCGGGTGACCGGCGCGTAGGGACCCAGGTACGCGGTGGTCTCCGTGGCCGCCCGGTTGCGCTGGACGAGGGTGCCGGCCGCGGCCACGACCAGAATCAGGATCAGGACGCCGGCGTTGTTGAGCAGCCCGCTTGGCCGCCGGTGCGGCGGCGGCCCACTGTCGTCATGCTGCGGGGCGCCGCTCTCGCCCAGCCTCCGGCCGGCCAGGTCGGCCCCGCTCGCCCTGAGGCCGAGCGCGCGGTCGATGGCGAAGCGGCCAGGCGCCCAGGCGGCCACGATGACGGCGAGGGCGAGCAGGCCGGCCTCGCAGAGGATATCCAGCGAGTACTGGGTGTGGCCGAGCGCGACCGGGCCACCGCCGCCGAAGCACCCGCAGTCGATGGATATCCCGCGGGCCCAGAGGGACACGATGCCGGCGATGTAGACGACCAGGTGCAGGCCCAGGAGGACCGCCACGAGGCGGGTCGCGAGGCCGGCCACGAGCAGGATGCCGAGCGCGATCCCCAGGAGCGGCACGCCGTATCCCACCAACGTGGCCAGGCGTGCGGGCAGGATCTGGTAGGCCTGCACCGCTTCCGCCGCCCCCAGGGGGTCGCCCAGCTTGGTCAGGCCCGCGGCGATGAACACCGGTCCGAGGATCAGGCGGCCCGCGAGCGTGACCCACGGTGCGACGGTTCCCAGGGCCGCCCAGCGCCGTTTAAGTAGCATTTCGTAGTCAAATAGGCACAGAAAGTAACGTACGTCATGATGCCAGGCTACGTCACCCGATCACATCAGCGACCGTCCCCTGCTCAGCGGTCACGGTCAGGATGATCCGCAGTCCGGGCACAGGCCGAACAATTCGACCGTGTGGTCCACGGCGGTGAAGCCGGCCTCGGAGGCGACCTGCTCGGCCCAGCGCTCCATGGCGCGTCCCTCGACCTCGACGCTGCGCCCGCATTCCCGGCAGGTCAGGTGGTGGTGGTGCGCGTGGCTGGCGCACCGGCGGTAGAGCGTCTCGCCGCTGGCGTCACGGATGGTGTCGACCCGGCCGTCTTCGCTCAGCACCTGCAGGTGCCGGTAGACGGTGGTCAGGCCGATGTGCTCGCCCCGGCGGCGCAGTTCCGCGTGAATCTGCTGTGCGCTGCAGAAACCGGGCAGGCCGTCGAGCGCCACGGAAAGCGCCTCGGCCTGCCGGGTACCGCGGACCCGCGTGCCGCCGAGCGGAGGCTTAGCGGGCACGGGCGTCACAACCGCACATTAGCAGGCTCCAGGCCGTGTTCCCCGGCCTCGCGCGGCGGCCCGGCGGCCCCGATCCGGGTCCTGCGCCAGCCCGCCCAGCCACGTCCGGCACCGTAACAGGCGGCACCGAGGGCGCCCACGAAGAATCCGACTGGCCAATTCGTGGCGTAAGACGCGGCGATCGCCGCCCATACCGTGCCGACCGCGATGAGCACCGACAGGGCCATGGCGCGGGCCGGCTTGTCGGTGAACGACCGGGCCGCCGCCGGTGGGCCGATCATCAGGCTGAAGATCAGGAGGGCCCCCACGACCGGCAGCGTCATGCTCGTGGCCAGCGCGACGACCACGAGAAAGTAAATCTCTATCCGGTTGCTCCGCACGCCGCGTGCTTCGGCGAGTTCCGGCATCACCGACGTGAGCAGGAGCGGGCGGTAGAGGACCATGATCGCGGCGATGCACAGCGCGCCGCCCGCCGCGATGGGAGCTATCTCGTTGGCGCTGACCCCGAGCACCTCGCCGAAGAGGAGCGATTCAATCTCGGGCGCGTACTCCACGCTGAAGCTGAGGAACAGCGCGCCGAGGCCGAGCATCATGACCAGGGCCAGGGCCGTCGCCACGTCGCGCCGGCCGCGGCGGCCGAGCCAGCCGATGCCGAGCGCGCCGGCCAGGGAGGCGACCGCCAGCCCGATGAGGGTGTTGATCCCGATCAGGCTCGCCCCCGCGGCCCCCGCGAAGGCCCCCTGGGGCAACGCGTCAGCGACGAACGCCATGCCCCGGAGCACGATGAAGAATCCCACGACCCCGGCGACGATGGCGACGATGGTCGCCACCGCCCAGGTGTTCGTCATGAATCCGGAGAACATCAGCCCTGCCCTGCTCCGGGTGCCGTCCGCGCCGCCGCGCCCGCCGCGCCACTGGTCCCCGGCCGCGCCCTGGACCGCCCCGGCATCCGCCCGCCCGGCTGGCTGGCGAGAACGTAAAAGATGAAGACCAGCGTCACAACGAAAAAACTGACCGGCCAGCCGTGCCGTACCGGGGGCCAGTAGAAGCTGTCGTAGGCGAGCAGGACGCCCAGCCAGGTGGCGGCCAGGCCGATGACAGCCGCCCAGATCATCGCCCGGCCCGGCCTGCTGGTCAGCCGCAACCCGGTGGCCGCGGGCCCGATGAGCAGCGCCGTGCTCAGGATCGCGCCGATGGTCATGGCCGACAAAGAGACGGCGACCGCGATCGCCATAAGGCTCAGCAGCCCGACGAGGCGTACCGGGATCCCGCGCACGGCGGCCAGTTCCGCGCTCACCGAACTGAGCAGCAGCGGGCGGTAGAGGATGGCGACAATGCCGAGGCCGATCGCGCTCAGCAGCGCGACGACCGGGAATATCGAACCGCTGATGGCGAAAATGGACCCGAACAGGATCGTGATCGCCGCGCCGGTGGTGTTCCGGTAAGTGGCGTCCCAGTACAGGAACAGAGCCGCCAGGCCGAGGCTCGCTCCGCGCACGATGCCGGTGGCCAGGTCCCGTCCTCCTGGCCGCCGGATCCCGATCATGTCCATAACCCCCGCCGCCAGCACGCTGATGCCCACGAACCCCCACAGTGGGGAGACCCCGGCGAGGAAGGATGCCGACCCGCCGGTGACGCTGATGTCCGCGAGCGCGTGGCCGGCGTACGACTGCCCCCGCATCACCGCGAACGAGCCGACGATGCCGGACACCACCGCGACCACACCGCCGGCCAGCAGGGCCAGCTGGACCTGGGTGTTCTGGAAGAAGCCCGGTTCAACGACAATTCTGAGGAAGTGACCCACCGCTGGTCACGCACCCCCAGCGACGGAGGTGCCGGCCGCTTGCCCGTCATGGGTGACGGTGAGGTCATCGTGGTGGACATTGCCGAGGGCCGCACCGCGCCCGGCGACGACCAGGATCCGGTCATGGACGTGAATAACATCGACATGATGACCGTAGAGGGCGCTGAGCACGTCCGACCGCACGACCTCGTCAGCGGTCCCGCTGGCCGCCTTGCCGGCGGCCATGTAGACGACGCGGTCCATGACCGGGAGCAGCGGGTTTATTTCATGCGCCGAGATCAGCACGGCGATCTGCTGCTCCTTCGCCACCCCGGCCAGGAGCGCGACCACCTCCTGCTCGCTGCGGATGTCGAGATTGGCCAGGGGCTCGTCCAGGAGCAGGAGTCTGGGCCGGCTGATCAGGGCGTGGGCAATCAGCACGCGCTGCTGCTCGCCCCCGGACAGGGTGCCCACCCGCGCGTCGCCAAAGCTGGCCGCCCCCACGGCGACCAGCATCTCGTCGATCAGCGCCCGGCGCCGCCGCGACGGCAGCGGAATGCCGAGCCGTTGCCCGTCCAGTCCCAGGCCGACCAGGTCGCGGGCCCGGAGCGGCATGTCCGGGTCGAGCAGGATCTTCTGCGGGACGTAACCGATCATGGTGTTGCGGCGCGCGCGCGGCTGGCCGGCCACGCGCACCGTGCCCTCGGCCGGTGCCTGCAGGCCGAGGATGACCTTCAGCAGGGTGGTCTTCCCGGCGCCGTTCGCGCCAATGAGGCCGGCGAACTCGCCACGGCGCAGGGTGAACCGGACGTCGTGGAGGATCTCGCGCCCCGACAGCCAGACGCTGACCCCGTTGACCGCGAGCACCTCGTCCCGGGTGCCCTCGTCCCGGGTGCCGCCTGGTGGCTGGTGGGTCATCACGACAGCTTCTGCGTCGAACACTTTGCCGGCCACGGCCTTCTGGAGCGCGTGAACCTCGGCGAGCATCCATGACTGGTAGTCGTGGCCGGGCGTGGGCATGGTCTCGTACACGCCAACCACGGGGATGCCGTAACGATGGGCCGCGGCCAGGAACGACTGGGTCAATGAATCGGTCACCTGCTGGTTGTACAGCAAAACTTTCACCTTGTGGCCGGAGAAGAGGCTGTTCTGCAGGGAGACATCCTGCGGTGACGGGTCCACGCCGTTCATGATGTCCGCCTGGAAACCGTACGGGGTGAGGTTGCGCGTTCCGGCCGCTTCCAGCAGGTAGTCGCCGACCGGCTCCGTGGTGGCTACCGGAGTGCCCGGGAAAGCCGCCTTGAACTGCGCGATCGCGTCATACCACGGTTGCAGCGAACGATCGAAGGAGGCGGCGTTCGCCGTGAAGTACGCGGCGTGCGCGGGCTGAACGGCGGCGAGGTCCTTGGCGATTTCCTTCGCCACCGCCGGCATGGTGGTGGGCTTGTACCACAGGTGCGGGTTGGGGGTGGAGTCGGGCAGACCGAGGAGCTTCTGCACGTTGATCACCTTGCGCTTGGCGCTTGGCGCCGCGGCCTCGATCTTGTTCATGTATGTGTCGTAACCAACGCCGTTCTGGACGACGAGTTGCGCGCTGCTGACGACCTGGGCCACGCTCGCGCTCGCCTCAAAGCTGTGCGGATCGGTGTTGGGGTTGCTCTCGATGGCGGTGACGTGCACGTATTTGCCGCCGACCTGGCCGATGACGTTGGCGTACTCATTTTCGGCCCCTACCGCCACGATGGTCGTGGCCGAGTCGGCCGTGGTGGCTGTCCCTGAGCTGGATGAGCACGCGGAACACAACGCGGCCACGGCGATCGACAGCGCCGCGAGCACGGCGCCACTGCGGACAGGCATCTGATGGCTCCCGTCTGGGGGTGTGTCCGCTCCGGTGAATCCGGGGAGCGGGCCGGGGCTCCAGATGAAAACGATAACCATTACGCATTTCAGCTGTCAAACCGGTCCGGCGCGCCGGCGCTGGCCGCGTCCATGCCCGGTGCGGCCAACTCACGAGGAAGGATCCGCCATGTCCCTTGATGTCGCCCCGGATCTGCTGGCGCAGGCCCGCAGAGGTGAGGTCCACGATGCTGCGTTCCTGGGCACCGTCCGCGCCTCCCTGCCCTACGCCTACACCTGGTCGAGAGCCTGGCGGGCGGGCTGACCGCGGGCACCGCCCCCTGTGCCGACAACCAGGTGCCTGGCCGCCAGCGAAGCCGAACGCGGTCAGCTGCTCCGGGCCCTGGCCAGCGAAGCGATCCGGGGCATCCTGGAACGCCACTTCGGCATCCGGCTCGCTTTCCAGAACTGTCACCGGGTGGCGGCCTTCAGGGCCGGCGACAACGGCCCGGCCTACCAGGAGTTCATCTCGCCGCGGGCTCAGGTGCTCAACCAGTCTCCGGCCCTCCGCAACTGCTGACGGGCGCGGTGGGCCCGCGGCGTGCCGCGGGCCCACCGCAAGGCGTCAAGATGGTGGTATGGCCGAACGACTGAAAGACGCCACCAGTCCCTACCTGCTGCAGCACGCAGGCAACCCCGTGGACTGGTGGCCCTGGGGTGACGCCGCCTTCGCGGAGGCACGGGCCCGCGACGTTCCCGTCCTGCTGTCTGTGGGTTATTCGGCTTGTCATTGGTGCCACGTGATGGCCCACGAGTCTTTCGAGGACACGCCGACCGCGGCCTTGATGAACGAGAACCTTGTCGCGATCAAGGTGGACCGCGAGGAGCGCCCCGATGTGGACGCCGTGTACATGACCGCAACGCAGGCGATGACCGGCCAGGGTGGCTGGCCCATGACGGTCTTCATGACGCCCGACCGCAAGCCCTTCTTCTGCGGCACCTACTTCCCTCGCGAGCAGTTCCGCCGACTCGTCGCCGGGGTGGGCCGGGCCTGGCGGGAAGATCGCGGCAACGTCTCCGACCAGGCCCAGCGCATCGCCGCCGCGCTGGTCGAGCGCGCGACGCCGTGGCGCGGGGCAGTGGCCCCGGCGGACGCCGCCGCCCTGCGGGAGGTGTGCGATCAGGCGGTCAGCGGGCTGAGCACGGAGTACGACGCGGAACGCGGCGGCTTCGGGGGAGCGCCGAAGTTCCCGCCCTCGATGGTGCTGGAGTTCCTGCTCCGGCATTCCGAGCGGGTCCCGCCGACCGGCGGGGAGCGGGCGCTGCTGATGGCCGCCGTCACCGCTGAGGCGATGGCCAGCGGGGGGATGTACGACCAGCTCGGCGGCGGATTCGCGCGTTACTCGGTGGACGCGGACTGGGTGGTGCCGCACTTCGAGAAGATGCTCTACGACAATGCCCTGCTGGCCCGGGTCTACGCGCACCTGTGGCGGCGCACCGGCTCGCCGCTGGCCTGGCGGGTGGCCAGGGAGACCTGCGCCTGGATGATCAGCGACCTGGGCACGGCGAACGGCGGGCTCGCCTCCGCGCTTGACGCCGACAGCGACGGCGAGGAAGGGCTCTTCTATACCTGGACCCCCGCCGAGCTCACCGAGGTGCTCGGGCCGGACGACGGGCGTTACGCGGCCGACGTCTTTGGCGTCACCGAGGCCGGCACGTTCGAGGCCGGCCGCTCGGTGCTGCAACTGCGAGCCGATCCGGAGGATGCGGGGCGCCTGGCCCGCATCCGCGAAATTTTGCGTGCTAAACGTACGGAGCGGGTTGCTCCCGGTCGCGATGACAAGGTGGTAGCCGCCTGGAATGGCCTGGCCATCGCCGCGCTGGCGGAGGCAGGACTGTTGCTGGAGGAGCCCGCGTTCGTGACGGCCGCCCGGGACGCGGCCAGCGTGCTGGCCACGGTCCATCTGACCGACGGCCGGCTCGCCCGGACGTCGCGGGACGGCGTGGTCGGGTCGAGCGCGGGTGTGCTCGAGGATTACGCCTGCGTGGCCGAGGGGTTCCTGGCGCTCTCCGGGGTGACCGGGGAGCACGGCTGGCTGGATCTCGCCTGGGAATTGCTGGCCACCGTCCTGGACAAGTTCGGCGATGGGGCCGGCGGCTTCTACGACACCGCGGACGACGGTGAGGCCCTGGTCTACCGGCCCGCCGACCCGGCCGACGGGCCTACTCCGTCCGGCGCCTTCGCGGCCGCCGGGGCGCTGCTCAGCTACGCGGCACTGACCGGGTCGGCGCGGCACCGGGAGGGGGCCGTGGCGGCCCTTGGCGTGCTCCCTCCCATCGCGACCCGGTTCCCGCGCGCCGCAGGCTGGGGCCTGGCGGTGGCCGAGGCGCTCATCTCGGGGCCCGCCGAGATCGCGGTGGTGGGCCCGTCGGGGACGCCAGGACCAGCGCGCTGCATCGGACCGCGCTGCGGGCGGCGCCCCCCGGGGCGGTGATCGCGCTCGGCGATGGCGGGCTGGCCGGCGAGGATCTGGCCGGCGAGGATCTGGGCGGCGAGGATCTGGCCAGTGAGGAACTGGCAGGCGCGGAGTCGGCCAGCGGTGGCCCGGCCGAGGGGGAGGCGGCAGGCACGGGCGGCATTCCGCTGCTCGCGGGCCGGGGTCTGGTGAAAGGTTCGCCGGCGGCCTACGTCTGCCGCGACTTCACCTGCCTGGTCCCGGTCACCGAGCCCGCCGCGCTGCGGGAAGCCCTCGGATATCCGGTATAGGCAGCTAAGGTGTGGGTAAGGAGGTCTGCGTGACATCTCGGGCGCCACGGCTGGCCCCGGCGCGCGCCTGGGTGCGCCGTGCGGCCCCGCCGTCCTGCGCCGTGCTTGCCCTCCTCATCATGGGGGTCGGCTGGCCTTCCTCGGCCGACGCAGCGACCCAGCGGGACACCACTCCCGCGGCGCAAGGCTCGGTACTGGATTATTCGGATAATTCGGCCACCATGATGCTGCCGGACCCCAGCGCCCCCTCAGCGCAGTCGGCTGGCACCGCGCCGGTGGGCAAGCCGCCCGGCAAGCTGCTGGCGGCTGACGTCCTGGTCGTCTCGGGCCGAGCGCTGCCAGCGGGCAGCCAGGCCGCTGTCCGGCGGGTACGCGGCGTAGTGGCGGCCGGGCTGGTCAACGCCGCCCGGATTCAGGTCAATGGGAAATACGTGGCGATGCTCGGAGTGGATCCAACCACGTTCCGGGCTTTTGCCGAGCGCCCCACCGCCGCCGCCGGTGCGCTCTGGCGGAGCGTCGCGGACGGTGGCATCGCCGTCTCCTACACCATGGGCAGCCAGGACAAGCTGCCGGTCGGTGGCCTGGTTCAGGTGGCCGGGCGGACCAGGGAGTCGCTGCGCGTCGGCGGGTTCGGCACGGTGGGCATCGGTGGCGTCGATGCGGTCGTCTCCACGGCGGTGGCCAGGTCGCTCGGCTTCCCGGCCGGCAACGCGATCGTGGTCAGCGCGCCGCACACCACGATGGCCTCGCTGATCGCGCACATCAAGTCGGTTATGCCGAAGGGAGTGCTGGTCGAGCCGCTGGTGGCGTCAACGACCGCGAGCCCGGGCGCGGCGGGCGCGGCGCCCGGCCCGGCCTCGGTCACCGGGGCCGCCCCAGCGGCTGCCTATCCCGGCCTCAGCACCGCCCAGCTCATCAGCATGCTGCAGGCCGCCGTGAGCAGGCTGGGCATGCCCTACGTGTGGGGCGCGGCCGGGCCGACGTCCTTCGACTGCTCCGGGCTGGTGCAATGGTCATTCGCCCAGGCCGGTGTCGTGATGCCGCGGGTCGCGGCCGACCAGGCGCGCACGGGCCCGGCGATCCCGGTCAGCCAGGCCCAGCCGGGTGACCTGCTCTTCTACCACACTGACCCGACCGCGCCCGATTACATCTCGCACGTCGCGATCTACCTCGGCCGGGGCTGGATGATCCAGGCGCCGGAACCTGGCGAGACCGTCCAGATCGTGCCGCTGGCCCTGGGCAGCGAGTTTGCCGGCGTAGTTCGGGTGTCACCTAGGATCGCCGCGGCGGCGGCTGCCTCTCCGGTCGGCTGATCCCACTCCCGCACCACATCCCCCCGACGCGCCCAGCCAGGACGTGAGTGAGTCCACGCGGACCCATATATCTCCCCGCACCACGCCCGCCAGGGTGACGGCGGTGTGGCTGGAGGGAAAGCTGGTTCCGTGCGCAGGCTGCTGGCGCAGCACCGCGCCCGCGATCGCCTCGTAGGGCCGGGGGCGGTCGGTTACAGCCTTCGCCACGTGCGTCAGCGCCCATGCGGTACCGGCGCCACAGCCCCGGCAACCACGGGGAGAGCGCCCCGGTTTCTGGCCACGACATAGACGACGGTGAGCACGACGACGGCGATGATGCCCGCTGGCAGGAACAAATGTGAGAGCGGCGTCAGTACCGCTGCAGCGGCTGGCGGGACCTCGTTGAGAACCCGGAACAGGCTCACATCCCAGGTGACCGCTCCCGCCTTGAGCAAGAACGCCGCGAGGCCGAACAGCGCTGTTCCCAGGCCCGCCAACCGCCCGGCGGTCCAGGCCCTCCACTCCGGGCATGATGACCGGCCGGGCGGTGCCAGGCAGGCTGTGCCTATGAGCTTGAAGGGCTTGGGCGCCCGGGTGAACCGGGTCATCGCCTGGGCGGACCGTCTGCAGCGCAGGCATGGCGTGCTGGGGTTCTCCTACGCGGCGGTGAAGAAATACGGCGACGATGCGGGCGGGCGGGAAGCCGCGCTCATCACCTACTACGGATTCCTGAGCATCTTCCCGCTGCTGCTTCGGGGGGTAGCGGTACTGTCACGGGTGCTGGCTAGTCAGTTCTGCAGCCTGACGGTCAGCGGGTTGCGGCCGGCGCTGGCGGTAGGCGGCGGCGCGTGCCTTGCCGCCGCAGGCGTTGCTGGAACACCAGCGGCGGCGGCCGGGACGGCTGAGGTCCAGGAACAGCAGGCCGCACTCGGGGCTGGCGCACTCGCGCAGTCGCCGGGCGTCGGCGGTGGTGAATAGGCCGATGGCGTCGCGGGCCACCGCGCTCAGGGCGCTGGCCGCCGGATCCGGCGGGGCCGTGGCCAGCAGCACCGCGCCCTGGTCCATACGCGGCACCGGCGGTGGCGCCGCCGCCGCCCGGTTGATGATCTCCTCGTCGGTCCCAGCCGGCGGCTGCCCGCTGAGGAGTGCCTTGGCGGTGCGGTAGACCGCTTCGCGCACCGCCCGCGCTTCAGCCAGGTCCGCGTCAGTTACCGAGACGGGAACGCTCGTCACGGAGGCCTCGGCATACCAGCGGACGAGGTGACCTGGCGTAAGCAGCCGCTCGAAGCCGCGGCGCCACCGCTCGCCGACGGTCGCGCAGAACGTCAGGCACAACCGCCCGGACCGGAAGACGAACCGCAATTCCTCCGCCGGCGGCTCGCTGTCAGGGATTGCCGGAAGCCTCACGTCACGAGTATAACTTGTGACGTGAAGCTTGAATCGCAGAAGATCGAAAAGTTCCTGCTGGACCGCGGGACCGACCAGCTGCCCCACCCCGGCGGAACCCTGTATGAGCATCTGGTCCGCGTCGCCGCGCTGCTCGCGGCATGGGGAGCTGGCGAGGACCTGCAGGCGGCCGGACTGTGCCATGCCTGCTACGGCACGTCCGGCTACCCGCACGCGCTGCTGGGGCTGGACGAGCGCCCCATTCTCAGAGCATTGGCCGGTACCCGGGCCGAGTTCTTGGTCTACCTATACGGCAGCTGCGACCGGGCCGCCGTGCACCCAGCGCTCAAAGAGCCTGGACCGGTGCGCTTCCGGGACCGGTTCACCGGCCGCACGCACACGCCGCCAGAGACCGATATCCGCGCCTTCACCGAGCTGACCGCCGCTAACGAGCTCGACGTGATCCGGCACAGCCCGGCCATGGCCGCCCGGCATGGTGCAGCGCTGCGGCATTTCTTCGCCGACGCCAGGGCGCTGCTCACCGAATCTGCCTGGCAGGCCTGGAGCCAGCCACCCGGCACCGACCTCAGCGGCCAGCCGGAACAAGGACGGCATATGCCGCCAGTCGCGATCACCGGCCTGGACCACTTGGTCCTAACCGTCACCGACCTGGACCAGACCGCTGGCTTCTACCAGCGGGTCCTGGGCATGCGCCCGGTCACCTTCGGCGCCGGGCGCCGTGCCCTGGCCTTCGGCACCAGCAAAATCAACCTGCACCGGGCCGGGCAGGAGATCGTCCCGCACGCCGCCCGGCCCACGCGGGGCAGCGCGGACCTGTGCCTGATCACCACCACTTCACCCGGAGAGCTCCTCGCCCATCTCGATGCTGAGGACGTGCCGGTTGAGGACGGACCAGTACCCCGCACCGGTGCCCGGGGCCCCATCACCAGCATCTACATCCGCGACCCCGATGGAAACCTCATCGAGATCGCCAGCTACCCCGCGAGCCCGGCCGCCGAGCAGGCCAGCTAGGCCATGGCCCGCATCGGCTACAGCGATGCCACTGCCGATGCCTTCCAGGCCTCTCGCGAACTACCGCCAGACGGACTCAGCGAATGGCGGGCAGCGATCGCCCGTCACCTGGCTCCCCGGCCCGGCACGCGGGTCCTCGACCTCGGCGCTGGCACCGGCACCTGGGCCACCGCGCTGGCCAGCTGGTACGGCATCAGCGTCGTGGCTGTCGAGCCCTCCGCCGCCATGCGTGCCCGCTCCCGCTGCAGGGGCATGCTCGCGGGGCATGCCACCGCACTGCCACTCGCCCCCGCGACCATGGACGGCGCCTGGCTGTCCACCGTCATCCACCACCTGCCCGATCTTCCCGCCGCTGCCCGTGAGCTCCGCCGGGTACTGCGGCCCGCCACCCCCGTGCTCATCCGCGGCGCGTTCCCCGGCCGTCACCACGGAATCGGGTTGTTCCGCTACTGGCCCGAGGCCATCGCAGCCCTGGACACCTTCCCCAGCGTCACCAGTGTGCGCGCGGCCTTCGCCGCAGCAGGCTTCAGCTACGTGACACTGGAACCAGTCCGCCAGGTGACCGCCCCCTCACTCGCGGCCATCGCAGCCACCGTGCGGCGCGAGGCGCACACCCCGCTCATGCTGATCACCGAAAGCGCTTACGAAACGGGCCTGGCCCGGCTCCACACGGCCGCCACCACCCAGCAAGGCCCCGTCATCGATACCCTCGACCTGCTCGTTTTTCCAGACCGGCCGCGCCGCCGCAACCGCACCATCACCGGCCAATCCAGTCTCCGGCCTGATCGGCGAGTACCTGCGGACGATCCACCTGACCGCCAGATACCTGCAGACGATCCACGCTGCCCGCCAGCCTGTCCCCATTCCCGCTGCGTCGGCCGCAGAAAACCAGCCCACCGGCTGATCGGCCGCAGCATGATTGTGGCTGGGGGTCTGGTGCGAGCGCGCTAGTAGGGCGTTCGGTGGAGCGCTCGCCCGGCGTCGCGGTCGGCGGTAGCTGACGCTGGCCTCGGGGCGCGCCTGCGGCGGCAGGTACTTGCGACGACACTGCAAGTGTGTAATCTTAATTACATGAGTACTGCGAAAGAAGAAGCAACTGGTCCCGCCGAGAAGCTGCGCGCCTGGTTCACCGGGCGCCTGCCTGACGACTGGTTCACCGAGCCGCCGGTCGTGGGGCTGGACCGGGAAGAGATCACGGTGGTTGGTCAGCTCGACGCCCCGGAGACGAAGCCGGATTCGGCCGACTCAGAGCGCGCCGCGGCGGCCGACGGCCGGACCCGCAGGTTCCGTGAGGAGACCCGCGAGCACCGGATAGAGATCGCCCGCGAGGCGGAACACACGTTCGGCCGGAAGGTGTCGTGGGGCGTCATCTGCGATGGCCGGAAGGTGATGTTCACCACACTGTCCGTCCCGGTAATGACCAGGCTCCGCCAGTCCGAACGGCAGGTGCTCGACATTCTGGTGGACGCGGGGGTCGCGCGCAGCCGCAGCGATGCGCTGGCTTGGTGCGTCCGGCTAGTCGGCGAGCACGAGGACTCGTGGCTGGCTCAGCTGAAGGAGGCACTGCGCCGGGTCGAGGAGGTCCGGGCCGACGGCCCCCAGGCGTGACCAGCACGGAAATACATCAATAAATGGTTTATACCAAAGGTATAAACCATTTGCGGAAAGCTCAGCCTCCCCCGGCTCCGCCGCCCGGCTGAGCTTTCCTGCTACTCCTGAGAGCGGGAATTCGGCCCGCCCTGGCGCTGCTCAAAGCACCCCCTCAGCCGTCGCCCCGATCAGTAAACTGGCTTCTCCGCCGGTTGCTTCCGCCGAGGGTTCTCGGACTGCGGAGCATGGCCGTATTTAATCCGGCCATATCTGGGTACACTCCCCCAAATCCCGCAGGCACCGAGCGCGCACATCGCTGTGCGTCATGGCGGGTGAGCCAGTGGAGCGTGCGTGAGGCGTGCCCAGGAGGAGGAGCGATCGTGGCGCATCAGGTAAAGGCGGCGGTGGTGGAGTGGAATCCGACAGCGGAGCGTTTGCGTGAGCTGACGGAGAAAATGCCGAACGCATCGGTGACTGAGTTCGGCAATGTGGCAGTGAAGGCGCGCGTGGACTCCCGCAGTACCCGGTCAACCTACCTCGTGGAGGACTCGACCAATGCGACCAAACAAACGATCACGCGCGCGGAATTCGACCGTCTGGCCGCGGAGCAGGACGCGTACATCGAAGGCACCCATGTGGTGGTCGTGGATGGCTATATCGGCTCGGATCCGGCGTTCCGCACCAGGGCACGGCTGATCATGGAGGCCGCCAACGCGAACGTGGCCGGCATGCAGCAGCAGCTCTACTACCCGGCCGGCGATGGCTACGACCCCGCCACCTGGGAACCGGATACAACGGTCATCTACACCCCCAATCTCCCCGCGCCTGGCTACCCCGACGACCGCGTCATCGTGGTGGACCTGAAGGCCAACATCACCCGCGTGCTCAACTCGGACTACTTCGGTGAGTCCAAAAAGGGCGGCCTGCGGATGTGGAACAACATCGTGTTCAACCGGGGCGGCCTGGCCCTGCACGCCGGCTGCAAGGTCATCCCAGTGGGTGGGGAACCCACGACCGTCCTCATCGTGGGTCTCTCCGGCACAGGCAAGACCACGACGACGTTCACAACCCAGCTGGGCAGCAAGCCCGCCCAGGATGACTTCGTCGCCCTCATGCCGGGCGGCCGCGTCTACGCCACCGAGAACGGGTGCTTCGCGAAGACGTTCGGGCTCGACCCCCGGTACGAGCCCGCCATCTATTACGCCACCACCAAACCGGATGCCTACCTTGAGAACGTGTCGGTGGACGCCAGCGGCGCGGTGGACTTCTTCGATACGTCGTACACCAAGAACGGCCGCACCACCTGGCCATTCTCGTACGTGGACCCATGGCCCGCCGACCAGGCGCCACCGGCCGAGTTCCTGCTCATCCTGAACCGCAACGAGAACATCGTGCCGGGCGTGGCCCGCCTGGACCGTGCCCAGGCGGCCGCCTACTTCATGCTCGGCGAGACCACCGGCACTTCGGCCGGCGGCCAGGATGAGGAAGGCAAGTTCCTGCGCGTCCCCGGGACCAATCCGTTCTTCCCGCGCGACATGGCCGACATGGGCAACCGGATGCTGGAACTGCTCGACAGCCACGAACTCAAGGTGTTCGTGCTCAACACCGGCCGCGTCGGCGGCGGGGACGACCACCCTGGCTCGAAGAAGGTCACCATCCCGTTCTCGTCAGCCATCGTGCAGGCCATCGTCGAGGGCACCATCACCTGGACCGAAGACCCGGACTTCGGGTACGAGATCGCCGCGTCCGTGCCGGGGGTCGACGATGCCGAGATCATCCAGCCGCGCAAGCTCTACGCGCGCCAGGGCCGCCTCGGCGACTACGACGCGATGGTCGCCCGGCTGAAGCGGCAGCGCAAGGAGTATCTTTCCTCGTTCGCCGGGCTTGACGAGGCCATCGTGAAGTCGATCGGCTGAGCCGACGGCGGCCAGAGCCGGGTAGTTCTAGGCCGGTATCGTTCGGTGAGGACACGCGGCTTAACATTGTGTTAAACAGCCGGTGCGCTGCGTAATTTTGAGACTGTGCTGTGGACCGTCGCGACCGCATCCGAACGGGTGGGATCCTTGGATACGGTGCTGATAGGTGATCCGGCTGTGGCGGATCACCAGCCGCTGGTTTCACGCCCGCCCGGGCGGGGAGCAGGCTCGCCACGACCATCCATCGGCTGATACGCGGGGCTGGTCGCGGCAGGACAGCTCAGGAAGGGTGCAGATGGGGTTTCGCAATCTCGTCTACCGGTTCTATGAGCACAGGCTGGAGGCGTCCCTCTCCCCGCACATGATCCCCAGGCACGTGGGCGTGATCCTGGATGGCAACCGACGGTGGGCGCGGTCGGCGGGCTTCTCTGACGTTGCCGACGGCCACCAGAAGGGCGCCGATCACATCTTCGAGTTGCTCGGCTGGTGCCGCCAGGCCGGGGTGGAAGTCGTAACGCTCTGGCTGCTCGCCACCGACAACCTGGCGCGACCCCCGGCCGAGCTCGCGGCCCTGCTCCGGATCATTGAGGGCACCGTCCAGGAACTCGTCGCCCAGGGCTGGCATGTCAAGCCGGTGGGCGCGCTGGACCTGCTGCCCGCGGAGACCGCGCATGTGCTCAAGGAGGCCGGGGAGGCCACGGCCGACACCCCGGGCCTGCTGGTCAATGTGGCGGTCGGCTACGGTGGCCGGCAGGAGATCGCCGACGCGGTCCGCTCCCTCCTGCACGACCACGCCACCAAGGGAACGAGTATCGAGGAACTCGCCGAGGTGCTGGACATCGAGCACATCGCCGATCACCTCTACACCGCTGGCCAGCCCGACCCTGACCTGGTCATCAGGACGTCCGGGGAGCAGCGGCTGAGCGGTTTCCTGCTCTGGCAGAGCGCGCACTCGGAGTTCTACTTCTGCGACGCATACTGGCCTGATTTCCGCCGGGTCGACTTCCTGCGCGCGCTCCGCTCGTACGCGGCACGGCACCGGCGGTTCGGCTCCTGAGGCTCGCGAGGCGTGGGTCTTCCGGGGAACGCCCCATCGCGGGTACCGTTCGAGGCAGACGGGCGGTGCCTAGCCGCCCGCCGGGAAGGGCCCTCGACATTCTCGAGCTTCGTGTCCTGGCACGCAGGCGAGACGAGCGAAGGGCCGGGGTACGGCCTTTCGTGGGCCGGTCCCGGTCCTGGAGACACTTCTGTGTCCGACCGCGGCGCCACCCCCGGCGCCCAGGGGAGAACGAGTGGCCAGTTCTTCTGCCCGCCGCGACACGCGGCCCAGCAGCGCCCGTACCGACACTGTCCGTGATGCTCCCGAGCACCCAGGCGCCCAGCGCACCTACGTGCTGGACACCAGCGTCCTTCTCGCCGACCCGGCGGCCATTGGCCGGTTCGACGAGCATCGCGTTGTCCTGCCGATCGTCGTGATCACCGAACTGGAAGCCAAGCGGCACCACCCTGAGCTCGGCTTCTTCGCCCGGCAGGCCCTCCGCTACTTGGATGACCTGCGGGTTGAGTACGGGAGGCTCGACGCGGAGCTGCCGGTCGGCGACGTCGGCGGCACCGTCCGAGTCGAGCTGAATCACGCCGACCCCCAGGTGCTGCCGCCCGGCTTCCGGCTCGGCGACAACGACACACGGATCCTGTCGGTGGCGCGCAGCCTGGCGGCCGAGGGTAACGACGTGGTGCTGGTCAGCAAGGACCTGCCGTTGCGGGTGAAGGCCGCGTCCATCGGCCTGACCGCCCAGGAATACCGCGCCGAGCTGCCGGCCGACTCCGGGTGGACTGGCATGGCGGAACTCGACGTCACCGCCGAGGAGATCGAGCGAACTGTACGACACCGGGAAACTGGACTGCCCGGCGGCGCGCGAGCTGCCCTGCCACACCGGCCTCGTGCTGGCCACGGGCGGCCACGGCGGGGGCAGCGCGCTCGGCCGCGTGCTCCCGGACAAGTCGGTGCGGCTGGTCCGCGGTGACCGGGAGGCCTTCGGCCTGCGCGGCCGGAGCGCCGAGCAGCGGGTGGCGCTGGACCTGCTGCTCGATCAGGAACTGGGGATCGTCTCGCTCGGCGGGCGCGCTGGCACCGGGAAGTCGGCGCTCGCCCTCTGCGCTGGCCTGGAGGCGGTCATGGAGCGGCGCCAGCACCGCAAGGTGGTGGTGTTCCGCCCGCTGTACGCGGTGGGCGGCCAGGAACTCGGCTACCTGCCGGGTTCAGAGGCGGACAAGATGAACCCGTGGGCCCAGGCGGTCTTCGACACGCTGTCCGCGGTAACCACCCAAGATGTGATCGATGACGTCCTGGCCCGCGACATGTTCGAGGTGCTGCCCCTCACCCACATCCGCGGCCGTTCGCTGCACGACTCGTTCGTGATCGTGGATGAGGCGCAGTCGCTGGAGCGAGGCGTTCTGCTGACCGTGCTGTCCCGGATAGGTGCTGGATCGCGGGTGGTGCTCACCCATGACATCGCGCAGCGCGACAACTTGCGGGTGGGCAGGCATGACGGGGTGGTGGCGGTCATCGAGAAGCTCAAGGGCCATCCGCTGTTCGCGCACGTGACCCTGGTCCGGTCGGAGCGGTCCCAGATCGCCGCGCTGGTCACCGAAATGCTTGAGGACTCTGGCTCTGTAGCCCGGGCATAGCCCGGCACAGGTCACGCCAGGGGCGAGCGGCGCGGTACCGTGACTGCCGACATGAACCATTCACCGCAGGCGCCCGGGCCGGGCGGGCCGCCACGGCCCGCCGTCACGCCCCGTACGCCGGTGTCCGTCGTCATGCCCGTGCGCAATGAGGAACGCCATCTCGAAGAGGCGGTCCGGCATGTGCTGGCCCAGGACTACTCCGCTCCGGTTGAGGTTGTGCTCGCGGTGGGCCCGTCGCGCGACCGAACCCGCGATATCGCCCAACGGTTGGCCGAGGCCGACTCCCGCGTCACGGTTGTGGCCAATCCAAGCGGGCGGATCCCGGCCGCGGTCAATGCGGCGATCAAGGCGTCGCGGTACCCGATCATCGCGCGCGTGGACGGGCACGCCCTGGTTCCGGCCGGGTACCTGGGGCTGGCCGTGCGCACCCTGCAGGAGACGGGGGCGGACAATGTGGGCGGCATCATGGCCGCCGAGGGCGGCACCCCGTTCGAGGAGGCCGTGGCCTGGGCGATGACCTCGAAGGCGGGGGTCGGTGGGGCACGGTTCCACACCGGGGGGCAGGGCGGGCCCGGTGGACTCGGTATACCTGGGGGTGTACCGCCGCGCCGCGATCGAGCAGGTAGGCGGCTACGACGAGGCCTACCAGCGGGCTGAGGACTGGGAGATGAATCACCGGATCCGGCTGTCCGGTGGGCTGGTCTGGTTCCAGCCGAAGCTCCGGGTGACCTACCGCCCGCGGGCCAGCGTGGCGGCGCTCGGCACACAGTACTTTCACTATGGGCGGTGGCGGCGGGTGGTGGCCCGGCAGCACGCGGGCACGATCAACCTGCGCTACCTGGCGCCGCCGACCGCGGTGCTGGCGCTCGCCGCCGGGACCCTGGCCGGCCTGGGCGGAGCCGTCTTCGGCCCGGGCTGGCTGATGGCGGGCTTCATCGTCCCGGCGGCTCTACCTGGCCGGCGTGCTGGCGGTCGCGGCGCTGGCGGCCCGCGCCGCACCGGCCCGCGTGGTGGCCCGGATCCCGCTGGTCTTGCCGACTATGCACTTTTCCTGGGGAGTGGGTTTCCTGACCAGCCCGCGGAGCCTGATCCCGGGGCGCCGGGCGTCGTGAGGGGGGTGCGGGCGGCGGGAACGGCCCCTGCACTGCGCCTGCGGCGCTTGACGCGCCGGGCTCCGTCCCCGCGCGCCCGCACCTAGTCTCGGGGGCGGAAGTCGCTAGCTGGTCCCGGAAGGTGAGTGGTTGAGCAGGGACTCGGCGACGCGGAGGTCGTCGGGGTAGGTGATCTTGAAGTTTCGCTCGCTGCCTGGGACTACGGCGACAGTTATGTCGGGCAGGTAGCGCAGCACCACGCCGCAGTCGTCGGTGGACGCCAAGTCGGTGAAGGCCGGGTCGGCCTGCGCGAGTTCGTAGGCGCGGCGGATCACTCCCAGCCGGAATCCCTGCGGGGTTTGGCAGCGGCGCAGCCGGTCACGGCGGGGCATGGCCGTCATGACGTCGTTGTCCACGATCACGATCGTGTCGGACGCCGGGACCGCGACACCGACCGCCCGGTGCGTCCGCAGGGCGCCTACGCAGTCGGCGATGATGCGCTGGTTGACGAGGGGCCGCGCGGCGTCGTGGAAGAGGACGTCGCACTCCTCGGGGCCCAGTTCCTCGATGGCCCGCCGGGTGGACTCGGGCCGGCTGGCGCCGCCCTCGATGACGCCCATGACCTTCTGATAGCCGCCCGCCGCCAGCAGTCCGGCGACCTGACTGGCGTGGCCCGCGGCCATGACGACCAGGATGGCGGCCACGTCGGGAGCCTGTTCGAAAGCCGCGACCGAGTGCTCGACCAGGGTGCGGCCGGTGAGCGGGAGCAACTGCTTCGGCAGCCCGGAGCCGAACCGCTGGCCCGAGCCCCCCGCGAGCACAACCGCTACCGTCCGCATGAGGCGGACTCTACCCGCGGGCCGGTTCCGGCCGTGTCGGCAGGACCGGCGGGTGCCGGAACGGTACGGTGCGTAACGAGTGGGTACCGCAACTCTCGGATCAACGGCTCACCGTCGGCCTGCCTGACGGACCACTGGAGGCTGGGCATGACCGTGGCCACAGCCGTCGCCGTGCTTCCCCGCCGGATGGTCGGCTGGGCCGCGCGCCGATCGCTGGCCCCGACCGCGCTCACCGGTATCGGGCTGGCGTGCAGCCTCTGCGCCACGGCCTGGTTCACCGCGGGGACCCGGGTCGGCGCGATCGCCGGGGGGCTGGCGCTGTGCGCCGGCTACCTGGCCCGCCGGGTCCGTGCCCAGCTTGTCGCGGCCGACGACGCCGGGGGAGACGCTCGCGGCGGCCCGGCGGCGGCCGCCACCCGGTTCAGGCTGGCCGGCTACGAGGGCTGGCTGGCCAGCATCGGCCTGGCGGTGGGAGAACTCGCGGTGTACGCGGGACTCGCGGCCGGGGCGCGCGCTACCCAGCGGCACGGAATCTGGTTGCTGGCCACCGAGGCGGCGATCATGCTCTCCATCCGCGAGGTGGCCCAGGTCAGCCAGCCCGGCCGGGGCCAGCCCGGCCGGGGCCAGCACGCGCGGGCAACTGCTCTCGCGCCTCGCTCATCGCTGTGGATTCTGGCGGCCCGGCTCCTGGCGCTGCCCGCCGGGGAGCGGGCGGTCGTGATCGCCGTGACCGCCCCGCTATGGGGTGCGCGGATCACCTTCGTGGTCCTCGTTATCTGGGGTGTGGCCGCGGCCGCGTGGGAAATAGCCAGCAATGCCTGGACGAGCAGCCGGACCGTGAGCGGCTGGACCAGCCCGCCGCCCGACGGCGGCATCGCGGGTGGTGGTGTCGCGGACGGCGGGTTCGCGGGCGGCACGGCGGCGAGCGGCACGGCGGCGGGCGGCGGGATCGCGGCCTCCCGTGACGACGGGCCGGCCGCGCGGCTGGCCGGCCAGCTCGTCCGGGGCCAGTTGGTGCCGCTTCCCCCGGCGCTGGCCGGGCTGGCCGCGACCGCCTTGCTGGCGGTGCTCGGCCTGGGCAACCTGACCGGGTTCGTGGCGCTCGCTCCGGTCGCTGCCATGCTGCTCGCCGCGCCCGGCGCCAGCCATCCGCACGATGGCCGGCTTGACTGGCTCGTGCCGCTGGTCCTGCACGCTACGCAGTGCATCTACCTGGCCGCCCTCGGCTTCGCCGCTGGCGTGCCCGGGCCGGTGACGTTCGGGTTGATCAGCGTGGTTGCCCTGCGTCAGCTCGACGTCGCGGGCCGGGCCCGGCAGTCGGCTGGGGCGGGGACGGCCGGGGTGGTGGGGTGGCCCACGCAGCCCTCTGGCCTGGGCTGGGATGGCCGGATCCTGGTGGTGGGGCTCGCCGCTGTGCTCGGCTTCGTGACACCCGTCTACCTCGGGCTCACCGCGTACCTCGGGCTGCTCTTGGGCCGGGCCGTCTTGTCCGGCTGGCTTGCGGTCAGGGAGCCAGCCAGCAGTGAAGCGGAGCGCCGGTGATCGGAATGGTGCTGGCGGCCGGCGCGGTTCGACGGCTCCGCCCCGACACCGACGTGCTGCCGAAGACGCTGCTTCCGGTGGCCGGGCGGACCACCATCCTCGACATCGGGCTGCGCAACCTAGCCGCAGTGGGGCTGCACGACGTGGTGGTCGTCGTGGGTCACGGGGCCGGCGTGATCAGCGGACGGGCAGCGGACCTGGAGACCGCGCACGGGGTGACGCTCACCCTGGTGCACAACGACCGGGCGCAGGAATGGAACAACGCCTACTCGCTCTGGCTGGCCCGCGAGTACTTCCCCTGCGGCGTGCTGCTGATCAACGGCGACACCGTGCACCCGGTCAGCGTGGAGAAGACTCTCCTGGCGGCCCGGGCTGAGCGCGACGCCGCCGACGTCATCCTCGCGGTGGACAGCGTCAAGCGACTCGGCCACGAGGAGATGAAGGTCGTCCTCGACGACCGCGGCCTGCTGGCCAGGATCAGCAAGCAGATGGACCCGGCGCGGGCCTTCGGGGAGTACATCGGGGCGACGCTGATCGGGCCCGCCGCCGCGATCCCGCTGGCCAGCGCGCTCGAGGCCACCTGGCGCCGCGATCCCGGCCAGTACTACGAGGACGGGTACCAGGAACTCACCGACCGGGGCGATGCGATCGCCGTGGCCCCGATCGGCGCTCTCGACTGGGTCGAGGTCGACAACCACGAGGATTTGCGCCGGGCGCGAGAAATCGCCGACCACTGCTAGTCTCGCGGTGTAGTTGTTCGCTTACCCGCAGTCAGCTATTTCCCTTTCCCCCGGAACCACCGCATGCGACGAGAGAGGTTGCCTATGCCCCTCTTGGCCCGGATGATCCCCGCGCCGCTGGTCGTCGACGTGCGGCGCGGCGCGATCACGAAACTTGGCGCGCTCCTCGCTGACCGGCGGATCGCGACCGAGGGACGGGTCGCGATCGCGGTCGGCCCCAGCCAGGCGGACAGCATCGCCGCCCGGCTCGAGCTCAACGGGGCCGAGTTCTTCCGGGTCAACGACGGGACGGTGGATAACGCGGTCCAGCTGGGCAAAAGGCTGCGGGCCGGGGCCTACGAGGCGGTCGCGGGCATCGGCGGCGGCCGCACCATCGACGTGACGAAGTTCGCCGCGCACATGGCGGGCATGCCCATGGTCTCGGTCGCGACCAACCTGTCCCACGATGGGATCGCCTCTCCGGTCAGCTCACTGGAGCACGAGTCGGGCAAGGGGTCGTATGGTGTGGCGCCGCCGGTAGCGGTGGTCGTGGACCTGGACAGCGTGCACGCGGCGCCGGAGCGGCTGGTCCGGGCCGGGATCGGGGACGTGGTCAGCAACCTGTCGGCCATCGCGGACTGGGAGCTGGCCGCCGCGGACTCCGGCGAGCGCGTTAACGGCCTGGCGGCGACGCTCGCCCGGACCGCCGCGCACGCCGTGCTGCATCACCCAGGCTCGATCGCCGCGGATGAGTTCCTGCTGGTGCTGGCGGAAGCGCTCATCCTGTCCGGCGTGGCCATGACCGTAGCCGGGTCGAGCCGGCCTTGCAGCGGTGGCGACCACGAGATTCTGCACGCGATCGACAAGCTTTATCCCGGTACCAGCAACCACGGGGAGCTGGCCGGAGTGGGCGCTCTGTTCTGCGCGTACCTGCGCGGCGACACCGGCCAGGAGCAGGTGGTCTCGGCCTGCTTGGCCCGGCACGGGCTGCCCAGGACCCCGGCCGAACTGGGGCTGTCGGATGCGGAGTTCACCAAGGCGGTCGTCTGCGCGCCGGGTACGCGGCCCGGGCGGTACACGATCCTGGAGCGCCTGGGCCTCACCGAGGCGGAGGCGGGGGAACAGGTGGGGGATTATGTCGGGACCATCGCTGGCTGAGCTGAAGGCCACCGGGCAGCCGCCGTCCGTGGTGGCCCGGCTCAACGACGAGCACTGGGCCGGGCGGCTGTACATGCGGCGGATCTCGCCGCACGCGACATGGGTATTCGCCCGGCTTGGCTGGTCACCAAACGCGGTCACCCTGGCCTTCATCGCGTGCGGCATCGCCGCCGGGGTGGTGACCGCGCTCGGCGGGCTGCTCACCGCGTTCGCGGCGGCCGCGGCGATCCAGCTGTACCTGCTGTTCGACTGCTCCGACGGTGAGCTGGCCCGCTGGAGCGGCCGGACCTCGGCTACCGGCGCATACCTGGACGGGATCGGCCATTACCTGGGCGAGGCGGCGCTGCTCACCGGGCTCGGCATTCGGGCCCAGGGGCACGTCACCTTCGCCGGCGGCTACGTGACCGCAGGGGTGACGGCCGCGCTGCTGTCGGCGCTGGTCAAGGCCGAGACCGACAATGTGATCGTCGCCCGGGCCAAGGCCGGCCTGAGCGTGGGCGGCTCGGGCGTGGACGGGCTGGGCGCTGAAGACGTCCTGGCCCCGACCGGCCACGGCCTGGCGCGGGCCAGGCGGCTCGCCGCCGGGCTGCGCCTGCACCGGGTCATCCAGGCGGTCGAGCTGAGCGTGCTGATCCTTATCGCGGCGATCGTCAACGCCGCGACCGGCGGTCTCGCCGCCACCCGCGTACTGACCGCGGCTGTCCTGGTCATTGCGGCGCTCATGGTCGTCGCGCACCTGGTGGCGATCGTGGCGTCCCGGAGGCTGCGGTGAAGCTCTCCTGCGTGATCCTGACCATGGGCGACCGCCCGGCCGAACTCGACCGGGCCATCACCAGCGCCCTCGCGCAGCGCGATACCGATCTGGAAGTGGTGGTCGTCGGCAACGGCACGGACGTGTCGCCGGCCCCGGCCGAGGTGACCGTGATCCGGCTGGCCGCGAACGCGGGAGTAGCCGGTGGGCGCAACGCCGGCGTCGAGGCGTGCGCCGGTGAGGTCATCCTGTTCCTCGATGACGACGGGTGGTATCCCGACCCGGGGCTCGGCGGCTACGTCGCCGGCCGGTTCGCCGACGACCCGGAACTGGCGGTGCTGTCGTTCCGTGTCGTTCACCCCGAGGGAGGGCCGTCCGCGCGATGGCACGTGCCGCGGCTGCGGGCCGGTGACCCGGAGCGGTCCTCCGCGGTGACCACGTTCGCCGGCGGGGCTTGCGCCATCCGCCGCTCGGCCTACCTGGAGGCGGGCGGCCTGCCCGCGGTGTTCTTCTACGCGCACGAGGAGACGGATCTGGCGTGGCGGCTCCTCGGCCTGGGGTACCGGATCGAGTACGACGCGGCCGCGCAGATGTGCCATCACGCGTTGCCGAACGCCCGGCACGCCACGTTCTTCAGGCTCGACGGGCGGAACCGAGTTCTGCTGGCCCGCCGTAATCTGCCCTGGCCGCTGGGCGCCTTGTACCTAATCGACTGGTTTGCGGTGACCGTGCTGCGGGAACATTCGGCTGACGTGCTGCGCGCGTGGCTGGCTGGCTTTGCCGAGGGGTGGCGCATGGACCCCGGGCAGCGCCGGCGGATGTCACTTCGCACAGCGTGGCGGATGTCCCGGGTCGGCCGTCCGCCGGTCATCTGAGTTTGGTGAGCCGAAGGCTGGGCGGTTCCGGGGTGCCGGCGGGGCAGAAGATGAGCGCCTGGTTACGATTGCCTCAGTGGAGGGTCCATTTTCATGCTCACGCTGGGACAGGCGCCGCCCCGCGGCTGTGAGCCGCGGCGGGTCACGTGGCATTCGCCGACTACCATCCCACGGGCCTTGCTGGCGGCCACGTTCGTAGGGTGCGCGGCCTTCGCCGGTGGGCTGGGGCTCATCAGTCACTACGCGCCGCACCGGCTGTGGGGGTTGTTCGCGGCCCCGGCCTACCTGCTGGCGGCCGTCTCGGTGCTGGCCTGGAAGTCGCGCGGCGTGGACCTGGCCCTCGTGCTCAGCTTCGGCGGCGCGCTCGCCGCGCCGCTGTCCGTGCTGGCGATCCAGGGTGAGTGGCAGCCCGAGGTAGGCGTCATCGCCCAGAGCGCGCGCCTGATGGTCCAGCACGGCTCACCCTACGAGACTCCCGCGGTCCTCGCGGCCGCGCACAACCCGAACATCTATGACCCGTACCTGCCGGTCATGACGGTGTTCGGCCTCCCGCGGGCGCTGCTCGGTCCCGGGCTGCTCACCGACCCCCGGATCTGGTTCTGCCTGGTGTTCATCGCCGCGTTCGGCGCGGCTCTGGCCCTGTCCGGCGCGCGGGACGTATTCCGCTGGACCGCACTGGTCACCGCCACCCCGGTGATCGCTTTCTCGCTGGCCGTCGGCGGCACCGACGTGCCCGTGCTCGCGTTGCTGTGCCTGGGTTTCGCGCTGCTGTGGCGGCGGCCGCGGCCCATCCTGGGCGGCATCGTGCTCGGGCTCGCCGCGGCCACCAAGGCGACGGCCTGGCCCGCGCTCGTGGTCGCGATGACGCTGCTCGCGGTCAGGGACGGCGGCCGGACGACGGCCCGGTTCGCCCTGGCCGCGCTCGCCGCGGCGGCCGCCCTGGTCGGGCCGGTAGCGGCGCTGTGGCCACGCACCCTGGTGCAGAACACCGTCCTGTTCCCGCTCGGCCTGGCCAGCATCAAGTCGCAGGCGGTCAGCCCGCTGCCCGGGCACCTGCTCGCCGACACCGGGCACACCGGCCACATGATCGCCGTCGCGGCGCTGGCCCTGGCCGGGCTGGGCATCGTCGTGTCTCTCATCGTCCGTCCGCCGCGGGACATTCCCTCGGCTACCTGGCGGCTCATCATCGGGCTCTCCCTCATGTTCACGCTGGCCCCGGCGACCAGATTCGGCTACTTCATGTACCCCCTGGGCCTGTGGGTGTGGCTCGAGGTGTCCTTGCTGGGCGGCCCGAGCCCCGGCCGGGGAGCGGAACGAGAACCGACCATCCCCGTGCTGGCGCGCGGGGCTGGCTGGCTGGCGGGGCGCTGGCTGGCGGGCCTGTGGCGGGCGGAGCGCTGGCGGGCGGAGCGCTGGCGGGCGGGGCGCTGGTCCGCAGGGGGCTAGCTGGACACGCCCCTAGGGCGGGCCCAGATCAGCGAAGTCCCGCTGCCAGTCCGCGTACCAATCGGCGAACCAGGGCTCCGTCGCCGCGAGCGGGATGATGTGCCGCACCGTCTGCGCGTAGTAGGAGCGCTGCTTGGCGGGCGGCAGGTTGCGCAGGGTCTGCACGTTACTGGCGCGATCGGCGAGTTTGACCAGGACGGCACCTCGCGGGGCGTGCCGCAGCCGGCGCAGGCAGGTCTCCTTGACCGCGGCCTTGTCCTGGCCCGGGGCCGGAAGCGGGATCGTCACCCAGCCCACGAACTCGGCGACCCGGGCACCGAACGCGGCGGCCAGATCGCTCGGCGTGCACGCCGTGTCCTCGACAACATCGTGCAGAACGGCAGCGCTCAGCACCTCAGGATCGGGTCACGCCGGCCCCGCGCACCAGCACCTCAAGCGCCTCAAGCAGATGCTCCAGGTAGGGCGCCCCCATCGGCCGGCGCTGGCCGCCGTGATGCTCGACGGCGAACGCCACGGCGTTCTGGAGCCGCGCCACGGTCTCGGCGGGCAGTCGCTCGCGCAGGCCCGGTTCCGCCTCGTCCCAGGTGTGCCAGCCGGTGAAAAGCTTCATCCGGGTACCGTGCAGCCAGAAACGGGGCAGCCAGAAACGGGGGCGCCACACCAGGGCTTCCGAGGGGAGGCGGCCATCGCGGCGGAGCCGTCAGGGCGCGAAAGCGGCCGAGTCGTGGCAGATGTTCGTGCTGCCGGTGATGCCGCCATAGGTGTTGGTCAGGTTGCCGGCCGATGAGGACGGGCTGGGTGACGCCGACGCTGACGGGCTGGACGCTGACGGGCTGGATGACGCGTTCGCGCTGGACAGGCCGTTGAAGTTCGACCCGACGATCAGCGTGATCGTCCCCGGCGGCACGGCCGTGTCCTGCTTCACGGTGGCCCCGCTGACCGCGGCCTTGAGCGTGTTCACCTCGGGTAGCTGGCTGGCCGAGCTGTACTCGATGACACTGCTGGTGAAGCCGAAGCCGGGGACGTCACCGGTGCCGGTCACGGTGAAGCCCGCGTTGGTGAGATCGGTGCCCACGGTGCCGGCCAGGCCGCCGGTGCCCACTCCGTTGAGCACGTCCACCTTGACCTGCGCCGGGCTGACCTGCGCGGACGCGGTCAACGGCCGAGTGACGTGCCTGGCGGGCGTGGGCACGGTCTTGTCGCTGGCGATGGCCTGGAAAAGCTGATCCGCCTCAGGCTGGGTCCACTGCACCTTGGCGGGATCGGGTGCGTACAGCCCATTCGGCACCGAGACGAAGTCCACGTTGCTCGAATTGAGGGACTTCATGCTGTTCGCGATCTTCAGCAAGGTACTGAGGTCCAGGCCGCTGTTGACGGTCATCGACTTCGCGGCGTCGGAGACGACGTGCAGGATCCTGGTCGGGTCGGAGAGCAGGTTGGTGCTCTTGAGCTTCTGCAGCACGGCGTCCAGGAAGAACTGCTGCCGCTGGATGCGTTCCAGGTCGGAACCATCACCGACGCCCTCGCGCGCCCGGACGAAAGCGAGCGCCTGGGCCCCGGTGACGGTGTGCACGCCTGACGGCATGTTCAGGTGCGCGGCCGGGGCGTTGACCGCCACCGGCAGGCAGACGCTTACTCCCCCGACGTCATCGACGATCGACTGGAACCCAGTGAAATTTACCTCAACGAAATGCTGGATGCGGATGTTGGTCTGCTGCTCCAGGGTCTTCCACAGGCATATCGGACCGCCATAGGCGAAGGCGGAGTTGAGCGGTTCGAGGTTGCGCTGGCTGCGCCTGCTGCCCGATGAGGCCCTGCGCGCTGTCCGCCTGGCAGGCATAGATCGGGACCATCGAGTCCCGGGGGAAGCTGATGATGTCGGCCCGCTGGTGGCCGGGTGCGATGTGCAGCAGCATCACGGTGTCCGAGCGCGCGCCGGTAATGACGCTGGCGCTGCCGAAGCCACGGGTTCCGGCCCGGCTGTCCGAGCCCATGACCAGGATGTTGAGCGCGGCCGTGTACGGCGGCCGGTGCTTGCCGAGTTCAGCGGAGCTCACCGCGACGCGCTTGATGCTGCCGTACACGGTCCGGTACCTGGCGTAGGCGGCGAGCGAGGTGGAGACCACGATGACCGTGGTCAGGATGGCAGCCCCGCCGAGCACTATCTCCTTGCCGCGCCGCCGCCCGCCCCGGCGGTCGGCGTCCCGGCCGGGATGGTCGCGTCCCCCCGCATCCCGGCGCCCGCTCCTGAACCAGCGCCGTCTGCCACGCACCTGGTCAGCGGGCTGCTCCCAGGGTGACAGACGGCCGCCGACGTCGTCGGGATCGTCGTAGCGGCTCATCGCTCCTCGGCGCGGGGGGGTCGGACGCTGGGGGTGCGTTTCATCATTGTTCAACGCGAGGCTATGCGATGTAGTGCCAATAGGATGAATCGGTCACAGACGTTACATGGATGTAAGCGCTCTGCATCCGCAGCGGGCATCTACAGTGGGCACCGTGCGTTTGGGAGTCCGCCTCGCCGGCAAGTCCGCCGAAAGCAGCCGTCCCCGGTCCAGTCCTGCCGTTCAACTCGCGATCCGCGTCCGCGCTCGCGGGCCGGACTTTCGCCCGGCTCACGGTCGTTCCGGCGCTGCTCGTCATCAGCTGGCTGCTGCCCGGGATTCCGCTGCTGCTGGCCGGGCGTTTCCTGCCCATCCCGATGATCCTCATCGCGGTGCCGCTGGCCGCGATCCTGATGGTCGCCACGTTCCGCCGGGTGCCCAGCCGGTGGCCGGGCCCGGTGCGGGAGTCCCGGCCGGCGGCCGAGGAGCCGCGCCCGGCGCGGGCCTGGGTGGCGTGGTGGGGACTGGCCGGCACGATCGCGGTCGGGGCGGGATTCGCTGCGTGGCAGATACAGCTCAACTCGCCGCAGATCATCGTGCTGCGCAATCCCGGGGCGCTGCTCCAGGCCGGTTACTGGATCGCGGAGCATGGGTCCCTGCCCATTCCGCAGTCGCTGGCCGCATTCGGTGGCGCTCACCCGGGGCTGACCTTTTCCGGCACCGGATTCTCCCAGCCATCCACGGGCCTGACTCCGCAGTTCATGGCGGGCCTGCCGATAATCCTGGCCGCCGGATTCTGGGTGCACGGCACCATTGCCGCCGCGCTCGTCAGCCCGGTCCTCGGCGCGTTCGCGGTGATCACTTTCGGCGGCCTGGCCGGCCTGCTGGCGGGCCCGCAATGGGCCCCAGCGGCCGCTCTCGTGCTCGCGCTGACCCTGCCCGAGCACTACACCAGCCGGTCCGCGTTCGGCGAGCCGACGGTGCAGGTGCTGATCTTCGGCGGGTTGTGCCTGGTCATCGACGCGCTCATCATCGGCTCGGCCGCCGGGCGCGTGCGGCCTTTCTGGCGGAGGTCGGCCCCGCGCCCCAGGCGGCCGGCGTCGGCCGCCGCGGCGGCCGTGGGCGGCCTCGCGCTCGGGCTGGCCTCGGTCGTGGCGATAGGCTCGCTGGCCACCGTGGTACCTGTGATCCTGTTCGTCGGCGCGCTGGTCGGTGGGCGGAGATACCAGGCCGTTCCGTTGAGTATCGGGTTGTTGGTGGGTGCGGGGTACGGGCTGGCCGCTGGTTATCTACTGACCCCCGGCTACATGCGGACCCTGGGCACCTCGCTGCGGGACCTCGGGCTGATCGCCGCTGGGCTGGCCGTGGTCGCGGTCGTGGCCGTCTGGCTGGCGTGGTACCGCCCGTCTCGGCAGCGGGCGCGGCGGTGGCTGGTCCAGTGGCCGCTGAGCAGGCTTCCTGATGTGGCGCTCGGGGTCTGCGTGGCGGCGGCGATCGGCTTCACCGTCCGCCCGTACCTGCAGACAGTCCGCGGCGACCCAAACCGGGGCACCGTGGCCTACGTGGGCGTGTTGCAGCGGGCCCTGCGTCTGCCGGTGGACCCCGCGCGGCTGTATTCCGAGCACAGCCTGTACTGGGTCATCTGGTATATCGGCCTGCCCGCCGTCCTGCTCGGCTGTTTCGGCATCGCGCTGCTGGCCCGCCGGTGCTTGCGCGCGCTGTTCACCTGGCGGGACCCCGACGCCGCGGCGCGCATCTGGGCGCTGCCGCTCATGATCATCGGCTGGGGCGTGGTCAGCGTGCTGTGGCGGCCGGGCACCGCGCCCGATCAGCCGTGGGCGAGCCGGCGGCTGGTCCCCGTGGTCATCCCCGGTCTCATTCTGTGCGCCATCTGGGTGTCGTCGTGGCTGGCCGCCCGCGCCCGTGAGCGTGGCGCCGGGCGTGGAGCGGTGGCCACGGCCGCAGCGTGTTTCGTGGTGGCCCTGGCCCTGCCGACGGCCCTCGCCACGTTCGGGTTCGGCCTGACATTCGCGTCGGTGCCGGGCGCGGCCCGGGCCGCCGACGGCGGCCTGGGGCTGAACCGAGTCGGCCCCGGCCAGGCCGCCGCGGTCAGAGAGCTATGCGGCACGCTCAGCGCGTCCACGTCGGTGGTGATCCTCGACCGGACGGCGGCGGACCAGTTCGGCCAAGTGATCAGGGGCATGTGTGACGTGCCGACGGGCATCATGGCGGGAGCGTCGCCGGCAGCGTTGCAGGCGGTGCTGAGCGGTATCACGTCCGCCGGGAGGCGCGCGGTCCTGATCGGCTCCGGGTCCGCTGAGTTCGCCCGGTACGGGTTCTCGCCGAGCCGGGTGATCAACCTCACCACGACGCAGGACGCGCATGACCTGACCCAGCCGCCGACGGCGCCCTGGCAGATCAATTACGTGCTGTGGGAGTCGGCACCGGGGACGCCGGGCACCGGGGCGTGAGCCTGCTTCGGTGCGGCAGCGTCCGCCCGGCCGCCGCTGGGCGATTTGCCTCGGGCCGTGGCAGCCCCTAAAGTAAAGGGACACCGACGCGGGGTGGAGCAGTTCGGTAGCTCGCTGGGCTCATAACCCAGAGGTCGTAGGTTCAAATCCTACCCCCGCTACGAGAAAGTTAGCAGGTCAGAGGCCTCTTCCGATCATGGAAGGGGCCTTTTGCTTGTCATTTGTGCACGGATTTGTGCACGGGAGTTGCTCGGGACACGCCTCGTCGGTCCCGGTTGAGGCCGTCCGCCTGCTGCTTAATCTCGGTTACGAGCAGGCCGCCGATGATCAGGTCGATCAGCGTGTTCGCAACATCCCGGTCGGTTCGAGGCTGGTCGTACATGCGCCACCATCACTAAAGCCGCCATCTCGTGAAATGAGCGATCTCGTAAAAATTTGACTTCTCGTGAAATATGCATACTCTCGTAAGAGGTGGTCGTCGTCACGAAGGAGAGAAATGGCGGAGGCGAAGGTACCCCGCGTTCGCTGCGGATCAGCTTCGAGTTCTGGTGCCGCTTGCGTTGAAGGGCGTCAACATCCACACGAAGGCTGTGCACAAGGCCTTGGACACCATGGCTGAGCGCATGATTGGTCTGTCTGAAGGGCTCTTCCCGTGGGCCAACAAGGTCGTGGTCCGGAAGCAGTGGGTCTACGACTGGACCGACTTTTCGGAGGAGATCGGGCTTCCCCCGACCGAGACGAACACTCCGAAGTAGAGCCGTAGTTCGAGGCCCTTCCCCTAGCCCAGCGGGGGAAGGGCCTCTTGCATGCCGGTCGTCGTTTAGCGTGCT